>NZ_VJNO01000022.1 GCF_007096885.1 Streptomyces sp. 130 | reverse complement strand
GGGGGGCGGGGGGGGGCGGGCGTGGGGGGGCCGGGGGGGGGGGGCCGGGCCGGCGCGGGGGGTGGGGCGGGCGGGGGGGGCGGGCGGCCCGCCCCCCCCCCGCGCTTATTTCTCCCCGTCTCCCCGCAGCACCGCGCCCACCTGGGCCGCCACCGTTGCCAAGTGGCGGCGGGCCTCGGCGAGCTGGGCTTCCGTCACCCCGTGGTCCCGTGCCGCGTCGCGGATCTCGTCGCGGAAGCGGTCGAGCAGCCGGTCCAGATCGCGGGACGGGTCGCCCGTGCCGCCCGTGTCCCTGCCCCACTCGGGGTCCGGGCCGGTGGCGTCCGGCTGGCCGGCGGGCCCCCAGCTCCCCGTACGGGCGAAGCCGCCCAGCTGGCCGGTGATCTCGGCCAGGCCCTCGCGGACCCCGGCCGGCCAGTCGCCCCGGGCGAAGTGCTCCTGCACCTGGCGGGCGGCGTTCTGCATCTGCTCGCGCGCCCGGTCCTGGGCCTCCTTCGCCTGGCGGCGGGCCTGCTGGGCGTCCTGGCGGGCGCGCCGGGACTCGTCCTTCGCGCGGCGGGCCTGTTCCTTCCACTCCTGCCTGGCCTTGCGCAGCTCGTCCTTGGCGGCACGCCACGTCTCGTGGTCGCCGAAGTCACCGAACCCGCCGAACGGCTCCCTGCCGCCCGGGGCGGCGCCCGGCGTGTGGCGCGACTCGTCGGCCGCCGCCCGCATCTCGCTGCGCAGCTTGCCCGCCGCCCCGCGCACGTCGTCGCGCATCTCGGCGGCCAGCTCGGAGACCGACTCCCGGATCTCCAGCTCCAGATCGGCGAGCTCCCCGGTGCGGTCGGCCAGTTCGGCGCGGCCGGCGTCGGTGATCGAATAGACCTTGCGGCCACCCTCCGTGGCGTGCGTGACCAGGCCCTCGGCCTCCAGTTTGGCCAGCCGGGGGTAGACCGTGCCGGCCGAGGGGGCGTACAGGCCCTGGAAGCGCTCCTCCAGCAGGCGGATCAC
Organism: Streptomyces sp. 130; assembly: GCF_007096885.1. Taxonomy (GTDB): domain Bacteria; phylum Actinomycetota; class Actinomycetes; order Streptomycetales; family Streptomycetaceae; genus Streptomyces. The sequence goes on along the minus strand of NZ_VJNO01000022.1, from coordinate 106,969 downwards.
CTCGTAGCCGTGCCGGGGGGCCTCTTCCAGCAGCTTGAGGAGGTACAGCCGCAGACGGCCGTGGGCGAAAACGGGGGGCATGTCACAGCACCTTTCCGGCCGGCGCGGACTCGTACGGTTCCTCTTCGCCCGGCGGGCGGCGCAGGAGCGCGATCGACCCCGATACGGTCGTCGCCTTCAGGGTGCCGGTGCCGGAGCCCAGCGTGCCGGTGATCTTCTTCGCGCCCCACTGGCCGCTGACCCGCAGGTCCTCGAAGCCGTTGGAGACGGAACCGCTCGCGGTGTTCGCCTCCACCCGCGCGTCGGCGGGGTGCGGCAGCCGGATGGCGATCTCGCCGGAGACCGTGGTCAGCCGGATGTCCGTGGGCTTCCCGGTCGGGTCCAGGTCGAGCACCATGCCGCCGCTGACGGACTCCGCCTTCACGGAGGCGCCCGCGCCCTCGACCACCGTCAGCTCGCCGGAGACCGACTTGAAGCGCAGGTCGCCGGTGACGGACTGGGCCTCGATGCTGCCCGACACGGTCTCCGCGCCGACCGGCCCGGAGAGCTTGACGAGCGTGGTGTCACCGGTGACTCCGCGCACCTCCGTACGGCCCCGGACGCCGGAGACGAAGGCCCCGGCGCCGACCACGCCGACCTCGACCGAGGAGCCGGCCGGGACCGCGAGGGAGACGACCGCGGTGCGGCGCCACTCCTTGCGGTCCAGCCACTTCAGGAGGTTCTGCCAGGCCAGGTCCTCGTACGCGACGGTCAGGACGCCGTCCTGCTGCGTCACGATCAGCGGCGGACCGTCGATGGCGGAGACCTCCAGGCGCGCGGCCGGCTCGTCGGTGCCGACCACGTTGACCGTGCCGTTCACGATGCGCACCTTCAGGGCGGTGACGGGCTCGTCGAAGGCCAGTTTCCGAGGCTCGGCGACGGCCCATGTCGAGACAGGCATGGATCTGACCTCCCGATAGCACTGGCGACGCAACATATCGCGTCTCTTGAAGAACACGATATATCGCGGTTGTGGGAAGTCAAGAAGAAGCGATGGGGGGCGGGTGGCCGGGGCGCGCGAAAGCCCCCATAAGGGGACAAGGTGGCCTACGGTGTGAGGCATGGACGCGACCTCACCCGTGGGTGCCCTGCTGCTGTGCCGGACCGTGCCGGACGCCGTGCGCCCGGTGGCGCGGCTGCTGCGCGAACCGCTGCTGCTCGCGCCGGCCGGACCGGGCTGGAGCGTTCTCGTACCGGAGGGGGAGCCCTGGCAGGGCGGCCGTCCGGCCCGGGCCGGCGAGGGCGAGCGGGCCGACCCCGTCGACCGGGTGCTGGGCGGCTGGGCCACCGCGCTCGCCGTCGGCTCCACCTGGCCGGTGCTCGCGCTGTGGTGGGACGGCGACCGGGCGGGCTACACGCTCGCCTCGGGGTTCCGCCGCCCGGTGGGCTACGTCTGGCTCGCGGACGGCACCCCGGCCGGTGAGGACGAGGCGATGCGCACGTTCGCCGAGCGGCTGGGGCTCGACCCCGTACTGGACGTGCAGTCGCTCGACGCGCTCACCCGACCCGACCCGGACGCCGACGCCCGGGCCCGGCTGCGCGGGCTGCTCGCCGTGCTCACCCGCACCGGCCTCGCGCTCCCGGCCGGGCTGGACGCGGGGGAGCCGGGCGGCGAGGCGTGGGAAGGGGCCGAGCGCGTCGAGTGGCCCGGGTGGCGCGACGCGGTCAGGGTCGATCTGGGTGCGGTGGAGAGCAGCCGACTCGGACCGTGGCTGCGGGGCCCGCGGGCGCGGGCGCTGGCGGGCGCCCAGCTGGCGGCCGGACTGCCGCTCGCCCTGTGGGGAGCGGTCCGGCGCAGTGGCGGCTGGGCCTTCGCCGGGGCGCTCCTGACAGCGCACGGCGCGCCGGGGCTCGCGTACGACCGCGTACGCGGGGGCCGTGCGGGCGGGGAGTGACCCCTACTCGTCCTCGTCGTCCTGACAGCGCACGGCGCGCCGGGGCTCGCGTACGACCGCGTACGCGGGGGCCGTGCGGGCGGGGAGTGACCCCTACTCGTCCTCGTCCTCGTCGTCCAGACGGGCCAGCCAGGTCGCGAGGCGCTCGACCGGCACCTCGAAGTCGGGATTCAGATCGACGAACGTACGAAGCTGCTCGGCGAGCCACTCAAAGGTGACCTCCTCCTCGCCTCGCCGCTTCTCCAGCTCCTCGATGCCGCGGTCGGTGAAGTACATGGCTCAAGTCTAGAGGCGCCTTCGCGCAGCCCGGGCCGCGTCCTGGCCGATCCACCCCGCATCCGCCGACTACGGCCGTTAATCTGCGGGTAATTGGCGAACGGGGGGTGTCATGGGTGACAGTGGGTCCCGAATTACGCGCATTGAGCTGCCGGACGGCACGCCGGTCTGGGCCAGGATCTCCGGGGCCGAGGAGCTGGCCGGGCCGGCGCCCCGCGGCGGGCCGACCTATACGGACACCGGGTTCGGGGACATCGCGGACCAGGTGCAGGCCCGGGTCGAGAGCCTGCACTCCGTGGTGACCGGGGTCGCGCGCTCGCTCGCCGTGCCGTTGCGCGCGGTGCGGCCGGACGAGGTGAGCGTCGAGTTCGGCATCGAGCTGACCGCCAAGTCCGGCAAGATCGTCGGGCTGCTCGCGGACGGCGAGGCCAAGGGCGCCATCACGGTCACGCTGACCTGGAACGGCGGCGGGCCGCCCGTCGACCCGCCCCCGCCCGCTCCCGTACCGGCGCAGACGGCTCCACCGGCCCCGGCGCCCTTCGCGCCCCCCGCACCACCGCCCGCCGCGCCGCCGGGCGCCGGCGCACCTCCCGGACACCCGCCCGCCGGGGCACCCCCCGGCGCACCGGCACACCCCGGAGGGGCGGACGACACCGACGGCGGCGGGGCATGACCTTCGGGGAACAGGGGGGCGCAGAGGGGGCCCTCGGCCCCGCCCAGGCCGCCCTCATGGACCTCGTCCAGGACGCCACCGTGCGCATCCATCGCCCGCCGTCCGGGTATGCCCAGGACGGGCCGGAAGGGGACTTCCTGGGCAGTGGCTTCTTCGTCGCACCCAGCTGGGTCCTCACCTGCGCGCACGTGGCGATGCGGGGGGAGGGGGGCATGGTGGGCGTGTGGTTCAAGAAGGACCGCTACAGCACGGACCTGACCGAGGTGCCGGGCCGGGTCGTCGCCGCCCTGCCCGGCACCCGGCCCCCGGGCCCGGGCGGCTGGCCGGCCCCCGACCTCGCGCTCATCCAGCTCCAGCGCCCCGTCGAGCACCCCTGCGTGTACGTCACCGAGCGGTCCGACGCGATGCTCCGCAGCCGCGAGGTGCGCTGCGTGGGCTGGGCGCCCGTCCAGGGCGGCGGACTGCGGAGCCGCAGCGGCGTCTGCGTCGTCAAGGGTTCGTACGGGGGATCGGGCGACGCCGAGCAGGTCGTCAGGATCGACGGCGACTGGGTGGAGCTCGGCATGTCCGGCGGCCCGCTGGTCGACCTGGCCCGGGGCGAGGTCGTCGGCGTCATCAAGTCGCAGATCAACGGCCACCAGGGCGGCACCGCCGTCGGCGTCGAGCGGCTGCGCACCCTGGAGGTGCCGGCCGGGCCCGTCGAGACCGAGACCGACGACATATACCAGGCCGTCTTCCACGCCCACGACCGCTACCACGCCGACCGGCACACCAGCTCCGCCGGCGCCGAGCGGACCTGGACCGACGCGCAGAGCGACCTGCCCGACCCGCCCGGCGGCATCCTCGGCCCCAAGCTGCGGGCCGAACTGCTGGGCCGGCTCGCCGAGCTGCCGCCCCCGGCCAGCACCCGCTCGCTGCTGACCCTGCTCGACCGGCTGCCCGGGGTGTACGCCCGCGACCACCGCCCGGCCCCGCGCGGCTGGCGCGACGGACTGGGCGCGCTCTACGACGCCCGCGCACGCGACCGCGAGGCCCGGTTCGAGCTGATCGTCCGCTACTGCATGGGCGTCCTCGCGGCCGACCGCCCCTGCGGCCAGCTCTCCGTGCGCAACGCCAAGGCGCTCTGGGGCTGGGTCAAGCGCATCGCCGACACCGAACTCCCCCGCGACCTGCGCCGGCAGCTGGACATGGAGTGGGCCGCGATCCGGCTCCGCCTGGAGCAGAACCGCCAGCAGGCCGCCCACGCCCCGGCGGGCGACCCCGTCCGCTACGGCGACCGAGACTGCGTCGTGCTCCACGTGGACCTCCAGGGCTGGGCCCGCGACCAGTACGACTGGCGGGTCGCCGTGGACCGCCGGGCCGGGGAGGCCGAGCCCGTGGACGAGGACAGCCGCGGCGCGGCGCTCGGCACCGTCCCGGACCGGCTCGCCGCCGCCCTGACCGAGGCGTTCCGGCGGTGCGACGAACCGGACAGCCCCGCCATGCTCCAGGTCGTCGTCGCGCCCGCGCTCTTCGGCCTCCCGGTGGACGACTGGGTGCTGCCGCCGTCCGGGATGCGGCTCGGAGCCGTACGCCCGGTGGTGCTGCGCAGCCCGTACCAGGGCGCCGCCGAGGAGCGGCCGGCCCGGTGGGACGCGGGCCTGGCGACCGCGATCCGGGCCCGGGTGGTCGACTGCGAGGACGAATTGCGGGTATGTGTACCGGAGTCGGCGTGGCTGCGCACCCTGGCCCACGAGACCGTGCCCGTGCTGTGCCGCTACGGAAGCCGGCCGGACCCGGACGTGACGGCCGGGGTGGTGCGGCTGCTCGACAGCGGCTTCGGTGTGGCGCTGCTCCAGCGGCGTGCGGCGGAGGGCGACACGGTCTGCAAGGAGTTCCACCGGCGCGTGGCCGAGGCGGTGTCGGACACCCGCACCCACGACCGGCTGCCGTGGAAGATCCACGAACTGAGACGCGGGGTGAGCGCGGGACGGACCGAGATGTACTGGTCCGCCGGCGCCGCCCTCTACTACGACGATCCGCACCGTCCGCTGCCGGGCTCCGACTTCCTGGAGGCGCCGTGAGCCACCACGCAACGCATCAGCCGTGTAAGCGAACTGGTCTTTCCCTTACGGGCGTTGGGGTGGATCGCTACGGTAGGGAACGTCCGACGCAGGCCGCCCCTGGCGGACGAGTGACAACGAGGGACACGCTATGAGTGAACCGAGCGAGTGGCTCATCTACCGGGGCATCGGCGAACCGCACGACGAGGTGCCCCAGCTGCCGCCCCCGCCGCCCTGGCGCGACTTCACCGGAGGCCGCGGGCCCGGCGGGGCGGACGGCGGCGAGTCCGCCGACCGCAGGCTCGGCATCCCCGGTCGCGTCGCCGAGGAGCACCGGCCCGGCGCCGAGGAGCTGGAGATGATCAACGCGGCGCTGTACCTGCGGCGCCCCCTGCTCGTCACCGGCGACCCGGGCGCGGGCAAGAGCACCCTGGCCCACTCCGTGGCGCGGGAGCTCGAACTCGGCAAGGTGCTGCGCTGGCCCGTGGTCAGCCGCACCACGCTCCAGGACGGCCTCTACCACTACGACGCCATCGCCAGGCTCCAGGACGTCCAGATCGCCTCCCACGCGGCGGCCGGCGGCGCGCCGGGGGCCGACGCGGCACAGAGCGTCGGCAGTTACATCCGGCTCGGGCCGCTCGGCACCGCGCTGCTGCCCTCGGACCGGCCGCGCGTCCTGCTCATCGACGAGCTGGACAAGAGCGACATCGATCTGCCGAACGACCTGCTGAACGTCCTGGAGGAAGGCGAGTTCGCCATCCCCGAACTGGAACGGATCGCCGACCGGCTGCCCGACGGCGAGGCGGACGTGCTGGACCACGACGGCAACAAGGTCCGCATCAAGGGCGGCCGGGTGCAGTGCCGGGCCTTCCCCTTCGTCGTGCTCACGAGCAACGGCGAGCGGGACTTCCCGGCCCCGCTGATGCGCCGCTGCATCCATCTGGAGCTCGGCCGCCCCGACCACAAGCGCCTCGCCTCCTTCGTCAAGGCCCACCTCGGCGAGGAGGCCGCCCGCGCCAGCGACGACCTGATCGCCCACTTCCTGGAACGGTCCCGCACCGAACTCCTCGCCACGGACCAGCTGCTGAACGCCATATACCTCACCCACGCCGCGTCACCGGCGGGCCGCGACCGGCTCGCCGACCTGCTCATCCAGCGACTCGACCGGCCGAGGTGAGGATCTGATGTCCGGTGCGGCGGACGAGAACGGCGCCGGCGGGCCCGGCGCCCCGGGGCCCCACGACGGCGGGTTGCTGCCCGAGCTGGTCGCGCGGCTGCGCGGCGCCGGGCTCGACCCGGACGTCGAGCAGCTCTGCGACGCCCTCTGGCTGGCCCGGTGGACCAGCGGCGCGTCCGCGCCCGGGGAGGACACCGGCCCGGACGCCGCGCGCCGCCCCGGCCACCGCGACCCCGCGCAGCGCCCCGGCCCCCGCCGCACCCCCGCCCCGGACGCCCGCACCCCGGAAGCGGACCGTCGGGAGCGGCGCGCGGAGGCGCCCGCACCGGCAGACGGCGAGCGGATCTCCCTGCACCCCGTCCCCGGTCGTACGCGGCCCGGCGACCCGGACGCGGCACCGGACCCGCAGGACATCCGGCCCGGCGCGGACGCCCGCGCCACCGTGCTGCCCCTCGGCGTGCCGGCCGCCCCCGTCCTGCCCGCGCCCCTCGAACTGACCCGTGCCCTGCGCCCGTTGCAGCGCTACCGCCCGGTCTCCGCACCGCTGCGCCGGGTCCTGGACGAGACGGCGACCGCCGAACGCAGCGCCCGCGCCGGGGGCGTGGTCATGCCGGTCTTCCGGGGGGTCCGGCGCGGCGACGCCGTCGTGCAGTGCGTGATGGACGCCTCCTCCTCGATGCTGGTCTGGGACCGGCTGTTCGAGGAGCTCCAGCAGATCTTCGCCCGGATCGGGGCGTTCCGGGACGTGCAGATGCGCTATCTGCACCCCGGCCCGGACGGCGGCTGCACGGTCAGCCGCAGCCCCGACCCGGCCGCCGCCCCGCTGCACTCCGCGGACCGGCTCAGCGACCCCACCGGACGCCGGGTGACCGTCGTGGTCAGCGACTGCGCGGGCCCGCTCTGGCGCTCCGGACACGCCCACCGGCTGCTGCACCAGCTCGCCCGGCTCGCCCCGGTCGCCGTGCTCCAGCCGCTGCCGCAGCGCATGTGGAACCGGACCCGGCTGCCGGTCACCTTCGGCTCGCTGACCCGGGGCGAGGGCCCGGCCGGGGCCACCCTGCTCAAGGTCACCGGCGACGCCGGGACGGGCCCCGCCCACCCCGGCGCCCTCGCCGTGCCGGTGCTGCCGCCGGTCGCGGACGCGCTCGCCGCCTGGGCCCGGCTGCTCTCCGGCACCGGCACGGCCTCGGTCCCGGGCGCGGTCGGCTGGGTCCGGGCCGACCAGCCGGCGGCCCCCGCGCGCCGGACGGGCGACCGGCCGTCCTCGCTGCAGCTGGTCAGCCGGTTCCGCTCGACGGCCTCCCCGGCCGCCGGCCAGCTCGCCGTCTACCTCGCGGCGGCCCCCCTCTACCTGCCCGTCATGCAACTCGTCCAGCGCACGATGCTGCCCCACTCCGGTCCCTCCGAACTCGCCGAGGTCCTGCTCAGCGGACTCCTCAGGCGCACCGGGGGCGGCACCGGACGCGGACAGTGGTACGCCTTCGAGCCCGATGTCCAGGAAGCACTGCTCGGGCCCCTCGGCCGCGACGAGGCTCTGCTCGTACTCAAGCACTGTTCGCAATACATAGAGCAGCGGTTCGGCAAGGGCGGGCCCAACTTCCCGGCCCTCGCCTACGCCCAGCTCGGCGACGGCGCCGCCCGCGACGCCGCGCACCGCACCCCGTGGCCCGTCCCGGGCGCGGCGGGCACTTCCGACGCGGAAGACGCCGACGACAGTGAGGAGAACGAGGGGAACGGGGGGAACGAGAGACCCGGGGGTCCGCGCGTCCCCCATGCCTTTGCCGAAGTCGCAGCACGCGTACTGGAGCGCTTCATGCCCGTACCCCCACGATTCGTCACCCGGGAGCCCAGGACCACCGGGAACCCCCAGGCCGCCGGCCTCGCCGTGCGCCGCGCGCGGGAACTCGTGCGCCACTTCGAGGCCGACAAGATGGTGCAGCGCCTGATCGACGCCGTACAGCTGCTCAGAGGCGCCGCCGAGCAGGGCCCGGCCCCCGCCGACGACACCGAGCTCTGGGCGGAGTACGCGCGCTGCGTGCTGCGCCTGTGGGAGGTGCAGGGCGGCGCCGATCTGCTGGAGGAGGCCGAACGCGCCGCCGAACGGGCCGCCGCCCGCCCCGGAGCCGTACGCGAACGCGCGGTGCTCGCCAAGGTGCTGCACGCGGCGGCCGACGACCGGCGCCGGCGCGGCGACCGGCGCGGCGCGCTGGAGCTGCTGCGGCGCGCCGACCGCGAGTACACCGCGGCCTGCGCCAGCCCCGGCCTGGAGCCTGGCGAAGCCCTCCGCCTCACCCTGGAACGCGTGCGGGCCCTGGAGGCGCAGTGGCGGCTCGACGGGGACACCGCCCTGCTCCAGAGCGCCTGCGGGATGCTGGAGGCGTTCGCCGACGCCTGGCCCGACCAGGAGAACCGCCCCGCCGTCCTGCCCCTCCAGCACGGCCGCACGCTGCTGAAGCTGGCCCGCGCCACCCAGGACGGCGAGCAGTCCCGCGCGTACGCCCGCCAGTCGGCCCGGTCGCTGCGCACCGCGTTCGCCCAGAGCAGCGGGCACACCAGGGGCACCGAGACCCGCATCGTCCTGGACCTGGTCGACGCGCTGCTCGCCTCCGGCGCGGAGCCGGAGGAGGCCGCCACCCTCACCGCCCAGTCGCTGGAGACCGTACGCGACCAGCGGCAGCGCGCCCAGCTCCAGACCCGGGCCGGCCGCGTCCGCGTCACCCGCTACGAGCACACCGGCGACCCCGCCGAACTCGTCGCCGCCACCGAGTGGTTCGCCCGCGCGGCCCGGGGCATCCCCCGCGACTCCCGCGCCTACACCGACCTGCTCGCCGAGTGGGGCGCCACGCTGCTGCGCCGCGCCGAACTCCCGGACGGGCGCGCGCACATCGGCGCGGCGGTCCGGGTGCTGCGCGACTGCCGCTCCGAGACGCCGGCCGACGGCGCCCAGCAGTCCGAGCGGCTGCTGATGCTGGGCCGCGCCCTGATGCTGCGCCACCGCGCCACGGCGGACCGGGTCGACCTGCGGGAGGCCGAGTACCTCTTCAAGCTCGCCGCCGAGGAGGCGACCGCCCCGCTCACCGCCGCCCGCTGCTGGCTGGAGCTGGGCCGGACGCTCCTGCGGGCCGCCGGTGTCCTCGACCGCCCGGCCCGCCGCGACGAGGCGGCGGAGGCCTTCCGGTCGGCCGCCGACGCGGCCGGCGAGGCGCAAACGGAGCTGGAGAGTCCACAACATCTTCAGGAAGCCGTGGAGTTGGCCGCTACAGCCCACCACTGGCGGGGTATGACGTACGAGAGGGCGGGGCGCCCCCGGGCCGCGCGCGACGCGTACCGGGCGGCCCGCCAGGAGTGGCGCAAACTGCCGGACACCGGCGGCGCGGCGGGTGAGGCGACCGCCGGGCGGCTGGCGGAGCTGGAGCGGTGAGCGAAGGGCGCGCTCGACGGTGAGCGGGCCCGGGCCCCGGCGTCCACGCGAGGCGGAAGGCGACGGAGCGGATCAGGGATGCGGGACCGGCGGGACGCGCTCGACGGCGAGCGGGTCACCGGCCGGCCCGGTGCTGCGGTACGGGGAGGCGTGATGAGCGAGGCGACACGGTACGAGGGAACGGGCACGGGCGGACTGCCGGACCTGCTCGGCCTGGACCTGGCGACCCTGCGGACGATGGACCACCCGGTGCTCTCCGAGGTGGTGGCGGATCTGCGGGGGCGGGCGGAGCAGCCGAAGGAGACGCTCTGGGGGTTCAACAACGCCTTCTGAGCCGGGCCGCCGGCGAGGCCGCTTGCCGGCACCACACGATTCCGGCCCGTGGTGCACCCGATCGAGACATCGTCACCCGGGTGTGCCTGGCGCTGTCCCACACCGGGAACACTCGCCCCGGGCCGGTACGGGGGTGCCTCGGCCGGCGTACAGCACGGGGGTGCGTGAGTGGCTGGACGGACGACGCCGCGGGGACGGCGCACGGAGCATGACGCACAGGGGGCGCCGGGCGCCGAACCGGTGCCCTTCGGGCAGTTCATCGTGAAGGTGCACGGCCGCTGCAACCTGGCCTGCCGCTACTGCTACCTGTACGAGGGCCCCGACCGCACCTGGCGCGACCGCCCGGCCGCCGCGTCGCCCGCCGTCCTGGACCGCACCGCCGCCCGGATCGCCGAGCACGCCGCCGCCCACCGGCTCGGCAGCGTCGCCCTCGTCCTGCACGGCGGCGAACCCCTGCTCGCCGGGCCGGGCAGGCTGGCGGCCCTCGCCGACGCGGTGCGCGAACGGGTGCCGGCCGGCTGCGCCGTACGCGCCACCGTGCAGACCAACGCCACGCTGCTCACGGCCCCGGACATCGGCACGCTCGCCCGGCACGGCATCCGCGTCGGCATCAGCCTCGACGGCGGACTCGCCGCCCACAACACCCTGCGCACCGACCACGCGGGCCGCCCCTCCTGGCCCGCCGCCTCCCGGGGCGCGCGGCTCCTGGCCGACCACCACCCCGAGGCATACGCGGGCATCCTCACCGTCGTCGACCCGCGCACCGACCCGGTCGAGATGTACGAATCGCTGCTCGCCCTGCGCCCGCCGGCCCTGGACCTCCTGCTGCCGCACGGCAACTGGTCCAGCCCCCCGCCGGGCCTCGCCCCCGCCACCGGGCCCGGGCGCCCCACCCCGTACGGCGACTGGCTGTGCGCGGTCTTCGACCGCTGGTGGGGGGCGCCCCGGCGAGAGACCCGCGTCCGGCTGTTCGAGGAGTGCTTCGCGCTGCTCCTCGGGCTGCCCGCGGCGACCGAATCGCTCGGCCTGGACCCGCTCAACGCGGTCGTGGTCGAGACGGACGGCTCCATCGAGCAGGTCGACTCGCTCAAGTCCGCGTACGACGGGGCCGCCGCCACCGGCCTCGACGTCTTCCACCACACCTTCGACGAGGCGCTGCGCCACCCCGGTGTGGCCGCCCGCCAGGCGGGGGCCGGCGCGCTCGCCGCCGCCTGCCGGGCCTGCCCGCTGCTGAACGTGTGCGGGGGCGGCCACTACGCACACCGCTACCGCGCAGACAACGGCTTCCAAAACCCCTCCGTCTACTGCGCCGACCTCGAACGGCTGATCCGCCACCTCGCGGACCGGCTCGCCGAAGCAACCGCTGGAGACCCCCCATGAGTTCTGCCGTCCCCGACCACGTCCTGCGCGAACTCGGCCGCACCGAGGGCGACGCCGCCTCCCTGGGCCTGCTCGTCCGCGACCAGGACACCCGCCGCCTCGTCCTCCTGCGGGCGGTGCTCGACGCGGCGGAGGCGGCCCCGGCCGATGTGTGCCCGCCACCGCTCCTGAACCGGCTCCGCGCGGACTGGTCGCTCCTCGAAGCCGCCGAACGCACGGACCGGGCAGCGGTGCGCACCGTCCTGTTCCACCCCATGGTGGGACCGTGGGCCGGGCGGCTGCTGGGCGGACTCACCTCGGACGACCCGGCCGGACCGGACCTCCGGGCCGACCTGGCCCACCTGACGGCGGTGGCCGCGGCGGCGGGGGTACGGGCCGGCGTGGAGTTCCGGGTGCGGCTCGGTCCCCGTGGCGGACTGCTGTCGCTGCCCACGCTGGGGGCGGTGCGCGCGGAGACCGGACCGGTCGAACTCCACCGGTGCGACGGGAAGCTGGCGGTGCGCCCGGCCGACGGCGCGCCCTTCACCGTCCGGGTCCAGCAGGACGGGACGACGAGCTCGGCGGACCCCCGCTGGGTGCCCGTGGCCCAGCTGCCGGCCGTGGTGCCCGGGGCGGGACCCGTGGCGCTGGACGACCTCGACCCGTACCGGACGCTGGGCAGCGGGCTCGAAGCGCACGGGCTGAGCGGCTCCACCCAGATCGACGACTGGGAGCGCAAGGCGTGGATCGAGTCCTGGTCCGGGGTCGAGCCGCTGCTGCGCCTGGGCGGGGAGCACCGGCTCACCGAGGCCGCCGTCCTGCTGCGCTGCATGGTTCCGCTCGGACCGCCGCCCGGCTCCGGGCCCGCCGGCCGCAGCGCCGCGCACTGCAGCGGCACCCGGCGCGAGGCGTTCGGCGCGGTCCTCAGCAGCAAGCCCGCCACCCCCGCGTACTTCGCCTCCACGCTCGTGCACGAGCTCCAGCACACGAAGCTCGCCGCCCTCTGCGCCCTCGTCCCGCTGCACCGGGAGGACGCGACGCCCCGGCACTTCGCGCCCTGGCGCCCTGATCCCCGGCCCTTCGACGGGCTGCTCCAGGGCGCCTATTCCCACCTCGCGCTCGCCGACTACTGGCAGCGCTTCGCGCTGGGCGCCCGGCGCGTGACGCACCGGGACGCGGCCTGGGCCGAGCACGCGCGCTGCCGGCAGCAGGTCGGGGCCGTACTGCCGGTGCTGGCCGGGTCGGCGGCGCTCACCCCCGAAGGCCGGACGCTCGTCAACGAGATGATCTCGGTCTACCACCGTCTGGAGGATTCACCGCCCCCCGCGGGGCACCTTGCGCGTGCGGAGGCGTATGTGGCCACCGCCAAAGTGATATGGCAGCAGAGGAACGGCTCATCCAGGAGTTGAGCGGCCACGCGTTCGCAACCGGCGCGAGCATGCCCCGGTGTATCTTGAAAACGGCTCACAACGAGGTCAGGGAGACGGTTGAATGCCCGCTACGCGTAAGCAAGTTGGAGCAAACGGGGCGCAGACCGTCACCCTGAGCTTCGCCGGTTACAACCGGGCCTGGGCGGCGTGGATCGCGGACCGGCTGGAGCGGCGCGGGGTGTCGGTCGTCCAGCAGCGCTGGGACCCGCCGGTCGACGTGCCGCTGGAGGAATCGCTCCGCGACCTGATGCTCGCGCGCGGACAGATCCTGGTGCTCCTCAGCGACTGGTACTTCCAGCTGGGCCCCCGCAGCCACGAGGAGTGGAACCGGGCCCTGCGCGAGGTGGTCGCGCCCGATCAGGACCGCTTCGCCGCCGTGTCCATCACCACCGCGGCCCTGCCCGGCGCGACCTCGGCGTTCGCCGCCGCCGACCTGACCAACGTCGGTGCGGACGAGGCGGAGCGCCGGCTGCTCTCCCGCCTGGGGCTGCCCGCCGGCCCGCTCCCGGAGGACGCCGCCGCGCGGCCCGGGCCCCGCTACCCCGCGGACACCCCCGAGGTCTGGGGCGGGGTGCCGCGCCGCAACACCCGGTTCACCGGCCGCGAGGGGCTGCTGGCCGAGACGTACCAGGCGCTGCAGGAGGCGGGCACCGGCGCGGGCGTGGTGACGCTGCACGGCATGTCCGGCGTCGGCAAGACCCAGCTGGCCGCCGAGTACGTCTACCGCTTCGGCTCCGACTACGACGTCGTCTGGTGGGTCCCCGCCGACCGGCGCGCCCTCTACCGGCAGAAGCTCGCCGAACTCGCCCCCGAACTCGGCCTGTCCACCGGCCCGGAATACGGTGAACGGCTCCGCGCCGTCCGCGACTCGCTGCGCAGGGGCGACCCGCACTCCCACTGGCTGCTGATCCTGGACGGCGCCGACGAGCCCGACCAGATCTGGGACCTGGTGCCCACCGGCCCGGGACACGTGCTCATCACCTCCCGCAACCCGGAGTGGAGCGAGCACAACAGCAATCTGGTCGAGGTGCCCGTCTACCGGCGCGACGAGTCCGTGGCCTTCATCCGCCGCCGCGCGCCGCGCCTGACCCCGGCCGAGGCCGACCAGCTCGCCGACGCGCTGGAGGACCTGCCGCTGCTGCTCGACCAGACCGCGGGGTGGCTGAACGACTCGGACATGTCCGTCGAGGAGTACATCGAACTCCTCAACGGCGGCATCGACCAGGACGTCGTCAAGGTGTCCGCGGACTTCCCGCTCGCCTTCCAGACCGCCTGGTCGATACTGCTGAACAAGCTCCGGGACACCGTCCCCGAGTCCGTCGACCTGCTGCGCCTGTGCAGCTTCTTCGCACCCGGCTCCATCCCCGTACGCCTGCTGAAGGAGATGCCGTCGGGAGAGCTGCCCGAACAGCTCTCCGGGCTGCTGAACGATCCGCTGCTGTGGAACAGGGCCATCGGCCAGCTGCGCCAGTACTCCGTGGTGCGGCTGGAGTCCCACGAGTCCGCCGTGGACGAGGCGTCGTCGGGCGAGTCGCTCTACCTGCACCGCATGGTCCACCAGATCGTGCGCAAGGACATGCCCGACCAGGACCGGCAGGAGTTCATCGACGTCGTCCGCCGCGCACTCGCCGCCGCCGACCCCGGCCGCCCGACGGACACCCGGCTCTGGCCCCGCTACGCCGAGGTCACCCCGCACCTGAAGTGGGCCGACGTCCTGCGCAGCCCGGACCCCGCGGTGCACACCCTCGTGCTCAACTGCCTGCGGTACATGTACCTCTCCGGTGAGTACCGGGCCGGGATCAAGCTCGGCGAGCGCGCCCTGACGGCCTGGCGCGAACTGCTGGGGGAGACCCACCCGCGCGTCTGGGACGTGAGCCACCACTACGCCAACCTGCTGCGTGCCGTGGGCGACTACGCCGGGACCGAGGCCATCGAACGGGCGGTCGTCGACCACCTGAGGGACGAACGCGGACCCCAGGACCTGGAACACCTCCGGGCGGCCGGCGGTCTCGCGGCGGACCTCAGGGGGCTCGGCCGTTACGCGGAGGCGCAGGAGCTGTCGAGCTGGGTCCTGACGCAGTACCGGGAACTGCTGGGCGAGCAGGACTCCCGCACGCTCAGTGCCCAGAACAACCTCGGTACGTCCATGCGCCTTCTCGGCCGCTACGAAGAGGCGCTGGAACTCAACCGGCGCACCCTGGAAGCACGCCGCCAGCTGCTGCGTCCGCGTCACGCCTGGACGCTCTACTCCGAGATCAACTACGCCACCGATCTGCGCCTTCTCGGCCGGTACCACGAGGCCCAGTCGATTCAGTCGCTGAGCGCCCGCGTCCACCGGACCGTGATGGGTGCCGACAACCCGCAGACCCTGCGCGCCGAGCACAACCTGGCGCTCTGCCAGTACCGCGGGGGCGAGCGGAACAAGGCTGCGGTGCTGTTCACCCGGGTGCTGGAGCGCGGTGAACGCGTGCTCGGCGAAGACGACCCGCTGACCATGATGTTCGCCGCCAGCCAGAGCTTCTTCGCCCGTGAGCACGCCGACATCGACCAGGCCCGGGCCATAAGCGAGAAGGTCGTCCAGGGCTACGTGGACATGCTGGGCGAGGAGCACCCGTACGTGGCGGGGACCCGCGCCAACCACGCTCTGATCCTCCGCAGCGTCGGGGAGCGCCAGCAGGCGTACCACCTGCTGGAGGAGTCGCTCGCCGACATGGGCCGTGCCGTCGGCGAGCACCACCCCTGGACGCTGGGCTGCGCCATCAACGCCTCCGCCGTGCGCAATCTGATCGGCGACGTGGAAGGGGCCGCGGCCCTGACCGACTCCCTGGTCACGCGCGCCATCGAGGTCCTGGGCCGCACCCATCCCCTGACGCTCTCCGCCCGCATCGCCCACGCCGCGGATCTGCGCGGAGTCCGGGAGAGGCAGCGCGCCGAGAAGGTCGAGACGGAGGCCCTGGACGACCTGGTGGCGACGCTCGGCGCGCAGCACGTGCACACCGTGTCGGCCCGTTCCCGGAACAGGCCGTACTGGGACTTCGAGCCGCAGATGATCTGAGGGCTGGTCCGGCTGAGTCTTCATCAGTAACCTTGTGACGCAAGGCAGTTGGCGTTACGGGGGTAGAGATGGCCGTAGTAGTGGGTTCACCCGCACCCGGCGAGGACGGCCCCATCCCGGTGGTCGTGGACGCGGAGACGTTCGCCGCCACCGGGCTCCCCGTCACCGATGCCGACTCCCTCTACGGCAGCGAGGAGACCCGGGACGGGGCCGGGGCCGGCCGCCGGGCGCTCGGGGCGGCGCACGATCTGTACGGGGACGGCCTCGACCTCGCCCGGCGCTGCGCCTCCCAGGCGATGCGCAGGCTGGGCGACCTCGGGGACGGGCTGCGGCCCGACGAGGTCGAGCTCCAGGTCGGCATCACCTTCGAGGCGGGGATGGCGGCCGTGGTCAAGGCCGGGGCGGAGGCGCAGATCCAGGTCACCTTCCGCTGGCAGCCGGGACGCGAGGAGCGGGTGTCCACGGTGGTGGCGCCCTCGTGAGCGACGCGGCGGCCGAGGCGTTACCCGCGCCGATCCTCCCGTACAGCCGCATCGTCGGGCAGGACGAGCTGAAGCTGGCCCTGGAGCTGAACTACATCGCACCGGCCATCGGCGGCGTCCTCATCGCGGGCCGGCGCGGCACGGCCAAGTCCACCGTGGTGCGGGCCTTCGCGCTGATGACCGGCGGATGCCTGCCCGTGACCCTGCCGATCAACGCGACCGACGACCGGGTGCTCGGCGGCTGGGAGCTGGACGCCCTGATGCACGGCGAGGCGCGACGGCAGCCCGGCCTCCTGGAGGAGGCGCACGAGAAGGGGCTGCTCTACATCGACGAGGTCAACCTTCTGGACGACCACATCGTCAACATCATCCTCGACGTCGTCTCCACCGGGGTCCTGTCCGTCCAGCGGGAGGGCATCGACACCGAGACGCATGTCTCGTTCGGGCTCGTCGGCACGATGAACCCCGAGGAGGGCAGCCTGCGGGCCCAGCTGCTCGACCGGTTCGGGCTGATGGTGACCGCCGCCGAGCTGGACATCGAGGAGCGGCACCGGATGATCACCACCGTGCTCGCCTTCGAGGAGGAACGCCTCGTCGCCGGCTCCGCCTGGTCACGGGCCGCCGAGGACGACAACAGGCGCCTGCGGGAGGCCCTGACCGCCGCCCGGGAACGGCTGTCCGCCGTCCGGCTGGACCCGGCCGTCAGCAGGCTCTGCGCCGAGGCCGCCGCCCTCACCGGCGCCGTCGGCCAGCGGGGCGACCTGCTGGTGGCCAAGGCGGCCCGCGCCCTCGCCGCGAGGGACGGCGCCCGGTCCGTGGAGCGTTCCCATGTGCGCCGGGTGGTACCGCTCGCCCTGCGCCACCGCAGGCCCGACTCGGTGCACGGGCCCGAGCCGGCCTGGGGGCCGGAAGAGGAGTCCGCGCTCGACGAGCTCTTCGGCTGACGTGCGGATGCCGGAGCGAGCGGCGTGGGACCAGGACCCGGAGGAGCCGGACGGGGACCTGGGACGCCTGCACACCGTGCTCGTCTCCGCCGCGCTCGATCCGTCGCTCGCCGGAGTCCTGCTCTTCGACGTCCCGCCCGAGCACCTGCCGGTCGTCGCCCGGGCGTTCGCACAGCTGCTCGGCCGCTCGTGCGGGCATCCGGCGGGCCGCCCCGCGCCCCGGACCGTGCTGGACTCCGCCACGGTGGACGAGGACCTGTGGATACGCCCACGGGTGCGCCGGGGCCCGGAAGGCATCGGGTTCACCTTCGGACCCGGGCCCCTGGCCGAGCCCGACGACGGGCCCCGGCTGGTCGTCGTCCCCGACCTCGCCCGGCTCAGCGTCCCCGGCCGGCGCGCCGCCGTCCAGCTGCTCGGCCAGGACACCGCCGCCCTGGAACACTCCGGCATCCGGCACCACTGGCGGCCCCGCGCACGGTGGCTGGCGTGCTGCCGGTCCGAGGACGCCGCGCTCCTCTCCCCGCACCTCCTGGACCGCTTCGCCCTGCGCCTCGCCGCCCCCGGCCTGCGCCCGCGCCCCGGCCCCGACCCGCTCGGCCCGCTCCCCGCCGGCTGGGCGACGGCCCTCGACCCGCGGACCCCCCGGCCCCGCGTCGCACTCACCGACGAGGCCGCCGCGGCCGTGCTGGACCTCCTGGACGAGCGGGAAGGCGGCGGCAACCGGCGCGCACTCGCCCTGGCCCGCATCGCCCGCGCCCTGGCCCGGCTGGACGGGGCGGACGCCCCGCCGGACGAGCCGCGCACCGGCCCCCTCCCCGTCACCCCCGCCCACGTGGACCGCGCCGCGCGGCTCATCCGGCTCCGCACCCCGCTCCGCCCCCGGACGCGGCCGGAGCGCGCCCCGGACCGGGAGGTCCCCGAGCCGCCGGACGCGGGCCGCCCGCTGCCGCGCCCGGAGCCCCTTCGCGGCGCGGAGCAGGAGGCCGAAGCGGGCGTCCCCGTGCACGGGCCGGAATCCGCGCAGCCGCTCGGCCCGGCGGCGGCGCCCGGGGAACCGCCACCGGCTGCGGACCTCCCGTACCCGGAGGACGCGGCGGGCCCGGGACGCGGCGAGGCCACGCTCCGGGTGCCGGCCAGGCGCCACGCGGGGACGCGGGCCTCGCGCGGACCGGTCATCGGGGTGCGGCGCGCCCGCGACCTGTGGGACCTGGCCCCGGTCCGCACCGCGATGGAGGCCGCGAAGTACCGGGCCGTCCGGGGCGGCGCGGGAGGCCCGCTGGTCATCGCCCCGGCGGACCTGCGCGGCTATGTCCGGGCCCCGGAGCCCGTACGGATGCTCACCCTGGTCCTCGACCACACGTGCCGGGGCGGCTGGGACTGGTACCCGGACCTCGAACCGTTCCTGCGCTGGGCCTACGTCACCCGGGCCTCCGTCCACGTGGTCGAGGTCGGCGGCGGGGGCGAGCCGGACGAGCTCCGGGCCCGCGCCTTCACCGCCCGCTCCACCCGGGACCCCCGCATCGCCGCCGCGCTGGCCCGGCACCCCGGACGGGCCACCCCGCTCGCCCACGGGCTCGACCTGGCCGGACAGGCGCTGCGGCGGGCGTTCCGGCACCACAGCGCCGGACTGGTCGAGGCGCTGCTGGTCGTCGCCACCGACGGCCGGGGCAACGTGCCGCTCGCGGTGAGCCGCGGCGGCCGTCCGGGGCCCGGCCCGGTGGGCCGTACGGGCGTCGACGACGCCGCGGCCGTGGCGGCCCACATCCGCGCCCTGGGCCGCAGCCGCCTGCGCAGCGTGGTCGTCGACCCCGGCCGGCCCCCTTACACCCGCCTCCCCGCCGCGCTGGCCGAGGCCCTGGGCGGCGGGGTCGTCGGGCGGGCCGACGCGGCGGACGCCCCCGGCGCCCGGGACCGGGAGGCGCACCATGGCTGACGGGCGGCTCCGGCTGATCCGGAGCATGGTCACCGCCGCCGCACCGGCGCCGCCGCCCGGCCCGCGCCCCCCGGAGCCACGCGGCCTGGGCGCCGCGCCCGTGGACGCCGGCCGCCCGCCCGACACGGCGTACGCCCGCATCCGGGTCGCGCGCCACCACACCGGGCCCCAAGCGCCCGACGCGTTCGGGATCGAGGCGTGGTGCGCGGGCGTCGACCACCTCCCGTACACCACGGGGCCGGGCCAGCTCCGGCCCGCGGACATCGGGTTCGGCCACGCGCGCCGGGGCGGCACCCCGCCCTCCGAGCTCTTCCGGGCCATCCGGCGCTGGTCGAAATACCAGCACCGGCTGACGGACTGGATCAACCGGTGCCGGCGGGTCCACGGCGACGCCCTCCAGATCGTCGTCCTGGACCAGACCGGCTTCGAACTCCCCTGGGAGGCCCTGGACCTGCCCCCCGAGCCGGGCGCCGGCCTGCGTGGCGGGCCGCTCGGCGCCCTCGTGGACGTGGCGCGCTGGCTGGACGACTTCCCGGACCGGGCGGTCGCCCCCGACGGCCGGGTCCTGAGCTTCTACCACGCCGACATGACCCGCGACCAGGAGTTCTTCGCCCCGTACGAACACCGGCCGCACTTCGGCATCGAGAGCTTCCTGAACACCCTGGACGACCTCGCCGAGCAGCGCACCGGCCTGGTGTACATGGGCTGCCACGGCACCTTCGCCCAGGAACTCAGCGAGCTGACCCTCGGCGGCGGCACCTGGGCCGACTACCACGACCTCGACATGCGGCTGCTGGGCCGCGACGAGGCCCTGGTCTGCCTCAACGCCTGCCATTCCGGACGCTTCCTCGACTACGGCGGCGACGGCAGGCGGTATCTGCGTGGTTTCACCCAGATCTTCCTGCGCAACGGCGCGGGCGGCTGCATCGTCTCGGCGGGCGCGGTCGGCGACCCCGAGGCCCGGGTGATGATCCGGCGCATCGTCGACACCGTGACGGAGGACCCCGGCCGGCCCGTCGCGGGCGCCCTGCGGGCCTTCCGCGCGGAGGTCCACGACACCTTCCTCGCCGGCGGCGGCGTCCCGATGATGGTCAAGGACGACGGCACCTTCGACGCCGACCGGCAGCGCAACGTGCTGCGCCTGCTGTACAGCCTGATGTTCCAGTACTACGGGCACCCGCTCAGCACCCTGCGCCTCACCGCGCGCCGGCCGGGCGCTCCCGTACCGGCCGAGGCGGGCGGGCGGCCATGACCCGTGACGCACGCCCCCTGCTGATCGAACCCGTCGTGGGCTGGCTCCCCGAGGTGGAGCCGGGCCTCGTCCAGTGCGTCAGCGTCGACCTGCGCGGCCCGCTCGACGCCCACGGGGACACGGACGGCGACGCCTGGCCGTACGACGAGGAGGAACTGACGTTCAGCGTCGCCCTGGAAGGCGCGCCGCACTTCGTCTGCGAGGCGATCGAGGAGCCCGGCCTCGTCCTGCACCGCTTCGGCGGTACGTACGGGCCCGCGACGTTCCTCGTCACCGCGGGGCCCTCGGCCGGCCCCGGGGTGCTGCGGCTGACCATCTTCAACCAGTGGGGGGCCTCGGTCCGCAAGGCGGAACTTCCCTGCGCCATCACGGAGTCGGTCACGCCCGGGGCGGTGGTGCGGGGTGTGGCCGCGCTCCGCCGGAACCCGTCGGGCCTCCAGCCCGGGCCCCCGCGGCCGGACGCGAGCGTCACCATCAGCTCCGCCGGACACGACCGGGCGTGGGCGGCGTGGATCGGGGACCGGCTGAGGCGGCGCGGGGTGCCCGTGGTGCAGCGGCGCTGGGACCCGCCGCCCGAAGTGCCGCTGGAGGAGGCCCTGAGGGAACTCGCCCGCGCCCCGGGCCGTGTCCTGCTGCTGCTCAGCGACTCCTCCTTCCAGTGGGGCCCGCGCAGCCACGAGGAGTGGGACCGGGTCCTGCGCACGGAAGTCGCCGCCCACCCGGACCGGTTCGCGGCCGTGTGCGTGACGACGTCGGCGCTTCCCCGGGCCGCGTCCGCCGTCGGCGTGGCCGACTTGACCAACGCCGGTGCGGAGGAAGCGGAGCGGCGGCTCCTCGGCCGGCTGGGGCTGCCCACCGGGCCGGCGGCCGAGGACGCGGCCGGTGCGGCGCAGCCCCGCTTCCCCGACCACCCGCCCGGGGTATGGGGAGGCGTCCCCCGCCGCAACACCCGCTTCACCGGCCGCGACGAGTCGTTGACGGCCGTCTACGACCTCCTCCACGCCGCCGGGACTCGGCACGGCCGGGTCGTCCTGCACGGCATGCCGGGGATCGGCAAGACACAGCTTGCGGCGGAGTACGCCTACCGTTTTGGCCCGGCGTACGACGTGGTGTGGTGGGTGCGGGCCGAACGGCGCGCCACCTTCCGGCAGGAACTCGCCGACCTCGCCCCGGAGCTGGGGCTCTCCACCGGCGCCGAATACGGCGAACGCGTGCGCGCCGTACGGGACGCACTGCGCCGCGGCGAGCCGCACGCGCGCTGGCTGCTCGTCCTTGACGGCGCGGACGAACCCGAGCAGATCCGGGACCTCGTGCCCACCGGACCCGGCCATGTCCTGATCACCTCCCGCGACCCCTCGTGGACCGAACACGGCTGCACCGCCCTCGACGTCCCCCCGTACACGACACAGGAGTCGGTCGCCTTCGTACGCCGCCGGGCCCCCCGCCTCTCCGAGGACGACGCCGCCCGGCTGGCCGAGGCTCTGGACGGCCTCCCGCTCCTGCTCGACCAGACCGCGGGCTGGCTGAGCGAAGCGGCCATGCCGGCCGACGAGTACATCCGGCTGCTCGACGAAGGCGCCGGCCAGGACGCCGGCGGCGTGTACTCCGACTTCCCGCTCGCCTTCCGGACCGCCTGGTCGATCCTGCTGAACCGGCTCCGCGAGACCGCTCCGGAAGCAGTCGACCTGCTGCGCCTTTCCAGCTTCTTCGCACCCGGCTCCGTCCCCGTACGGCTGCTCAGAGCCGCACCTCCGGTGGTGCTGCCCGAAGGGCTCGCGCGTCTGATGCGCGATCCGGTGCTGTGGGGCAGCGCGACCCGCCAACTGCGCCAGTGCTCCTTGATCCGCGTCGAGCCACGGGGCGCCGAGGGCGAGGAGTCGGTCTACCTCCACCGCATGGTCCGCCAGATCATCCGCGAGGACATCCCCGAGCAGGACCGGCGGGCGCTCGCCGCCGGTGCCGCCCGGGCGCTCGCCGCCGCCGACCCGGGCGACCCCTCCGACATCCGCCACTGGCCCGCGTACGCCGGACTCACCACCCACCTCGAATGGGTGGAGGCTGCGGACAGCTCGGACTCGCAGGTGCACCGACTGGAGCTCAACTGCCTGCGCTACATGTACCTCTCCGGCGAATACGGCAGCGGCATCCGGTTCGCCGCAACCGCGATGCGGTCCTGGGAGAGCGCCCTCGGCGCCGCCGACCCGCGGATCTGGGCCCTGCGCCACCATTACGCCAATCTGCTGCGGGCCCTCGGCGACTACCGGACCAGCGAGAAGGTCGAGCGCGCCACCGCGGACTTCCTGGCCGCCGAGCGCGGCCCGCTGGACCTGGACCATCTGCGGGCCGCCGGCGGACTCGCCGCCGACCTGCGCGGGCTCGGCCGCTACGAGGAGGCGGCGGAGCTGTCCGCGTCGATCCTGGAACGCGACCGCCGGCTCCTCGGCCCCGAGGACCCGCGCACCCTCAACGCGGAGAACAACCTCGCCGTCTCCCTGCGGCTCCTCGGCCGGTACGCGGACGCCCTGGCCCTGGACGAGCACTGCCTCGAACTCCGCCGGGCGGTGCTGTCACCGGACGCGCCGCCGGCGCTGTACTCGGAGATCAACCTGGCCATGGACCTGCGGCTCCTCGGCCGGTACCGGGAGGCGGAACACGCGCTGCGGGAAACGGTCGACCACCATCTGCGGGTGCTGGGGGGCAACGCCCCGCAGACCCTGCGCGGCCGGTTCCACCTGGCGCTGTGCCGGTCCGCGATCAGGGGCGCCCCTGCCGTGCTCGCGGACCTGGACCGCATCAGGCGGGACGCCCTGCGGACCCTGGGCGAGCACGCCCCGCTCACCCTCATGATCAGCGCGGGAACCGCCACCGCGCAACGGGAGGCGGGCGAGCCCGGCGCGGCCCTGGAACTGCACGAGCAGGTGGTGGCCGGCTACGCCAGGATGCTGGGCGACGAGCACCCGTACACCATCGGTACGCGGGGGAACCTGGGGCTGACGCGGTGGACGGCAGGGGACCGGGACCGGGGGGCCGAGGACGTCGGGCAGGCGTGCGTCCGGATGGCGCGGGCCGTCGGCGACGACCACCCCTGGGCGATCGGCTGGGCGCTGAACCAGGTGCTGGTACGACCCGCGTACGCGGATCGGCTGGGGCGCGACAACAGCGTCCGGGCCGACGCGGTGCTGGGGCCCGGCCACCCGCTGGCCGTGGCCTGCCGTGAGGTGCTCACGGCCGGTCCGGCGGCCCCGCCTCCCCGGTTCTGGCCCTTCGAACCACTCGTCATCTGAGCCCCGTACGGCCGAGGGGCCCGCCCCGCGAAAGCATCGCGGGACGGGCCCCTCGGGCGTACGGGCTGCCGGTCAGGCGTCGAAGACCTCGTTGACCAGCTGGGTCTGCTCCGCCTGGTGGCGCTTGGCCGAGCCGACCGCCGGGGACGAGCTGTGCGGGCGCGAGATGCGGCGCAGGCGCTCGCCGTGCGGGACGTCCGCGCCGACGGCCAGGTCCAGGTGGTCGATCAGGTTCAGGGCGATGAACGGCCAGGCGCCCTGGTTGGCCGGCTCCTCCTGGGCCCACAGGTACTTCGCGGCGTTCGGGTACTTGGCGATCTCGGCCTGGATCTCGGCACCCGGCAGCGGGTACAGGCGCTCCAGGCGGATGATCGCGGTGTCCGTGACGCCCCGCTTCTGGCGCTCGGCCTCCAGGTCGTAGTAGACCTTGCCGGCGCAGAAGACGACCTTGCGGACCGCGCTCGGCTCGACCGAGTCGTCGGCGATGACCGGACGGAAGCCGCCGGTGGTGAACTCCTCCACCTTCGACGCCGCCGCCTTGAGGCGGAGCATCGACTTCGGGGTGAAGACGATCAGCGGCTTGTGGTGCGGGTTGTGCACCTGCCACCGCAGCAGGTGGAAGTAGTTCGACGGCAGGGTCGGCATCGCGACCGTCATGTTGTCCTGCGCGCACATCTGGAGGAAGCGCTCCGGGCGGGCGGACGAGTGGTCCGGGCCCTGGCCCTCGTAACCGTGCGGCAGGAGCAGCGTGACGCCGGAGGTCTGGCCCCACTTCTGCTCGGCCGAAGAGATGAACTCGTCCACGACGGTCTGCGCGCCGTTGACGAAGTCACCGAACTGGGCCTCCCAGATGACCAACGACTCCGGGCGGGCCAGCGAGTAGCCGTACTCGAAGCCCATCGCCGCGTACTCGCTGAGGAGCGAGTCGTAGACGTTGTAACGGGCCTGGTCGTCCGACAGGTAGAGGAGCGGGGTGTAGTCCTCGCCGGTGACCTGGTCGACCAGCACCGCGTGGCGCTGGCCGAAGGTGCCGCGGCGGCTGTCCTGGCCGGCGAGCCGGACCGGGGTGCCCTCCATCAGCAGCGAACCGATGGCCAGGGTCTCGCCCATGCCCCAGTCGATCGTGCCGTTCTCCACCGAGGCGGCACGGCGCTGCATCTGCGGGATCAGACGCGGGTGCACGGTGATCGACTCGGGGATGTTGACCTGCGACTCGGCGATCCGCTTGACGACCTCGGTGGAGACCGCGGTGTTCACGGCGACCGGGAAGTGCGCCTGCGGGTCGGAGACGTGCGGCTGCGCGGGCTGCGAGGTGGCCTCGCGGACCTCGGCGAAGACCTTCTCCAGCTGGCCCTGGAAGTCCTGGAGCGCCTGCTCCGCCTCCTCCAGGGTGATGTCGCCGCGACCGATCAGGGACTCGGTGTAGAGCTTGCGCACCGAGCGCTTCTTGTCGATCAGGGTGTACATCTGCGGGTTGGTGAACTCCGGGTTGTCGCCCTCGTTGTGACCGCGGCGGCGGTAGCAGATGAGGTCGATCACGACGTCCTTGTTGAACGCCTGGCGGAACTCGAAGGCGAGCCGGGCGACCCGGACGACGGCCTCGGGGTCGTCGCCGTTGACGTGGATGATCGGCGCCTCGATCATGCGCGCCACGTCGGTGGCGTACATCGAGGAGCGCGAGGACTCCGGGGCGGCGGTGAAGCCGACCTGGTTGTTGATCACCACGTGCACGGTGCCGCCGGTGCGGTAGCCGCGCAGCTGCGACATGTTGAGCGTCTCGGCGACGACGCCCTGGCCGGCGAAGGCCGCGTCGCCGTGCAGGGCGACGGGCAGGACGGTGAAGTCCGTGCCGCCCTTGTTGATGATGTCCTGCTTGGCGCGGGCGATGCCCTCCAGGACCGGGTCGACCGCCTCCAGGTGGGAGGGGTTGGCGGCCAGCGAGACCTTGATCTGCTCGCCGTCCAGCCCGGTGAAGGTGCCCTCGGCGCCCAGGTGGTACTTCACGTCGCCGGAGCCGTGCATCGAGCGCGGGTCGAGGTTGCCCTCGAACTCGCGGAAGATCTGGGCGTACGACTTGCCCACGATGTTCGCCAGGACGTTCAGGCGGCCGCGGTGGGCCATGCCGATGACGACCTCGTCGAGGCGGGCCTCGGCGGCGGAGTCGATGACCGCGTCGAGCAGCGGGATGACGGACTCGCCGCCCTCCAGCGAGAACCGCTTCTGGCCGACGTACTTGGTCTGCAGGAACGTCTCGAACGCCTCGGCGGCGTTGAGCCGGCGCAGGATGCGCAGCTGCTCCTCGCGCTCGGGCTTGGGGCGCGGGCGCTCCACCCGGTCCTGGAGCCACTTGCGCTGCTTCGGGTCCTGGATGTGCATGAACTCGATGCCGGTGGTGCGGCAGTACGACTCGCGCAGGACGCCGAGGATGTCGCGGAGC
Source organism: Streptomyces sp. 130 (assembly GCF_007096885.1). Classification (GTDB taxonomy): domain Bacteria; phylum Actinomycetota; class Actinomycetes; order Streptomycetales; family Streptomycetaceae; genus Streptomyces. The sequence goes on along the minus strand of NZ_VJNO01000022.1, from coordinate 80,937 downwards.
TTCATCATCGACTTGCCGGCGAACCCGCCGACCGCGAAGTCCCGCTCCAGGTCCCACAGGGTGAGGCCGTGCTCGGTGATGTCGAGGTCGGGGTGCTTGCGCTGGTGGTACTCCAGCGGGTCGGTGTCGGCCATGACGTGGCCCCGGACCCGGTAGGAGTGGATCAGCTCGAAGACCCGCGCGGCCTTGGTGACGTCGTCGTCGTGCGAGGCGTCGATGTCCTTGAGCCAGCGGACCGGCTCGTAGGGGATGCGCAGCGCCTTGAAGATCTCGTCGTAGAACTCGTTCTCGCCGAGCAGCAGCTGGGAGAGGATGCGCAGGAACTCGCCCGACGCGGCACCCTGGATGACCCGGTGGTCGTACGTCGAGGTCAGGGTCATGACCTTGGAGATGCCGAGCTTGTTCAGGGTGTCCTGGGAGGTGCCCTGGAACTCCGCCGGGTAGTCCATCGCGCCGACGCCCATGATGAGGCCCTGTCCGGGCATCAGGCGGGGCACCGAGTGGACGGTGCCGATGCCGCCCGGGTTGGTCAGCGAGGCGGTGACGCCGGTGAAGTCGTCCATGCCGAGCTTGCCGTTGCGGGCGCGCCGGACGATGTCCTCGTACGCCTGCCAGAACTCGAAGAAGTTGAGCGTCTCGGCCTTCTTGATGGCCGCGACGACCAGCTGGCGGTCGCCGTTCGGCTTCACCAGGTCGATGGCGAGGCCGAGGTTGACGTGCTCGGGCTTGACGAGGGTCGGCTTGCCGTCCTTCTCCGCGTAGGAGTAGTTCATGGCCGGCATGGCCTTGAGCGCCTGCACCATCGCGTACCCGATGAGGTGCGTGAAGGAGATCTTCCCGCCGCGGGCGCGCTTGAGGTGGTTGTTGATGACGATGCGGTTGTCGAAGAGCAGCTTCACCGGGACGGCGCGCACGGACGTGGCCGTGGGCAGCTCCAGCGAGGCGTTCATGTTCTTCGCGACCGCGGCGGACGGGCCGCGCAGCGTCACGTACTCCGGTCCGGCCGGCGCCTCGGTGTCCGCGGCGGCCTTGGCCTTCGCGGCGGGGGCCTTCGCGGCGGGCGCCGGGGCGGCCTTCGCCGGTGCGGCCGGGGCCGGAGCCGGGGCCTTGGGCGCGGCGGGAGCGGCCGGGGCGGCCTGTGCCGGGGCGGCGGGCGCCGCCGGGGTCTGGGCCGCGGGCTGCGCAGGGGCCGCCGGGGCGGTGGTGGGGGCGGCCGGGGCCGCGGGTGCCGCAGCCCCCGCGGCTGCGGCGCCGGTCTTGTCCGCCGTGCCGGTCTTGCCCGGCTTGTAGTCGGCGAAGAAGTCCCACCAGGCACGATCGACCGAATTGGGGTCCTGGAGGTACTGCTGGTAGATCTCGTCGACGAGCCACTCATTGGCGCCGAAAGCCGCGGCCGGGTTGGTGCCCGGGCCGGCCTGGTCGGTCGAGATGCTCGAGTTACTGGGGGACTGAGACGACACGGCGGTGACCGCCCTCTTCCGCTTCGCAAGGTGATGGACAGCGGGAATCAAGGCTACGCCTCCGTGGCCGTTCCTTGCAGGCCGGGGAGGTCTTCGTCGTGCAAGTCACATCGGAAGGCGGGTTTCGGCGCAGGAAATGGCGGGAAACAAGCATGGTTCCGCTTCGCTCCGGGTACGCGAGGCCGCCGCAGCGGCCCTCTGGACCGTATCCCGTTCCCGGAACACGTAGAACCCGGCCTTCCGGTTCGAACCCTATGTCAACTTCGCGGTTGCGGAATCCCCGGAAGGGTGACGCGGATTCGGCAGCCGCGAGAAGATTCGGCCACTCCGATCCGGCCGCCGTGGAGATCCACCGCCCAGCGGGCGATCGCCAGGCCGAGCCCCGTACCGCCGTCGCTGCCCGGACCGTGCGGCGAGGCCACCTCGCCCCGGTTGAACCGCTCGAAGACCCGGTGGCGCTCCGACTCCGGGATGCCCGGGCCCTCGTCCACCACCTCCAGGTGCAGGGACTCCGGCTGCGGGCCGCGCCGGGCCAGCACCGTGACCCGGCCGTGCGGCGGACTGTGCTTGACGGCGTTGTCGATGAGATTGGCCACCACCTGGTGCAGCCGCTCCGCGTCCGCGTGCGCGGTGAGCTCCGGCGGCGACACGTCCAGGTGCAGATGGACGTCCGTACGGGAGTGGTTGCCGGACCCGGAGGAGAGCCGGCGGTGCGCGGCGGCGAGGTTCGCCTCCTTCAGCACCCCGGACAGATAGGGCCAGACCTCGAAGCGGCCGGCCTTCAGCGTGACGACGCCGTTGTCCAGCCGGGACAGGTCGAGCAGCGTCTCCACCAGGCGGCCCAGGCGCTCCGTCTGCTTCAGCGCGGTGCGCATCGTCTCCGGATCGGCCGAGGACACCCCGTCCACGACGTTCTCCAGGACGGCTCTCAGCGCCGCGATGGGCGTGCGCAGCTCGTGCGAGACGTTCGCCACCAGCTCCTTGCGGTGCCGGTCCACGGCCGCCAGGTCGTCGGCCATCAGATTGATGGTCTGCGCCAGGTCGCCGAGTTCGTCGCGCCGGTCCGCGCCGTTGACCCGCCGCGTGTAGTCGCCGTGCGAGATCGACCGGGCCACCGCGCGCATCTCGTCCAGCGGCGCGGTCAGACCGTGCGCCACGAACTGGGTGATGAGCAGGGTGGCGATGACCGAGAACACGGTGATGAACCGCAGCTCGGTCCGGGTACGGAAGGCCACCATGATCAGCCCGGTCGTGATGAACACCGAGACCACGACCAGTGTGCCCAGCTTGGCCTTGATCGAGAACGGCCGCAGCCCCGTTCCGGGCGCGGTCATGGCGCGGGGGTCTCCAGCGCGTAGCCGACGCCGTGCACGGTACGGATGCGCTCCGCGCCGATCTTCCGGCGCAGCGCCTTGATGTGGCTGTCGACGGTCCGGGTGCCCGAGGCGTCCGCCCAGTCCCACACCTCCGCCAGCAGCTGCTCCCGGGAGAGCACCGCGCGCGGGGTGTTGGCCAGGCAGACCAGCAGGTCGAACTCGGTCGGGGTCAGGTGCACGTCGTCGGCGCGGACCCGCACCCGGCGCTGCGCGTGGTCGATCTCCAGCTCGCCGAGGCGGAGTATGCCGCTGCGCGGCGTCACGGCGGCCAGCGCGGCCCGCTCCACCCGGCGCAGCAGCACGTGCACCCGGGCGGCCAGCTCACGCATCGAGAACGGCTTGGTCATGTAGTCGTCGGCGCCCACCCCGAGCCCGACGAGCATGTCCGTCTCGTCGTCCCGCGCGGTCAGCATCAGCACCGGCACCGGCCGCTGGGCCTGGACCCGGCGGCAGACCTCCAGGCCGTCGAAGCCGGGCAGCATGATGTCGAGGACCATCAGGTCCGGCTGCCAGGCCTCGGCCGCGTCGACGGCGGCCGGGCCGTCGAGCGCGGTCTGCACGAGAAAGCCCTCCGCCCGCAGCCGGGCGGAAATGGCATCGACGATCGTGGCGTCGTCCTCGACCACCAGCACCCGGCGCTGCGCACCCGGGGTGGCCGCGACGCCGTTGTGGGTGGTGTGTGTCTGTTCCATCGCCCCGCCCCTGCCCGTTCTCACGGAGGCCATTCCCCCGGACGTACGGTTTTCGCTCGTGAATTTCGTGGGTGATCCCGTTACCGGTCAGCAGCGTAGAGGCAGCGGAGGGTTTCCGGCTACGCAGGGTGCAAGCCCGGGCCGCCGCGACAGGCCCCCGCGCGGGGCGGAGGGACGCGGTCGAGGGGCTCGCCTGCCGGGAGTCCGGGGGCTTCCGATACCCGGCGGGGGGATCTCAGTCGCCCCGGATTGCGAGATGGACCACGTCGGGCACACCTCGGGCAACGCCCACTTCTTCCGCCCGTACCCCCTGGAACCCGGCATTCCGTAGGGCCTGGTCGAATGCGGCGGACGGTTGCGCGGACCAGACGGCGAGCACCCCGCCCGGGTTGAGCCGTGCGCGGCAGTCGGCGAGACCGGCGGGGGAGTAGAGGTCGTTGTTGTCCTCGGTGACCGTCCAGTCCGGCCCGTTGTCGATGTCCAGACACAGAGCGTCGTAACGGTCCGTAGTCGTCCGCAGATACGCGACGAGGTCGGTCGTCAGGATCTCCGTACGGGGATCGGCGAGCGCGGGCCCCGAGATCCGGTCCAGCGGCCCCCGCCGGTGCCAGTCCACGATCGCCTCCTCCCGCTCGGCGACCGCGATCCGGCCCCACCGCGGCTCGGCGGCGGCCCGGGCGAGCGAGAACCCGACGCCGAGCCCCCCGATGAGCACGGCGGGCGCGGAGCGGCCGGCCGGGAGCGCGGCGAGCGCGGCGTCGATCAGCAGCCGCTCGGAGCGCCCGTCGGAGGTGTCCATCAGGAAGCACCCGTTGGCGATGATCTCGAAGTCCTCACCGCGCCTGCGCAGGACGACCTCCCCGTACGGTCCCTCGCGGCGGTCCAGGGTGACGGGGGCGTCGGCGTCGGGGCCGAACGTGTGGGGCATGGCACTGCTCTCCGGTGGCGGTGGTCGCTGACCCCGCCATCCTGTCGCGCCGAGGCGGGCGGGGGCCAGCGGGACCGGCCCGGGCGGGGGTCAGCGGGACCGACCCGGGGTCAGCGGGACCGACCCGGGCGGGGGTCAGCGGGACCGACCCGGGCGGGGGTCAGCGGGACCGACCCGGGCGGGGGCCAGCGGGACCGGCCCGGATCAGCCCCGTTCGCGGCGCGTCCCGCGTACGGCGAAGAGCGCCGGCCCGGGGTCAGCCCCGTTCGCGGCGCGTCCCGCGTACCGCGAAGAGTGCCGCCCCCGCCCCGAACGCCCCCGCCGCGGCGACCCATGCCCACTCCTGGGGCCCCGGCTGCATCGGCCAGGCCCACACGGAGGCGGCTCCGCCCGGGGTGCGCGGCGCGGCCAGATAGACCGCCCCGGTGTACACGGTGACCGGCAGCCAGCTGAGCCGGGCCCCGATCAGGGCGGCCGAAGCGGCCGTGACCCCGGTCGCGCCGAGCACGTTGCGCACCATGCCGGGAGCGCCGAACGCCTCCGGGTGCCCGGGGACGGCCAGCGCGAGGGCTGCGGCGGCCGGCACGGTGAGCGCGAGCAGGTGCGCCAGCCGGCGGGGCCACCAGCGCCGGACCGCCGTCCGGTCGAGTTCGTCGGCGGCGGCGTACAGGCTCGTCCCGATGGCCGACGAGACCAGCAGCGGGGCCAGCACCAGGACGGGGACGCGGGCGCTGTGGTCGAAGGTGGGCTGCGCCCGGATCCAGTGGGCGGCCCAGGCGGCGAGCAGGGCGACGCAGGCGACGGCGGCGGCGGTGCGGGGGAGGGCGCGGGAGCGGAAATAGAGGGCGGGGAGGTTCACAGCGACGGCACCTCTGAGGGATCGCAGCTGGTACGGGTGGTCATGTAGCGGCCCAGCCAGGCGCGGCGCTCGGCGTCGGGCATGGCTTCGAGGCGGCGGAGCTCGGGGGACTTGTTTGTACCGGGGGCGAGCCCGGCGGGGGCGAGCCACTTCCCGACAGCCTCGTCGGGCGCCGGCTCGTGGCGGCCGTCGCCATCCTCGTGGTGCCGCGAACAGTCCCGCATCGTCATGTTGGCCGCTACCTGCCAGGCGTAGTCCCCGGTGTCCTGCAACCGCCCGCGCAGGAGGTACCAACCGGGGTTGGGCGGCGGTATCCACGCCTCGTCCGGGCCGTGGAGGGGCAGCCGGGCGACGTAACGCTCCGGTGCGCCCGGCACCCCCTTCAGCCGCCCGGTCAGCCCCGACAGCGCCTCGGCGACCTGGGGCAGCAGGTGCTCCTGCCGCCCGCTCAGACAGATCTGCGGGCTCCCCTGGGTGCAGACGAGGCGGACGGCCGCCGGGTCGTCCCGGAACAGGTCCTCGCCCGTGGCCACGATCAGCGGGGCGACGACGGCGGCCACGGCGAGCGGCACGAGGGCGGCGAGCCGGCGCCGGGCCGCGACGGCGGTCAGCACGGCGGCTGCGAGTCCGCAGGTCCAGGCCGCCATGGCGGGGGCGTACCACCACACGGGCACGCTGTCGTCCAGTGCGAGGTTCACGGCCGGGTCGAGGTACCGCGCCGGGGATTCCGAGTAGGTGGGCACCCCGAGCACCAGGTACATCAGCGCGGCGACCACGGGCGCGGCCAGCCGCCACCGGCACAGCACACCGGCGGCGAACCCGAGCAGCGCCGCGGCCGCCAGGAAGACGGCGTCCACGACGACGACGGAGAGGAGCGGGCCGCCGCCGCCCGCGTACGGCCAGGTGGCCAGCAGCGCACCGGCCAGCGCGAGCGCGTACCCGACGACCGCCCACAGCGCGAGCGGCAGCGCGGCGACCACCATGCGCTGCCACCGCGCACGCGGCGTCGAACGCCACAGCTCGCCGGTGGAGCGCCGGTGGTCGCGCGCGCCCTGCCAGCAGGCCGTCGCGGCCACCAGCGGGCCGGCCAGCAGGGTGGCGCCGGAGTGCAGCAGGCTCTGCGTCTCGATCCAGTCGCCCTGCCAGGCGTCGGCCTCGGCGGCCATGGTCACGCCGAGCACGAGCGCCGTGGACAGGCCGGCCCACGGGCCGATCCCGCGCCGCGTCTCGGCCCGCAGCGCGGGGAGCGCCGGATCGGGAGCCTTGCGCCGCACGGGGGTTTCGGTGAGGGTCATCGGGTGCCCGCCGTCGCCCGGTGGGACCGCAGGGCCGCCGTGTAGCCACGTTCGATCGGGCTGCCGTGGAGCGCCTCCGGGTCGTCGCCGTCCCTGCCCAGGGCCGCCAGCTCGCGCGTCGTCCCCCGGTACGCGACGCGGCCCGCCTCGATCAGGGCCACGTCCTCGCAGGCCGCCACCACGTCCTCGACCAGATGGGTGGAGAGGATGACCGTCGCGTCCCTCCCGAGGTCCCGCATCAGGGCGCGGAACTCGACGCGCTGTTCCGGGTCGAGCCCGGCGGTCGGCTCGTCCAGGAGCAGCAGCTCCGGTTCGTTGACGATCGCCTGGGCGATGCCGACGCGCCGGAGCATGCCGCCGGACAGCGTCTTCATCCGGGAGTCGATCCGGCCGGCCAGACCCACCCGGTCCACCGCGCGCTCGACGGCGGTGCCGACGCGGGTGCCGTCCATCTCCTTGAGCCATGCCACATAGGCGACGAACTCGCGGACGGTGAACCCCGCGTAGTAGCCGAAGTCCTGCGGCAGATAGCCCAGCCTGCGCCGGACCTCCGCCCGGGCACGGTGGTCGGACGCCGACCCCACCTCGGCGCCCAGCAGCTCGATCCGCCCGGCGTCCGGGGCGGCGGCTGTGGACAGGACACGGATCAGCGAGGTCTTGCCCGCCCCGTTGGGACCCAGAAGTCCGTGCACACCGGGCCCGAAGGCGAGATCGACGGAGTCCAGGGCGGTCCGGCGGCGGTGCCGCACCGTCAGCCCCGAGACCTTGACGGTGCTGTTCACACGATCACGCTCATGACGTCTCCAGGTGGTCGAAGGATCGGCGGCGTATGACGAGCAGCGCCGCGCAGAGCACGGCCGCCCCCGCCCACGCCCCCTGCGCGGGGAGCCCCGCGAAGTAACGGAGCGCCGTCGGCGTCCCGCCGAGGAAGGCGGAAGGCGACCTGTCGAGCGCCGCCGGTACGGTGACGACGGCCGCCCAGCCCGTCGCGACGACGAGGGCCGCGGTGCGGCAGCCGGCGTACGAGCCGAGCCCCAGGGCCGCGAGAGTCAGGGCGAGTCCGGGCAGCAGCCAGGCCAGGGGCCCCGGCCCGCCGGCCGACGCGGGCAGCACCGCCCAGGCCAGGGCGAGCACCGGGACGGTCACCCCGAGCACCGCGGCCGTCCTGGTCAGCAGCAGCCGCAGCCCGCCGCCGGGCGAGGTGGCGATGATCTCGTGCAGGGGGTCGGCGGAGCGCCCGTACGAGACCCCGACCCCGGTGAGCGGCAGCACCGGCGCGACGAGCAGCAGCAGCGCCCGCGCCGAACCGCCGAGCCCGCCTCCGTACGCCAGTGCCACGGCCGCGCACACCACGAGCAGCAGAGCCGCCGCCCACGGCCCCCGCAGCGCGGGCCCGGCGGCCCAGAGCACCCGGCCGAAGCGGGGGCGGCCGTGCGTCCGAGGCGCCGAGCCCGCCCCGGACGCCCTCCGTCCGGCCCCCGCCGGGGCTTGCTCCGCCTCCGCCGTCGCCAGCACCGCCGCCCTCACCGCGTCCAGCACCGCCGCTCCGGCCGCCCGGTCGCGTACCACCGCCGTCACGCGTTCCGCGCACCGAGTGCAGGACTCGACGTGCTTCTCCAGGGACCAGGAGTCCGTCTCCCGGGCCGTGCCCTGCGCGTACCGCAGGACCAGGTCGTCCGTCACGTGCCATCCCGTCATGCCGTGCCTCCCAGGGGACCGTTCTCCGTGACCAGCCGGTCCAGGGCGGCGCGCAGCTCGCGGCGGGCCCGCATGGCCCGGGTCTTGACCGTGCCCTCCGGTATGCCGAGCTGCCGGGCGGCCTCCACGGTGGTCAGGCCGTCGACCACCGTGGCCCGCAGGACCTCCCGCAGCTCGGGCGAGATCCGGTCGAGCGCGGCGCCCACGTCCCCGTACTCCAGGCCGGCCAGGACCCTGTCCTCGGCGGACGGAGCGGGGGCCGCCCAGCGGACGGCGTCCGCCTGTCCGGCCGCCGTCGCGCGCTCCGCCCGGGCCCGGGCCCGCTGGGCGTCGATCAGACGGCGGGCGGCGATCACCCAGAGCCAGCCGCCCGCCGCCGTGCCCCGGTGTGTGGCAGCGGAGCGCCACACCGTCACGAAGGTGTCCTGCACGACCTCCCGTACGGTCTCCGGGTCCGGGCACCGGCGGGCCAGCCGGGCGAGCAGCCAGCCGGCGTGCCGGTCGTAGAACGCCGCCAGGGCGGCCGTGTCCCCCTGTGCGACGGCACGCAGCAGCGCCTCGTCGCTCCGGTCGTCCCCCGAGGGGCGCAAGTCGCTCACACCCCCTCTATCGGCGGCCGTCCACCGCCCGGTTCACGCCCCGGGCGGCGCCGTGAACCGTACGGCCGAGGCGGGCGTGGTGACGTCCGCGTCCGCGCTGATCGCCCAGGCTGCGACCCGGGAGACGACGGCGGCCGGGACCGTGGCGCTGATGCCGGGCGCGGCCGGGACGTCGTGCGTGGCGTGGGCGTCGTACGGGAGGACGACCCGGTGCCCCAGCTCCAGGGCGGTGCGGGCCGTCGCCTGGACGCACATCTCCGACATGACCCCGCAGACCGCCAGCGCCTCGACGCCCGCCTCCGCCAGGACGGCGCCCAGGGACGTGCCCGCGAAGCCGTCGTCCCGGGTCTTGCGGATCACGGACTCCGCGGGCCCCGCCACGACGGGCAGGTGCAGCGCCCAGCCCGGGGTGTACGGCTCGTCGCCTGCCCCGGGCGGGCCGTCGTTCTGGAGGTGGACGACGACCGCGCCCGCGCGCCTGGCCCGCGCCAGCAGCCCGGCTGTCCGGTCCAGCAGCACATCGGCCGCGGGCACGGCCCCCGGGCCGGTCACCCCGTCCTTCTGTACGTCCACGACGATCAGGGCCTGCACGGGGAGCGGGGTCTCGGTCATGCGGCCATCCTGTCCGGCGCGGGGCCGGTGCTCCACGGGATATGCCGGTGCTGCACGGGATACGGGGGCCGCTCACGCCCGGGGCATAAGGACCTCGCGCAGCTGGTTGACCCCCGTGTGCCAGGGCCCGTCCTCCGCTTCCTCCCAGAGTTCCAGCGCCTCGGACGGTTCGGTCAGGACCCGGTCCAGGGCCCGGAGCGCCAGCTCGCGCAGGCCGGTGAGGTCCGGAAGGGGCTCGTCCGGGCCGTACGCGGAGTCGGCGGGGGCGCCCCCGGGGCACTGCGCCGCGACCAGGGCCGCCGCCGCTATCGCCTCGTTCGCCACGTCCGAGTCCAGGTAGTCCGTCGTGCCCGCCGTCTCGGCCAGCGCGGCCCGGACCATCCCCTCGCGCGCCTCCGGCGCGGCGTCGTCCAGGCCGCCGCACCAGTCGGCGGCGGTGTCGTTGTCGAAGGGGCCCACGTCCCACGCACCCATATGTGTCTCCCTGGCGAATCGGTCTCCCCGCATGGTGACAGGCACCACTGACAACGGCCCGGGGCGACCGTCCCGGTGGGCCGCAGCCTGATCGCTCAGAGCGAACAGGGCTTGGGGAACATTGCAGGGCTCATAAGCATTGAGCCTGTATAGCTCAACTTGACTGCCGAAGGGGAGATCATGGCTACTGAGTCCAACGCCGTCACACCGCTCACCCTGCCCGTGCTGCCGCTCGACGACGAGGTCGTGCTGCCGGGAATGGTGGTGCCGCTGGATCTTTCGGACACCGAGGTGCGCGCCGCCGTCGAGGCCGCGCAGGCCGCCGCCCGGGAGGGCGGGGGCAAGCCCGAGGTGCTGCTGGTCCCGCGCATCGACGGGACGTACACCGGGATCGGTGTCCGCGGCACCGTCGAGCAGGTGGGGCGGCTCTCCGACGGCGACCCGGGCGCCCTGATCCGGGGCCGCGACCGGGTCCGCATCGGAGCGGGCACCAGCGGCCCCGGCGCCGCCCTCTGGGTGGAGGGGGTCCGGGTGGACGAATCCGTCCCCGACCCGCTGCCCGGGGCCGTGGCCGAGCTGGTCAAGGAGTACAAGGCGCTCGCCACCAGCTGGCTGAAGAAGCGCGGCGCCTGGCAGGTCGTGGACCGGGTCCAGCAGATCGAGGGAGTCTCCGCGCTCGCCGACAACTCGGGCTATTCCCCGTTCCTCACCACGGCGCAGAAGGTCCGCCTGCTGGAGACCACCGACCCGGTCGCCCGGCTGAAGCTCGCCATCCAGTGGCTGGGCGAACACCTCGCCGAGCAGGACGTCGCCGAGTCCATCGCCAAGGACGTCCAGGAGGGCGTCGACAAGCAGCAGCGCGAGTTCCTGCTGCGGCGCCAGCTCGACGCCGTGCGCAAGGAGCTCGCCCAGCTCAACGGAGACCCCGAGGACGAGTCCGACGACTACCGGGCCCGCGTCGAGGCCGCCGACCTGCCCGAGCACGTCCGCGAGGCCGCGCTCAAGGAGGTCGACAAGCTGGAGCGCGCCTCGGACCAGAGCCCCGAGGGGTCCTGGATCAGGACCTGGCTCGACACCGTCCTCGAACTGCCCTGGACCGAGCGCACCGAGGACGCGTACGACATCAGGGGCGCCCAGGAGATCCTGGACGCCGAGCACGCCGGCCTGCAGGACGTGAAGGAGCGCATCACCGAATACCTCGCGGTGCGCAAGCGCCGGGCCGACCGCGGACTCGGCGTCGTCGGCGGGCGGCGCGGCGGCGCGGTGCTGGCCCTCGTCGGGCCCCCCGGTGTCGGCAAGACCTCGCTCGGGGAGAGCGTCGCGCACGCCATGGGCCGCAAGTTCGTCCGCGTCGCGCTCGGCGGCGTCCGGGACGAGGCGGAGATCCGCGGCCACCGGCGTACGTACGTCGGAGCGCTGCCCGGGCGCATCGTGCGCGCCATCAAGGAGGCCGGCTCCATGAACCCGGTCGTCCTGCTGGACGAGATCGACAAGGTCGGCTCCGACTTCCGGGGCGACCCGGCCGCCGCCCTCCTCGAAGTGCTGGACCCCGCGCAGAACCACACCTTCCGCGACCACTACCTGGAGGTCGAGCTCGACCTCAGCGATGTCGTCTTCCTCGCCACCGCCAACGTCCTGGAGGCCATCCCGGAGGCGCTGCTGGACCGCATGGAGCTGGTCAGGCTCGACGGCTACACCGAGGACGAGAAGGTCGTCATCGCCCGCGACCACCTGCTCCCGCGCCAGCTGGAACGGGCCGGCCTGGAGAAGGACGAGGTCACCCTGGACGAACCGGCGCTGCGCAAGCTGGCCGGCGAGTACACCCGCGAGGCCGGCGTGCGGAATCTGGAGCGTGCCGTCGCCCGGCTGCTGCGCAAGGTCGCGGCCCAGAGCGAACTGGGCGACCGCGAGCTGCCGTTCACGGTGGGCGCGGACGACCTGCGCGGTCTCATCGGCCGCCCGCACCACGTGCCCGAGTCCGCGCAGGACCCGGCCGAGCGCCGTACGTCGGTGCCGGGCGTGGCCACCGGACTCGCGGTGACCGGGGCGGGCGGGGACGTCCTCTTCGTGGAGGCGTCGCTCGCCGACCCGGAGACCGGGGCGTCCGGGCTGACCCTCACCGGCCAGCTGGGCGACGTCATGAAGGAGTCCGCGCAGATCGCGCTGAGCTTCCTGCGGTCGCACGGCGCGGAGCTGGAGCTGCCGGTCGCGGACCTGAAGGACCGGGGCGTGCACATCCACTTCCCGGCGGGCGCGGTCCCCAAGGACGGCCCGAGCGCGGGCATCACGATGACGACGGCGCTGGCCTCGCTGCTCTCCGGCCGGCTGGTCCGCACGGATGTGGCGATGACCGGTGAGGTCTCGCTGACCGGGCGGGTGCTGCCGATCGGCGGCCTGAAGCAGAAGCTCCTGGCCGCGCACCGGGCGGGCATCACCACCGTGGTGATCCCCAAGCGGAACGAGGCCGACCTGGACGACGTGCCGGCCGAGGTGCTGGAGACCCTGGAGGTCCACCCGGTCACCGACGTCCGCCAGGTCCTGGAGATCGCCCTCGCCCCGGCCACGGCGGAGCGCAGGATTCCGGCCGCGGCGTAACGGCCCTCGACGGCCCGCCTCTCCCACACGGGAAGGCGGGCCGTCGCGCGGACGGCCGGCCTCATCCCACGCGGGGAGGCGGGCCGTCGCGCGTACGGCCGCGCCTACGGGCGGTAGATCGTGCCCGGCACCGGCTCGGCGGGGGCCATCAGCTGGGGGACCGTCACGAAGGTGTAGCCCTGCTTCTTCAGGGTGTCGATGATCCCGGGCACGGCGGGCACGGTGCCCTTGTAGATGTCGTGCAGCAGGATGATGCCGTCCTTGCCCGCCTGGTCGACTATCCGCTTCCTGATCAGCGCGGAGTCGGTGGTCGAGTAGTCCTTGGCGGTGGCGCTCCACAGGATCTGGGAGAGCCCGAGGTCCTTGCAGATGCCGGAGACCGTGTCGTCGGTGCGGCCCTGCGGCGGGCGCATCAGCCGGGGCTTCTTCCCGGTGATCGCCGCGATGGCGTCCTGCGTCTTCTCCAGCTCGGCGCGTATCTCGGCCGGCTTCCGGTCGGTCAGGATCTTGTGCGACCAGGTGTGGTTGGCGATCTCGTGGCCCTCGGCCGCGAGCCGCCGCACGGTGTCCGGGTGCTTCTTGACGTGGTTCTCGCCGAGCAGGAAGAACGTCGCGTGGACCTTCTTCTCCTTGAGGATGTCCAGCAGGCGGGGGGTGTCCTCGCCCGGGCCCGCGTCGAAGGTCAGGGCGATGCACTTGGCCTCGCGGCAGTCCACCGGGCCCATCGGCGCCTTGGCGTCCGCGGCGGCGTCGTCGCGGGCCGAGCCGGGCGCGGTGGTCTCCATCGTGCAGCCGCTCAGCGTCAGAGTGAGCGCTGTCACTAGAGCGACGGCCAACCCCGTCCCGGTCGACTTCCTCTTCCTGGGCACGGCGTGCCACCCCTTCTGGTGCACGGTCGCACTCGTGTGCGACCTGAGCGGCGACTATACCTGTGCTGTATACACGGGGTTCATAGCGGGGTGGCCGGACACGGCGAAGCCCGGCGACGGACTGTGTCGCCGGGCTTCGCGGGCCGGGAGGCTAGCCGTTCGCGAGCGCCTGTACGCGGTCGAGGGCGCCGTTGAAGTGGTTGTGGTCGCCCACCGTCGGGCCGGAGGACGTGTACTGCCACATCGTGTAGAAGCCCCAGCCGGCCGGGAGCGTCCCGACCGTGCTGTTGTACCGGGCCACCCACAGCGGGTTGGTCGTCCCGAAGCTCGCGTTGTTGCCCGTGCAGGACTGCCACCAGCTGGTCGCGGTGTAGATCACCGCGTCGCGCCCGGTGCGCGCCTTGTACGTGTTCACGAAGTCACGGATCCACGAGACCATCTGGGCCGCTGTCTTGCCGTAGCACTGCGCGCCGTACGGGTTCCACTCGATGTCGAGCACCCCCGGCAGGGTCTTGCCGTCCTTGGACCAGCCGCCCCCGTGGTCCACGAAGTAGTTGGCCTGGGTGGCGCCGCTCGTGGTGTCGGGCGTGGCGAAGTGGTACGCGCCGCGGATCATCCCGACGTTGTACGAGCCGTTGTACTGCTGCGCGAAGTAGGGGTTCGTGTAGTACGTGCCCTCGGTCGCCTTGGTGTAGGCCCACTTCACGCCGCTGTTCCAGAGCGTGGACCAGGCGACGTTGCCCTGGTGGCTGCTGACGTCCACGCCCTCGGTCTGGGTGACGGTGGAGCCGACGGGCAGGCCGCCCTTGCCGTCGTGGGCGACGACGCCCATGCCCATGGTGGCGGTGCCGCGTGCGGGGGCGGTGGGGTCGCCGCCCGCCGCGTTCGACGCGCCGGGGAGCGCGATGAGGAGGGAGAGCGCTGCGAGCAGGGTGCCGGCCGCGGCGAAGCGCGAGCGGCGGGACTTCTTGGAGCCGGATCTGTGCACGGGCATTGCGTGCCTCCGAGACCTCGGTGGGGGGATCTGCCGACCCGGGAGGCGCCGCGCGGCGACCCCGGATGCATGCCATGGTGTGGACATGCCATGCATGACGCTACGCACGTAGACCCTTTCGGCGGAAGGGGGCCTGGGCGGCGCCGTTGGTCTACTCCTGCGAAATACTGGCGGAGCTGCGGTGATGGCCGTCGGCGGAAGAAACTTTCATCTGCGGGAAAGCTCTTGAGGGGAGTTGACGTGCACGGGAGCGAAAGCGGACGTGAACGCGGCGCTACCGGGGGAAGTGGTGTGGACCACGAATTCCTCGCACTGGAGCTGGAGCTGGCCGTCTTTCTGCGCCGGGCGCGGGCCAGTTCCGGCGAGATGGCGCGCGAGGTGCACCCCGAACTGGAGGCCGCCGCCTACGGCCTCTTCGTGCGCCTGGAGTCCGCCGGCCGGCAGCGGGCCACCGATCTCGCCGCCTACTTCGGCGTCGGCAAGGCCACCATGAGCCGGCAGCTCCGCGCCCTGGAGGCGCTCGGCCTGGTGGCGCGCGAGCCCGATCCGGCCGACGGGCGCGCGTTTCTCGTCCACCTCACCGAGGAAGGGCTCGCCCGCTTCCGTAGCGTCCGCGACGCCCGCCGCGACCGCTACGTCCGCAAGCTGGCCGACTGGGACCGCGCCGAGGTCGCGGAACTCGCCCGCCTGCTGCACCAGCTGAACGCCCGCGCCGAGGACTGAGGTCCGCCTACAGGCGTACGTACGCCGCCGTCGCGTCGTCGTGGGTCTTGCCCCGGAGGTGCTTACGCTCCGTGTCCGCGTCCTCCAGAGCGCGGACCCGGTCGATCAGCGCCTGCGGGCCCTCCTCCTCCAGGACCGCCAGGCACGCCGCCCAGTCGCCCTCGCCGAACATCTCCGTCCAGCGGCTCGCCCCGTCCGTCATCGTGGCCAGGGCCCGCACCTGCGCCCGCGGCGTCCGCCCGGTGACCGCGCGCTCCGCCACGGCCGGGTCGGCGGCGGCCGTGAAGAAGCCGCCCTCCTTGTTGCGGGCCCGGGCGTCGGCCACCGCGTCCGAGACCAGGAGATCCCGGGGCAGCCGGTCGAGCCGGTCGTCCAGCACCGCGCGGACTCCCCCGCCGGGCGCTTCGAGGAGCAGCACCGAATCGGACAGCACCAGGTGCTCCACCCCGTCCTCGTCCCAACGCACCACGACGACGGTCGCCTGTGGCGTACGTACGTGAGAAAGGTCACAGGTCGAGCGGTGGGCGTCCGCGGTGCGCCGGATGGACTCCGCGAGGATCTCCCGCAAGGTCAGATCCCGCCGCGAACCGGACAGTTCGGCCAGCGCGCCGCCCAGCCGGGCCGTGAACCACGGAACCGAGTGCACACAACCGGCATCGCCCCGCGGCGGGGTCACACCGTCGAGCAGCACCAGCCCCCCGCCCCGACCGGAAGCCGGAAGGACCGAGGCCGTCCAGTCCTCGTTCGGGCGGTCCGGTGCGCCGGGAGCGGTTGCGAGTTCGATGCGCATGCGGCCAGTCTGCACGATGCCTTCACCGTGCCTGCACGGTCCCGCGCTTGGTGTGTACCAGCAGGTCAGAAGGTCGGCCGAGGCGGAAGGAGCCACTCCGCCCCAAGGTGCGGGCGGGCATCCTGCCAAAGCCCGTGCGGAAGTTCCAGCCGGTGTCCGCGCATGGCGCGGGGTCCCGCTGGGGAGACTTGTTCGCCAACTCGGGAGTGTTGTTCACTCGTTCGTGTGGCGGAGCGGTTGATGCGCGTCCCCTCCTGAAAAGCACTGGAATGGTCGGGAGCCGTACCAGGGGGCGGGACGCTCGTTCATGTGACCGTGCGTCACCTCTGCTTCAAGGGCGGACGAGTCGAGATTGCGAGCACCGGTGCAGAAGAAGCGGCCTCGGAGCAAGGGCGCCAGCAACAGCGGTTCCGAGGCGGCGCCGACGACCCCGGCCGAGGGCGGTCGCCGTGTGCGCGTCCGCAGCCGGCTGGTCGCGGGCGTCGCCGTCGTCGGGATCACCGTCATAGCGGCGGGGTCCCCGGCCGTGCTCGCCGCCTCCTCCGACCTCACCGACTCCCAGCACCTGGTCACCCTCGCCGAGCTGAACCAGCAGGCGATCTCCCTGGCCCATTCCCTCGCCGACGAGCGCGACGAGGTCACCGTCTACATCGCGGCCGGCCGCGAGGGCGAGCCGGGCAGCCGGGGCGCCCGTGTCGACCAGCAGGTGGACGAGATCCGGGAAGCGGCCCCGGCGGACCTCCTGCGCGACCTGTCCACCATCCCGTCCCTGCGCCGCGACGCGATCAGCGGCAAGGGCACGGCCCTGGCGGCCCACCGGGCGTACTCCGAGGTCATCGCGAAACTCCACGGCCTCGCCGACGAGCTGGCCCGCTCCACCCCGCCGCGCGCCGCCGACGCCGCCCGCACCCCGCAGGCGCTCGGCCGGGCCACCGAGGAGGCGTCCGCCGCCCGGGGGCTGCTGCTCGCCGCGCTCGCCGTGCCCCGCCCGGAGCCGGCCCCGCCGCGCATCGACCCGTTCACCGGGCTGCCCGTGCAGAGCGAGGACGAGGGCGAGACCGAGGAGGACCGCACCCGGAACGCGCTGAGCGCCGCCGCCCAGCAGGCCCGGGTCGGCGAACTCTCCGCCCTCGCCGAATTCGACCAGTCCGCCGGCGCCACCGCCCGCGACAAGCTGGCCTCCACCGTCACCGGACCGGAGGTCAACAGCGCCGAGAAGTACCTCGCCGAGCTGACCGACCGCCCCGAGCTGTCCGACTCCGACCTGAAGGTCAGCGACAAGAAGGTCGCCGCGGCCCTCGCCGCCCGCGTCGACCGGATGCGCTCCGTGGAGGCCGCGCTCGGCACCGCCCAGGTCCAGAGCCTCGAAGAGCTCCGCGACGACGACGTCACCGCCCTCGAACTGCGCGTCGCGCTCCTCGGCGGCTGCCTGCTCGTCGCGGTCGCCGTCTCCACCGCCGTCGCCCGCACCCTCACCCAGCCGCTCGCCGTGCTCCGGATCGGTGCCGCCCGGCTCGCCGCCGAACCCGCCACCGCCGAACCGGTCCGCTACGCCGGCCGCAACGACGAGTTCGCCCAGACCGTCCGCTCCATCAACGCCCTGCACGGCCGCCTGAGGGAGCTGCTCCAGCAGTTCGACGGGCGCTTCGCGCACCTGGAGACCGAGCGTGCCGAACTGCTCGCCGGACGCGAAGACCTCACGGCGCGGTGCGCCGAACTCAAGGCCCGTACGGAGGAGCTGACGGCCGAGCTGGAGAAGGCGCGGAACACCGTCCACCACACCTTCGTCAACCTCTCGCTGCGCACCCTCGGCCTGGTCGAACGGCAGCTCGGCGTCATCGAGTCCCTGGAGGAGCGCGAGCAGGACCCGGAACGGCTCGGCACGCTCTTCAAGCTCGACCACATGGCCACGGTCATGCGCCGCCACAGCGAGAACATGCTCGTCCTCGCGGGCGCGGACCACGGACCCGGCCACCCGGGCCCGATCCCGCTGGTCGACGTCCTGCGCGCGGCCGTCAGCGAGATCGAGCGGTACGAGCGGGTCACCATCCAGTCCCTGCCGCCGCACGCCCAGGTCGCCGGGTTCGCCGCGGACGACCTCAGCCACCTGGTCGCGGAGCTCCTGGAGAACGCCACCTCGTTCTCGCCGCCCGACTCCCACGTCCAGCTCTCCGGCTGGCTCCTGGAGAGCGGCGAGGTGATGCTCTCCGTCCAGGACGAGGGCATCGGCATGTCGTCCGTACGGATGGACGAGCTCAACACCCGCCTGGCCGACCCGGCGCTCTTCGCGGCCGGCGAGCAGAACGCGGACGGCGCCGGGCTCGGCCTCCAGGTCACCTCGCTGCTCGCCGCCCGGCACGGCGTACGCGTGGAGCTGCGCGAGCAGAAGGGGAGCGGGGTGACCGTCGTCGTCGTCCTCCCCGAGGCCCTGTTGCCCAAGGCCCTTCCGGCGGCGACGCCCCCGCCCGTCACCGCCCCGGGCGACGCGCCCGCGCTGAACCTGCCGGGCTCGGTGGCCGAGGCCAACTCCAACACCCTGCCGGGGCGCTCCGGGCCGACCTCCGACGACCCGATGATCGCCGCGGCGGAACGGGCCCTCGCGGTGGCGGCGGAGCCGCCGGTGGTCCGTGAGACGCTGGTGGCCCCCGAGGCCGATGAGGCCCCCGAGGCCGATGTGGCTCCCGAGACGCCGGAGGTGCCTGAGGCCGGCGCAACCCCCGAGGCCACGGAGGCCCGCGAGGCCCCCGAGGCCCACGAGCCCGCAGAGGTCCACAAGGCCCCCGCGGCCCCCGCCCCTGAGCCTGCGCCCGCTCCGGCGCCCCCCCCCGCCCCGGAGCCCGCAGAGGTCCACAAGGCCTCCGAGGCCCACGCCCCTGAGCCTGCGCCCGCCCACGAGCCCGGAGAGGCCCCCGAGGCCCTGGAGGCCCACGAGCCCATTCCCGCCCCGGAACCCGCCGCCTCCGAGCCCGCAGAGGCCCCCAAGGCCCACGAGCCCGCAGAGGCCCACGAGGCCCCCGCCCCCCAGCCCACTCCCGCCCCCGCCCCCGCCCCCAACGAGGCCGATCCCGAGCGGACTCTCCAGGTTCGCCTGCCTCGCCCGCCGCAGGTGCCGGACGCCACCGCCGCCGGTCCGTACGCCATCGGGCCCGACCGCCACGAGCGCGCCGCCGACGAGGCCCCGCCCCTGGGCCCGGCCCCCGCCGCCCCCGAGGCAGCGGACACCGTCCCCGGCCCGCGTCGGCCCGAGGCCGGACCCGTCACCGACAAGGGGCTGCCCAAGCGGACGCCCAAGGTGGTCCGGCCCGCCGGGGCGCCCGTCGCCGAGCGGCGGGGGAGCGTCGACAAGGAGGCCCTGCGGCGCAGGCTCGGCGGATTCCAGCAGGGGGCCAGGGACGGCCGCCGCGACGTCGAGGCCGAACTCGCCGAGGGCGCGAGCCCCACACGTACCGAGCACGCCGAGCCGGCAGGCCGTAGCGACGGCCGGACCGGAGAGACGGGGGACACAGTCGAGGAGGCACGCAGTTGACTGCGCCCAGCACATACGGGCTGAGCACCGAGGCACGGAACCTGCACTGGTTGCTGAGCAATCTCGTGGAGGAGGTGCCAGGGGTCCACTCGGTCACCGTCGTCTCGTCCGACGGGCTGATGCTGCTGTCCTCCGACCCCGGCCACCACCACTCCGCCGCCGGACCGGAGGCCCCGCGGAGCGGACCGCGCGGCTCCAGCGCCGACCTGGCGACCATCGTCTCCGGCATCGGCAGCCTCACCGTCGGCGCCGCGAAGCTGATGGACGGCGGCTCCGTGAAACAGACCATGGTCGCCATGGAGGAGGGCAGCGTCTTCGTCATGTCGATCAGCGACGGCTCGCTGCTCGGGGTGCACGCCGCCCCCGACTGCGACATGGGCGTCATCGCGTACCACATGGCGCTGTTCGTCGGCCGCGCCGGACACGTACTCACCCCCGAACTCCGCAGTGAGCTGCGCAAATCGATGGAGAGCGCCCAGTGAGCCACGCCGCGGCCGGACCCGCCCGCAAGCTGCCCGTCCGGGGGGCCGGCAAACGGCCCGCGCGAGTCCGCCCGTACTCGCTCACCGGCGGACGCACCCGCTTCGGGCACGTCCTGCTGGTCGAGACGTTCGTCGCCGCGCTGGACGCCCCCGAGGAGCGCCGCGAACTCACCAACGGCAATCTGACCACCCGTCTGATGCCGGAGCTCAGGGCCATCGTCGAGCTGTGCCGCCGGATGCGCACCGTCGCCGAGGTCTCGGCCCTGCTGAAGATGCCGCTCGGCGTGGTCCGGGTGCTGCTCAGCGACTTGGCCGACCAGGGAAAGATCCGCGTGTACGGGACCGGGCACGGCACCGGCCAGCCCGACCGCGCACTGCTCGAAAGGGTGCTCGATGGACTCCGCCGTCTCTGAGTCGCTGTTCGCACCGCGGCAGCCGGGCCCGCAGGAGCAGCCCGAGGAGCAGCTCCAGCCCTGGCAGCTGGACCGCACCCGGGCCCCGATCGCCACGAAGATCGTGGTCGCGGGCGGCTTCGGCGTCGGCAAGACGACGTTCGTGACCGCCGTCTCCGAGATCACCCCCTTGCAGACCGAGGCCCTGATGACCCGGGCCAGCGAGGACACCGACGACCTCAGCGGCACCCCGGACAAGGCCACCACGACCGTCGCCATGGACTTCGGCCGGCTCACGCTGGACGACGACCTCGTGCTGTACGTGTTCGGCACCCCGGGCCAGCAGCGGTTCTGGTTCATGTGGGACGACCTGGTGCGCGGGGCGATCGGTGCCGTCGTCATGGCCGACACCCGCCGCCTCGCCGACTGCTTCCCCGCCCTCGACTACTTCGAGAGCTGCGGACTGCCGTACATCGTGGCCGTCAACCACTTCGAGGGGACGCCGGGCTTCGAGGCGGAGGACGTCCGGGAGGCCCTGACCGTACCCGCGCACGTGCCCGTAGTGATCATGGACGCGCGCAACCGGATCACGGTGGTCGAGTCCCTGCTGGCCCTCGTCGGCCACGCCCTCGACGCCACCCCCGCGTAGCCCCCCACCTCCCCCCTCAGCACCACACAACGGAGAACCGCGATGCGGAAGATACTGATAGTCGGAGCCGGTCAGTCCGGGCTCCAGCTCGCCCTGGGTCTGCAGTCCAAGGGGTACGAAGTCACCCTGATGTCCAACCGCACCGCCGACGAGATCCGCTCCGGCCGGGTCATGTCCACGCAGTGCATGTTCCACACCGCGCTCCAGCACGAGCGGGACCTCCGGCTCAACTTCTGGGAGTCCCAGGCCCCCCGCATCGAGGGGCTCGGCGTCTCGGTCGCCGCCCCCGACTCCTCGCGGGCCGTCGACTGGGTCGGCCGACTCGACGGGTACGCCCAGTCCGTGGACCAGCGCGTCAAGATGGCCGGCTGGATGGACACCTTCGCCCAGCGCGGCGGACAGCTCGTCATCCACGGCGCGGCCGTCTCCGACCTGGACTACTTCTCCCGCGCCTACGACCTGGTGCTGGTCGCCGCCGGCAAGGGCGAGCTGGTCTCGATGTTCGGCCGGGACGCCTCCCGTTCGCCGTTCGACGCCCCGCAGCGCGCGCTGGCCGTCGCGTACGTGCACGGCATGGGCCCGCGCCCGGAGCACCCGGAGTTCGACGCGGTCCGCTGCAACCTGGTCCCGGGCGTCGGCGAGCTCTTCGTGATGCCGACCCTGACCACGACCGGCCGCGCGGACATCCTGTTCTGGGAGGGCGTCCCGGGCGGGCCGCTCGACGCGTTCCAGGGCATCAAGGACCCCTCCGAGCACCTGGCGAAGACCCTGGAGCTGATGGAGGCCTTCACCCCCTGGGAGTACGCCCGCGCCACCAAGGTCGAGCTGACCGACGCCAACGGCACCCTCGCCGGCCGCTACGCCCCCACCGTCCGCAAGCCGGTCGGCCGGCTGCCCGGCGGCGGCCTGGTGCTCGGCGTCGCGGACGTCGTCGTCGCCAACGACCCGATCACCGGCCAGGGCTCCAACTCGGCGTCCAAGTGCGCCGCCGCCTATCTCGACGCGATCGTCGAGCACGGCGACCGGGAGTTCGACGAGGCGTGGATGCAGGCCACCTTCGACCGGTACTGGGACACCGCCCAGCACGTCACCAAGTGGACCAACGCCATGCTCGGCGTCCCGCCGGAGCACGTGCTGAACCTGATCGGCGCCGCCGGGCAGCTCCAGCCGGTCGCGGACCGCTTCGCCAACGGCTTCAACGACCCGGCGGACTTCGAGAACTTCTTCTTCGAGCCCGAGAAGGCGGACGCCTACCTCGCCTCGGTGGCGGCCCAGGCCGCCTGACCCCGCGGCCCCCCGGCCCCGGCCGTCACGCGCCCGGGGCCGAGGAGGCCCCGTACCCCTCGTCCGAGCCGTCCGTCGCGCCCGCGGGCAGCTCCGGACCCTCGTACGAGGCCAGCGGCGTGCCGTCGGGGTCGGGCCGGACCGCCCCGAGCACCGGGTTGGACGCCACGGGCGAGACCTTCACCCGGGTGCCGGGGCGGGGCGCCTGCACCACCAGGCCGTTGCCGATGTACAGCGCCACATGGGTCGCCTTCGGGAAGTAGACCACCAGGTCGCCCGGGCGCAGCGCGTTCATCGCGATCCTGGTCAGCTGCCGCCACTGCTCCTGCGAGGTGCGGGGGATGACGCGGCCGGCGCTCGCCCACGCCTGCGAGGTGAGCCCGGAGCAGTCGAAGGAGCTGGGCCCCTCCGCGCCCCACACGTACGGCTTGCCGATCTGCCGGACCGCGTACCGGACGGCCTCGCCGCCCTGGGCGGTCGGCGGCCGGGACGTGGCGAGCGCGCCGGAGGCCACCAGGGCGCTCTGGGCCCGGTCCGTGTTCTTCCGCTCCAGCCCGGAGACCTCGGCGAGCTGGTCGGGGGAGAGCGTGGCGATCTTCGCCTCCACCTGTCTCAGCCGGGTCCGCACGGTGTCGCGCTCCTTCTTCTTCCGCGCGGTCAGGGTCCGCTGCTCGGCGAGCACCTTGCGGGACTCCTTCGCCAGCTCGTCGGCCCGCTTCTCGGCGGCGCCGAGCCGCCGCACGGCCGCCGCCCGCCCGGCGGCCAGGCGCTGGATGACCTGGCCCTGGGTCAGGGCGGCCTCCGGGTCGCGCATCAGCAGCAGCCGCAGATACGCGGAGAGCTCGGACCGGCCCTGGTACTGCTCGCGGGCGAGCCGCCCGGCGGCGTCCCGGCCCTTGGCCAGCGAGCGCCGTGCGGTGACGAGGGCCGCGTCGAGCTTCTTCGCCTTCGCGGCCCGCTTCTTCAGCTCGGCCGTCGTGCCGTTGTAGCTCTCGGTGGCCTCTTCGGCCTGCTGATAGAGGAGGCGCAGCTCGCTCAGCAGCCCGGCGGCCCCGTCGGGCGGAGCGCCGGGTGCGGGCGGCGCGGGCGAGGGGGCCGCTACGGCGGTGGCCGGCGAGACCACGACGACGGCGGCCAGGGCCGCCGTACCGAGGGAACGCACCAGGGTGCCCGACGACACGACATCACCTCCGAAACCGGGGTGAATCGTGCGACTACCCCATGAGTGAGCGCAATTCGTCCATACGCTCACCCGTGCGACGGGGCGATGCAAGAACCCGCGGCCGTGGCGCCCCTCCGCCGCCCTCCGGATTCGCCCGGAAGGCGGCGGGCGGTGGGCCGGCCGGGTGCCGTCAGTCGACCGGGAACGCGTACACCGTGCGGCCGCGCCGCACGACCGCCGTCCTGTCGTACGCCAGCACCTGGTAGCCGGCCTTGACGGTCTCGCCGTCCGGGCCCTGGTCGCCGATGTCCTGGAACTTCCACAGGCGCTTGCCGTCGGAGGCGGAGAAGGCGGTGACCTGGCTGTGCTCGGCGGCCAGCAGGGTCTCACCGGTGGAACTGAGGGTGATCACGGGCGTGCCGTCGCCCGCCGCCTCCGTGGAGCGCTGCCACACCGCCTTCCCGCTCGCGCGGTCGACCGCCCCGACGACGTGGTTCCGGTTGGTGGTGTAGAGCGCGTCGCCCTTCGGCACCGAGACGCCGAACGCGGATGCGGGGCCGCCCTTGAGCGTCCACCGCGCCTTGCCGCCGGGTGTCGCGAAGGCCCGCAGCCCGCTGCCCTCCGCCGCGTACAGCATGCCGTCGTCGGCGCCGACGGCCGCCGCCTCCGGTGTGACCCGGCCGAGCGCCGTGGTCCAGCCGGGCTTGCCGGTCGCTCGGTCGTAGCCCGTGAACCGCGACTTGTTCTTGGCGGCCTTCACCTGCGCCGGTGTGCGGGAGGCGGGCCGCTGCCGCACGACGACGGAGTCCTCGCGCACCGCGATCAGTTGGTAAGCGGGCGCGATGTCGCCGCGCCCGGTGGGCAGCGCGGACCGCCACAGTTCCTTGCGCTCCGCGATGTCGTACGCGAACAGGTACGACTTGACGACCTGCTTGTCCTTGCCGCGCTTCTTGCCCTTCTTGGGCTTGGGCGCCTTCACGGTGACCTCGTGCGCGGCGGTGAACCAGATGCTCGTCGCGTCCGCGCCGACCAGGGTGCCGACCTCGAGGCCCGGCGCGTCCTTGAAACCGTCGGCGCAGGCGAGCCGGTGGGCGACCTTCCCGTCCTTCGTGGAGATCCACACGAACTCGTCCCGGCGCGCCACGAAGCAGTGCTCGTCGTCGACGGGCAGCGCGGCCCGGCCCCCGGCCCCGGCCGGGTTCGCCCAGAGCCGGCGTCCGGTGCGCAGGTCGACGGCGCTGACCTGGCTCTCGTCCGAGAGCACCAGCAGGCGGTCCTTCCACACGGCGGCGGTGAGCGGGGCCGGTTCGTTCGCCGGGTGGTGGTAGACCCACCGGGGCTGCGGGGGAAGCCCCGCGACGCTCGGCCGCGCGGACGTCGGCGCCGGCTTCGGGTCCGGGCCGGGCTCGTCCTCGTCGCCCGAGGTCAGCGCGTACAGCGTCCCGCCGCCGACCAGCAGCCCGGCCACGCCGCCCACCGCCCCGAACAGCAGACCGCGCCGGCTCGGCCCGGACCGCCGGGGCTCGGCGGGCGGAGCGGTGTCCGGGACGGGCGCGGGCGGCAGCGGTACGGGGGCGGGCTCGGGCTGCGGCTGCGGGTACCCGTAGCCGGACCGGTCCGGCCGGGCAGCCTGCGGCCCCGGCTGCCCGATCACCCCGAGCTGTGTGGTGCGGGTGTCCGGGAGGGCGGCGGACGCGTCCGGGACCGTGCTGCCCCCGGCGACCGGCTCCCGCCACTCGGGCACCGGCGTCGGCTGGTGCCCGGGCGGCACGGCGTCCTGTATGCCGGGCCCGGGCGCCGGCCGGGGCGCGGGTGCGACGGCGTCCCAGACGTCCCCGTACGACTTCGGGGCATGGCCGCCCCGGGCGCCCGAGGGGTCCTCGTCGGACACCGGATACTGCTCGGGCACGGGGTTCTCCGCAGACGCGTTCCCGAGGGGCGCGGAGCTCTCGGGCGCGGCGGCCAGCTGCCCGGCCCGGACGCCCTGTCCGGCCACCGCCGCCGCCGGCCCCTCCGGGAGCCAGCCGTCCCTGGCCAGGGCTGCCGCGCCCTCCGGGGCGAGTTCGGCGGCCACCGCACCGGCCGTGGGGCGGTCGGCCGGGTCCTTCGCCAGGCAGCGGGCGATCAGGTCGCGCAACTCGTCGGGTACTCCGGCGAGTTCCGGGGCGGCCTGCGCGATGCGGTCGGCGGCCTCGGCCGGCGGGCCGTCGGCCAGCGGGGTCGTCCCGGTCGCCGCGTAGGCGAGCAGCAGGCCGAGCACGAAGAGGTCCGAGGCCGGACCCGCCTCCTCGCCCGCCAGCTGTTCCGGGGTCAGATAGCCGAGCCGTACGGAGAGCCGGCCGCCCGGGCCCGCCGACGCCTCGGCCGCCGCGCCCAGCGGGCCGAAGGCGGTGAGCCGGGGGCCGTCCTCGGCGAGCAGCACGGTCCCGGGCGCGAGGCCGTGCAGCACGGTGCCGGTGGCGTGGACCCGGGACAGGGCCTCGGCGAGGCCGGCGCCCAGGACCCGCACGGCACGCCCGGGGAGCGGGCCGGCGGCCTCTATGGCCTCGGCCAGGGTCAGCGCGGGGACGTACACCGCGGCGGTCCAGGGCGCGTCGGAGCCGTCCGCGCGGGTCTCCAGCGGCTCGTCGACCCAGTCCCCGGCGAGCCGGCCGGCGAGGCGCGCCTCCGCGTCGAAACGGTGGCGGAAGGCCGGCGAGGCGGCGAGCTCCGGCCGGGCGGCGGTGACCACGACCAGCCCGCCGGGGGCCTCGGCGCGCGCGAGGTACTGCACCGCGGCGGCCGTCTCGCGCAAGCGGGCCAGCACGGTGTACGGACCGAAGTCCCGTGGCTCGTCCTGACGCGGCGCCTCCATGGCACATCCCCCCTTGTGACCGTCCCCGTCCGTCCCCAGGGACCAGATGATCGATCCTAGGGCCTGCCGTCCCGCCGCCTGCCGCCGGGCGACGACGGCAGCGGGACGGCAGCGGCTAACGGGGCGGTTCCGGCGGCTTGCCGCCCGGCTTCGACCACGGCCACCTCGGCCGCTCGCGCCCCTCGGGGGCGTACTCGTAGATCCACCCCCGCTGGATGCCGAGCCGCTTCGTGCGACCGGCCGGGGCCCTGCGGTACGCGTAGACCGCGGGCGGTCCGCCGGCCGCGTCCGGGACCGGGACCTCGTACCACTTGGGCGGGTGGCCCGTCGCTCCGGTGAGGACGGGCAGGACCCGGCCGTCCAGCGGGCCGCCGACGAAGGCGGTGTTCTCGCTTCTCACCCGTCGAGTCTGACTGATCAGTCCGGCGGCAGCAGATGCGCGGCCACGCCGGTCAGCGGGGCCAGCCGGTCCACCAGCCGCCCGGCCGGGCCCTCCACGGACTCCAGCGGGAGCAGCGCGGCCACGGCCGCCGCGGTCTGCGGGTCCGAGGACGAGGTGACGGCCAGCAGGCCGATGAACTGGTCGACCAGCCAGTCCCGCAGCTCGGCGGCGTCCGGCCGTTTGCCCTCGTCCAGCCAGATCAGCGAGGCGGCCTCGACCGCCGCGATCCAGGTGCGCACCATCATGCTCATCCGGGGCGCGGGTTCGCTGTGCTCGTCGTGGCCCAGGTGCAGCAGGATCTGCTCGGCCGCCGCGCGGCGCACCTCGTCCACGATGGTGTTCGTCCGGGAGGTCTCGGCGACGCTGCCGCCCCGGAGCAGGGCGCTGAAACCGGCGTCGTGCTCGTCCACGAAGGTCAGATAGCGGTCGAGGACGCGGGTCACCCGCTCGGTCGGGGGCCCCTCGGCGGGCTCGGCGAAGCACAGCTTCAGCTGCTCGGCGGCCGAGCGGAGCGCCGCCTCGTACAACTGCTGACGCCCGCCCGGGAAGTAGCGGTACACCAGCGGGCGCGACACCCCGGCCACCGTCGCGACCTCGTCCAGCGAGACCTCGTCGGGGGACCGGTGCGCGAAGAGCGTGAGCGCCGCACCGAGCAGCTGGGTGCGGCGCTCCTCGACACTGAGTCTTCGGTACGCGCGGCCGGGCGGCGCGGCGGCAGCTGGGGTCATGGCCCCCAGACTAAGCGCACCCGTCGTCACGCCAGCAGGCCCGAGCTCTTCCAGAGCCTGCGCCCGACCCCGTTCAGGACACCGATGTCCTCGAAGAAGTCGGTCAGCCGCTTGGCGCCCGTCTGCATGACCTCCGTGCGGTGTCCGCTGGCCCTCACCTGGGCGACCGCCTCGTGGCGGTCCAGCCCCACGTTCTCGTACACCTGCGGATTGACGAAGCAGACGGAGAAGACGCGGGCCGCCTGTCCGCAGCTGACGCGGGCCAGTTCGCGTTCCCAGCGGGGCGCGGTCACCATCTGGCGGCGCAGCTCCTCGCGGGCGTAGCGGACGTGCCGCGCCTCCTCGATGACGTGGATGCGGGTCACGCCGCGCACCAGGGGCTGGACGCGCTCGTCCGGGAAGGTCAGCCGCTGCATCCAGTCGAGGATCTCCTCGCCCAGGAGCGTCCCGGCGAACGAACCGGGCGTCGTGGACACGCTCTTCAGGACGCGCGCCATGTTGTGGTACCGGCGCGGCACGGTGTACGTGGGCCCGCCGCCCCAGGTGATCATGCGGCCGAACATCATCGAGTGCCGGCACTCGTCGGCGATCTCGGTGAGCGCGTAGCGGACGTGGTTGCTGGTCGGGGGCTTGTCGTAGACGTGCCGTACGAGCAGCTGCATGAGGATGATCTCGAACCAGATGCCGAGCGAGGCGAGCGAGGCGGCCTCGTGCCGGGCCAGTTCCTGCCGCTGGTCGTGCGACATGCGCTTCCACAGCGGGGTGTCGTAGAGCGAGACCAGCTCGGGCGGCCAGAACCACTTGCCGTCCACGGGCGGCGCGTCCCAGTCGAGCTCCTTGTCGGGGTCGAAGGAGTGCTTGGCGGACGCCTCCAGGAGCCGTTCGGCGATCTGCTCACGGCCGCGCAGCGGGCCGAGTGCGTCGCGGAGCGCCTGCAGGTCGCTTGTGGTCACGGTCGTCATCGCGGAGGCACCTCACCCATGGGTTACCGACGGTCACCCACTATGAGACTGCCTGTCAGCAAGCCCGTCAATCCCTTCCGCACGACTTGTTGACCGCGCGTCTACCAACGTGTGAACCTGCCAACTGAGCGGGGAGCCCGCCGACTTCCCGGCAGTCGCGAGGCGAAGGAGCCGTACGTGTCGACCCACGACCTCTACACCACCGCCCCCGAGGAACCGCTGTGGACCGTGCCGGCCACCGGCGCCGCCCGCTTCAGCTGGGACTACGACGACGGCCGCGAGCGCCTTCTCGCCCTGTACCAGAAGGGCAAGGACAAGCAGTGGGACGGCAACAAGCGCATCGACTGGAGCCTGGAGGTCGACCCCGCCGACCCGCTCGGCACCCCCGACGAGGCCCTGACCCTGTACGGCACCCCGTACTGGGCGAAGATGACCGAGAAGGACCGGGGCGAGCTGCGCAAGCACTACACCTCCTGGCAGTTCAGCCAGTTCCTGCACGGCGAGCAGGGCGCGATGATCTGCGCCGCGCGCATCGTGGAGGCCGTCCCCGACCTGGACGCCAAGTTCTACTCCGCGACCCAGGCCATGGACGAGGCCCGGCACGCGGAGATCTACGGCCGGTTCCTGCACGAGAAGGTCGGGATGCTCTACCCGGTCAACGACAGCCTGCAGAGCCTGCTCGGCGACACCCTGCGCGACTCCCGCTGGGACATGCCCTACCTCGGCATGCAGGTCCTCATCGAGGGCCTGGCGCTGGCCGCGTTCGGCATGATCCGGGACACCACCACCAAGCCGCTGCCCAAGCAGATACTCGCCTACGTCATGCAGGACGAGGCCCGCCACGTCGCCTTCGGGCGGATGGCGCTGCGCGACTACTACAAGCAGCTCGGCGACGCGGAACGGCGCGAGCGCGAGGAGTTCGTCATCGAGGGCTGCTACCTGATGCGCGACCGGCTCAGCGGGGTCGAGGTCCTGGAGAACTTCGGCGTCGGCAGGCAGGAGGCGAAGGAGCTCAGCGAGCACTCCGAATTCCTCCAGCTCTTCCGTAAGCTGCTGTTCAGCCGCATCGTCCCGTGCGTCAAGGACATCGGCCTGTGGGGCGAACGGCTGCAGAAGGCGTACGTCGACATGGGCGTCCTCGAACTCGGCGACTCCAGCCTCGACCTGCTCATGGCCCAGGACGAGGAGATCGCCGAACAGCTCGACAAGGACCGCTTCGAAGCGGAGGAACGGGCGAGGGTGGCGGAGGTGGCCGAGGCGATCGCGCAGGGCGGGGCGGATGCGGACGGGGCAGGGGACTGAGGAGCACGACGGCCGCGCGGCCGTCCACCGGGCGGTCGCCACCCGGCTCGCCCTGCTGAGCGACCGCCGCCTCGGCCGGGAGGTCGCCGCGGCCACCCCGCTGGGCGCCGGCCTGGGCGGCCGGGCGGCGGAGCTGGACGTCGACGGCACCCGAGTCTTCGTGAAGCGGGTGCCCCTCACCGCCCTCGAACTGCGCCCGGAACACGTCCGGTCCACCGCCAACCTCTTCGGGCTGCCGGTGTTCTACCAGTACGGGATCGGCTCGGCCGGATTCGGCGCCTGGCGGGAACTGGCCGCCCACCTCCTCACCACGCACTGGGTGCTCACCGGCGCCCACCCGGACTTCCCGCTGATGTACCACTGGCGGGTCCTGCCCGACACCCCGCCGCAGGGGTACGTCGACGAGTTCGGCGGCATCGAGGGCGCCGTGGCCCACTGGGAGGGCCACCCCGCCGTACGCGCCAGGCTGGAGGCCATCGGCCGGTCCACCGCGAGCCTGGTCCTCTTCCTGGAACACGTCCCGCACACCCTGGGGTCCTGGCTGGCCGGGCGCCGCGCCGCCGCCGGGCGGGGCGGCACGGCCCCGCCGTACGCCCGGATCGACGCGGCCCTGGCGCGCGGCGCGGACTTCATGAGCGCCCAGGGGTTCGTGCACTTCGACGCCCACTTCCGCAACGTCCTGACGGACGGCCGGTCGGTCCGCTTCGCCGACTTCGGCCTGGCCCTCAGCTCCGCGTTCGCACTCTCCGCCGAGGAGTCCGCGTTCCTGGCCGCCCACCTCGCGTACGACCGCCACTACGTCGCCGGCCACCTGCTGCGCCACCACCTGTCCGACGAGGTGTACGACGCCGCGTTCCTCCGGGCCTGGCTCACGGGCACCCGCCCCGCCGGCGTACCCCCCGAGGCCGCCGCCCTGCTCGACCGCCACGCCCCGGCCGCCCTGGCCCTGGACGGCTTCCACCGCCGCCTCCTGACGGAGAGCCGGCGAACGCCCTACCCCTCCGCAGCGATCGAGGAGGCGGCGGGGCGGTGACCCTGCGCGGGCCGCTCCATGCAGACGAGGTCCGCGCGGTCGTCCCACGACGGCACGGCGCTGAAGCCGAGGCGTTCGTAGAGCGCGACGGCCCCGGTGCGCCACCGCCAGACGGAGAGCCGCACGGTGCGGGCGCCCATGCGGCCGGCCCGCTCGAACGCGGCGCCGAGCAGCGCGGAGGCGACGCCCCGGCCGCGCGCGGCGGGGTCCGTCCAGAGCCGCTTGATCTCCGCGGCCCCGCCGGCCGGGCCCGTGACCACGACGCACCCCACCGCCGCGCCGCCGTCCCGGGCGACGAGCACGACGGCGTCCGCGAACGCGCGGTCCGGGGCCTCGGTCTCCAGCCGGTAGCGGTCGGGCAGCCCGGACGCGTCCGCCACGGGCACGCCCTTCTCCGCCTCGGTGCACAGGTGGTAGCCGGTGAGCAGCGCGGCCAGGCCGGGCACGGCGTGCAGTGAGCCGGGCGGCGGGCATTCCACGGAGAGGGGGCGGCCGTTCATGGCCCGAGCATCGCACGAGCGCGCCCCGGACCCCGGGCCGGGCAGGCCCCGGAAGGCGTCGCGCGCCCATGCCGTAGCTTGTGCGGCATGAGCATGCCCCCGCCGCCGCAGGGCCCTTACGGTGCGCCCCAGGGCCCCTACGGCCCGCCGCCGCCCCAGCCGAATCCGTACGCCCAGCAGCAGCCCTGGGGCGCCCCGCAGGGGTCCGCGCCCCAGCCGTGGGGGGCTCCGCCCGGCGGGCCCCGGCCGTCGTCGGCCCGGCCCGGGGTGATCGCGGCGGTCGTCGCCGGCGCGCTCCTGGTCGCGGGCGGCATCGTCTTCGGCGTCGTGCGGCTGGGCGACGAGGCCGGCCACAAGCTGCCGGTGTCCAGCGGATTCCCGGCGGCCGAGTACAAGCTCACCGTGCCGAAGACGCTCCTGGAGGGCGAGTACACCCTCCAGGAGGACACCTCGGCGACGGACGGCAAGGACATCGAGGACACGTACGACCCGACCATCCGCGACCCCAGGGCCGTGGTGACCCAGTACGCGTCGAAGGACGGCGGGACGCTGATCGTCTCCGGGATGTGGGGCCGCATCAAGAAGCCCGAGCTGTCCCGCGACGCGATCCTCGAGGGGGCCGCCGAGGGCGAGGGGATGACCGTGGCGGTGCCCGCGCGGGAGTTCACGCCCGCGGGCTACGGGATCACCGTCGCCTGCGAGGTCGTCCGCTCCGAGGACGGCGGCGTCACCAGCACGCTGCCCATGTGCGCCTGGGGCGACGACAACACCGCCTCCTTCGTCGCCGTCGTCACCGAGGAGACCGCGCTCCAGGACCCCGACGAGGTCGACCTCGCCGAGGCGGCGCGCCAGGCGGCCCAGGTCCGCGAGGAGATGCGCGAGCCGATCGGCACCGGGGCGGCCGGCTGACCGGCCGCCCGGCCGTCACTCCGAGACCTCGATGATCCTGCCGTTCTCGTCGAGGGTGTGCTCGTTCCAGTACGTCCACCACTTGTCGTCCACATGCTCGGGGACCTTGCCCTCGGGGTAGCGGACGTATCCCTCGGGCGGCTCCTCGCCGTCCTTCACGCACGCGCTGCCCGTGCTGCCGACGTACAGCACCGGATACTCACCGCCGGAGCAGACCGCGTCCGCCGTGGAGCAGGCGGACGCGAGCAGCGCGAACACCACGCCGCCGGCGGCGAGGGCGGCGGTGGTCCGCGGCGGGCGGGGACGACGGGTCGTACGCATCGTGACACTCCTTCAGGGGGGGGGCGGCTGTCGAAGTCCAGGCTGCCTCGCCGGGGCCGGGCCGCCCTGAGTACACGTACTCACCCGCGTGGTTCGCGTACCTGTGCGAACCACGCGCCCGCCCCCTGCACAGGGCACGGAGGCGGGGCCCCGGGCCAGAGGTCGAGGAAGGCGCACAGTCGGGGGTCCTCGCGGCCGATCGCGGCCAGCACCTCGCGCAGGTCTCCTGAAGCCGTCACCCGGTCAGTCTCGCAGGGCCGCCTCCATCACGGCACGGGCGATCGGGGCCGCGCTGCCGCCGCCGCTGATGTCGGCGCGGTCGGCCTCGGCGTCCTCGACGACCACGGCGACCGCGACGGCCGGGCGGGCCGCGCCGTCGGCCTGCGCCCAGGAGATGAACCAGGCGTACGGCAGGTCGGAGTTGTCGACGCCGTGCTGGGCGGTGCCGGTCTTGCCGCCGACCGTCGCCCCGTCGATCGCCGCGTTGGTGCCCGTGCCGTCCCGGACGACGTCGACCATCATCTGCCGCAGTCGCATCGCCGTCGTCGGATTCATCGCCCGGTGGTACGACCTGGACCCGGTGGTGTGCACCGTGGCCCCGTCGTGCTTGGTCGTCCGCTCCACCAGGTGCGGGTACATCAGCTCCCCGCCGTTGGCGACGGCCGCCGCGACCATCGCCATCTGGAGCGGGGTCGCGGTGGTGTCGAACTGGCCGATCGAGGACTGCGCCAGCTGGTCGTCGCTCATCTCCGTGTCGAAGTTGCTCTTCGCCACCCCGGACGGGATGCGCAGGCCGGTGTCGTTGAAGCCGAACCGCTCGGCCGCCGCCACCATCCCGTCGAGCCCGACCTCCACGCCGAGGTGCGCCATGACGGTGTTGCAGGAGACCCGGATCGCGTCGGAGAGGGACGCCTTCTCGCAGCCGCGCGACTCGTTGGGCAGCACGGTCGAGGTGCCCGGCAGCACGTACGGGGACGGGGTGTCGGTCTCCGCGTCCGGATCGGTGACGACCTCCGCGTCCAGCGCCGCCGCCGCCGTCACGATCTTGAAGGTGGAGCCGGGCGGATAGGTCTGCCGGATCGCCCGGTTGAGCATGGGCCGGCTCTCCGCGTCGTTCAGCTCCCGCCAGGCGTCCGTGACGGCGGAGCCGGTCCCGGACAGCCGCCCGGGGTCGTACGAAGGCGTCGAGACCAGCGCCAGGATGCGCCCGGTGGCCGGTTCGACGGCCGCGACCGCCCCCCGCCGGCCGCCGAGGCCCTCGTAGGCGGCGCGCTGCATCGCGTCCCGGACCGTGGTCACGACGTCCCCGCCCGGCTGCTGGGTCCGGGTGACCTCGCCCCACAGGGGGAGCGGGGCGAGCAGCGGATCGGTGCCGGCGAGGACGGGGTCCTCGGCGTTCTCGATGAGGGTGGTGCCGTACGTCTGCGAGGCGTACCCGGTCACCGGCGCGTACAGCGGCCCGTAGCGGTAGGTGCGTTCGTACGCGAGCTGTTCGCCGGTGTCCGTCGAGCCGGTCACGGGCCGCCCGTCGACCAGGATGTTGCCGCGCGGCTGGCCGTAACGGGCGATGGTGTTGCGCCGGTTGGCCGGGTTGTCGTCCAGCGCGTCGGCCTCGAAGACCTGGACCCGGGCGGCGTTGGCCAGCAGCGCCACCAGCAGCAGCAGGCAGAACGCGGCGGCGTGCCGGATGTAGCGGATCACCGCTCGTCCTCCGCCCCGGGGAGCGCCGCCGGGACCGATGCCACGACCCCCGCCTCCGCCTCGTCCGGCGCCGGCCTGCGGGCGAGGTCGCTGACCCGGATCAGCAGCGCGACGATGATCCAGTTGGTGACCACGGACGAACCGCCCTGCGCCAAGAACGGCATCGCCATCCCGGTCAGCGGGATCAGCCCCGTCACCCCGCCCGCGATCACGAAGACCTGGAGCGCCAGGATCGAGGCGAGGCCGATCGAGAGGAGCCGCCCGAACGCGTCGCGCAGCGAGAGGCCCGCCCGGAAGCCGCGCGCCACCAGCAGCGCGTACAGCAGGAAGAGCGCGGTCAGCCCGGCGTATCCCAGCTCCTCGCCCGCCGTCGCCAGGATGAAGTCGGACTTCGCGGCGAACCCGATGAGCACGGAGTGCCCGAGCCCCAGCCCCGTGCCGAGCATCCCGCCGGCCGCGAAGGCGAACAGCGACTGGGCGAGCTGGCCCGGCCCGCGTCCGGCGTCGATCGAGGCGAACGGATCGAGCCAGTCCTGCACCCTGCTGTGCACGTGCGGTTCGAAGGAGCCGACGACGAACGCGCCGACCGCCGCGAGCAGCAGCCCCACCGCGATCCAGCCCCGGCGCCCGGTCGCCACGTACAGCAGGATCACGAAGAGGCCGAAGAAGAGCAGCGAGGTGCCCAGATCGCGCTCCAGGACCAGGACGCCGACGCTGAGCAGCCAGATCGCCACGATCGGGCCGAGCACCCGCCCGGTGGGCAGCTGGAACTTCCACACCCTGCGGCCGGTGTACGCGAGGGCGTTGCTGTTCGCCGCGAGGTAGGCGGCGAAGAACACGGCGAGCAGGATCTTGGCGAACTCGCCGGGCTGGAAGGAGAAGCCGCCGACCCTGATCCAGATCTTCGCGCCGTTCACCGCCGGGAAGAAGATCGGCACGATCATCAGGACCAGCGCGGCGGCCATCGACACGTACGCGTAGCGCTGGAGGACGCGGTGGTCGCGCAGGAAGACCACGACCGCGATGAAGAAAGCGACGCCGATCGTGGACCAGATCAGCTGGGTCGTCGCCGCCCGGTCGCCCGGGGTCTCCAGGTCCAGCCGGTAGATCAGCACCAGGCCGATCCCGTTGAGCAGGACGGCGATGGGCAGCAGCAGCGGATCGGCGTACGGGGCGCGCAGGCGGACCGCGAGGTGCGCGAGCAGCGCCAGCAGGCCGAGGCCGCCGCCGTAGCCCGCGACGTCGGGCGGGACGGCGTCGTCGTGCGCGAGCCCGACCGCGGCGTAGCCGTAGACGGAGATCAGGACGGCCCCGATGAGGAGCGAGAGTTCCACGCCGCGCCGCCTGGGCAGGCGCAGCTCGGGCGGGGGTGCGTCCGCCGTCGATGCGGTCATGCCCCGCAACGTAGCAAGACGCGGGTGTTATGTCGGTTATGTCGCGATGTGGAGGTGCCGTGGACCGGGGCTCACGGCACCCCGCCCCCGCCCGGGGCCGGATCAGTTCTGGTACGGGTTCTGCCCCGGGCCCGCGGACCCCGAGGCGCCCGGCGCGTAACCCTGCGGCGCCTGGCCGAACGGATTGCCGCCCTGCGCCGCCGCCTGCTGGGCCAGCAGCTGCTCGGCCTGTTCCTTGGGTATCCGCTGCTCGCCGCCGCAGAACGTGCACTGCGTGGCGTACGAGGTCGAGAACGGGAACAGCGGCACGAAGAACAGCGTGAACTTCGTGACCCGCTTGCGCAGCGTGTGCGCCGCCGGGTTGCCGCACCAGCCGCAGACCAGCGTCAGGATGGCCAGCTGGTACAGATAGCCCCGCGTGCCGAAAATGATCATGTCGTTTCCTTCCCCGTGTTCCCCGGAAGCGCCCGGCGGCACAGCGCCAGCAGCTTTTCGTCGGTGTACGTGTCGTGGCTGCCGCAGGCGCCTTCCGGCGCGTTGTGACGGCGTACGGAGGTGAGCTCGGCGAGCAGCACGCGTGCCGCGTCCGGCCCGGCACCGGCGGCCCGCATCCGCGCCAGGCAGTCCGCCACCCGGACCCGGACCCGGTGGTTCTGCTCCCAGGCGGCGAGCAGAACCGGGACGGACTCCTCGGCACGACCGGAAACCTCCCACAGAGCGATCGCCGCGTCCACCCGCAACCACAGGTTGCCGTCCCGCAGCAGGCCCCGCAGCCGGGGCGCGCCCGCCGCCGCCCGTCCGCCCAGCCGCTCCGCCACGCCCACCGCGGCGTGCCGCGCGTCCACGTCCCAGGCGGCGAGTCCCGCGAGCAGCGCGGGCAGGACCGCGTCGGCGTCCCCCTCCACCGCCCACAGCGCGCCCGCCGCCTCGGCCGCCTCCACCGTGCCGGTCCGCCGCAGCAGGGCCCGCAGCTCCGGTACGGCGCAGCGCGCCGCGGGCCCGAAGGCGGCGAGCGCCCGCAGCGCCGCCGTCCGCAGCAGCTCGCTCCCGGGCTCCTGGGCCCCGCGCAGCACCCGCAGCACCTCCGGGGCCGCCTCGCCCGCCCGGAGCGCGGTGAGCGCCTTCAGCAGCGGGCCCACCCGGTCGTACGCCCGCGCGTCGAGCACCGCCTCGCCCAGCCGCCGCCGCAGCGCGCCGACCAGCGGCCGGGCCGCCTCGCCCAGCCGGGCGACCCCGGGCCCCACCTCGTAGGGCACCAGGGGCTGGGCGAGGGCCGCCGTCAGGGCCGGCAGGGCGCGCGGGTCGCCCAGCCGGGCCAGGGCCGTCACCGCGCTTCCCAGCCGGGCCCGCCCGTCCGGCCAGGTCCGCACCCAGGCCCCGGGGTCCGCCGCCACCCGCTCCGCCAGCGCGTCCGCCGCCGGGGCGGCCAGCCCGAACAGCCCCTCCAGCAGGTGCGACGCGGCCTCGGCGAGCCTCGGCTCGGACGCGGTCAGCTGCTCGCCCACCAGCCGCACCAGCTCCGCGTAGGACCCGCGCCAGCCGCCGATCAGCCGGTCGCTCATCCGGACGGCGTCGACGCGCGCCCAGGGGTCGGGGCTCCTCAGCTGGTCGGCCAGGAGCGCCGCCCGCTCGGCGACCCGGTCGTCGAGACCGGCGTGCAGCGTGCGCAGCAGGTCGGCCGTCCAGGGCACGGCCCGCCCCGCCGTCTCCTCGGCGGACAGCACCTGCCCCCACGGGGCCGCCGGGACCGCCTCGGGTGCCGTCCGGGCCTGGGCGCCGCCGGGGCCGGCGGGCGGCGAGGTGCGCAGCTGCCCCAGCAGGCCCGTCACCACGGGCACCACATCGCCCGGCAGCGAGTACGGGGCGCAGCGTGCCAGCTGGGCCAGGGCGGCGAGCCGCAGCCCGGGCGGGCCGGCCTCCGCGGCCAGCCGGCCGAGCCAGCCGGCGACCGGGCCGGCCAGCGGCCGGTGGCGCAGGGCGAGCCGCCCCGCCGCCTCGACCAGGGCGAGCCGCACCTCCTCGTCCCGCTCCGCCGCCAGCCGCGCCCGCAGCAGGGCCAGCACCCTGGCCGGGTCGTCGTGCAGGGCGGCCAGCGCGAGCGGGGCGCTCAGCCGTACGCCCGGGTCCTCGTCGGCCAGCAGCGCGAGGAAGACCCCGGCACCGGCGGAGACGGCCGCCGCGGCCATCGCGTAGTTGGCCGCGCCCTCCGCCTCGTCCTCGCCGATCTCCTCCTCGTCGTCCGAGCCGAGGTCGATGCCGCCGATGCTGGTCAGCAACTCGATCAGGTCGCCCCGGTCCGGCACCCAGGGATCGGCCACCAGCTCGAAGAGGAAGGGGATGCAGGCGAGCGTGCACGGATAGACGTCGCCCTGGTGGTGCACCGCGCCGTACATCCCGTCCAGGGCGCGCTCGCGCTCCGCCGGATCGGCGGAGGCCAGGCCCCGTAACAGCGCCGGCACGTCGTCCGCCGGTCCGTAGGCATGTTTCATCGAGGCCCAGTCGACCTCTTCGATCCCCGCGAACACGCCATCGCCTCCCCGCCGACGTCACACACGCAGTGTCTGCGCAGAGTGTGCACCACGGCCCGGAAGATCCGACCGCCTCCGGCGCGCATTTGCCCCGAGACATGACAAGGTCGGCGTGCGTACGGTATGGGCGGGACGCGTGTCCGTAGGTCAGTCCGGGAGCGGCCGTCCCTCTTCCGGGTCGCACAGCGGGGCGAGCAGGTCGCCGTGCCGGTCCAGCCGCGCCGCCATGGCGTCCGCCAGGAACACCAGGTCCCCGGGGGAGCGGCAGCCCTCGATCTCCGCCCAGGTGACCGGCGCCGAGACGGCCGGCTCGGCGCGGGCGCGCAGGGTGTAGGGCGTGGCGGTGGTCTTCGCGGCGGCGTTCTGGCTGAAGTCGACGAAGACCTTGCCCGGCCGCAGCGCCTTCCGCATCCGGTGCACCACCAGGTCGGCGAGCTCCCGCTCCGCCCGGACGGCGAGGCCCTTCGCGTACGCCGACACCGCCGCCGAGTCCGTGGGGACGATCGGGACCAGCAGGTGCAGGCCCTTGGAGCCCGAGGTCTTCCCGTACGCCGTGAGGCCGTCCTCGGCCAGCCGCTCCCGCAGCCACAGCGCGACCCGGCAGCACTCCACGACGGTGGCGGGCGCCCCCGGGTCCAGGTCGAGGACCAGCCGGTCGGCCACCGCGGGCGTCTCGGCCCGCCACTGCGGGGTGTGGAACTCCACCACCAGGTTGGCGGCCCACATCAGCGAGGCGAGGTCCTGGACGACCACCTGCTCGGACGGCTCGCTCTCACGGTGCGGCACCGGGGTCCGGTGTACCCAGGACGGAGTACCGGGCGGCGGGTTCTTGGTGAAGAAGAGCTGGCCCTCCGGCCCGTCCGGATAGCGCAGGAAGGACACCGGCCGGTCCCGCAGATGCGCGAGCAGCACCTCGGACGCCGTGGCCGCGTAGTAGTGCAGCACCTCGCCCTTCGTGGTGCCGGTGGCCGGATACAGCACCTTGTCCAGATTGCTCAGGGACAGCCGTCGCCCCTCCACCTCGGTGATCGGCGTCATACGATAAGAATCACACGCGAAACGTCTCTTTCTTCGTATATGAGGATTCAAGGGGTGAACCGGTGAGATCCATCTGGAACGGCGCCATCTCCTTCGGGCTGGTCAGCATCCCGATCAAGCTGGTCAACGCCACCGAGAACCACTCGATCTCGTTCCGGCAGATCCACGTCGAGGACGGCGGGCGCATCCGCTACCGCAAGGTGTGCGAGCTGGACGGGGAGGAGGTGACCTCCGCCGAGATCGGCAAGGCGTACGAGGACGCCGACGGCTCCATGATCCCGATCACCGAGGAGGA
Organism: Streptomyces sp. 130; assembly: GCF_007096885.1. Lineage (GTDB taxonomy): Bacteria > Actinomycetota > Actinomycetes > Streptomycetales > Streptomycetaceae > Streptomyces. The sequence goes on along the minus strand of NZ_VJNO01000022.1, from coordinate 41,471 downwards.
CCTGAGCCGGCTGCCGCTGCCGACCGCGAAGACGATCGAGATCGTGGCCTTCGTCCCGGCCGACGCGATCGACCCGCTCCAGATGGACGCGGCCTACTACCTCTCGGCCAACGGCGTCCCGGCGGCGAAGCCGTACACCCTGCTGCGCGAGGCCCTGAAGCGCAGCCGCAAGGTGGCCCTCGCGAAGTACGCGCTGCGCGGGCGCGAGCGGCTGGGCATGCTCCGGGTCGTGGACGACGTCATCGCCATGCACGGACTGCTCTGGCCGGACGAGATCCGCGCCCCCGAGGGCGTCGCCCCGGAGTCCGACGTGACGGTGCGCGACGCGGAGCTGGACCTCGCGGACGCCCTGATGGACACCCTCGGCGAGGTCGACATGGACTCGCTGCACGACGACTACCGGGAAGCGGTCGAGGAGCTGGTCGCCGCGAAGGCGTCGGGCGAGACGCCGGAGCCGGCCGACAAGGGCGCGAAGGGGGGCGGCAAGGTCATCGACCTGCTCGCCGCGCTGGAGAGCAGCGTCAAGGCCGCGAAGGAGGCCCGGGGCGAGGGGGACGAGGACTCCGTGGCGGACGTCACGCACCTCGCAGACCGCAAGGCGTCCGGCACCGGCGGGAAGACGTCGTCCGGCGGCGCCGCCAAGAAGTCGTCCGCTTCCTCCCCGAAGGCGGGCGGCGGCAAGAAGTCCACATCGAGCGGTACGGACAAGCAGGCGGCCAAGAAGACGGCCGCCAAGAGCACCGCGAAGAAGACGGCCGCGAAGAAGACGACGGCGAAGAAGCAGAGCGGCTCCAAGAGCACGGCACCCCGCAAACGCGCCTCCGCCTGAGCGCCCCGGGACCACGCTCCCGCGCGAGCGTCCCGCGACGGCGCTTGCGCGTGAGCGTTCCGCGACGGCGCTTGCGCGTGAGCGTCCCGCGCATGTGCCTCCGCGTGGGCGCCCCGCACCCGCGCTTGCGCGTGGGCGTCGTGCACGCGTGCTTGCGCGTGGGCGTCGTGCACGCGTGCTTGCGCGTGGGCGGTCCGCGCATGTGCCTCCGCGTGGGCGTCCCGCGACGGTGCTTGCGCGTGAGCGTTCCGCACCCGCGCCTCCGCCTGAGCGCCCCGCGACGGCGCTTCCGCGCGAGCGTCCGTCCCGCACCCGCGCCTCCGCCTGAGCCGGGACGGCGTGGGGCGGGCCACCGCGATCGGTGGCGGCCCGGCCCCACGCCTCGGTCCGGCGCCGGGCGGTCAGCGCCGGCGGTAGGAGCTCACATAACCGGCGGCCGGGGTGCCGACGCCCGTCACGTCGTCGTAGCCGCGCACGGCCGACAGCGAGGCGTCCTTGCCCAGGCTGCGCACGGTGGTCCGCAGACCGTCCGCCGCGTCGACGCCGTTGACGTAGTCCACCCGGACGACCGCCAGGTCACGGTGCGCGCCCAGCGGGTGGTCGGTCACGTCGTGGTACGCCTTCGAGCCGTACCGGGCGTAGATCGCCGGGTTGGCGAAACCGATCGGCCGGCCGTGCTGGGCCTGCTGCGCCAGGGCCTGGATGCCGGCGATGACCGGGGCCGCCAGCGAGGTCCCGCCGATGCGGTATTCGTCGTAGCCGAGTGAACCGTCGGGCAGGGTCTGGGTCTGGCCGACCAGGAAGCCGGTGTTCGGGTCGGCGACCGCCGCGATGTCCGGGGCGGTGCGCATCCGGGTCTTCCCGTTCGCCCGCGCCAGCGAGTCGGGCACGATCCCGCGCTGGTAGAACGGCTGCTCCACGGTGGAGCTGGTGCCGCCGCCCGCGCCCGAGGTGTACGCGCCGGGGAACCCTTCCCAGCTGCGCCCGTCCGCCGCCAGCGGGGCGTTGAGCGTGCCCCAGCCGGTCTCCCAGAGGTACGTGTCGCGCTTGCCGACCGCGAGCGCGGTGCCGCCGACCGAGGTCACCCAGGCCGAGTTGGCCGGGACGTCGATCTGCTTGGTGCCGGTCGACGCGACGTTGTCGCCCGCGTCGCCGGAGGAGAAGTAGAAGCCGATGCCCTCGACCGCGCCCATCATGAACACCTGGTCGTAGGCGAGCGCCAGGTCCGGGGTCTGGTTGGCCTCGACGTCGCCCCAGGAGTTGGAGACGATGTCGGCGAGGTGGTGGTCGACGACCTTGTTCAGCGAGTCCAGCAGATCGTTGTCGTAGCAGGAGGCGCCGCCCACGTACACGATGTCGGCGGCGGGCGCGACCGCGTGCACGGCCTCGACGTCCAGGGTCTCCTCGCCGTACCACCCGGACGCGCCGCACTCCTCGGTCTTCGTGTAGCCGTCGGGCAGCACCTGGCTCAACTGGCCGCGCTTGTAGGGCGCGTCACCGTTGCGCTCGGCGTATTCGGCGGCGTCCTTCGCGATGGTCGGCGAGGCGTACGCGTCGGTGATGGCGACGGTCACGCCCTTGCCGGTGTAGTTCCCGGCCCCGTACGCGGCGCGCAGCTGCTTGCCGGTGTAGCCCTTGATGGCGTACGGCGCCTTGGAACCGTACGCGCTCGGCAGCGAGGAGGCCGTCTTCGACCCGAAGTACGTGGACAGCGGCCCGGAGTTGCGGAACACCGCGTCCGGCGGCGGCAGCACGTCGTCGTGGCGCGAGGTGTGCGGGGCGTTGTCCAGCCCGGACACGGCGAGCACGGCGTCGCCCAGCTCGGCGGGGACCGAGGCGGTGGTGGACGGGGCCCGGTAGGTGCGTCCGCCCTTGCGGTAGTTGCGCAGCTGGGTGGAGAAGGCCTTCTCGGCCGCCGCGACGTCACCGGTGGCCGAGACGTAGTGCTCGTTCGCGCCGGTGACCGTCAGCCCGCCGGCCTCCAGCCACTGGCTGACCCGGTCGATCTGCTCCCGGGTCGCCCCGAACCGGGCCTTGGCCTGGGCGGGGGTCAGGAACTTCCCGTACGAGGACGAGCCCGGGTCCGACACGGCGGCGGCGTAGGCGGCGAGGCCCTTCGCGTCCCGGCCCGCCAGGTGCACCCGGACGGCCACCTTCGTGCTGTCGGACGCGGCCCCCCGGTCGGCCGTGGCGGTGGCCCAGGACGGCTTGGTGCCCTGCAACGCCTCCCGGCCCCCGTGCGCGGAGTCGGCACTGGCGGCGGGTATCCCGAGGGCGAGCGCCCCGGCGAGCAGCGGCAGTGTGACCGCCGTGCTCAGCGCGGAGCGTCGTCCGGCGCGGCTGAATATCAAAACAACAACCCCCTGCGATATGGGTCTCGCGTGCGGAGCATGTGCCGAATGAAGTGCACATGTATGGCGTCACTCTGGCGAGGAACGATTCATGCAGGGGGCATGTATAAGCCAAGACTCGGCCAAGCGCCGCCGCGGTCGGGCCGGTTCGCCCGAATCGCCGTCGCGCACCCGCACGGGCGCCCGGTAAGGTGCGAAAGGCCGCGACTGGCGCGCACCTCCGCACGGGGTGCTCAGTGGAATCGACCACGAGGGAGCGGCACACCCCGGGCATGCCCGGGGGCGTCATGCCGGAGAGCCGTCCGCCTGGGCATCCGGGTCCACGCCGCAGCGATGCGACCGACCCGGGAGGAACCCGTGACCGCGTCCGTACCCGCACAGCCCCGCCACCCCGCCCTGGCGGGCGCCGACCCCGAACTCGCCGCCCTCGTGGCCGCCGAGGAGCAGCTCCAGGCGGACACCCTGCGCCTGATCCCGAGCGAGAACTACGTCTCCGCCGCCGTGCTCGAAGCGTCCGGCACCGTGCTTCAGAACAAGTACTCCGAGGGCTACCCCGGCAAGCGCTACTACGAGGGCCAGCAGGTCATCGACCAGATCGAGACGCTGACCGCCGAGCGCGCCAGGGCCCTCTTCGCCATGGACCACGCCAACGTCCAGCCGTACTCCGGCTCACCGGCCAACCTCGCCGTCTACCTGGCCTTCCTCCAGCCCGGCGACACCGTGCTCGGCATGTCCCTGCCCATGGGCGGCCACCTCACGCACGGCTGGGGCGTCTCCGCCACCGGCACCTGGTTCAACGGCGTCCAGTACGGCGTCCGCCGCGACACCGGCCGCGTCGATCTGGACGAGGTCCGCGACCTGGCTCTCGCCGAGCGCCCGAAGCTCATCTTCTGCGGCGGCACCGCCGTGCCCCGCACGATCGACTTCGCCGGCTTCGCGGAGATCGCCCGCGAGGTGGGCGCGGTGCTGGTGGCGGACATCGCGCACATCGCGGGCCTGGTCGCGGGCGGCGCCCACCCCTCGCCCGCGCCGCACGTGGACGTCGTCTCCACCACCACCCACAAGACCCTGCGCGGCCCGCGCGGCGCGATGCTCCTCAGCCGCGCCGAGCACGCCCGCGCCCTGGACCGCGCCGTCTTCCCCGGCCTCCAGGGCGGCCCGCACAACCAGACCACGGCGGCCATCGGCGTGGCCCTGAAGCAGGCGGCCACCCCGGAATTCCGCGCCTACGCCCACGCGGTGGTGGCCAACGCCCGCGCCCTGGGCGAGGAACTGGCGGCCCGGGGCTTCGACCTGGTCTCCGGCGGCACCGACAACCACCTGCTCCTGGTGGACCTCACCAGCAAGCACATCCCCGGCAAGCCGGCGGCGAAGGCCCTGGACCGCGCGGGCATCGTCGCCAACTACAACGCGGTCCCCTACGACCCCCGCAAGCCCTTCGACCCGTCCGGCATCCGCCTCGGCACGCCCGCGCTCACGTCCCGGGGCGTCCCGGTCTCGGAGATGGGCAGGATCGCGGAGTGGATCGACCGGGTGCTCACGGGCGACGAAGACACGATCGGCAAGGTGCGCGCGGAGGTGAAGGAACTGATGGACGCGTATCCGGCACCGGGGCTGCCGGTGGGGTGAGCACATGACAGTGCCCCGCACCACCGGTGCGGGGCACTGCGCGGGGCTCAGCCCTGGGCGGCGTACGCGACGAACTCGGTCCAGGTCGTGGGGGAGAGGGCGAGTTCGGGGCTGTGCTGGTCCTTGGAGTCCCGGACGTGGACGGCGGCGGGGCAGGTGGCGACCTCGACGCAGCTGTCGCCCTCCGAGCCGCTGTAGCTCGACTTGTGCCAGTCCATGGCCACCTCGACGCAGTTGTCTCCCGCAGAGCCGCTGTAACTGCTCTTGAACCAGGTCAGGCCGGACGTGCTCATAGCGCTCCTCGCATTCGCTTCAGCAGGCTCAGCGAGTCCTCGGGAGTCAGAGCCTGTGAGCGCAGTTTCGCATACCGCTGCTGGAGCACGCTGATCTCTTTTGGATCGGCAATCAGCCGCCCATTCTCTTGGCCCTCCGAGTAGGCGAACCAACGGTGTTCGGGCGTCTCCGCCAGCACGATGGGGCCGTCAGTGCCCGCATGCGTCACCCGTCGCGTAGGCATGATCTGAAACTCCACGTTCCAGTTCCCCTCGATCAACTCGATCAGGTGGTCGAGGAGTTCACGCGTGACATCGTCCCCGCCTGTATGCCGCTCCAGCACCGACTGCTCCACGATGAAGCTAAAGGCGGTAGGCGGCTTCCGGCTGACGGACAGCAGCTCTTGACGGGCCATTCGGGCCGCGATCCGCTCCTCCAGCTCCTCCGGACCTGGCACCGGCGGAACGTTCGAGATGACGGCTCGTGCGTACGCCTCGGTCTGCAACAGGCCCGGAATCACCCGGCAGTCGTACGTGTAGAGGCTGATCGCCGTCGTCTCCAGGCGCGCCCACTGTACGAACCAGCTCGCCAGCCCGGCCTGCCGGGTCAGGTGGGGCGCGGCCTTGCGAAGGGCACCCGTGTTGCCGAGGACCGGTTCCGCGCTCTCCACGAAGCCGCACTCCGGCCACCGGCGGCCCTGCTCGATGGAGGCGATCGTGTGCTTCGAGTAGCCGACCCGTTTGCCGAATTCCTCGCGGCTCAGGCCTACGTGTTCGCGCAGGGCATGGACGACCGCGCCGAATGTACGCAGACTGTCCGAAGCCTCCGGCTCCGTACCGCCCGCAGATCCCGTACCGCCGTCCGTGTTCCCGTAGGCCATCATGGCCACCTTTCGCGCCGCACCCCGTCGTACCGCTTCTGACTGGGTGTCATGGTCGGTGCGGGGCTTACGTACTGTCCACCAAGAGTGTGCGTACGCTGACGCAGCGTACGCGCTGCGGGCCTGGCGCGAGCCGTTTTCTCGCCCCTGCGTGCGAGGCTCCGCACGCGGTTTCGTTTTACGACTGCCTGGCGGGGCGGCCGATGGCTTCCGCGATCCCGGCCACGGCGTCGGCGCGCATCATGCCCAGGTGTACGTACGGCTTGCCGCTGTTGGTGACCATCGGCCGTACGTTGGCCCAGACCCGTTCCGGCAGCCCCAGCCCGGCCAGGGCTGCCCTGAGGGCGTTCGCCGCGTCGTCGGCGGCCCGGCGGCCGTCCCCGTAGGTCTGCATGTCCATCGGCATCAGTGGCTCCCCGAGGCGTGGTCGCGGATCTTCGTGGCGTGCCGCGCGGCCTGCCAGACGTCCCCGGTCTCCTTGGCGACCTTGAGGTTCCGCCGCTCGGCGCCGCAGGTCGTGCAACCCGGGGCCGGGGCGCAATCCAGCAGCCAGGCGTAGAAGCCCACGGGAAGGTCGATGGGCGACTCTTGGGTGCTCTTGTGTCGCATGGCGTCCCTCGGGGGCAGTTGTGAAACCGGCCTCGACGGTAGGGAGACGTGATCTGCGTGGTCCACGAGGTTGCACGCGGTTGCACGGTGCGTTGAACTGCCTTGACGCTCAGACCGAGCGTGGCCACGCTGCGTGCAACCAACTGCAACCCGGCTCGACTCGAGGAGGGGCAATGCGTCTACGGTTCATCGGCAAGGACCCGGAGTCCGGAGATCATGGCTGCCCGGCGGTATGGGTGGACGAGGATACGCAGGGGATCGTGGTCCAGGGTGTCATGGCCGACGCCGAGACGACCGCCCGGACTGTCGCGGACAGTCCGCTTCCGGCCCACGAGGGCGTGGTGTGGCTGCCGAAGAGCATGATCCCGCTGCTGAGGAAGGCCCTTGATGGCGCAGAGTCTGAGTAACTTCACCGATCTGATCCGGTCGACCGAGCGGTCCGCCGTCCATCTCGAAATGCGCGATGTGTACGCGGTTTCCAACGAGGACGAAGGATTTGCGGCGTGGCGGCGGGGACACCGGCTCGCCCCGAACGACCGCGAGTCCTGGTGGCGCCCCTGGCTCGATGTCGTGCAGGAAATCACTGCCAAGGGCGTGCGGCTACGCCGGGCCCGGATCGTGAGCGAACCGCCCAGCGAGTACATCCGCTACGAGCACTCGTTCACCTTCACGAACATCGCGGCGGGCGAGGAAGTCCGATGGCTTCCGCGCCGGTTGGCATCCGGACTCGCGTTGCCCGGGAACGACTTCTGGTTGTTCGACGGCAAGCTCGTCCAGTTCAATGTCTTCGACGGTGAGGGGCGCTGGGTCCACACCGATCAGACCGACGATCAAGCAATGGCCGGCCTGTGCTCCGACGCCTTCGAAGCCGTCTGGGAACGAGCCGTCCCGCACGACAAGTACATCGTCTGAGAAGTCTGTTATGCCCACGTCACCGCTGTCCACCGCCCAGGCCGCTCGCGCGGACGTTGCCTCCCAACTGGACGCCATGCGACGGGATGCCGGGCTCACCGGGCACGACCTGGCCGTGCGGTGCGGGTGGCACAAGTCGAAAGCCTCCCGCATCACACGGGCCAGGACCGCTCCCTCGGACGCTGATATCCGGGCCTGGTGTCACGCCTGCGGGGCTGATGAGCGGGCTGTGGACCTCATCGCCACTTCCCGTACCGCCGAGTCCATGTACCCCCACTGGCGGCAGATCCACCGGGACGGGATGCGGCGGGTGCACGAAAAGACCGTCCCTCTGTACGGGCGAACGTCGCACTTCCGCGTGTACGCCTCCAACGTGATGCCTGGGATGATCCAGACCGCCGGCTACGCCACGGGGGTCCTGCGGTCCATCACCACCTTCCAGGGCACCCCGGACGACGTGGCCGACGCCGTGCAGGCGCGCCTCAACCGTTCCCGCGTCCTCCGAGAGGGCAATCACCGGTTCGGTCTGCTGCTCGAAGAAGCCGTCTTGTACTACCAGGTGTGCGGAGAAGCCGAGTTGGCCGGACAGCTCCGGTACCTGCAAGAGGTCATGGCCCGACCGAACGTGTCCCTGGGAATCATCCCGTTCGGGGCGCGGCGGGTCGTTTGGCCGCTGGAGGCGTTCTACGCGTTCGATGACGCCCAGGTGGCCGTTGAAACCCTGACGGCCGAGGTCAACATCACCGCTCCCGGCGAAGTCCGCACCTACCTGAGGGCGTTCAGGGAGCTGGCACGCACCGCCGTTCACGGGGCGGAGGCGCGCGACCGAATCGCCAGAGCGCTGGCAATCCTGTAGCGCGGAACTCGGGGATCGAAGCTCAAAGCTCGATGCTCGGGCCCCGAGCGCCTTCCGCGGGAACGCCCTCGGGCTCCGAGATTCGAGACCCGAGCGGTGTTCTTCATCCGGCGGGGAAAAGCGGGAAAGGGAAAACCTCCCGCCCTCCCCACCCCGTCACGGCCAGCAAGTATGACTAATAGTGAGCGAGTTGCAGCGGAAAGTCGCGACTGCTTACGGTGCCCCCAACGAAACGACCCCGACGCGGTGTTAGCGCACCGGCCGGGGTCTGACCCAAGATCGACCACACAGAAAGACCCGATCTCATGGCTGCCCAGCACTTTAGTCCCGCCCTACCCGCGCCCGAAGCGCCGCGCCCGCACCGCACCGCCAAGTCCGGCTACGGCAAGCAGGCCGCCCCGGGGCAAGGCCCTTCCCGCCCCGCCGACTTCGCCTCCCTGCCCGAGCGCGAGCGGTACATCGCGGGCTACATCGACCGCCTCCCCGAGGGCGCCGCGATGGACATCAAGTCGCTGGCCAAGGACCTCCCGCTGTACGGCCAGATGGCCATCGGCTCCGCCCTGCGCGCGCTCGCCGTGGCCGGACACCTGCGCCGCGTACGGCGCCGGGTCGAAGGGGACGGCGCGTGCCGGTGGGTGACGTACACCTACTGGTCCCGGACCGCCCACGACAACGAGTGGTGGACGGCCGCGCTCTCCGGCGGGACCGCCACCCCGGAACCCGCGCCGGTGGCCGCGCCCTTGAGGGCCGCCGCCCCCGAGCCGCCCGCGCCGCCGAAGCCGGAGCCGGAAGTTCCCGGCGCACCCTCCGCCGCCTACCGCGCCCTCGCCGGACTCGGCCGCCGCGACCCCCGCCTGGCGCTCTCCGCCGCCGACTGCGCCGCCCTGGAACCGCTGGCAGCCGCCTGGTTCGCACGCGGTGCGAGCGCCGAGCACCTGACGTCCGCCCTCACGGCCGGACTCCCGGAGCCCGTCACGCACCCGCTCGGCCTGGTGCGCCGCCGCCTCACGGACAAGATGCCGCCCCACATCCCGGACGCGCCCCGCCTCGCGAGCGGCCTCCGGGTCGAGTGCGTCGAATGCGGCCGGCCCGGCCCGGCGGACGCCCTGCCGGACGGCCTCTGCCGCCCGTGCCGGGGCCCGCAGACACAGGCACCGGCCCCGGACACCGCCGACGGGGTCCCGCCCCGCGTCGCCGGGCTCCGGGAGCTGATGCGGACACCGTGAACGCGTACGCTCACCCTGAGTACGCAGGTGATCACTGGTGCGCACCATGGACGTACCGCCAGATTGTCGGCATGACACCACTGCCCATCGCGGTCGCCCCCCAAGCTCCGGCCGCCGCCGACGCGTTCACCCAGCGCTTCAGCTCCACCCCGCGCGGCGCCCGGCTCGCCCGTCGCCTCGCCCTGCACCAGCTCGACGCCTGGGGCGTGCCGCACGGCAGCACGGCCTCCGACACCGCCGCCGTGCTCGTCGCGGAACTCGCCGCCAACGCCGTCACCCACGGCCGCGTCCCCGGCCGCGACTTCGAGCTGACCCTGCGGCTCACCGGCCGGACCCTCCGCATCGAGGTCTCCGACGCCCGAAGCGAACGCCGGCCGCCCGCCGGGGGCCTGGCCGTCCCCGCCCCGCTCGCCGAGGACGGGCGCGGGCTGCTCCTGGTGTCGGCGCTCGCCGCCCGCTGGGAGGTGCTGGACCGCGTGCCGGTGGGCAAGACGGTCGCCGCCGAGCTGAAGCTGCCGGGCTGACGACGGGGTCGCCGGGGTGCACGGACCACGGCAGATCCGCACGGACCAGGCGTGGTTCTGGACGGAGCGGTGGCAGGCGGGTGAGCGCGAGGCGAGCGAGGACATCGCCGCCGGGCGCACCATCCGGCACGAGGACGTGGACGAGATGTTCGCGCACCTCGCCGAGGAGAACTGACCCCGACCCCTGGGAGGCAGAAGTCCGTGCCGGACGCGGCCAGCGGGCGGTTTCGGCCCGGCCTCCGGGTCAAGCCGGTCCAGGGAGTACCGCTCCCGGCCGGTGCACGTCCCGTCATGGAGATGACCTGGGCGCCCGACGGGCGTGCCACCCGGCAGTACGCGGACGAGTTCCGCGCGGGTGAGCCGCACATCGTCCGGCGCCGGGTCGGCGGGCACGAGATCTTCGATCCCGGCCCCGCTTGACGGACAGAGGGCCGCGCGCAGCGGGGTGCGGCCCTCTGTGCTTTCCATCGGCACCCGCCCGCACATACGCGAAGACCCCGACCTCAGCGTTTCCGCTGATGGCGGGGTCTTTTCGGCACTTCCTGCGAAGTGCCCCCGGCAGGATTCGAACCTGCGCACCCGGCTCCGGAGGCCGATGCTCTATCCCCTGAGCTACGGGGGCGTATCGCCGTGCTGCTCTGCGACGGGTGAAACACTACCAGCTCTCGCGGGGTGCCCGTGAACAGGTATTCCGCGTCATCGCGCGAGGGCGCGTGCCCCCTCGTACGCACATCCGGCCATCCCCGGGAGCCTCCTCCGGGGGCGGAAGTGGGCAAAACCCGGACGCAGCCCCTCCGCCGCCCCTACTCTCGAAGGGTGTCTGGGGCATGCGGCCGCGTGCTTGTTGTCGACGACAACAAGGTCATCCGGCAGTTGATCAGGGTCAATCTCGAGCTGGAGGGCTTCGAGGTCGTGACCGCGGGCGACGGTGTCGAGTGTCTTGATCTCGTGCACCGGGTCCGCCCCGACGTGATCACGCTCGATGTCGTCATGCCCCGGCTCGACGGCCTCCAGACCGCCACCCGGCTGCGGTCCGACCCGCGCACCGGGCACCTGCCGCTCGCGATCGTCAGCGCCTGCACGCCGTACGAGGTGGACCACGGGGTCGCCGCCGGGGTGGACGCGTTCCTCGCCAAGCCGTTCGAGCCGGGGGAGCTGGTGATGCTCGTGCGCCGGCTCGTCGAGCGCGGCCGGCCGTCCGTGCCGGCCGCCGGGCCGGGTGCCGGGCGGGCGGAGAGCGCCGCCGGCTGACCGCATGGCGAAACCGGTTCGCGGAGGGCCCCCCTCCCTCCCATACGCTTGTCCCGTGACCCCCGTCGATCTCTCCACGACCGTGCTGCACGCCGTGCGCCGCGCGGTCCGCGAGGACGCCCTGCGCGGGCCCGTGCCCGCGCGCGTACGGGTGGAGAGGACCCGGCCCGGCGGGCGCGGCGACTACGCCAGCGCCGTCGCGCTCCAGCTCGCCGGACCCGCCGGCCTCGCCGCCCGCGAGGTCGCCGAGATCCTGCGCGACCGGCTCGCCGGAGCCCCCGGGGTCGCCGGAGTCGAGATCACCGGACCCGGCTTCCTCAACTTCACGCTCGACGCCGCCACCGGCGCCGCCGCCCACCGCGACCTCGTCCACCGGGTGCGGGAGCAGGGGGAGCGGTACGGATACGGGGACGCCCTCGCCGGACAGCGGTCGCGGCTCGTCCACGCCCGCGAGGTCCGGGCCGCCGTCACCGCCGACGCCGTCCGCCGCCTCCTGGCCGCCCAGGGCGCCGACGTAAGCGTCAGCTGCGCGGGGGCACCGGACCCGGACTGGACGCTGCTCGGGGTCGCCCTCGGCGCGTACGGAGAGCCACCCCACGCGGACCGGGCGACGCCCCACGCGGACCGGCCCACGCCCCACGCGGACTGGCCGACGCCCTACGCCGTCGGCGCCTGCGGGCAGCAGCCCGGCGCGGACCGGGCGGCGGCTCGCGCCGTCGGCGCCTGCGGGCAGGAGCCTGGCGTGGACCGGCCAGCGCCGGGCGCCGTCAGCGGCGACCAGCCGCGCACCGCCGCCGACGCGGAGGCCGCCGCCAACGCGGAGCACGCTGCCGCCCCCGCCGCCGCCAACGCGGAGCACGCCGCCGCCGACGCGGAGGCCGCCGCCAACGCGAAGCGCGCCGCCGCCGACGCCCCGGAGCGCGCCGCCGACGCGGTGGTCGCCGCCAACGCGGAGGTCGCCGCCAGCGCGAAGCGCGCCGCCGCCCCCGCCCCCCCCCCCATCCCCCCCGCCCCCGCCGGCGCCCCCGCGGGGGCCCGGCGCGCCCGGCGCGGCCCGGACGCCGCCCGCTGGGGCCTTCTCCGCGCCGCCGGGCACGACCGGGCCGGCCTCGGGCCGGAGCTCATCGCGCAGACCGAGGCCAACGCCCTCTTCCGCGTCCGCTACGCCCACGCCCGCGCCCGTGCCGTCGTCCGGGAGGCGGCGCGGCTCGGGGTCGCCGTCGCGGGGCATGACGAGGACATCGACGCCACCAAGGCGTCCACCGCCCTGCTCACGCTGCTCGACGCGTACCCCGCCGTCCTCGCCGCCGCCGCCCGGCACCGCGCCCCCGACCGGCTCGCCCGGCACCTCGAAGCGGTCGCCGCCGCCTTCTTCGACTTCCACGACGCCGCCCCACCGCTCCCCGTCGGGGACGAGAAACCCTCGGCCGCCCACCGCTCCCGGACGGCCCTCGCCGAAGCCGCCGGGACGGTGCTGGCCGGCGGCCTGTCCCTGCTCGGCGTCAGCGCGCCCGAACACCTCTGAGCACCCGAGAGAGCAGAACCACACGATGAGCCGATCCGCCCACCCCGCCGGACCCCGTCACGCCGACGTCGTGTCCGACGGCCACTACCTCGCCCCCGCCGACGACCTCAACGTCCTCGACGAGAAGGTCTGGTCCCGCACCGTCACCCGCGACGAGCACGGCGCCCTGACCGTCGGCGGGCTCACGGTCGCCCGCCTCGCCGAGGAGTTCGGCACCCCCGCCTACTTCCTGGACGAGGCGGACTTCCGGGCCCGCTGCCGCGCCTGGTCCGACGCCTTCGGACCCGGGGCCGACGTCTTCTACGCCGGCAAGGCGTTCCTCTCCCGGGCCGTCGTGCGCTGGCTCAAGGAGGAGGGGCTCAACCTCGACGTCTGCTCGGGCGGCGAGCTGGCCACCGCGCTCGACGCCGGGATGCCCGCCGAGCGCATCGCCTTCCACGGCAACAACAAGACCGTCGAGGAGATCGAGCGGGCCGTCGCGGCGGGCGTCGGCCGCATCGTCCTCGACTCCTTCCAGGAGATCGTCCGCGTCGCCCACGTCGCGCAGGGCCTCGGCAAGCGCCAGCGCGTCCAGATCCGGGTCACCGTCGGCGTCGAGGCGCACACCCACGAGTTCATCGCCACCGCCCACGAGGACCAGAAGTTCGGCATCGCGCTCGCCGGCGGACAGGCCGCCGAGGCCGTGCGCCGGGCGCTCACCCTGGACGGGCTCGAACTCGTCGGCATCCACTCCCACATCGGCTCCCAGATCTTCGACATGGCCGGCTTCGAGGTCTCCGCCCGCCGCGTCGTGCAGCTGCTCGCCGAGGTGCGCGACGAGCACGGCGTCGAACTGCCCGAGATCGACCTCGGCGGCGGCCTCGGCATCGCGTACACCTCCGAGGACGACCCGCGCGAGCCGCACGAGATCGCCAAGTCGCTCGGCGACATCGTGACCCGCGAGTGCGAGGCCGCCGGACTCGCCACCCCCCGCATCTCCGTCGAGCCCGGCCGCGCCATCGTCGGCCCGACCGCCTTCACGCTGTACGAGGTCGGCACGGTCAAGCCGCTGGAGGGCCTGCGCACCTACGTGAGCGTCGACGGCGGCATGTCGGACAACATCCGCACCGCGCTGTACGACGCCGAGTACAGCGTCGCGCTCGCCTCGCGGACCTCGGACGCCGAACCGATGCTCGTCCGGGTCGTCGGCAAGCACTGCGAGAGCGGCGACATCGTGGTCAAGGACGCCTACCTGCCGTCCGACCTGGCCCCCGGCGACCTGATCGCCGTGCCCGCCACCGGCGCGTACTGCCGCTCCATGGCGAGCAACTACAACCACGCCCTGCGCCCGCCGGTCGTCGCCGTGCGGGACGGGGAGGCGCGGGTGATCGTCCGGCGCGAGACGGAGGAAGATCTCCTGCGTCTCGACGTCGGCTGACGCCCTATTTCCGGGGGCGTACCACGGTATCCCCGTAAACATCTCAGGATCCGGACGGGTGGCGGGAACACCCGTCCGGTGAGTGAGACTGGTCCGTACTACAGGTGTAAAGGAAACGAGGTCGGATGATGCGTACGCGTCCGCTGAAGGTGGCGCTGCTGGGCTGTGGTGTGGTCGGCTCAGAGGTGGCGCGCATCATGACGACGCACGCCGAAGACCTCGCCGCGCGCATCGGCGCGCCGGTGGAGCTCGCCGGTGTCGCCGTCCGCCGGCCCTCCAAGGTGCGCGAGGGCATCGACCCCGCCCTGATCACCACGGACGCGACCGCCCTGGTCAAACGCGGCGACATCGACGTCGTCATCGAGGTCATCGGCGGCATCGAGCCCGCCCGGACGCTGATCAGGACCGCCTTCGAGCACGGCGCGAGCGTCGTCTCCGCCAACAAGGCCCTGCTCGCCGAGGACGGCGCCGCCCTGCACGCCGCCGCCGAGCAGCACGGCCGGGACCTCTACTACGAGGCCGCCGTGGCCGGTGCCATCCCGCTCGTACGGCCGCTGCGCGAGTCCCTGGCCGGCGACAAGGTCAACCGGGTGCTCGGCATCGTCAACGGCACCACCAACTTCATCCTCGACAAGATGGACACCAGCGGCGCCGGCTACTCCGAGGCGCTGGACGAGGCCACCGCCCTCGGTTACGCGGAGGCCGACCCCACCGCCGACGTCGAGGGCTTCGACGCCGCCGCCAAGGCCGCGATCCTCGCCGGGATCGCCTTCCACACCCGCGTCCGCATCGGCGACGTGCACCGCGAGGGCATCACCGAGGTCACCGCCGCCGACATCGCGTCCGCCCGCCGGATGGGCTGCACCGTCAAGCTCCTCGCCATCTGCGAGCGCGCCGCCGACGGCGCCTCCGTGACGGCCCGCGTGCACCCCGCGATGATCCCGCTCAGCCACCCGCTCGCCTCGGTGCGCGAGGCGTACAACGCGGTGTTCGTGGAGGCCGAGGCGGCCGGGCAGCTGATGTTCTACGGCCCCGGCGCGGGCGGGGCGCCCACCGCGTCCGCGGTCCTCGGCGACCTCGTGGCCGTCTGCCGCAACAAGCTCAACGAGGCCCCCGGCCCCGGCGAGTCCGCGTACACGCGCCTGCCGGCGAGCCCGATGGGCGACGTCGTCACGCGGTACCACATCAGCCTCGACGTGGCCGACAAGCCGGGCGTGCTCGCCCAGGTCGCCACCGTCTTCGCCGACCAGGGCGTGTCCATCGATACGGTCCGCCAGCAGAGCCGGCCGGACAGTCAGGAAACCGACGGCGAGGCCTCTCTCGTCGTCGTCACCCACCGCGCGTCCGACGCCGCCCTCTCCGGGACCGTCGAGGCGCTGCGCAAGCTCGACACCGTGCGCGGTGTCGCCAGCATCATGCGTGTTGAAGGGGAGTAAGGACCCATGACCACCAAGGGCACCCACCAGTGGCGCGGCATCATCGAGGAGTACCGGGACCGTCTCCCGGTCACGAGCACGACGCCGGTCGTCACGCTCCGTGAGGGCGGTACGCCGCTCGTCCCCGCTCAGGTCCTCTCCGAGCGCACGGGCTGCGAGGTGCACCTCAAGGTCGAGGGCGCCAACCCCACCGGTTCCTTCAAGGACCGCGGCATGACCATGGCCATCACCCGGGCCAAGGAGGAGGGCGCGAAGGCCGTCATCTGCGCCTCCACCGGCAACACCTCCGCCTCGGCCGCCGCCTACGCGGTCCGGGCCGGCATGGTCTGCGCGGTCCTCGTGCCGCAGGGCAAGATCGCGCTGGGCAAGATGGGCCAGGCGCTCGTGCACGGCGCCAAGATCCTCCAGGTCGACGGCAACTTCGACGACTGCCTGACGCTGGCCCGCTCGCTCTCGGACAACTATCCGGTCGCCCTGGTCAATTCGGTCAACCCGGTCCGCATCGAGGGCCAGAAGACCGCCGCGTTCGAAATCGTCGACGCGCTCGGCGACGCCCCGGACATCCACGTCCTGCCGGTCGGCAACGCGGGCAACATCACCGCGTACTGGAAGGGCTACACCGAGTACGCCGGGGACGGCATGTCGACGCACAAGCCGCGCATGTGGGGCTTCCAGGCGTCCGGTTCCGCGCCCATCGTGCGCGGCGAGGTCGTCAAGGACCCGTCGACCATCGCGACCGCGATCCGGATCGGCAACCCGGCCTCCTGGAACTACGCGCTGGCCGCGCGGGACGAGTCGGGCGGCTTCATCGACGAGGTGACGGATCGTCAGATCCTGTCCGCCTACCGCCTGTTGGCCTCCCAGGAGGGCGTCTTCGTGGAGCCCGCTTCGGCCGCGTCCGTGGCCGGTCTGCTCAAGGCCGCCGAGGAGGGCAAGGTCGACCCCGGCCAGCGCATCGTCTGCACGGTGACCGGGAACGGCCTCAAGGACCCCGACTGGGCCGTCGCGGGCGCCCCGCAGCCCGTCACCGTCCCGGTCGACGCGGCAGCCGCCGCCGAGAAGCTGGGCCTGGCGTAACCGCGTGACGCGTCCCCCGGGCCGGTCCGCACGACGGCCCGGGGCAGCACGCGACGACTCGTCAGAAAGGGCCTCCTACCGGCCCTTTTCGGCAACAAGAGCGCACCACGGGCGTGCGACACGCATCGTGCGCCTCCTGTGCGCCCTATGTCGCCACAGAACCTTCCTTCGATAAGCTGTACCCAACCCGCCCCGCCGCTTCTGCCGGGGTGCCCGGGCCGTTGCGGCTCCCCCGAAGAATCCCGCCCGCAGCCCCCGAAATCCCCGCCGCCTCACAAGGAGAGTCGTCACAGCGATGGCCGGTCCCGCCTTCCGAGCCGCCGCCGTCCGGGTGCGCGTCCCCGCGACCAGCGCCAACCTGGGCCCCGGTTTCGACGCCCTCGGCCTGTCGCTCGGCCTCTACGACGACGTCGTCGTCCGCGTCGCCGACTCCGGACTGCACATCGACATCGCCGGTGAGGGCGCGGACACCCTGCCCCGCGACGAGCAGCACCTGCTCGTCCGGTCCCTGCGCACCGCCTTCGACCTGCTCGGCGGACAGCCCCGCGGCCTGGAGATCGTCTGCGCCAACCGCATCCCGCACGGACGCGGCCTCGGCTCCTCCTCCGCCGCCATCTGCGCCGGAATCGTCGCCGCCCGTGCCGTGACGACCGGCGGGGACGCCCGACTGGACGACGCCGCGCTGCTGGAGCTCGCCACCGAGATCGAGGGCCACCCCGACAACGTCGCGGCCTGCCTGCTCGGCGGCTTCACGCTCGCCTGGATGGACGGCGGCTCGGCCCGCGCGATCAGGATGGACCCCGCTGATTCCATCGTTCCGGTGGTTTTCGTCCCCGGCAAGCCGGTGCTCACCGAGACCGCCCGCGGCCTCCTGCCGCGCACCGTCCCGCACGTCGACGCCGCGTTCAACGCCGGCCGTGCCGCCCTCCTGGTCGAGGCCCTGACCAGGCGCCCCGAGCTGCTGCTCACGGCCACCGAGGACCGGCTGCACCAGGACTACCGCGCGCCCGCCATGGCCGAGAGCGTCGAACTCGTGGCCCGGCTGCGCGCCGAGGGCGTGCCCGCGGTCATCTCCGGCGCGGGACCGACGGTGCTGGCCCTGGCCGGGGACGGCGCGGCCGACAAGGTCGCCCGACTGGCGGGCGAGGGATGGGCGGCCAACCGGCTCGCTCTCGACGCGCAGGGCGCGTGCGTCCTGCCGCTGGCCTCGTAGCCGCGAGGCCACTGGCCGAGAAGTGATTGCCGGTGAGTGAGAGGGGGAATGTTTGTTGGAGCCGGTAGTGTTAATCTCAAGTCTGCAATCGACGTCCATGAGGCGCGTTGCTCCGTGTCCCCTTCGGGACCACCATTTCTTCCGGGAGCCTCCCCAACTGCCTGAGCAGCCTGCCTGAGCAGTTGCGAGCACGCTCCGGAACCGGCACGACACCCCTCCGTTCGTCCAGGAGTGGGCCGAGCAGGGGGATGCTCGCGCCGGGCACATGAACACCCCATCTCTCCGCCGTTCCATCCGGCGGACCACCGCCCCGGCACGGGCCACACCAACCGAGGACCGCAGCCGGACAGCACAACCGGTCGCCGAGCCAGAAGGCCGACGTCCGCTCCAGGGAAGGACCCTTCGTGAGCGACACCACCGATCTGATGGGCGTGACTGCCGA
This sequence comes from Streptomyces sp. 130, assembly GCF_007096885.1. Lineage (GTDB taxonomy): Bacteria > Actinomycetota > Actinomycetes > Streptomycetales > Streptomycetaceae > Streptomyces. Next base: position 23,021 of record NZ_VJNO01000022.1, on the reverse strand, counting down.
CAAGAACGTCGACAGCCCCGCGCCCGCCGAAGGTGCTGCCACTGGCACCACCGCACGGCGCCGCCGCTCCGGCACCGGCCTTGAGGGCATGGTCCTGGCCGAGCTGCAGCAGGTCGCGTCCGGCCTCGGCATCAAGGGCACCGCGCGGATGCGCAAGAGCCAGCTGATCGAGGTCATCAAGGAGGCCCAGGCCGGCGGCGGCTCCTCCGCCCCCAAGGCCAAGGCCCCCGCGGCCCCCGCCGAGGCGACGGAGACCAAGCCGAAGCGCCGCGCCACCTCCAAGGCGCGCACCGGCACCGACGAGGCTCCGGCCGCCGCGCCCGCCGACAAGGCCACGGCCCAGCAGCAGATCGACATCCCGGGCCAGCCGGCCAGCGACGACCAGCCCGCGGGCGAGCGCCGTCGCCGCCGCGCCACCGCGCAGGCGGGCAGCCCGGAGAGCAAGCCGGACGCCAAGGCGCAGACCAAGGACCGCGCCCAGGACGAGCCGAAGCAGGAGCAGAAGCACGAGGCGCCCGCCGAGGACCGCTCCGCCGACTCCAAGGCCGAGTCCGGCGCGGACAACAACGCCGAGGGCCGCCGGGGCGACCGCCAGCGCGGGGACCGCGGCGAGCAGCGCCGCGACCGCCAGCGCGACGGCCGGCGCGGCAAGGGCGACGACCAGGGCGGCAACCGCCGGCAGGGCGGCGGCCAGAACCAGGGCGGCAACAACGGCCCGCAGGACGACGGCTTCGACGACGAGGGCGGCCGGCGCGGCCGACGCGGGCGCTACCGCGACCGCCGCGGCCGTCGCGGGCGCGACGACTTCGCCGACGCCCCGCCCGTCTCCGACGACGACGTCCTGATCCCCGTCGCGGGCATCCTGGACATCCTCGACAACTACGCGTTCATCCGGACCTCCGGCTACCTGCCCGGCCCGAACGACGTGTACGTCTCGCTCGCCCAGGTCCGCAAGAACGGCCTGCGCAAGGGCGACCACGTCACCGGTGCGGTGCGCCAGCCCAAGGACGGCGAGCGCCGCGAGAAGTTCAACGCGCTGGTCCGCCTCGACTCGGTCAACGGCATGGCGCCCGAGTCGGGCCGGGGCCGCCCCGAGTTCCAGAAGCTGACGCCGCTCTACCCGCAGGACCGGCTCCGCCTGGAGACCGACTCCAACGTCCTGACGACGCGGATCATCGACCTGGTCGCCCCCATCGGCAAGGGCCAGCGCGGTCTGATCGTGGCCCCGCCGAAGACCGGCAAGACCATGATCCTCCAGGCCATCGCCAACGCGATCACGGTCAACAGCCCCGAGTGCCACCTGATGGTCGTCCTGGTGGACGAGCGTCCGGAAGAGGTCACCGACATGCAGCGGTCGGTGAAGGGCGAGGTCATCTCCTCGACCTTCGACCGCCCGGCCGAGGACCACACCACCGTCGCCGAGCTGGCCATCGAGCGCGCCAAGCGCCTCGTGGAGCTGGGCCACGACGTGGTCGTCCTGCTCGACTCGATCACCCGCCTGGGCCGCGCGTACAACCTCGCCGCCCCGGCCTCCGGCCGCATCCTGTCCGGTGGTGTCGACTCGACCGCGCTCTACCCGCCGAAGCGCTTCTTCGGTGCCGCGCGCAACATCGAGGACGGCGGCTCGCTGACCATCCTGGCCACCGCGCTGGTCGAGACCGGCTCGCGCATGGACGAGGTGATCTTCGAGGAGTTCAAGGGCACCGGCAACATGGAGCTCAAGCTCGACCGCAAGCTCTCCGACAAGCGGATCTTCCCGGCGGTGGACGTCGACGCGTCCTCCACCCGCAAGGAGGAAATCCTCCTGGGCGGCGAGGAGTTGGCGATCGTCTGGAAGCTGCGCCGGGTGCTGCACGCGCTCGACCAGCAGCAGGCCATCGAGCTCCTGCTCGACCGGATGAAGAAGACCCAGTCGAACGCGGAGTTCCTGCTCCAGATCCAGAAGACCACGCCGGCCCCGGGCAACAACAACGACTAGTCGTCGCCCCTCCGGCAGCACACAGGGCCGCCCCCCCCCCGCCCGGGGGGGGGGGGGGCCGTCCTCTTTCACCCCACCCCCCCCCCCCCCCCCACGCTTCGAGCGGCAGCGAGAGCGTCAGCTCTGCGCCTCCCACCACTTCTTCAGTTCCGCGACCGCCGCGTCGTGCTCCAGCGGGCCGTTCTCCAAACGCAGTTCCAGCAGGAACGCGTATGCCTTGCCGATGACCGGCCCCGGGCCCACACCCAGGATGCGCATGATCTCGTTCCCGTCCAGGTCCGGCCGGATCGCGTCCAACTCCTCCTGAGTCTTCAGCTGGGCGATGCGCTCCTCAAGGCCGTCGTAGGTCCGCGAGAGAGCGGCGGCCTTGCGCCTGTTCCGCGTGGTGCAGTCCGACCGGGTCAGCTTGTGCAGCCGCTCCAGCAACGGGCCGGCATCACGTACGTAGCGGCGCACCGCGGAGTCGGTCCACTCACCGTCGCCGTAGCCGTGGAAGCGCAAGTGCAGCTCCACCAGTTTCGAGACGTCCTTGACCATCTCGTTGGAGTACTTGAGGGCCGTCATGCGCTTCTTGGTCATCTTGGAGCCCACCACCTCGTGGTGGTGGAAGGAGACTCGCCCGTCCTTCTCGAAGCGCCGGGTTCTCGGCTTGCCGATGTCATGGAGGAGAGCGGCGAGACGCAGAACGAGGTCAGGACCGTCCTCCTCCAGGTCGATCGCCTGCTCCAGAACGGTCAGGGAGTGCTCGTACACGTCCTTGTGCCGGTGGTGCTCGTCACTCTCCAGCCGCAGCGCCGGAAGCTCGGGCAGGACCTGCTGGGCCAGCCCCGTCTCGACGAGGAGAGCCAGTCCCTTCCGGGGGTGCGCGGAGAGCAGGAGCTTGTTCAGTTCCTCGCGCACGCGCTCGGCGGAGACGATCTCGATCCGGCCCGCCATCTCCGTCATGGCGGTGACGACCTCGGGGGCCACCTCGAAGTCGAGCTGTGCGGCGAACCGTGCCGCTCGCAGCATGCGCAGCGGATCGTCGGAGAACGACTCCTCAGGCGTCCCGGGCGTACGCAGGACACGCTCGGCCAGGTCCTTCCGCCCGTCATGGGGGTCGATGAAGTCCTTCTCGGGCAAAGCGACGGCCATGGCGTTGACCGTGAAATCGCGCCGCACGAGGTCGTCCTCGATCGAGTCGCCGTAGGACACCTCCGGCTTGCGCGAGGTCCTGTCGTACGCCTCCGACCGGTACGTCGTGACCTCGATCTGGTAGCCGTCCTTCTGCGCCCCCACCGTGCCGAAGGCGATCCCGACCTCCCACACGGAGTCGGCCCACGGCCTGACGATCTTCAGCACGTCCTCGGGGCGGGCGTCGGTCGTGAAGTCCAGGTCGTTCCCGAGCCTGCCGAGAAGTGCGTCACGGACCGAGCCGCCGACCAGTGCAAGACTGAATCCGGCATCCTGGAATCGGCGGGCGAGATCGTCGGCGACCGGGGCGACGCGCAGCAGCTCACTCACTGCGCGGTGCTGCACCTGGGTCAGAGCGCTGGGGTTGTCTTCGTTGGCGTTCGGCACAACAGAAAAGGGTACGTGCCCGGGCCGGTCCGGGCGGCACCCATTTCCTCCGCCCTGCGAGACTCTCCCGATCATGCAGCGCACTCCCCGGCACTTAGTCCCGACGCACCTCGTTACCATGCGGGGACGCAGCAACGGACGACGATCCACAGCAGTTGACGATGACGAGGGACGGGTACGCGTGGCCGAGGCGGCAGACTTCCAGGGGATGCATCCCTCTCCTGCCCGCCGGTGGCTGCGGCGCACAGCCACCGCGCTCGCCGGGGCGCCGCTCGTCGCCGCCCTGCTGGCCGGTGCCTCCGCCCCGCAGGCCCGGGCCGACGCTCCGGCCAAGGCCCCGACGGGGTCCAGCACGGTGTCCGTGTCCCTGGACGAGATCACCCCGAGTGCCCCGGAGAAGGGGGACACGCTGCGGATCTCCGGGACGCTGACCAACAAGGGCAAGGAGACGGTCACCGACGCACAGGTCGACCTGCGCGTCGGCCCCCGCCTCTTCAGCAGGACCTCCATCGACGCGGCCGCTCGGCGCACCGGATACCTGCCCGGTACCGACCCCTATCCGATCGGGGGCAAGTACACGGTCGAGATCGACAAGCTGCGCTCGGGAATCAGCCAGGACTTCACGCTGTCCGTTCCCGTCAGCAAGCTGGGTCTCGGGGACGACGGGGTCTACCAGCTGGGCGTCTCGCTGTCGGGCCGCACCTCGCACACCGTGTACGACCAGGTGCTCGGCATCAAGCGGACCTTCCTCCCCTGGCAGGACGGCGACCGCGATTCCAAGATCGGCATCAGCTACCTCTGGCCGCTGATCGCGTCCGCGCACCTCACGGCGGAGACCGGCTCGGACGAGCAGCAAACCCCGGTGTTCGCCGATGACGACCTTGCCGCGGAGATCGCACCGGGCGGCCGACTCGAACAGATGGTCTCCTTGGGCAGCCGGCTGCCCGTGACCTGGGTCATCGATCCGGATCTGCTGGCCAGCGTCGACGCGATGACCAAGCCCTACCGGGTCAAGTCCGGTGACACCACGGTCGCCGGGACGAACCAGGACGTGGCCAAGAAGTGGCTGACCTCGCTGGAAGCGGCCGTGTCCGAGGGCAAGGTGGTGGCCCTGCCCTTCGGCGACCCGGACCTGGCCTCGATCGCCCACCGCGGCAAGAACGTCTCCGGGACCCTCAGCCATCTGCAGACCGCCACTGAGGTCGCCGGAATGACGGTGGAGACCATCCTTCACCTCAAGCCGTCCACCGATTTCGCCTGGCCGGTCGACGGCGCGGTGGACCCCTCGATCGTGGACGTCGCCACCTCGGCCGGCGCCCACCATGTGATCGCCCGCAGCGACAGCCTCGGCGAGACCGGCAATCTGGTCTACACGCCTTCCGCCGCCCGCCCGATCGGCGGCGGCACCACGGCGGTCGTCTCCGACGCGAGGCTCTCGACGGCCTTCCAGGGCGACATGGGCAACGCGGGGAGCTCCACGCTCGCCGTCCAGAAGTTCCTCGCCCTGACCCTCGCCCTCGCCGAGCAGGACACCGACAAGGACCGGTCCGTCGTCGTGGCGCCCCAGCGCACGCCGACGGCCGCTCAGGCACAGTCGATGGCACGCGCCATCGACGCACTGGACGACGACCGCTGGACGAAGTCCGAGGGCCTGGCTCAGGCGGCGGCGACCAAGCCGGACTCCAAGGCCACCACCGCCGTACCTCCGGCATCCCGGTATCCGAAGAAGCTGCGCCGCCAGGAGCTGCCCACGCAGGCGTTCCAGGACATCAAGTCCATCCAGTCCTCGCTCAACAACTTCCAGGTCATCCTCACCCACCCCGAGCGGGTGGTGACGCCCTTCGGCAACGCCGTCAACCGGTCCATGTCGACGTCGTGGCGGGGGAGGCCGCTGAGGGCCCAGCAATACCGGGACTCGGTCCGCACCTACCTGCAAGGGCTCGTCGGCGAGGTCCAGCTCGTCCCGAAGTCGGACATCACCCTGTCCGGCCGGAGCGCCACGATTCCCGTGACCGTGCAGAACAGGCTGCTGCAGGATGTCGAGCACCTGGTGCTGCGGCTGAAGTCCGACAACGCGACCCGGCTCAAGCTGAACGACGGCGGCAGCGTCGCGGAGCAGCCCATCGAGATCGGGGCCGGGCACAGCCAGTCCGTGAAGTTCGACGCGGCGGCCAACATCAACGGCCAGGTCCAGATGACCGCGCAGCTCTACACAGAGGACGGGACTCCGTACGGCGAGGAAATGGCCTTCACCGTCAAGGTCTCCGAAATCACCCCGACGGTGCTTCTGGTCATCGCCGGCGGGCTCCTGCTGCTGGTGCTGGCCGGCATCAGGATGTATGCACATCGCAAGCGCGCCAACGCGGGCGGCGCGGCGGGCGACGACGGCAGTGAACCCGAGCAGCCGAGTGACCCGACGCCGGACACCGGTCCCGAAAGCGCGGAGCCGTCGGGCACGGGTGAGAAGGTGGACCGTTGAGCGATGTCTGTCGTGGCCGGTCGGCCGGGGACGATGAGGTGGGGTTTCGATGAACGCGCCGTACGACGGTGACCGCGGTCAGGGTGCGGGCGGGGCCGGGTACTCCGGCGGCCCTCCGGTACCCCCTGACCCGCAACCGGCGCCGGACCCGTATCTGCAGTCCGCGTACTACTACGACCCGTACCGGGCTCAGGACCTCGCTGCCCAGGACCCGGTGGACGAGGCGCTGTACGACCGCGCCGCGCATCCGCCGCCGCCCCCCGGCACCTACCAGCAGCCGCAGCCGCTCTACCAGCAGCCCCCGGCTTCCCAGTACGCCCCCGACCCCCGTATCTGGGCCCAGACGCCGCCGCCCGAGCCCGCCGGGCCCTCGCGCCACCTCCCGTACGGCGACAATGCCGCGACGACCCAGTTCGTGGGCGTGGACGACCTCGTCACCCAGGCCGCCGCGAACCGCGACGAGCCCGATGCCTTCGCCCACCTCTTCCGCGACCAGGAGGGCCCCGCGCACCCGGGCACCCCTCCGGCGCCGGCCCGGCCCGAGCCCGCCCCGGCGCCGGCCAAGTCCGGTGGCCGCGCCTCCAGCCTGCTGAAGTCCAGCGCGGTCATGGCGGCCGGGACGCTCGTCTCGCGCCTCACCGGCTTCGTCCGCAGCCTGGTGATCACCGCGGCCCTGGGCGCGGCCCTGCTCGGCGACAGCTTCACCATCGCCTACACGCTGCCCACGATGATCTACATCCTCACCGTGGGCGGCGGCCTCAACTCCGTCTTCGTCCCCCAGCTCGTCCGCTCGATGAAGGACGACGAGGACGGCGGCGAGGCATACGCCAACCGGCTGCTGACCCTGGTGATGGTCGCCCTCGGCCTCATCGTCGCCGTGGTGGTCTTCGCGGCCCCCTTGCTGATCCGGCTGATGTCCTCGACGATCGCGGACGACCCGGCGGCCAACAACGTCGCCGTCACCTTCGCCCGCTACTGCCTGCCCACGATCTTCTTCATGGGCGTGCACGTCGTGATGGGCCAGATCCTCAACGCCCGCGGAAAGTTCGGCGCGATGATGTGGACCCCGGTCCTGAACAACATCGTCATGATCTTCACCTTCGGGATGTTCATCTGGGTCTACGGCACGTCCCACGAGTCCCACATGGGCGTGGACACGATCCCGCCGGAGGGCGTGCGGCTCCTCGGCATCGGCACCCTGCTCGGTCTGGTCGTGCAGGCGCTGGCCATGGTCCCGTATCTGCGCGAGGCCGGCTTCCGCTTCCGTCCGCGGTTCGACTGGCGGGGCCACGGGCTGGGCAAGACGATAAAGCTCGCGAAGTGGACGGTGCTGTTCGTCTTCGCCAACCAGGCCGGTGTGCTGGTCGTCACCCAGCTCGCGACCTCGGCCGGCAAGGCGTCCGGCCAGAACGGCGCGGGCTTCCTCGCCTACTCCAACGCCCAGCTGATCTGGGGCATGCCCCAGGCGATCATCACCGTCTCGGTCATGGCCGCCCTGCTGCCCCGGATCTCCCGGGCCGCCCACGACAACGACCCCGGCGCCGTCCGCGACGACATCTCGCAGGGGCTCCGCAACTCCGCCGTGGCCATCGTCCCGGTCGCCTTCGCGTTCCTCGCCCTGGGTGTGCCGATGTGCACCCTGCTCTACTCGTCCAGCGGCCCCGAGGCCGCTCGCTCCATGGGCTTCATCCTGATGGCCTTCGGCCTCGGCCTGATCCCCTACTCCGTGCAGTACGTGGTGCTGCGCGGGTTCTACGCTTACGAGGACACCCGTACGCCCTTCTACAACACCGTCATCGTCGCCCTGGTCAACGCGGCGGCTTCCGCCCTCTGCTACGTCGTGCTGCCCGCCGAGTGGGCCGTGGTCGGCATGGCCGCCTCGTACGGCCTGGCCTACGCCGTCGGCGTCGGGATCGCCTGGCGCCGGCTGCGCAACCGCTTGGGCGGCGACCTCGACGGAGCGCATGTGGTCCGCACCTACGCCAGGCTGTGCCTCGCCGCACTGCCCGCCACCGTGCTCGGCGGGGCCGTGGGCTTCGGCCTCCTGCGCGTGCTGGGGGACGGCGCGTTCGGCTCGCTCGTCGCCCTGGTCTGCGGCGGTGCCCTGCTGCTGGGAGTGTTCTTCGTCGCGGCGAGGAGAATGCGGATCGAGGAGATCAACGGCATGGTCGGCATGGTCAGGGGACGGCTCGGCCGCTGAGACCGGCCGGCCCGCACAACCATCGCCGGTCTCCGCGTGTCGTGCATAGCGCCGGAGTGTGGGCACAATTGGCGTGACTGTGCAGAGCAGAGCCGGCTGGCATCGCGCAACGGATGGGGAGGCAGGAACGACGGTGGCGGAACGTAGCACGGCTGCCGTCGACGTGGCCGACAACAGCGGGAACGAGCCGCTGACCGCCAAGGCGGACGAGGCCACGACCGACGGTACGGCAGAAGCGCAGGACGCGGCGGACACCGACTCCCAGGAGGAGAACGGCGAGAAGGCCGCAGCGAAGACCTTCCCGGCCGCCCCGGATCTGCACAGCGGTCACAAGCTGGCCGGACGGTACCGGCTGGAGGAATGCGTCACCCGTCTGGACGGGTTCAGCAGCTGGCGTGCCGTCGACGAGAAGCTGCGGCGCGCGGTGGGGGTGCACCTCCTGCCCGCCGACCACCCGCGGGCGCGCTCGGTCCTGGCCGCCGCCCGGTCCTCCGCGTTGCTGGGCGACCCGCGCTTCGTGCAGGTCCTCGATGCCGTCGAGGAGGACGAGCTCGTCTACGTCGTCCACGAGTGGCTTCCGGACGCCACCGAGCTCACAGCCCTGCTGGGCGCCGGCCCGATGGACGCCCACGACGCGTACCAGCTCGTCAGCCAGGTCTCCCAGGCCATGGCGGCCGCGCACCGGGAGGGCCTGGCCCACCTGAGGCTCACCCCGGGGGCCGTGCTGCGCAGCTCGTCCGGCCAGTACCGCATCCGCGGCCTCGCGGTGAACGCCGCCCTGCGGGGCATCACATCCGACGGCCCCCAGCGCGCCGACACGGAGGCGATCGGGGCCCTGCTGTACGCCGCGCTGACCCAGCGCTGGCCGTACGAGAGCGATGCGTACGGGCTCACCGGCCTGCCCAAGGGCATGGGACTGCTCCCGCCCGACCAGGTGCGGGCCGGAGTCCACCGGGGCCTCTCCGAGATCGCCATGCGGGCTCTCGCCAACGACGGCGCCACGGCGTCCCGCCAGGAGCAGCCGTGCACCACGCCAGACGAGCTCGCCAAAGCCGTGGCGGCCATGCCCCGCATCCCCCCGCCCGAGCCCGTCTTCACCGCACCGCCTGAGTACCAGCGGACCACCTACCAGCAGGGCACGTACGGAAGGCCGGCGGCGGCCGGTGCCGTCGTCACCCAGCCCGTCGCGCCGGTGCCCCCCGCGCCCCTGCAGAGCCGCACCGGCAAGGCGCTGAAGTGGGCCGTGTCCGCGCTGCTGATCGCCGCCCTGGGCCTGGGCAGCTGGCAGCTCGCCGAGACGCTCATCGACCGGGACAACAACTCGGGCGGCGACCCCGGCACCACTCAGTCCAATCCGGAGAACAACGACGCCCCGCCGGTCGAGAAGAGCAAGCCCGTCCCGATCGTCACCGCCCAGGACTACGACCCGCTCGGCCCCGACGGCAGCGAGAAGCCGCAGAGCATAGGAAACGTCTACGACGACGACCCGAGCTCGTACTGGTACACGGACTGGTACGCGTCGGCCGACTTCGGCAGGCTGAAGGAGGGCGTCGGCGTCGTCCTCGACCTCGGCAAGACACAGCGCGTCGGCAAGGTGGACGTGTCCTTCCTCGGCGGCGCCACCTCGGTCGAGCTGCGGACCGCCGACGGCTCCACAGTGCCGGCCAGCCCCACCGGCTTCGCCACGGTCGCCCAGGGATCCGGAACCCAGGTGTCGCTGAAACCCGCCAAGCCGGTGCGAGCACGGTTCCTGCTCGTCTGGCTCACCAAGCTCCCGCCGAGCGGCGAGGGGAACTTCCGAGGGAAGGTCTCGGACATCAAGGTCACCAGCTGACGGCTTCGGCCAACGGAAATGGGGCTGAGCCGAATCCGAAGATCCGGCCCAGCCCCATTTCCTTGCCCGCCACCCGATTCGGCGGTCAGTACGAAGGCGTCTTCGAGTGGAGACTCACGTTGTCGTACTGGGACCAGCCTTCCGCGTACGAGGAGAGCGGGTCCTTGTCGTACACCATCGCGGTGTAGCAGGTATAAGCACCGAGCGACGAGCTGTAGGAAAGCTTCGCGCAGTTATAAGATTTACCGTCTGAGTTCCGCACGATCTGGGCCTTTCCCCACACGTCCTCGGAGAGGCTGATCCGAGCCCACGCGGTGTGGCACTTGACGCTGTACCGCAGCTCAACGGCGCCGAGCGTCCAGCTGGAGGTGCCGATCCGGGCGCGCTTCACGGTGGTGGCGTCGCCGGCGCACCCGGCGGAAATGGGATTCTTTCCGTCCATCGAATAGGTGGCCGCCTGCGCGCTCCCCGGAAGCAGCGCAACCAGCACGGGTGCGGTGAGAACAGCCGGAAGCACCTTTCCCAGGTATCGCTTCACATGCTTCTGCATCACAAGGTCCCCTTTCTCATTTCCCTCAATATAGGGCGGACAGGGCACCTCCGAAGCGGGAGCGAATCGCGCCTTTTATCATTCATACAATCGAACCGACCTCGCCATTTACTTCCCGGCGTGGATCGGTTTGAATGCACGGATGGCGACAGCTGAGGGGGGAGACCACGGGCGCTACGGCGCCGATGCCGCCGACCCACCGAGCGACGCGGACCTCCTGGCCCGCCATGTCGCAGGGGACGCGGACGCCTTCGGCGAGCTGGCCAGACGCCATCGCGACCGCCTGTGGGCCGTGGCCCTGCGGACGCTGGGCGATCGCGAAGAAGCGGCCGACGCCGTGCAGGACGCCCTGGTCTCCGCCTTCCGCGCCGCACACACCTTCCGAGGCCAGTCCGCCGTCACCACCTGGCTGCACCGCATCACGGTCAATGCCTGCCTCGACCGAGTCCGCAAGGCCGCTGCCCGGAAGACTTCGCCCGTCGACGATCCGGAACGGCTCGACCAGCTGCTGGAACCGCATGAGTCCGCAGAGGCCCCGGCGGAGCGCCAGGATCTCCACCGAGAACTCCTCGCCGCACTGGCCACCCTCCCCGCCGAGCAGCGGGCAGCACTCGTGCTTGTGGACATGCAGGGGTATCCGGTGGCGGAGACCGCTCGCATTCTGGATGTGCCCGCAGGCACCGTAAAGAGCCGCTGCGCGCGGGGCCGCGCCCGCTTGGCCCCGCTGCTGGCACATCTCCGCAGTGACGGACGCGCCGGCGAGACCCCCGGTACGGGAGGGAACCAGACGTACAAGGCATCCGTCCCACCGGCGGCCGGGCCACGAGACGCGGGTACGAGCGATCCCACAGTGATGAAGGGCGGAGGTGGACACCGATGACATCAGCAGCCGGCACGACCCAGCATCCGGAAGTCTCGGAAATCTCCGACCTGACCGAGGACCTGCTCCCCGAAGTCCGCGCGGCCGAGGTCCGCGGCCATCTGGACGCCTGTGAGCTCTGCAGCGATGTTCTCGCCTCGCTGGAAGAGATTCGCGGGCTGCTCGGCGACCTGCCCGCCCCCGAGCCCATGCCCATGGAGATTGCCGAGCGCATCGACGCCGCTCTCGCCACTGAGGCGCGGACGCATCGCACGGAGCCGGATGCGGCGCCCGTTGTTTCAGGTGAACCCGATGTTTCACGTGGCCCCGATGTTTCACGTGAAACAGAGCCCGCGCGCATAGCCGGGGGTGGGGACCCTCCGTCCGGGTCGCACGCCCCGGATCGTCCGGCCGGCCATGGGCGCGCGAAGACCGGCCCCGGACGGCAACCCGGTCGAAGGCGCCGTCGAACCACCCTGCTCGCCTCCGCACTGGGTGCCGCTGCCCTGGTCGGCATGAGCGTCTTCCTGCTGCAGAACGTCTCGGGAACGGACAGCAGCGACACCTCCGCCTCCGGGTTCAGCCGGGACACAACTGCCACAGCTCCGAAGAGCCGATCGCAGGAGTTTTCCGCGGCCACGCTGGAGGACCGGGTCCGCGCACTGCTGGGCCCGAGCACCGGAACGGAGAGCTCGCAGCCCACCAAGGGAGACCAGGAGGCTCCCTCCGTCGGCTCCCAGTCCTCACCCGAGGCCCGCCCCTCGCTCCAAGCGAATCCCTCGGACTCCATGGCCCCCGAGTCCCCACTCCGGGCCCCGGCTGTGACCGTGCCCGCCTGCGTCGAAAAAGGCATCGGCCGGAACAGTCCGGCTCTCGCCATCGAAAGGGGAAGCTACGAGGGCGCCGACGCGTTCCTCGTCGTCCTGCCCCATCCCACGGACCCGGCCAGCGTGCAGGCGTATGTCGTCGACGCAGCCTGCGTGGGAGCCACGCCTCCCTCCAGGGGGAAGTTGCTGATGACGCACGCCTACGCGCGCCCCTGAGAATCACGCCGCCAGCCGCCCCGGCACGTCGGGAATGCATCCCCCGTAGGATCCGTTGGGTGGGGTGAGAGTCGTTGAACCGGCCCCAGTAGGCGTGGACAGTAGGCAGTCTGCAGAGACGAGGAAGAAACCCGTGAGCGACGTGCGTAATGTGATCATCATCGGCTCCGGCCCGGCCGGCTACACAGCCGCCCTGTACACCGCGCGCGCCTCGCTGAAGCCGCTGGTCTTCGAGGGGGCCGTCACCGCCGGTGGCGCACTCATGAACACCACCGACGTGGAGAACTTCCCGGGCTTCCAGGACGGCATCATGGGCCCCGAGCTCATGGACAACATGCGCGCCCAGGCCGAGCGCTTCGGCGCCGAGCTGGTGCCCGACGACGTGGTCTCCGTCGACCTCACCGGTGACATCAAGACCGTCACCGACACGGCAGGCACCGTCCACCGCGCCAAGGCCGTCATCGTCACCACGGGCTCCCAGCACCGCAAGCTCGGGCTCCCCAACGAGGACGCTCTCTCCGGCCGTGGCGTCTCCTGGTGCGCGACCTGCGACGGCTTCTTCTTCAAGGACCAGGACATCGCCGTGGTCGGCGGAGGCGACACCGCGATGGAGGAGGCCACCTTCCTCTCGCGCTTCGCCAAGTCCGTCACCATCATCCACCGCCGTGACACCCTGCGTGCCTCCAAGACCATGCAGGAACGCGCCTTCGCCGACCCGAAGATCAAGTTCGCCTGGGACAGCGAGGTCGCCGGAGTCAACGGCGAGCAGAAGCTTTCCGGCGTGACGCTGCGCAACACCAAGACCGGCGAGACCTCCGAGCTGCCCGTGACCGGCCTGTTCATCGCCGTCGGCCACGACCCGCGCACGGAGCTCTTCAAGGGCCAGCTCGATCTCGACGACGAGGGCTACCTGAAGGTCGCGGCACCCTCGACGCGCACCAACCTGTCCGGGGTCTTCGGCGCCGGCGACGTTGTCGACCACACCTACCGCCAGGCGATCACCGCGGCCGGCACCGGCTGCTCCGCCGCCCTCGATGCCGAGCGCTTCCTCGCCGCGCTCGCCGACGACGAGAAGGCCGCCCCCGCGGCCGCCGTCTGACCACAGACCTCACTCACATCCCCACACACCCCGCCAAGTTAGGAGGCCGCCGTGGCCGGCGCCCTGCAGAACGTGACCGACGACTCCTTCGAAGAGGTCGTCCTGAAGAGCGACAAGCCCGTGCTGGTGGACTTCTGGGCCGCCTGGTGCGGCCCGTGCCGCCAGATCGCCCCGTCGCTGGAGGCCATCGCGGCCGAGCACGGCGAGATCGAGGTCGTGAAGCTCAACATTGACGAGAACCCGGCCACCGCTGCCAAGTACGGCGTCATGTCCATCCCGACGCTGAACGTCTACCAGCGCGGTGAGGTCGCCAAGACCATCGTCGGCGCCAAGCCGAAGGCCGCGATCCTCCGTGACCTTGCGGACTTCATCGCCGAGTAAGGCAGAACCTGCCTCGGTTGTTTCACGTGAAACGGGCTCGTCCTTCCTAGGACGAGCCCGTTTTCGTACTTCGGCCGCGCCTCACAACGGCCGCAGCGCAGGCTCCTTCTGTACTGCTCCCAGAAGCCGGTCCAGGGCCATCTCGACGTCTTCCTTCCAGGAGAGCGTCGTACGCAGTTCCAGCCGCAACCGAGGGTGCACCGGGTGCGGGCGCACCGTCTTGAAGCCCACCGCCAAGAGATGGTCTGCGGGAAGCACGCAGGCCGACTCCTTCCACCGGGCATCTCCGAAGGCTTCTATCGCCTTGAAGCCCCGGCGGATCAGGTCCTTGGCAACGGTCTGCACCATGACCCGTCCCAGCCCCTGCCCGCGGTACCCCGGCATGATCAGCCCGGTCATCAGCTGAACGGCATCGGGGGAGACGGGGCTCGTCGGGAAGGCGTTGGCACGCGGGACGTATGCGGGCGGTGCGTAGAGCACAAAGCCGGCCGGCACGTCGTCGACGTAGACCACCCGCCCGCACGAGCCCCACTCCAGGAGAACCCCGGAGATCCACGACTCCTTCTCCCGGTCGGATGTCCCGCTCTTGACGGCGGCCTCTCCGCTGACCGGGTCGAGCTCCCAGAAGACACAGGAGCGGCAGCGCCGGGGAAGGTCGGGAAGATTGTCCAGCGTGAGCGGTACGAGCCGACGCCCCATGAAGGCTGTTCCTCACTTCTCTCGCCCACTGCGTCATGGACGGAAATGCCCTGCCAGAACGCATCGTAACCAGCACCGGATCAAGCCGACACCGTGACAGAGCAAAGGGCGGACTGTCATCCGTGAACCGGAAACAGCCCGCCCTCGTCGCTCGGCGTGCGTCAGCTCTCGTCGTCCTGGGCCGGCTCCTCGGAGGAAGCGCGGTCCAGCACCCTGCCCTCGCCCGGGGCGAGACTGCCGAGGATGCGGTCCAGGTCCTCCATCGAGGCGAACTCCACGACGATCTTGCCCTTCTTCTGTCCGAGATCGACCTTCACCCGGGTCTCGAACCGGTCGGAGAGCCGCGACGCCAGATCGGAGAGAGCCGGGGAAAGCCGCGCACCCGCCCGGGGGCCCTTCGCCTTCTTGGCGCTCGCGGGTTTGGAGCCCATCAGGGTCACGATCTCCTCGACCGCACGAACCGAGAGCCCTTCGGCCACGATGCGATGGGCGAGCTTGTCCTGCTCCTCGGAATCGTCCACCGACAGCAGGGCGCGCGCGTGGCCCGCCGACAGCACCCCGGCGGCGACCCTGCGCTGCACCGGAGGGGACAGCCGCAGCAGACGCAGCGTGTTGGACACCTGGGGCCGGGAACGGCCGATCCGGTCCGCCAGCTGGTCATGCGTGCACTTGAAGTCCTTGAGCAGCTGGTCGTAGGCGGCGGCCTCCTCCAGCGGGTTCAGCTGAGCCCGGTGAAGGTTCTCCAGAAGTGCGTCCAGGAGAAGCTTCTCGTCGTCCGTCGCCCGGACGATGGCCGGGATGCGCTCCAGGCCGGCCTCACGGCACGCCCTCCAGCGGCGCTCGCCCATGATGAGCTCGAAGCGGTCGGCCCCGATCTTGCGCACTACGACCGGCTGGAGAAGACCGACCTCCTTGATGGAGGTGACCAGCTCGGCGAGCGCGTCCTCGTCAAAGACCTCACGCGGCTGACGCGGGTTCGGCGTGATGGAGTCGAGCAACACCTCGGCGAAGTACGCGCCGGCCACATCGCCCGAGACCGTGGCTTCGGACCCCGACACGGGCGAGCTCGGCTCAGGCACGACGGGAGTGGCCCCTAGTGTGGCCACCTTTGCGGCTGCCACGCCCCGCTCCGTGGTCAGAACGGGCGAGGAAGCACCGGAGCCGGCGGGTGACAGCTGCTTTTCCTGCGGAGCGGCTGGGATCAGGGCACCGAGCCCTCGCCCCAACCCTCGACGACGCTCACTCACTGGATCCCCTCCGAATTGCTCTGCTGACTGATCGAACCGCCCATGTGGGCGTGCTGTCCCTCGTAGTGCACCCCAACCCCTCGCAGCGCGATCTCGCGAGCTGCTTCGAGGTAGGACAGCGACCCGCTGGACCCGGGGTCGTACGTGAGCACGGTCTGCCCGTAGCTCGGTGCTTCGGAGATGCGGACCGACCGAGGGATGCTGGTCCTCAGCACCTCCTTGCCGAAGTGGCTGCGAACCTCCTCCGCGACCTGCGACGCCAGCCGGGTCCGGCCGTCGTACATGGTGAGAAGGATGGTCGAGACATGGAGATCGGGGTTCAAGTGACCCCGTACCAGCTCGACATTCCGCAGGAGCTGGCCCAGGCCCTCCAGCGCGTAGTACTCGCACTGAATGGGGATCAGCACCTCCGCACCCGCCACCAGCGCGTTGACCGTCAGCAGGCCCAGCGAGGGCGGGCAGTCGATCAGGATGTAATCCAGCGGCTGCTCATACGCCTGGATGGCGCGCTGGAGTCGACTCTCCCGCGCCACCAGCGACACCAGCTCGATCTCCGCACCGGCGAGATCGATGGTCGCCGGGGCGCAGAAGAGACCTTCGACGTCCGGGACGGGCTGAACCACGTCGGAGAGCGGCCTGCTCTCCACCAGAACGTCATAGATCGAGGGAACTTCAGCGTGGTGGTCGATGCCCAGAGCCGTCGAGGCATTGCCCTGCGGGTCGAGGTCCACCACCAAGACCCGTGCTCCGTGGAGGGCCAGTGACGCGGCGAGGTTGACCGTCGAGGTGGTCTTACCCACCCCACCCTTCTGGTTGGCGACGACCATGACGCGGGTCTGCTCGGGCCGCGGCAGCCCCTCGCCGGCTCGGCCAAGGGCCTCCACCGCAAGCTGGGCCGCACGACCAATGGGTGTGTCGTCCATCGGCGGCGGTGTTTCACGTGAAACACCGTTCCCCGCCGATTCGGTTCGGGGGCCGGGGACCGGATCGGTCATCGGCCCCGCGATGTTGGCGTCGGACCGCAAGGATTCACTCTCCTCGACTTCAGGCTCGCAATGAGCAGAGCCTGTCATGGTTTCGGGGTCGTGAACCAGCGAGGCCCGCTCTTCTGTGGATGAATCCACTTCTGTGGACAACTCCGTAGCCCTAACGGGCCTGCGATGGGGAGGGGCAGCTGCCTCATGACCGCGGCCGATGATTCCATGCAGCAGAGAACGACGTTTCACGTGAAACACGATGCCTCCGCAGCGTAGCTACGAGGACACGACACTCCGCGCAGGGCTCAGCGACGACGTCGCGTCCGGCTGGTCCGCGCTGCCTTGGCTCGCTTTGCGGCGAACCTCACACCTCCCGGACTCTCGCCGACCACCACCCGGACCACAGTGGATGTCGGGTCCACCACGCCCTCGCCGACGTGCAGCACCTCGGTGTCCGTCACGCCCAGCTTGCTGAGCGCAGCCCGAGCACCGTTGATCTCCTCCTCGGCGGTGTCCCCCTTGAGCGCGAGCATCTCGCCGTACGGGCGCAGCAGGGGCACGCCCCAGCCTGCCAGCCGGTCCAGCGGAGCCACTGCCCTGGCGGTCACCACATGCACCGGCTGCAGGGAGCCGAGGACCTCCTCGGCCCGGCCGCGGACAACCGTCACATGATCGAGCCCCAGCAGTTCCACGACCTCCTGGAGGAAGTTCGTCCGACGCAGCAGCGGTTCCAGAAGGGTGATCTTCAGGTCCGGGCGCACCAGCGCCAGGGGAATGCCCGGCAGCCCGGCCCCGGAACCCACGTCGCAGACCGTGACTCCCTCGGGAACGACCTCGGAGAGCACCGCGCAGTTCAGCAGGTGCCTCTCCCACAGACGCGGAACCTCGCGCGGCCCGATCAGTCCGCGCGTGACCCCCGCGTCCGCCAGCAGTTCCGCGTACCGGACAGCCTCGGGAAAGCACTCACCGAATACTTCCCGGGCCTCGTCGGGCGCCTGGGGAAGCGCTACTTCCTCCGTCACGGGGACCGTCCTTCCGTACCGCACTACCGCGCCATGGGTGGCTGTCTATCAGGCTGACAAAGATCGGCCCCGTCTGCGAACAGACGGGGCCGACAGGTAAGGAGCCGGTCAGGCCGGCAGGACGACGACGAAGCGCTGCGGCTCCTCGCCCTCCGATTCGCTGCGCAGACCCGCTGCGGCAACCGCGTCGTGCACGACCTTGCGCTCGAAGGGCGTCATCGGGTCCAGCTTCACCGGCTCACCGGTGCTCTTGACCTCGTCCGCAGCCTTGGCACCCAGCTCGGCGAGCTCCGTGCGCTTCTTGGCCCGGAACCCGGCGATGTCCAGCATCAGACGGCTCCGGTCACCGGTCTCCCGGTGCACGGCGAGCCGCGTCAGCTCCTGAAGCGCCTCCAGGACCTCACCGTCGCGCCCCACCAGCTTCTGCAGCTCCCGCGCGGAGTCGCTGATGATCGAGACCGCAGCCCGGTCCGCCTCGACGTCCATGTCGATGTCGCCGTCGAGGTCGGCGATGTCGAGCAGACCCTCAAGGTAGTCCGCTGCGATCTCCCCTTCCTGCTCAAGGCGAGTCAGGGTGTCGGTGCCCTCAACGGCCGCGGAGGTGGTGCCTTCCGTCACGGATGGACTCCTTCTTACTTCTTGGACGGGTGCTTGGGCCGCTGCGGGCCCTTGCGCTGTCCGGACTTGGCTTGGCGTGAGGAGCCGGACGCGGCCTTGCCCGCCGGCTTCGACTTGTCGTCCTGCGCGGTGCTCTTCTGCAGGGAGGTCTTGGACGCCGACTCGCCGGAGTCGCCTTCCTTGGCTCCGCCCTGGTGGGCCGTACCGGTCTGGCGCTGCGCCTTCGTCTGCCGCTTGGGCTGCTGACGGCGCTGCGGGGCACCGCCCTCCGCCTCGGCGACGGCGGTGTCACTCTTGGCCACCGTGCCGTCCTCCTGAGGAGCGAGACCCAGCTTGGCCAGTCCGACGACGAACTTCCGCTCGATGTCATTGCGGTCCGGGCCCTTGGCCACGATCCGCTTGACGGTGTTGCGCCGGGTCCGGCCGCGGACCTCGCCGTGCGCTGTGACGCTCTTCAGCAGGCGTCCGAGGTACTGCTCCTGGGCCTTGCTGCCCGGCGTCGGGTTCTGGTTGATCACGTACATCTGCTGACCCATGGTCCAGACGTTCGTGGTGAGCCAGTAGACGAGGACACCGACGGGGAAGTTGATACCCATCACGGCGAAGATCACCGGGAAGATGTACATGAGCATCTTCTGCTGCTGCATGTACGGCGTCTTGACCGTCAGGTCGACGTTCTTCGTCATCAGCTGGCGCTGGGTGAAGAACTGCGAAGCCGACATCAGCACGATCATGACCGCGGTGACGATGCGGACGTCGGTCAGCGAAGCGCCGAGGGCGTCGACCTTTTCAGCGCTGTCCATGAACTTGGCGGCCAGCGGGGCGCCGAAGATGTGAGCCTGACGGGCGCTGTCCAGCAGCGACTGGTCGATGACGCCGATCTTCTTGTTCGAGGCGATCGCGGAGAGTACGTGGTACAGCGCGAAGAAGAACGGCGACTGCGCGATGATGGGCAGGCACGAGGAGAGCGGGTTGGTACCCGTCTCCTTGTACAGCTTCATCATCTCTTCGGACTGTCGCTGCTTGTCGCTCTTGTAGCGCTCCTGGATCGCCTTCATCTTCGGCTGGAGCAGCTGCATGTTCCGCGTCGACTTGATCTGCTTGACGAACAGCGGGATCAGACAGATACGGATGAGCACCACGAGGGACACGATGGACAGGCCCCAGGCCCATCCCGTGTCAGGGCCGAAGATCGCCCCGTACAACTTGTGGAACTGGACGATGACCCAGGAGACGGGCCAGGTGATGAAGCTGAACAGACTGGCAATCGTGTCCACTAATCAGGCTCCTTGAGCATTGGGCGAAGTCTCTGCGGCCGAACTCGGGAGGTCGGTGGCCGAACCCCCGGGAGGCACGTCAGCGGCGGAGTCCCCGCCCTTGCTGCCGCGTATGGCGCTGCGCAGCAGTTCGTGCCAACGCGGACGTTTGCGTGGTGGTACGTAGTCCACGCCGCCGGATGACCACGGATTGCATCGCAGGATGCGCCAGGCTGTCAGCGCGGTTCCCTTGATCGCTCCGTGCCGGTCGATCGCCGTATATCCATAGTGGGAACACGACGGGTAGTAACGGCAGACAGGCCCGAGAAGTGGGCTGATCGTCCACTGGTACAGCTTGATGAGAGCCAGCAGCGGGTACTTCATCGCACGCCCCCTCCCAGCAGCCGCTGCAAGGCGGCGTCCAGGTCTCGGGCCAGCTGTTCATGGCCGGCGTCGCCCGCTCCGGGCAACGCTCGTACGACAACCAGGCTACCGGGGGGCAGCAGGGCGAGCCGTTCTCGGACCAGGTGGCGAAGCCTGCGCTTCACCGCTGTGCGGACGACCGCACCACCCACGGCTTTGCTGACAACGAAACCCGCACGCGGCGGGGGAACGTTCTCCCCAGGCACGTGCGGGTCGGTTGCACCGCTTCGTAGATGGACGACGAGGAGCGGGCGGCCGGCCCGGCGTCCTCGTCGTACCGCGGTCGCGAAGTCCTCGCGCCGCCTCAGCCGATTCTCGGAAGGCAGCACGTCATGACGACCTGTACGCGATCAGGCGGACAGGCTGGCGCGACCCTTGCTGCGGCGGGACGCGAGAATCGCGCGGCCGGCACGGGTGCGCATACGCAGCCGGAAGCCGTGGGTCTTCGCGCGACGACGGTTGTTCGGCTGGAAGGTGCGCTTGCTCACTCGGGGGCTCCAGAAATGACTCGTGTGTTGGCGGGACATCGCCTGGCTGTCACCGTGCGCCCACGAGAGACTCGCGTAAACGCCCTAGTGCACCGCATTCACAATCACAGATCGTGATCTTTGCCCATCGGAGGCAGGCGGCAGCAGCCATCGACAACTCGACCTGGTCACGGTACGCGCGGCTACGCCATCCGGTCAAACCGGCCCTGTCGGACCCCCCATTGTGCACAGGCTGTGGACAACGACTTGAACGTCGCGGGTCGGGCTGACTACCGTGGCTGAACTCCGGTTCTTTTTCTTCCCGCCTGCCGGTCCTCACCCACCCCGACCCATACCGTCCCGAGAACCACACATTCGTGGGACCAGCGAGAGAGCGTGCCCTGTGGCTGACGTACCTGCCGATCTTGCCGCAGTGTGGCCGCGAGTGCTGGAGCAGCTCCTCGGGGAGGGGCAGCAGGGCATCGAGCCGAAGGACAAGCAGTGGATCGAGCGCTGCCAGCCGCTCGCCCTGGTCGCCGACACCGCTCTGCTCGCCGTCCCCAATGAATGGGGCAAGCGCGTCCTCGAGGGCCGCCTCGCCCCCCTCATCAGCGAGACGCTGAGCCGCGAGTGCGGGCGTCCCATCCGGATCGCGATCACGGTCGACGACTCGGCGGGCGAGCCGTCGGGCCCGCCGGCGCCCCCCATGCACCAGTCCTCCCAGCCGCCCCACCGCTACCAGGGCCCGCAGCACGACGACGGCCGGCACGGCGACGCGTACGACGGCTACGGGAGCCGGCCCGGGGACGACGGCATGCCCACCGCGCGGCCCGCCTACCCGGACTACCAGCAGCAGCGCCCGGAGCCCGGCGCCTGGCCGCGCACCCAGGAGGACCTGTCCTGGCAGCAGCCCCGGCTCGGCGGGTTCCAGGACCGCGAGCCGTCCGCCGACCAGTGGCGCGAGCCGTACGGGGGCGGCCGCTCCCCGCAGCACGACTACCGTCAGCAGCCGCCCGAGCGCCAGGGGTACGAGCCCCAGCGCACCGAGCGCCCCCGCTCCGAACTCCCGGAGCCGCAGCACCGCCCCGGCCCCGGCACCGGCCGTCCCGGCGGAGCCCCCGGCCCCATGGGCGCCCAGCCCGCACCGGCTCCCGGCCCCGGCGAGCCGCACGCCCGGCTGAACCCGAAGTACCTCTTCGACACCTTCGTCATCGGGGCCTCGAACCGCTTCGCGCACGCCGCGGCCGTGGCGGTGGCCGAGGCGCCCGCGAAGGCGTACAACCCCCTGTTCGTCTACGGGGAGTCGGGACTCGGCAAGACCCATCTGCTGCACGCCATCGGGCACTACGCGCGGAGCCTCTACCCGGGCACCCGGGTGCGGTACGTGAGCTCCGAGGAGTTCACCAACGAGTTCATCAACTCGATCCGCGACGGGAAGGGCGACACCTTCCGCAAGCGGTACCGCGACGTCGACATCCTGCTCGTGGACGACATCCAGTTCCTCGCGAGCAAGGAGTCGACGCAGGAGGAGTTCTTCCACACCTTCAATACGCTGCACAACGCCAACAAGCAGATCGTGCTCTCCTCCGACCGGCCGCCCAAGCAACTGGTCACTCTGGAGGACCGGTTGCGGAATCGTTTCGAGTGGGGCCTGACCACCGACGTACAGCCTCCCGAGCTGGAGACCCGGATCGCGATCCTGCGCAAGAAGGCGGTGCAGGAGCAGCTCAACGCCCCGCCGGAGGTGCTGGAGTTCATCGCCTCCCGCATCTCGCGCAACATCCGTGAGCTGGAGGGCGCTCTCATCCGGGTGACGGCCTTCGCGAGCCTCAACCGGCAGCCCGTGGACCTGGGGCTCACCGAGATCGTGCTGAAGGACCTGATCCCGGGCGGCGAGGACACGGCCCCCGAGATCACCGCGACCGCGATCATGGCGGCGACCGCGGACTACTTCGGCCTGACGGTGGAAGACCTCTGCGGATCGTCGCGCAGCCGGGTACTGGTGACGGCCCGGCAGATCGCCATGTACCTGTGCCGCGAGCTGACCGATCTGTCCCTGCCGAAGATCGGCGCGCAGTTCGGCGGCCGGGACCATACGACGGTGATGCACGCGGACCGCAAGATCCGGGCGCTGATGGCGGAGCGGCGGTCCATCTACAACCAGGTCACCGAGCTCACGAACCGCATCAAGAACGGCTGACGGCGCCCCGCGCCGGCACCCGCACGTACCCCGAGGGGGGGGGGGGGGCGCGGGCGGGGGGCGCCCCCCCCCCCGGGGGGGTTGCCGCGACCGGGGCGGCCACCCCCCATGGGGGGGGGCCGGCGCCCC
>NZ_VJNO01000113.1 GCF_007096885.1 Streptomyces sp. 130 | reverse complement strand
GAGGTCCTAACAGAAGTCGGCTGATGGTGTGACTGTCAGCTCAGATGCTCGTTGCTCTGTTCGTGGGGAAGAGGAACTCTCGTCCGTGGATCGTGTCGGACGAACTGTGGTCGCTGATCGAACCGTTGTTGCCGGAGCCGGGTCCGAAGCTGGTCGCGGGGCGGCCGAGGGTTCCTGACCGGCAGGCTCTGTGCGGGGTCCTGTTCGTCCTGCACACCGGCATCCAGTGGGAGTACCTGCCCCAGGAACTCGGCTTCGGCTCCGGCATGACGTGCTGGCGCCGACTCGCCGCCTGGAACGAGGCCGGCGTGTGGGACCGCCTCCACGTCATCCTGCTGCAGAAGCTGCGGGCGGCGAAGCAGCTCGACTGGTCCCGGGCGGTGATCGACTCCAGCCATGTGCGGGCCGCTCGGCGGGGCCCAAAAGCGGACCCAGCCCGGTCGACCGCGCACGTCCGGGCAGCAAGCACCATGTCCTCGTCGACGGACAGGGCATCCCGCTCGCGGTGTCGCTGACCGGCGGAAACCGCAACGACGTCACGCAACTGCTGCCTCTTCTCGCCAAGATCCCGCCCGTCGCGGGCCTGGTCGGGCGACCACGGCGTCGGCCCGACGTGGTCCTCGGCGACCGCGGCTACGACCACGACAAGTACCGTCGGCTCGTGTGGGCCGTGGGCGTCAAACCGGTGATCGCCCGCCGCGGTGTCCCGCACGGTTCGGGGCTCGGAGTGCACCGGTGGGTTGTCGAGCGCACCATCGCCTGGCTGCACGGCTTCCGGCGCCTGCGCGTCCGCTGGGAACGACGCGACGACATCCACGAAGCCTTCCTCGGCCTCGCGACCTGCCTGATCACCCACCGACACGTCCAACGCCTTTGTTAGGACCTCT
>NZ_VJNO01000021.1 GCF_007096885.1 Streptomyces sp. 130 | reverse complement strand
TCAGCGTAAGGCCGAGCGCGACCGGGCGACCGCCGCCGGACGCACAGGTGGCGCACATCACGACGGCGGCGACCCCGCGGGCCCCCCCCCCCCCCCCCCCCCCCCCCCCCCCCCCCCCCCCCCCGCCCCCCCCCCCCCCCCCCCCCCCCCCCCCCACCGGCGTATCCGCTTACGGTCGTCCCGCCGCGAGTCGCCGAAGGAACGGCGGCCGCTCACAAGGGAGATCGGGGGTGCGCTCGTGCGGATCGGACTGCTCACCGACGGTGGTTATCCGTACGCGACCGGTGAGTCCAGGCTCTGGTGCGACCGGCTCGTGCGCGGGCTCGCCCAGCACGAGTTCGACCTCTTCGCGCTCAGCCGCTCCGCCGAACAGGAAGCGGCGGGCCGGGTCCTGCTCCCTCCCCAGGTCGCCGGTGTGCGCACCGCGCCCCTGTGGACCGCCGACGACGACACCCTCGGGCTGCACGCCCCCCGGGGACCGCTGGCCCGGCTGCTGACCGGCGGGGGCGCGCGCACCTACGCCCGGCGCGAACGGCGGCGCTTCGCCGCGCACTTCGCGGACCTCGCGGCCTCCGTCTGCGCCGCCGCGGGCAGCGAGCGCGGCGGCACGGACACGCAGGCCGGCCCCGCGCCGGGCGACCCTGCGCGGGGCGGCGCCGGACCCCGGCTCGCGGACGAGCGGTTCACCCGCGGGCTCTACGGCCTCGCCGAACTCGCCTGGGAACACGGCGGACTGCCCGCCGCCCTGCGCTCCGAGACGGCCGTGCGCATCCTGGAGGCCGCCTGCCGGGCGCCCGGCACCGGACGCACCGTGCAGACCGCCACCGTCACCGACCTGCTCGCCTTCGCCGCCGAGCTGGACCGGGTGCTGCGCCCCCTCTCGCTCGACTGGTACGAGGAGGACGGCCTCGGCGCGGTGGACCTCTGTCACGCGACGGCGGGCGGTGCCGCCGCCCTGCCGGGTCTGCTGGCCAAACGCTTCTTCGGGGTGCCGCTGCTGGTCACCGAGCACTCCGTCCGGGTCCGGGCGCACTACCTCTCCTCGGACGGTGCGCCGGTCAGCGCGCCGGTGCGCGCCCTCCTCGCGAACCTGCACCGGCGGCTCGCCACCGAGGTGTACCGGCAGGCCGCGCTCATCACCACCGGCAACACCCACGCCCGCCGCTGGCAGGAGCGCTGCGGTGCCGACCCCGCGAGGGTGCGCACCGTGTACCCGGGCATGGACGCGTCCCGGTTCGCCGCGCTCGGCGAGAGCGAGGGCGACGGCGGGCCCGACACGCTCGCCTGGGTCGGCCGCATCGAGCCCGCCAAGGACCTGGCCGGCCTCCTGCACGCCTTCGCCGAGGTGCGCGTCGCCGAGCCGGGGGCCCGGCTGCGGATCATCGGCGCCCCGGCCCCGGGCCCGGCGGGCGCCGCCTACCTGGCCCGCTGCCGCACGCTGGCCGGCGAGCTCTTCCCCGAGGAGGACGCCGTCGCCTTCGAGGAGATCGGCGGGCCCGAGGTCCCGGAGCTGGCCCGGGCGTACGCGGCGGGCGGTGTCGTGGTGCTCTCCAGCGTCGCCGAGGGCTTCCCGATCAGCCTGGTCGAGGCCATGTTCTGCGGCCGGGCCACGGTGTCGACGGACGTGGGCGCGGTGGTCGAGGTCATCGGCGGCACGGGCCTCGTGGTCCCGCCGCGCAACCCCAGGGCACTCGCGGACGCCTGCGTCGCGCTCCTGCGCGACCCCGAGCGCCGTGCACGCCTGGGCGCGGCGGCGCGCGCCCGGGCGCTCGAACTCTTCTCCGTCGAACAGAATCTCGCCGCCTTCCACGGCATCTACCTGGAGCTGATCGCACGGGCGCCGGTACGCGAGAGTCCGCCGCCGGCCACCCACGACGGCCCGCGCCCCTTCGCCACCCCTCCGGAGGCCCACGTCCTCGGCCACTGGCCGGAACCCCCCGGACGGGAGCACGTCGATCGCACCCCCAGCTGGGCGGGCGCGGGGAGCGCCGATGCGTAGCCACGAGACGCCGGGCCCGCCCGCCCCGGCACCAGGCGGGCAGCACCACGGAGGAACGACGATGAGCCGCGAGGGCGATCAGGGGGACGCCGCCCCGGCGGCCGACGCCGGAGCCGGGGACGCACCCCCGCGCGCCCCCGAAGTGGCGCACGCCCACCTCCCCCTCCGCGGCGACGTCATCGGGCGGCGGGGGACCGCCGACCCGGTGCGGGCGCTCATGCACCGCCACCGGGAACTGTGCGAACGGGCCGTCGACCCGCTGGAGATCGCCGCCGGCCTGGAGGCCCACGGGGTCACCGACCGCACCGCCGCCCGCTACCGGCACCGCGACGTGTTCTCACTCGCCGAGGAGCTCTTCGCACGGGTCCCGGCGGTCGCGGGGGAGCCCGCCGCGACCGGCCCCGCTCCGGCGCGCGACGTCACCACGCGCGCCGCCTGGTCCCTGCGCGCCATGCTGCCCGGCGCCGCCTGCCTCGCGACCCTCGTCGTGCTCGGGCTGGCCGACGGGGTGCTCGGCGGCGACGCCCGGCTGGCGATCGGCTCCACCGGGACGCTCCTCGCGCTCGTCGGCCTGGCGCTCGCCCTGCGCACCGGCCCGCTCGGCGCCCGGGACGGGGCGGGCTCGTCCGGCGCCGCCGCGCTCTGCGCCTGCTGGCTCCTCGGCTACGTGCTCTACGGCGAGGACCTGCTCCACCAAGTCCTCAGCGGCGGCCCCGAAGGCCCCTGGACACTGACTCCGGCACCCCTGCTGGGGCTCGCCGCAGCGGTGGCCCCGGCCGCCTGGTGCGCGCACCTCTTCGCCCTGTCCGCGCACCGCCGACTGCACGGCAGCCACGCGCTGGAGGAGTTCGGGGCGGGTGTGCGCCCCCTGCTGTTCGGCGTCGTCGCGCTCTTCGTCTGCGCCCTCGCCGCGCTGCTGTACCTGGCCCGGCTCGGCTTCGGCCCCGGCGGCTCACCGGCCGGGGCCGCTGCCCTCGGGGTGCTGCTCCTGCTGGCCCGCCTCCTGACCGTCCACGGCTTCCCCGAACCCGCCGCCACCGGACTCGCCGCCGCCTGCGCCATGGAGGCCGCGGCCCCGGCCCTGATCCTGGCCGGGCGGCTGCCGGGGCTGGACGCGGTCGCCCGCCCCGTCGAGGCGCTGACCGAGGCGGCGGGCCCCGGGGCCGTGCCCGTACTGGCCTGCGGCACCGCCGCGCTCGGCCTGCTGGTCACCGCCGTCCTCGCCCTCACCCGGGCATCCGCCCACGCCGCCCCCTGAGGCGGCCCCCGAGCCCCCCGCGGAGCCGACGCCGCGGGCCGTACCACCCGAACCGTGCGCACCGAGACGTACGGAACAGCCCTCAAGGAGACACCGACATGACCCGCCAATCCCCCGCACCGGCAGCCCGCCGTCGGCCCTCAGGCCGGGGCGGTGCGCGATGAGGGTGCTGCTGCTCGGGGCCAACGGATTCATCGGCCGGTTCGTGGCCGACCGGCTGCTCGCCGACCCCGCCGTCCACCTCACGGCCCTCGGCCGCGGCGACGACGCCGATGTGCGGTTCGACCTCGCGACCGGCAGCCCCGGAGCGCTCACCCGCTTCCTGGACGCCGTCCATCCCGGGGTCGTCGTCAACTGCGCCGGCGCGACCCGGGGCGGCGCGCGCGACCTCACCCGGCACAACACCGTCGCCGTCGCCACCGTCTGCGAGGCGATGCGGCGCAGCCGCTGCACCGCCCGCCTGGTCCAGGTCGGCTGCGCCTCGGAGTACGGACCCTCGCAGCCCGGGTCCTCCACCGCCGAGGACGCCATCCCGCGCCCCGGCGGCCCGTACGGCGTCAGCAAGCTCGCCGCCACCGAGCTCGTCCTCGGCTCCGGCCTCGACGCGGTCGTCCTGCGGGTCTTCTCACCGGTCGGCCCCGGCACCCCGGCCGGTTCCCCGCTCGGCCGGCTCGCCGAGGCGATGCGCCGCACCATGCAGGCCGGGGACGGCGAGCTGAAGCTCAGCGGCCTGGGCGTGCAGCGGGACTTCGTGGACGTGCGCGACGTGGCGCGGGCCGTGCACGCCGCCTCGCTCTCCGCCGCGCAGGGCGTCGTCAACATCGGCACCGGCCGGGCCGTCCGGCTGCGCGACGCGGCGGCCGTCCTCGCCAAGGTCGCCGGATACGCCGGCGCGCTCCACGAGCTGGACACGCCCCCCGCCCGCCTCCCCATCGGCGCGCCCCGCACCTCCGCCGAGTCGGTCATCGAACACCTCTCGGCCACCCCGTCCCCGTACCCGGACGGCTGCGGCGCCTGGCAGCAGGCCGACGTCCGCACCGCGCGGGACCGGCTCGGCTGGCGCCCCCGGATCAATCTGGAGGAGTCGCTCGCGGACATCTGGATGGAGGCGGCGTGCCGCATCTGACCAGCACCGGCACCGCCCGGCGCGCCAGCGGGGCCGACCGGCTCGGCTTCGGCGTCCCCGGCTACGCCCATCCGCTGCTCGCCCCCGCCGAGTGGGCCGAGCTGACCCGCCCCGGGACCCCCCTGCACTGGGCCGTCCTCAACATCGACAACGGCCCCGGCAGCAGGCCCGACCCGCACTGTCTGGAGGCGGCCGGCCGGCTCCGCGACGCCCGCGCCCGGGCGCTGCGCGAAGGGGGCCCGCTCGACGCCGTACGGGCGTCCGGCGGCAGGCTGCTCGGACAGCTCGACCTCGCCCACGGCACCCGGCCGTTCGGGGAACTGCTCGCCGACGCCCGCTCCTACCTGGACTGGTACCGGGTGGACGGCTTCTACCTGGACCGCTGCCCGGCCGGCCGCGCCGAGCTGCCGGCCGTCCGCCGGCTCGCCGGCGCCCTGCGGGCCCTCCTCGGGAAGGACGACGGCCACCTCGTGCTGGGGCACGACACCCATCCGTACCCCGGCTACGCGGAGACCGGCGACCAGCTCGTCACGTTCCGGGGCGCGTGGAGCGACTACCGCTGGTCGCAGGTGGCGGAGTGGACCGCGGCCTACCCGCCCGGCCGCTTCGCACACTTCGTGCACGGCGTTCCGCGCACGCACCTGGAGGAGGCGATGCGGATCGCCCGCTGGCAGGGCGCCGGGACGATCTTCTTCACGGACCGCGGCGGACGGACCGGATCGGGGAACGGTCACGGACGAAGCGACCCATTCGCGGCACTGCCCAGGTACTGGGACGAAATCGTCTCGCGGATCGGACCTGGTATCTCGGAATGAGAAGGGGCGTGGCAGTGTTACCGGAAGAACAACCGTACGTAGTCGAAGTACGTAGAAACCGACCACCTGCATTGTTGAGGTTCCTGTGTCGCTGCCACCCCTGGTCGAGCCAGCTGCTGAGCTCACCGTCGACGAGGTCCGCAGGTACTCCCGCCACCTGATCATCCCGGATGTCGGGATGGACGGGCAGAAGCGGCTGAAGAACGCGAAGGTGCTCTGTGTCGGCGCCGGCGGCCTCGGTTCGCCGGCCCTGATGTACATGGCCGCCGCCGGTGTCGGCACGCTCGGCATCGTGGAGTTCGACGAGGTAGACGAGTCGAACCTGCAGCGCCAGGTCATCCACAGCCAGGGTGACATCGGCAAGTCCAAGGCCCAGTCGGCCAAGGAGACGGTCCAGGGCATCAACCCCCTGGTCAACGTGGTCCTTCACGAGGAGCGGCTGGAAGCCGACAACGTGATGGACATCTTCTCCCAGTACGACCTGATCGTGGACGGCACGGACAACTTCGCCACCCGCTATCTCGTCAACGACGCCGCGGTCCTGCTGAACAAGCCCTACGTCTGGGGCTCGATCTACCGCTTCGACGGCCAGGCGTCCGTGTTCTGGTCCGAGCACGGCCCCTGCTACCGCTGCCTCTACCCGGAGCCGCCCCCGCCGGGCATGGTCCCGTCCTGCGCCGAGGGCGGCGTCCTCGGTGTGCTCTGCGCCTCCATCGGCTCGATCCAGGTCAACGAGGCCATCAAGCTGCTCGCCGGCATCGGCGACCCGCTGGTCGGCCGGCTGATGATCTACGACGCCCTGGAGATGCAGTACCGCCAGGTCAAGGTGCGCAAGGACCCCGACTGCGCGGTCTGCGGCGAGAACCCCACCGTCACCGAGCTCATCGACTACGAGGCCTTCTGCGGCGTCGTGTCGGAGGAGGCGCAGGAGGCGGCGGCCGGGTCGACCATCACTCCGAAGCAGCTCAAGGAGTGGATCGACGGCGACGAGAAGATCGAGATCATCGACGTCCGCGAGCCGAACGAGTACGAGATCGTCGCGATCCCGGGCTCCCGGCTGATCCCGAAGAACGAGTTCCTGATGGGCAACGCCCTCCAGGACCTCCCGCAGGACAAGCGCATCGTCCTGAACTGCAAGACGGGTGTCCGCAGTGCGGAAGTCCTCGCGGTCCTCAAGTCGGCGGGCTTCGCCGACGCGGTCCACGTGGGCGGCGGCGTGATCGGCTGGGTCAACCAGATCGAGCCCGAGAAGCCGGTCTACTAGAACGTCCGGCTCCACTCGGCACGCTCGCAAGGGGCCGGTCCGCATCGCGCGGACCGGCCCCTTCGGCGCTCGTGGCCCTGGTCACGAGCAGGTCTTGCCGTCCGCCGGGACCTTCCCGTCCAGGAAGTACGAGTCCACGGTCGACGTCACACAGCTGTTGCCGCCGTACGCGCCGTGCCCCTCGCCCTCGTTGGAGAGCAGCACGCCGACGCCCTCGCCCAGCTCGTCCGCCATCCGGCGGGCGCCCTCGTACGGCGTGGCCGGGTCCCCCGTCGTCCCCACGACCAGGATCGGACCGGCGCCCGGAGCGCTCACCTCCGGGTCGTCGTGCTCGCCGGCCACCGGCCAGCCGGAGCACCAGCCCGCCGTGTCCCAGGCCAGGAACGGGCCGAACACCGGGGACAGCTTCTCGAACTCGGGCAGCAGCGCCCTCGCCTCGGCCGCCGTGGGCCGCCCCTTGCCGTCCGCGCAGGAGATGGCCCGCTGCGAGTGGTTCTGGGTGTCGTAGTGGCCGTTCTCGTCGCGGCCGTTGTACGAGTCGGCGAGCTGGAGCAGCATGCCGCCGCTGCCCTCCTCCGCCTCGTCCAGGGCGCGGGTGAGGGCGGGCCAGCTGTCCTTCGAGTAGAGGGGGGTCACGATGCCGGTGATCGCCAGCGACTCGTTGAGCTCGCGGTCCGTGCCGGTCGGCAGCGGCTCGGCGTCGATCCGCTTCAGCAGCGCCGCGATCCGCCGGGAGCCCGCCTCCGGGTCCTCGCCGCGGTCCTCGAGGTAGTTCTCCAGCGCCCGCTGGAAGCCGGTCGCCTGATTGCGCGCGTGCCCGGTGGAGTCCGCGGTCGGGTCGACGACCGCGTCCAGGACCGTACGTCCCACGCGCTCCGGGAAGAGATGGGCGTACGTGCCGCCCAGCTCGGTGCCGTACGACATGCCGAAGTACGTCAGCTTCTCGTCCCCGAGGGCCTGGCGGATCAGGTCCATGTCGCGGGCGGCGTTCGTCGTGCCGACGTGCGGGAGGATCTTGCCGGACAGGCGGGCGCAGCCGGCCCCGAAGTCGGCGCCGTCCGCCATGAACGCCTTCTCCTCGGCCGCCGTGTCCGGCGTCATGTCCACATTCTGGTACGCCTTCCCCTGCGCCTTGTCGTCGCGGCACCGCACCCCGGAGCTCCTTGCCACCCCGCGCGGGTCGAAGCCCACCAGGTCGTAACGGGAGTTGAGGGCGGCGTACCCGGAGGCGGCGCGCGGCAGTATGGAGACGCCCGAGCCGCCGGGCCCGCCGAAGTCGAAGAGCATCGAGCCCAGGCGCTTGCCCCGGTCCGTGGCCTCCTTGCGGATCAGGGCGATGCCGATCGTTTCGCCCTTCGGCTTCGCGTAGTCCAGCGGCACCTGCACCGTCGCGCAGCGCCACTCGGAGCCCGGTGCCTCACCGCCCTCGGGAGCCTCGCAACGGGTCCAGTCCGGGCGCTGCGTGGCGGGGGAGCCGGCCGCCCGCGTGCCCGGCTTGTCGTCCGTACCGTCCTCGCAGCCCGCGAGTGCCCCCGTCAGCAGCAGTGCGGCGGCGGCCAGTGCCCCGGCCCGTGCGTGTGCGGCCACGTGTGCCTTCCTCCCCGTCGAGCGCTGCCGGTACGGCAGTCCGCCCATCGTAGGGGGGGCACCCGGCGGGCGGTCAGCCGCAGACCGTGCCGGCCTCCGGGACCTTGCCGTCGAGCAGATAGCCGCCGACCGCCTTCTGCACGCAGGCGTCGCCGCTGTTGTACGCGCCGTGCCCCTGGCCCTTGTACGTCATCTCCACGCCGACGCCCTCGCCCAGCTCCTCGGCCATCGCCTGGGCGCCCTCGTACGGGGTCGCCGGGTCGCCGGTGTTGCCGATGACGAGGATGGGGGCGGCGCCGGGGGCGCTGACGTCGGGGGTCTTCCAGGTGCCCTTGACCGGCCAGTCGGTGCAGCCCATCAGGCCCCAGCCCAGGTAGTTCCCGAAGACCGGGGAGGCGTCGCGGAACGCGGGGAGCTTCGCCTTCGTCTGCTCCAGCGTGAACCGCTCGCGCGAGTCGGCGCAGCTGATCGCGGAGTAGGCGGCGGCGGAGTTGTCGTACCGTCCGTCCTCGGAGCGGCCGTTGAGGGAGTCGGCGAGCGCCAGGAGCAGGGAGCCGTTCCCGCCGTCCGCCTCGTCCACACCCTGTTCCAGCAGCGGCCAGGTCTCCTTGGAGTAGAGGGCCGCCGCGATGCCGGTGGTGGCCTGGGTCTCGGTCAGCTCGCGGGCGCCGATGCCCTTGATGGGCTTCTTCTCCAGCTGGTCCAGCAGGGAGGAGATGCCCTGCTCGATCTCCTTCGCGTCGGACCCGGGCAGCTTGCAGGCGTCACCCCGGTCCGCGCAGTCCTCGGTGAAGTTGTCCAGGGCGAGCTGGAAGCCCTTGGCCTGGCTCAGCGAGGACTCCTCGGCGTCCTCGGTGGGGTCGACCACCGCGTCCAGGACCGCCCGCCCGACCTTCTTGGGGAAGAGGTGCGCGTAGACGCCGCCCAGCTCGGTGCCGTACGAGATGCCGAAGTAGTACAGCTTGTCGTCGCCGAGCACCTGGCGCATCAAGTCCATGTCGCGGGCGGCGTTGGTGGTGCCGACGTACGGGAGCCGCTCGCCGGACCGCTTCTCGCAGGCGGCGGCGAACCTCTTGGTGTCCTGGACGAACGCCTTCTCCTCCGCCGCGTCGTCCGGGGTGCCGTCCTCCTGGTAGCGGGCGTCCAGCTGCTTGTCGGTCTCGCACTCGACGCCGTCGCTGTTCCCCACTCCGCGCGGGTCGAAGCTCACCAGGTCGTACCGGGCGCGCAGCTTGTCGTACGCCGTACCGAACGCGGGCAGGGTGGCGACGCCCGAGCCGCCGGGCCCGCCGAAGTTGAAGATGAGCGAGCCGATCCGCTTCTTCGGGCTGATCGCCTTCGCGCGGATGAGCGCCAGCTCGATGGTGTCGCCGTCCGGCTTCGCGTAATCGAGGGGGGCCTTCATGGAGGCGCACTCCCAGTTCGCCCCGCCGGGCAGCGGGGACGGCGGGTTTCCACCGCCCTGGGCCTGGGAAGGCGCGGGGCACTTCTTCCACGTCAGCTTCTGGGCGGCGAGGCCGGTCGACGGGCTGCCGGTGGCGGCGTTCGCCGCGCGGGCCCGGTTCGTCGGGCCGGTGGGTTCCTCGTCACCGCCGTCCGCACAGCCGGCGAGGGGGAGCAGCACGGTCACGGTGGCGGCGAGGGCCGCGGCGCGCAGGGCAGGGGAGGTCCTCATCGCTCCATGCTGCGGCGGCGCCGGGGCGCGCGCACGGGGTGCCGGTCCAAGTGGGTGGCCCGTGCACGCAGGTCGGTCACAGCTGTCCCTTGCGCGTGAGGTGGTTGAAGCACAGCCAGCCGGGAAGGACCGGCAGCCACAGGGTCATCAGCCGGAACAGCAGCACGGCCGGGGCGGCGACCTCCTTGGGCAGCCCGACCGCGATCAGACCCAGCGTCAGCGCGCCCTCCACGGCGCCCATGCCGCCCGGCGTCGGCGCGGCCGAGCCGAGCGCGTTGCCGGCGAGGAAGACCACGGCGATGCTCGCGTAGCTGAGGTGCGGGGTGTCCGGTCCGCTGAACGCCCGGACCGAGGCGTCCAGGCACATCACGAAGACACCGGTCAGCAGCAGCATCCCGCCGATCCCGGTGAGCAGCTTCTGCGGGCGCTGCACCACGTCGAGCATGCGGGGAACGACCCCGGCGAACAGCGACCGCACCCGGGTCACCACGAACTTCCGCAGGAACGGGATGGCGGTGACCACGAGGACCAGCACGGCGACCGTCAGCAGCCCGGCGATCACGGTCCTGGACGGGGTGAGCGAGGAGGGCGTCTTCTCGGTGCCGGTCAGATAGCCGAAGGCGCCCAGCAGCAGGATGTGGCAGCCGAGACCGAACAGCTGGGACGCGCCCACGCTCGCCACCGCGAGACCGGGCCGGACCCCGGAGCGCTGGAGGAAGCGGGTGTTCAGCGCCACCCCGCCGACCGCCGCCGGCGCCACGATCTTCACGAACGACCCGGCGACCTGCGCGAGGACGGTCCGGCCGAACGACACCCGCTCGGGCACGAAGCCCAGCAGGCTCATCGCGGCGGCCACGTAACTCAGCGCCGAGAAGCCGAGCGCGGCGGCCACCCAGCCCCACTCCGCCTGCTCGACGACCGCCCCGAAGTCGGCCTCGGTGACCTGCGAGATCAGGAAGTACGCGGCGATGGCACCGGCGATGAAGCTGATCAGGGTGCGCGGCTTGATGCGCTCCAGGCGGACCGGCTCGACCGGCGCCTGCGGCCGGATCAGCAGGACCTCGCGGCGGATCTGGGAGAGCAGGTCCTCCTCGCGCACCTCTTCGAGGGCGTCGTCCATGGCCCGCTTCTCGGCCTGCTTCTCCGTGCGCAGCGACTTGCGGGCGTTCTTGCGCTCCCCGCTCCTGGACAGCTCCGCCTCCTCGGCCCGGGCGCGCTTGGCCGCGTCCGACGCTTCGAGGACGGCCTCGCGCTCGCGCTGGGAGCGTTCCCGGG
Source organism: Streptomyces sp. 130 (assembly GCF_007096885.1). Taxonomy (GTDB): domain Bacteria; phylum Actinomycetota; class Actinomycetes; order Streptomycetales; family Streptomycetaceae; genus Streptomyces. The sequence continues at coordinate 103,504 of NZ_VJNO01000021.1, read as the reverse complement.
CGAGCCGGCGCAGCTGCGCCCGGGTGGAGCGGCTGAGCGCGATCGGCTGGAGCAGCGGCAGGCAGTCGGCGACCGCGTCGGGGCCGAGCACGGCGAGCGCGGCGGCCACGGCCCGCTCGGGGCCCACCCGCAGCCCGGTGGTGGTGAGCAGCTGCGCGACGTCCATCCGCAGGACCAGGTCACCGGCCGCGATCTCGCCGCCGCGCAGGTCGGTGACGAACACCTTGCCGAAACGATCCACCAGTATGGCGTCACCCGTGAGCCTGCGGTGCGCGATCCGGCGCGACTGGAGGGCCTTGACCTGCTCCCACGCCCCGCGCACCAGATCGTCGGTGATCTCGGTGTCCGCCAGGGCGTCCAGCGACCGGCCGCCGATGTGCTCGTAGACCAGCATCACGGCGTCCGGGCCGAGCTCGGAGGTGGCGATGAGCTTCGGCGCGTTGGCACCGGCGGCGATCGCCGCGTACGCGAGCAGCGCCTCCTGCTCCAGCGCCTGGCGCAGCGACTGGATGGACCGCCGCTGGGTGATGCCGCGCAGGGTGAGCCTGCGCCACACCCGGTAGAAGAACCCCTGGGCCTGCTGCTCGCGGTCCACCACGGTCACGTCGAGCGGTGGCCCGTCCTCCAGGGAGACCTGATAGCGGCGCCCCCGGTCGCTCTGGTCCCCGGAGTCGGGCGCGTCCTCGGCCCGCATCGCGGTGACCGGCCGGAAGCCGACGTGCCGCAGACCGGCCATCAGGTGCTGCCCGGTCGGGCGGACGTTCGGCGAGCCGACCGCGTACAGCGTGCCGTACGCCACCGTCCAGCCGATCAGCACCGTGAGCACGATGGAGAACGGGGTCGTATAGCCGCCGACCAGCATCGCGAAGGCGTCGAGCAGCAGCACCACCCAGAGCACGACCCGCCAGCGCGGCCGTCTCGCCATGCCGACCGCCGTCATGTACGCGATCACGGGAGCGAGGTAGCCGTGCACCGGATCGGTGACCGCGGCGCCGGGCTGCGGCTGGGTCAGCGCGTCCCGGATGGTGCCGGAAGCGGACTTGGCGACCCATAGGTCCGTGGCCAGCGTCACGCCGTGCGCCAGCACGGCGGCCAGCACCCCGTCGGCGATCCGCAGCCCGTCGCGTTTGATCAGCCGCTCGATGGCGAAGGCGACCGGGACGAGGAGCACCGCGATGCTGGAGACCAGTCCGGCGATCTTGATCAGCAGGTCGGGGGCCTGTCCGGTGCCCTTGTTGATGTCCTCTTCGAGACCGGTGGTGGTGCCGTGGGCGAACGCGGCGACGGAGAACAGCACGACGACCGCCAGCACCCCGATGAGCAGGCGCAGCAGGTCGGAGGGGCGGTGCACACGGGCGGGCAGCAGGGGTTCGTCACCGGAGACGCGCTCGGCCTGCGTCTCGTCGGAGCCGGCGAGGGTCGATCCGGCCGGAGTCTCCGCGTCCGTGCCCGGCTCCCGCCGGGCTCTGTCCGGACGCGGTTCGGCATCGGAGGCGTCGGCCGCCTTCGGTGGCTGCACGCCCTGCTCCTTCGTCGCCTCTGATTGGTCTTCGTGTTCTCGTATCACCGGTCACCGCCCGCATGATGGTGGCACGGCCGATGGGCGCAAGGGGGCATCAGGGGGTGATGCGGGGGCGTGCGATGCGCAACATACGCTCCTTTCCCGGCGTGCGCACGCTGCGTGTGCGCACGGACACCCACGGGCCGTGACGCGCCGCGCTGTCGGTGGTGTGCGGCAGGATGGGGCGGATGAGCGAACACCCGACGGGCGACGCGCTGCCCGAGTACGCGGAGCGCGTGCTCGACGTCGCCGACCTGATCCCGCCCGGCCGCGTGATGACGTACGGCGATGTCGCGGAGTGGCTGGACGAGGGCGGCCCGCGCCAGGTCGGCCGGGTCATGGCGCTGTACGGGAGCGCGGTGCCGTGGTGGCGCGTGGTGCGCTCCGACGGCAGGCTGCTGCCCGGCCACGAGCTGCGCGCCCTGGACCACTACCGCGCGGAGAACACCCCGCTGCGCGAGGCCCCGGCGAGCGCGGAGGGCCACCTCCCGCGCCTGGACATGCGGCGCGCGCGATGGGACGGCGTGACGGGCGGCGGTGGGGGAGCTCACACCTGACAGCTTCGGCCATGCGGCGGCGGATCGGGCGGAGCCTGGTCCGTACGGTGCGCGCGGGGCGCGGCGGGAAGAACGTGACGATCCCCGCAGCCGTCCCGCCGCATTCGGGGGGCGCGTCGGAGTAGCGTCTTCAGTTCGCGGCGGACGCCGCGCCCTCACCCGTACACCCACCAGGACCGGCGAACCCACGTGAGCACCTCCTCCACCACCCGGCACAGTCCTCACCGCCACGCACGGCCGGGGACCCCGGGCCCGTACCGGCTGGTGCGCACCCTGCCGGGTTCGGTGGAGCCCCCTCTCCTGGACGCGGCGCAGCGCGCCGTGGTTGACCACCCCGGCGGCCCGCTCCTGGTCCTCGCCGGGCCCGGTACGGGCAAGACGACGACGCTCGTCGAAGCCGTCGCCGCGCGCATCGCCCGGGGGGCCGACCCGGCCCGCCTGCTGGTCCTCACCTTCAGCCGCAAGGCCGCCGTCGAACTGCGCGACCGGATGGCCGCCCGGCTCGGCGCCGCCCGGGGGCCGCAGGCCACCACCTTCCACTCCTTCTGCTACGCCCTGGTCCGCGCCCACCAGGACGCCGACCTCTTCGCGAACCCGCTGCGGCTGCTGTCCGGGCCCGAGCAGGACGTGACCGTCCGCGACCTCCTGGCCGGCCAGCTCGAACTGGAGAAGGAGGGGCGCCCGCACATCAGCTGGCCCGACGAGCTGCGCGCCTGCCTGACCACGCGCGGCTTCGCCGACGAGGTGCGCGCGGTGCTCGCCCGCAGCCGTGAGCTGGGTCTCGGCGCGGACGCCCTCGCCGCCTTCGCCGAGCGCACCGGCCGGCCCGACTGGGGCGCCGCCGCCCGCTTCCTCGCCGAATACCTCGACGTGCTGGACGCCCAGGGCGTGCTGGACTACGCGGAGCTGGTGCACCGGGCGGTGCTGCTCGCGGAGCGCCCCGAGGTCTCGGCCCAGCTGGCGGGGGCGTACGACGCGGTCTTCGTGGACGAGTACCAGGACACGGACCCCGCCCAGGTACGGCTGCTGCACGCGCTGGCCGGCAACCGGGGCAGCACCCCGGAGGGCGGCGGCGGGCGCGACCTGGTCGCCTTCGGTGACCCGGACCAGTCGATCTACGCGTTCCGGGGCGCCGATGTGAACGGCATCCTCGACTTCCCGGAGACCTTCCGGCGGGCGGACGGCGCCCCGGCCCCGGTCGGCGTCCTCACCACCTCGCGCCGCTCCGGCGACCGGCTGCTCGCCGCCACCCGGCTGCTCACCCGGCGGATGCCGCTCACCCGGCTGCCGTCCGCGAAGGTCCGCGCCCACCGCGAACTGGGCGCGGTCCGCGAGGGCGGCTCCGTCGAGGTGTACACCTACCCGACCGCCTCAACGGAGCTGGAGAACATCGCGGACCTGCTGCGCCGGGCGCACCTGGAGGACGGGGTGCCGTGGTCCGAGATGGCGGTGCTCGTCCGGGCCGGCGGCCGCACGCTGCCCTCCCTGCGCCGGGCCCTGACCTCGGCGGGCGTCCCTCTGGAGGTCGACGGCGACGACCTGGCCCTGCGCCACGAACCGGCGGTGGGCCCGCTCCTGACGGCGCTGCGCGCGGTGGCGGAGGCGGCGGTGCGGGGTACGGCTTCCGAGGGGACGGACGCCCCCTGGCTGGACACCGAGACCGCGCTGGCCCTGCTCGCCTCGCCGCTCGGCGCGATGGACGCCGCCGACCTGCGCCGCCTCGGCCGCGCCCTGCGGGACGAGGAGCGCGCCGCCGGGAACAAGGTGCCCGCGCCCTCCGGTGAGCTGCTGGCCCGGGCGCTCGCCGAGCCGGAGCGCCTGGTGACGCACGACCCGTCGTACGCCCGGGGCGCCCAGCGCCTCGGCGCGCTCCTGCGTACCGCCCGCGAGCTGCTGGAGGCGGGCGGCACCGCCGAGGAGGCCCTCTGGTCGCTGTGGTCCGGCACCCCGTGGCCGGGCCGGCTGGAGCGGGCGGCCCTGCGCGGGGGCACCGCCGGGCGCAACGCGGACCGGGACCTCGACGCGGTGTGCGCGCTGTTCGAGACCGCCGCCCGCGCCGAGGAGCGCACCGGCGGCCGGGGCGCGCTCAACTTCCTGGAGGAGGTCGACGCGCAGGACATCGCGGCCGACACCCTCTCCCGCCGCGCGGTCCGCCCGGACGCCGTCCGGCTGATGACCGCCCACCGCTCCAAGGGCCTGGAGTGGCGCCTCGTCGTCGTGGCGGGCGTCCAGGAAGGGCTCTGGCCGGACCTGCGCCGCCGGGGTTCGCTGCTCGAAGCGGACCGGATCGGCCGCGACGGGCTCGCCGAACCACTGACGCCCGGCGCCCTCCTCGCCGAGGAGCGGCGGCTGTTCTACGTGGCGGCGACCCGCGCCCGCGACCGCCTGGTCGTCACGGCGGTGAAGGCCCCCGCCGACGACGGCGACCAGCCCTCCCGCTTCCTCGCCGAGCTGGGCGTCGAGCCCCGCGACGTCACCGGCCGCCCGCGCCGCCCGCTGTCCGTCGCCGCGCTCGTCGCCGAGCTGCGCGCCACCACCGTCGACCCGGCCGCGTCCGACGCGCTGCGCGAGGAGGCCGCCCGCCGCCTAGCCCGGCTCGCGGCGCTCACCGACGACGACGGCCAGCCGCTCGTACCGGCCGCGCACCCGTACCGCTGGTGGGGCCTGTACGAGCCGACCCGCTCGGCCGTGCCGCTGCGCGACCGGGACCGGCCGGTCACCCTCTCCGGCAGTGCGCTCGACCAGCTCGCCAACACCTGCGCGCTCCAGTGGTTCCTGGGCCGCGAGGTGAAGGCCGACGCGCCCGCGACCGCCGCCCAGGGCTTCGGGAACGTGGTCCACGTCCTGGCCGACGAGGTGGCCTCCGGCCGTACGCCCGCCGACCTGGCCGTCCTCATGGAACGGCTCGACTCGGTCTGGGACGGGCTCGTCTTCGACGCCCCCTGGAAGTCGCGCCAGGAGAAGGAGCAGGCCCGCGCCGCCCTCGAACGCTTCCTGCGCTGGCACGTCATGGACCGGGCCGGCCGCACCCCCGTCGCCAGTGAGCACGACTTCGACGTGACGCTGGAGGCGGGCGAGTACGAGGTGCGCATCCGGGGCTCCATGGACCGCGTGGAGCGGGACGCGGAGGGCCGGGCCTATGTGGTCGACTTCAAGACCGGCAAGCAGTCCCCGACGAGGGACGAGGTCCACCGCCACCCCCAGCTCGCCGTTTACCAGCTGGCGGTACGGGAAGGGGCGGTCGACGACGCCTTCGGCGGTACGCGGCCGGAGCCGGGCGGCGCCGAACTCGTACAGCTGCGCCAGCCGGCCCCCAAGAAGGAGGGCGGCGACGCCGCGCCCAAGGTGCAGGCGCAGGCGCCGCCGGACGGCGCGTGGGTCTCCGACCTGCTGGCGACCGCCGCGGGCCGGGTGCTGGACGAGCGGTTCACGCCGACGACCGGCCAGCACTGCGGCCACTGCTCCTTCAAGGCGTCGTGCAGCGCGCGGCCGGAGGGCCGGCACGTCCTGGAGTGATCAGCGCTTGCGGGCCACCAGCCCGTAGACACTGACGTCGGCGTCGGTGACGTCGTTGATGTCCTGGTAGCGCGTACGGTCCAGCTCGTCCAGGCCGGCGACGAACTCCGGGTCCGGATTCCGGGCCTCCGGCAGGTCCACGACCCGCTCGGGGCGCCAGCGGTGCACGGGGACGATGCCGGGGTCGAGGAGCTCCAGGCCGTTGTCGGTGACGAACCGTTCCATCTGGGCGTAGGACCGGCGCACCATGGCGAAGCCGCGCTCCTTGAAGCCCTTGGTGATGCTGCCGACCTGCTCCGGGTTGAGGTCCGAGCTGACATTGCTCAGGACGAGAACGCTGCCCGGGGCCAGCGCGTCCACCAGCCGCTTCACCACCGGGTAGGCCGTCTCGTCCTCGATGAAGTGGGTCACGGCCGCGAGGACCAGGGCCACCGGGCGGTCGAAGTCGAGCGTGCGGCGGGCGGCCTCCAGAATCCGGTCCGGGTCGCGCAGATCCGCCTCTACGTAGTCGGTGCGGCCCTCGGGACCGCTGGTGAGCAGGGCCTGCGCGTGCACGAGGACCACCGGGTCGTTGTCCACGTAGACCACGCGCGACTCGGGCGCGATGCCCTGGGCGATCTGGTGCACGTTCGCCTGCGTCGGCAGCCCGGTGCCGACGTCCAGGAACTGCCGGATGCCGTCGTTCGCGGCGAGGGTGACCGCCCGCCGCATGAAGTCCCGGTTGTGCCGCACGGTGAGGTAGCCGCGCGGATTGGCGGCCAGCGCCATGGCCGCGGCCTCCCGGTCGGCCGGGTAGTTGTCCTTGCCGCCGAGGAAGACGTCGTAGACCCGCGCGGGGTGCGCCTTCGTCGTGTCGATGCGCTTCCTGAGCTCGGTGGCGTCAGGGGCGGGTGCGTCGGCGCTCATATGACCGTCCTCGTAAGGCTGTTGGTGCGACAAGCAGACAATTTAGACCCGCCGGGTGTGACGAGTGCCACCGGGAGGCGGGGGCCGGGGCGGATTCCGCGACTTCGTGGGTTGTCGGTGGCGCCGGTTAGCCTCTGTGGAGTGTCCCCGCGCCTCACCGATCCCGAGCAGCTCAAGGAGCTGCTGGGCATCCCCTTCACCCCGGAGCAGACGGCCTGCATCACCGCGCCGCCCGCCCCGCAGGTGATCGTGGCCGGAGCCGGGTCGGGGAAGACCACGGTGATGGCCGCCCGCGTGGTCTGGCTGGTCGGCACCGGTCAGGTCGCCCCCGAGCAGGTCCTCGGGCTCACCTTCACCAACAAGGCGGCCGGTGAGCTCGCCGAGCGCGTACGCAAGGCCCTCGTCGCCGCCGGCATCACCGACCCGGACGTGATCGACCCCGACAACCCCCCGGGCGAACCCGGCATCTCCACGTACCACGCCTTCGCCGGGCGGCTGCTCACCGAGCACGGGCTGCGCATCGGGCTCGAACCGGGCACCCGCCTCCTCGCCGACGCCACCCGCTACCAGCTCGCCGCCCGCGTCCTGCGCGAGGCACCCGGCCCCTACCCGGCCCTGACCAGGTCCTTCGCCACCCTCGTCAGCGAGGTCCTGGCCCTCGACGCCGAGCTGGCCGAACACCTCGTGCGCCCCGAACAGCTCGACGCGTACGACACCGAGCTGCTGAACGCGCTGGCGACCGCGAAGCTCACCAACGCCGAACTGCGCAAGATCCCCGAGGCCGCCGAGGCCCGCCGCGAACTGCTCGCGCTGACCCGCCGCTACCGCGAGGCCAAGCGGAGCCGCGACCTCCTCGACTTCGGCGACCAGATCGCCCTCTCCGCCGAGCTGGCCCTCACCCGCCCCGAGGTCGGCGCCATCCTCCGCGACACATACCGGGTCGTCCTGCTCGACGAATACCAGGACACCTCCGTCGCCCAGCGACTCCTGCTCTCCGCCCTCTTCGGCAGCGGCCCCGGCACCGACGCGCCGACCGGGCACGCCGTCACCGCCGTCGGCGACCCCTGCCAGGCCATCTACGGCTGGCGCGGCGCCTCCGTCGCCAACCTGGACGACTTCCCCAGCCACTTCCCGCACGCCGACGGCACCCCCGCCACCCGCTACGCCCTCAGCGAGAACCGCCGCAGCGGCGGACGCCTCCTCCACCTCGCCAACGGCCTCGCCGCGCCCCTGCGCGCCATGCACGAGGGCGTCGAGGCCCTGCGCCCCGCCCCCGGCGCCGAGCGCGACGGCCTCGTCCGCTGCGCCCTGCTGCCCACCCACACCGAGGAGATCGCCTGGCTCGCGGACTCCATCGCCCACCTCGTGCGCACCGGCAGGGCGCCCGGCGAGATCGCCGTCCTGTGCCGCACCGCCGGCGACTTCCCGGAGATCCAGGCCGCGCTGGTCGCCCGCGAGATCCCGGTCGAGGTCGTGGGCCTGGCCGGGCTGCTCCACCTCCCCGAGGTCGCGGACCTCGTCGCCGTCTGCGAAGTCCTCCAGGACCCCGGCGCCAACGCCTCCCTCGTCCGCCTGCTCACCGGCCCCCGCTGGCGGATCGGCCCCCGCGACCTGGCCCTGCTCGGCCGCCGGGCCCGCCTCCTGGTGCACCGCGCCGCCCACGGCGACGAGGACCAGGACCTTGACCGCAGGCTCGCCGAGGCCGTCGAGGGGACCGACCCGGCCGAGGTGATCTCCCTCGCCGACGCCCTCGACACCTTCCTGGACGGCGGCGGCGAGGAGGACGACCGGCTTCCGTTCTCCGCCGAGGCCCGCATCCGCTTCGCCCGCCTCGCCGCCGAACTGCGCGACCTGCGCCGCTCGCTCGCCGACCCCCTGATGGACGTCCTGCACCGCGTCCTCGCCACCACCGGCCTGGAGGTCGAGCTCTCCGCCTCCCCGCAGGCCCTGGCCGCCCGCCGCCGCGAGACCCTGGGCAACTTCCTCGACGTCGCCGCCCGGTTCGCCGCCGTCGACGGCGAGGCCACCCTCCTCGCCTTCCTCGGCTTCCTGCGCACCGCCGTCCAGTACGAGAAGGGCCTCGACAACGCGCTGCCCGGCGGCGAGAACACCGTGAAGGTCCTCACCGCCCACAAGTCCAAGGGCCTGGAGTGGGACGTCGTCGCCGTGCCCGGACTGGTCACCGGCCAGTTCCCCAGCGGCCAGTCGCGGGACGCCTGGACCTCCCAGGCCAAGGTCCTCCCGCACGCCCTGCGCGGCGACACCGCCACCCTGCCCGTCCTCCACAGCTACGACGCCAAGGGCCTCAAGGACTTCAAGGAGGAGATGAAGGAGCACCAGCACACGGAGGAGCTGCGCCTCGGATACGTCACCTTCACGCGCCCCCGCACGCTGCTGCTCGGCTCCGGCCACTGGTGGGGCCCCACGCAGAAGAAGCCGCGCGGCCCGTCCCCCTTCCTGCACGCGCTGTACGACCACTGCGCCGCCGGGTACGGCGAGATCGAGGTGTGGGCGGACGCCCCGGCGGAGACCGACGAGAATCCGGCGCTCGCCGAGGCGTCCGCCGACCACGCCTGGCCGCTCCCGCTGGACGACACCGCCCTGGCCCGCCGCAGGGCCGCCGCCGACACGGTGATGGAGCTGCTGTCCCGGCCGGAGCCCGACGCCCCGGACACGCCGGCCGGCGCGCAGGACGGCCGGGAAGCACCGGCCGGCGCCCCGGGCATCCCGGAAGCACCGGTCGGCGCCCCGGGCGTCCCGGATGTACCGGCCGGCGCCCCGGGCGTCCCGGCCCCCCGCACGCCCGCCCGCCTCACCCCCGAGGAGACGCGGACCCTCGCTTCCTGGGACCGGGACCTGGAGGCGCTCGCCGGGGAGCTGCGCCGGGCCCGTGCCGCCGTGCGCGACGTCCTCGTCCCCGCCTCGCTCTCCGCCACCCAGCTGCTGCGCCTCGCCGACGACCCGGACGCCTTCGCCCGGGAGCTGGCCCGGCCCATGCCCCGCCCGCCGCAGCCCGCCGCCCGCCGGGGCACCCGCTTCCACGCCTGGGTGGAGTCCCGCTTCGAGGAGCTGCCGCTGCCCATGCTCGGCCCCGACGAGCTGCCCGGCGGCGACGACAGCGACACCGACATCGCCGACGAGCGCGACCTCGCCGACCTGAAGGAAGCCTTCGAGCGCACCCCGTACGCCCGCCGCACCCCGTACCGCGTGGAGACGCCGTTCCAGATCACCCTGGCCGGCCGGGTCGTCCGGGGCCGTATCGACGCCGTGTACCGCACGGGGGACACGTACGAGATCGTGGACTGGAAGACCGGCCGCGCCCACAACGCCGACCCGCTCCAGCTCGCCGTCTACCGGCTGGCCTGGGCCGAGCTGCACGGACTGCCGCTCACCGACGTCACGGCCACCTTCCTCTTCGTGCGCAGCGGCGAGGCCGTCCGCCCGGCCTCGCTGCCGGGCCGCCGGGAGCTGGAGCGCATCCTGCTGGACGAGCCACCTCCGGCGGACGGATAGGCTGAAGGTCATGAGCGACACCCCGGACAGCGCCGTCCGCACGTACACCGAGCAGCACCGCGTGGCCTTCCTCGACGACCTCGCCGAGTGGCTGCGCATCCCCTCCGTATCCGCTCAGCCGGAGCACGAGGGCGACGTACGGCGCAGCGCCGAGTGGCTGTCGGCCAAGCTGGCGGAGACCGGCTTTCCGGTCACGGAGATCTGGGAGACGGACGGCGCACCCGCCGTCTTCGCCGAATGGCCCTCCGACGACCCGGCGGCGCCCACGGTCCTGGTGTACGGACACCACGACGTCCAGCCCGCCGCCCGCGAGGACGGCTGGAGCAGCGAGCCGTTCGAGCCGGTGATCCGCGACGGCCGGATGTACGGACGCGGCGCGGCCGACGACAAGGGGCAGGTGTTCTTCCACACCCTCGGCGTCCGGGCCCACCTCGCCGCCACCGGCCGCACCGCCCCCGCCGTGCACCTCAAGCTGATCGTGGAGGGCGAGGAGGAGTCCGGCTCCCCGCACTTCCGTGACCTGGTCGAGCGCCATGCCGGCCGCCTCGCCGCCGACGCGGTGATCGTCTCGGACACCGGCATGTGGAACGAGACCACGCCGACCGTGTGCACCGGGATGCGCGGCCTCGCCGAGTGCGAGATCGAGTTCCACGGTCCCGGGCAGGACATCCACTCCGGCTCCTTCGGCGGCGCCGTCCCCAACCCGGCCACCGAGATCGCCCGCCTCGTCGCCGCGCTCCACGACGCGGACGGCAAGGTCGCGGTCCCCGGCTTCTACGACGGCGTGGCCGAGCTCACGGAGACCGAGCGCGCGCTCTTCGCGGAGCTGCCCTTCGACGAGGCCGACTGGCTGCGCACCGCCAGGTCCCGGGCCGCCTCCGGGGAGACCGGGTATTCGACGCTGGAGCGGATCTGGGCCCGCCCGACCGCCGAGGTCAACGGCATCGGCGGCGGCTACCAGGGCGCCGGGAGCAAGACCATCATCCCCTCGTCCGCCCGCGTGAAGATCAGCTTCCGCCTGGTCGCGGGCCAGGACCCGGACCACATCGAGAAGACCGTACGGGCCTGGGCCGAGGCCCGCGTCCCGGCCGGGATCAGCCACCGGATCACCTTCCTGCCCGCCACCCGGCCCTGCCTGACGCCCCTGGACCACCCGGCGCTCCAGGCCGTGGCCCGCGCCATGGGCCGTGCCTTCGGCCAGCAGGTCCTCTTCACCCGAGAAGGGGGCTCGGGGCCCGCCGCCGACCTCCAGGACGTGCTCGGCGCGCCGGTCCTCTTCCTCGGCGTCTCCGTACCGTCCGACGGCTGGCACGCCCCCGACGAGAAGGTCGAGCTGGACCTTCTGTTCAAGGGCGTCGAGACCGCCGCCCACCTCTGGAGCGACCTGGCGGCCGCCCTCCGCTGAATCCTCTGAACGCCCGATCCATCCCGGGGGAGTAGGAAGCACCTGTGAGCACCTTCGACAACGCCACCGCAGACCGGCCCATCGGTCTGACCGCGCCGAGCGGCATCGACCGCGCGGCGCACCACCGCCTCGACGAGGCGTGGCTGTCCGCCGCGTGGAGCCACCCGACGACCCGGGTCTTCGTCGTCTCCGGGGGCCAGGTGCTGATCGACGACACCGACGACGGCACCGAACTCGTGATGACGCCCGCCTTCGAGGCCCCCGTCACCGAGACCCACCGCTACTTCCTCGGCACCGACGCGGACGGTGTCAGCTACTTCGCCCTCCAGAAGGACACCCTGCCGGGCCGCATGGACCAGTCGGCCCGCCCGGCGGGGCTGCGCGAGGCGGGGATGCTGCTCGGTCCGCGTGACGCCGCCCTGATGGTGCACGCGGTGGCCCTGGAGAACTGGCAGCGGCTGCACCGCTTCTGCTCCCGCTGCGGCGAGCGTACGGTGATCGCGGCGGCCGGCCACATCCGCCGCTGCCCGGCGTGCGGCGCCGAGCACTACCCACGCACCGACCCGGCGGTCATCATGCTCGTCACCGACGACCAGGACCGGGCCCTGCTCGGCCGCCAGGTGCACTGGCCCGAGGGCCGCTTCTCCACGCTCGCCGGGTTCGTGGAGCCGGGCGAGTCGATCGAGCAGTCCGTGGCCCGCGAGGTCTTCGAGGAGGCCGGCATCACGGTCGGCGAGGTCGAGTACGTCGCCAGCCAGCCCTGGCCGTTCCCGTCCAGCCTGATGCTGGGCTTCATGGCGCGCGCCTCGACGTTCGACATCAACGTGGACGGTGAGGAGATCGAGGAGGCGCGCTGGTTCTCCCGCGAGGACCTGACCGCCGCCTTCGAGTCGGGCGAGATCCTGCCCCCCTTCGGCATCTCGATCGCCTCGCGGCTGATCGAGCTCTGGTACGGCAAGCCGCTCCCGAAGCCGGTGCGCGCGGGCGGCTGACCGGCCCGGACACGACACCGCCCCCACCGGCGCGTCGGCCGGAGGGGGCGGGGGGTCCGGGGCCCGGCCCCGGGGGGCCAGGCCCGGGGACCAAGCGGCCCGGGGATCAGGCGGCCCGGGGATCAGGCCCCGAGGGCCTGCTTCACCTGGGCCAGGCTCGGGTTCGTCATCACGACGTCCTCGCCGCCGTTCTCGGGGACCACCAGCACGGTCGGGACCGTCTGGTTTCCGCCATTGGCCTTCTCGACGAAGGCGGCCGACTCCGGGTCCTGCTCGATGTTGATCTCGGTGTAGGCGATGCCCTCGCGGTCCATCTGCCCCTTCAGCCGACGGCAGTAGCCGCACCAGGTGGTGCTGTACATCGTCACAGTGCCCGGCATGTCTTCGCGCTCCTCTGTCTCTTCGGTCCCGGCAAATCCCGTCACGCCCGGACGGTCCCGCGCGTCTGTTACGTCACACGGGGCCGGGGCGCGCGTTGCCGCACGCCAGGTGAACGTATGCGACCCGGCGGCCATTCCCGCCCCCGGGACCCTGGCGGGAACGGTGCGCGGAACCCGCGCGCGGGCCGCCCCCGCATTAGTACGACGGATACCTCACCCCTGTGGACAACCACCGCACGCGCCCCGGGCGACCTGGCAGCATGGCGGGGTGACATCAGCAACGCACTCCACCCTCTTCCCCCGGGTCCCGGACACCGCGGACGCCGTCCTCGACGGGCTCGACCCCGAGCAGCGCGAGGTGGCCACGGCCCTGCGGGGCCCGGTGTGCGTGCTGGCCGGAGCCGGCACGGGCAAGACGCGGGCCATCACGCACCGCATCGCCTACGGGGTGCGCGCGGGGATACTCCAGCCGGCGAGCGTCCTGGCCGTCACCTTCACCAACCGGGCGGCGGGCGAGATGCGCGGCCGGCTGCGCCAGCTGGGCGCGGGCGGGGTGCAGGCGCGCACGTTCCACTCCGCGGCCCTGCGCCAGCTCCAGTACTTCTGGCCGAAAGCAGTCGGTGGCGAGCTGCCCCGGCTCCTTGAGCGCAAGGTCCAGCTGGTGGCCGAGGCAGCGGCCCGCAGCGGCCTGCGGCTCGACCGCAACGAGCTGCGCGACGTCACGAGCGAGATCGAGTGGGCCAAGGTCACCCAGACCGTTCCCGCCGACTACCCGGCGGTGGTCGCCAAGGCACAGCGGGACGCCCCGCGCGACCCGGCAGAGATCGCCAAGGTCTACGAGACCTACGAGGAGCTGAAGCGCGAGCGCACGGTGATCGACTTCGAGGACGTGCTGCTCCTCACCGTCGGCATCCTCCAGGACCGGCACGACATCGCCGCCCACGTCCGCCGCCAGTACCAGCACTTCGTCGTGGACGAGTACCAGGACGTGAGCCCGCTCCAGCAGCGGCTGCTCGACCTCTGGCTCGGCGACCGGGACAGCCTCTGCGTCGTCGGCGACGCCGGCCAGACCATCTACTCGTTCACCGGGGCCACCCCGGACCACTTGCTCAACTTCCGCACCCGCCACCCCGGCGCGACCGTCGTCAAGCTGGTCCGCGACTACCGCTCCACCCCGCAGGTGGTGCACCTGGCCAACGGGCTGCTCGCGCAGGCCACCGGCCGGGCCGCCGAGCACCGCCTCGACCTGGTCTCGCAGCGGGAGCGCGGCCCCGAGCCCGCCTTCGTCGAGTACGCGGACGAGCCCGCCGAGGCCGAGGGCACCGCCCGCCGCATCCGCGACCTGATCGCGGCGGGCGTCCCGGCCGGCGAGATCGCGGTGCTCTACCGGGTCAACGCGCAGTCCGAGGTCTACGAACAGGCCCTCGCGGACGCGGGCGTCCCCTACCAGCTCCGGGGCGCCGAGCGGTTCTTCGAGCGCGCGGAGGTCCGCGAGGCGGGCATGGCCCTGCGCGGCGCGGCCCGTGCGGGGGGCAACGACTCCCTCCTGGACGACGCGGACGACCTCCCCGCCGAGGTGCGCGCGGTGCTCTCGACCAAGGGCTGGCGCAGCGAGCCGCCCGCCGGGTCCGGCGCGGTGCGCGACCGCTGGGAGTCCCTGGCCGCCCTCGTCCGGCTCGCCGAGGACTTCGAGCGGGCCCACCCGGGGGCGACGCTCTCCGACCTGGTCGCCGAGCTGGACGAGCGGGCCGCCGCCCAGCACGCGCCCACCGTCCAGGGCGTCACCCTGGCCTCGCTGCACTCTGCGAAGGGCCTGGAGTGGGACGCGGTGTTCCTGGTCGGGCTGACCGAGGGCATGATGCCGATCACCTACGCCAAGACGGCGGAGCAGATCGAGGAGGAGCGCCGGCTGCTGTACGTCGGCGTCACCCGGGCCCGCTTCCACCTCACCCTGTCCTGGTCGCTCTCCCGGTCGCCCGGCGGCCGGCCCGGACGGCGGCCGACCCGCTTCCTGAACGGGCTCCGCCCCGGCTCCACCGGCCCGGGCGGCCGGAGCCCGGCGGGCGGCCCGGGCGGCGTCTGGTCCGGCGACGGCGGCCGGAGCGGCGCGGGCGGCGCGGCCGGCCCAGGCGGCGGAGGGCGGCCGGCGGCCGGGCGGAAGCCCCGGACACCGGCTCGGTGCCGGGTGTGCGGCAAGACCCTGACGGACGCCGGCGAGATGAAGCTGATGCGCTGCGACGACTGCCCGTCCGACATGGACGAGGCGCTGTACGAGCGGCTGCACGACTGGCGGGCGGCCCGGGCGCGGGAGACCGGCCAGCCCGCCTACTGCGTCTTCACCGACCGCACGCTGATGGCCATCGCGGAGGCGGTGCCCGGCACCGAGGGCGAACTGGCCGGGATCCCGGGGGTCGGCGCGCGGAAGCTGGGCCGCTTCGGCGCCGCCGTTCTGGACATCTGCGCAGGTGGGGACGGGCGCGAAGACGACGCGGAGGCAGCCGGGGAGGGGTGAGGAAAACTCGTCGGAAAAATAGTTTGCGCCCGCCCCGGCTATCACCATAGGTTCTTAACCACGGAAACAGCGGCTTCTCTGAAGCCCTGGCTCCGTGCTGTACTTATCCGAATACGCAGGACCGGCCCGCCGGTCCCCCGAGACGCCGAGAGGAGGCGATTGAAGTGATCAGCATCATCGAGACCAACAAAATGACCGATCTCTCGGTCGTCTCCGCCTGCTCGCTCGGCCTTCTCGCCCGTGCCCCGAAGTCCTCCCTGCGCGCCACCGGTGTGTCCGGCGTCTCCGCCGTCATTCCGATGTCCCTGGCCGGCCTTCCCGTGCGGGAGCGCAATGAGCGACCGACCCAGGCACCGGCAGCAGCAGTAGCGAAGGGACAGGCCCCGGCCTATGCCTTTGCGGCCGTCGGTGCGGGAGCGGAAGCCGGCGTCACCGAGCAGACGATGCACCACCACACGATGTGGGCCTTCCGTGGGCCTGAACCCTGGAGTGATCCAGCCTGATCCAGCATCAGGCCGGCGCCTTCAGGGCCGCGGAACCCCACTCGGGATCCGCGGCCCTTTTGTTTTGCCCCAACGGGCGAGACAACGAGAAGGGGCCTCGGGACAAGCAGGACCTGGTACCAGCCGCCCCCCGGCCAACAGGCCGGAAACGACCAGACGAGGACACCACCACCGTGCAACTCGAAGCGCACGCCCCGTCCGTACCGCCTTCCGACACGATCTCCCCGCCCGGCCTCACGGAGGACTCCACCTTGACCCCCCTCACCGCGCTCACCGCGCTCGACGACGCCATCGAGAACCTCGGCGTACCCGTTCCCTGCCGCGCCTACGACCCGGAGGTCTTCTTCGCCGAGTCGCCGGCCGACGTCGAGTACGCCAAGTCCCTCTGCCGCACCTGCCCGCTCGTCGAGGCGTGCCTCGCCGGCGCCAAGGAGCGCCGCGAGCCGTGGGGCGTCTGGGGTGGCGAGCTCTTCATCCAGGGCGTCGTCGTCGCCCGGAAGCGGCCGCGTGGCCGCCCGCGCAAGAACCCGGTCGCGGCGTGACCACCGTGGGGTTCCCGGCCCCCAAGCCCATGAAGCGCATCGGAACCATCGACCGTCCCCTCACCCACGATCCCCGAAACCAGGCTCCAATGACCATCCCCGCCCCCACGTCCGAGCCCGCCGGCTCCGCGACCCCAGACGTCACCATCATCGGCGCGAACGACTCGCGCCAGAACAGGACCCGCGAGATGCAACTCATCCCAGAAGCCATGGCTCGTGCGCATATGCACGACCGCCTGCGCGAAGCCGACGCGGACCGTCAGGCCGTGCGCCTGATCGCCGCCCGGCGGATGCAGCGCCGTGCCGAGCGCGCCTCGATGCGCGCCCGCCGCGCGCTGGCCATGGCCGTCATGCACTGAGCCACCCGGCCCGCCACGGAGGCGGCCCGCCGGACGCAGCCGCTCTCTGCGCCCGGCGGGCCATGCCCCCCGGCGCCATCCGCGCAGCAGCACCCCGCCCCGGGGCCGGTCCGTCCAACGGACCGGCCCCGGCGGCGTTTCGGGGCCGGGACGGGAGGGGCCGGACCGGTCCGGCGCGGCTAGCCGGCGTCCACAGTTTCGGCGGACCTCGGTGCCGGCGGCAGATGCTCCGCCGCGTCCTCCGTTGCGTCCTCCACCGCGGCTTCCACGTCTTCCACGGCCTCCATGTCTTCCGCGTCCGCCGCGTCTTCCGCGTCCGCCGCGTCCGCCGCGTCTTCCGCGTCCGCCGCGTCTTCCGCGTCTTCCGCGTCCGCCGCGTCCTCCGGCGGCAGGAACCCCGGTAGCCAGGATTCGAGTTCGTCGCGCAGCCGGACCGTGGCGCCGAGCTGGCACAGCACCCCGATCGTGCTCAGCGTCACCCGGTGTATCAGCAGGTAGGACGGTGGCAGGTTCAGCTGCTTGCCCAACTGGTGGGCCGGGGAGCGCGGATCGGCTATCCGGGCGGCCTGATGACGCATCCAGCTCCGGCTGAACGTGAACTCCTCCACCTCGGCCGGCTCGATGATCGGCAGCAGGTAGTCCAGCACCGCGTCGGGCTCCAGGTCGATCGAGTCCTTGACGAACCCCTCCGCCCGCAGCATCTCGTACACCGCGTCGGCGTCGCCCCCCAGCGTCAGCCGCAACGCGTCCCCGATGGTCTGCGGCAGTCCGCCCGGCAACCGGTCCACCGTCCCGAAGTCCAGTACCCCCAGCCGCCATTGGGCCGCGCCCGCGCCCTCGTCGTCCTCCTGCCCGGACGCGTCCGCCTCGGGGTCCGGGGGCAGCAGCCGGAAGTTGCCCGGGTGCGGGTCGGCGTGGAGCAGGCCCGTGCGGGCGGGGCCCGAGAAGAGGAACCTCGCGAGCAGTTGGCCGGCCCGGTCGCGCTGCCCGGCCGTGCCGTCGGCGATCACATCGGCCAGCGGCACCCCGTCCATCCACTCGGTGACCAGCACCTGCGCCGACTGGTGGACCACCTCCGGGACCACGACGTCGGGATCGTCCGCGAACTCCTCGGCGTGCGCCCGCTGGGACCACGCCTCCTGCTCGTAGTCCAGCTCCTCGGACACCCGGTCGCGCAACTCCGTGATCAGCGGCTTGATGTCCATGCCCGGAACCAGCGGGCCCAGCAGCCGTGCGAACCGGCTGAGCTGGGTCAGGTCCGAGAGCAGCGCCTCGCCCGCGCCCGGGTACTGCACCTTCACGGCCACGTCCCGGCCGTCGTGCCACACAGCCCGGTGCACCTGGCCGATGGACGCAGCGGCCGACGGCTTGTCGTCGAACGTCAGGAACAGCTCCCGCCAGTCCTCGCCGAGCCGCTCCGCCAGGACCGCGTGCACCGTGCCGCTCGGCATGGGCGGGGCGGCCTCCTGGAGCTTGGTGAGCGCCGCGCGGTAGGGCCCCGCGACCTCCTCGGGCAGCGCGGACTCGAAGACGGACAAGGCCTGGCCGAGCTTCATCGCCCCGCCCTTCAGCTCCCCGAGGACCTTGAAGAGCTGGTCGGCGGTGCGCTGCTGCACCTCGCGGGCCACCAGCTCCGCCGACCTGCCGCCGATGCGCTTGCCCAGCCCCCAGGTGGCACGGCCGGCGAAACCCAACGGCAGCGCGGCCAGCTTGGCGGTACGGGTGACCGCCTTCCGGGGAAGATCAGACATATGCCCCTCCAATTCCCAGACTGCCGCGCTGCGGGCGGCGGTTACCCGGCCATTGTGTCGTGCGCCGTGCCGGCTCCGGAGGCGCGGACCCTCTCAGTGTGACCGGCGGCGCCACAGGAACAGTCGAGGTGCGTCCCGATCCGTTCCGACCTCCAGTCCAACAGCGGCAGCGCCGCCTCCCATCGCGCACCGGTGCTCATCGGCAGCTCGCCGTCGAGGAAGGCCAGCGCGTGCGCCGCCGCGAGCCCGGCCACCGCCGTCGCCAGGCCCAGGT
Organism: Streptomyces sp. 130; assembly: GCF_007096885.1. Classification (GTDB taxonomy): domain Bacteria; phylum Actinomycetota; class Actinomycetes; order Streptomycetales; family Streptomycetaceae; genus Streptomyces. The sequence goes on along the minus strand of NZ_VJNO01000021.1, from coordinate 84,733 downwards.
CGCACGCCTGGGCGGTGGCGCGCCGTCCGGACCGCCACTGCGCCAGCATGCGCGGCCACTGCGGGTCACGGTCCCGCCGGTGCAGCTGGAGGCAGCCGGCGCAGGCCGTACCGCCGGGCAGGACCAGGGGCCCGACGAAGCCGGTGGCCTCCAGCACCCCCGCGTACAGATGGGGTGTGCCCGAGGAGATCCACGGCTCGGCGGTGCCCGGATCGGGGACGTACGCCGACAGCCCGTCCCGCGGGGCGACCACGATCAGCGACAGCCCCGGCTCGTGCCCGGCCGGACCGCAGCCTCCCGCCCCGGGTGCCCGGGGGCCCGGGCCGGGGGCGGAGCGGCGGACCAGCTGCCGGGCCGCCATGTCCCTGCGCTCCCCGACGGCGGAGGCGGGCAGCCCGCCCGGGGACACGTCACCCGGCTCCGTACACCCGCCGTCCAGGACCTCCACCCGTCCGACCCCCGCTCCGGAGAGCACCGCGGCGACGGTCGCACCGACCCTGCCCGCGCCCCGGACCTGCACGTGCATCGAGCGGCGGGCCGCGAGTCTGCGCACCGCTCCGCCGGGCTCGGGGTGCACGACGGAGAGCGAGGCCAGGTCTGGCCGGTGACGCTCCAGGACGTCGGTCCGGGCCCGCAGCGCTTCCGCCGCCGGGCCGCCCGCCCGTACGTCGTCCACGAGTCCGGCGTCCACCAGCCTCGTCACCAGGGTGTCCACGTGACGCTCGGTCAAGTCCATCGTCCTGGCCTGTTCACGGAGCAGAGGCATGCCTCTGGTGCCGTCGAGCAGTTCCATGAAGCAGCCTGTCGCGATATCCATCGGGCCGACCTTCACCGCGTGTGCGGGTGTCACTCCGAATTGCACGGTGTCCCCGCCCCGCCAGGCGCGGCGCAGCGCGGGCTTCAACATCGGATGCATGGCTTCCCCCGGTCTGTATGTCTGTCGGCCTGTGTGTCTGTCGGCCTGTGTGTCTGTGACTCCGCTGTCTGTGACTCAGCTGTGCGTCACTCCGCTGTGCGAGTTCCTTTGCCAGAATGCAGCGGGGCGCCGAGACGTGCGGAGAGTTATCCACAGGCGCGGGTATTAGTCGTTCAAATGGTCAAGGCGTGGAGTCGATCATGGGGAACCGTCCCGGAGGCGGGACTTCCCCCGCGCACAGCGGGTAACGTCGAACCATGCCCGCCGACCCGTCGCCCGGCTTCGCCGGGGAGCCTGCCGTGCCCGGCGCCGGACCCCGCCGGCGCGGTGCGGACCCTGCCCGCCGCGCCCCGGCGACGAGCGCGGTCGAGGTCCGCAGAAGCGCCCGCCGCAGCAGAACGGTCTCCGCCTACCGGGAGGGCGGCCGTACGATCGTGCTCATTCCCGCCCGCATGTCCGAGGCCGAGGAGCGGCGCTGGGTGGACGTGATGCTCGACCGGCTCGCCGCCCAGGAGAGCAGGCGCGTCCTCGACGACACCGAGCTCGCCGAGCGGGCGGAGCGCCTGTCCGCCCAGTACTTCGACGGCCGGGCCAGGCCCGCCTCCGTGCGGTGGGTGACCAACCAGAACACCCGATGGGGCTCGTGCACCCCGTCCGAGGGCAGCATCCGGCTGTCGCACCGGTTGCAGGGCATGCCCGAATACGTCGTGGACTATGTGCTCGTCCACGAACTCGCCCACCTCCTGGTGCCCGGGCACGGGCCGCGGTTCTGGCGGCTGCTGGAGGCCTACCCCCGCACCGAGCGGGCCCGCGGCTATCTGGACGGCGTGGTGGCCGCCGACCGGCTGCCGCACCTGCCGGCCGCACGCGGCGAGTGACAGGCGGTGGCGCCGGGTGAGTGGTGCCGGGTGTTTCTGTACCGGGTCTGTACCGGCTTCGCCCATTGCCGGAGTTTGCGGATAGCCTGACGCGACGCATTCACCTTCCGGATGGGGGACGGTCGTTACGCATGGCCAGGGAATTCCAACGCGGCCACAAGGCCAAGATCAGCGATCTCACGCCGGGGACGGACCTGTACGTAGGTGTGCAGATCGCCGGCCCGGGACTGAGCTTTGACATCAGCTGCTTCGGGCTCGATGCCAATGAGCAGCTCTCCGACGACCGGTATTTCATCTTCTTCAATCAGCCGAAATCTCCCGAGGAGTCCATTCAGCTCCTCGGGGCACAGGCCGGTGACACCGAGTCGTTCCGCGTCACCCTGGACCGCATTCCGGCGAACATCCACAAGCTGTCGTTCACCGCCACCGTGGACGGTGCCGGACAGATGTCGCAGGTCGGTCCCGGATACATCCGGATCGTCGCGGGCGGCGAGGAAGTCGTCAGGTACGCGTTCGACGGCTCGGAGTTCAGCACCGAACGCGCCGTCATGCTGGGCGACTTCTACCTCAAGGACGTCTGGCGCTTCGCCGCTGTCGGCCAGGGCTTCGACGGCGGCCTCGAGGCGCTGCTGAAGAACTTCGGCGGCGAGGTCGCCGAGGAGGAGCCGGCCGCCGCCGCTCCGCCGCAGAGCGCCGCCCCGTCGTTCGCCCCGCCCGCCCAGGCGACTCCGGCCCCGTCCTTCGGCGCCCCGGCCGCCCCACCGGCACCTCAGGCACCGCAGGTCCCTCAGCCCGCGCCCGCCTTCGGCACCCCGCCGGCCCCCGCCGCGCAGCAGCAGATGCACGCCGCGCCGACGATCGCCGCCCCGATGGCCCCGCCCGGCGGCACCATGCCCCCACCGCCCGCGCCGGCCCCCTACGGGCAGCCCGGCCAGCAGCCGCAGCAGCCGCAGCAGCCCTTCGGCCAGCAGCCCCACCAGCCCCAGCAGCCCTTCGGGCAGCAGCCCCCGCAGCAGTTCGGGCAGGTCCCCGGCCAGGCGCCCGCGCCCTACGGACAGCAGGCCCCGTCCCCGTACGGCCAGCAGCCTCCCGGCACGCCGCCGGGCGGGCAGGGCATGCCCGGCGGCGCGCCGCAGGGGGCCGGCGCCGGTCTGCAGGCCGCGCTCCAGCCGTACAAGGAGACGGCGACCGGACAGCGCTGGACCCCGCAGAACCAGCAGCTCATGCGGGTCGACCTGACCTTGGGCGGTACGGGAGTGCTCGCCCGGCAGGGCAGCATGGTGATGTACCAGGGCAAGGTCGACTTCAGCTACAAGGGCGCGGGTTTCGCCGGCCGCATGGTGGGCAACGCCACCGGCCAGGAGATGCAGCTCATGCGCTGTACCGGCCGGGGTCAGGTCTTCCTCGCCGAGGAGGGCGCCCACCTGCACTCCATCGAACTCCAGGGCGACGGAGTCTGCGTCTCCGCGGAGAACGTACTCGCCTTCGACGAGTCGCTCCAGTACGAGGTGCGCCGCATCGAGGGCCACGGCATCCCCGGCGGCGCCCTGTTCACCATGCAGTTCCAGGGGACCGGCACGCTCATCGTCAAGACGCACGGCGTCCCCGTCGTCCTGCCGGTCACCCCGACCACCTTCGCCGACTGCAACGCCGTGGTGGCGTGGTCGTCCGCGTCCCAGGTGATCCTCTCCAGCCAGGTCCGGCTGCGCCGCAACGCGTACCCCGGGCACAGCGGGGAGACCGTGAACCTCCAGTTCCGGGGCGCGCCCGGCAACTTCATCGTCGTCCAGCCCTACGAGGTCTGAGGGAGCCCGTCATGAACCAGCAGCTCGCGGGCTACGCCCCGACCCCCGTCACGGCACGGATGGAGAACCACGGCCATTCCATGCTGAAGGTCGCCATGGCGACCGGCCAGGACCTCTACGCGCGCACCGGATCGATGGTCGCGTACGAGGGCTTCATCCAGTACGAGCCCAACCCGCCCGCCGTCCGCCAGATCGCCTCGCAGTGGATCACCGGCGAGGGCGCGCCCCTCATGAAGTGCACCGGCGACGGGCTGCTCTACCTCGCCGACTACGGCGCCGACGTCGTCGTCATCAACCTCAACAACGACTCCCTCTCGGTCAACGGCACCAACGTCCTCGCCTTCGACGGCCACCTCACCTGGGGTGTCGAGCGGGTCAAGGGCCTCGCCAAGTTCGCCGGCCAGGGCCTGTGGAACGTCTGCATCTCGGGGACCGGCTGGGTCGCGATCACCTCGCGCGGCACGCCGCTCGTGGTCGACTGCGGACGCGGCGAGGACGAGACGTACGTCGACCCGGACGCGCTGGTCGCCTGGTCCCCGCACCTCAAGGTGAAGGGCAAGCGCAGCTTCAAGGCGTCATCGCTCATCGGGCGGGGCAGCGGCGAGGCGTTCCAGATGGCCTTCTCCGGCCAGGGGATCGTCGTCGTCCAGCCGAGCGAGGACAGCACCGACCGGCTGCGCGTCCGGCACTGACGGGGAGGGAGAACACACCATGCAGAGTTCACTTTTCGGCCTCACGGAACAGCAGTCCCAGGAGCGCTACACCATCCAGAACCCGCAGCTCCTGCGGGTCGCGCTGACCGGGCACGACGACGTCCTGGCCCGCAAGGGCGCCATGGTCGCCTACCAGGGGCTGATGGAGTTCGACGGTGAGTACGAGTCGAACGCCCAGCGCCGCTCCCGCGCCCGCACCGGCGAGGGGCTGGACCTGATGCGCTGCTCCGGGCAGGGCACCGTCTACTTCGCCAACCTGGCGCAGTACATCCACGTCGTGGACGTCGACCACGACGGCCTGACGGTGGACAGCTCCTACGTCCTGGCGCTCGACTCCTCGCTGCACACCGAGGTCATCGCGGTGGACAGCCAGTACGGCATCTCGGGCACCGGCAAGTACCAGCTCAACATCTCCGGCACCGGCAAGGTCGCCCTGATGACGTCGGGCCAGCCGCTGATGATGCAGGTCACGCCCGACAAGTACGTCAGCGCCGACGCCGACGCGATCGTCGCCTGGTCGACCTCGCTACGGGTGCAGATGCAGGCCCAGACGCACTCCTCGGGTGTCTTCCGCCGGCGCGGCAACACCGGTGAGGGCTGGGAGCTCAGCTTCCTCGGGCAGGGCTTCGCCCTGGTCCAGCCGAGCGAGCTGATGCCGCCGCAGAACGCCCAGATCGGACAGGGCCTCGCCGCCCAGTACGGCATGGGCCAGCACGGCGCGCACGGCCAGAACCAGAACAACGCCTGGAACTGAGCCGCACTACGACGGTAAGGGGCGGCCTCCCTGGAGGCCGCCCCTTACCGATTCCGCGTCGCACCGGCGGCTACCGGCCGCCCTCCAGCACCGCGCGCGTACGCTCCACCAGGCGCGCCACCGAGGCATCGGCGACCTCGGCCACCTCGTCGTAGGCGAACCAGCGCAGGTCGAGCGACTCCTCGCTGATGCTCTCCGTCGCGCCCGCCGGGGCCAGCGCCGCGTACTGCACGTCCAGATGCCAGTGGCACGGCGCCGGGATCGGATGCCGGTCCAGGACCACGGGCCCGCCCGGCAGCAGCGTCAGCCCGGTGATCCCGGACTCCTCCGTCGCCTCCCGCAGCGCGGCTGCCGCGAGCGTCGCGTCACCGGGCTCGCAGTGGCCGCCCATCTGCAGCCACATCCGCAGCTTGCGGTGCAGCGTGAGCAGCACCCGGCCCCGCTCCGGGGCGACGACCAGGGCGCTGGCCGTCAGATGCCCGGCCCCGCAGGACTTCCACATGCCGTCCGGATGGCGCGCGAGGTGCTCCAGATAGGCGTCGCGCAGCTCCTTCTGGGCGGCCCCGGCCTCCGCCCCGTAACCCTCCAGCACCAGGGCGGCGTCGTCGTGCAGGCTCACTTGTCGGTGTCGTCCTTGCCGTCGCCGTCACCCTGCTCCGAGGCTTCGCCCGGGGCGTCCGCCCCCGGCGCGGGCTTCTTCGGGCCGTTCGCCGCCTCGCCGAGCATCTTGTCCAGCTCCGAGAAGTCCATCTGCTCGTGGTGGACGAAGCCGTCCGGATCGTCCAGGTCGTGAGCGGTCGGGAGCATGTCGGGGTGCTCCCACAGCGCGTCCCGCCCCTCAAGACCGCGGGCGTCCGTGAGCGAGGCCCAAAGCCGCGAGGCGTCCCGCAGCCGGCGCGGACGCAGCTGGAGGCCGATGAGCGTGGCGAACGTCTGCTCGGCGGGACCGCCGGACGCACGGCGTCGGCGCATCGTCTCGCGCAGGGCGTCGGCCGAGGTCAGCCGGGACTTCGCGGCGGCGTGCACCACGGCGTCCACCCAGCCCTCGACCAGCGCGAGGGCCGTCTCCAGACGGGCCAGGGCCGCCTTCTGCTCCGGCGTCTCCTCCGGCTGGAACATGCCCTGCTGAAGGGCCTCCTGCAGCTGCTCGGGCTGCGAGGGGTCGAACTGGCCGACCACGTCCTCCAGCTTGCTGGTGTCGACCTTGATGCCGCGCGCGTACCCCTCGACGGCGCCGAACAGGTGCGAGCGGAGCCACGGGACATGGGCGAAGAGCCGCTGGTGGGCGGCCTCGCGCAGCGCCAGGTACAGCCGCACCTCGTCCTGCGGGACGGACAGGTCCTTGCCGAACCGCTCCACGTTCAGCGGGAGCAGCGCGGCCCGGCCCGCCGGGCCCAGCGGCAGCCCGATGTCGGTCGAGCCGACCACCTCGCCCGCCAGCACGCCGACGGCCTGCCCGATCTGCTGGCCGAACATCGCGCCGCCCATCGACCGCATCATGCCGATCAGCGGGCCCGCCATCGCCTGCATCTCCTCGGGCAGCACATCGCCCATGGCCAGGCCCACCCGCTCGGCGACCGGGTCCACCAGCTGCTGCCAGGCGGGGAGCGTCGCCTCGACCCACTCCGCGCGGCTCCACGCCACGCTGGAGATGGCACCGGACGGCATCGACGTCACGCCGTCCAGCCACAGGTCGGCCAGGCGCAGCGCCTCGTCGACCGCCGACCGCTCGGCGGGACCCACGCTCGCGTCCTTGGAGCCGTCCGGCGTGCCCTGCGACACCGTCTGGCGGGCGATCTGCTTGGCCATGTCCCAGTTGACGGGCCCGCCCTCGTAGCTCAGCATCTGGCCGAGCTGCTGGAAGGCCGCGCCCAGATCGTTCGGGTTCATCGAGCCGAACATGGCGGCGAAGGGGTTGTCACCGCCGGCGCCGGGGCCGAAGCCGAACGGGTTCGCCGGACCGCCCGAACCCTGCCCACCTCCGGTGGGGTCGTTCTTCTTGCCCTTGTCGCCGTCGTCCGGCTCCTCCGGCGGAAGGCCGAATCCGAATGGGGTGTCACTCACGGGTTTCCTCGGCTCGTAGGGCCGCCGGGGGAACCGACGGCGACTGCCCGACATCACCATCCAGCGTAGACACCAAGTCCGCTCGGGGCCTCAGTGCTCCGCCCGGTCCGGCCCTGCGGCAGGATGGACGCCACCTGGTACGTACGTGTCACGCGGGTACGTACTGAAGACAACCGCTGGAGACGCCCGGTGAGTTCCCCAGATCCGCAGGTTCGCGCAGCGCGAAACCTGGCCGACCCGTCACCCGAGAAGAAAACCGCCCCCGGCCGCCCCGGAGGCCGCGGCCCGGTCGTGGCCGTCACCGGAGCCGCGACGGGCGTGGGCGAGCTGCTCACCGCACGCCTCGCCGCGTCCGAGGAGATCAAGCAGGTCATCGCCATCGACGAGCGCCGGGGCGAGGTCACCGACGCGACCTGGCACCTCCTCGACGTCCGCGACCCCGCCATCGCCGACAAGCTGCGCGGCGCGGACGTCGTCGTCCATCTGGCGCTCGACCTCGACCTGGAGAGCGACCCCGCCGCGCGCACCGCCTACAACGTGCGCGGCACCCAGACCGTACTGACCGCCGCCGCGGCCGCCGGCGTCCACCGCGTCGTCCTGTGCACCTCCGCGATGGTGTACGGCGCGCTGCCCGACAACGACCTCCCGCTCGCCGAGGACGCCGAGCTGCGGGCCACCGCCGAGGCCACCGGCGTCGGCGACCTGCTGGAGATCGAACGGCTCGGCCGCCGCGCCCCGCGCGCCCACCCCGGGCTGCACGTCACCGTCGTACGCCCCGCCGTGCTCGTCGGCGGCACGGACACCGCGCTGACCCGCTACTTCGAGTCGCCCCGGCTGCTCGTGGTCGCCGGTTCCCGGCCCGCCTGGCAGTTCTGCCACGTGGAGGACCTGGTCACGGCCCTGGAATACGCCGCCCTGGAGAAGATCGACGGGGAGTTCGCGGTCGGCTGTGACGGCTGGCTGGAGCAGGAGGAGGTCGAGGAGCTGAGCGGGGTGCGCCGGATGGAGCTCCCCTCCGCCGTCGCGCTGGGCGCCGCCGCCCGGCTGCACCGGATCGGACTCACCCCCTCGCCCGCGGGTGACCTGGCCTACACCATGCACCCGTGGGTGGTCAGCGTCAGCCGGCTGCACGACGCGGGCTGGCGCCCGGCCTGGACCAACGAGGAGGTGCTCGCCGCGCTCCTGGAGGAGGTGGAGGGGCGCCACACCGTCGCCGGACGCCGCCTCGGCCGCAAGGACGCCACCGCGGCCGGTGCCGCCGGTGCGACCGTCGCCCTCCTCGGCACCGCGGCCCTGGTGCGCCGCGCGCGCAAGGCCCGCCGCCGCATCTGAGCGCCCTGTCTCCGGGCGTCTGCGGCCGAGCACCCTGTCTCCGAGCGCCTGTAGCCGGCACCCTGTCCGAGCGGCCTGTCTCCGAGCGCCCTGTAGGAGACTCCAAGCCGCGGCGCGGCCCGCCGGGTGAACCGGCAATACCGCGTTGTCGGTGCGGTACGGCACGATGGGGGTCATGGCACTCACGTACGACCACCCCGGTGAGCAGACGGCGCAGGACCCGATCCGGCTGCTGGACATCCGTGACACGCCGCTGTCGGTCGACGAGGTCTTCCGGGCGGTCGGTGACGACGCCGCGGGGGGCACCACCCTCTTCGTCGGCACCGTGCGTGACCACGACGGTGGACAGGACGTCGACGGCCTCGGCTACTCGTGCCACCCCTCGGCCGCCGACGAGCTGCGCCGGGTGGCGGAGAAGGTCGTCTCCGACTTCCCGGTCCGGGCGCTCGCCGCCGTCCACCGGGTGGGTGAACTGCGGGTGGGTGACATCGCGGTCGTCGTGGCGGTCTCCTGCCCCCACCGAGCGGAGGCGTTCGCGGCCTCCCGCAAGCTCATCGACGACCTCAAGCACGAGGTTCCGATCTGGAAGCACCAGCGCTTCTCGGACGGTACGGAGGAATGGGTCGGCGCCTGCTGATCGCAAACCGGAACGGCGGGCATCCGCCCCGATTTGCGTAACCGCACCCCTGCCACGAGCGTTGGTTCTCCACATGGTTAATCTGCTGATCGGCCAGTCGGCCGCATCAGTGGGTAGGGAGGTCGGCATGGCAGCGCTCGCCTGGTTGTTGATTCCGGTTCTCGCCGCGTTCGGCGCGGCGATATGGGGAGGCTGGGCCGCCCGCAACCGCACCACCGGTGACGTCACCGAACTCGCCGGGTACGCGCGCTTCCGTGAAGCCATGGAGAAGTCCCACTCCGGTTCCGAACCGGCGGAGCAGATCTCGAACGTCTGAGGCCGCCCCCGGCGTCCTCGACCCGCCCGCCCCGGCCCCGTACGGACCGGCCCCGGCGGTGCACTGACAGACCCTTCCCGTACTGTCGTTCCATGCCACGCCGCACCGCGACGATGCTCGCCTCCACGCTGATCCTGATCGCGCTGCTCTGCGCAGGCGTGCTGATCAAAGTGCCGTACTCGGAGATGTCTCCCGGTCCGACGGTGAACACGCTCGGTGACGTCGAGGGCGACCCCGTCCTGCGGATCACCGGCCACAAGACGTACAAGACGTCCGGCAACCTCAACATGACGACGGTCCGCGTCACCGGCGCCGACTACAGCATGAACCTGGTGGAGGCCGTCTCCGGGTGGCTGGGCCACGACAGCGTCGTCGTACCGCACGACACCCTCTACCCGGACGGCAAGACCGAGGAGGAGTCGACGCAGGAGAACGCCGAGGAGTTCAGCCAGTCCCAGGAGAGCGCCAAGGTCGCGGCGCTCAAGGAGCTGAACATCCCGGTCACCTCGTACGTCGTGGTCTCCAGCGTCGTCAAGGACAGCCCGTCACAGGGCAAGCTGCACGCGGGCGACATCATCAAGGACGTCGACGGCACCGCGGTCGGGAAGCCCGAGGACGTGGCGAAGCTGGTCACCAAGCACAAGCCCGGCCAGGACGTCGTCTTCACGGTGATCCCGGCCAAGACCGCGGCGGCGGCCGAGAAGGCCGGCAAGAAGCCCGAAGGCAGCGAGAAGGTCACCCTCACGACCGTGAAGGCCCCCGAGGGGGACCGCGCGATCGTCGGCATCCAGGCGGGGACCGACCACACCTTTCCCTTCGACATCGACATCAAGCTCGCCGACGTGGGCGGCCCGAGCGCGGGGCTGATGTTCTCCCTGGGCATCCTCGACAAACTGACCCCGGGACAGCTGACGGGCGGCAAGTTCATCGCCGGCACCGGCACGATCGACGACGCCGGCAAGGTCGGCCCGATCGGCGGGATCACCATGAAGCTGGTCGGCGCGCGCGAGGCGGGCGCACGCTACTTCCTCACCCCCGACGACAACTGCGAAGCCGCTGCGGCGGACACCCCCGACGGGCTCACCCTGATCCGGGTCAAGACCATCGACGACGCCAGGAAGTCCCTGGACAAGCTCCGCGCGGGGGACACGGCCGGGCTGCCGAGCTGCTCGGCGGGCTGACCGCGCCCCCGCGGCGCACGGCGGACGGTCAGGACTCGAAGGTGGCCGCCAGCGCCTCGGCCAGGCCCGGCACGAGACCGGCGCCGGTCAGCACCTCGCTCGCCGAGTCCTTCTCGCGCAGGCGGACGGCGGACTCACGCGCCCCGTCCCGCAGAACGGCCACGGTCATCCGCACCTCCTGCCGGTCGGGGTGCTCGGCGACCCACTCGGTCAGCCGCTTGTCGTCCAGTCCGTCCGGCACGGACGCCTCGGCGGACGGCGGCAGCATCAGGCGCTCCACCGTCATCGCGCACCCGGCGACCGCGTCGGGCCAGGCGATCGTGGCGAGGAACTCGTCCAGCGCCGTGCCCGCGGGCAGCTCCTCCTGCTCGACGGGGGTCAGCGCGGCGGCCTTCGCACCGTCGTCGAGGCCGAGCTGGGCGGCGAGGCCGGGTTCCTGGGCCCGTAGCCGCGCGGTGTCGACCAGTGCGAAGAGGCGGGCCGGCTGGTCCCAGCCGAGGGTGGAGACGTACTCATCGATTTCGAGCACCGCGACGGTGAGCGGGCTCGCGGCCATCGGGGGGCCCGAGGGGGAAACGTTGGACATGGGCAATATCCTGCCTCCTTCCGCCCCCGGAACGGGAACTAGGTAAAGCATCAGTAAGTTGAAGGGATGGGCTCTACGATCGCTGGGCCCGCTTCACACGACCCGCGAACTTCGAGGTGCGCACGTTGGCTTTCCAGATGCCGGACCGCGGCGGAGGCCCGACCGGGCCACGGATCAGAGTCGGCCGCCCGTCCCGGCGCGCCCGAACCCTGCTCATGACTCTGGGCGTCCTGGCGATTCTCGCCATGGCGTTCGTCATGTTCGCAGGATTCTGGACGGACTGGCTCTGGTACAGGTCGGTCGCGTATTCGTCCGTCTTCACCACCACCCTGTGGACCAAGATCGGGCTGTTCCTCGTCTTCGGACTGCTGATGGCCCTGGCCGTCGGCCTGAACATCTGGCTCGCGCACCGGCTCCGGCCGCCGCTGAGCGCGATGTCGCTGGAGCAGCAGAGCCTGGACCGCTACCGGATGGGCCTCGCCCCGTACAAGAAGTGGGTGCTGCTGGCGGTCACCGCGCTGGTCGGCCTGATCGCCGGCGCCTCCGCGTCGGGTCAGTGGCGGACCTGGCTGATGTACGTGAACGGCGTGTCGTTCGGCCAGAAGGACCCCCAGTTCCATCTGGACGTGTCGTTCTACGCCTTCGACCTGCCCTGGTACCGCTTCCTGCTGGGCTTCGGCTTCGCGGCCACGGTGCTCTCGCTGATCGCCGCCGCGCTGACCCACTACCTGTACGGCGGGCTGCGTGTCACCAGCCCCGGCGCGCGGGCGACGGGCGCGGCCACCGGCCATCTGTCGGTGCTGCTCGGCGTCTTCGTCGCGCTGAAGGCCGTGGCGTACTGGCTCGACCGGTACGGCCTGGCGGTGAAGTCCAGTGACTTCAAGGCCACGGACAACTGGACGGGCCTGCGGTACGTCGACGCCAACGCGTACCTCCCGGCGAAGACGATCCTGTTCTGCATCGCCGCCATCTGCGCGGTGCTGTTCTTCGCGACGCTCTGGCGGCGCACCTGGCAGCTGCCGGTGATCGGCTTCGGCCTCATGGTCCTCTCGGCCATCCTGATCGGCGGCCTCTACCCGGCCATCGTGCAGAAGTTCCAGGTCCAGCCGAACGAGCAGGCCAAAGAAGCCCCGTTCATCCGGAAGAACATCGAGGCCACCCGCGACGCGTACGGCATCGACGACGCGCAGGTCTCGGACTACACGGGCAAGTCCACCGAGGACGACGACGCCAAGCTCCGGGCGGCGGCGAACGACGCGGCCAGCTACCGGGTGATGGACCCCAACGTCGTCTCGCCCGCCTTCCAGCAGCTCCAGCAGAAGAGGAACTACTACCAGTTCCCCAAGACGCTGGACGTCGACCGCTACAAGGACGACGCCGGCAAGGAGCAGGACACGGTCATCGGTCTGCGCGAGCTCAACATCGAGGGCATCCCCAAGCGCAACTGGATCAACGACCACTTCACGTACACCCACGGCTACGGCGCCATCGCCGCCCGGGGGACCACCACCGGTAAGAACCCGCAGGGATCTCCCGACTTCACCGAGTCCGGGCTGCCGACCACCGGCGACCTGGGCACGTACAAGCAGGAGATCTACTACGGCGAGAAGACCGAGCAGTACTCCATCGTCGGCGGGCCCCAGAAGGAGCTCGACTACGAGGAGGACGGCGAGAAGACCACCAGCTACAAGGGCGACAGCGGGGTCAGTCTCTCCAACACGTTCAACCGCGCCGCCTACGCGGTGGCGTTCAGCGAGCCGCAGATCCTCTACTCGGGCGCCATCGGCGACGGGTCGCGGATTCTCTACAACCGCACGCCCAAGGAGCGCGTGGAGGCGGTGGCCCCCTGGCTCACCATCGACGGCGACGCCTACCCGGCCGTGGTGAACAAGCGCATCCAGTGGGTCGTCGACGCCTACACGACGACCAACGGCTACCCGTACGCCTCGCGCACCACGCTCGGGGACACCACCGCCGACTCGCTGACCACCAACCAGCGCGCGGTCGTCGCCCAGCAGAACCAGGTCAACTACATCCGCAACTCGGTGAAGGCCACGGTCGACGCCTACGACGGCACGGTCACGCTGTACGAGTGGGACACGCAGGACCCGGTCCTGAAGACCTGGCGCAAGGCGTTCCCCGGGACCGTGAAGCCCAGGGCGGACATCCCGCAGGAGCTGATGGACCACCTGCGCTACCCGCAGGACCTGTTCAAGGTGCAGCGCGAGCTGCTGACCCGCTACCACGTCACGAGCCCCGCGCAGTTCTACAGCGGCAGTGACGCCTGGCAGGTTCCGGACGACCCGACCAACAAGGAGTCCGGCTCCGTCCCGCCGTACTACCTGAGCATAAAGATGCCGGGGCAGACGGCTCAGAAGTTCTCGCTGACCACGACGTTCACCCCGAAGGGGCGGCCCGACCTCGGGGCGTTCATGGCGGTGGACGCCGACGCGGCCAGCAAGGACTACGGCACGATAAGGCTCCTGAGAGTCACCGGCGCGGTGAAGGGCCCAGGCCAGGTACAGAGTGAGCTCAACGGCAACGACGACGTCGCCGAGTTCGTGAGAAACCTCAAGGGCACCGACTCCGACATCGAGTACGGCAACCTGCTGACCGTGCCGCTCGAAGGGGGCTTCCTCTACATCGAGCCGGTCTACACGCGCGGTGGTACGCAGAACTACCCGCTGCTGCGCAAGGTCGCCGCCTCGTACGGCTCGAAGATCGTCTTCGAGAACAGCCTCGGCGAGGCGCTGAACGCGGTGTTCGGCGCCGATGGTTCCGATACGAGCGAGCCGCCGGGCGACACCACCGAGCCGCCGGACACCAGCCAGCCGCCGGCCACCGGTGACGCCGCGCTGAAGAAGGCGATCGCCGACGCCCAGAAGGCGTACACGGAAGGCGAGGCGGCGCTGAAGAAGCAGGACTGGGCGGCCTACGGCAAGGCGCAGACCGATCTCCAGGACGCGCTGGAGCGGGCTGCCGCGGCCCAGTCCAAGGCGGACGCCGACGGCAAGGCCGGCACGTCCGGTGACGGCAAGGCGGACAAGCCCGATGAGAGTGACAAGGGCGACAAGGCGAGCCAGGCCAGCGCTTCGGACAAAACGGGCGATGAGGGCGGGGGCTGAGTAACCCGGTAAAGCTCCGCCCCGCGTCGTGGTACGGTTTGAACACAACGACGCGGGGTGGAGCAGCTCGGTAGCTCGCTGGGCTCATAACCCAGAGGTCGCAGGTTCAAATCCTGTCCCCGCTACTGAAAGACGAAGGCCCGGATCCTCCAGGGGATCCGGGCCTTCGTCGTGCCGTGGCGGCCTGTTCACGAGGTGGGCGTGAAGTGCGGTTCGAGGGGCACGAGTTGGCCGGGGACGTGTTTGACTTGTCTCTCTGTGGGCATGTCGACAAAACGCTGAAGTGACGTCACTGACCGCGATATACCAGGTGTACGCGGGTTACAGGTGGTGCGACGATGGTATTTATGGGGGACAGGGCAACTCTGTTGAAGACAGGGCGGTTTGCGCGGGGTCACGTCCATCCGGCGGAAAAGATGGCGGATGCGGTGTTTGCCGCTGCCGCCGAGCAGTACAAAGACACCATCGAGAGCACCGGGACCGCCCAGACTTCCGAGGACGCCGAGAACGCGGAGAGTGCCGCGACCACCGAGACCGCAGAGACCATCGAGGCCGCCCACGGGGTGGAGAACGCCGAGCGGGCGGAGGCCGAGGCGAGCGCGGACGGCGCGGAGACCGAGGCCCGCCACCGCCGCGCGGCCGACGCCGGTGACACCGCGTCGATGAGCGTGCTCGGCGCCCTGCTCCTGCGCCGGGGCGACCTCGCCGGCGCCGAGCCCTACCTGCGTGGCGCCACCGCCGCCGGGGACCGGGCCGCCGCGAACAACCTGGGCGTCCTGCTGCACCAGCGCGGCTACCCCGACGAGGCGGCCGGCTGGTGGCGCACCGCCGCCGTGGCCGGCTCCGCCGCCGCCGCGCACGCCCTGGGCCGGCACTTCCGCGAGCGCGGGGACGAGCCCGCCGCCGAGTACTGGCTGCGCCAGTCCGCCGAGCAGGGCCACGCGCTCGGCGCCTACGCCCTGGCCGACCTCCTGGAGCACCGCAGCGACGTCGGAGCCGAGCGCTGGCTGCGCGCCGCCGCCGAACAGGGCCACCGCGAGGCCGCCTACCGACTGGCGCGCCTCCTGGAGCGCAACGCCGCCGACGCCGCGCACGAGGTGTTCGGCCGCCCCGGCCTGGGCCCGCGCTCCGGCGCGCAGCCCGCCGCGCCCCGCCGCACCGCCGAGGGCGACGGCCCGGTCTCCGGCCCCGGACAGGCGCGCGGCGGCGAGGCCGAGCAGTGGTACCGGCAGGCCGCCGCGCGCGGTCACCGGCGCGCCGCCCTGCACCTCGGGGCGATCCTCGAACAGCGCGGCGAGCTGAAGGAGGCCGGGCGCTGGTATCTGATGTCGGCCAAGGCGGGCGAGGCCCGGGCCGCCTGCGCGCTCGGCTTCCTGCTGCGCGACGCGGGCGACCGGGAGAGCGCCGCCGTGTGGTGGCTGCGCGCCGCCCAGGACGGCGACGGCAACGCCGCGAACGCCCTCGGCGCGCTGCACGCGGCCCGGGGCGAGCAGCAGACCGCCGAGCGCTGGTACCGCGCGGCGATGGACGCGGGCGACGTCAACGGCGCGTACAACCTCGGGCTGCTCTGCGCCGCCCAGGACCGGACCGCCCAGGCCGAGCAGTGGTACCGCCGCGCCGCCTACGCCGGCCACCGCGAGGCGGCCAACGCGCTCGCCGTGCTCCTGCTCCAGGCCGGCGACCCGGCCGGCGCCGAGCCCTGGTTCTCCAAGGCGGCCGAGGCGGGCAGCGTGGACGCGGCCTTCAACCTCGGCATCCTCTACGCCGGGCGCGACGAGGACCGCACCGCCCTCCTCTGGTACGAGCGGGCGGCGGCGGCCGGGCACACCGAGGCGGCGCTCCAGGTCGGCATGGCGCTCCTGCACCACGGCGAGGAGCAGGAGGCCGAGCGCCACCTGCGCTGCGCGGCGGGCGGCGGCAGCGCGGAGGCGGCCTTCCGGCTGGCCGGGCTGCTCGACGCGCGGCAGCCGCCGCCCGGGCCGCCGGCGCTGGGCGAGCCGCTGCCCGAGAAGACCGAGTGCGAGGAGTGGTACGAGCGGGCCGCCGAGCAGGGGCACCGCCGCGCCCAGGTCCGCGTCGGCATGCTCGCCGCCTCCCGGGGAGACGTGGAGAGCGCCGGGTACTGGTACCGCGCGGCGGCCGAGTCCGGCAGCCGCAACGGCGCGTTCAACCTCGGCCTGCTGCTGGCCCGCGAGGGCAGCGAGCGCGAGGCCGCCCTGTGGTGGACCCGCGCCGCCGCCGACGGTCACGGGCGGGCCGCGCTGCGCCTGGCCCTGCTCGCCGCGCGCCGCGGTGAGCTGGCGGAGGGGCAGCGCTGGTGCGCCCGGGCGGTCGAGCTCGGCCCGGCGGAGGTCGCGGAGCGCGCGGCGCGCCTCCGCGAGGCCCTGCACCAGGAACTGACGGCGTAGGCCCTGGGCGCGGGCCGGAGCCCGGGGCTCCGGCGGCGGCGCAAACGAAGTCGGCCGAACGAATTTGCACTGGTCCGAGCCGTCCCGTAGGGTTGTGAACACAACGACGCGGGGTGGAGCAGCTCGGTAGCTCGCTGGGCTCATAACCCAGAGGTCGCAGGTTCAAATCCTGTCCCCGCTACTGAAGGCCGAGGGCCGGATCTTTTCGAAGATCCGGCCCTCGGTCGTATGTGCGCGCACACGAAGACCGCCCCCCGGCGCGGGAGGCGGTCCGGGACACGTTCAGGCCGTCGCGGCGCAGTCCGGGCAGATGCCCCGGTAGGTCAGCTCGACGCCGGAGATGGTGAAGCCGAAGCGCTCGCCGGCCGGCAGGTCCGCCAGCGGGTCGCCCGACGGGTGCACGTCGCGGATGGCGCCGCACCGCGCGCACACCAGGTGGTGGTGGGCGCGGTGCGCGTTGGGGTCGTAGCGCTTGGCGCGCCGGTCGGTGGAGACCTCGATGACCTCGCCGAGGCTCACCATCTCGCCCAGCGTGTTGTAGACGGTGGCCCGGGAGATCTCGGGCAGCTTCGCCACCGCGCGGGCATGGACCTCGTCGGCGGTCAGGTGCACATGGTCCCCGTCGAGGACCTCGGCCACGACGCGCCGCTGCGCGGTCATGCGCCAGCCGCGTCCTCGAAGTCGTTCCAGCAGGTCACTCATGGCGCCATTCTAGCAGCGCGGGGGTCAGGTCTTGAATATGTGCGACTTTGGATGCCCAGTTGACTTGGACTTTGTCCAATGTAGGATCGCTTTGGCGTCGGCCGGAGGACAGGAAGGCCGGACGCGGGCACGGCATGAAGGCATGACGTGCGGAAACGACGCAGGAGGCGCACGTGACGCAGGGACCGCTCACCACGGAGGCAGGCGCACCGGTCGCCGACAACCAGAACAGCGAGACCGCCGGTGCGGGCGGACCGGTCCTGGTGCAGGACCAGTCGCTGATGGAGAAGCTGGCGCACTTCAACCGCGAGCGCATTCCGGAGCGCGTGGTGCACGCCCGGGGCGCCGGGGCGTACGGGACGTTCACGGTGACCCGTGACGTGTCGCGGTGGACGCGGGCGAAGTTCCTCTCGGAGGTCGGCAAGCAGACCGAGACCTTCCTCCGCTTCTCCACCGTCGCGGGCAACCTCGGCGCCGCCGACGCGGTGCGCGACCCGCGCGGCTTCGCGCTGAAGTTCTACACCGAGGACGGCAACTACGACCTCGTCGGCAACAACACCCCGGTGTTCTTCATCCGGGACGCCATCAAGTTCCCCGACTTCATCCACACGCAGAAGCGCGACCCGTACACCGGCTCCCAGGAGGCGGACAACGTCTGGGACTTCTGGGGGCTCTCGCCCGAGTCCACCCATCAGGTGACCTGGCTCTTCGGCGACCGGGGCATCCCCGCCTCGTACCGGCACATGGACGGCTTCGGCTCGCACACCTACCAGTGGCAGAACGAGGCGGGCGAGGTCTTCTGGGTCAAGTACCACTTCAAGACCGACCAGGGCATCAAGAACCTCACCACGGAGGAGGCCGTGCGCCTCTCCGGCGTGGACCCGGACAGCCACCAGCGGGACCTGCGCGAGTCCATCGAGCGCGGTGACTTCCCGTCCTGGACCGTGCAGGTGCAGATCATGCCGGCGGCCGACGCGGCGACGTACCGCTTCAATCCGTTCGACCTCACCAAGGTGTGGCCGCACGCGGACTACCCGCCGGTCGAGATCGGCAAGCTGGAGCTCAACCGCAACCCGGAGAACATCTTCGCCGAGGTCGAGCAGTCGATCTTCAGCCCGGCGCACTTCGTGCCCGGCATCGGTCCGTCCCCGGACAAGATGCTCCAGGGCCGCCTCTTCGCGTACGGCGACGCGCACCGCTACCGCGTCGGCATCAACGCCGACCACCTCCCGGTGAACCGCCCGCACGCCACCGAGGCGCGGACCAACAGCCGGGACGGCTATCTGTACGACGGCCGCCACAAGGGCGCGAAGAACTACGAGCCCAACAGCTTCGGCGGCCCCGCCGAGACGGGCCGGCCGCTCTCGGGAGGCACCCCCGTCGCGGGCGTCACGGGCAACCACGAGACCCCGCGCCACGCCGAGGACGACGACTTCGTGCAGGCCGGGAACCTCTACCGGCTCATGACCGAGGACGAGAAGGGCCGGCTGGTCGACAACCTGTCCGGCTTCATCGCGAAGGTCTCGCGCGACGACATCGCCGAGCGGGCGATCGGTAACTTCCGCCGCGCCGACGAGGACTTCGGCAAGCGGCTGGAGGCGGCCGTGCAGGCGCTGCGCGCCTGAGTCCCCCCGGCCGTACGACCGGCCCGGCCCCGCACCCGCGGGGGCCGGGCCGGTCGCGTGCGCGGGGCGGCCGTCAGCCGACCAGTGCGGCCGGGCGGCGGGGCGCGGGCGTCCAGCGGCGGATGATGTCGCGGACCGAGACGATCCCGACGGGGCCGTCGTCGTCGAGGACGATCAGATGGCGGAAGCCGCCGTGCGCCATGGCCGCCGCGGCCTCCTCCAGCGTCCAGCCGGGTGCGGCGAAGACCACGTCGGTGGTGGTGTGGGCGGAGGCCGTCTCGGTGTCGGGGTCCTGGCCCGCGCCGACGGCGTCGAGGATGTCGCGCTCGGTGAGGATGCCGACCCCGCAGGTGTCGGGGTCGTGGACGACGGCCGCCCCGATCCGGCGGGCCGACATCAGCCGGGCGGCCTGGCGCAGCGTATGGGCCGGGCCGATGGTGAGGACCATCGTGCTCATGGCGTCACGGACGAGCATGAAGCATGCCACCTCCTCGGTGAACCGACCGCGTGAGTCGCTTCACAAGTTCACAAGTGGGGGAATGCTCAGAGTCGCATCCATGCGGAAAGCCGACAAGGGGTCGCGAAGGCCGGAAAAGGGGCGCGCGGATGTACCGCGCACCCCACTGCACGCCCGTTACGCCGCCCTGCGGGCGGGGCGCACTCAGTAACGCTGGTTCAGGTACCCCAGCAGCTCGCGGTGGAGTGCGCCGTTAGACGCCGCCCCGTTCCCGCCGCCCGGCCCGTCCACACCGTCCAGACTGGTGAACCGGCCGCCCGCCTCCTGGACGACGATCGCGTTCGCCGCCATGTCCCACAGCGAGAGCTCCGGCTCCGCGCAGATGTCCACGGACCCCTCGGCGACCATCATGTACGGCCAGAAGTCCCCGTAGCCCCGGGTGCGCCAGCAGGCCCGGGTCAGGTCCAGGAACCCGTCGAGCCGCCCCTGCTCCTCCCAGCCGGTCAGCGAGGAGTACGCGAACGAGGCGTCCGCGATCCGCTCCACCTTGGAGACCTGGAGCCGGGTCGCCGAGGTCAGGCTGCGGCCGGTGTACGCGCCCGAGCCCTTCGCCGCCCACCAGCGGCGGTTCAGCGCGGGCGCCGAGACCACGCCCACGACCGGCTGGAAGCCGTCCTCCCCGGCCTCCATGAGCGAGATCAGCGTCGCCCAGACCGGCACGCCCCGTACGTAGTTCTTGGTGCCGTCGATCGGGTCGATCACCCAGCGCCGCGGCCCCGTGCCCTCGATGCCGTACTCCTCGCCGAGGATCGCGTCGCGCGGGCGAGCCCGGTGCAGATGGCCCCGGATCAACTCCTCGGCGGCCTTGTCGGCCTCGCTCACCGGCGTCATGTCCGGCTTGGTCTCGACCTTGAGGTCCAGAGCCTTGAACCGGTCCATCGTCACCGCGTCGGCGGCGTCCGCCAGTACGTGGGCCAGGCGCAGATCATCGTGGTAATCGGGCATGCCGTCACAGTATCGACCCGCCGGTGAGCCGGGCCACACGGGCCGCAGCGGTCAGTGCGCGGAGCCGGAGAGCTGGAGGCCGATCACGCCGAGGATCACCAGCGAGATCGACACCAGCTTCAGCGTGGAGACCACGTCACCGAGGAAGACCATGCCGTAGATGGCCGTCCCCGCCGCGCCGATGCCGGTCCACACCGCGTACGCCGGCCCGACGTCGAGCTTCTTCAGCGACAGGGTCAGCAGACCGAAGCTGCCGAGCGCGAAGACGCAGAACGCGATGGTCGGCCACAGCCGGGAGAAGCCGTGCGAGAGCTTCAGGCAGACCGCGAACCCGGTCTCCAGAAGTCCCGCGACCACGACCAGCAGCCATGCCATCGTCCGCACCCTCCCGCATCGCCGACCGCCCCGCACCAATGGTGCCGCTGGGCGTGATTATGCACTTACCGGAAGCGAGTGATCGCAAACGTTCCCGGCCCGGTCGGCGATCAGTCGCCCTCGCGCCTGTTACGGGTGGAGAGCAGCCGGCGCAGCGAGTCCAGCCGGGCCGGGTCCGCGTGCCCCGCCGCCACCCAGGCGTCCAGCGCGCATTCCGGTTCGTGGTTGTCGTGGGTGCAGCCGCGCGGGCACTCCTCCGTACCGGGCTGGAGGTCCGGGAAGGCGTTGATGACGCGCGACGGGTCGATGTGGTTCAGCCCGAACGAACGCACCCCGGGGGTGTCGATCACCCAGCCCTGGTAGCCGGGCAGCGGCAGCGCGAGCGCCGACGTGGTGGTGTGCCGGCCCCGGCCGGTCACCGCGTTCACCACCCCGGTGGTGCGCCGCTTCTCCTTCGGCACCAGCGCGTTGACCAGCGTGGTCTTGCCGACGCCCGAGTGCCCGACGAAGGCCGTCACCCGGCCGTCGAGCTGCTCGCGGACCCGGTCGGCCGCGTCCCCGTTCTCCAGCTCCTCGCGGCTGGTGACGACGAACGGCACCCCCAGCGGGGTGTACGCGCCCAGCAGCGTGTCCGGGGACGCCAGGTCGGACTTGGTCAGCACCAGGAGCGGGGAGAGCCCCCCGTCGTACGCGGCGACCAGGCACCGGTCGATCATGCGCGGACGCGGTTCCGGATCGGCCAGCGCGGTCACGATCGCCAGCTGGTCCGCGTTGGCCACGACCACCCGCTCGAACGGGTCGTCGTCGTCCGCCGTCCGGCGCAGCACCGAGCGCCGCTCACCGATGCGGACGATCCGGGCGAGGGTGTCCTTGTCGCCGGACAGGTCCCCGACGAGTGACACGGTGTCGCCCACCACCGCGGCCTTGCGGCCCAGTTCGCGGGCCTTCATCGCGACGACCGTGCGGTCGCCGACCAGGACGGTGAGGCGGCCCCGGTCCACGGTGAGGACCATGCCGTCCTCGGCGTCCTCGTGCTTGGGCCGGATGTGGGTGCGCGGGCGGTTGCCCTTGCGGTTGGGGCGGACGCGGATGTCGTCCTCGTCGGGGTTCTTGCCGTAGCGGCGCATGTCTCAGGCCCCGAGCATTCCGGTCCACATCTGCGGGAAGTCCGGCAGGGTCTTGGCGGTCGTCGCCACGTTCTCGATCTCCACTCCGGGGACGGCAAGGCCGATGACCGCCCCCGCGGTGGCCATCCGGTGGTCGTCGTACGTACGGAAGGTGCCGCCGTGCAGCGGGCGCGGGCGGATGCGCAGGCCGTCCGCCGTCTCGGTGACGTCGCCGCCCAGCTCGTTGATCTCCTTGGTGAGCGCGGCCAGCCGGTCCGTCTCGTGCAGCCGCAGATGGGCGACGCCCCGCAGCGTGGAGGGGGAGTCGGCCAGGGCGGCGACGGCGGCGATGCCCGGGGTCAGCTCGCCGACCTCGGAGAGGTCCACGTCGATGCCGTGGACGCGGCCGGAGCCGGTGAAGGTCAGCCCGTGCTCGGTGAGCTCGCAGCCGCCGCCCATCTCGGTGAAGATCTCGCGCAGCGCGTCACCGGGCTGCGTGGTGCGCGCCGGCCAGTCCGGGATGGTCACCCGGCCGCCCGTGACCAGCGCCGCCGCCAGGAACGGCTGGGCGTTGGACAGGTCCGGCTCGACGGTCAGGTCGCGGCCGAGGAGCGCCGAGGGGGAGACCCGCCAGACGTTCGGCTCGCCGCCGGTCTCCGGCTCGTCCACCTGCGCGCCGACGGCCCGGAGCATGTCGACGGTCATCCGGATGTGCGGCATGGACGGCAGCCGGTCGCCGGTGTGCCGGACCTCCACGCCCTGGTTGAAGCGCGGCGCGGACAGCAGCAGCGCCGAGACGAACTGGGAGGACGAGGAGGCGTCGATCTCGACCGGGCCGCCGTCCAGCGCGCCGCCGCCGTGCACGGTCATCGGCAGCGAGCCCCGGGAGTCGTCGTCGATCCGGGCACCGAGGACCCGCAGGGCCTCGATCACCCCGGTCAGCGGGCGCTCGTAGGAGCGGGGGTCGCCGTCGAAGCGAACGGGTCCCTCGGCGAGCGCGGCCACCGGGGGCAGGAAGCGCATGACCGTACCGGCGTTGCCGACGTCGACGGTGACCGGGCCGTGCAGGGGGGCCGGGATGACCCGCCACGCCTCGCCCGCGGCCTCCGGAGCACCGGCCGCGCCGGTCGCCGAGGAGCTGGAGGACACCGTCTCCTCGATGCGTACGCCCATCGCGCGCAGCGCGTCCGCCATCAGCAGGGTGTCCCGGGAGCGCAGCGGGCGGCGCAGCCAGCCGGGCTCCGAGGAGAGGGCGGCGAGCACCAGCGCGCGGTTGGTGACCGACTTGGAACCGGGCACCGTGACGGTCGCGTCGACGGCCCCGCTCGCGAAGGGGGCGGGCCAGAGGGCGGGGTGCACGGCGCTTTCGGTCATGCGCTCACTTTAGAGGTTCGGGCGGAGGTGAGCCCGGTCACAGCCCGTCACAGGCCCAGCAGCCAGCGCCCGCCGCCGATCAGGGAGCACAGCGACACCGCGTGGAAGAGGAACAGCCACAGCGCCGCCGGGACGTCGGTCAGCCGGGACAGCTGGTCCGCGTCCGAGTCCGGCGCCCCGCCGCGCCGCCGCTTCGACTGGAGCTCGAACACCGGGCGTACGCCGCCCAGCAGCAGGAACCAGACCACGCTGTACGCGAACAGGGACTGCCAGGCGGGCGAGGCCAGCCAGGAGACCAGCAGGAACACCGAGCCGGTGAGGATCACGGACAGCGCCCCGTACACATTGCGGATCATCACCAGCATCACCGCGAGCAGGGCGGTCGCCAGCCACAGCAGCAGCGTGATCCGGCCGTCCACCAGCAGCCAGGCGCCGCCGAGCCCGAGCAGCGAGGGCGCGGTGTAGCCCGCCGCGGCGGTCAGCACCATGCCGATCCCGGTCGGCCTGCCCCGGCTCACGGTCAGCCCGCTGGTGTCCGAGTGCAGCCGGATGCCCGAGAGCTGCCGGCCGGAGAGCAGCGCCACCAGTCCGTGGCCGCCCTCGTGGGCGATGGTGATCGTGTTCCGGGACAACCGCCACAGGACGTTCGGGACGACCGCGATCAGCGCCGCCGTCGCGGTCACCACCACCAGCCACTGCTCCGGGGCGGGCTGGGTGCCGGTGACGCGGTCCCACAGGTTGCCGAGATCGGTGCTGTCCATGGGGCGGGCGGCTCCTTACCGGATCGGGGTCCGTTCGGGACGGCGGTCGTGGCAGTCTGGCACTTATGTGCGGACGGTATGCAGCGAGTCGGCGGCCCGAGGACCTGACCGGACTCTTCCAGGTGGAGAAGTGGGAACCGGCCGAGACACTGGAGCCCGACTACAACGTGGCGCCGACCAAGGAGGTCTACGCCATCCTGGAACGTCCTGTGAAAGACGCGGACGACCAGCGCCCGGTTCGCCAGATGCGGGCACTGAGATGGGGGCTCGTCCCGTCCTGGGCCAAGAACCCGGAGGGCGCCGCCCGGATGATCAACGCCCGGGCCGAGACCGTCCACGAGAAGCCGTCCTTCCGCCGCCCCTTCGCCTCCCGGCGCTGCATCCTGCCCGCCGACGGCTATTACGAGTGGGTGACCGGCGCCGAGGAACGGCAGCTGGAGGAGAAGGGGCGCCGCAAGCGCCCCCGCAAGCAGCCCTATTTCGTGACCCCGGCCGACGGCTCGGTCTTCGCGATGGCCGGCCTGTACGAGTTCTGGCGCGACCGCACCCTGCCCGACGACCACCCGCAGGCGTGGTGGGTCACCTGCTCGGTGATCACCACCGAGGCGGAGACCGGTCCGCTCGCCGTCGCCCCCGCCGGCGGACCGGCCTCGCTCTCCGAGATCCACCCCCGGATGCCGCTGATGCTCACCCCGGACCGCTGGGACGACTGGCTGGACCCCTCGCGCACCGACATCGAGGAGCTGCGGGCCCTGCTCGCACCGCCGCCGCCCGGCCTGATGCGCGCCTACCCGGTCGCGACCGCCGTCAGCAACGTCCGCAACAACGGCCCCGAGCTGAAGGACGAGCTGGCCGAGCCCGAGGTGGGCACCCTCTTCTGAACCACGCGGGCCGGGGCCACGCGCCATCCCCGTACCGCCCGCCGGGTGTTGGTTGGATGGGCGCCGTGAACACCGACGACGTGACCCCCCGCGCCGAGACCGTCGAGACCGGGGCCGGCCCCGCCCGCGTCACCTGGCTCGCCGCCCCCGCCCCGCGCCTCGTGCTCGCCCTCGGCCACGGTGCCGGCGGCGGCATCGAGGCCCGCGACCTCAAGGCCCTCGGCGCCGCCCTGCCCGCGTACGGCGTGAGCGTCGCCCTCGTGGAGCAGCCCTGGCGGGTGGCCGGCAAGAAGCTGGCGCCCGCCCCGAAGACCCTGGACACCGGCTGGCGCGGAGTCTGGCCGGCCCTCGCCGCCCCGGGGCCGCCGGTCGTCGCCGGGGGACGCAGCGCCGGGGCCCGCGTGGCCTGCCGCACCGCCGCGGAGCTCGGCGCCCGGGCGGTCCTCGCGCTCAGCTTTCCGCTGCACCCGCCGGGCCGCCCCGAGAAGACCCGCGCCGACGAGCTGCTGGGCTGCGGGGTGGACGCGCTCGTCGTCCAGGGCGGCAACGACCCGTTCGGGAAGCCCGCCGAATTCCCGCCCGGCGACTACCGGATCACCGAAGTGCCGTACGGCGACCACGGCTTCGCCGTACCGAAGAAGTCCGGGCTCACCGAGGAGCGGGCGATGGGGATCCTCACCGCGGCCGTCGCCGGATGGCTGGCCGGTCTCGTGTGACGCGCACCGCGGGGAATGCCCGGCACGGAGCCGCTGTTGTTCCGGACATCGGTAAGCCAACGTCGTAAGTGGAGAGGGAGTCCGTCGCATGGGTTCGACCATCTGCCCACGTCGCTCGAACACCGCTGACCTGGAGTGGACGGTCCTGCACGCGGCCAAGACCACTCCCGAGCGGTCACCCGGCGGAACGGATCGACAGCCCGCGCGTGACCAAGGTCGACTATTCTCCGATTCGAGCGGGTCCGGTTTCGGCTCCGCCCCAGCGTTGGAGGAGGTGGGTCCGGTCACAGGGACCGACGACGGCCGCCCGCAGGAGACGACGGCCGAGCGCAACGCGCGTTTCGAGCGCGACGCCCTCGGTTTCCTCGACCAGATGTACTCGGCGGCCCTGCGCATGACGCGCAATCCCGCGGACGCCGAGGACCTGGTCCAGGAGACGTATGCCAAGGCGTACGGCTCCTTCCACCAGTTCCGTGAGGGCACCAACCTCAAGGCGTGGATGTACCGCATCCTCACGAACACCTTCATCAACTCGTACCGCAAGAAGCAGCGCGAACCCCAGCGCAGTGCCGCCGAGGAGATCGAGGACTGGCAGCTGGCCCGCGCCGAGTCGCACATGTCGACCGGGCTGCGCTCCGCCGAGTCGCAGGCCCTCGACCACCTGCCCGACTCGGACGTGAAGTCCGCGCTGCAGGCGATCCCCGAGGAGTTCCGCATCGCGGTCTATCTCGCCGATGTCGAGGGCTTTGCCTACAAGGAGATCGCGGACATCATGGGGACTCCCATCGGTACGGTGATGTCCCGACTGCACCGGGGCCGCCGTCAACTGCGCGGCATGCTGGAGGACTACGCCCGCGACCGCGGGCTCGTCCCCGCCGGCGCCGGTGAGTCGGACGATCGGAAAGGCTCGGGCTCATGAGCTGCGGAGAGCCGCACGAGACGGAGTGCGCAGAGGTCCTGGATCACCTCTACGAGTTTCTCGACCGGGAGATGCCCGACAGCGACTGCACCAAGTTCGAGGCGCACTTCGTCGAGTGCTCCCCCTGCCTGGAGAAGTACGGCCTCGAACAGGCCGTCAAGAAGCTGGTGAAGCGCTGCTGCGGCCAGGACGACGTGCCGGCCGACCTGCGCTCCAAGGTGATGGGCCGCATCGACCTCATCCGCTCGGGACAGGCGGTGCCGGAGCAGGACGTCACGGTCTCCGGCCCCGAGGTGCCGAGCGCCGCCAAGGAGTGACCTCCGCGCTTCACCCGAACGTGCTAATCGCCCCCGACGGCACCCGCCCGGACCGCCCCGCTCGTTAGCGTGGCCCTTCACGAGCGGAGCTGGGGGGCGAGCGAGGGTGAGAGCCACACGCGGGGCGGTGCGGGCCCATATCGGCCTCGTCGCCCTCGGCGCGGTCCTGTGCGCCGCGCCCGCCCTGCGCCCGGGCGCCGCCACCCCGTGGACCACGCTCGCCCTGCTCGCCGGGCTCCATCTGGCCTGCGAACTCCTCGGCCGCCGCCCCTTCCCGGTCGGCTTCGTCGGCGCGGGCTCGTTCTTCCCGCTGCTGCTCGCCGCCGCCTTCCTGCTCCCGCCCCCGGCGGCGGCGCTCGTCGCCGTCCCGGGCTCCCTCGCGGGCCGGGCCGGCAAACCGCCCGTCACCGCCCGCCGGATCTGGCGCGCCGCCGAGCCGGCCCTCGCCGTCTGGGCGGCCTCCCGCGTCCACGCCCTGCTCGGCGGGCCCGCCGCGCTGGACAGCCCGCCCGACCTGCCCTACGCGCTGCTGCCGGTCTGCGCGGCGGCCCTCGCCTTCAGCGCCGTGCTCGCCGCCCTCGACGGCTCGATCCTGCTCGTCGCGGAACGGCTGCCGGTGCGCCGCGCCTGGCGCGGGCTCCTGCCTCGCTCGCTCGCCCCCCACCTGGTGCACGGCCTCGCCGGGCTGATGATGGCCGTCCTCTGGAACAGCTCCTACGGGCCGCTCGCCGCGCTCTTCGTCCTGCTGCCCATGTACATCTCCTGCTGGGTCTACGCCCAGTACCACCGCGAGCACGCCGCGCACCGCGCCACCATCCGGGCGCTCGTCCAGGCCGTCGACATCAAGGACACCTACACCCGGGGCCACAGCGAACGGGTCGGCCGCGCCTGTGTCCTCATCGCCCACGAACTGGGCCTGGACCGGGAGCGCGTCGAGGTGCTGCGGTTCGCCGGCATCCTCCACGACGTCGGCAAGCTGGGCGTCCCCACCCGCGTCCTGCGCAAGGACGGCCCGCTCACCCCCGAGGAGCGGCGCGTCATCGAGCTGCACCCGGAGTACGGGCACGAGATCGTCCGGGGCATCGGCTTCCTCGGCGAGGCCAGGGCCGCGATCCTGCACCACCACGAACGCCTCGACGGCAGCGGCTACCCGTCCGGGCTCTCCGGCCGGGGCATCCCGGAATGCGCCCGCGTCGTCGCCGTCGCCGACGCCTTCGACGCCATGACCTCGACCCGCTCCTACCGGCGGGCCCGGCCGGTCCCGGCCGCCGTGGAGGAGCTGGAACGGTGCGCCGGCACGCAGTTCGACCCCCAGATGGTGCGGGCCCTGGCGCGGGGCCTGGAGCGGTACGGCTGGTTCGGGGCCGTCACATCGGACGACACGCGGCTGCCGCCGCCTCGGGAGGGGGCCGCCGGGCCCGTCCCCGCGCCGCTGAGCCCCCGGCCGGACGGTGCCGACGGGCAGGGTCCCCGGTGACCCCGGGCCCCGCGACGCTCGGCCTGCGCGGCGCCGCCCTCGTGCTCGCCGCCGCCGGGCTCGGGCACACCCTGTGGCGCGGCGTCCACGATCCGGGGCACGCCCTCGCCTTCGGCGCCCTCATCACCATCGGCGAGCTGGCCCGCTGGGGCG
Source organism: Streptomyces sp. 130 (assembly GCF_007096885.1). Classification (GTDB taxonomy): domain Bacteria; phylum Actinomycetota; class Actinomycetes; order Streptomycetales; family Streptomycetaceae; genus Streptomyces. Next base: position 56,150 of record NZ_VJNO01000021.1, on the reverse strand, counting down.
CCCTGCCCGGGGAGCGGGAGCCCGCGCCGCTCGGCGCCGCCGGGGCACTCGCGTACGCCCTGCTCGGGCGCAGCGGCGGGCAGCCCACCAGCCACGGGGTCCTCCAGGTCGTCGCGGTCCTCGCCGCCGCCCAGCTCGTCGCCTCGGTGCCGCAGCTGGCGCGGGGCGCCGGGCCGGGCGCCGACCAGGTGGCCCGGCGGCTGCTGACCGTGACCTTCGCGGCGGTCTGCTTCCAGCCCCTGTACACCGCGGGCCGCAGCGAGCGATGGCTCGGCGACGGTCCGTACTACGCGGCCTTCCTGCTCCTGCTGCTCGGCCTGACCGCCCTCTGCGACGCCGTGCTCGCCGCGCTCCTGCTGCGCGCCCGCACCCGCCCGCGCGGCTCCCGGGAGGCCCCCGCGCCCTTCGGGCCGCTGCTCCGCGACGAGCTGCGGGCGCTCACCGGCATCGGCTCGGCCGTCTGCGCGACCGGCGCGGTCATGGCGCTCGGGGTCGCCGCCGCCGGGCTGTGGGCGCTGCCCGTGCTCTGCGTACCGCTGCTGCTCACCCAGCTCTCGTACCGCCGGTTCGCCGCCGCCCGCACCACGTACCGGCAGACCATCGCCTCGCTCGCCCGGTCCACCGAGATCGCCGGCTACACCCCGCACGGCCACGCCCGCCGGGTGGCCGAGCTGTGCACCGCCGTCGGGCGCGAGATGGGCCTGTCCGGGCCGGAGCTCACCGTCCTGGAGTACGCGGCGCTGATGCACGACATCGGCCAGTTGTCGCTGGTCGACCCGGTGCCGGACGGGGCGACGGCCCTGCTGCCGGCCGCCGAGCAGCGCCGGATCGCGCTGCTCGGCGGCGCGGTGGTCCGGCAGACCGGGGTGGACGCGAAGGTCGCCGTCGTGGTGGAGCGCCAGGCCGACCCCTACCGGGAGCAGCCGCTGTCCGCCAGGATCGTCCGGGCGGTGAACGCATACGACGACCTCAGCGGGGAAAGTCTCTCCGGGCCACTGGGTGCGCTGGAACAGCTCAGGCTCGGAACCGGGCACGACTACCAGCCGCAGGTGGTGGAGTCCTTGGCCCGGGTTCTGGCCCGGGGCGGCCTGACCCCCGTCCCGCCCGGGTAACCGATGGGTAATGAGCGGGCGTCCGGCCCGGCATGGTTGGATGCGAAGAGAGCGGTAGAACGAGGGTGTCCAGTCGGGACAGGCGGGAATCGTGAGGATCTTCGGGAAGGTACGGCATCGGCCGTCCGCCTCTTGGCGGCAGGCCACGGACCGCGCGTTCACGCTGATCGGCGACGGCCGGTACGAGGACGCGGGGGCGCTGCTGACACGCGCGGCGGACCTGGAGCCCTGGCTCTCCGAGTCATGGTTCAACCTGGCGCTGCTGCACAAGTTCCGGCACGACTGGGAACAGGCGAGGGCCGCCGGGCTGCGGGCCGTCGCCCTGCTCGACAAGGAGTCCGGAGCCCCGGACTGGTGGAACGTGGGCATCGCCGCGACCGCCCTCCAGGACTGGCCGCTGGCGCGCCGCGCCTGGCAGGCGTACGGGCTGAAGGTCCCGGGCGGCGGTCAGCAGACCCCGGCCGCGGGCAACGAGCCGGTCGGCATGGAGCTGGGCAGCGCGGCGGTACGGCTGTCGCCGGAGGGCGAGGCCGAGGTCGTCTGGGGCCGCCGTCTCGACCCGGCCCGGATAGAGGTGCTGTCGATCCCGCTGCCGTCGTCCGGGCGGCGCTGGGGCGAGGTCGTGCTGCACGACGGGGTGTCGAACGGCGAGCGGATCACCGCGGCGGGCCCCTCCTACCCGGTGTTCGACGAGATCGAGCTGTGGGCCCCGTCGCCCGTGCCGACCTGGGTGGTGCTGCTGGAGGCGGCCACGGAGGCGGACCGGGACGCGCTGGAGCAGCTGGCCTCGGACGCGGGGTTCGCCGCCGAGGACTGGTCCTCGTCGGTGCGGCTGCTGTGCCGGGCCTGTTCGGAGAGCCGGATGGAGAGCGACGAGGGCGACGGCGAGCACCTGGACCCGCACGACCACAGCGAGCCGGGGCATCCGGGCCCGCTGGGGCACCGCACGGCCGGTGAGCTGTGGGTGCCGGAGCGTGAGTGCGGTCTCGCGGCCCCGGCCGGTCTGGTGCGCGGGCTGCTGGACGGCTGGGTGGCGGACAGCCCGGACAGCCGTGAGTGGCGGGATCTCGAAGAAGTCTGCTGACCCGTGCCCGTAGGCTATGGACGCACCGATTCGGGTTTTGAGGAAGGCGTACGGCGGACATGGCGCAGCAGGAGACGGACGAGCAGGTCAGCGTCGACGAGGAGGGCTTCCTCATCGACACCGAGGACTGTGAGGCGCGCGAGACGGCACACCGCGAGCGCGGTACCTCCCGTCCGATCACGGTCGTGGGCAACCCGGTCCTGCACAAGGAGTGCAAGGACGTCACGGAGTTCGGCGACGAGCTGGCCGCGCTGATCGACGACATGTTCGCGAGCCAGCGCACGGCGGAGGGCGTCGGCCTGGCCGCCAACCAGATCGGCGTCGACCTCAAGGTCTTCGTCTACGACTGCCCCGACGACGAGGGCGTGCGGCACGTCGGTGCCATCTGCAACCCGGTCCTGGAGGAGCTGCCGCCGGAGGCGCGGGTCCTGGACGACTCCGGCGAGGGCTGCCTCTCCGTGCCGACGGCGTACGCCAAGCTGGCCCGCCCGGACTACGCGGTGGTGCGCGGCCAGGACGCCAAGGGCAACCCGGTCCGGGTGCGCGGCACGGGCTACTTCGCGCGCTGCCTCCAGCACGAGACGGACCACCTGTACGGCTACCTGTACATCGACCGGCTCTCCAAGCGCGAGCGCAAGGACGCGCTGCGGCAGATGGCGGAGAACACCCCGCGCTACGAGGTCGTCCCGAACGACTGAGCCGGTGCGGCGAACGCGGCGCGGGCCCGTCCCGCGCCGCGTTCGCCTCTCCGTCAACCTCCGTTTCTACACGCGTAGTTGACGGGGACCCTCGCATCCGACAGGCTCGTGCCGCAGGCCTTCCACAGCCCAGACATCCAACAGCGGTAGGGAGCCCCCGTGATCAGACGTTCCGCACGACTCCTGCTCAGCCTTGTCATGACCATGGCGTTCGCGTTGGGCGGTGCCGTGGTCACCGCCGGCACCGCGCACGCCGACGGCTGCTACACCTGGACCCGCACCCTGAGGCCCGGCGCCACCGGCAACGACGTGAAACAGCTGCAGATCCGGGTCGCCGGCTACCCCGGCTACAACTCGGTCCTGGCCATCGACGGCTCGTACGGCCCCGCCACCACCGCCGCCGTCAAGCGCTTCCAGGCCGCCTACGGGCTGGCCGCCGACGGCATCGCGGGCCCCGACACCCAGGCCAAGATCTACGCCCTCCAGGACAACGACTGCACCCCGGCGCACTTCACGTACGCCGAGATGAACCGCTGCAACAGCACCTGGTCGGGCGGCGCGGTCTCGGCGGCCACGGCGAAGGCCAACGCGCTGAGCACCATGTGGAAGCTGGAGGCGCTGCGCCACGCGCTCGGCGACCGGCCCATCAACATCAACAGCGGGTTCCGCTCCACGTCCTGCAACAGCGCCGTCGGCGGCGCGTCGAACAGCCGCCATCTGTACGGGGACGCGGCCGACCTCGGCGGGATCGCCTTCTGCACCCTCGCCAAGGAGGCCCGCTACCACGGCTTCAACGGGATTCTCGGCCCGGGCTACCCGGACCACAACGACCACGTCCACGTGAACCAGGGCCCCAGCCACCACTGGTCGGCGCCCAACTGCGGCGTCTGACACCCCTCACGGGGTCCGTCGGGCCCGGTCAGGCAGCCTCGCCGACCGCCGACGGGCCCCTGAAGGTGCGCCGGTACGCCTGCGGCGTGGTGCCCAGGGCGCGTACGAACTGGTGGCGCAGCGCCGCCGCCGTCCCGAAGCCGGTGCGGTCGGCGATGGTGTCGACGGTCTCGTCGGAGCTCTCCAGGAGGTGCTGGGCCAGCAGGACGCGCTGGCGCAGCAGCCAGCGGTACGGAGTGGTGCCGGTCTCCTGCTGGAAGCGGCGGGCGAAGGTGCGCGGCGACATGTGCGCCCGGTCCGCGAGCTGTTCGACGGTGATCTCGCGGTCGAGGTGGCGCTCCATCCAGGCCAGTGTGCCGCCCACCGTGTCGCACCGGGTGCGCGGCAGAGGCCGCTGGACGTACTGCGCCTGCCCGCCGTCCCGGTGCGGCGGCACCACCATCCGGCGGGCGATGGTGTTGGCGACGGCGGGCCCGTAGGCCCGGCGGACCAGGTGCAGGCAGGCGTCGATCCCCGCGGCCGTCCCCGCCGACGTGGTGACCGGCCCGTCCTCCACGTACAGCACGTCCGGCTCGACGGCGGCCTCGGGGAAGCGGCGGGCCAGGTCGTCGGCGTGCCGCCAGTGCGTGGTGCAGCGGCGGCCGTCGAGCAGCCCGGCCGCGCCCAGGAGGTACGCCCCCGAGCAGACGCTGAGCACCTGGGCCCCCCGCTCCACGGCCCGGCGCAGGGCGGTCAGGACCTCCTCGGGGAACTCGCGCTGCCCGAAGCGGCTGCCGGCCGGTACGGCGACGAGGTCCGCCTCCTCCAGCCGGTCGAGGCCGTGGGGGGTGTGGATCGTGAAGCCGGCGTGGGTCCGCAGCTGGGGCCCCTCGCCGGAGACCACCGCGAAATCGTGCACCGGCAGGCCCTCGTCGCTGCGGTCGAGGCCGAACACCTCGCAGAGCACCCCGAGTTCGAAGGGGTGGACGTCATCGAGCAGCAGGGCGGCGACGTTGTTCAGCATGGACCCAGTGTGGCAGTAATTCGATGTCGTATGACAGTCCTGCCACTGCCGGATCTCCTCCGGAACGAGGACAGTAGAGGCATGAACACATTCCTGAACTTCCTCGGCATTTCCGCACTTTCCGCCCTCGTCCTGCTGCCGGCGCTGATCGGCGCCGCCCGCGAGCGCCGCATCGACCGCCAGCTGCGCGCGGCGGAACAGGACCGGAGCACCCGCCCACCCCGAACGGCGGACGCCGCGCGGCCGGTGGGGGCCGCACGGCGTCCGTACGTCAGGAGCTGGGCGAGGATCTAGAAGTCGTCGTCGAAGGCGACCGTGCCCTCGACGGCCACCTGGTACGCCGAGGGGCGGCGCTCGAAGAAGTTCGTGAGCTCCTGGACCCCCTGGAGCTCCATGAACGAGAACGGGTTCTGCGATCCGTACACCGCCGGGAAGCCCAGCCGGGTGAGCCGCTGGTCGGCGACGCACTGAAGGTACTCGCGCATCGACTCGGTGTTCATGCCGGGCAGCCCGTCGCCGCACAGGTCGCGGCCGAACTGCAGCTCCGCCTCGACGGCCTCCTTCAGCATGTCGGTGACCTGCTGCCGGAGGGCGTCGTCGAAGAGGTCCGGCTCCTCCGCGCGGACCGTGTCCACGACCTCGAACGCGAAGTTCATGTGCATGGTCTCGTCGCGGAAGACCCAGTTGGTCCCCGTGGCGAGACCGTGCAGCAGCCCGCGCGAGCGGAACCAGTACACGTAGGCGAAGGCGCCGTAGAAGAACAGCCCCTCGATGCACGCCGCGAAGCAGATCAGGTTCAGCAGGAAGCGACGGCGGTCCGCCTTCGACTCCAGCCGGTCGATCTCCTCCACCGAGTCCATCCACCGGAAGCAGAACTGCGCCTTCTCGCGGATCGAGGGGATGTTCTGCACCGCCGCGAACGCCGCCGCGCGGTCGTCCGGGTCGGGCAGATAGGTGTCGAGCAGCGTCAGATAGAACTGGACGTGCACGGCCTCCTCGAACAGCTGCCGCGACAGATACAGCCGGGCCTCGGGGGAGTTGATGTGCTTGTACAGCGTCAGCACCAGGTTGTTGGCGACGATCGAGTCACCGGTCGCGAAGAACGCCACCAGCCGCCCGATCAGGTGCTGCTCGGCGGGCGTCATCCTCGCGAGGTCCGGCACGTCCGAGTGGAGGTCGACCTCCTCCACGTGCCAGGTGTTCTTGATCGCGTCCCGGTAGCGCTCGTAGAAGTCCGGGTAGCGCATGGGCCGCAGGGTCAGTTCGAAGCCCGGGTCGAGCAGGTTCCGTCCGGTGGTCGTGGTGGTCATCACTGGCATGCCTCGCAGGACTCGGGGTTTTCCAGGGAACAGGCGACGGCGTCCGCGTCGGGCGCCTGCGCCTGCTGTACGGGGACGGGGGCGGCGGCCGGCGCGGCACCGGAGGCGGCACGGGCGATCCGGGTCGCCGGGCGGGAGCGCAGGTAGTACGTGGTCTTCAGGCCCTGCTTCCAGGCGTACGCGTACATCGAGGAGAGCTTGCCGATGGTCGGCGTCTCCAGGAAGAGGTTGAGCGACTGGCTCTGGTCGAGGAACGGCGTACGGGCCGCCGCCATGTCGATCAGGCCGCGCTGCGGGATCTCCCACGCCGTGCGGTACAGCGCCCGCACGTCCGCCGGGATCCACCCGAAGCCCTGCACCGAGCCGTTCGACTCGCGCAGCGCCTCACGCGTCCGCGCGTCCCACACGCCGAGCCGCTTCAGCTCGTCCACCAGATAGCCGTTGACCTGGAGGAACTCACCGCTGAGGGTCTCCCGCTTGAAGAGGTTCGAGACCTGGGGCTCGACGCACTCGTAGACCCCCGCGATCGAGGCGATCGTCGCGGTCGGGGCGATCGCCAGGAGCAGCGAGTTGCGCATCCCGGTCCTCGCGATCCGGGCCCGCAGCGCCTCCCAGCGCTCCGGCCAGTTCAGCTCCACGTCGTAGTGGTCCGGGTGCAGCACCCCGCGCGCGGCCCGGGTCTCCGGCCAGGCGGGCAGCGGACCGGACCGTTCCGCGAGGTCGCAGGACGCCTCGTACGCGGCGAGCATGACGCGCTCCGCGATCCGGGCCGAGAGCGCCCGGGCCTCCGGGGAGTCGAAGGGCAGCCGCAGCTGGAAGAAGACGTCCTGGAGGCCCATCGCGCCCAGGCCCACCGGCCGCCAGCGGGCGTTGGACCGGCCGGCCTGCTCGGTCGGGTAGAAGTTGATGTCGACGACCCGGTCGAGGAAGGTCACCGCGGTCCGCACGGTGGCGTCCAGCCGCTCCCAGTCGATCGAGGAACCCTTGACGAACGCGCCGAGGTTGACCGAGCCCAGGTTGCAGACGGCGGTCTCGCCGTCGTCGGTGACCTCCAGGATCTCGGTGCACAGGTTCGAGGAGTGCACGACCCTGCCCGGCTCGGCGGTCTGGTTCGCCGTGCGGTTGGAGGCGTCCTTGAACGTCATCCAGCCCTGACCGGTCTGCGCCAGGGTCCGCATCATCCGGCCGTACAGCTCGCGGGCCGGCATGGTCTTGCGGGCCAGCCCCTTCGCCTCGGCCGCCCGGTACGCGGCGTCGAACGCGTCGCCCCACAGGTCGACCAGCTCCGGCACGTCCGCCGGGGAGAACAGCGACCAGGCGGTGTCCGCGTCGACGCGGCGCATGAACTCGTCCGGAATCCAGTGCGCCAGGTTCAGGTTGTGCGTGCGCCGCTGGTCCTCGCCCGTGTTGTCGCGCAGCTCCAGGAACTCCTCGATGTCCGCGTGCCAGGTCTCCAGGTAGACCGCGGCGGCGCCCTTGCGCCGGCCGCCCTGGTTCACGGCGGCGACGGAGGCGTCCAGCGTCTTCAGGAACGGCACGATGCCGTTGGAGTGCCCGTTGGTGCCCCGGATCAGCGAACCCCGGGCGCGGACGCGGGAGTACGAGAGGCCGATGCCGCCCGCGTGCTTCGACAGGCGGGCCACCTGGTGGTAGCGGTCGTAGATGGAGTCCAGCTCGTCCAGCGGCGAGTCGAGCAGGTAGCAGGACGACATCTGCGGGTGGCGGGTGCCGGAGTTGAAGAGCGTCGGCGAGGACGGCAGGTAGTCCAGCCGGCTCATCAGCCCGTACAGCGCCGCGACCTCGTCCAGCGCCCGCCCGGAGGTGTCCTCGGCGAGCCCGGCGGCGACCCGGAGCATGAAGTGCTGGGGGGTCTCGATGACCTGCCGGGTGAGCGGGTGGCGCAGCAGGTAGCGGCTGTGCAGGGTGCGCAGCCCGAAGTAGCCGAAGCGGTCGTCGGCCCCGGCCGCGAGTGCGCCCTCGACCAGGGCGTCCAGGGCGGCGGCGTGCAGCGTCACGAACTCGGCGGTCCGGTCCGCGATCAGGCCCTCGCGGTGGCCCACGGCGATGGACGCGGAGAACGAGACGGCGCCCTGGCCCGCGGCCTCGTCCGCGATGGACCGGGTGAGCAGACGGGCGGCGAGGCGGGAGTAGGCGGGGTCCTCGGAGATCAGGCCCGCCGCGGCCTCGGTGGCCAGTGAGCGCAGCTCCGCCTCGTCCGACCGGGCGTTGCGGCCGCGCAGGGCGGCGGCGGCGACGCGCCCGGGGTCGGTGTCGGGCAGATCGGCGGTGAGGCCGGTCAGGGTCCGCAGCAGTGCGGTGCCGGGGCCGTCGCTCGCGGTTCCCGTTGATCCGGCTGTGGAAACCGGATCGGCTGGCGCGATGGTCACGTGGTGCTCTCCCTCGCTCGGCTCCGGTCCGGCGGGGGAGCGGGGGCAGCCGGGCAGGAGCGGGCCCGGGCAGGGCGGCACTCCGTGCGGCGTCCACCGGCCCATCCCACGAGGCCCGGACGTCTGGGCGTCCGGTTCGGTCGAGCCGGACGCGCTGTCGGCAGGTCCTCGGACTGACGGGTGCGCGAAAGCACACCGGATACACCGTTGCGGGACAGTTCCGGATTTGCACCGGATTCCCCTGCGGCGACAGCGAGCATGAGCATACATGTGGGGGCCGCCCTGTCGGACGGCCCCCACATGTTGTGTCGCGTGGCGTAGAGGTGTGCGGTCAGTGACCGCCCGGCGCCCCCGCCGTGGCCGGCGGCAGCTTCTGCTGGACACCCGGGTCGCCCGCGTCCGCGGTGTAGTCGGCCGGGGAGGTCTCGTCGGACCCGGCGGGCGCCTTCACGGCGTTCAGGACGAAGGTGAGGACGACGACGACCACGACGTTCAGCACGAACGCGGTGAGGCCGATGTAGCCGATCTCGCCGAGGCCGGGAATCTCCTTGGAGGACCCGCCGAAGTGCTGCTGGGAGCCGTTCGGGCTCGCGACCCCGTACGCGGCCAGGGTGCCGTAGACCATGCCGGCCGCCCACCCGGCGATCAGCGCCCAGCGGTGGAACCACCGGGTGAACAGGCCGCCGACCAGGGCCGGCATCGTCTGGAGGATCCAGATCCCGCCCAGCAGCTGGAAGTTGATCGCGACGGTCTTGTCCATGGTGAGGACGAAGGCCAGCGCGCCGACCTTGACCAGCAGCGAGACCAGCTTGGAGACCTTGGTCTCCTGCTCGGGCGTCGCGTCCGGCTTCAGGAAGTCCTTGTAGATGTTGCGCGTGAACAGGTTCGCCGCGGCGATGGACATGATCGCGGCCGGCACCAGCGCGCCGATGCCGATGGCGGCGAAGGCCACGCCCGAGAACCAGTCGGGGAACATGTTCTCGAACAGCTGCGGGATGGCGAGCTGGCCGTTCTCCACCTGCACGCCGGCGGCGATCGCCATGAAGCCCAGCAGCGCGAGCAGGCCCAGCATCAGCGAGTACAGCGGCAGGATGGTGGTGTTGCGGCGGATCACCTCACGGCTGCGGCTGGAGAGCGTCGCCGTGATCGAGTGGGGGTACATGAAGAGCGCCAGCGCGGACCCGAGCGCCAGGGTGGCGTATCCCCAGTGGCCGGCCTCGGGGGGCGCGAGCGCGCCGGTCGGCGGCTTCCCGGGCGGCGCGAACTTGTCCTTGGCGGCGGCGAAGATGTCGTCGAAGCCGCCGAGTTTGATCGGGATGTAGATGATCGCCACGGCGATGACCAGGTAGATCAGCCCGTCCTTGACGAACGCGATCAGCGCGGGCGCCCGCAGCCCCGAGGAGTAGGTGTACGCGGCGAGCACCGCGAACGCGATCAGCAGCGGCAGGTCCTTGACGAACCAGTTGGTGTCCTCGCCGCCGCCGACGCCCATCACGTCCAGCACCGCCTGGATGCCGACGAGCTGGAGGGCGATGTAGGGCATGGTGGCGAGGATGCCGGTGACCGCGACGGCCAGCGAAAGACCCTTCGAGCCGAACCGGCCGCGGACGAAGTCCGAGGTGGTGACGTAGCCGTGCTTGTGCGAGACCGACCACAGGCGCGGCAGGAAGGTGAAGATCAGCGGATACACCAGGATGGTGTACGGCACCGCGAAGAAGCCGGACGCGCCGGCCGCGTAGATCGCCGCGGGCACGGCGACGAAGGTGTACGCGGTGTAGAGGTCGCCGCCGAGCAGGAACCAGGTGACCCAGGTGCCGAACGACCGTCCGCCCAGGCCCCATTCGTCGAGGGTGGCCTCGTTCTCGGCCTTGCGCCAGCGGGCGGCCAGGAAGCCCATGACCGTGACGGCCGCGAAGAAGAAGATGAAGACGCCGAGCGCGACGCCGTTCACGCCGTCCTTCATGCCGACGCACCCCCCTTGCGGGCGCGCTGGTCACGCTGCCACAGCTTGTACGCGATCATGGTGAGCGCGGTGGAGATCAGCACCCAGAGCATCTGGTACCAGTAGAAGAACGGGATGCCGATGAAGGTCGGGTCGATCTTCGCGTACGAACTCACCCAGAGCATCGCCACGAACGGCGCGATGAGACACAGGGCGATGACCACCCGCAGCGGTGTGACGGTGGGTGGCTTTCCTTCTGGTTCTTGCGGCATGGCGGCGACTCCGTCCCCTCGCTGATCACCTGTAATGCGCAGGAAATCTAGGCGAGGGTCCCGGTCACCGTCACCCCCCGTCCGCATTGCGGTCCGGCAACGGTCGGCGCGGCCCGGCCGGATGGCCCAAATAGCGGCAAACGTACCGGGGTTGGTCCAGTCCAATCCGGACCCGGGGAACGCCGAACGGCCCCCGGGGGCGGGTCCGGGGGCCGTTCGGGGGGACGTGCGTACGGGGGGTCAGTCCAGCGGCCGCTTCAGGCGGGCCACGAACTTGTAGCGGTCACCGCGGTAGACCGAGCGCACCCACTCGACCGGTTCGCCCTGCTCGTCCAGCGAGTGCCGGGAGAGCATCAGCATCGGCAGGCCGACGTCGGTGCCGAGCAGCCCGGCCTCGCGCGGGGTGGCCAGGGAGGTCTCGATGGTCTCCTCGGCCTCGGCCAGCCGGACGTCGTACACCTCGGAGAGCGCGGTGTAGAGCGAGGTGTACTTGACCAGGGAACGGCGCAGCGCGGGAAAGCGCTTGGCCGAGAGGTGCGTGGTCTCGATGGCCATCGGCTCGCCGCTCGCCAGGCGCAGGCGCTCGATGCGCAGGACCCGCCCGCCGGCGCTGATGTCGAGCAGCCCGGCGAGGGTGTCGTCGGCGGTGACGTAGCCGATGTCCAGGAGCTGGGAGGTCGGTTCGAGGCCCTGGGCGCGCATGTCCTCGGTGTACGAGGTGAGTTGCAGGGCCTGGGAGACCTTCGGCTTGGCGACGAAGGTGCCCTTGCCCTGGATGCGTTCCAGCCGGCCCTCGACGACCAGTTCCTGGAGCGCCTGGCGCACGGTGGTGCGCGAGGTGTCGAACTCGGCGGCCAGGGTCCGTTCCGGGGGGACGGGGGTGCCCGGCGGCATGGTGTCGGTCATGTCGAGGAGATGTCGCTTCAGCCGGTAGTACTTCGGTACGCGCGCGGTGCGCGTCCCGGCGCCCGTGCCCGTCTCGTTCTCCGAACTGCCCCCGTCGGCGCCCATGGCCCGCCTTCCCGACTGCTGCGTTGCTGCCGTCACCGGCTCCTCCGTCTGTCGCGGCTCACATGGTGGCACGGTCCGGTCACGGCTCGTCGCCCTCCCTCAGGTGTCGGTCCTATAACGGACGCGAGTGCACTTCTTATACACCCTTGACACCCCTAAAGGTCTAGGCCAAGCTCCCGGTACTGGTCTAAACCATTAAAGACCAGGTCCCAGCCCCAGAGGTACTCGTCGACGTTCTCGCGCGGTGGGGAGGGGGTTGCAGCATCCCTGAGGAGGGTGGCGTGAAGCGCAAGCTCATCGCGGCGATCGGCGTCGCGGGCATGTTGGTTTCCATCGCGGCGTGTGGTTCGGACGACAAGACGTCCTCGAAGGACCCGAAGGACCGCAAGGAAGACCTGACTGTCTGGCTCATGGGCGAGGCCCAGTCGACCTGGCCCGAACTGGTCAAGGACGTCAACGCCCAGTTCAAGAAGAAGTACCCCAACGTCACGGTCAAGGTCCAGTACCAGCAGTGGGCGGACAAGGTCAAGAAGCTCGACACCTCCCTCGGTGGCGACAAGTTCCCGGACGTTGTCGAACTCGGCAACACCGAGACCATGCAGTACATCCTCAACGGCGCGCTCGGCGAGATCGACACCTCGAAGTACGAGAACTCGGACACCTGGATCAAGGGTCTGAAGGACACCTGCTCCTACGAGGGCAAGATCTACTGCGTTCCTTACTACGCCAGTGCCCGTCTGGCGGTCTACAACAAGGACATGCTGAAGGCCGGTACCGGCAGCGACACCCTCCCGCAGAACGAGGACGACTTCCTCAAGGCGATGGACAAGGTCCAGGCCGAGCTCGCGAAGAAGGACAAGCGCGCCTCGTCCCTGTACTACCCGGGCCGTTACTGGTACGCCGCGATGTCCTACGTCGCGGCCGAGGGCGGCCAGATCGCCAAGTACGACGAGGGCTCGAAGGAGTGGAAGGCCAGCCTCTCCACCCCCGAGGCGCAGAAGGGCATCCAGCACTTCGTCGACCTGGTCAAGAAGTACAACAAGGCCGACCAGACGAAGGACGAGCAGGACCACGCCAACGTCATGGCCAACGAGAAGGCCGCGGTCATCTACGGCCAGGCCTGGGAGGCCGGCAGCGTCACCACGGGCGAGAACGGCAACCCGAAGCTGGACGGCAAGATCGCCACGGCCGGTATGCCCGGCCCGAACGGCAAGGCGCTCCCGTCCTTCATCGGCGGCTCCGACCTCGCCACCATCTCCAAGTCCAAGGTCCAGGACCTCGGCCAGGAGTGGATCTCCCTCTTCACCAACGCGAAGTCCATGGACGTCCTCGCGTCGAAGAACATCCTCCCGAACAACGAGAAGCAGCTTGAGCCGCTGAAGGCCAAGCCCGAGACGGCCGCCATCGCCAACGCGGTGCCGGACGCCTGGTTCACGCCGATCGCGCCGGGCTGGGCCTCCATCGAGAAGGAGGAGATTCTGGAGAACATGCTCCTGAAGATCCTCAAGGGCACGTCCGTCGCCGACGCCACCAAGAAGGCCGACAGCGAGATCGACGCACTGATCAACAAGAAGGCCTGAGCCTTCTGATCGCCAGGCGGGGGCCCGGCACCGCGCCGGGCCCCCGCCCCCTTTCGCACAAGAACGCCGTGTTTTCCGGGGGCTGCCTCGGACCCGCGATGGAAGGTCAGCCACGTGACTGCCGCCGATACCAAGGCCGCCGGGCCACCGGTCCCCGTACCACGTGATCCCAAGGCGGACGGGAGCCCGCTGTCCGATGAGGGCGGCAAGCCCCTGAAGCAGAAGAGGAAGCGGAAGAAGGGCGAACTGCTGCCCTACTTCCTGATCCTCCCGGCGATCGTGGCGATCGCCGCCGTCTACCTCTACCCCCTCGCCAAGACCGTCATCATGTCGTTCCAGGACATGGGCCGGCGCGAGCTGTGGACCGGTGATCCCGCACCCTGGGTCGGCTTCGACCAGTTCACCAACATCCTCGGGGACTCCGAGTTCTGGTGGGTGACCTTCCGCACCGTCGTCTTCATGGCCATCTGCGTGACGCTGACCATGGGCATCGGGCTGCTGATCTCCCTGCTGATGCGCCGGCTGTCCAACTGGGTGCGGCTCATCCTGACCTTCTGCATGATCGCCGCCTGGTCGATGCCGCTGATGGTCGCCGCCTCCATCTTCCGGTTCATGGCCGACTCCGACTACGGCCTCATCAACACCCTCATCGCCAAGGTCGTCGGCGACGACTGGCTCGGCCACAACTGGTACCTCGACCCGGTCCAGGGCTTCGCGATCATCACGCTGCTGGTCGTCTGGGGCGCCATCCCGTTCGTCGTCGTCACGCTGTACGCCGCCCTCACCCAGGTCCCGCAGGAACTGGAGGAGGCCGCCTCGCTCGACGGCGCCACCAGCTTCGGCATCTTCCGCTACGTGACCTGGCCGGTCATCAAGCCGGTCTTCAGCATGGTCTCCACGCTGTCGGTGATCTGGGACTTCAACGTCTTCGGCCAGATCTGGCTGCTGCGCGGCAGCAAGCCCGAACCCGAATACGAGACCCTCGGCCTCTACTCGTACTCCAAGGCCTTCGAGTCCACCTCCTTCAGTCAGGGCACCGCGATCGCCCTGATCACGGTGCTCCTGCTGTCCGCGGTGGCCGTGTACTACCTGCGCCAGCTCATGAAGACGGGAGAGGTCGAATGAGCACCACGACGACCGACACACCCCAGGCCCTGCGCCCGGACCGCAAGAAGACCCGGGTCGGCCTGAACATCCTCGGCCTCGGCATCGCCCTGGTCATGGTCTTCCCGGTCTACTGGCTGGTGATCAGCGCCTTGCGGCCCAGCCGCGAGATCCGCTCGTACGACCAGACCCTGTGGCCCTCGTCGATCACCTTCGACAACTTCGTCAAGGCCGTGGACCAGCCGAACTTCGGCACCGCGGTCCAGTCCAGCCTGATCGTCTCGATCACCGCCGTCGTCGGCGGCATGATCATCGCCACCCTGGCGGCCCTGGCCATCGGCCGGTTCCGCTTCTTCGGCCGCAAGGCCCTGGTCCTGATCCTGATCCTGGTCCAGATGCTGCCGCCCACGGCGATGCTCATCCCGATCTACGCCCAGCTCAACGCCATGGGCGGCATCGACGAGTACTGGAGCCTGATCGTCGTCTACCTGGTCTCCACGCTGCCGTTCGCGACGATCATGATCCGCGGCTTCGTGGTGAACATCCCGGTGGAGCTGGAGGAGTCCGCCATGGTGGACGGCTGCACCCGCTTCGGCGCCTTCCGCCGGGTGATCCTGCCGCTGCTCGCGCCCGGCCTCGCCGCCGCGTCGATCTTCGCGCTGGTGAACGCGTGGAACGAGTACCTCTTCGCCTACATCCTGATCAACGACAACTCCAAGTACACGCTCAACGTGTGGCTGATGACGTTCACCAGTGAGCGCGGTACGGACTACGGCGCCCTGATGGCGGCGTCCACCATGATCGCTCTTCCGGTCGTCATCTTCTTCATGTTCGTGCAGAAGAAGATGGCCGCGGGGCTCACCTCCGGCGCCGTGAAGGGATAACGCCGCCCCATGACCACCCTCACCTCCACCACGGACACCCTCACCCGTGACGCCCTCGCCGTGCTGCAGCCCGGCTTCACCGGCACCACGGCGCCGGAGTGGCTGCTGCGCCGGGTCGGCGAAGGGCTCTCCTCCGTCGGACTGTTCGGCCGCAACATCGAGACGCCCGAGCAGCTCGCCGCGCTCACCGCCCAGCTCAGGGCCGAGCGGGACGACGTGCTCGTCGCCATCGACGAGGAGGGCGGCGACGTCACCCGCCTCGAGGTGCGGCACGGCTCGTCCTTCCCCGGCAACCTGGCGCTCGGCGCGGTGGACGACACCGAGCTGACCCGGGCCGTCGCCCACGAGCTGGGCCGCCGGCTCGCCGAGTGCGGGGTCAACCTCAACTGGGCCCCGTCCGCGGACGTCAACTCCAACCCGGGCAACCCCGTCATCGGCGTCCGCTCCTTCGGCGCCGACCCGCACCTGGTCGCCCGGCACACCGCCGCGTACGTCGAGGGCCTCCAGGCCGCCGGTGTCGCCGCCTGCACCAAGCACTTCCCCGGGCACGGCGACACCGCGGTCGACTCGCACCACGCGCTGCCCCGCATCGACGTCGACCTGGAGACCCTGCACGCCCGGGAGCTCGTCCCGTTCCGGGCGGCCATCGCGGCCGGCTCCAAGTCGGTGATGAGCGCGCACATCCTGCTGCCCGCGCTCGACCCGCACCGCCCGGCCACCCTCAGCCCCCAGATCCTCACCGGTCTGCTGCGCGAGGAGCTGGGCTACCAGGGCCTCATCGTGACCGACGCCGTGGAGATGCAGGCCATCGCCTCGACGTACGGGATCGAACGCGGCTCCGTCCTCGCCGTCGCGGCCGGTGCCGACGCGCTCTGCGTCGGTGGCGGGCTCGACGACGACAGCACCGTCCTGCGGCTGCGCGACGCGCTGGTCGCCGCGGTGCGCTCCGGTGAACTTCCCGAGGAGCGGCTCGCCGACGCCGCCGCACGGGTGCGGGCCCTCGCGTCCTGGACGCGGGAGGCCAGGGGGGCCGTACGGGGGCCGGGCGCGGCAGCACAGGAGGGGACCGCGCCCGGCACCCCGCGGAACACCGGCGTCGCCTCGGACATCGGCCTGGTCGCCGCCCGCCGCGCGGTGAGGGTGACCGGCGAGGCCGCACCGCTCACCGGCCCGGCGTACGTGGCCGCCTTCACCCCGGTCGCGAACATCGCGGTCGGCGACGAGACCCCCTGGGGCCTCGCGGCCGAGCTGACCCGGCTCGTCCCCGGCACGGAGACCGGCACCTTCGACGGCGACTCCGAGGCCCCGGCCGAGGCCGCGCTGCGGGCGGCCGGGGAGCGGCGCGTCGTCGCCGTGGTCCGCGACGTGCACCGCCACGCGTGGATGAGCGAGGCCCTGGACGCGCTGCTCGCGGCGCGCCCGGACACCATCGTGGTCGAGATGGGCGTCCCGCAGGCGGGGCCCCGGGGAGCGCTGCACATCGCGACGCACGGCGCCGCCCGCGTCTGCGGCCGGGCGGCGGCGGAGATCATCGCCGGGAGCTGACCCCGCACGCGTGAGAGGGCCGGGACACCACCGCGGTGTCCCGGCCCTCTCGCGTACGGCGGAAGCGCGAAGGCTACAGCCCCTGCCAGGCCGGCTTCGCCGCGTAGGTCGCGCGGAAGTAGTCCGCCAGCTTCAGCTTCGACGCCGCCGCCTCGTCCACGACCACCGTCGCGTGCGGGTGCAGCTGGAGCGCCGAGGCGGGCACGATCGAGGCCACCGGCCCCTCGACGGTCGCGGCCACCGCGTCCGCCTTGCCCTCGCCCGTCGCGAGCAGGATCGGGTGGCGGGCCTCCAGGATGGTGCCGATGCCCTGGGTGATCACGTGGTGCGGCACCTGGTCGATGTCGTCGTCGAAGAAGCGCGCGTTGTCGACCCGGGTCTGCTCGGTGAGCGTCTTGATCCGGGTGCGGGAGGCGAGCGAGGAGCAGGGCTCGTTGAAGCCGATGTGCCCGTCGGTGCCGATGCCCAGCAGCTGGAGGTCGACGCCGCCGGCCTCGGCCAGCGCCCTGTCGTACGCCTCGCAGGCCGCCTGGACGTCCTCGGCGGAGCCGTCGGGGCCCATGAACGCGTCCTCGGAGAGCCCGAGGGGTTCGACCACCTCGCGGAGCACCACGGAGCGGTAGGACTCCGGGTGGCCCGCCGGCAGCCCGACGTACTCGTCCAGCTGGCAGACGCGGGCGCGCGAGGCGTCCACGGCGCCGGAGCGGACCAGGTCCGCGAGGGCCTGGTAGATGGGCAGCGGGGTAGAGCCGGTGGCAACGCCGAGAAGGGCGTCGGGCTTGCGGCCGAGCAGGGCGCCGATGGCCCCCGCGATCAGCTCGCCGCCTGCCTTGGCGTCCGGGACGATGACAACTTCCACGCGGGGCCTGCCGATCCGATCGAGAGTGACGATATGTGGTATAGACCAATCAAGGTTCCAATCTAGCAGACTCACCCTCCCCCGGGAGGCCCGTACCGGCACCCGGACGCGCCCCGCCGGGCGTCGTCCGCTGGCGGCCCCCGCGCGCCCCGTGTTCGACTTGTCCGGGGCATCGCGACACCCGGGAGGCACCAGACATGTCCGCCACGTACCCGGCCGGTGACGGCGAGCGGCCCGGCCGCATCATGGCCGGCGAGATGGCCGAGCAGCCCGCGATGCTCCGCCGCGTCCTGGAGCGCGGCGCGCCCGCCATCCGCGAGACCGCCGGGCGGATCGCGGCGCGCGAGCCTCGCTTCGTCCTGCTCACCGCCCGCGGCACGTCCGACAACGCCGCGCTCTACGCGAAGTACCTGCTGGAGATCGTGCTGGGGCTGCCCTGCGGGCTGGCCTCGATGTCCACCACGACGGCCTACGGCGCGAAGCCGGACCTCCGCGACGTCCTCGTCATCACCGTCAGCCAGTCCGGCGGCTCGCCCGACCTGGTGGCCTCGACCAAGGCGGCCCGGGAGGCCGGCGCGGTGACGCTGGCGGTGACCAACAACCCGGACTCGCCGCTCGCGGCCGTCTCCGAATACCACATCGACATCCTGGCCGGGCCCGAGAAGGCGCTGCCGGCCACCAAGACGTACACCGCGTCCCTGCTCTCGCTGTACCTCTTCGTGGAGGGGCTGCGCGGCGGCGACGGGGCGGCGGCCGGCGTCCTGCCGGACCTCGCGGAGGAGGTGCTCGCCCGCAGGGACGAGGTGCGGGCCCTGGCCGCGCGCTACCGGTTCGCCGAGCGCATGGTCATCACCTCGCGGGGATACGGCTACCCCACGGCCAAGGAAGCGGCCCTGAAGCTCATGGAGACGAGCTACATCCCCGCCCTCTCGTACTCCGGTGCCGACCTGCTGCACGGCCCCCTGGCGATGGTCGACAACATCTCGCCGGTCATCGCCGTGGTGACCGACGGCCGGGGCGGCGAGGCCCTCCAGCCCGTCCTGGACCGGCTGCACGGCCGGGGCGCCGACCTCTTCGTCGTCGGGCCCGAGGCCCAGGTGGCGGCGGCGTCCGCGGGGTTCGTGCTGCCGACGGCCGGGGTGCCGGAGGAGCTCCAGCCGGTCCTGGAGATCCTGCCGCTCCAGATGCTGGCGTACGAGGTGACGATCGCGCGGGGCCAGGACCCGGACGCGCCGCGCGCGCTCGCGAAGGTCACCGAGACGCGCTGAGGCGGGGGAGCCCCCGGAAAGACCCGCGGGCCGCGGCGCCGGGCCGGGACCCTCAGCCCGACCAGCACCGCAGCCCGGAGTGGAGCCGCCCTCGCGGGCGGCCGGCTCGGCCGGCGGTGTGCGGTGCCCCCGGCCGGGGGAGAGGCACCGGCGCAGTCAGGGCAGAGAGCGCGGGTACCTCGTCCGCTCTCCTGTGCGGGGAGAGCGGAGGTCCTACATCAAGCATTGTGGACTAGACCACTGTGCCGTGTCCATCCATACGCGGCGCCGATGTCGGCCCCGGTTCACCGCACGTACGGGCGGCGCTTCCGGTTCGGACCGGCACGCGTCCACGGGTACGCTCGCACACGTGCCCTCCATGAACGACCTCGTACGCCAGCACACCGCCCTGAGCGACACCGACCTCGAGTGGCTCCACCTGCTGGTCTCGGAGTGGCAGTTGCTCTCCGACCTCTCCTTCGCCGACCTCGTCCTGTGGGTCCCCACCCGCGACGGCACGCGGTACGTCTCCGTCGCGCAGATGCGGCCCAACACCGGCCCGACCTCCTACCAGGACGACATGGTCGGCCACCTGGTCCCGCGTGGCCGCCGCCCGCTGCTCGACGCGGCGCTGGACGAGGGCCGGATCGTGCGCGAAGGCGACCCGGAGTGGCGCGAGGAGGTGCCCGTACGGGTCGAGTCGATCCCCGTACGCCGGGAGGGCCGGGTGCTCGGCGTGATCGCGCGCAACACCAACCTCCTCACCGTCCGCACCCCGTCCCGGCTTGAGCTGACCTACCTCCAGTCCGCGTCGGACCTGGCCCAGATGATCGCCGCCGGGGCCTTCCCCTTCCCGGGCCAGCAGGTGGACATGGACGCGTCCCCGCGCGTCGGCGACGGCCTGGTCCGGCTGGACGCCGACGGGGTCGTCCAGTACGCCAGCCCCAACGGCCTCTCCGCGTACCACCGCCTCGGCCTCGCCTCCGACCTGGTCGGCCAGCACCTCGGCCAGATCACCGCCGAACTCGCCCCGTCCCGGGGCCCGGTGGACGAGGCCCTGGTCAAGATGGCCAGCGGCTACGCGCCCCGGGAGTTCGAGGTGGAGTGCGCGGGCGGGGTGATCCAGCTGCGCGCGATCCCCCTCAAACCCAAGGGCGTCCGCATCGGTTCGCTGGTCCTGCTGCGTGACGTCACGGAACTGCGCCGCCGCGAGCGCGAGTTGATCACCAAGGACGCCACCATCCGGGAGATCCACCACCGGGTGAAGAACAACCTCCAGACGGTCGCCGCCCTGTTGCGCCTCCAGGCCCGCCGGATGGACTCCCCGCAGGGCCGCGAGGCGCTCAACGAGGCGGTGCGGCGCGTCGGTTCGATCGCCATCGTGCACGAGACGCTGTCCCAGAATCTGGACGAGCGGGTGGAGTTCGACGACATCGCCGACCGGGTGATCGCCATGGTCGCGGAGATCTCGCCGGGCAAGGTGACCTGCCGCCGCACGGGACGCTTCGGGATACTCGACGCCGAGGTCGCGACGCCGCTCTCGATGGTCCTCACCGAGGTCCTGCAGAACGCGCTGGAACACGCCTTCTCCGTCGCGGAGTCCGGCACCGTCGAGGTCTCGGCGGTCCGGGGCGGCTCGCCCAGCGAGGGGCGGCTCCTCATCACCGTCCAGGACGACGGCTGCGGTCTGCCCGAGGGATTCGACCCGCAGAAGGCCGGCAACCTCGGCCTGCAGATCGTCCGCACGCTGGTCGAGGGCGAGCTCGGCGGCTCGTTCGGCATGGTCCCGGCGCCGGAGCGCGGGACGCAGGTCGTCCTCGACATCCCGGTCCGCAACGAGAAGTAGCGGGGCCCGTACACACCGAAGAGCCCGGGCCGTTGTGAACGGCCCGGGCTCTTCGGTCAAGCATGCGCTTCGGGGGTACTGCGCGCTGCGACTCGGGGGGCGGGGTGGTGCGTACGCGCTGTACGCGCCGCCTGCGCTGAGGTTCGTAGCGGTGGCGTCGGTCAGGCGCTGGCGTTGCGCGCCCGGTTGCGAGCGGCGCGGCGCTTCATTGCGCGGCGCTCGTCCTCGCTGAGGCCACCCCAGACGCCGGAGTCCTGGCCGGACTCGAGCGCCCACTGCAGGCACTGCTCCATGACGGGGCAGCGACGGCAGACGGCCTTGGCTTCCTCGATCTGCAGCAGCGCAGGACCGGTGTTGCCGATGGGGAAGAACAGCTCCGGGTCTTCCTCACGACAAACGGCGTTGTGACGCCAGTCCATGGCTGCTACCTCTCCTTGGTGTTACGTACTGTGGCTTGTGAATGTGAACGCTTTCACGAATCCCCCCGCAGGTGTAGGCCCGACGCCCAGATGAACTGGTTGTGGTCCTGTGAAGTGAGGAGGGGTTCTGGCTCTCAGTGGAGGCCGTTGTTGCGGGCCGTCCCGATCGCCATGTAGAGATTCGCAAACCTCGGCGGCGGATACAACCCCTTCTGGAAAGTTTTTTTTGATTCCTCGGTGTCGGCTAGGTCACAGCCGTACTTCTAGAGGGTGGAAGCCAGTCCAAACGTTCGAGTTAAAGGACTTTGGTCCCTTCCGCTCACACAATCACACGCAGTGCACGGCGTACGCCTGTGAACGTCACACTCGTACGCACTCCGAGGTGGTCACCGTCCATCTGGAAGGGCAGCGGCACCTTTGAATGCAAGGTGAAGTCCGTGAGGTCGTGCCGTGAAACGGCGTGCTTGCCCCGGGGGCCCTTCTCCGGGCTCGAGGTGAGCAGCTGGGTGGCGTAGCGGCTGACCGCCGCCGTGGACAGTTTCCGCAGGCCCAGGACGTCCAGGGCGGTGTCGAAGGACGCCTTCGGGGCCGCGTAGACCGGCCTGTCCCCCAGGTACGTCCAGGGGGCCGTGTTGCAGATTATGGAAAGCGCGAGATCGGTGACCGGCTCCTCGCCGGGCACGTCGAGCGTTATCACGCCCTGTCTGCGGTGCGGCTCCTCCAGGAATTGCCGGACCACCTGGCGCACGTACAGGGCATGGGTCGAACGCTTGCCGCGCTCCCGCTGCTGTTCGACCCGGCCCACCACCCCGGCGTCGAATCCGAGGCCGGCGCAGAAGGTGAACCAGCGCTCCGGAACGGATTCGTCCTCCGTGCCCGGAGTCCCCGCCGCGAGGCCGAGGCCGACCGTGCGTTCGGTCCGGTCCGCCAGCGCGTCCAGAATGGCGCCGGTCGCCTCCACCGCGTCGTTGGGCAGCCCGAGGGCCCGCGCGAAGACATTGGTGGAGCCGCCGGGCACCACGGCCAGCTTCGGCAGGTTGTCCAGATCGGGGCCGCGGTGCAGCAGGCCGTTGACGACCTCGTTGACCGTGCCGTCGCCGCCGAGCGCCACCACGAGGTCGATGTCGTCGCTGTCGGCGGCCCGCCGCCCGAGGTCGCGGGCGTGCCCGCGGTACTCCGTGGAGACGGCCTCCAGCTTCATCTCGCTCGCCAGCGCGTGGATCAGCACGTCACGGGTCCGCGCACTGGTGGTGGTGGCGGCTGGGTTGACCACAAGAAGTGCGCGCATGACTGCCAGCCTACCTACCGCGAGGTACACCCCCGAAGCCCTGCCCGCAGACCCTCACGCTCGGTGACGGCGCGGGGCCGCGGCGGTGGCGCGCGCCACCCCGGCTTTCCTTCGCCGGGGCCGGGATGCCAACCTGCAAGGGTGAGTACTCAGCAGAACGCGCCCTCGCCCCTGGCCGAGCCCGCGAAGCCGGCCAGGATCACCCTGGTGGCCGCGATCAGCGGCCTCGAAGGCGCCGCCCTCGTCATCGGCGGGATCTACATGCTGGTGATGGGCCTGCTGGGCCGGCCCGACAGCCCCGAGCAGGCCGAGATGGGCGGGCTGACCGTCATCGCGCTGGGGCTGATCCCGCTCTTCGCCGCCCGCGGCCTGCTGCTGCGCCGCAGCTGGAGCCGGGGCCCCGCACTCATCACGCAGATCATCGCGCTGCCGGTGGCCTGGACGCTGCTGCGGTCCCACGGCGCGCTGATCCCCGCCGGGATCGTCCTCGCGGCGGTCGCGCTGACCGCGCTCTACCAGCTGGTCAGGCCCGCCACCATCGATGCCCTCGGCATCCGCAGGCCGGGCGCGACGCCCGACGCGGACACCGAGGACGCCTGAACGGCCCGGGACACACGAGGAGGCCGCCGGAGAACACCCCGGCGGCCTCCCGCGCGTCACGCGCCCGCTACTCCTCCACGAGCAGCCGCTCGCGCAGCTGCGCCAGCGTGCGGGCCAGCAGCCGCGAGACGTGCATCTGCGAGATGCCGACCTCCTGCGCGATCTGCGACTGGGTCATGTTGCCGAAGAACCGAAGCAGCAGAATCCGCTTCTCGCGCGGCGGCAGGTCCTCCAGGAGCGGCTTCAGCGACTCCCGGTACTCGACGCCCTCCAGCGCCTCGTCCTCGGAGCCCAGCGTGTCCGCCACGGCCGGCGACTCGTCGTCCGTGTCCGGCACGTCCAGCGAGAGCGTGCTGTACGCGTTGGCCGACTCCAGGCCCTCCAGGACCTCCTCCTCGGAGATCCCCAGCCGCTCCGCCAGCTCGTGCACCGTGGGCGAACGGCCGTGCAGCTGGGAGAGCTCCGCGGTCGCCGAGGTCAGCGAGAGCCGCAGCTCCTGGAGGCGGCGCGGCACCCGCACCGCCCAGCCCTTGTCGCGGAAGTGGCGCTTGATCTCCCCGACGACGGTCGGTGTCGCGTACGTCGAGAACTCGACGCCCCGGTCCGGGTCGAACCGGTCGACGGACTTGATCAGCCCGATCGTGGCGACCTGGGTCAGGTCGTCCAGCGGCTCCCCGCGGTTGCGGAAGCGGCGGGCCAGGTGCTCGACCAGCGGCAGGTGCATCCGCACCAGCCGGTTGCGCAGCTCGGCCCGCTCCGGCGAACCGTCGGGCAGCTTGCCCAGCTCGATGAACAGCGCCCGCGCCCCGCTGCGGTCGTTTGGATCGTGGTGCCCGTGCTCGCTCATCTGGCCTGCCCGCTCCGCCTGCGACTGCTCCACCGCGACCGTAATGCCGGCGGGCCCGTCCGCCCCGTCCACCGCACGGGGCGCATCCGCCCCGTCCACCGGATGAGGCAGGGCCTGCTGATCCGGGATGCCCGCCGCACGCACCACCCCTGGCCGGATCGTCTCGTCCCGCACCGGACCGTCCCCGTTCCCGTTGCTCACGCCGGCCCGGGTCCCGCGCCGCGCTGTTTGTACAGGCTGATGCTGACCGTACGGTCGTCGGCGACCGAGGAGTCGACCTTGCCGGCCAGCGCGGAGAGCACCGTCCAGGCGAAGGTGTCGCGCTCCGGGGCGCGGCCGTCCGTGGTCGGGGCCGCGACCGTCACCTCGAGCGAATCGTCGATGAGGCGGAAGACGCAGCTCAGGACGGAGCCGGGCACGGCCTGCTGGAGCAGGATCGCGCACGCCTCGTCCACCGCGATGCGAAGGTCCTCGATCTCGTCGAGAGTGAAGTCCAAGCGTGCTGCGAGACCGGCCGTGGCCGTGCGCAGCACCGACAGGTAGGCACCCGCAGCGGGCAGCCGGACCTCTACGAAGTCCTGATTCCCGGGCTCGCCTGCGATCTGGGACACCCTCACCTCCAAGGTGGCACAAA
Organism: Streptomyces sp. 130; assembly: GCF_007096885.1. Lineage (GTDB taxonomy): Bacteria > Actinomycetota > Actinomycetes > Streptomycetales > Streptomycetaceae > Streptomyces. The sequence continues at coordinate 31,578 of NZ_VJNO01000021.1, read as the reverse complement.
CTCGTTCGAGGTTCCGGGAAGAACGCCCGGAGCCATGCGGTACGTCTTCGGTTCTCGGCCCGGCGACGCTATCGCCATCCATGATGCCGTGTCGCCGGAACCCTCCCTGTGGCTGTCACTCATGGTAGGTCCACGCGTACACACAGTGCCTAGGGGGCTGCGTCGCTCAATTACGAACGACGCGCGCCGGTTTGACGTACCCGGACGTCAGACGATCGAACCGTCGACAAAGCACCAACGCCACTTCTCGCCCGGTTCGAAGCTCCGCATCACCGGATGGCCGGTCTGCTCGAAGTGCCCCGTCGCGTGCCGCCCGGGCGAGGAGTCGCAGCAGCCGACGTGGCCGCAGCTCAGGCACAGCCGCAGCTGCACGGGGTGGGTGCCGGCCGCCAGGCACTCGGGACAGGTCTCGCCGAGGGGCACGGGCTCGGGGCGCGGCAGATCCGGTACATGCGGGCAACCACTCATGATGGCCAGGTTACGACGGATGCGAGGATCATGAGATGGACGCATTGCCCCTGGTGGCGCTGGTCGCGGGCAGCGCCGCGACCGCGGGCCTCGCACGCCGCACGCCGGTGCCGGCCCCCCTTCTCCTGGTCGCCGTCGGCCTGGTCGCCTCGTACGTGCCGGGGGTGCCGTCGTACGCCCTGGACGCGCACATCGTGCTCCCCCTGCTGCTGCCGCCCCTGCTCTACACGGCCGCCGTGGACAGCTCCTACCTGGACCTGCGGGCCAACCTGCGGCCCGTGGCGCTGCTGTCGGTCGGCTACGTCCTGTTCGCGACGGTCGCGGTCGGGTGGCTGGCCTATCTGCTGGTGCCCGATCTGCCGCTGACCGCCGCGCTGGTGCTCGGCGCCGTGATCGCCCCGCCGGACGCCGTCACCGCCGCCGCGATCGCGCGACGGGTGGGGCTGCCCGCGCGTGTCACGACGATCCTGCAGGGCGAGTCACTGGTGAACGACGCCACCGCGATCACCGCGTTCAAGGTGGCGCTGGCCGCCGCCGTGGGGGAGGGCGTCAGCTGGGGCGCGGGGGCGCGCGAATTCCTGCTGGCCTCGGTCGGGGGCGTCGGGGTCGGCCTGCTGCTCATGGTCCCGCTGCACTGGCTGCGCACCCACCTGAAGGAGCCGCTGCTCCAGAACACCCTCTCGCTCCTCATCCCGTTCGTGGCGTACGCGGCGGCCGAGCGCGTGCACGCCTCGGGGGTGCTCGCCGTGGTCGTCGTCGCGCTGTACCTGGGCCACCGGTCCTGGCAGGTCGACTTCGCCACCCGGCTCCAGGAGGCCGCCGTCTGGAAGATGGTCGCCTTCGTCCTGGAGTCGGCCGTCTTCGCGCTGATCGGCCTTCAGCTGCCGTTCGTGCTCAAGGGACTGGGCACCTACTCCGTGGCGGACGCCTTCGGGTACGCGGTGCTGGTCTTCCTGGCCGTGGTGGTGGTCCGCTTCGTCTGGGTCTACCCGGCGACCTACCTCCCCCGGTGGCTGTCACGGCGGATCAGGGAGCGGGAGACCGGCACGGACTGGACCTCGCCGCTGATCGTCGGCTGGGCCGGGATGCGCGGCGTCGTCTCGCTCGCCATCGCCTTCTCCGTCCCCCTCGTCACCGCCGACGGCGCGGACTTCCCGGCCCGCAACCTGGTGCTGTTCCTGACGTTCACCACCGTCATCGGCACGCTGGTGGTCCAGGGGCTCACGCTGCCGCTCCTGGTGCGCGTGCTGAAGCTCCCGGGCCGGGACCGGCAGGCCGACACCCTGGCCGAGGCGCAGGCCCAGAACGAGGCGTCCACCGCCGCCGAGGCCCGCCTGGACGAGCTGCTCGCCGACGAGCGCAACCGGCTGCCCCAGCCGCTGGCGGACCGGCTGCGGACCGTCCTGGAGCGCCGCCGCAACGCCGTGTGGGAACGCCTGGGCGCGGCCAACCCGGTCACCGGCGAGTCGGCGGACGACACCTACCGGCGGCTGGCCGGCGAGATGATCGAGGCCGAGCGGGAGGTCTTCGTACGGCTGCGGGACGAGCGCCGGATCGACGACGAGATGATGCGGACCCTGCTGCGCCGCCTGGACCTGGAGGAGGCGGCGGCCTACCGCGAGGAGGGCTGAGGATCTTCGTCCGGGCGGCCGGTGATCACCGCCGCGACCGTGGTCCCGGCGGGGAAGGCGCCCTCCTCGGCCAGCACGGTGAGCGCGTACAGCAATTTGGCCACATACAGTCGCTCCACGGGCAGCCCGTGCCGGTCCTCGAAATCCTGTGCGAAGGCGTGCAGCTCGGGTGTCGTACGGGCGTAGCCGCCGAAGTGGAACCGCTCGTCCAGCCACCAGCCGCCCGCCGGACCGCCGAACGCCGCCCGCTGGAGCTCCCGCACCGCCTCGCCCAGGAAGCCGCCGCGCAGCACCGGGACGCCGAGCGCGCGCTGCCCCGGCGCGAGTCCGGCGGCGAGCCCGGCCAGGGTGCCGCCGGTGCCGCAGGCCACCGCCGCCACGTCGGCCACGCCCCGCAGTTCGCGCCCGAGCGCGGCACAGCCCCGGGCGGCGAGGGCGTTGCTGCCGCCCTCCGGGACGACCTCGCAGTCCCCGTACGCCTCCAGCAGCCCGGTCAGGACCGCCGGGTCGGTCTTGGCGCGGTACGTGGCCCGGTCCACGAAGTGCAGCCGCATGCCGTCGGCGGCGCACCGGGCGAGCGAGCGGTTCAGGGGGCGGTGGGCCAGCTCGTCACCGCGTACGACGCCGACGGTGCGGAATCCGAGGAGCCGGCCGGCGGCGGCCGTGGCCCGCAGGTGGTTGGAGTAGGCGCCGCCGAAGGTGAGCACGGGGCGCCCGCCGGCGGCGGCCAGATTGGGCGCGAGTTTGCGCCATTTGTTGCCCGGCAGATCCGGGTGGATGAGGTCGTCGCGCTTGAGCAGCAGCGTCACGCCGTGCCGGGCGAAGCGCTCGTCCTCGGCCGGCTGCACGGGCGAAGGCAGCAGCGGGCGCAGCCGGGACTCGGGGGACGGGACGTGCATGCCGTCCATTGTGGCGGCGGGTGCCGCCCGGGGGTCATTTGAGGCGGTCGTGGACGCGGTCGCGCATGTCGTTCATCGAGAAGCCCTTCGGGTCCACCTTGCCGGGCTGCCACTCGCGGTGGCCGATGACCGAGCGGGCGGTCCAGCCGTGGTGGCGGCAGATGGCCGCCGATACCTTCTCGACGGCTTCGAGCTGGGCGTCGGGCCAGGGGTCCCGGCCGTCGCCGAGGTTCTCGCACTCGAAGCCGTAGAAGTGCCGGTTTCCGTCGGTGTCGGTCTCGTTGTCGCGGGGAAGGCGCTTCTTCTCCGCGACGACCGCGCGCAGGACGTCGCCGTCGCCCATCCCCGCGTGGTTGGTCCTGCCGTAGCCGACCAGGTGGACCCGGCCGTCCTTGGCGATGACGCCGTGGCACAGCGGCCCCGGCAGGTCGGGGTGGCCGTCGCGGCACACGTTCACGGTGGCGTCGGTCCCCTCGGTGGCGGAGTGATGGATCATCACCCCGTGGACGGGGCCCCAGGGGCCCTTCCGGTCGCGGTTGTGGCTGCGCCAGTCGCCGACCTCGACGACGGTGAGCCCTTCCTTCTTGAGGGCGGCGAGAAAAGCGCTCGCGGACATGGGTGAGGACATGGCCGGCTCCTTCTGTGCGTATGGGAGCGGTCTACCCGGCCGGAAGGGCCCCGACCGGTCGCGGGGCGACGGCGGGGCCCTGTTCGGATCGTGTGCGAGCCGATCCGGACATGTCCTGGCTCCAGGAGGCTCGGGAGGCTCAGGAGGCGAGCCACAGGTCGGGGCCGAACACCTCGTAGTGGATGTCGGAGGCCGGGACGCCCTTGGCGAGCAGCTGGGTGCGGACCGACCGCATGAAGGGCAGCGGGCCGCAGAGGTAGGCGTGCGTGCCCGGGAGGACGGTGAGGCCGCTCAGGTCCACGAGCCCGGTGCGGTCGGCGGGGTGACCGTCCGCCGGGTTCTCGTACCAGAAGTGGGCGGCGGCGTCGTGCAGCTTGGCCGTGAGCGCGGTGTGGTCGGTGCGCAGCGCGTGGTCGGCGGGGGAGCGGTCGCCGTGCACGACGGTGACCGGGGCGCGGTGCTCCGACTCCGCGAGGTGTTCCAGCATCGCCAGGATCGGGGTGCAGCCGATGCCCGCGGACGCGAGCAGCAGCGGGGCCTCGTCGGACTTCAGTACGAGGTCGCCGTACGGGGCGGAGACCCGGAGCCGGTCACCGGCGCGGACCCGCGCGTGCAGGTGGCGGGAGACCTCGCCGTCCGGGGCGTCGTTGCCGTGCACCCGCTTGACCGTGATGGAGCGGAGCGCCGGTCCGGCGGCGCCGGTCAGGCTGTACTGGCGTATCTGACGGGCGCCGTCCGGGAGTTCGACCTGGACGGAGACGTACTGGCCCGGGCGGAAGGCGGGGGCCGGCGAGCCGTCGGCGGGGCGGATGCGGAACCGGGCGACGTCGTCGGTCTCCTCGGTGCGCGAGACGACCTCCCACTCGCGCCAGACGTCGCCGGCGACGACGCCCTGCTCCGCGTACAGCCGCTCCTCGATCGCGATCAGGGCGTTGGCCATCAGCCAGTAGACCTCGTCCCAGGCGGCGGCGACCTCGGGGGTCACCGCCTCGCCCAGGACCTCGGCGATCGCGGCGAAGAGGTGGGTGTGGACGACCTGGTACTGGGCCGGGGTGACCCCGAGCGAGGCGTGCTTGTGCGCGATCCGGCTGAGCATCACGTCGGGGCGGGTGTCGGGCTGCTCGACCAGCTGGGTCGCGAAGGCGGCGATGGAGCCGGCGAGCGCCCGGCGCTGGGCGCCGGAGGCCTGGTTGCCCCGGTTGAACAGGTCGCGCAGGAGCTCCGGGTGGGCGTCGAACAGCTTGCGGTAGAAGAGATCGGCGATGTCCCCGATGGCCGCGCCGACGGCGGGCAGGGTGGCGCGGACGGTGGCGGTGGACGACTCGGAGAGCATCGGTGACTCCTCGGATGTTGAATTGGCATCTGGGATGCGCATTTAACGGCAGTGTAGGCACCGGGCCGGCGGCCCGGTGCGACGGGGGTCAGTCCCGGGGCGGCGGCCCGGCGCCGAGGCCGATCAGCAGGGGGCCGGTGGGCGTGGCGGTCAGCTCCGTGATGGTGAGCGGGTCCAGGGACGCGTAGAAGGCCTCCTGTGCCTCGCGCAGGGCGCCGCGCAGCCGGCAGGCCGCGCGCAGCGGACACGGGGTGGAGCCCTCGCAGTCGACCACGTCGCCGGGCTCCTCCAGCTCGCGGACGAGGGCGCCGACCGAGGCCGACCTGCCCGCGTCGGTCAGGGCGAGCCCGCCGCCCCTGCCCCGTCGCGCCTCGACCAGGCCGAGGTGCTGGAGGCGGGCCACGACCTTCGCGGCGTGCGAGTACGGCACCTGCATGACCGCCGCCACCTCGCGGGTGGTCGGCGGGTCCTCGTGCTTCACGACGGCGAGGCGCATGAGGACGCGCAGCGCGACGTCGGTGAACTTGGTCAGCCGCATGGCGGCCACCCTAGGTAAGTGGTATTCCGGATGCAAATTAAAGCCGGCGGGGGGCATCGCGCAGCGTTGTGCCCCGCCCAAAGCCCGATTAGTCACACTCTTTTGTGTAATGGCGTGGCCGGTCCTCGTGCTGGAAGTGTTCTTCCCGCAGGTCAGCCGATAGATCGAGAGGACGACAAATGTCCGTTGGCGAAGAGGTTCAGAACGTGCAGGCGCCGCCGCAGCAGAGTCTCGGCACGGCGGCCGCGCGGAACCTCGCGACGACCACCAAGTCCGCTCCGCAGATGCAGGAGATCACCTCACGGTGGCTGCTGAAGATGCTGCCGTGGGTCCAGGTGCAGGGCGGCACGTACCGGGTGAACCGCCGGCTGAGCTACTCGGTCGGGGACGGCCGCGTCACGTTCGTGCAGACCGGGGACCGGGTCGCGGTCATCCCCGCCGAGCTCGGTGAGCTGCCGGCGCTGAGGGACTTCGGGGACGAGGAGGTGCTCGCCGAGCTGGCCCGGAGGTGCGAGCAGCGCGAGATCCCCGCCGGGCAGCTCCTGGCCACGGCGGGCGAGGCGGCGGACCGGGTCTACCTGCTGGCGCACGGCAAGGTCGAGAAGGTCGGCACCGGCCCCTACGGTGACGAGGCGGTCCTCGGGGTCCACGCCGACGGGGCCTACTTCGGGGACCACTCCCTCGTCGAGGGCGACGCCGTCTGGGAGTACACGGCCCGCGCCGTCACCGCGTGCACGGTGCTCACGCTGCGGCGGGCGGACGTGCTCAACCTCGCGGAACGGGCCGATTCGCTGCGCAGCCATCTCGCCGGGCTGCTGGCCGTCCCGCAGCAGCGCACCAACAAGTACGGCGAGGCGGCGATCGACCTCTCCGCGGGCCACGTCGGCGAGGCCGTCGTCCCGCACACGTACGTGGACTACGACGCGGCCCCGCGCGAGTACGAACTGAGCGTCGCGCAGACCGTCCTGAAGGTCCACAGCCGCGTAGCGGACCTCTACAACCAGCCGATGAACCAGACCGAGCAGCAGTTGCGGCTCACGGTCGAGGCGCTGCGCGAGCGCCAGGAGCACGAGCTCATCAACAACCGGGAGTTCGGCCTGCTCAACAACTGCGACTACGGCCAGCGGCTCCAGCCGCACGACGGGGTGCCGAGCCCCGACGACATGGACGAACTGCTCTCGCGCCGGCGCGGCTCCAAGCTCTTCCTCGCCCACCCGCGCGCCATCGCCGCCTTCGGTCGCGAATGCAACAAGCGCGGCCTCGTCCCGGAGAGCGTGGACGTCGGCGGACACCACGTGCCGGCCTGGCGCGGCGTCCCGATCTTCCCGTGCAACAAGATCCCGGTCAGCGACGCCCGCACCACGTCGATCATCTGCATGAGGACCGGCGAGTCCGAGCAGGGCGTCATCGGCCTCCAGCAGACGGGCATCCCGGACGAGATCGAGCCCAGCCTCTCGGTCCGCTTCATGGGCATCGACGAGCAGGCGATCATCTCCTACCTCGTGACGGCCTACTACTCCGCGGCGGTCCTCGTCCCGGACGCCCTCGGTGTCCTGGAGAACGTCGAGGTCAGCCGCTGGCGGTGAGCCACCGGGCCCGGGCCTTTCACGGCCCGGGCCCCGCCCGCCCGCGCTCCCAGCAACCACCCACGCCCCCGGCCCCGGCCGCGACAGCGGCCGGGGCCGGGGCGGCAACGACAGGGGTGACCGATTGACCATGACCCGAACAGACGCCGCGACCGAGGGCAACGAGGCCGCGGCGCTCCTTGAGTACACCCGGACCCTCGTGGACCCGCACCTGCGGGCGGCGGTCGCCTCCCTGCCCGGCTCGATCCGGCGGGTCGCGATGTACCACTTCGGCTGGCAGCACGCCGACGGCAGCCCGGCGGCGGGCGGCGCGGGCAAGGCGATCAGACCGGCGCTCGTCCTGGCGGCCACCCGCGCACTGGGCGGCGATCCCGAACAGGCCGTCCGGGCCGCCGTCGCCGTCGAGCTCGTCCACAACTTCACCCTGCTCCACGACGACGTCATCGACGAGGACCACACCCGCCGCCACCGGGCCACCGCCTGGACGGTGTTCGGTGTGCCGGACGCCGTCATCGCCGGCGACGCGATGCTGGCCCTCGCCCAGCGGCTGCTCGCCGAGGACGGCAGGGCGATGTCGCCCGCCGCGTCGGCCCGGCTCTCGACCTGCGTCATCGAGCTCTGCGCGGGCCAGCAGGCCGACTGCGCCTTCGAGGAGCGGGACCCGGACCAGGTGTCGCTGGACGAGTGCCTGACCATGGCGACGGCGAAGACCGGCGCGCTGCTCGGCTGTGCCTGCGCCCTGGGCGCGCTCTACGCGGGCGCCGACGAGCGGGCCGTCCGGGCCATGGACGGCTTCGGCCGGGAGGCGGGCCTCGCCTTCCAGCTGATCGACGACCTGATCGGCATCTGGGGCGACCCGGCCCAGACCGGAAAGCCGGTCGGCGCGGATCTCAGCGCCCACAAGAAGTCGTTGCCCGTGGTGGCGGCGCTCACCGCGGGCGGGCCGGCCGCGGCGGAGCTCGCCGAGCTGTACCGGGGCGCGATGAGCACCCGCGCCGAGGTGAGCCGGGCCGCCGACGCGGTGGACCGGGCGGGCGGCCGGGACTGGGCGCAGAGCTGCGCGGCGGACCGCATGGCGCGGGCCGTGCACCATCTGTCCAGGGCGGTCCCGGACCTCTCGGCGGCGGGCGATCTGCTGGCCCTGGCCGAGTTCGTGACGCGCCGGCAGCACTGACGGAGCCACCGGCCGTAAGGAGGTGCCGAGGGGCGGCCCCGGCCAACCGGAGGGCGGCAGGGGAGGCGTCGGAGGCAGGGGCTACAGTCCCTGCTCATGACAGATGAGTCGTGGGCAGGGTGGTACCGGGACCGGCAGGGATCGGACGCCGTCATCCTCACCACCGACGGGCAGCAACTCCGCCTCCGCGTGCGGGGCGTGGACTTCGAGGGCGGCAGCTTCGACGGCCTGCGCCCGGTGGCGGCCGGACCGGCGGAGCGGGAGCTTTTCGCGCTGACGGACGGCGCCCTGGGTGACTGCGTCCTGGAGTGGGACCTGCCGTTCCCCGTCATGGCGGAGGGGGCGGAGCGGCAGGCGACCCTCAGCTGCCTGCTGTCCCTCCGCAGGCCCGACCCGTATCTCTACCTGGAACTCCGGTTCGGCGGGGCCGCCTTCGGTTCGCAGCGGGCCGAGAGCGACTTCGGGTCCGCGCTGGCGACGATCCAGCGGGAGCTGCCGCCCGGAGTCCGCCTGCGGACCTGCATAGCCTGCGCGTTCTCCGACTACTTCCCGGCCCCGGACCGGGCGCCCGGCCGCGGTCTCTCCGGTGGGCTCGCCTGTTTCCGGGGCGCCAAGGAGGAATACCGGGGCACGGCCGGGGAGCAGGACGTGCTCGGGCTGTGGGAGCGGCGGACCGGCTTCGTCCAGGAGGTCTGGAGCTGCCGGGAGTTCGAACCCCGGCCGGCCGAGGGCGCCGGTACGGGCCACCGGGGAGCGTTCCCGCTCGAAACCGCCTGACCGTCCGGGCAGGGCCGCCGGCCCGCCCCGCCGCCCTACCTGTGCGCCTGCTTCACGGCCGACACCTCCATTGCCGTCACCTTCCTTGCCGTCGCCTCCGTTGCCGTCACCTCCATTGTTCTACTAACATGCGAACAAGGGAGGTTTTGATGAACCGGAAGACCATCGGCCGTGTGGTGCTCACCGCCCTGCCGTTCCTGCTCGCGCTCGCCGTCGACCTGCTGCTCTTCGCCACCCGCCGCGACCGGCTGCCCGCGCAGCTGGCCAGCCACTTCGTGGGCAACGGCCGGGTGGACGACTACGCCGGCCAGACCTCGTACCTGGTCGTCACCACGCTCGTACTGCTCGGCACCGGTCTCCTGTGGACGCTGATGGCCGGGTTCGGGAAGTTCGCGGGCACGGCACATCGCACGCTGGTCGCCTTCGGGTACGCCTTCGCCGCCTTCATCGGCTACCTCATGGGGGCCGTCCTCCTCATCAACGTGGACGCGGTCGAGGACGCGCAGGGCCGGGGGCAGGGCATCCACTTCCCCATGTGGCACATGGCCGCGGCCTTCGGGGCGGGCGTCGTCGCCTTCGGGCTCGGATACCTCGCGGCGATGCTGACGCCCGTCCCCGAACCGGTCGCCGACGACGGGCCCGAGGCGGGCGGCGCGCGCATCGCGCTGGGCGCCGGGGAGGTCGCCGGGTGGGGCCGGGGCGCCGGGTCCTGGTGGCTGCCGCTCACCGCGCTCCTGGTCATCGGGACCGGTGTCGCCATGCTGTTCACGGCCAGTTGGCCCTTCGCCGTGCTGCCCCTCGTCCTCGGGCTGCTCATCGCGAGCTTCGCCCGCCCGTACGTCACCGTGGACCGGCGCGGGATCACCGTCTCCGGGCTGCTGCCCTGGCCGCGCGTCCGCGTCCCGCTGGAGCGGATAGAGGCCGCGGCCAGCCGTGACATCAGCCCGTTCGCCGAGTACGGCGGCTGGGGGTACCGCGTCCGGCCCGGGCGCAGCGGTGTCATGATCCGGTCCGGGGAGGGCATCGTGGCCCGGCTGACGAACGGCCGCGACTTCGCGGTGACCGTGGACGACTCGGCGACCGGGGCCGCGCTCCTCAACACCCTGATCGACCAGCGCCGAACGGACCACTGACCATGCTCTTCCGGGTCGACCCCACCTCCACCGTGCCGCTCGGCGACCAGATCGCCGCCTGCGTGCGGCGCGCCGTGGCCGACGGCGCGGCGGGCCCGGGCGAACGGCTGCCCGCGGCCCGGGTCCTGGCCGAGTCGCTCGGCGTCAACGTGCACACGGTGCTGCGGGGCTACCAGCGGCTGCGCGAGGAAGGCCTGATCGAGCTGCGCCGGGGCCGGGGCGCGGCCATCGCGGACGGCGCGTCCCCGCACCGCGCCCGCCTCCTCGAACGGGTCCGCGAGACCGTCGCCGAGGCAAAGGGCCTGGGCCTCACGGTGGACGAACTGCTGACCCTGGTCCGTACCGAATACGGCGGCACCGGCTGACGGCCGCCGCACCCGGCACGGCGACGGGCCGCCCCGTCCTGCGAGGCGGCCCGTCGGAGCGAGCGGGGACGGTCAGGAACCGGCCTTGGTCAGCGTGGCCGCGAAGCCGTACTGCCACAGGTAGTTCACCTGGCTGCGCTCACTGGCGTTCGGATACGGGTTGGTGCAGGACGTGCCGGGGCCGCCGCCCGACATCAGCTCGCTGCACGGCCCCGAGTAGTGGTCCGGCAGACCGAGGACGTGCCCGGTCTCGTGGGCGGTGACCCGGGTCGAGTTGTACTGCCGGTTCTGCGTGTAGTCCAGGAAGATGTAGCCGTTGCCGTGGCCGTCGGTGCTGGCGTACGAGCCGCGGGAGTCGTTCCCCTCGTAGTACGCGAAGTCGGGGTTCGAGCCCTCCTGGAGCCGGACGTTGGAGACCGAGCTGTTCCAGATCGAGGCGCTGTTGGCTATCTGGGTGCGGAAGCTCGGGGCGTTGGCGGCGCTGTAGACGATGGTGACGGCCTGGACGCCGGGGTTGGCCGCCCGCTTCTCGGCCACCGACTTCGCGACCGCTTCGAAGAACGCCTTGTTGGCGGCGGCGTCCTCGTGCGAGGCGGACTTGGCCGAGTACGCCACGTGCGCGGCCGTGGCGGCCGCCTCCGGAGCGGCGATCGCCGGTCCCGCGCCCAGCGCGGCGACGGTGAGGCCGAGTCCGAGCACGGCCGACATGACGGTCCTGGGGTGTCTCATGTGGGGGGTCTCCTACCAGTTACCTGTCAGAGGAACCCGTCCGATGATCGGACTCGGACGGGGGCGGTACGGAGAGAGTGTCGGGGAAGCGGGGCCCGCGCGGATGATGTCAGCCGGTGATAACGCGGCCCTATCACCAGCGTGTGGACGTCCTGTGCACACCCGCCGTCCGCACGCTCAACGCCCGCTGAATCACCCGCGTTTGCCCGGGTTACGGCCCATGGTGCGGCTCGCCCGCTCGCCCTAACCTCGGCACCATGGAGCTTGAGGTGAGACACCTCAGGGCGCTGTGCGCCATCGCCGACACCGGCAGCCTGCACCGGGCGGCCCGCACCCTGGGCGTGAGCCAGCCCGCGCTCACCACCCAGCTGCGCCGGATCGAGAACGCGCTCGGCGCCGAACTCTTCAGCCGCGAACGCACCGGCTGCCGCCCCACCCTCCTCGGCCGCGCCGTCCTCAGCCGCGCCCGCCCCCTGGTCGACGGCATGAGCGCCCTGGTCAGCGACGCGCTGGCGGAGGCCGCCGCCGCCGAAGGGCCCCGGCTGCGCATCGGCTGCACCGCCAGCCGGGTCATCGGCGGCTGGCTGCGCCGCCTGCGGCAGAGGCTGCCCGGGACCGACATCTCGCTACGGGTCGACGTCTCCGCCCGCGCCCTGCTGCGCGCGGTCGACGCCGGACGGCTCGACGTGGCCTTCGTGCACGAGGTGGAGGGCTGCCCGCTCGCCGTTCCGGACGGGCTGGAGCAGCGGGTCCTCGTGGACCGCGAACCGCAGTTCGTCTCCATGGCCCGCGACCACCCGGCCGCCGCGCTGCCCGTGGTCGACCTGGCGGACCTGGCCGCCGACCGGTGGATGGTCGACCCCACGGTGGACGGTGAATGGGACGGCCTGCGCCGGATGTTCAGCGAAGCCGGGCTGGCCCCGGTGATCCTGCACGGCGACTACCTGACCGCCGCCTCCCTCGTCGTCCTCGGCGAAGCGGTGGCCCCCTGCCAGCCGACCTCGGGCCCCCGCGACGACATGGCGATCCGCCCGCTGCGCGACGACCCGCTCGCGGTCCGGCTGATCCTGGTCTCCCGGCCCGGCGCGGACATGACCGCCGTCTACGCGGAACTGGAGGCCGCCTACCGGGACGCGGCGCGGCGGGTGGCCGGATACCACCAGTGGCTGCTGCGCCATCGCAGCCCGCTCGCCCGCTCCTGAGGCCCGGGGCGGGCCCGGACCGGGGGAGTTCCCGATTCCGGGCGATTCAGCCGAGAGCGTGGGCCGTTCCGGACCGGGCCGCGACAGGGCAGAGTCGGAGGTATGAGGCTTCTGATGCTGGGCGGTACGCAGTTCGTCGGCCGGGCCGTGACCGAGGCGGCCCTCGCGCGCGACTGGCAGGTCACGGTCTTCCACCGGGGCCACCACGCGCCCCCGCCGGGGGTCGCTGAGATCATCGGTGACCGCACCGCCGACGGCGGCCCGGCCGCCCTCGCCGACGCCGACGGCCCCGCCTGGGACCTGGTGGTCGACACCTGGAGCGGCGCGCCCCTCGCCGTGCGCGACGCGGCCCGGCTGCTCTCCACTCGCGCCGGCCGATACACATACATATCGAGCCGTTCCGTCTACGACTACCCGGCCCCGGCCGGCCTCGCGGAGGACGGCCCCGTGGTGACGGGCGCCTCGCCGGACGCCGGTGACGACCAGTCGTACGCCCTGGCCAAGCGCGGCGGCGAACTCGCCGCCCAGGACGCCTTCGGCGACCGCGCCCTCCTCGCCCGGGCGGGCCTGATCCTCGGCCCCTGGGAGAACATCGGCCGGCTGCCCTGGTGGCTGAACCGGATCGCCCGCGGCGGCCCGGTCCTGGCCCCCGGCCCCCCGGACACGGACCTCCAGTACATCGACGCGCGCGACCTCGCCGCATGGGTGCTCGACGCGGCGGAGCGCGGGCTGCACGGCCCGTACAACCTGGTCAGCCGGCCGGGGCACACCACCATGGGCGGACTGCTCGACGCCTGTGTGCGCGCCACCGGTTCGGACGCCGAACTGCGCTGGACCCCGGCGGAGAAGATCCTCGCGGCGGGCGTCGAGCCGTGGACCGAACTGCCGGTGTGGCTGCCGCCGGGGGAGGTGTACGACACCCTCCACCAGGGCGACGTCGGGCTCGCCCTCGCGGCGGGGCTGCGCTGCCGCCCGGTCGAGGAGACGGTCGCGGACACCTGGGCATGGCTGCGGGGGATCGGCGGCGAGGTGCCCCAGCGCCCCGACCGCCCCGCCGTGGGCCTCTCCCCGGAGACGGAGGCGAAGCTGCTGGCCGGCTGAGGACCCGGGCGCCACGCCGACGCGGCGAGGGGTTGTCCACAGGGCCGGACTCATCGCCCGTCACGGGGTTAGCCTCGCCCCATGGCCGAACTGCTGCACCTCACCGAAGGACCGCTCTGGGAGGCGGCGCGCGGGATCGGGACGTACGAGATGTCCACCCGCGGCCGCACCCTGCACGAAGAGGGCTTCATCCACTGCTCGCTGCCCCACCAGCTCCCCGGAGTGGCCGAGATGCTGTACGGCGCGGGGAGCCGGGCCGGAGCCGCCGACCAGGAGCTCGTGGTGCTCGTCATCGACCCCGGCCGGCTCACCGCACCCGTCCGGTACGAGGCGGCCTCCCCCGGCGGCGAGGAGTTCCCGCACATCTACGGACCGCTTCCCGTCGACGCGGTCGTCGAGGTGCGCCCCTGGCCGTCCGAGGAGGGCACCCCCGCATGAGCCCCGCCCCCGGCACCGCCCCCGGTGCCGTCACCAGCGGTCCGCCCACCGCCGTCACCGGGGCGAGCGGCGCGCTCGGCGGCCGGGTCGCGACCCGGCTGGCCCGGGCCGGCGTCCCCGTCCGGCTGCTCGGCCGCGACCCGTCCCGGCTGCCCGCCCTCCCCGGCGCCGACCTCGCACCACCCGCCGCCTACGGCGACGGCGAGGCCATGCGGCGCGCCCTGGCCGGGGCGCACACCCTGTTCCTCGTCTCGGCGCACGAGAGTCCCGACCGGGTCCGCGAGCACACGACGGCGGTGGACGCGGCGGTCGCGGCCGGCGTCGAACGCATCGTCTACGTCTCCTTCCTGGGCGCCGCCCCCGACGCCACGTTCACCTTCGCTCGGGACCACTGGCACACCGAGGCGCACATCCGGACCGCCGACGTCCGGTACACCTTCCTGCGCGACAGCTGGTATCTCGCCGGGCTCCCCGCCATGACGGGCGCCGACGGAGTGCTGCGCGGCCCCGCCGGGGACGGCCGGGTCGCCGCCGTCGCCCACGAGGACATCGCCGACGCCGCCACCGCCGTGCTCCTCGCGGACACCGACGCGACCGGCCCCTCGCACGACGGCCGCACCTACGACCTGACCGGCCCCGTGGCCTTCACGCTCGCCGAGGCGGCTGAGGAGCTGAGCCGGGCCACCGGACGGGCCGTCACCTATGTCCCGGAGACCCGCGAGGAGGCATACGCCTCACGGGCCGGCTACGGTGCCCCGGACTGGGAGGTGGCCGGCTGGGTCACCTCGTACGAGGCCATCGCGGCCGGCGAGATGGCCGCCGTCTCGGACGCCGTCCCGACACTGACCGGCCGCCCCGCCACGGATCTCGCCACCTATCTGCGCGACCACCCCGACAGCTACCGCCACCTGCTGCGGCAGGGCTGACGGGCATGCGCACCGAGACCCCGTGGGGCCCCTGGGACCCGCCGCCGCTCGCCGAGGCCGTCCGCCTGCTCGCCCCGCTGCGCGCCCCCTGGTGGATCGCCGGAGGCTACGCGGTCGAACTGGCGGTGGGGCGCGCGTACCGGGCCCACGGCGACATCGACGTGCTGCTGCTGCGCCGCGACCAGGCGGAGGCGCGGCGGGTCCTGTCCGGCTGGGAGTGGTGGGCCGCCGATCCGCCCGGCACACTGCGGCCCTGGCGCACGGGTGAGACCCTGCCCGCCGGTGTCCACGACATCTGGTGCCGGCCGGGGGCGGACGAGCCGTGGCGGCTCCAGTTCATGCTGGACGACACGGACGGCGACGACTGGGTCTACCGCCGGGACGCCCGGGTCCGCCTCTCGCCGGGGCGGCTGGGCCGGGTCTCGCCGGGCGGCGTGCCCTACCTCGCGCCGGAGATCCAGCTCCTCTACAAGTCCAGGTCCCGAAGGCCCAAGGACGAGCGGGACTTCGAGGCGGCGCTGCCGGTCCTGGACGACCACGCGCGCGCCTGGCTGGCCGAGACCATTACGCTCGCCGAGGGCGCGGACCACCCCTGGGCGGTCCGGCTGCGGGGGCTGTTGGCGCACTGAGGGCGGGGCGCTTCGGGCGCCCCGCCCCCTCAGCCCGCGTACGCCCCCGGCTTCGTCTCACAGCGTCAGCCAGCCACGCATCGCCGCCTGTACGCCGGCCTGGAAGCGGGTCTCCGCCTTCAGCTCCTGCATCAGGCGGCTGATGCGCCGGCGGACCGTGTGGACGTGCACCTCCAGGCGGCGGGCTATCGCCTCGTCCTTCAGGCCGGAGGAGAGCATCGTCAGCAGCTCCCGGTCCTCGTCCGTGACCTGGGCGTTGTCCACCGAGCCGATCGGTACGGCCCGCTCCCACACTGCCTCGAACAGCGGCACCAGCGCATTGCTCAGCAGTGCGTCGCTGACCACCAGGGCGGTGGCGGTGGGGTCGGCCGCGTCGGTCGGCGGCAGCAGTGTCATCCGGCGGTCGACGGTGATCAGCTTGGTCGGCAGGTCCATCCCGAGCCTGATCTGCACCCCCTGAGCGGACAGCTCGTTCAGCCCGCGCGCCCGCCCCTGGAATCTCAGCCCCTCCCGGTCGACCACGGCCCGCACCCGCACCCCGCGCCGGACCGGCTCGGCCATGTTGATCGGCTCGGGCATGCCGTCCGGCTCGCTCGCGGCGTACGGGGGGCGGTCCAGGAGGGCCACCTCCTCGGTCGCCGACACCACCAGCGAGGTGACCCGCTCGGCGATCGCCCTGCGCCCCCGCAGCGTCTCGATCCCGAGGGTGCGCGGGGTGTGCGAGGCGGACATGAGCTGCGCGGCGATCCGGTCCACGGAGCCGGTCAGCTCCTCCAACTCCGCCTCGCGCCGCAGCAGCTCCGCCTGGTGCAGATGGATGAGGTTGCGCAGCGCGGTCGCCGGGGCGTCCGGGACAGGCAGTCCGGTGCCCCGGGCGGGGCGGGTGAAGCCGCGCTCGCCGAGGCGGTCCAGCGCGTTGCGGAGCTGCCGGGGCGAAAGGCCCACGCTCCGGGCGAGAGCTGCCCGGGTGCCGTCACCGGAGGTGTTCAGCAGTGCCTCGTACACCCGGAGTTCGTCCGTACCGAGCCCGAGGGCCTGCCACTGTTCGTCCAGATCAGCCCACTTCACCAGGTGATCTTCGCCGGTTCGTGTAGGCCACACAAGTGTGCACGTACAGAAGTCTGCAGGTGGAACGCATTGTTCACATCCCCGCTGCGGGACTTCCATGTCGGCATCCGATAACCGTTCACGCATTCGTGACAACCGGAGGAGCACCGTGCGGACTTCAGCACGCAGACGAGCAGTTGGTTCACAGGGGCGCCGCACCGGCGTCGTCGTCGGACAGGGCATAGCCGCGCTGCTGGCCACGGCGGGCCTGATGGCCACCGCCATGCCGGCAGCGCACGCCGACACCGCGGCGGCCGCCCCCGCCGCCTCCGGGACGACGCCGGGCAGCGAGACCGACACCCCCTCGCTCGTGACCGGTCTGCACGAGGAGGTCGCCGCCACCGGCAGCGCGGCCGACGCCGCCCGGGGCCACCTCAAGGCCAAGAAGGGCCGCTACCACATCGCGGACACCTCGGCGAAGGACCTGACGGCCGTCGGGACCACCACCGAGAAGGGCGGCAAGGAGACGGTCCGCCTCCAGCAGAAGTACAAGGGCGTGAAGGTCCTCGGCGGCCAGTACGTCGTCCGCATGACGAAGAAGGGCGGCAAGCGCGCCGTCACCGGCACCTCCGGCAACTACTTCACCAAGCTGAAGCTCGACACGGTCACCCCGAAGGTCTCCGAGGAGACCGCGATCGAGCGCGCGGTCGGCGCGGTCTCCGCGCAGTTCGGCGGCGGCATCCTGCGCGCCCCGGCCAAGGGCGAGAAGCTCGGCAAGGCCGAGTTCAAGGGCACCGCGGGCGACGTCACGATCCTCCCGCAGGGCACCGGCGTGCTGACCCGGCACATCACCGTCACGGGCACCAACCCGGCCGACGGCTCGCCGGTCCAGCAGGAGGTGTACATCGACGGGCACTCCGGTTTCCCCGTCATGCAGTACAGCGGCATCCAGACGTTCGGCGCGACGGGCACCACCCCCGGCGCGGTGGACGGCGCGGCGGCCCCCGCCGACGCCTCCACCGACGCGGCCGACCAGCTCGTGGTCAAGGGCAGCGGCGTCCGCTACAACGGCCAGAAGGTCGACATCAATCTGTACAAGGACACCACGGGTGCCTACCAGATGATCGACTACAGCAAGCGGGCCGCGGACTCCCCGTACCAGGGCCCCATGATCGCCACGTACGACGCGCGCGGCCGTGAGGCGTCCGGCGCCTCCGGCGTCTGGCCGAGCGGCATCAAGACCTTCCGCCCCGCGAGCCCGGAGCTCGGCGAGGACTACACCAACTCCGGTGCGGTCGACGCCCACTGGGCGGCCGGCAAGGTCTACGACTACTACAAGAACCACTTCGACCGGAACAGCCTCGACGGCAAGGACGGTTACATCTACTCCCTGGTGGGCGTCGTCAACGGCGGACAGCCGTACAACAACGCCTTCTGGGACGGCAGCAAGATGGTGTACGGCCAGGGCGGCGGCGACTACCGCACCTTCTCGGCCGACACCGACGTGGTGGGCCACGAGATGACGCACGGCGTCGTCACGCACACCGCGAACCTGGTCTACGCGGGCCAGTCCGGCGCCATGAACGAGGCCATCGCCGACTACTTCGGCAACGCCATCGACCTGGAGGCCAACGGCGTCTCCATGGACGACCCGGACGCCGGCCTCCTCGGCGAGGACCTGTGCACCAACGCGGGCCCGCGCGAGTGCGCCCTGCGCGACCTGAACGACGGCGCCACCACGTCGAAGAACTTCATCGGCGTCACCTACCGCGGTGACAACGGCGGTGTGCACCTCAACTCCACGATCTTCTCGGGCGCCCTGTGGGACATGCGCCAGGACCTCGACCCCGAGTTCGCCGACCAGATCGTCTACCGCGCGCTGTCCGCGTACATGACGCCCCTGGACGGCTTCACCGAGGGCCGCGCCGCGGTCATCGCCGCCGCCGAGGAGCTGGGCGCCACCAAGGCCCAGCTGAAGATCGTGAAGCGTTCCTTCGACGCGCACGGCATCGTGCCCGGCTGGGAGAAGGCCCTGGGCGTCGACACCGACACCCTGATCGCCAAGGACAACATCTACAGCACGGGCTTCGGCGCCGGCGCCGGCAAGTACGCCGTCTCCCGCTCGAACGAGGACGGCAGCGAGCCGTACTCGGTGTGGGCCGGCAACACCAGCGGCAAGGGCCAGCCGCAGCTGATCAGCCCGAACAACGGCAACTTCAACGTGTACGCGGACACCGACGGCAAGAACGTCGCGTGGGCCGAGTACGCCTCGACCGGTGTGTACTTCCACGTCCGCCCCGTCAAGGGCGGCATGGACAAGATCGTCGGCGGGGTCGGCGCCAACGTCAGCGCGCTCGCCTTCGACGGCGACCTGCTCGTCTACACGTACATGAACCCGCAGAGCGGCTACACCCAGAGCCGCTACATCAACATCAAGACCGGTGAGACCAAGGAGCTGTACAACAACCCGATCGGCGTGACGACGCTCGCCTCGGTCCACGACGGCAAGATCGCCTACGCCAAGATGTGGCCCGCGAGCGACGGCACCGCCATGCTCGGCGTGGAGGTCCTGGACACCGCCACCGGCAAGAAGACGCTCATGCCGATCGACTCGACCAAGCTGTACGGCGTCGGCCAGACGGCCGTGACCGACGACGGCGTCTACTGGGTCGAGGACGACGACGCCACCGACGCCGGCCAGGCCGCGGTGCGCCGCGCGAACTTCGACGGTACGAACCCGGTCACCGTCACCCCCGAGCACGGCGCCGGCGCCCTCTTCGCCTACTCGGTGACCGCCTCGGACGACGCGGTCAACATCACCGAGCTGCCCCCGGCCACCGACTGGACGAACGACACGCTGCCGAAGATCTACCAGGCGGCCCCCGACGGCAAGGGCGGCGCCCAGCGCGTCTCCTGCAACCGCGGCGACCAGGTCTACGCGGCGGCCGACGAGGGCCAGCGCGTCCTGTGGCTCGACGGCACGACCGGCTACACCAACCTGGTCAAGCGCGACCGCCCGGCGGGCAAGTGCTGACCTGACCCAGTGACAGCCGAGCGGCCGGACCCCTTAGGGGGCCCGGCCGCTCGTGTTCACGCAGCCCACCGGTGGACACCGGCCACGCCGAGATCAGCCCGCCGGCGGCCGGGCCGGGCCGGCCGGCCTCGGCACCTCAGGAGACCCGGGCCCGCCAGCCGGTGAGGACGCCCTCGCCCGCGTTCTCGAAGCCGACGGCGACCGGCTCGTCGCCTTCCGCCGCGAAGTGGACGGTGCACTGAGTCACGCTGCCGCCCGCCGGGACGGTGTCGCCGTGCCCGTCGGGCGGGCAGGCCGCGATGTCCAGCCCCCAGATGGAGAGGGCGGGTACGCCTCCGAGCTGCTGGCCGCTTTCGGTGAGCACCCGGACGCTGCCTGCCTGACCGGCGTAGAAGTCGCTCTTCCCGGGATTGCTGTAGGAGATCGTCACGTAGTACGGGATGCGGTCCCGCTTGGCGTCGTCGGGTTCGAGGCCGTCGAGGTCGGCCTTGCTGCCCTTGCGTACGGACTTCAGCGTGGCGGGCAGTTCGAGGAGGCCGCCCTGCTTCTCGCCGGCGTCGTAGCGGACGGCGATCGTGTCGCCCTGGGCGGCCATCTCCTTCGACGCCGCGCCGAGTCCGCCGTCGACAGGCCAGGACGTGACGTGGTCGGCCGGGGTGATGAACCCGCCACCGGAGGTGTGCGTCACCGCCAGCACGCCGACGCCCTTGGGCAGCAGGTACGTCCCACAGGAGGTGTACGAGTCGCTGGGCGCCAGCGCCTCCGGCGCCGAGTCCTCGCACCCCGCCCGCCCGCCGCCGGACGCCGTGACCGGGCTTCCGGGCGCCCAGTCGGTGCCGGTCAGGGTGAGGTCGTGGAAGACCTCGTAGGCGTGGGGGATCTTCTCGTCGCCGGTGTTGGTGACCTCGTAGGTGAGGTAGTAGGGGACCCCGCCCTCGGGGCCGTCCTGCGCACCCGCACCGTCGAGGATGCTTTCCGGCGCGCGGACCAGACCCTTCACGGCGAGCCGAATCCCGTACGTCTTCCCGTTGGCGGCGGTGTGGACGACGTCCCGGGCGCCGGTCTCCACCGGCACCTTCGTGCCGGCGGCCCGGGCCGGTGCCGGCTCCGCCGCCGGACCCTGTGCGCGTGCGCACCCGGAGAGCAGTGCTATCGCCGCCGTTGCCACGACAGCCGTTGCGAAGTGCCTGATCAGGCGCACGGCGTTCCCTTGTTGTGCATGTTCCGCAACCCCGGTTGAGGTTGACCGGCTCATGCTAGGTGGTCGCTGTGGGCCGGAACGCGCCGGTCTCCCCGGGCGGAGCGCGGGCTCAGGCGCGGGGCCGCGACCGGTCCCGCGATCCGGTCGCGGCCCCGCGGGCCGGGGTGCCGAGGCCGGTCACGAGCCGCAGCAGCCGCCCGCCTCCCCTTCCGCGGTGCCGACGGCCGCCGCGGAAGGGGCGCCGAGCTGGACGAGCTGGGGCGCCGGGGCGCAGCATCCGCCGTCCCGGCCGGTCTCGGGGGCGGCGTCGAAGAGGCCGGCGCCGCCGCACACCCCGGTCTCGGGCAGGGTCAGTTCGACGCGGTCGGCCGCGTCGAGGTCGCCGGCGATCGCGGCGGCCACGGAGCGGACCTGCTCGTAGCCGGTCATGGCGAGGAACGTCGGGGCGCGGCCGTAGGACTTCATCCCGACCAGGTAAATGCCCTGTTCCGGGTGGGAGAGCTCGCGGTGGCCGTGCGGGTAGACGGTGCCGCACGAGTGCTGGTTGGGGTCGATCAGCGGAGCCAGTTCGACCGGCGCCTGGAGGCGCTCGTCCAGGCGCAGGCGCAGCTCGTCCAGGAAGGACAGGTCGGGGCGGAAGCCGGTCAGCACGATGACCTCGTCGACCGGGTCCAGCCGGCGTCCGTCCTCGCCGGCCAGGATCAGGCGGCCGTCGTCCGCCCGCTCGACCGCCTCGGTCCGGAATCCGGTGACCGCGTCCGCGTGACCTTCGTCGACCGCGGCCTTCGCGGCCAGGCCCAGGGCGCCGCGCGCCGGGAGCTGGTCGGCGGTGCCGCCGCCGAAGGTCGAGCCCGAGAGGCCCCGGCGCAGAATCCACACGCCCTTCGTACCCGCGCCGTCGTCGGACCCGGCGAGGTCGGCGAGGTGGGCGAGAGCGGTGAACGCGGAGGCACCCGAGCCGATCACAGCGGTGCGCTTGCCCGCGTACCGGGCCCGGACAGCGGGGTCCCTCAGGTCCGGGACGCGGTAGGTGATCCGGTCCGCGGCGGCCTTCTCGCCGAGCGCGGGCAGCCCGCTCCCGCCGGCCGGGGACGGCGTGGCCCAGGTACCGGAGGCGTCGATGACGGCGCGCGCGAGGAGGCGCTCCTCACGGCCGTCGGCGTGGGTGACGTGCACGACGAACGGCTGCCGCTCGCGGTCGGCGTCCACGATCCGGTCCCGGCCGGTGCGCGAGACACCGGTGACGGTGGCGCCGGTGCGTACGCGGTCCCCGAGGAGGCCGGCGAGCGGCTGGAGGTAGCGCTCGGCCCAGTCGCCGCCGGAGGGGTAGGCGGCCGGGTCGGGGCGGGTCCAGCCGGTGGGGGCCAGCAGCTTCTCGGCGGCCGGGTCGACGACCTCGCCCCAGGTGGAGAACAGGCGTACGTGTGACCACTCGCGCACCGCGGCGCCGGCGGTGGAACCGGCCTCCAGGACCAGGGGCTCGACGCCCTGGCCGACCAGGTGGGCGGCGGCGGCCAGACCGGTGGGGCCGGCCCCGATCACGACGACGGGCAGATCGGTGGTGGCGGGCGCGTTCACGGCGACTCCTCGCGTGTTTCGACATCTGTCGATGGCTTGCGCGGCCCAGCATGGCACCTGTATTGACGAGCGTCAACATAGACAATCATCGAAACTGGGAGCTTGGGCGGGTGACGCATCGACGTCGCCGTGAACGGCGGCGGCCGGCCGGGGCTCGCGACCGCCTATATGCCGCATGGCCGCCTGGCGCGTGGCCGTCCGGCGCGCGTGGTCGTCCGGCGCGTGGCCGCCCGAGGCGTGGCCGCCCAGCGCGTGGCCGCCCGAGGCGTGGTCGCCCAGCGCGTGGTCGCCCGAGGCGTGGCCGCCCGGCGCGTGGCCGCCCGACGCATGCCCCCCGGCGCGTGGCCGCCCAGCGTGTGGTCGCCCGGCGCATGCCCCCCCGGCGCGTGGCCGCCCGTCTCGCGCGCCCGTAATGTCTCTCCCCCGCTGGTTCGACATGTGTCAACATAGACGCATGTCGAATGCGAAGGTGCTGCCGCTGCTCGAACCCGGCGGTCACGGCGTGGCGCCGTGCTGTCCGCCGCTGGCCGAGCGCCCGATGACCGCCGAGGAGGCCGAGACCGCCGCGCGTATGTTCAAGGCGCTCGGCGACCCGGTCCGCCTCCGCCTCTTCTCGGCCGTGGCCTCCCACGAGGGCGGCGAAGCGTGCGTGTGCGACATCTCCGACGTCGGCGTCTCCCAGCCCACGGTGTCCCACCACCTGAAGAAGCTCAAGGAGGCCGGACTGCTCACCTCCGAGCGGCGCGGCACCTGGGTCTACTACCGCGTCGAGCCGTCCGTGCTGGCGGCGATGGGCCAGTTGCTGACCCTGCCGACCGCAGCCTGATGAGCGCCGTGGGGGAGGGGCCCGCGAGTGTGATGATCGTGCCGCTGGCACCGGAGCACGCGGAGCAGGTGCTGGCCATCTACCAGGTGGGGATCGACGAGGGGAACGCCACCTTCGAGACCGTCGCGCCGGCCTGGGAGACGTTCGACGCGGCGAAGCTGCCCGAGCACCGCTTCGCCGCCGTGGACGCCGATGGGGCGGTGCTGGGGTGGGTGGCCGCGAGCCGGGTCTCCGACCGGCGCGCGTACGCGGGCGTGGTGGAGCACTCCGTCTACGTCCACCCGGCTGCTCGTGGCCGCGGCATCGCCTCCGCCCTGCTGAAGGCGCTGGTGGATTCCACCGAACGGGCCGGGATCTGGACGATCCAGTCCGGGATCTTCCCCGAGAACACCGCCAGCCTCGCCGTGCACCAGCGGGCCGGATTCCGCGTCATCGGCACGCGGGAGCGGATCGGGCGCCAGCACGGCGTCTGGCGCGACGTCGTCCTCGTAGAGCGCCGCAGCCCCGCCATCACCTGAGCCGGTCAAGGCAGCTGCGCGATCGCGCTGGCGGCGTCGCGGGCGGTGCGGCCGACACCGATCAGGGTGGCGGAGGCCGGGCCGGTCCAGTCGCCGTAGCCGAGCAGGTGCAGCCGCGGTTCGCCGAGGGCGCGCGTGCCGTCGGTGGGGATGTGCCCGCGCGGGCCCCGCAGGTCCAGCGGGGCGAGGTGGGCCAGGGCCGGGCGGAAGCCGGTGCACCAGATCACCGCGTCCGCGTCGCTCTGGCTGCCGTCGGCCCACCGGACACCGGTGGCGGTGAGCCGGGCGAACATCGGCTTCGCGGTGAGGAGTCCGGCGTCGCGGGCGGCTCGGACGGGCGGCACAACCACGATGTCGCCGAGCGAAGCCACCCCACCGGTGTCGGTACGGCCGGTGTCCAGGGCCCGGCGGCGGGCGGTGGCGACCTCGAAGAGGGCGCGGCCGTCGATGTCGTCCGGCAGGAACCGCGGCGGGCGCCGGGTCACCCACGTCACCTCGGCTCCGCCGTCCAGGGCGAGATCGGCGGCGATCTGGGCCCCGGAGTTCCCTCCGCCCACCACGACGACACGCTGCCCGGCGAAGTGGCCCGGACTGCGGTAGTTCACCGTGTGCAGCTGCCGACCGGCGAAGGCCGACCGGCCGGGAACGGCGGGGAGGAAGGGCCGCGACCAGCTGCCGGTGGCGCTGATGACCGCGCGGGCCGCCCAGGTGCTGGAGCCCGCCTCGACCAGGAGGCGGTCCGCGTCGCGGCGTACGGCGTCCACGCGGCTGCCGTGCTGAACGGGCAGGTCGTAGCGGTGCACGTAGTCGGCGAGGTAGTCCACCACGTGCCCGGCGCCCGGGTAGGTCTCGCCCGCCTGGGCGGGCATGAGGCGGCCGGGCAGCGAGGAGTGCTCGGCCGGGGAGAACAGGTGCAGCGAGTCCCACATGTGCTGCCAGGACCCGCCCGGCGCCGCATCCGCCTCCAGGATGACGAAGTCGAGACCTCGGCGGCGCAGGTGGTAGCCGGCGGCGAGCCCTGCCTGGCCGCCGCCGACCACCACCACATCCGTCCGCCGCGTCACGGGGCCGTCGTCACCGCGTCGGCGCCGAAACGCCTGCGCCAGGCGAGCGCGACGTGGACCAGGCCGATCAGCACCGGTACTTCGATGAGCGGGCCGACGACGCCGGACAGGGCCTGGCCGGAAGTGACGCCGAAGGTGGCGATGGCGACCGCGATCGCCAGCTCGAAGTTGTTGCCCGCCGCCGTGAACGCGAGCGTCGCGGTGCGGTCGTAGGCCAGGCCCAGGCCCTTGCCGAGCAGGAACGTGCCGAAGAACATGACGGCGAAGTACACCAGCAGCGGCAGCGCGATCCGGGCGACGTCCAGCGGCTGCGACGTGATGGTCTTCCCCTGGAGGGCGAAGAGGATGACGATCGTGAACAGCAGCCCGTACAGCGCCCACGGGCCGATCTTCGGCAGGAACCGCTGCTCGTAGTCGGCGCGGCCCATCCTCTTCTCGCCCAGGCGGCGGGTGAGGAAGCCGGCGGCGAGCGGGACGCCGAGGAAGATGACCACGTTCAGCGCGATCTTCCCCATCGGGACGTCGAGGTGCTCGCCGTCGCCGAGCCCGAGCCGGCCGGGCAGCAGGTCGAGGTAGAACCAGCCGAGCAGGCCGAACGCGAGGACCTGGAAGACGGAGTTGAGGGCGACCAGGACGGCGGCGGCTTCCCGGTCGCCGCAGGCCAGGTCGTTCCAGATGATGACCATGGCGATGCAGCGGGCCAGGCCGACGACGATCAGGCCGGTGCGGTACTCGGGCAGGTCCGGCAAGAAGATCCAGGCCAGCGCGAACATCACCGCGGGGCCGACGACCCAGTTGACGACCAGCGAGGAGACCATCAGCTTGCGGTCGCCGGTGACGGCGTCGAGCCGGTCGTAGCGGACCTTCGCCAGCACCGGATACATCATGACCAGCAGGCCGAGCGCGATCGGCAGGGAGATCCCGCCGGTCTCCACCTTCGCGAGGGCGTCGTTCAGACCGGGGATGAGCCGGCCCAGGCCCAGACCGGTGGCCATCGCGGCGAGAATCCACACCGCGAGGTAGCGGTCGAGGGTGGAGAGCTTCTTGACGACCGAGTCGTCCCCGCTCTCCTGGGCGCTCTGGGCGTGGGCGGCGGAGGTCACGGGCATGCCCTCTTGTTCTCGGCGGCGGCGCGGGCGGATTCGGCGAGCCCGGCGAACTGTGCGGACAGGCCGGCCAGGACGTCGGACTTGAGCCTGTAGTAGGTGAAGCGACCGCACGGCTCGGTCTCCACCAGGCCGGCCTCGCGCAGCACCTTCATGTGGTTGGACAGGTTGGTCTGCTTGGCCCCGGTCTCCTCCACCAGGTGCGTGGTGCACAGCGTCTCGCGCGCCAGCAGGGTCACGATCTGCAGCCGGAGCGGATCTCCCAGCGCCCGAATCACATCAGGATCGACTGAAGTCAGCATGCGCTGATACTTTCACATCACCATTCGCTGACACCAGCGGACGCTGATGCCATGGGTGGCACCCGGCCGCCGCGAGATGAGAGAGCCCCTCATGCCCGAGAGCACCGGCACGAAGCCGTCCGTCCTGTTCGTCTGCGTCCACAACGCCGGCCGCTCCCAGATGGCCGCCGCCTGGCTGACCCACTTGGCCGGAGACCGCGTCGAGGTCCGTTCCGCCGGCTCCGACCCGGGCACCCGGGTCAACCCCGCCGCCGTCGCCGCGATGGCCGAGGCCGGCATCGACATCTCCGCCGAGGCCCCGAAGATCCTCACCGTGGACGCGGTGAAGGAGTCCGACGTGTGCGTCACCATGGGCTGCGGCGACACCTGCCCCGTCTTCCCCGGCAAGCGTTACCTGGACTGGAAGCTCGACGACCCGGCCGGCCAGGGCGTCGAAGCGGTCCGCCGTATCCGCGACGAGATCAAGGCCCTGGTGGAGGACCTGATCGCCGAGATCGCCCCGGTCCCGGCCCGCCCAAGGGGTGCACGCGCGACGGCCTGCGACGGGGCCGCATCCTGAAAAGGGCCTCCGCACGGAGAACACCGCCACGCATCACATCGGCGTGACCCACGGCCTGCGGCACTTCCACGCCTCCGCGCCCACCGCGGACGGCGCGAGCGTGAAACAGCTTCAACCCGTCCTCGGCCACGCGTCCGCCGTCAGCCCGCTGCGGATCCACGCGCACCTGCGGCCGGAAAACGAAAACCGCACCCGGCCCGCGACGGACGCCGTGCTCGGCGGCCTGTGGACCGGGTGCGGGCAGGTAGGGAGTCCGACCAGCGGAATCGCGGGTCGGACGGCCTAACCGGAGATCAAGCCTTCTTGGTCTCCCAGAAGATCTTGTCGATCTCCGCGATCAGGTCCAGCGCCTTCTGGCCGGTGGCCGGGTCCGTCGAGCCCTTGGCGGCCGAGAGGGCCTTCAGGGTGTCGTTGACCAGCTGGTGCAGCTGCGGGTACTTCTCGAAGTGCGGGGCCTTGAAGTAGTCGCTCCACAGGACCGAGACGTGGTGCTTCGCGAGCTCGGCGCGCTGCTCCTTGATGACCACGGCGCGGGCCCGGAAGTGCGGGTCCTCGTTGGCCTGGAACTTCTCCTGGACGGCCTTGACGGACTCCGCCTCGATGCGGGCCTGGGCCGGGTCGTACACGCCGCAGGGCAGGTCGCAGTGGGCGCTGACCTTCACCTTGGGGGCAAACAGGCGGGAAAGCATTGAGCTGTCCTTCCTCGTGATCGTCTTCTCAGGTGGGACATTACTCCTTGACGTCCTCCCTGCCCTAAAGGGTGGCGGGGATTTCTGGCTCACGTTGGCCGGGGACCTGCGGTCCTCCGGCTCTTACACGATCGGCACCAGCCGGGTTGAGACCAGCCCGGACCAGCATGACGTGCGCGGAGTTCTTGTCCCTGGGGGACGCGGCTCCGCACGCGGTGCAGGTGTAGGTACGTTCCGAAAGAGGTAGTGCGTGCTTGGCTCTCGCTCCGCACTGTGCGCAGTCCCTGGTGGTGTGCGCGGGATGCACGAGACGAATGTCCCGTGCGTGCTTGCGGCCCATCTCGATGAGGGCGGCTTTGGTGGCGCCGATCGCGGCGTCGGCGGCCTTGCGGGCCATGGTGGTCTTCGCCAGGAACTTCGGACGGAAGTCCTCCACCGCGATGGCGTCGTGGTCGCGGACCACCGCCTTGGCCCACTTGCGGGCGGTGTCCTGCCGCTGTCGCGCCACCTTCTTGAGCACCTTCGCCGTCAGTCGCCTGGCGTTGCGGTAGCCCTTGGAGGCGGCCTTGCCCTTGGCGGGGCGGCGGCGGGCCATCATCCGCTGACAGCGCTCCAGCTTCCGCGCCGCGCTCTTCCCGTGCTCAGGATGAGGCAGGTCGTGGGCGTCGGATGTGGTGGTGGCGGTCTCCTTGACGCCCCAGTCGACGCCCAGCACGCGCCCCGTGGCGGGGAGCGGCTGGGGTTCGGTGGCGACGACGAACGACGCGTACCAGTGCCCCAGACTGTCCTGGTAAACGCGCACGCTGGAAGGGACGGACGGGAGTGGGCGGGACCAGACGACCGTCAGGGAGACGCCGCCCGCGAGGTGGAGGCGGCCGTCCTTCAGACGGAACGCGCGCAGGGTGTAGTTCAGCGTGGGCCGTGTGTCCCGCTTGCGCTTCATCCGGGGCATCCCGGCCCGCCGCCGCACCGGCACCTTCGCCTTGATGTCCTTGACCGCCCTGGCACGGGACTTCGAGAAGTCGCGGATGACCTGCTGCTGCGGCACCGACGCACCTGCGCGGAGCCACGCCATCGACTGCCGCGCCTCGGTCAGCATCCTGTCCAGCTGCGCCGGGGCGCACGTCGTCTTTTCCACGGCGTCGCGGTTTGCGGCGTGGACCTTGCGGGACATCGCCACGCACTCGTTCCACACCCACCGACACCGCGCCCACTCGGCCTCCAGCCGGACGAGCGCGGTCGACGACACGCGGAGCCGGAAGGTGTACCGGGCGAGCCCGGAACCCCGCTCGGTCGCTGCTGTAGCCGTCATGATCCGCAACCTAACAGCCCTCACTGACAACGTAAGAGAACGCAGGTCAGGGCCACTGCGCAGCGAACACCACCCTCATTGGCCCGGCACCGAAGTCCTCATTTCGATACTGAAGAATGGGGCACCCTAGAGAAATACCTCGGGCGAGCGCCTCGGCGGCTTAGGCCAAAGTCCGGGATGAGTGTGGGACCAGTGGCCGAAAGTACGAAATCCGGTGAGGGACGGTTTACCGGACGGACTGGGGAGGAGATGAGGGACGTGCCGGAGGTGCCGGAGCTGGCCGACGAGCAGCCCGCGCGGGGGCTGGCGGGGCGGGTGCCGTTCCAGGTGGTGGAGGTGACCGGGCCCTCGATGGTGCCCACGCTGCATCACGGGGACTGGCTGCTCGTGCAGTACGGGGCGGAGGTGCGCCCCGGGGACGTGGTGATCCTGCGCCACCCGTTCCAGCAGGACCTGCTGGTCGTGAAGCGGGCCGTGGAGCGGCGGGCCGGGGGCTGGTGGGTGCTGGGGGACAACAGTTTCGCGGGCGGGGACAGTACGGACTACGGGACGGTGCCCGAGGAGCTGGTGCTGGCCCGGGCCCGGGCGCGGTACCGGCCGCTGACGAAGGATCAGCGCTCGGTGCGCGGGGTGGTGGCCTGGGCGGTCTCCGCGGTGCGGCCGGTCTCGGCGGCGCGCTCGGTCTCCAGGCGCTTGCGGGCCCGGTAGGCGGCCACGTTGGCCCGGGTCGCGCAGCGGTCCGAGCAGTAGCGGCGGGAGCGGTTGGTCGAGGTGTCGAGGTAGGCGTTGCGGCACGGCGCGGCCTCGCACAGGCCGAGCCGGTCCACACCGTGCGAGGTGAGGTGGAAGGCCAGGCCCATGGAGGCGATCGCGGCGTACCCCGCGGTCGCGTTGGACGGGTGGTCCGCCAGGTGCATGTGCCAGTCCGGCCTGCCGTCCGCGTCGCGCTCCTCGTGCCCGGAGATCTGCGGGCTGACCGGGAACTCCATCAGCAGCGAGTTCAGCCGGTCCACCGCCAGCCGCTCGTCCCCGGCGTCGGCCGCCTCGAACACCCCGCGCAGCCGGGCCCGTACCGAACGGAACCGGGTCACGTCCGCGTCGGTCGCCCGCCGGGCCGCCTGGCCGCTGGGGCCGAACAGCTCCCGGACCGCCTCGACGGAGATGAGGGTGTCCTCGTTCCGGGACGGCTGCTCGGTGTTGACGAGGCGCACGGCGTAGTCCGCGTAATAGGCGAGTTCCACGAGGTGTCCTTACGGCGTCGGTCCGGAGGCGGTGCGAAGCAGGCGTAATGGGTCGCTCAGCCTACAGGGTATTACGAGAGCGGAGCGGGGTGACCAGGAGGTGGCGCCGCCGCCCGAAACTGCTCACGTACACGCTGCAACCCGCCGTGCCGGCCACCGCACTGGAAGGGTGAGACGGTCCGCGCCCGCGGGCCGGGGGAAGGACAACCGGATGCGGAGCGATGACCACGCCGCGCTGCACGCCTTCGTCGAGGGCAGACGTACCGCCCTGTTCCGCAGTGCGTTCCTGCTCTGCGGCGACCGGCACGAGGCCGAGGACCTGGTCCAGACGACCCTGGTCAAGGTCGTGCTGGGCGGGCGGCGGCACGGGCGGCTCGACAACATCGAGGCGTATGCCCGCAAGACCCTGGTCAACACCTTCATCGCGGGCCGCCGCAGGTTCTGGCGCCGCGAGCAGGCGTACGGGGAACTGCCCGAGCGGGCCGTCGAGGCACCCGACACCGACACCGGCCTGGCGGTACGGGCGGCGCTCGCCCGGCTCACGCCCAGGCAGCGAGCGGTCCTGGTGCTGCGCTACTGGGAGGACCTGAGCGTCGAGGCCACGGCCGCGACGCTCGGGATGCGGGAGAACACGGTCAAGAGCCACACGGCTCGGGGGTTGGCGGCGCTGCGCGCCGAGATGGCGGAGGTATTGGTATGAGTGACGACGTGCGTGAGCTGCTGGGGCGGGCCGCCGAGGACGCGGGGCGGCCGGTCATCAGCACGGAGGCCGTGTACGCGAAGGCGGCCCGGGTCCGCTGGCGGCGCCGGGCCGCGGTGACGGTGACGGCGGTCTGCGCGGTGGCGGCGGGGGCGTTCGTCGTCCCGCAGCTCACCTCGGCGCCGGACGCCCCGCAGACCTCGTCCGTGGCGTCCCTGGCCCAGGAGCCCGGTGAGGCGCCTCGGGACGTGCGGCTGCTCCAGCTGCTGCCGCAGCTGACCGGCACGGTCGAAGAGGTGTCGTTCGCCGACATCATCAAGCACGCTTCGCCCCTGCCGCCCGAGCCGCCCAGGACCGGGCCGCTGGACGGGCAGTACGAGATCCGCCGGGACGGCGGCGTCGGCTATCTGACCATCGACGTCATGGACGCCGAGGCGGTACGCAAGAAGCTCGGCGGCGGAGCAGCGGACGCGGACCTGTGCGAGCCGGAGAAGGGGGCGCCCGCCCGTACGGACTGCGTGCGCGAAGAGCTGTCCGGGGGCCGGGTGCTCACCATCTGGAGCGACGACATGGACTACGGCGAGGGCGGCACCCCGCAGTGGGGGCCCGAGCTGACCGCCCGGCTCGTCCTCGCCGACGGCAGCCAGCTCGGCGTGCGGGACAGCACCGGCTTCGAGGCCGACGTCGTCCGGGGCCCGATGCTGAAGTCCCCGCCGCTCACCCGGGCCCAGCTGCGCGAGCTGATGCTGCGTCCGGAGCTGCTGCCGGCGAAGTGACGGCCCGGAGAGCCTCGGCGCCTATGTGGGGCTCGCCCTGGCGGCGGCGCTCGGCGGGCAGCGGCGGC
>NZ_VJNO01000142.1 GCF_007096885.1 Streptomyces sp. 130 | reverse complement strand
GCGCCGGTCAGCTCCAGGACGAACTGGGCGGTGTAGACGTCCGTGGTCTGCTCGTCGTATCCGGCGTGGAAGGCCAGACCTTGCTGGAGCGGGGAGAGGGAGGTGACATCGGCCAGACCTCCTCCCTCCGTCCGCAGCTCGGCTTCCAGGGCGTCGATGTCGTCCTGGGCGAGGTCTACGAGGGAGAAGTCGGACGGTGTGTGCCCGCCCGCACCCTGCTCCACCGCTTCAACGATCGCTGCCAGCTCGGCGAACCAGGCCTCGGCCAGCTCCTCGACCCGGTCCCGGGACAGGATCTCGCCCGCCCAGGACCACAC
>NZ_VJNO01000020.1 GCF_007096885.1 Streptomyces sp. 130 | reverse complement strand
GCTGTGCGGACTCGTCAGGAGTCCGCACAGCGCCCTTCTGTGTTCCCCGAAAGCGGGCCGGCAACCCCCTTGGCGGGGCTCCGGAGACCGGTCCGCCGTCCACCGGGTCCGCTCCCGGAGGCCCCGCGCTGTTCGATTAATCGGGAGGTCACGGGTGTTCTCCACAGATCCGGGCACTTTTTTCCCTCCACAGCCTGGGGATCCAAAAGTTGTCCATACTGCATCCACAGGCGGGCGGGGCTGGAGCGCATCGGGCCAGCTCAGCGGGTTGGGGATTTGTGGTCAACGATGATCCACAGGCTGTGGACAAGATCTTCGTCCACAGGCCGCGCTCGGCGTTGTCCACCGACTGCCCACAGGTCCGAGGCTGTTTTCCCCAGCCGGAGGCCCCTTCTCCACATAGCTGTCCACTGTTCGGCAACACGGCAGGCTCCATCACTGGCCCGAGTGAAAGGCGTCACACCGAGGGGCAGGGTTGGCCTGTGGGGAACGGGGGTAAAGCTGGGGACAGACCTGGGGAGAAACCGCCCTCCCCTGTGTACGGCTTGTGCACAACTTCCGGGTGTCCACAGAAAGCCCGGGTTGTCCACCGGTGCCACCCACAGGGCCGGTGGATAAAGAACAGGCTCTGAGCTGCGGAAACGAGGTTATCCACGGTTTCCACAGGGCCTACTACTACCACCACCCATAGTTAGCCCGGAATCCGTTTCGAAGTGGGTCCTGTGCACAACTCGCCCTCGGAGCGCTCCGGGCCGCTCGCCGCGATTTGACCCCGAGCAGCAACGAGTGTCGGTGCGGTGCGTCAGACTGGTCCCCGGCGTCCTCCCCCGTTCACCGGCGGAGCGACCCGACCAGACGACGAAGGCCGACAGGGCGAAGACAGCAGCAGGAGGCGGTTCCGGTGAAGATCCGGGTGGAGCGCGATGTACTCGCGGAGGCGGTGGCCTGGGTGGCCCGCAGCCTTCCGGCCCGTCCGCCGGCCCCCGTTCTCGCGGGGCTTCTGCTGAAGGCCGAGGACGGATCGCTCAGCTTCTCCAGCTTCGACTACGAGGTCTCCGCACGGGTCTCGGTGGAGGCCGAGGTGGAGGAAGACGGCACCGTCCTCGTCTCCGGCCGGCTGCTCGCCGACATCTGCCGCGCCCTCCCCAACCGGCCGGTGGAGATCTCCACAGACGGTGTACGGGCGACGGTCTCCTGCGGCTCCTCGCGATTCACACTCCACACCCTTCCTGTGGAGGAGTACCCGGCGCTGCCGCAGATGCCGACCGCGACCGGCACCGTGCCCGGCGAGGTCTTCGCCTCCGCCGCCGCCCAGGTCGCCATCGCCGCGGGCCGCGACGACACGCTGCCGGTCCTGACCGGTGTCCGCATCGAGATCGAGGGCGACACCGTCACCCTCGCCTCCACCGACCGCTACCGCTTCGCGGTCCGCGAGTTCCTCTGGAAGCCGGAGGACCCGGAGGCGTCCGCCGTCGCCCTGGTGCCCGCCAAGACGCTGCTGGACACCGCCAAGGCCCTCACCAGCGGTGACACGGTCACCCTGGCGCTGTCCGGCTCGGGCGCGGGCGAGGGGCTCATCGGGTTCGAGGGTGCCGGACGGCGTACCACCACCCGACTGCTCGAAGGCGACCTGCCGAAGTACCGGACGCTCTTCCCCACCGAGTTCAACTCGGTCGCGGTGATCGAGACCGCCCCGTTCGTCGAGGCCGTCAAGCGCGTCGCCCTGGTGGCCGAGCGCAACACCCCGGTCCGGCTGACCTTCGAGCAGGGCGTCCTGATCCTGGAGGCCGGCTCCAGCGACGACGCACAGGCTGTGGAAAGGGTCGACGCCGTGCTGGAGGGCGACGACATCTCGATCGCCTTCAACCCGACCTTCCTGCTCGACGGCCTCAGCGCCATCGACTCCCCGGTCGCCCAGCTCTCGTTCACGACCTCCACCAAGCCGGCACTGCTCAGCGGCCGCCCGGCCGTGGACGCCGAGGCGGACGACGCGTACAAGTACCTGATCATGCCGGTCCGCCTTTCCGGCTGACCCTCCCGGCCCCGCCCCGGCGGGGCCCGCCGGGCGTGTTCAGCGCCGAGCACGCGCGGCGTCCTGTCCCCTTCCGGGCGTAGGCTCGGACTTGGGTACGAATCGGCACAACGCTAAGGAATCTCTGATGGAGCTCGGTCTCGTCGGCCTCGGCAAGATGGGCGGCAACATGCGCGAGCGCATCCGCCGCGCAGGCCACACTGTCATCGGTTACGACCGCAACCCGGACCTCGCCGACGTCCACAGCCTGGAAGAGCTCGTGGGCAGCCTCAAGGGCCCCCGGGTCGTGTGGGTGATGGTCCCGGCCGGAGCCGCGACCCAGTCCACCGTGGACGAGCTGGCCGAGCTCCTCTCGCCCGGCGACATCGTCGTGGACGGCGGCAACAGCCGCTGGACCGACGACGAGAAGCACGCGGAGGAGCTGCGCGCCAAGGGCATCGGCTTCGTCGACTGCGGCGTCTCCGGTGGCGTCTGGGGCCTGGAGAACGGCTACGCGCTCATGTACGGCGGCGACGCCGAGGACGTGGCGAAGGTCCAGCCGATCTTCGACGCCCTGAAGCCCGAGGGAGACTTCGGCGCGGTCCACGCGGGCAAGGTCGGCGCCGGCCACTTCGCCAAGATGGTCCACAACGGCATCGAGTACGCCATGATGCAGGCGTACGCCGAGGGCTGGGAGCTCCTGGAGAAGGTCGACTCCGTCACGGACGTGCGCGAGGTCTTCCGCTCCTGGCAGGAGGGCACGGTCATCCGTTCCTGGCTGCTCGACCTGGCGGTCAACGCTCTGGACGACGACGAGCACCTCGACAAGCTCCGCGGCTACGCGGCCGACTCGGGCGAGGGCCGCTGGACGGTGGAGGCCGCGATCGACAACGCGGTGCCGCTGCCCGCGATCACGGCGTCGCTCTTCGCACGCTTCGCCTCGCGCCAGGACGACTCCCCGCAGATGAAGATGATCGCCGCGCTGCGCAACCAGTTCGGCGGCCACGCGGTCGAGAACAAGAAGTAACCCGCAACCAGGAGCGGGAGGGGCCGACCGCCCTTCCCGCCGGGAGCACGGAGCAGGAAGCCGGGAAGGTCGGCGCACATCATGCACGTCACGCATCTGTCGCTGGCCGACTTCCGCTCGTACGCCCGGGCCGAGGTGTCCCTCGACCCGGGCGTCACCGTGTTCGTGGGCGCGAACGGCCAGGGCAAGACGAATCTGGTGGAGGCCGTCGGCTATCTCGCCACGCTCGGCAGCCACCGCGTCTCCTCCGACGCCCCGCTCGTCCGCATGGGCGCCGAGCGGGCGGTGATCAGGGCGGCCGTCACCCAGGGCGAGCGCTCGCAGCTGGTTGAGCTCGAACTCAACCCGGGCAAGGCGAACCGGGCCCGCATCAACAGATCGTCGCAGGTCAGGCCCCGTGACGTGCTCGGCATCGTGCGGACGGTGCTGTTCGCGCCGGAGGACCTGGCCCTGGTCAAGGGCGACCCCGGCGAGCGCCGGCGGTTCCTGGACGAGCTGGTCACCGCGCGGTCGCCGCGGATGGCCGGGGTGCGCTCGGATTACGAGCGCGTGCTCAAGCAGCGGAACACGCTGCTGAAGTCCGCCGCGATGGCCCGCAGGCACGGCGGGCGTTCCCTGGACCTGTCGACGCTCGACGTGTGGGACCAGCATCTGGCCGGGGTGGGCGCGGAGCTGCTGGCCCAGCGCCTCGACCTGATAGCCGCACTCCAGCCGCTGGCGGACAAGGCGTACGGGGACGTGGCGCCCGGCGGCGGCCCGGTGGCCCTGGACTACCGCAGCTCCGTCGGCGGCGAGGCCGGCCCCGCACGGACGCGCGAGGAGCTGTACGGACAGCTCATCGAGGCCCTGGCCGGGGTCCGCAAGCAGGAGATCGAGCGCGGGGTGACCCTGGTCGGCCCGCACCGCGACGACCTGGTGCTGGGCCTGCGCGGGATGCCCGCCAAGGGGTACGCGAGCCACGGGGAGTCCTGGTCGTACGCGCTGGCGCTGCGCCTCGCCTCGTACGAGCTGCTGCGCGGCGAGGGCAATGAACCGGTGCTGGTGCTGGACGACGTCTTCGCCGAGCTGGACGCCCGCCGCCGGGAGCGGCTGGCGGAGCTGGTGGCGCCGGCCGAGCAGGTGCTCGTGACCGCGGCGGTGGGCGACGACGTGCCGGGGGCGCTCGCGGGGACGCGGTACGCGGTGTCCGCCGGCGAGGTGGAGCGGGTGTGAGCGGCGACGGCGAGGGGAAGGGCCCCGGCGGCGAGGACCGGGCGAAGCCGGCCGAGCCGTCCGGTGTGGACCTGGCCCGGGTCGCCCTGCGCGCGGCGAAGGAGCAGGCGCGGGCTCGCGGCGAGGCGGCACAGCAGAAGAAGCAGGCCAGGCGGGGTGGCGGACTGCGCTCCGGGGCGCGGCGGGACGGCCGCGACCCGCTGCCGCTGGGGGCCGCGATCAACCGGCTGATCACCGAGCGCGGTTGGGAGACCCCGGCCGCGGTGGGCGGGGTGATGGGCCGCTGGCCGCAGATCGTCGGTGACGACCTCGCCCTGCACTGTGTGCCCGTGCGGTACGACGAGGAGCCGGACCAGCGGGTGCTGACGGTGCAGTGCGATTCGACGGCCTGGGCGACGCAGCTGCGGCTGCTGGCTCCCCAGCTGGTGGCCCGGCTCAACGCGGACCTGGGCAACGGCACGGTGCGGATGATCAAGGTGCTGGGGCCCGGCGGGCCGCAGCACCGGTACGGCCCGCTGCGCGCCCCGGGGAGCACGGGCCCGGGCGACACCTACGGCTGACCCGTCGCGACCTGCGCTTTTCCTACCTACCGCCGGGCCCGGTCCGAGTACCGCTGCCCCGAGGGGCCGGGTACGTGGCACGTGCAACCAGGTGAGGGTGAGCGGACGTCCCTCACCGTAGCGGAGGGCTGACAGGCCGAAGCGCTCAACGCCTGCGTGAGCCCCTTGAGGCCCCGTCCCGAATATGGGGAGTCGTCAGCCGCTCATTCAGGGCGGCACATGCGTACTCAGGTGCCCGCAAACCCCCATTCGGGTCGGCGCTACCGGTAGACTGATGAACAATCCCGCGTCTGGCGGGATTCGTCGATACAAGCCGAACGACGCAGCCGCTCCCGCCTGCCCGGAGAACGGCCTGTGCTGTGCCAGAAAGGGCGCTTCGTGGCCGATTCCGGCAACCCCAACGAGAACATTCCGTCCACCCAGGGCGAGGGCGACGCCGCTCCCGCCCCGGCCGAGGCCCAGTCCTCGTACGACGCCAGCGCGATCACCGTGCTGGAGGGTCTGGACGCGGTCCGCAAGCGACCCGGCATGTACATCGGCTCGACCGGTGAGCGCGGTCTTCACCACCTCGTGCAGGAGGTCGTGGACAACTCGGTCGACGAGGCCATGGCCGGGCACGCGGACACCATCGACGTCACGATCCTCGCCGACGGCGGGGTGCGCGTGGTCGACAACGGCCGTGGCATCCCGGTCGGCATCGTGCCGTCCGAAGGCAAGCCCGCCGTCGAGGTGGTGCTCACCGTGCTGCACGCGGGCGGCAAGTTCGGCGGCGGCGGTTACGCCGTCTCCGGTGGTCTGCACGGCGTCGGTGTCTCCGTCGTCAACGCCCTGTCCACGCGGGTGGCCGTCGAGGTGAAGACCGACGGCTACCGCTGGACCCAGGACTACAAGTTCGGTGTCCCGACCGCCCCGCTGGCGCGTAACGAGGCCACCGACGAGACGGGCACGAGCGTCACCTTCTGGGCCGACGGCGACATCTTCGAGACGACCGAGTACTCCTTCGAGACGCTCTCGCGCCGCTTCCAGGAGATGGCCTTCCTCAACAAGGGCCTCACCCTCACGCTGACCGACGAACGCGAGTCGGCGAAGGCGACGGCCGGTGCGGACAGCGCCGAGGCGGTGGACGTTCCCGAGGAGGAAGTGGCCCGCTCGGTCACGTACCACTACGAGAACGGCATCGTCGACTTCGTCAAGTACCTCAACTCCCGCAAGGGCGACGTCATCCACCAGTCGGTGATCGACATCGAGGCGGAGGACAAGGACCGGCTGCTCTCGGTCGAGATCGCCATGCAGTGGAACACGCAGTACAGCGAGGGCGTCTACTCCTTCGCCAACGCGATCCACACGCATGAGGGCGGTACGCACGAGGAAGGCTTCCGCGCCGCGCTGACCTCCCTGGTCAACCGGTACGCGCGCGACAAGAAGCTGCTCCGCGAGAAGGACGACAACCTCACCGGTGAGGACGTCCGCGAGGGTTTGACCGCGATCATCTCGGTGAAGCTGGGCGAGCCGCAGTTCGAGGGCCAGACGAAGACCAAGCTGGGCAACACGGAGGCCAAGACCTTCGTGCAGAAGGTCGTCCACGAGCAGCTGACCGACTGGTTCGACCGCAACCCCAACGAAGCGGCCGACATCATCCGCAAGGGCATCGCCGCCTCCACCGCCCGCGTGGCGGCCCGCAAGGCCCGCGACCTGACCCGGCGCAAGGGGCTGCTGGAGAGCGCCTCGCTCCCCGGCAAGCTCAGCGACTGCCAGTCGAACGACCCCACCAAGTGCGAGATCTTCATCGTCGAGGGTGACTCCGCAGGCGGCTCGGCCAAGTCCGGCCGCAACCCGATGTACCAGGCGATCCTGCCGATCCGGGGCAAGATCCTGAACGTCGAGAAGGCCCGGGTCGACAAGATCCTCCAGAACACCGAGGTGCAGGCGCTGATCTCGGCGTTCGGCACCGGGGTCCACGAGGACTTCGACATCGAGAAGCTCCGCTATCACAAGATCATCCTGATGGCGGACGCCGACGTCGACGGCCAGCACATCAACACCCTGCTGCTGACGTTCCTGTTCCGCTTCATGCGTCCGCTGGTCGAGGCCGGCCACGTCTACCTGTCGCGCCCCCCGCTGTACAAGATCAAGTGGGGCCGCGACGACTCCGAGTACGCGTACTCGGACCGCGAGCGGGACGCCCTGGTCGCGCTCGGCAAGCAGAACGGCAAGCGGATCAAGGAAGACTCGATCCAGCGCTTCAAGGGCCTCGGCGAGATGAACGCGGAAGAGCTGCGCGTCACCACGATGGACGTCGACCACCGGGTGCTCGGCCAGGTCACGCTGGACGACGCGGCGCAGGCCGACGACCTGTTCTCGGTGCTCATGGGTGAGGACGTCGAGGCGCGGCGCTCGTTCATCCAGCGCAACGCCAAGGACGTCCGCTTCCTCGACATCTGAGTCGGCCGTACAAGCAAGCCGCAGCGCGAAAGGACTTTGACCAGCAATGGCCGACGAGAACACCCCCGCACCCGTGACGCCCGAAGACGTTCCGCCCGTCGAGGGCGTGGGCATGCGTGTCGAGCCCGTCGGGCTCGAGACGGAGATGCAGCGCTCCTACCTCGACTACGCGATGTCCGTCATCGTCTCGCGTGCGCTGCCCGACGTGCGGGACGGCCTCAAGCCCGTCCACCGCCGGGTGCTGTACGCGATGTACGACGGCGGCTACCGCCCCGAGAAGGGCTTCTACAAGTGCGCCCGCGTCGTCGGTGACGTCATGGGTACGTACCACCCGCACGGCGACTCCTCGATCTACGACGCCCTGGTCCGCCTGGCCCAGCCATGGTCGATGCGCATGCCGCTGGTGGACTCCAACGGCAACTTCGGTTCCCCGGGCAACGACCCGGCCGCCGCCATGCGGTACACCGAGTGCAAGATGATGCCGCTGTCCATGGAGATGGTCCGGGACATCGACGAGGAGACCGTCGACTTCCAGGACAACTACGACGGCCGCAACCAGGAGCCGACGGTCCTGCCGGCGCGCTTCCCCAACCTGCTGGTCAACGGCTCCGCGGGCATCGCGGTCGGCATGGCGACCAACATCCCGCCGCACAACCTGCGCGAGGTCGCCTCCGGCGCCCAGTGGTACCTGGAGAACCCGGACGCCTCGCAGGAGGAGCTCCTGGACGCCCTGATCGAGCGGATCAAGGGCCCCGACTTCCCCACCGGCGCGCTGGTCGTCGGCCGCAAGGGCATCGAGGAGGCGTACCGCACGGGCCGCGGCTCGATCACGATGCGCGCGGTCGTGGCGGTCGAGGAGATCCAGAACCGCCAGTGCCTGGTCGTCACGGAGCTTCCGTACCAGACCAACCCGGACAACCTCGCGCAGAAGATCGCCGACCTGGTGAAGGACGGCAAGATCGGCGGCATCGCCGACGTGCGCGACGAGACCTCCTCGCGCACCGGGCAGCGCCTGGTCGTCGTGCTGAAGCGGGACGCGGTCGCCAAGGTCGTCCTGAACAACCTGTACAAGCACACCGACCTCCAGACCAACTTCGGCGCCAACATGCTGGCGCTGGTGGACGGGGTGCCGCGCACCCTGTCGATCGACGCGTTCATCCGCCACTGGGTGACGCACCAGATCGAGGTCATCGTCCGGCGCACGAAGTTCCGGCTGCGCAAGGCCGAGGAGCGGGCGCACATCCTGCGCGGCCTGCTGAAGGCCCTGAACGCCATCGACGAGGTCATCGCCCTCATCCGGCGCAGCCAGACCGTCGAGATCGCCCGTGAGGGCCTGATGGGCCTGCTGGAGATCGACGACCTCCAGGCGAACGCGATCCTGGAGATGCAGCTGCGCCGGCTGGCCGCGCTGGAGCACCAGAAGATCACCGCCGAGCACGACGAGCTCCAGGCGAAGATCAACGAGTACAACGAGATCCTGGCCTCGCCCGCGCGGCAGCGGCAGATCGTCAGCGAGGAGCTCGCGGCGATCGTCGACAAGTTCGGCGACGACCGACGGTCCAAGCTGGTGCCCTTCGAGGGCGACATGTCCATCGAGGACCTGATCGCCGAGGAGGACATCGTCGTCACGATCACCCGTGGCGGCTATGTGAAGCGCACCAAGACGGACGACTACCGCTCGCAGAAGCGCGGCGGCAAGGGCGTGCGCGGTACGAAGCTCAAGGAAGACGACATCGTCGACCACTTCTTCGTGTCCACGACGCACCACTGGCTGCTGTTCTTCACCAACAAGGGGCGGGTCTACCGGGCCAAGGCGTACGAGCTGCCGGACGCCGGCCGTGACGCGCGCGGCCAGCACGTGGCGAACCTGCTGGCCTTCCAGCCGGACGAGCGGATCGCGCAGATCCTCGCGATCCGCGACTACGACGCCGCGCCCTACCTGATCCTGGCCACCCAGGGCGGCCTGGTGAAGAAGACCGCGCTGAAGGACTACGACTCGCCGCGCTCCGGCGGTGTCATCGCCATCAACCTGCGCGAGACGGCGGACGGCGCCGACGACGAGCTGATCGGCGCGGAGCTGGTCTCGGCCGAGGACGATCTGCTGCTCATCAGCAAGAAGGCCCAGTCGATCAGGTTCACCGCGACGGACGAGGCGCTGCGGCCTATGGGCCGCGCCACCTCGGGCGTCAAGGGCATGAGTTTCCGCGAGGGAGACGAACTGCTCTCGATGAATGTCGTCAGGCCCGGTACTTTCGTGTTCACTGCAACCGACGGCGGGTACGCGAAGCGGACCGCGGTCGACGAGTACCGCGTCCAGGGCCGCGGCGGCCGCGGAATCAAGGCCGCCAAGATCGTGGAGGACCGGGGCTCGCTGGTCGGCGCGCTGGTGGTGGAGGAGACGGACGAGATCCTCGCCATCACGCTCGGCGGTGGTGTGATTCGTACGCGAGTCAACGAAGTCAGGGAGACGGGCCGTGACACCATGGGCGTCCAACTGATCAATCTGGGCAAGCGGGATGCCGTCGTCGGCATCGCCCGCAACGCCGAGGCGGGCCGCGAGGCCGACGAGGTCGACGGACCCGTCGACAGCGACGCCGAAGGCGGGACGACCGAGGCGACCACGGCCGACGAGGCCGCCGGCAGCACGGCCGACAGCAATGTCGAGGACACGTCGTCCTCGACCGGGGAGCACGAGGAGTAGAGCGTGAGTGGAGCCACGGGCGCCGGTTCGGCCGCTTCCGGAGCCGGAGGTAACGGTGCCCGTGGCCCCGCCACGGACTCCCAAGGGGGCACTGTGACGGATACGCGGGGCCCTCAGCCCCAGTACGAGGGTTACGCGACCGGGCCGCTGCCCGGCGAGCGGGAACCCGCACCCGGCCCGGCGGGCCCGTACCACCCGCCGCAGGCCTACCCCTCGCCTCCGGGCGGGACGCACGGCGGTGGGCGGCCCTACGGCCATCAGCAGGGCGCCGGACCGGCCCAGACGGCCCGCAAACCGCGGACGGGGGCGCGGACCACTCCCCGTACCCGCAAGGCGCGTCTGCGGGTGTCCAAGGCCGATCCGTGGTCGGTGATGAAGGTCAGCTTCCTGCTGTCCATCGCGCTCGGCATCTGCACGGTGGTGGCGTCGGCGGTCCTGTGGATGGTGATGGACGCGATGGGCGTCTTCTCCACCGTGGGCGGCACCATCAGCGAGGCGACCGGTTCCAACGAGGGCAACGGCTTCGACCTCCAGGCCTTCCTGTCGCTTCCCAGGGTCCTGATCTTCACCTCGGTCATCGCGGTGATCGACGTGGTCCTGGCCACCGCGCTGGCCACCCTGGGCGCCTTCATCTACAACCTGTCGGCGGGTTTCGTGGGCGGTGTCGAGCTCACGCTGGCCGAGGACGAGTAGCCCTGCGGGTATCGATTTTGGGACTGGCCCCGACGTGCGCTAATCTTCAGAAGTCAGCGCGACGGAAAAGCGCGGCGGGGCTATAGCTCAGTTGGTTAGAGCGCATCCCTGATAAGGATGAGGCCACAGGTTCAAATCCTGTTAGCCCCACCAGTACGAAGGCCCCCACCGGAAACGGTGGGGGCCTTCGGCGTTGCCGGACCTACTCACGTGAGCAGGTTGCGCGTCATCTCGCTGCCGCACGCCGCAGACGGCCGCGCAGCGTCTCGGTGAGCGCGCCGAGGACGAACGCCTGGACCAGGGCGCTGACGACGATCCCGCCGGCCAGGAACCAGTAAGAGAGGTTCTCCGGGCCGTCGACGCTCGCGCCCACCATGGCGAACAGCAGGGACACCGGGGCGGTGAGGAGGAAGGGCCAGATGCCGACGAAGCCGGGTTCCCCGAACGTCGCGACGGCCGCCTCGAACACGATGGCGGCGCCGACGATCGCCAGGTAGACGGCGGAGACGGGGTTGGCGAAGGTGAGGCGGAGCAGGGTGCGGGCGTGCATGGGATCCCCCCGGAGTAGCGGTACTTGGTGGCACCCATGCTGGTGGCGGGGCGCGCTCCGGGCGTGAGTACGCGTACTCAATCGGCATGTGTGGACGCGCGGACGCACGGGAAAGCCCCCGTCCGGTGTGAACCGGCCCGGGGGCTCAGGGGATCAGGTGCGGTGGCGCTGTCACGGTGGGAGGAGCGAGGCGTCCTGCGCCGGAGTGCCGTGCGGGGCGCGGGCCGAGCCCGTGGTGTTCACGGAGTTCCGGGTGTCGGTGGGCAGGTGCCGGGTGGCGGG
Organism: Streptomyces sp. 130; assembly: GCF_007096885.1. Taxonomy (GTDB): domain Bacteria; phylum Actinomycetota; class Actinomycetes; order Streptomycetales; family Streptomycetaceae; genus Streptomyces. The sequence goes on along the minus strand of NZ_VJNO01000020.1, from coordinate 111,101 downwards.
CGAGGAGCCGTGGGCCTCGGCCCGGATGCGCTGCTTCATCGTGGGTGGCAGTGCCCGGTCACGCGGAAGGGTCCATCGCACCGAAGGTCCGGTCGCTGTTGCGCGGGCGGCGGGCGTGTGCTCGTGGGCCGTGGCCGCCGGCTCGGTGTTCGTGTTCGTGGCCGTGGCCTGCGCGGCGGTGGCCGTGGAGCTCGCGAAGCCCAGGGCCGCGAGGAGTGCGAAGAACGCTGTGACGAAGGCGGTCCAGATGTTCTTGGCCGTGACGGTGCTCATGGCCCCTCACTTTCGGGTGGTCCGGTTTGCTTACCTTTCCGATGATGTGGATCCGGCCCGCGATTCCGTGGACCGACGCCGCGCATGCGCCGATCTTCAGATGAACACCACTCGTATGGTTCAACCGGCCCGGCCGGCTTTCGGCAGGGGCTCCCTGAGGGGCACGCACAGAGGGGCCCCGGCCGCACTCCGGCAGGCGCCAATTGGGTTGCGGGCAGGTCACCGGTCGATATCGGCCGGTGTGTATAGTCGGGCGGCAGAAGTCCCCTACGCCAACGAAGGACGAGGTCGCGCGGTGAAGAAGCTTCTCCTGGTCGCACTGGCCGCCATCGGCGGGCTCCTCGTGTACCGCCAGATCCAGGCGGATCGCGCCGAGCAGGATCTGTGGACGGAGGCGACCGACTCCGTGCCCGCGGGTTCGGGTGCCTGAGACGGAACAGCCTGGTACGAAGCCCCGGTCGCTGACGCGGCCGGGGCTTCGTGCTGTTGCGGGGCCGTGACGGCTGTGCTCTTGAGTTCACGCAAGCGAATCAATAGCTTGCGTGGGCAAAGGCGCCGCGGGGGCGGGGGTGCGCGAGCCCGGCCGCCGGCTGACGGGAAGGACGGCGGCGAGCGAGGCGACGGGGCCGCCGCCGAAGACAGTCGCGGTGCGGGAGGGGCAGGATGGGCCGTCGTCGCGGCCGAGGGGGCTGCCGCCGTGGCCGCGATTCCGGCCGTGTTCGTATAGGTGGGCGGCCGTCGAGGGGCAGCCGCACGGATGACGAGGGGGAAGCGCGTGATGAGGCGGCGCAGCAGGATGCGGGGGGCGCTCGCGGCGGTGGCGACGGTGTTCGCGGTGGCGGCGCCGCCGGGACAGGCGTACGCGGCCGGTGCCCCCGGCTCGTACACCTTCGATCCGGACGCCGAGTCGGTCGTCGGCGCCGACATCAGCGCCGAGGCGGCGAAGCTGAATCCGGGCGGGGTCTACGAGAGCGCGATCCGGAGCGGGCAGAAGCTGTACTACCGGCTGGACCTGGACGCGAGGACGAACGCCTATGTCTCCGCCGTCGTGGTGCCGAAGAGCGGCGGCAAGGTGGCGTACGGGGACGGGATCACGGTCAGCATCCGGGACAGCTCGGACGACGAGTGCAGTTCGCAGGACGCCGTGTTCGGATCCGCGCAGTACCCGCGCCCCATCGCCGCCTACGCCTCCCGGCGGATCGACCAGGACGGCACCTGCCAGGACGCCGGCACCTACTACGTGCTGATCGAACGGGAGAGCAAGGCGACCTCCGACCAGGGGGAGTGGGGCCTGGAACTGCGTTACGCCTCCGAGCCGGAGCTCGCGAAACCCTCCTCCGAGCCGGCCACCGCCCCGACGGTCTGGCCGTCCGCTTCCCCGCCGCCGCCGGACGCCGCCACGGACAACACCCGGCGCGGGGGCGCCGGTTACTACGACGCCACGAGCCTGGAGACCGGTGAGTGGAAGGACCGGATCGAGCCCGGGCAGACCCTCTTCTACCGGGTCCCGGTGGACTGGGGCCAGCAGTTCTTCGCGACGGCCGAGCTGAGCAACAGCACCGCCGAGAAGAGCGCTTACGTCAGCAGCGCGCTGGCGGTGTCACTGGAGAATCCCGCGCTGGGGCATGTCGCCGATGTGTCGCCCATGTCCTATTCGGGAAAGCCGGTCTCCGTGCCCTTCGACCCGCTGCCCCCGGTGGCGTACCGGAACCGGTACGACTCCGGTGACGATGTCAGCGGGATGCGGTTCGCCGGCTGGTACTACCTCTCCGTCTCGCTGAGCCCGGACGTCGCGAAGGTGTACGGGCAGAAGCCGATCGCCCTGACGCTCAAGATCAGTGTGAAGGGCGAGGCGGGGAAGTCGCCGTACAAGGGGGACGCCGGAATCTTCGCCGTGACCCAGGGCGACAAGGACGCGGCGCGGGAAGGGCAGAGCGGGGCGCAGGCCGCTGAGGCCCGGAGCGAGCGCGGCACGATGAAGCTGGTCGCGGCGGCCGGCATCGGCGCCGGCACCGTGCTCGTGCTCTGGCTGGGGGCGTGGACCCTGGTCGCGCGACGCCGGGCACCGGCCGCACCGGCCGCCCCCACGGGCGGGCAGTTCCCGTACGGCGGGCCGCCCCAGGCCTGGTAGGCGGGGCGGGCCGTCCTCGTACTCAGACCTGGGTCAGCGCCCAGACGCCCACGGCGAAGCAGACCAGCGCCACCAGCAGGACCGGGACCGCCACCTTCGGGGACGGTCCCGGACGCGTTCCCGGGGCGGCGGCCGGGGCCTGGAGCGCGGCCGCACCTTGCCGGGGCCCCGTGTAGGGCTGGGTGAAGGACGGCTGGGTGAAGGACTGGCCGTGCGGACCGGGGACCGGTGCCTGCCCGGGCGCCGCGTCGGGGGCGGGGCGGCCTGCCGGGTTCGGGTAGCCGTACGGGGCCGCAGGTGCGGCGGTTTGCGGGGCGTGGTGTGCGGGAACGGCCGGCCCGGGGGGCGGGAGGTGGAAACTGCCCGTCTCGGACATGGAAGCGGGCGGGGAGGGGAAGGGCTCCGGCTGTCGCGGCCCGGTCGGCGGGGGCGCCGTCGGCTGAGCGGCCGGGGCTTGTGGGGGCGGCGAGGCCGTGGCCGGCTGCCCGGTCGCCCCGTGGTCCGGTGAGTGCGCTGCCGCCGTCCCGCCGGACCGCAGGGGGCCGTCGGGGCCGAAGCCCTCGGGCAGCGGGCCGATCTGGTCGAAGACCTCCACCGGCTCCTCGGTGTCCGATGGCTCGGGAAGCATCTCGACGGCGGCGTTCAGGGCCTTGCGCGCACCCGTGGCCGTGCGGAAACGGTCCTGCGGGTCCGGCTGCAGGAGCCCCGCGATGACCTGCCACAGCGGCTCCGGGACGCCGTCCGGGGCGCTCGGCGTGCCGTGCTCCGCGAAGTGCTCGATGAGCTCCTGCGAGTCGGGTTTGGTGCCCTGGAGCAGATAGAGGGCGACCAGGCCGACCGCGAAGAGGTCCGCCGGGAAGTCCGGTTCGGCGCCCAGCATCTGCTCGGGCGCGAAGTAACCGAGCGTCCCCACCACGTAGTTCGTCTCGGTGAGCCGGGGCTCGCCCTTGCGCATGGAGATGCCGAAGTCCGACAGCCGAAGATGCGGCCGGCCCCGACCGGTGGCCTCCATAAGGATGTTGGCCGGTTTGATGTCCCGGTGCACGACGCCTTCGGCGTGCACCGTGGAGAGTCCGGACAGCAGCTGGTCGAGCAGGGTGCAGACGAACCGAGGGGGCAACGGGCCGTAGTCGCCGATCACATGGGCCAGCGAGCCGCCGCTGACGAGGTCCATGGTGAACAGGACCTGGTCGTCGTCGGCGGCCCAGCTGGCCGGCGCCAGCACATGGGGGTGTTCGATGCGCAGCGCCTGTTCACGGACGAAGCGGAGCAGTGTGTGCGCGTCGCTCTGCTGGAGAACCTTGGCCGCCACATAGCGGCGGCGCCGGTGGTCCCAGGCGCGCCATACGGCACCGACCCCACCGCGTCCGATCGGATCGACCAGTTCGTACCGTCCGGCGAAGACCTCACCCATGGCGCTGCGCCCGCTCCCCGTTCGTGTCCCGGCCCGTGCCCCTGCCCTGCTGGGCCTAGCTCTGGTGGCTCTCGTAGTGCGCCACCGCTTCCGCGGTGCGCCCAGCTCCGTACACCCGGAGGAACTCTGCCAGTTCCGGGTGGGTCGGGGCGAGGGAGTCCGCGGCATCGATGATGTCACCGGCGGCGGCGACCGAGCGCAGCAGCGACTGGATCTCCCGGACCACCCGGCGCACGGTGGGCGCACCGCCGCTCGACGTGGTCTGGCCGGTGCCCGAGAGGACCGAGCCGCCCTGGGACTTCTTGATCTCCTCCATGCGGGCCGTGGCCTCGGCGGCGCTGACGCTGCCGTCGGCGACCTGGCCGGCCAGCTCCTGGAGGGCCTGGACGCGCTGGACGACCGCCGGGTTGCCGATCTTGGCGCGCTGACCGCTCATGAGCTGGGAGAGCATGGGAGCGGACAGTCCGAGTGCCGCGGCGAGGCGGGCCTGGTTGAGGCCGAGGTCGTCGATCAGCCGGCGGAAGAGCGCCCCCAACGGCTCCCCGTACCAACTGCGTTGAAGATCTCTGGCTCTGGCCGTGGCCTCTTGCTGCGCTGCATCCATTGCGTCTCCCCTTCGCATTCGCTTCGCTGCTGCGAACCTCGACCAGCATCTTACGGAGCGTGGTCGCGCACGGGGAGTCCCCGTATTTTTGCAGGATCACGGGGGTGAGCCGGTACTCTGTTCTGCGGCGGTGGCCGGAACATCGAGGTGTTCTGGCTGCGTGCTGTCGGGGCCTTAGCTCAGTTGGTAGAGCGCTGCCTTTGCAAGGCAGATGTCAGGAGTTCGAATCTCCTAGGCTCCACCTCCTCAGAACTCCCCCGACCTGCGGAAACGCGGGTCGGGGGAGTTCTTTGCATGGGCCCGCGCCGGACCGCACGGCCGTCGGACAGGTTCTTCAAAGGTTCTTCATCGTTCCGCTCCTACGTTCGCCCTGCCCGCCGCGCCCGCGGCCGGGCCGACAGGGAGAGCGGGAGAACGATGAGGACGAACCGGGTACGGCCGGCCGTCGCGGCCTCGGTCATGGCCTTCGTGCTGGCCGGCTGCGGCGGGAGCGACGGCGGCGCGGAGGTTCCGACGGCCGGAGGCGGGAAGGTGTCGGCCCCGGCCGCGGCGGGAAGGGCCACGGACGACGTTGCCGCGTACGTGAAGGCCCAGCGCGCTTACGTGAAGTGCCTGCGGGAACACGGCGTGGACGCACCGGACCCCGACGCGAGGGGCACCATCGACTTCGGCGCGGGCGACCAGCGGCGTGAGCTGAAGCAGGACCCGAAGTTCAGGGCCGCCCAGGAGAAGTGCGCGCAGTACGTCTCCGCCGTGCCCGAGAGCGTCGAGAAGGGCAACCAGCCCAAGCTGTCGGCCGCCCAGATCAAGGTGAAGCGCGAGTACGCCGCCTGCATGCAGAGGAACGGTGCCGCCGACTTCCCCGACCCCGGACCCGACGGCCTCGGCCAGGGCGAGTGGGACCAGAGCGCGGCCGGAGCGAAGCGGGCCGCCCGGATCTGCGGGCCGGTCATCGGGGACCCCGGGAACGCGGGACCGGGCAAGGGCTGAGCGGTGGAGACGGTGACAGACCTCGACGAGAAGCGCGGGGCTCGCGGACGGCGGCTCTCTCTCGCCGTCGCCGCTGCGGCCGTCGTGGCGGCGGTCGCGGTGACCGGAGCCCTCGGGCTCGGCGGCGACGGGGACGAGGGGCCGGGCGCCCCTCCCAGGACCGGCTCGACCGTCCCCGTCACCCGGGCGACGCTGACCGAACGCACCGCGGTGGACGGCACCTTGGGATACGGCCCCGAGATCCCGCTGCCGGTCAAGGCGACGGGCACGGTGACCTGGCTGCCCGCGTCCGGCACGACCGCGGGGCGCGGCGACACGCTGCTGCGCGTCGACGACCGCCCGGTCGTGCTGCTCTACGGGGCACTGCCGATGTACCGCGACCTGGGCCCGGCGCCTGCCGCCCCCGAGCCCGACGCGTCCGGTGATTCCGGCGGGACTGGAGGGACCAGTGGGACCGGAGAGGCCGGGGGGACCGGCAAGACCGGCAAGTCCGGGGAAACCGGCGAGGCCGGCGGGACCGGTGGGACCGGTGGGACCGGTAGGACCGGTGGGGCCGGTGGGACCGGTAGGACCGGCGAGACCGGTGATCCCAGCAAGACCGGCGGGACCGATGAGGCGGCGCGCCCCGCCGCCCAGGAGCCGGCGCCCGTACGGGGCATGGACGTCCTGCAGTTCGAGACCAATCTCGCCGCCCTCGGCTACACGGGCTTCACGGTGGACGAGACGTACACGGAGGCGACCGCCGCGGCGGTCGGACGCTGGCAGAAGTCGCTCGGCCTGCCGCAGACCGGCACGGTCGGCGTCGGCGACGTCGTCTACGGCGCGGGGCGGATACGGATCGGCCGGCCGGGCGTCCGGCTGGGCGCCGCCGTCGGAGAGGGCGCCCTCACCTGCACCGGCACGACGCGCAAGGTCGTCGTCAACGCCTCGGCGGCCGAGGCGTCGTGGGCCGTGCGCGGCGCCGACGTGACGATCAGGCTTCCCGACGAGACCCCTGTGGAGGGGCGGGTGGCGTCCGTGGGGAAGCAGGCGAACGAGGCCGAGGGGGAAGGCGGTTCGGGCGAGCGGGCGGCGACGGTGCCGGTGACCCTCACCATCGAGGACCAGAAGGCCCTGGGGAAGTGGGAGAGCGGCCCCGTGACCGTCGAATACGTGGGGCGCCGGGCCGAGAACGTGCTGACCGTCCCGGTCGCCGCCCTGGTCGCCCTCGCGGAGGGCGGCCACGGCCTGGAGAGGGCGGACGGCACCTTCGTCGCCGTGCGCACCGGGCTGTTCGCGGACGGGGACGTGGAGGTGAGCGGTCCGGCGGTCCGCGCGGGACTGAAAGTGAGGATTCCGGAGTGAGCGGGGACTCTTCGGCGCCCGGATCGGGTGGCCCGGCATCCGGCGGGGCCTCGGGGGCGCCCGGCGCGTGCCCTTCGGCGGTGGTGGAATTCGACGCCGTGTCCAAGACGTACCCGGGCGGGGTGCACGCGGTGCGGGACGTCAGTCTGCGGATCGGACGCGGGGAGCTGGTCGCCGTCGTCGGGCCCTCGGGCTCCGGCAAGTCGAGCATGCTCCAGCTGATGGGCACCCTGGACAGGCCGTCCTGCGGCCGGGTGCTGATCGACGGCCACGATGTGGCGAAGCTGTCCGACCGGGAGGTCTCGGCGCTCCGGGCCACCCGGATCGGCTTCGTCTTCCAGCAGTTCCACCTGGCGGTCGGAGTGCCGGTGCTCGACGCGGTCGGTGACGGCCTGCTCTACGCGGGGGTGCCGCTGCGCCTCCGCAGGGTCAGGGCAGCCGCCGCGCTCGCCCGGGTGGGGCTCGGCCACCGCGTCCACCACCTTCCGCATCAGCTCTCCGGCGGTGAACGGCAGCGGGTCGCGGTCGCCCGCGCGGTGGTCGGCGGACCGGCGGTCCTGCTGGCCGACGAGCCGACCGGGAACCTCGACTCCGCTTCCGGGGCGGCCGTGCTGGAACTGCTGCACGAGCTGCACGCGGCTGGCACCACGGTGGTCGTCATCACCCATGACCGGGAGATCGCGGCCGGGCTCCCCCGCCGCCTCGACATGCGCGACGGCCGGCTGATCGGTGACGTCACCCGCGGCGCGACGATCGGGGCACCCCGATGACGGACCGTACGCATACGCCCGGGCCGGCCCGGGAAGAGGCCGGGACGCCCTCGCCGTTCCCGCCCCGGCAGGCGCGAAACCGAAAGCGGGGCCAGTCGTCCCGCCCGCGCCCCGCACGCCTCCGCCCCGCCGACGTCGTACGGCTCGGCTCCACCGGGCTGCGCACCCGCCCCCTCCGCGTCTTCCTCTCCGCCCTCGGGATCGCCATCGGGGTCGCCGCCATGATCGCGGTGGTGGGCATCTCCGGCTCGGGCCAGGCAGAGGTGGACCGCAGGCTCGACGCGCTGGGGACGAACCTGCTGAGGGTCGCCCCCGGCGAATCCCTGTCCGGCGAGAAGGCCCAACTCCCCGAAGAGTCCGTGGCGATGGTCCGCCGCATCCCGCCGGTGCGGCAGGTCGCCGCCACCGGCGAGACCGGCGCGCACGTCTACCGCAACGAACGCATCGCCATCGGGCGCACCGGTTCGCTGAGCGTCCTCGCGGCGGACACCGGTCTGCTGCCCGCCGTCGGCGGACGCCTCCGCGAGGGCCGCTGGCTGGACTCCGCCACCGAGGAGTACCCGGCGGTCGTGCTCGGGGCGACGGCCGCCCAGCGGCTGGACGTGTACCGGCCGGGCATCCGGGTCTGGATCGGCGGCCGTTGGTTCTCGCTGATCGGTGTGCTCGACCCGGTGCCGCTCGCTCCGGAGCTCGACAGCGCCGCCCTGGTCGGCCGGCCGGCCGCGCGGACCTACCTCCGCTTCGACGGCCACCCGTCCACGGTCTACGTACGCGCTGAGGACAGCCGGGTCGCCGCGGTGCGGGACGTGCTCGCGGCCACGGCGTACCCCGAGAAGCCCGGCGAGGTGCGCGTCTCGCGGCCCTCGGACGCGCTCGCCGCCCGCGAGGCGACCGCATCCGCCCTGACCGGGCTGCTGCTGGGGCTCGGCGGGGTGGCCCTGCTGGTCGGCGGCGTCGGAGTCGGCAACACCATGGTGATCTCCGTGCTGGAACGGCGTACGGAGATCGGGCTGCGCCGCGCGCTCGGTGCGACCAGGGGGCAGATCCGCACGCAGTTCGTGATGGAGTCACTGCTCCTGTCGCTCATCGGCGGACTCGCCGGAACGGTCCTGGGGACGCTGATCACCTCGGGCTACGCCCTCAGCCGCGACTGGCCTACGGTCGTGCCGGTGTGGGCGAGCGCGGCGGGCATCGGATCGACCTTGGTCATCGGCGCGGTCGCCGGGGTGTATCCGGCGGTACGGGCCAGCGGGCTCGCGCCGACCCGGGCGCTGGCCGGCACCTGACGGGAGGGGGACAGGATGAGCTTCCGGATACGGGCCCTCGGCCTGCTGATGCTGATCGCGATGACCGCCACGGCGGCCACCGCCTGGCTGACCCTGCGCCAGGCCAACCGCCAGGTGCGGGAGACCGTCACGGCCGGTCAGCAGGACACCTCCCGGATCGCCGGGGCGCTGCGCGCGTACGGGCTGGCGCACGCCACCTGGGACGGGCTCGCGCCGACCGTCGCGGCGCTCGCCAAGGACACCGGGCAGCGCATCCGGGTGGCGACCGAGGCCGAGGCGCTGCTCGCCGACTCCGACACCCTGGCCGGCCGCGCACCGCGCCCGGTGAGCGGTCGGCCGCCGGTGCTCGTCGACGCGCGCCCGACGCTCCGGATCGCCGGGGGACAGGTGCGGCGGGCCGCCATGAAGCAGGCCGCCTCCGCCGTCGCCGCCTACCGTTCGTACGCCGCCGACGCGTCCTGCCTCACCCGCGCGGGGGCCGAGGCCGTCGCCGGGACCGGTGCCTTCGGTGTGCCGACGGTGCGCACGGACCACAGGCCCGCCCGGTGTCCGAAGCCCCGGGACGCGTACGACCCGCTGACCCCCGGGGACCTCGACGCGCTGCGGCCGTGCGAGTTGGAGAAACGGTTCTCCGACTGCTTGCAGCGGGTCTTCGACGAGCGCGTCGTCTCCGTGGCTCCGCCGCGCCTCGAAGTCGGGCTCGGCTTCCGGGACGAGTCGCCGCCGTCCCTGGCCATCGCCCCCACCGCGGCCGTCGCGGCGGGCGTGGCCCTCGTGGTCATCCTGGGCGGGCTGCTGCTGAGCAGGGCCGTCCTGCGCCCCGTACGCGCCCTGACGCTCGCCGCGAAGGGGCTGGGCGAAGGCGACCTGGGGCGGCGGGTGCCCGCGTCCGGCCGGGACGAGATCGCGCAGCTCGGCGGGGCCTTCAACCGCATGGCCGCCTCGCTCCAGGCGGGCGAGGAGCACCAGCGCCGCCTCACCAGCGACATCGCGCACGAGCTGCGCACCCCGCTGGCCAATCTGCGCGGGTATCTGGAGGCCCTGCGCGACGGGGTCCTCGAACCGACCCCCGAACTCCTCGAATCCCTCCACGAGGAGGCGCTGCTGCAGCAGCGGATCGTGGACGACCTGCGGGACCTCGCGCTCGCCGAGGCGGGCGCGCTGGCCTACCAGCGCAGGGACATCGATCTCCGCGAGCTGCTGGAGACGAGCCACCGCGCCCACCTCCCCCAGGCGCGGGGCGCGGGCATCACGCTGGCCCTGGACGCGCCGCGCCCGGCGTACACGCGGGCCGACCCGGACCGGCTGCGCCAGGTCGTGGGCAATCTCGTCGGCAACGCGCTGCGCGCCACCGCCCCGGGGGGAACGGTGACCCTGGCCCTGCTCGCGGACGGCGACCGGGCCGTCATGGAGGTACGCGACACGGGCACGGGGATCGCGGCCGAGGACCTGCCACGGCTCTTCGACCGCTTCTGGCGGGCGGACGCCTCGCGGGACCGGGCCACCGGAGGCAGCGGACTGGGTCTCTCGATCGCCCGCCAGATCGTCGCCGACCACGGGGGCGCCATCGAGGTGCGCAGCACGGTCGGGGAGGGAACCACGCTCGCGGTCGTCCTTCCGCCGGCGCCAGGCGGGCGGCCCCCGGCGGCGGGCGAGGCCTCAGGAGGGCGCTGAGACGGGACCGTCCGCGAGGCGGTAGCCCCTGCCGTACACCGTCTCCACAGGGCGGGGGCCGTCCGGTCCCGTCGCCAGCTTCCGCCGCATGTTCATCACATGGGCGTCGACGGTCCTTTCCAGCACGTCCCGGTCGAAACCGAAGACGCGCTCGATGATCTGGGCACGGGTGAAGACCCGGCCCGGCTCCCGGGCGAGCGTCTCGAGGATGGCGAACTCCTTCGCGGTCAGCTCCACCGGCCGTCCCGCCACCCGGACCTCGAAGCGCGCGGTGTCCAGCTCCACCTCGCCGACCCGCAGCACCGCGGGTCCGTCGCCACCGCCGGACCTGCCCGAGCGGCGCAGCAGGGCCCGCACCCGGGCGGTGAGCTCGCGGGGGCTGTACGGCTTGGTGAGGTAGTCGTCGGCGCCGAGGTCGAGGCCGAGGAGCATGTCCTCCTCGGCCACCCGGGCGGTGAGCAGCAGGATCGGCACGTCGGACTCGGTGCGCAGGATGCGGCACACGTCGAGGCCGTCGACCAGGGGGAGCATCACGTCGAGGACGATGAGGTCGGGTCGCGCCGAGCGCGCCCGTTCGAGCGCCGCCCGTCCGTCCGCGACCACATGGACGGCGTGTCCTTCTCGTTCGAGATAGATCCTGATCAGACGGGACTGCTTCGCGTCGTCCTCGGCGACCAGTATGCGAGCGCTCACGTTCCCCCTCCACGGCCTCCTGCCGGTGTCCGAACGGTAGTACAGAACGACCGGAGGAGCCGGGCACGGAGGGGGTTCCGGGTACGCGGACGGGCGCCGGTGACCTCGTGGTCCTCCGGCGCCCGTCCTGGTGCGCGTGCCGCCCCGCGGTGTGTGCCGGTCAGGGGCGGTCGTCCAGGTCCGTGCCGCCCGCGGCGTCCGGGCCGTCCTCGCCGGCCGCCTCGGCGTCGGCCTGCTTGGCCTCGACCTCGGGGTCCAGGAGCGTCGAGGCGTGCGGGCTCCCGTCGACGGAGGACAGCGGGGCGCGGTCGTCGACCTCGGTGGGGGCGGGCGGTTCCACCAGCCACTCGGGGTTGGCCTGCTTGTCCCACCAGCGCCACACCGCGTAGCCGGCGCCCGCCAGGACACCGGTGATGGCCAGGCCCTTGAACGCCTTGCCCGCCCTGGACCGCCGCTCGTGCTTCCGGGCCAGCTTGCGGATCTGCTCCGCCGTGACCTGGCCGCGCAGGGCGGCCACCGCGGCGGCGCTGCGCGCGGCGGCCTCCTCCGCCACCGGCTGGGCGGCGGCCCGGGCGCTCTCGATGCGCGGGACGGTGTAGTCCGCGGCGCTGCGGGCGGCCTGACGGGTGCGGAGCGCGGCGCGCTGGGCGACCTCGTCGACCTTCGGGGGTACGTGTGTGAGAGCGAGCTCGATACGCGGGGCGACGTGCGCCCCGTACTGGACACGGGCCTGCTTGGCTGCCTTCGACACCTTCGGTGCGAGCAGCGTGCGGGCCTCGTGCGCATAGTGAACGGCCTGGTCCTTGGCCGAGTCGGCGTAGGGCGCCACCACGTCCGCGGCGTGCTGCACGCTGTCCCTCGCCGAGTCGGTTGCGGCACGCACGCTGTCGATGCGGGTCACGGGATCCTCCTCCTTGGTGGCGGGTAGGTAGTCCGCCTTTCCACCCAATTCGAGATCATGCCTGCGTGGGCCGTGTGCGGCATGCGGGGCGGGCATCCGGGTCATTCGGTACCTTCCGACGACCATGCCATGGTTCGTCATGGATCGCGCCGGTTCGTCACGCACTTGGCCGCATCCGTCGTGCCGCGGCGCCGCGGGCGCGGCCCGTGCAAGGATCGGGGCGTCGGCGCGGTCCGCGAACCCGTACCGTGCCGGCGCGCAGCGCAGACGCGCGGAGCACATGTGCAGACTCACGGAAGGCAGATCGTGGCCGAGCAGCTTTACGCCACCTTGAAGACGAACAAGGGCGACATCGAGATCCGGCTCCTGCCGAACCACGCTCCGAAGACGGTCAAGAACTTCGTCGAGCTGGCCAGCGGGGAGCGCGAGTGGACCCACCCCGCGACCGGTGCGAAGTCCACGGACCGGTTGTACGACGGCACCGTCTTCCACCGCGTGATCAGCGGTTTCATGGTGCAGGGCGGCGATCCGCTGGGCAACGGGACCGGCGGGCCGGGGTACGAGTTCAAGGACGAGTTCCACCCCGACCTGTCCTTCAACAAGCCCTATCTGCTGGCCATGGCCAACGCCGGGCCGGGCACCAACGGATCGCAGTTCTTCATCACGGTCTCGCCGACGGCCTGGCTGACCGGCAAGCACACGATCTTCGGTGAGGTGACCACCGACGCGAGCAAGAAGGTCGTCGACTCCATCGCGGGGACGCCGACCAACGCACGCACCGACCGTCCGGTGGATGACGTCGTCATCGAGTCGGTCGTCATCGAGACGCGCTGATCGCCCTGAGCGTCCCCTCGCTCACTCTCCGATTTCCCGTTCGGGGAACAAACCGCCCCGCCCATCCGTATCTCATGACACAACGGATGCGCGGGGCGGTGTCGTGCGCACCCCCGCGACGACGAGGACCGAGGGGACCGGGAAGCCATGGGACCGATGGACCAGCAGCCGCCGGGCGCGTCCGGACCGCCCCCGCCCGTCGAGGGCCCGGCCCACTGCTACCGCCACCCGGACCGGGAGACCGCGGTCCGGTGCGTCCGTTGCGACCGGCCCATCTGCCCGGACTGCATGGTCGACGCGTCGGTCGGCTTCCAGTGCCCGGACTGCGTCCGCCAGGGCTCCGGTACGGGGCGCGGCGCGTCCGCCGCCCGGCCGCGCACGCCGGCCGGGGGCGCCGTCGCGGCGGACCCCCGGCTGATCACCAAGATCCTGCTGGGGATCAACCTCGCGGTGTTCGTCGCGGTAATGACCGACGACGCGCTCCTCGACCGCCTGATGCTGCTCGGCCGTGCCAACTTCTACTACGGAGGGCCGCCCGAAGGTATCGCGGAAGGCCAGTGGTACCGGCTGGTGACGTCGATGTTCCTGCACCAGGAGGTGTGGCACTTCGCCTTCAACATGCTGGGCCTGTGGTGGCTGGGCGGGCCGCTGGAAGCGCATCTGGGCCGGGCCCGCTTCCTCGCGCTCTATCTGCTCTCCGGGCTGGCCGGCGGCGCCCTGACGTACTGGCTCGCGGAGCCGAATCAGCCGTCGCTGGGAGCCTCGGGTGCCATCTACGGCCTGCTGGGCGCCACCGCCGTACTGATGCGCCGGCTGAACTACGACATGCGGCCGGTCGTCGCGATCTTCGTGCTCAACCTGATCATCACCTTCAACCCCTGGGGCGGGATCGCCTGGCAGGCGCATGTCGGGGGTCTGATCGCCGGGGTTCTGATCGGGATCGGCATGGTGCACGCCCCGCAGGAGCGGCGCGATCTGGTGCAGTTCGGGACCTGTGCCCTGGTGCTCGCGGCCGTCGTCCTGATCGTCATGACGAGAACGGCCGCCCTCACCTGAGGCCCGCGACGGCCTTCGCCAGGTGAGTGTGGACCATTTGTGACCGAAGTTGTCCACAGGGTTCCACAGCCTGTTCCGGATCGTGTGCACAGTGCGGGTACAGCTGTGCCCCTTGTCCCTGAGCTGGGTTTTTCCAGTCGGGACAAGGGGCGTTCCGCCCCGCCGCGGAGGCGTCCGCAGTCACACCGGCGTCAACGGCCCGAGAGTTATCCACAGATCGTCTGACCTTTTCCCCCACCTGTGGATAACTCTGTGGGTAACTCAGGGCACGGGTTGCGGAGCGGGACCGGCGTGTGCTTCTACGCGTACGCGCGGACTACTTCCACTGCGTGGAGACGCCGAAGCCGCCGGCGATGAAACCGAAGCCGACGACGATGTTCCAGTTCCCCAGCGACTCCACCGGCAGATCGCCGTCGGTCACATAGAAAACGACGATCCAGGCCAGCCCGATCAGGAAGAGCGCCAGCATCACGGGCGCCACCCAGCTACGGCTGGTCAGCTTTATGTTGGCCGCCTGCTTCGCCGGGGGCGGCGTGAAGTCGGCCTTCTTGCGGATCCGTGACTTCGGCACGAGGAACTCTCCTGTCGATGCGCTGCGTGACCGCGCAGGGAACTGTGGCTGGCGCCGGGGCGGGGCGCGAGGGGGAATGTGGCCTCCCCCGGGCGTCCGTTAGCGTAGTCCTTCCGTGGCACCGAAGGAGATAAGGGTACGTTGAGCAATTCTGCCGACTCTCCCCCCGGGCCGGTCCGCCGCACCTTCCGGCACCCGGCCAGAGTTCTCACGGCCGCCGTTTTCGCCCTCGCCGGAATCATCTTCGTGACCAGCGCGAATACGGCCAAGGGCACCAATATCCGCACCGACGCCTCACTGCTGAAGCTCTCCGACCTCATCCAGCAGCGCAGCGAGAAGAACGCCGCCCTGGAGGAGTCCGCCGCGTCCGTGCGCGGGGACATCGACAGCCTCGCCCAGCGCGACAACGGCAGCACCAAGGCGGAGGCCGCCCGGCTCAAGGCCCTGGAGCGGACCGCGGGCACCACCGAGCTGTCCGGCCGGGCCGTCTCCGTCACCCTCGACGACGCCCCGCCCAACGCCACCGCCAGCCCCGGCTACCCCGACCCGCAGCCCAACGACCTGGTCATCCACCAGCAGGACCTCCAGGCAGTCGTCAACGCCCTCTGGCAGGGCGGCGCCAAGGGCGTCAAGGTCATGGACCAGCGGCTGATCTCCACCAGCGCCGTGCGCTGCGTCGGCAACACCCTGATCCTCCAGGGCCGGGTCTACTCACCCCCGTACAAGATCACCGCGGTCGGCGACCCGAGTGCGCTGCGGCGGGCGCTGGACGCCTCGCCGGCGATCCGGAACTACCTGCTGTACGTGGAGGCGTACGGGCTGGGCTGGAAGGTGGACGAGCAGGGGGCGGCGACCCTTCCCGGCTACTCGGGCACGGTGGACCTGCACTACGCGGAGCCGGTGAAGTAGCAGACGGCGACGGGCGCCGCACAGCTTTCCACAGGCATCCCACGCCGGGCCCCGGGCCCTTTAGTCTGGACCCGGTACCGAATGGAGGGTCTGGATGTACAGCTGGATCTGGCGGCATCTGCCGGGCAACGTGTGGGTGCGTGCGGTCATTTCGCTCGTGCTCGCCCTGGCGGTCGTCTATGTGCTGTTCCAGTACGTCTTCCCGTGGGCGGAGCCGCTGCTTCCGTTCGGCGACGTGACGGTCGACGGGGCGAGCGCGCCGGCGGGGGCCGCCCGATGAGCGCCCGCATCCTGGTCGTGGACAACTACGACAGCTTCGTCTTCAACCTCGTCCAGTACCTCTACCAGCTCGGTGCCGAGTGCGAGGTGCTGCGCAACGACGAGGTGACCACGGCCCACGCGCAGGACGGCTTCGACGGCGTCCTGCTCTCCCCCGGCCCCGGCACCCCCGAGCACGCGGGCGTCTGCGTCGACATGGTGCGGCACTGCGCGGCGACCGGCGTCCCGGTCTTCGGGGTCTGCCTGGGCATGCAGTCCATGGCGGTGGCGTACGGCGGCGTCGTCGGCCGCGCCCCCGAGCTGCTGCACGGCAAGACCTCCCCGGTGCTCCACGAGGGCGCGGGCGTGTTCGCCGGTCTGCCCTCGCCGTTCACCGCGACCCGCTACCACTCGCTCGCCGCCGAACCGGACACGGTGCCCGACGAGCTGGAGGTCACCGCGCGGACCGCCGACGGCATCATCATGGGCCTGCGCCACCGGGAGCTGGCCGTCGAGGGCGTGCAGTTCCACCCGGAGTCCGTGCTCACCGAGCACGGCCACCTGATGCTGGCCAACTGGCTGGTGCGCTGCGGGGACACCGGAGCCGTCGAGAGGTCGGCGGGGCTCGCTCCGGTGGTGGGCAAGGCCGTCGCGTGACCCCACCCCGCCACGGAGCCGGGGCCGGGCAGGACGACCCGCACGATCAGCGGGCGTACGAGGACCCGGGCGCGTTCGAGGCGGCGGTCCACCGCCTGGCGGACCCGTTGAACGACCCGCTGCCGGGGCCGGAGCCCGTGGGCCCGTGGCAGCAGGCGTCCTACGAGCCGCAGGGCCCCCAGCAGGTCCCGCAGGAGTGGTACGACCCCGTCGGGTACCAACGGGACTGGTACGGCCAGCAGAGCCCCGTACAGCAGCCCCTGACGCCGTCGCAGCCCGCGCCCGACGCGGGCGTGGAGCCGGCCACCGAGGTGTTCGGGCGGATTGTCCCGGACGACGGCCCGGCCGTACCGGCGCCCCGCCCGGAGCCGGAGGCGCCCACCGGGGCCGCCGAAGCCGAAGCCGGAGCCGACACGGCCCCGCCCGCGCCACCGCCCGCCGGTGGCCGCGCCGAGCGCAGGCGTGCCGCCAAGGGGCGCGGCCGGCGGCGCCCCGCACCGCGGGCCGGCCCGGCGAGTGCGGCGCCCGCGAAGCCCATGACCCGCATGGAGGCGCGCCGGGCGGCCAAGGCCGCGAAGGACAGCCCCGCGATCGTCATCAGCCGGGGCATCGGCGAACTCCTCATCACCCTGGGCGTGCTGATGCTGCTGTTCGTCACCTACCAGCTCTGGTGGACGAATGTGCGCGCCGACCAGATCGCCGGCCGGGAGGCCCACAAGATCCAGGACGACTGGGCCAGGAACGACGACAACACCCCGAAGAAGCAAGAGGCGTTCGAGCCGGGGCAGGGTTTCGCGATCATCCACATCCCCAAGCTGGACGTCGTCACGCCGATCGCCGAGGGCACCAGCAAGGAGAAGGTCCTCGACCGGGGCATGGTCGGCCACTACAGCGAGAAGCCGCTGAAGACGGCGATGCCCTCCGACAAGCAGGGCAACTTCGCGCTGGCCGGCCACCGCAACACCCACGGCGAACCGTTTCGGTACATCAACCGGCTGAAGCCCGGCGACCCGATCGTGGTCGAGACCCGGGAGGCGTACTACACGTACGAGATGACGAGCGTGCTGCCGCAGACCTCGCCCTCCAACGTCTCCGTGATCGCTCCGGTGCCGAAGCACTCAGGGTTCACGGAGCCCGGCCGGTACATCACCTTGACGACGTGTACGCCGGAATTCACGAGTACGTACCGTTTGATCGTCTGGGGCAAGATGGTCGACGAACGGCCGCGCAGCGAGGGGAAGCCCGACGCGCTCGCGGACTGAACGGGCCGGACGCCATGACGACAGGGCGGTGCTATGACAGCGACGACCGAGGACCAGGAGCGGACCGACGAGCCCGCGCCACCCGCGCGCAAGCGTGGCCGCCACCCCATCGCGACCGCCGTCAGTGTCTTCGGTGAACTGCTCATCACCGCAGGTCTGGTGCTCGGCCTCTTCGTCGTCTACTCGCTGTGGTGGACGAATGTGCTCGCCGATCGCGAGGCCACCAAGCAGGGTCACACCGTCCGCGACAAGTGGGCCGGCGGCCCCGGCGCGCTGGACACCAAGGACGGCATCGGCTTCCTCCACGTACCGTCGATGAAGAACGGCGAGGTGCTCGTCAAGAAGGGCACCGACACCGAGACGCTCAACGACGGTGTCGCCGGCTACTACACCGATCCGGTGAAATCCGCGCTCCCCTCCGCCGAGGAGGGCAACTTCTCGCTGGCCGCGCACCGGGACGGCCACGGGGCGAAGTTCCACAACATCGACAAGGTGCGCACCGGGGACGCGATCGTCTTCGAGACGAAGGACACCTGGTACATCTACAAGGTCTTCAGCGAGCTGCCGGAGACGTCCAAGTACAACGTCGACGTGCTGGGCCCCGTCCCGAAGGACTCGGGTGCGAAGAAGCCCGGCCGCTACATCACGCTCACGACCTGCACCCCGGTCTACACGTCCAAGTACCGCTACATCGTGTGGGGCGAGCTGGTCCGTACGGAGAAGGTCGACCGCGACCGCACGAAGCCGGCGGAGCTGCGCTGAGCGGTGTTGCGCCAGAGGGCCCCGGCCGCCTTCGCGGTGACCGGGGCCCTCTGTTCGTACCGGGTGCGGAGCGGGTCAGTGACCCCTGCCGCCGTTCAGCCCGCCGAAGATGTTGCCACCGCCGCCGCCCTCGACGGTGGTCAGGGTGACCGTGCCGCCCTTCTCCACTTCCTGGGTGGGCATCGGGGAGCTCAGGACCACCTTGGCTTCCGGCTTGTCGACCGAGCCGGGCTGGAGCGCGACCACCAGGCCCATCCCCTCAAGCTGCGCCTTCGCGTCCTGGTAGCTCTTGTTGAGCAGGTCACCCGGGATGGTCACCTTCTCCGGCTCGGCCGGGCCCTTCGAGACCTTCAGGATGATCGAGGTGTCCGCGCCGACCTTCTCGTTGGCCACGGGCGTCTGCTCGACCACCGTGCCCGCCGGCTTGTCGGAGTCCACATCGCTGCGGCCGATGTTCTTGAAACCCACCCCGTTCAGCTGGGCGACCGCGTCGTCGTACGAGCGGTCCGTCACCGGAGGCATCGTGAGCAGCTTCTCCGTGGCGACCTTGAGCTTGACCTCGGAGTTCTCCTCGGCCTTCTCGCCGCCCTTCGGGGACTGCTCCAGGACGGTGCCGGGCTCGGCCTGGTCGGACTCGACCGAGTCGACGGAGACCGTGAAGCCCTGCTTCTCCAGGACCTCGCGGGCGTTGTCCTCGGACTTCTCCGTGACGTCCGGCACCTCGACCTTCGGCGGGCCGCTGGAGACGAAGACCGTGAGGGTCTCCTGCTCCTTCATCTTCCCGTCCTCAGGTGTCTGGCGGCAGATCTTGCCCTTGGGCTGTTCCTTGCACTCTTCCTTCGGGCCGACCTTGAGAACGATGTTCGTGTTGTCGGCCAGTTTCTGGGCGTCCTTGACCGTCGTGCCGACCACATTGGGCACGTCGAACGCGCCGTCGTCTCCGCCGCTGCTGAAAACCGCCTTGCCGATGAGGATCGCGCCGATCAGCACCAGGATGCCCGCGACGACCAGGAGGATCGTCGAGGTGTGGTTCTTCTTCTGCCTGCGGCGGGCCGGGCGGTCGTCGTAGCCGTAGCCGCCGTCGTCCGGGTTGACCGGCGGCAGCATCGACGTGCGCTCGCCGCCCTGGTCGGCGGCGCGCAGGGCGGTGGTGGGCTGGTCGTTGTCGTACCCGCCGGGGTAGCCGCCGTAACCCGCCGCGCCCATCGCGGCGGTCGCGGCGACCGGCTGGCCGTCTAGGCACGCCTCGATGTCGGCGCGCATCTCGTCGGCCGACTGGTAGCGGTAGTCGGGGTCCTTGGTGAGGGCCTTCAGCACGATCGCGTCCATCGCGGGCGTGATCTCGGGGTCGAAGTTGCTCGGCGGCTGCGGCTCCTCCCGTACGTGCTGGTACGCGACCGCCACCGGGGAGTCCCCGACGAACGGCGGGCGGACGGTCAGCAGCTCGTAGAGCAGGCAGCCGGTCGAGTAGAGGTCGGACCGGGCGTCGACCTGCTCACCCTTGGCCTGTTCCGGGGAGAGGTACTGGGCGGTGCCGATGACGGCGGCGGTCTGGGTCATCGTCATGCCGGAGTCGCCCATGGCGCGGGCGATGCCGAAGTCCATGACCTTGACCTGTCCGGTCCGGGTCAGCATGACGTTGGCCGGCTTGATGTCCCGGTGCACGATGCCCGCGCGGTGCGAGTACTCCAGCGCCTGGAGGATGCCCACGGTCATTTCGAGCGTGCGCTCGGGCAGCAGTCTGCGCCCGGAGTGCAGCAGCTCGCGGAGCGTCGAGCCGTCGACGTACTCCATGACGATGTACGGGATGGAGACCCCGTCGACGTAGTCCTCGCCGGTGTCGTACACCGCGACGATCGCCGGATGGTTGAGCGAGGCGGCGGACTGGGCCTCACGGCGGAACCGGGCCTGGAAGGACGGGTCGCGGGCGAGGTCCGCCCGGAGCGTCTTCACGGCGACGGTGCGGCCGAGCCGGGTGTCGTGGGCGAGGTAGACCTCGGCCATGCCACCACGGCCGAGCACCGAGCCCAGCTCGTACCGGCCGCCGAGGCGACGCGGCTCTTCCATAACTGTTCCAGCCCTCTCCGTCAGTCCTGACCGCACCGGTGCGCGGTCCGGCGGTGTGCTGTTCGCGCATACGCTACCGGCCGCGCATCAGCTGATCGGCCCGGAGGCGATACCTGATATCCGACCGGTATCCGCACAGGCGCATTCGCGCCCGGGTGTGAGCGGTCTCACTTCTCGCTGTCGATGACCGCCTTCATGACCGCCTTCGCGATCGGAGCGGCCAGGCCGCCACCGGAGATGTCGTCGCGGGTGGCGTCGCTGTCCTCGACCACGACGGCCACGGCCACGGGCGAACCGCTGTCGGTCTCCGCGTACGAGATGAACCACGCGTACGGGTTCTCGCTGTTCTTCAGGCCGTGCTGGGCCGTACCGGTCTTGCCGCCGACCGTGACGCCCGGGATCTGGGCGTTCGTGCCGGT
This sequence comes from Streptomyces sp. 130, assembly GCF_007096885.1. Classification (GTDB taxonomy): domain Bacteria; phylum Actinomycetota; class Actinomycetes; order Streptomycetales; family Streptomycetaceae; genus Streptomyces. Next base: position 90,226 of record NZ_VJNO01000020.1, on the reverse strand, counting down.
GCCCTCCTTGACGACGGTCTTCATCATTTCCTGGAGCTTCTGGGCGTTCTCCGCCGAGAGGGGCTGACTGAACTCTTCCTTCTCGTGCGTGTAGATCACGTCCAGGTTGGGTGCCTTGCGCTCGGCGACCATGTACGGCTGCATCAGCTTGCCGTCGTTGGCGACGGCGGCGGCGACCATCGCCATCTGGAGCGGGGTGGCGCGGTTGGACGCCTGGCCGATGCCGGCCATGGCGTTCTGCGGCCGGTTGTCCTTCGGGTACACGCTGGCGTTCGAGCGGACCGGGGTGAAGATCTCCTTGTTGAAGCCGAACTTGGTGGCCTCGTCGATCATCTTCTGGTTGCCCAGGTCATCGCTGATCTTGCCGAAGACGGTGTTGCAGGAGTAGCGCAGCGCGTTGCGGAGCGAGGCGTTCTCGCACGGGATGTTGCCCTCGTTGGGCAGGTTCTGGCTCGTCTGCGGCAGGCGCCAGGGCATCGGGGACTTCGTGTCCTCGTCGATGTCGGTGTAGAGCCCGTTCTCCAGGGCGGCGGCCGCGGTGACGACCTTGAAGGTCGAGCCGGGCGGGTAGGTCTCGCGCAGCGCCCGGTTGAGCATGGGCTTGTCCTTGTCCTTCAACAGGGACTGCCATGCCTCGGTGTCTGACTTGCTGTTGCCCGCGAAGGTCGAGGGGTCGTACGAGGGGGTGCTGGCGAGCGCCAGGATGGCGCCGGTCCGCGGATCGAGGGCGGCGACGGCGCCCTTCTTCTTGCCGAGTCCCTCGAAGGCGGCCTTCTGGGCGGCCCCGTTGAGCGTGGTGACGACGTTGCCGCCCGTCTTCTCCTCACCGGTGAACATGGACATCGTCCGGTTGAAGAAGAGCTGGTCGTCGTTGCCGGTGAGGATGCCGTCCTCCAGCTTCTCCAGCTGCGAGGCGTCGAACGCCTGCGAGGAGTAGCCGGTGACGGGCGCCCACATGGGGCCGTCCTTCCAGACCCGCTTGTACTTGAAGTCGCTGCCCTTGGTCTCGACGGACCCGGTGACCGACTTGCCGTCCACGATGATGTTGCCGCGCTCGTGGGCGTACCGCTCGATGCGGACGCGGCGGTTCTCGTCGCGGGTGTTGAGGTCGTCGGCCTTCACGTACTGCAGGTAGTTGGTCCGTGCGAGCAGGGCGAAGATCAGGACGCCGCAGAAGATCGCGATCCGGCGCAGGGGCTTGTTCACGGGCGGACCACCTGGGTCATCTCGGCGTCGGTCGAGGGTGCGGGGGCGGGCGCGGGGCGGCGGGCGGTGTCGCTGATGCGGATCAGAATGCCGATCAGAGCCCAGTTCGCGATCACGGACGAACCACCGGCCGCGAGGAACGGCATCGTCATACCGGTGAGCGGGATCAGGCCCATGACGCCGCCGGCGACGACGAAGACCTGGATCGCGAAGGCGCCGGAGAGGCCGATCGCGAGGAGCTTGCCGAAGGGGTCGCGGGCGGCGAGCGCCGTGCGGACACCGCGTTCGACGATGAGGCCGTAGATGAGCAGCACGGCCATCATCCCGGCCAGGCCGAGTTCGTCACCCACCGTGGCGAGGATGAAGTCGGCGTTGGCTGCGAAGCCGATCAGGTCGGAGTGGCCCTGGCCCCAGCCGGAGCCGAGCGTGCCGCCCGACCCGAAGGACATGATGGCGTTGCCGATCTGCTCGCAGGCGCCATCCGTCTGGAAACATTTGAACGGGTCCTGCCAGGCGGTCACACGGGCTTCAACGTGCGGTTCGAAGGTCGCGACGCCCACGGCTCCGGCCGCCGACATCAGGAGACCGAAGACGATCCAGCTGGTCCGCTCGGTGGCGACGTACAGCATGATCACGAAGAGGCCGAAGAACAGCAGCGACGTTCCGAGGTCGGTCTCGAAGACCAGGATCAGGATCGACAGCGCCCAGATGACCAGGATGGGGCCCAGGTCGCGCCCGCGCGGCAGATACAGCCCCATGAACCGACGGCTGGCGAGCGCCAGCGCGTCCCGTTTGACCATGAGATACCCGGCGAAGAAGACCGCGATGATGATTTTCGCGAACTCCCCTGGCTGGATGGAGAAGCCGGCGATGTTGATCCAGATCCTCGCGCCGAACTTGGCCGGAAAGAACATCGGAAGAATCAGCAGGAACAGCGCGACCGCCATCGAGATGTACGTGTAGCGCTGCAGGATGCGGTGATCCTTCAGCAGCAGCAGTACGCCGACGAACAGCGCCACACCGACTGCCGAGTACATCAGCTGCCGGGGGGCGGACGGGGTGAACGCCCCGAAGGCGCTCTTGGCATCCCTGATCAGCTTCGGCGACTGGTCGAGCCGCCAGATCAGCACCAGCCCGAGCCCGTTGAGCAGGGTGGCCAGCGGCAGCAGCAACGGGTCGGCGTACCGGGCGAACTTGCGCACCACGAGGTGGGCGACGCCGCCGAGCAGGATGAGCCCCGCTCCGTAGCCGAACATGCCGGAGGGCAGCGTGCCGTCCATGGCCAGGCCCACGTTGGCGTAGGCGAACACCGAGATGGCGATGGCGAAGACCATCATCATCAGTTCGGTGTTGCGCCTGCTCGGTGCGTCGATCGCGCCGATCGTGGTCGTGTTGGTGACAACGCTCATGGTGCTGAAGGCCCCCTACGGCTCTACTTCTTACCGCACTGCGGGACCAGCTTCTTCTCTTCCTCCGAGAGGCTGGGCCCAGGAGTGGGAGTCGTGGAAGTCTGCTCGGACTTGGTGTCGCCACCGGATGTCTTGCCGGACTTGGACGCCTTGGTGGCGTCGGTGTCCGTGCCCTGCGCCTGGCCCTCGTCGCTGTGCTCCTTCTCCGCCGCGCGACGTGCCGCGTCCTTCTTGCAGGCGGACGCCTGGGTGGAGAGCTCGGCGATCTTCTCGCGGGCGTCGGCGAGGCTGCCCTCGGCGATCGTCGCCTCGACCTTCTTGCGCTGGTAGGGCGGGAGGTACTTGAGTTCGATCTCGGGATGGTCGGTCTCGACCTTCGAGAGCGAGAGCCAGCCGAGATCCTGGCTGATGCCCCGGTACAGCGCGACGTTGTCGTTCTTCGCGCCGACGTAGAACTGGGTCTGGGTCCAGCGGTAGCCGCCGTAGAGCCCGCCGCCGACGACGGCCAGCGCGAGCACCACGTACAGGGACCGCTTGATCCACTTGCGGCCGCCGCGCTTGACGAAGTCGTCGTCGGAGTACGACCCGAAGGCCCCATCGGGCATTCCGTCGTAGCCGGAGCCGTCGCCGCTGCCGGGCGGGCCGAAGCTGCCGGAGGGCGGCGGTACGGGGCGGCCGAGGCCGGCCGCGCGGCCCGCGGGCGTGTGCATCGCGCCGCCGTCGTTCAGCTGGGCCGCCTGGTTCTCGGCGACCGCGCCGACGACGACCGGGGTGTCATTGAGCTGCCCGGCCAGGGTGTCGTTGCTGTCGACGTCGAAGACATCGGCGACGATGCAGGTGATGTTGTCCGGTCCGCCGCCCCGCAGGGCGAGCTGGATCAGGTCCTGGATCGTCTCCTGCGGGCCCTGGTAGCTGGCGAGCGTCTCCTCCATCGTCTGGTGGGAGACGACGCCGGAGAGCCCGTCGGAGCAGATCAGGTAGCGGTCGCCGGCCCGGACCTCGCGGATGGAAAGGTCGGGTTCGACGTGGTCGCCACTGCCCAGCGCGCGCATCAGCAGGGAGCGCTGCGGGTGGGTGGTGGCCTCCTCTTCGGTGATCCGGCCCTCGTCCACCAGCCGCTGGACCCAGGTGTGGTCCTGGGTGATCTGGGTGAGGACGCCGTCTCGGAGCAGGTACGCGCGCGAGTCGCCGACGTGCACCAGGCCGAGTCGCTGGCCGGTCCAGAGCAGGGCGGTGAGCGTGGTGCCCATGCCCTCCAGCTGGGGGTCCTCCTCGACCATCATCCGGAGCTGGTCGTTGGCCCGCTGGACCGCCGTGCCGAGCGAGGTGAGGATGTCGGAGCCCGGGACGTCGTCGTCGAGCTGGACGAGGGTGGAGATCACCTCGGAACTGGCGACCTCACCGGCCGCCTGGCCGCCCATGCCGTCGGCGATCGCGAGAAGGCGGGGGCCGGCGTAGCCGGAGTCCTCGTTGCCCTCGCGGATCATGCCCTTGTGCGACCCGGCGGCGAAGCGCAGGGACAGACTCATGCGCACCTCACCCGTCGGTTCGGGGTACAGCCGGTCTCGAGCCACACTGCCCACCCTCCGGTCGGGAGCCCCGCCGGGTCCGATGCCCGGACCCCCGCGGCTCGCTCGCTCCGCTCGCTCATTGTCGTACTACTTCCGCAGCTCGATGACGGTCTTGCCGATCCGGATCGGCGCGCCCAGCGGAACGGGCGTCGGGGTGGTGAGGCGGTTCCGGTCCAGGTACGTGCCGTTGGTGGACCCGAGATCCTCGACGATCCACTGGCCGTCACGGTCGGGGTAGATCCTGGCATGCCTGCTGGACGCGTAGTCGTCGTCCAGCACGATCGTCGAATCGTGGGCACGGCCCAGCGTGATGGTCTGCCCCTGGAGCGCCACCGTGGTGCCGGTGAGCGTGCCCTCGGAGACGACCAGCTTGGTCGGCGCACCCCGCCGCTGGCGGCCGGGCTGCTGGCGCTGCTGCGGCGGTGCCGCGTTCTGGCGTCCCTGGGGCGGACGCGCGTCGGTCGCGGTGCGGCGTGAGCCGCGCTGCGTGACGCGCGTTCCGAACAGGTCGCTGCGAATGACCTGGACGGCCACGATCACGAACAGCCACAGAACAGCCAGGAAACCTAGCCGCATGACCGTCAGGGTCAGCTCTGACATTGCCCCCGCTTCACCCTTCGGCTTGCCGGTAAACGATGGTGGTGCTGCCCACGACGATCCGCGAGCCGTCGCGGAGCGTAGCGCGGGTGGTGTGCTGCCCGTCTACCACGATGCCGTTGGTAGACCCGAGATCCTGGATCGTCGAGGGCGTTCCGGTCCTGATCTCACAGTGCCGGCGGGAGACGCCGGGGTCGTCGATCCGCACATCGGCGTCGGTGCTGCGGCCCATGACCAGCGTCGGGCGGGAGATCTGGTGGCGAGTGCCGTTGATCTCGATCCAGCGCCGCACCTGCACGTTCGGCGAGGAGGGAGGGGCGGCCGGCGGACGCCGGTCGGGGCCGCCGTGACGCCCGGCACCCGGCGGCGGACCGGCGGGCATGGGCGGGGCGGAGGCGGGCGGGTAGCCGTAGCCGCCGGGGGCCTGCGGGGCGGGACGTCCGGGGTACCCCTGCTGCGGTGACGGGCCGCCGTAGCTCTGGCCCTGTGCCGGGCCCTGGCCCTGTGACGAACTCGACGCCAGGGTGCGGCTGCGGACCCGGTAGAGGCCGGTGTCGAGGTCCTCGGCCTTCTCCAGGTGCACCTTGATGGGGCCCATGAACGTGTAACGCTGCTGCTTGGCGTAGTCCCGGACGAGGCCGGAGAGCTCGTCGCCGAGCTGGCCGGAGTACGGACTCAGGCGCTCGTAGTCGGGGGCGCTGAGCTCGACGATGAAGTCGTTGGGGACGACGGTGCGCTCACGGTTCCAGATGGTGGCGTTGTTGTCGCACTCCCGCTGGAGGGCACCCGCGATCTCGACCGGCTGGACCTCGGACTTGAAGACCTTGGCGAAAGTGCCGTTGACCAGGCCTTCGAGACGCTGCTCGAAACGCTTCATCACTCCCATGGGGCACCTCCTCCGGTGTCGTCGTCCCTGTACTGCTTACTGATCGTATCCACGCGTCGGGAAATCGGCTGGTTCCCCTTGTCTGCCCTGTGTGAGGAGTGTCCCCCCTCACACGGATCGTAGAGGTGGCCTCCTCACAGTGTCCCGCACCTTGGACCCACTCAGGAGGAGTGGGTGGCGGCCCCTGGGGGTTCCCGGTTCCTTTCGGACGTTCTGCGGACGCCGGCCGAGCGTTCTGCGGGTGCCGGCCGAGCGTGCGGCGAGTGCCCGGTGATCGGGCGGCGAAACAACGGATGTGAATCCACCCAGTCCAGCGTGCTAATCTTCCGGATGTCGCCAGGCGCTCACACCGAAAGGTGGGGGAGCCCGGAAGCACCACTCTTGCGCGAGTGGCGGAACGGCAGACGCGCTGGCTTCAGGTGCCAGTGTCCTTAGGGACGTGGGGGTTCAAATCCCCCCTCGCGCACAAGTAGGAAGCCCCCCAGGCCTCGGCCCGGGGGGCTTCTTCAATTCTTGGCCGATCCCTTCCCTGTGTGTTTGGTTTCACGTGAAACGCCCGTTTCGCGAGGGCAGACGGCGGTCGGTGTGCGGCGGTACCGTCGGCGGCGGTTGATGTTGGGGCAGGTACCCGGCTGCTGCGCCGGGCGGGGCGGGGGAGGCTGCGCGCCATGGATGCGACCGGGACGGGAATGCCGCCTGTGCGACTCGTCGAACTCGGCGGTGGTGACGCGATGGCGGGGGCCGTGCTCCCCGTGGACGGGGAAACGCCGCGCATACCGGCCGTGCCGGGGTTCGCACGCCGTACGGATCGGACTTACGCGGGGGCCGGCGGGAGACCGAAGGAGAGGGGCAAGGCGCTGCGGGCGCGGGTGCCCCGGTCCGCGCACGCGACGCTGGACCTGCCGGGCGGGCGCCCGGATGCGGTGCGCGCGGTCGAGGAGTCCAACCGGGGCCGGGTCCCGGAGCTGACGCCGATACGGGTGGGCCGGATGGCCGCCACCCCCTTCGCCTTCCTGCGCGGCTCGGCCGGGCTGATGGCCCACGACCTGATGGGGGCCCCGGTCACCGGGGTCGTCGCCCAGCTCTGCGGCGACGCGCACGCGGCCAACTTCGGGCTGTACGGCGATGCGCGAGGCGGCCTCGTCATCGACCTGAACGACTTCGACGAGACCGTGGCCGGGCCCTGGGAATGGGACCTGAAGCGCCTGGCGACCTCCCTGGTGCTCGCGGGCCGGGAAGCCGGTGCCGACGAGGACTCCTGCCGCAGGGCCGCCCACGACACCGTGGGCGCCTACCGCCGGACGATGCGGCTGCTGGCCCGGATGCCCGCGCTCGACGCGTGGAACGCCATCGCGGACGAGGAGCTCGTCTCGCACACGGACGCGCGGGATCTGCTCGGCACCTTGGAGCGGGTCTCCGAGAAGGCCCGCAACAACACGAGTGCCCGCTTCGCGGCGAAGTCCACGGAGGACTGCGAGGACGGTGGCCGCCGCTTCGTGGACGCGCCGCCGGTACTGCGCCGGGTCCCGGACGTGGAGGCCGCGGCGGTGGCGGCGGGGCTGGGGGACTATCTGGGCACCGTCTCCGAGGACCGGCTGCCGTTGCTGGCCCGGTATGCGATCCATGACGTCGCGTTCCGGGTGGTCGGCACCGGCAGTGTGGGCACCCGCTCCTACGTGGTGCTGCTGCTGGACCACCGGGGAGAGGCCCTGGTGCTCCAGGTGAAGGAGGCCAGGCCCTCCGTTCTCGGGCCGTATCTGGCCGCCGTGGGGTTCGAGGTGCCGGAGGCCGCGCACGAGGGGCGGCGCGTCGTGCTCGGGCAGAAGCGGATGCAGGTCGTCAGCGACCATCTGCTGGGCTGGACGACGGTGGACGGCCGGCCCTTCCAGGTGCGGCAGTTCCGGAACCGCAAGGGCAGCGTCGATCCCGCCGCCCTGGCCGCCGACCAGGTCGACGACTACGGCCGGATGACGGGGGCGCTGCTGGCGCGAGCCCATGCGCACAGCGCGGACCCCAGGCTCCTGGCGGGTTACTGCGGCAAGAACGAAGAGCTGGACGAGGCGGTGGCGGCCTTCGCGGTGACCTACGCGGACCGCACGGAGGCGGACCACGGGGAGCTGGTGCGGGCGATAGGGACGGGCCGGATCGCCGCCGAGCGGGGGGTCTAGCGGGGCGCGGCGAGGGTTGTGCGGGGGTGGTGGGGTCGGTGCGGGGCGTATTGCGGGGGCAGCGGGGTCGGTGCGGGGCGTTTGCGGCGGTGGACGTGTGTCCTCGGTGGCGGGCCGGGGTCATACGCTGGGCGGGTGACCCACGAAGCCGCCGGGGTGCCCTCCCGGAACGACGATGACCAGCAGGACGAGGCACGGCCGGACGCCGGAGAGCCTGAGGGCGGTGAGCCCGGTCCCGGGGCGCCGGGGGACGGCGCGTCCGGGGCAGAGCAACGGCCCGAGGCGCGGCTCGCGCAGGCGGTTCGGGTGGCCGAGCAGGCGCTGATCGAGTTCGAGATCGCGGTGGAGACCTTCCGGGTCGAGGTGGAGAACTTCTCCCGGCTGCACCACCAGCGGCTGGGCCCGATGTACGCGCGGCTGGACGAGCTCGACGCGCAGATCGCCGAGGCGCGGGCGGCGAAGACGGGTGATCCCGAGGACCTGCGCAAGGCGGAGGAGGCGCGGTCGGTCGTGATGCCGATGCCCGGCGTGGACGAGCTGTTCCACGACTGGATGGACTCCGAGGGCCTGTCCCCCGAGGCGTCGGCCATGCTGACCGACCAGACGGTGCGCCCGCCCAAGCGCGTCCGGCCCACCGACGAGGCGCGCAAGCTGTACCGCGACCTGGTCCGCAAGGCGCACCCGGACCTCGCCCAGGACGAGGCGGAGCGGGTCAGGCGCGACGAGTTCATCGCGCGCGTCAACGCCGCCTACGGGCGCGGGGACGAGGCGCTGCTCAACGAACTGGCCGAGGAGTGGGCGGCGGGACCGGCCGCGCCGCGGCAGGAGCTGAGCGAGGCCGATGAGCTCTACGCCCGGCTGGACTGGCTGACCCAGCGCAAGGAACTGCTGACGGAGTGGGCCCAGGAGCTGGAGGAGAGCGCGATCGGTGCCATGCTGAGGATGGCCCCGGACGACCCGGACCAGCTGCTGGAGGAGATCGCCGAACAGTTGCTGGGCGAGGTCTCGCAGCGGGAGGCGGAGCTCGCGGCCTTGGTGCAGTAGCGTCTTGAACGGCCCCGAGCGCACTGATTCGGTGACCCGAGCGCACTGACGAGAGAAGGCATGACCCATGAATTTCGGCCCGCTTCCCACGGTCGATGTCGCGTCCGTCCCGGCGGACGGCCTCGTGCTGGACGTCCGGGAGAACGACGAGTGGGCGGCCGGGCACGTCGAGGGCGCCCTGCACATCCCCATGAGCGACTTCGTGGGCCGCTTCGGTGAGCTGACCGAGGCGGTGGAGGACGGTCAGCGCGTGCACGTCATGTGCCGGGTGGGCGGCCGGTCCGCCCAGGTCACCCAGTACCTGGTGCGGCAGGGGATCGACGCCGTCAACGTCGACGGCGGCATGCTCGCCTGGGACGGCGCGGGCCGCCCGATGGTCACGGACAACGGCACCCCGGCCTTCGTCGCCTGACGCCACCCCCGGCTCTCCCGCCGCGCCGGGGCATCAGCGGTCGAAGTCGAGCTCCACCTCCTCGGTGACCGGCCGGGACTGGCAGGCCAGCACGTAGCCCGCCTCCGTCTCCTCCGGCTCCAGGGCGTAGTTGCGGTCCATTCGCACCTCTCCGGAGACCAGGAACGCCCGGCAGGTACCGCAGACGCCGCCCTTGCACGCGTACGGAGCGTCCGAGCGGCTGCGCAGCACCGTCTCCAGCAGCGACTCGCCCCCTTCCACCGGCCAGCTGCCGGACCGGCCGTCGAGCGTCGCCGTCAGGACGGAGCCGACGGGCGTCTCGACCCGCGGCCCCGCGGACGCGGGGGTGTCCTCGACGTGGAAGATCTCCTGATGGATGCGGGAGCGGTCCACGCCCAGCCCGTGCAGCGCGACCTCGGCGGTCCGGACCAGGCCCAGCGGCCCGCACAGGAACCAGCCGTCGATCTCCGCCACCGGCAGCAGCGCCGGCAGCAGTCCGGAGAGCCGCTCGCCGTCCAGCCGGCCCGAGGGCAGACCCGCCTGCTGCTCCTCCCGGGACAGGGCGGTGACCAGCTGGAACCGGTCCGGGTAGCGGTCCTTCAGGTCGGCGACCTCGTCCAGGAACATCGTCGAGGCAGCCGTCCGGTCACTGCGGAACAGGCAGAACGTGGCGTTCGGCTCCTGGGCGAGCAGGGTGGCCGCCATGGACAGCACCGGGGTGATGCCGCTTCCGCCGACGATCGCCGCGAACTGGCCGGCACGGGGGGTCAGGACGAAACGCCCCATCGGGGGCATCGCCTCGATCGTGTCCCCGACCAGCAATTCCTTGAGCGCGTACGTGGAGAACGCGCCGCCTTCCACGAGGCGGATGCCCACCCGCAGCGCCGGGCCGGCCGAGGGCTCGGGGGCCGGTGCGCAGATCGAGTACGAGCGGCGGACCTCCTCGCCGCCCACGGTGTAGCGGACATTGAGGTGCTGGCCGGGCTTGTGCCGGAAGGTCTCGTGCAGGCCGGGCGGGACGGCGAGGGTGACGGCCACCGAATCGTCCGTGAGCCGCTCGATCCCGCTGACCCGGAGCGGATGGAACATCTACAACTCCTTGAAGTGGTCGAACGGCTCCTGGCAGGCCACGCAGCGCCGGAGTGCCTTGCACGCGGTGGAGGAGAACCGGCTCAGCAGCTCCGTCTCCGTGGAGCCGCAGTGCGGGCAGCGCACGGACAGGGCCAGCGGCACCGGGCCGCCGGACGCGGTCTCGTGCGGCCGGGGCGGGGCTATGCCGAACTCCGCCAGCTTCCGGCGCCCTTCGGCGCTCATGTCGTCCGTCGACCAGGCGGGCGACAGGACCGTCTGCACGGACACCTCGGCCACGCCGTGGGCGTGCAGCACGCGCTCGATGTCCGCGGACATCGCCTCGATCGCCGGGCAGCCGGTGTACGTCGGCGTGAGCCTGACCGTGACGTGGTCCGGGTCGTGCACCTCGACGCCCCGGACCACCCCCAGGTCCTCCAGGGTCAGCACGGGCAGCTCCGGGTCGGGGACGGAGCCCGCGAGTCTCAGCAGCTCCTCCTCGACGGAGGTCCAGGTCACCATGACGCCCCCGGGTGGCTGCGGTGCAGGTGCTGCATCTCGGCGAGCATCCGGCCGAAGGACTCCGTGTGGATGCCCTGCCGGCCCGCGCCCGCCGTCCAGGCGCCGGACTGCGGGCCCGTCGGCACGGTCAGTGAGGCCCGCCCGAGAACGTCGGTGACGTCCTCCAGCCAGCGGCTGTGCAGCGCCTGCCAGTCGGCGTCGACGCCTTCGACGGGCTGGAACAGCTCGCCGGTGAAGCGCCACAGCGCGTCCACCGCCCGCTGCATCCGCGCGTGACTCTCGTCCGTCCCGTCCCCGAGGCGCAGCGTCCACTGCTCGGCGTGGTCCCGGTGGTAGGCCACCTCCTTGACCGCCTTGGCCGCCATCCCCGCGAACGGACCCTCGCCGGCGGCCAGCTGCGCGTACAGGCCCTGCTGGTGGACCGAGAAGTAGAGCTGCCGGGCGATGGTGTGGGCGAAGTCGCCGTTCGGCTGCTCGACCAGCTGGACGTTGCGGAAGGCGCGCTCCTCACGGAGGTAGGCCAGCTCGTCCTCGTCGCCCTCGATCGAGAGCAGGAGGCGGGCCTGGCCCAGCAGGTCGAGGGCGATGTTGGCGAGGGCGACCTCCTCCTCCAGCACCGGGGCGTGGCCCGCCCACTCCCCCAGCCGGTGCGAGAGCACCAGCGCGTCGTCGCCCAGGGCGAGGGCCGCGGTCACAGGTGCTTCACCCCGTCCGGGATCTCGTAGAACGTGGGGTGCCGGTAGGGCTTGTCACCGGCCGGTTCGAAGAACGAGTCCTTCTCGTCCGGCGAGGACGCCGTGATCTGGGCGGAGGGCACGACCCACAGGGAGACCCCCTCGGACCGGCGGGTGTAGAGGTCGCGCGCGTTGCGCAGGGCCATTTCGGCGTCCGGCGCGTGGAGGCTGCCGGCGTGGGTGTGGGAGAGCCCGCGCCGCGAGCGGACGAACACCTCCCACAGCGGCCAGTCCGTCGAGCTGCTCATGCTGTCGCCTTTCCATTCCGTACGGCCGGGTCCGCGCCGGGCGTGTGCTTGCGGGCATATGCGGCGGCGGCTTCGCGGACCCAGGCGCCTTCTTCGTGCGCCCGGCGGCGCTGGGTGAGGCGCTGCTCGTTGCACGGCCCGTTGCCCTTCAGGACCTCCTGGAACTCGGTCCAGTCGATTGGGCCGAAGTCGTGCCTGCCGCGCTCCTCGTTCCACCGGATGTCCGGGTCGGGGAGGGTCAGGCCGAGTGCCTCGGCCTGGGGGACGCAGATGTCCACGAACCGCTGCCGCAGCTCGTCGTTGGAATGCCGCTTGATCTTCCAGGCCATCGACTGCGCCGAGTGGGCCGAGGCGTCGTCCGGCGGGCCGAACATCATCAGGGAGGGCCACCACCAGCGGTTCACCGCGTCCTGGGCCATCTCGTGCTGTGCGGGGGAGCCGTTGCTCAGCGCGAGGAGCAATTCGTACCCCTGGCGCTGGTGGAACGACTCCTCTTTGCAGATACGGACCATCGCGCGGGCGTAGGGGCCGTAGGAGCAGCGGCAGAGGGGCACCTGGTTGGTGATCGCGGCGCCGTCCACGAGCCAGCCGATGGCACCCACGTCCGCCCAGGTCAGCGTCGGGTAGTTGAAGATCGACGAATAGCGCTGGCGGCCTGCGTGGAGCTTGTCGAGCAGCTCCTCGCGGCCGGTGCCCAGGGTCTCGGCCGCGCTGTAGAGATACAGGCCGTGGCCCGCCTCGTCCTGCACCTTGGCCATGAGGATCGCCTTGCGGCGCAGCGAGGGGGCCCGGGTGATCCAGTTGGCCTCGGGCTGCATGCCGATGATCTCGGAGTGGGCGTGCTGGGCCATCTGCCTGACCAGCGAGGCGCGGTACGCGTCGGGCATCCAGTCGCGCGGCTCGATGCGCTCGTCGGCCGCCACCGCCGCGTCGAAAGCAGCCTGGAGGGCCGCCTCCGGCCCCTCTCCGCCGCCTGCTGCCGTCTGCGCTGTCTGGCTCGCAGTCCCTGCCGCCATCCCCGACTCCCTACCGACCGATCGTTCGGTTCAATGTCTTCAATGGTGAGTCCGGGGCCCGTAGGGTGTCAACCCTGTGGATAACCGACGCGATCGGGGCGGGATGGATTCGGACGACGACAGGGACGCCCAGGGCGAGGGCGGAACCGTTCCCGCCGCCGAGGCGCCCGCGGCTCCGGGCGGAATGGCCGGGCTCTCGTTTCCGTACCAGATCGTCGCCGCCGTGGCGCTCGCCGCCTTCGGGGTGCTCGCCTGCGTGCAGCTGGCCATGGTCTTCCTGCACGTCGCACCCTCCAACACACTGACCAAGCAGCACGGCGCGGCGGTGGACGACTGGGTGTACCCCGAGTTCGAACAGAACTGGAAGCTCTTCGCGCCGAACCCGCTGCAGCAGAACGTGGCCGTTCAGGTGCGCACCGAGACAGCCGGCCCCGGAGGTCCGCGCACGTCCGCCTGGCGGGATCTCTCCGCCGAGGACGGCCGGGCGATACGCGGCAATCCGCTGCCCAGCCACGTCCAGCAGAACGAGCTCCGCCGGGCCTGGGACTTCTACGTCGGATCGCACGACGACAAGAACCGGGCCAACGGCCTGCGCGGCACCCTGTCCGAGAAGTACGTCCGCCGCCTCGTGATGCTGCGCCTCGGCGACCAGGACGACGGCGAGATCCTGAGGATTCAGGTCAGGTCCGAGGTACGGGCCGTCGCGGCGCCCGAGTGGAGCGACGAGAAGATCAGCACCGGCCCGTCCTATCGCGTCCTTCCCTGGTGGAAGGTCACCGCCGACGACCTGCCCGGGGAGGCGGGACAGTGAGCACGCCCCAGCCGGCCCGCGGCCTCGCCGGCTCGATCCAGCGCGTCACGGCCTCGGCCCTCGGCCCGTACCAGAGCGCCGTGATCCGTATCGGCTTCGCGGCTACCTTCCTGCTGTTCCTGCTCCGTGAGCTTCCCCACCGGCACGAGATGTACGGGCCCGACGCCCCCTGGCGCTGGGACCTGGCGCGGCAGCTGATATCCGGGAACCAGGCGTTCACGACCCTCATGTGGTCGGACAGCGCTCTCTGGTTCGAGATCGTCTACGCGCTGGCGCTGCTCTCGTCCCTCCTGCTGATGCTCGGCTGGCACACCCGGGCCGTCTCCGTGGTCTTCATGGCCGGAGTGCTCTCGCTGCAGAACCGCAGCATCTTCATGGGCGACGGCGGCGACAACGTCCTCCACCTGATGGCCATCTACCTGGTGCTGACCCGCTGCGGGCAGGTCTGGTCGCTGGACGCCCGGCGGGCGCGGCGCCGCGAATCCGCGGGGGACGCCGGCCAGGAGGCCGGTGGGCGGCGGATGCCCGGGGAGCCGGCCGGGATCGTGCTGTGGGCGGTGCTCGGGGCCGTCCTGGTGGGGGCCTCGGCAGCGGGCGGTCTGGGCGGAACCGTATGGCTGCCGCTCCTCCTGTGGTGTCTGTGGATCGGCCAGGGCGCCTGGTGGGCCGTGAACCGGTACGCGCCGCGCCATGAGCTCCGTACCCTCCTCGACGTCATCGCCAGCCTCGCCCACAACGCCACTCTCCTCGTGATCATGGCCGAGGTCTGCCTGATCTACGCCACGGCCGGCTGGTACAAGATCCAGGGCTCGCGCTGGCAGGACGGGACCGCGCTGTACTACCCGCTCAAGCTGGAGTACTTCACGCCGTGGCCCGCCCTCTCGGACCTCCTGGCCTCCAGCGGCGTCATGGTCATGGTGCTGTCGTACGCCACGGTCATCGTGCAGGTGGCCTTCCCGTTCACCCTCTTCAACCGGCGCGTGAAGAACTTCCTGCTCGGCGCGATGATCTGTGAGCACGCGGGGATCGCGCTCCTGCTGGGGCTGCCGTTCTTCTCGATGGCCATGATCACCGCGGACGCCGTCTTCCTGCCGACCGCCTTCCTGGTGTGGCTCGGCGGGCGGGTGACCACCGGGCGTGAGCGGGTGTTCCGGCGGTGGGGGCGGGTGCCGGCGCCGCGTGCCGCCGCCGGCGGTCCGGAGGCACCGGAGCCCGGCGGCGACGGGAGCCATACCCTCGTCGGGTGAGCAGTGAGACCGGCAGCACCGGTGAGACCAGCGGCAACGGCGCGCCTGCGGGTGACGAGCCCGTGCAGTACGACGAGGGGTTCGGGACGGAGATCGGTGTCGGGCCGCATCCGCTGCCCTGGCCGGAGGGCGAGCGGTACGACCCCGAGCTGCTGGCGGGTGGCGACCGGCGGAACGTGGGCGACGAGTACCGGTACTGGACCCGTGAGGCGATCGTCGCCGACCTCGATCTGCGCCGCCACGATTTCCACGTGGCCGTGGAGAACTGGGGCCACGACTTCAACATCGGGTCCGTGGTGCGGACCGCGAACGCCTTCCTGGCCAAGGAGGTGCACATCGTGGGGCGGCGGCGCTGGAACCGGCGCGGGGCGATGGTCACCGACCGCTACCAGCACGTCCGGCACCACCCCGACACCGCGAGCCTGACCGCCTGGGCGGCGGCCGAGGGGCTGCCGATCATCGGGATCGACAACCTGCCGGGGGCTGTGCCGTTGGAGCGGACGGTCCTGCCCCGGCGGTGTGTCCTCCTGTTCGGGCAGGAGGGGCCCGGGCTGACGGAGGAGGCTCGGCGGTGTGCGGAGATGGTGTGTTCCATCGCGCAGTTCGGTTCCACGCGGTCGATCAACGCGGGGGCGGCCGCCGCGATCGCCATGCACGCCTGGGTGGCAAGGTACGCGGTGATTCCTGGGTGAGGCGGGCGGGGCGGGTGCGCCTGCGGCGGGCTTGCCCCCTACCCGCCCCCTCCCGAAACCGAAGCTCTGGCCCGGACCCCGCGCCTCAAACGCCGGCGAGGCCGGGGTCCACGCGGCTTCACCTCTGGCGGCGGACCTCGATCGTGCGGAAGCGGTTGGAGACGAAGGCGCCGTCGCAGAGGGCCGCGTTGGCCGCCGGGTTGCCCCCTGAGCCGTGGTAGTCGGAGAACGCCGCCGTCTGGTTGACGTACACACCGCCGGTGAGGTTCAGGGAGAGCTGCGCGGACTCGTCCAGGCAGACGGCCTCCACCGCACGCTCCACCTCCGGGGACGTCGTGTACGCGCCGACCGTCATCGCGCCCTTCTCGCGGATCGTACGGCGCAGCAGCTCCAGGCCGTCCGCCGTCGAGTCGACCGCGACCGCGAAGGAGACCGGGCCGAAGCACTCCGAGAGGTAGGGGGCCGTCTCGCCCGCCGTCTTGGCGGCGTCGAGCTTGACGATCACCGGGGTGCGGACCGTGGCGTCCGGGAAGTCCGGGTTGGCCACCTCGCGGGACGGAAGCGCCACCTCGCCCAGCTGGGCCGCCGACTCCAGCCGGGCCTTCACATCGGGGTTGACCAGGGCACCCAGCAGGCCGTTGGCCCTGGCGTCGTCGCCCAGGAGGCCGGTGACGGCGGCGGCGATGTCGCCCACCACGTCGTCGTACGTCTTGTCGCCGGCGTCCGTGGTGATGCCGGAGCGGGGGATGAGCACGTTCTGCGGGGTGGTGCACATCTGGCCGCTGTACAGGGAGAGCGAGAACGCCAGGTTGGCGAGCATGCCGCGGTAGTCGTCGGTGGAGTCCACGACGACCGTGTTGACGCCGGCCTTCTCCGTGTAGACCTGGGCCTGGCGGGCGTTGGCCTCCAGCCAGTCGCCGAACTCCGTGGAGCCCGTGTAGTCGATGATCTTGATCTCGGGGCGGACCGCCAGGGTCTTGGCGATGCCCTCGCCCGGGCGTTCGGCGGCCAGGGCGACGAGGTCGGGGTCGAAGCCGGCCTCGGCGAGCACCTCGCGCGCCAGCCGGACCGTGAGGGCCAGCGGCAGGACCGCGCGGGGGTGCGGCTTGACCAGGACCGGGTTGCCCGTGGCGAGGGAGGCGAAGAGGCCCGGGTAGCCGTTCCACGTGGGGAAGGTGTTGCAGCCGATCAGCAGCGAGATGCCGCGGCCCGCCGGGATGAAGGTCTTGTGCAGCGCGAGCGGATCGCGCTTTCCCTGCGGCTTGGACCAGTCGGCCGTCCGGGGCGCGCGGAGCTGCTCCTCGTAGGCGTAGGCGACGGCTTCGAGGCCCCGGTCCTGGGCGTGCGGGCCGCCGGCCTGGAACGCCATCATGAACGCCTGGCCGCTGGTGTGCATCACGGCGTGCGCGAACTCATGGGTGCGGGCACTGATCCGCGCCAGGATCTCCAGACAGACCAGGGCCCTGGTCTCGGGGCCCGCCTCGCGCCAGGCCGGCATGCCCGCCCGCATCGCCGGAAGCAGCACGTCCAGGTCCGCGTGCGGGTACTCGACGCCGAGCTCGGGGCCGTACGGAGAGACCTCCCCGCCCGTCCAGCCGTCGGTGCCCGGCTGTCCGAGGTCGAAACGGCCGTGCAGCACGGCGTCGAAGGCGGCCTTGCCCTCGGCGGCGCCGAGGCTTCCCGGAGCGCCGCCCTCTCCGTACGCCTTCGGGTGCTCGGGGTGCGGGGACCAGTAGTCACGCGTGCGGATCGCTTCGAGGGCCCGGTCCAGCGTGGAGCGGTGCCTCTCGGACAGCAGGTGCGGGGAGAGCTCGGCGGCCATGACGGACCAACTCCTCATCGAGCTGGGCAGGGACGGGCGGACAGAGTTAGAGTAACCGAACGATCGGTCGGGACAAGGGGGCCCACGAAACCTGTGGACAACTCGTAGGGGAGGATCGCGGACATGACCACGGCCAAGCGGGACACGTACACCCCGGAGACTCTGCTGACCGTCGCCGTCCGCGTGTTCAACGAGCGCGGCTACGACGGCACGTCCATGGAGCACCTGTCCAAGGCGGCCGGTATCTCCAAGTCGTCCATCTACCACCATGTCGCGGGCAAGGAGGAGCTGCTGCGCCGCGCGGTCAGCCGGGCTCTCGACGGGCTGTTCGAGATCCTTGACGAACCGGGGGCGACGCGGGGCCGCGCCATCGAGCGGGTCGAGTACGTCACGCGTCGTACCGTCGATGTGCTGATAGCCGAACTCCCCTACGTCACGCTGCTGCTGCGGGTGCGGGGCAACACGAAGACCGAGCGCTGGGCCCTGGAGCGGCGGCGTGAGTTCGACCAGCGGGTCGCCGAACTGCTGAAGGCGGCCGTCGCGGACGGCGATCTCCGCTCCGACGTGGACATACGGCTCGCGACGCGGCTGCTGTTCGGGATGGTCAACTCGCTCGTGGAGTGGTACCGGCCGCTGCCCGACGGAGGCGCGGACGGGGACCGCCTCGCCGACACGGTGGTGCGGCTGGCCTTCGACGGCATGAAGGCGGGCCCGGACCGCCGTTGACCACGGGGTGGGTGCGGCCTCACTGGCGGGCTGTTCGTCGGACGGCGGGGACGGTAAGGGCGACGGCGGTGGCGCGCAGGCCGGGAGGCCGGATGATTTCGGCTGTCTGACGCCGGAGGGGGCCGAGCTGGCGTCGATCACCTTCCCGGGCGAGGACACGCGCTGGGCCACCGTGCGCGGTTTCCTCGCGAAATACGGGCTCTGACCTGCCCGTATCCGTTCAGGCGAGCTCGGTGGGGCAGTCCGGTCCCGGGTCCAGGTCCGTTTCCTCGAACACCAGCAGCGTGCGCGTGGAGAGCACTTCCGGAATGGCCTGAATACGGGTCAGCACCAGCTCGCGCAGCGTCCGGTTGTCCGGCGTGTGCACCAGGAGCAGGACGTCGAAGTCGCCGCTGACCAGGGCGATATGGGTGGCTCCCGGCAACGCCTGGAGCTGTTCGCGGACGGTCCGCCAGGAATTCTGGACGATCTTGAGCGTGATGTACGCGGAGGCGCCCTGCCCCGCCCGTTCGTGGTTCACCCGCGCGCCGAAGCCCCGGATCACGCCGTCCTCGATGAGCCGGTTGATCCGGGCATACGCGTTCGCGCGCGATACGTGGACCCGGTCGGCCACCGACCGTATCGAGGCGCGTCCGTCCGTCCGGAGCAGTCGGAGGATGGCGTGGTCGACCGAATCGAGCGGGCGTGCCGGCGGAACCTGGCCCGGCCCCTCGGCCCCGTCGGCCATTTGTTCAGCTGGCATGTTCCCGCGCCTCCCCGTCCTGGACGACCTGCCCCTATCCCAGGCTGTGGATAACCGTTTGTCCACAGGCTGACGGCGCCTGTAGCCAAAATGCGCTCGCGACCGAACAATCGGTAGGTGAGGCACGCCACACCTGCGCCTCACATCGTTTTCGATATATCACCATATGTCGACACCCCTCGATGCTCGGAGGTGCCTGTCATGACGGTCCAAGAGCTGCCCGGTGCGGCCGCCTACCGGCCCACGCCGCCCCCGGCCTGGAAGCCGCTGACCGATCCCGCGCCGCTGCTTCCGGACTCGGAGCCGTACCGGGTCCTCGGTACGGACGCCGTGGCCGAAGCCGATCCCGAGCTGCTGCTGCGGCTCTACGCGGAGCTGGTGCGCGGACGGCGGTACAACGCCCAGGCGACGGCCCTGACGAAGCAGGGCAGACTGGCGGTCTACCCGTCGAGCACGGGCCAGGAGGCGTGCGAGGTCGCGGCGGCCCTGGTCCTCGAGGAGCGGGACTGGCTCTTCCCCAGCTACCGCGACACGCTCGCGGCGGTGGCCCGGGGCCTCGACCCGGTCGAGGCGCTGACGCTGCTGCGGGGCGACCGGCACACCGGTTACGACCCGCGGGCGCACCGCATCGCCCCGCTGTGCACCCCGCTCGCCACCCAGTTGCCGCACGCCGTGGGGCTGGCTCACGCGGCACGGCTGAAGGGCGACGACGTGGTCGCGCTGGCGATGGTCGGCGACGGCGGCACCAGTGAGGGCGACTTCCACGAGGCGCTGAACTTCGCGGCGGTCTGGAAGGCCCCGGTGGTCTTCCTCGTGCAGAACAACGGCTTCGCCATCTCCGTACCGCTGGCCAAGCAGACGGCGGCGCCGTCCCTGGCCCACAAGGCCGTGGGGTACGGCATGCCCGGCCGGCTGGTCGACGGAAACGACGCGGCGGCGGTGCACGAGGTGCTGACCGATGCGGTCGCCCGGGCCCGGGCCGGCGGCGGTCCGACGCTGGTCGAGGCGGTCACGTACCGCATGGACGCCCATACGAACGCCGACGACGCGACCCGCTACCGCGGCGACGGCGAGGTCGAGGCATGGCGGGACCACGATCCCGTCCAGCTCCTGGAGCGCGAGCTGACCGGACGCGGCCTGCTCGACGACGAGGGGGTGGAAGAGGCACGGATGGCCGCCGAGCGGATGGCCGCGGCGCTGCGGGACCGGATGAACGCGGACCCGGTGCTCGATCCGATGGACCTCTTCACCCATGTGTACGCGGAGCAGACGGCGCAGTTGCGGGAGCAGGCCGCCCGGCTGCGCGAGGAGCTGGCCGCGGAGAACGACCAGCACGGACCGGAAGACGGGGGAGCGGCGCGATGACCACGGCAGCGGTGACGACCGGGGCGCGGACGGCGAAGGCCAAGCCCGCCACCATGGCGCAGGCGCTGGGGCGCGCGCTGCGCGACGCGATGGCCGAGGACCCCGCGGTGCACGTCCTCGGGGAGGACGTCGGGACGCTCGGCGGGGTCTTCAGGATCACCGACGGGCTGGCGAAGGAGTTCGGCGACGAACGCTGCACGGACACCCCGCTCGCCGAGGCCGGCATCCTCGGGGCGGCGGTCGGCATGGCGATGTACGGGCTGCGGCCCGTGGTCGAGATGCAGTTCGACGCGTTCGCGTATCCGGCGTTCGAGCAGCTCGCCAGCCATGTCGCCAAGATGCGGAACCGGACCGGGGGCGCGATGCCGCTCCCGATCACCGTCCGGGTGCCGTACGGCGGCGGTATCGGAGGCGTCGAGCACCACAGCGACTCCTCGGAGGCGTACTACATGGCGACCCCGGGTCTCCATGTCGTCACGCCGGCCACGGTCGAGGACGCGTACGGGCTGCTGCGGGCCTCGATCGCCTCGGACGACCCTGTGGTCTTCATGGAGCCGAAGCGGTTGTACTGGTCGAAGGCCGACTGGTCGCCGGAGCACCCCACCGCCGTGGAGCCCATCGGCCGGGCCGTCGTGCGCCGCCCCGGCCGCAGCGCGACCCTGATCACGTACGGGCCGTCCCTGCCGGTCTGCATGGAGGCCGCGCAGGCGGCGGTCGAGGAGGGCTGGGACCTGGAAGTGGTCGACCTGCGCTCGCTGGTGCCGTTCGACGACGAGACCGTCGCCGCCTCCGTCCGGCGCACCGGGCGCGCGGTCGTCGTCCACGAGTCGACCGGCTTCGGCGGGCCCGGCGGTGAGATCGCGGCCCGGATCACCGAGCAGTGTTTCCACCACCTGGAGGCGCCGGTGCTGCGGGTCGCCGGGTTCGACATCCCCTACCCGCCGCCGATGCAGGAGCGGCACCACCTTCCCGGGGTGGACCGGGTCCTCGACGCCGTCGCGCGGCTCCAGTGGGAGGCGGACAACTGATGCCTCAGGTTCTTGAGTTCAGGCTTCCGGATCTCGGCGAGGGGCTGACCGAGGCCGAGATCGTGCGCTGGCTGGTGGAGGTCGGGGACGTCGTCGCCATCGACCAGCCGGTGGTGGAGGTGGAGACGGCCAAGGCGATGGTGGAGGTGCCCTGCCCGTACGGGGGTGTGGTGACCGCCCGCTTCGGCGACGAGGGCACCGAGCTTCCGGTGGGAGCGCCGCTGCTGACCGTGGCCGTCGGATCGCCCGTGGAAGGCGACGGCGGCGGGACGGACGCGGATTCCGGTGCGCAGGATTCCGGCTCCGGGAACGTGCTGGTGGGGTACGGGACCGGAGCGCCGCCGGTGCGGCGCCGGCGTGTCCGGCCGGAGGGGCCCAAGGCGGCCGTCCCGGCGCCCGTGGCGGCCGTCGCGGCCCCGGCTCCGGCCCCCGTGTCCGACCCCGCGCCCGGGCCGGTCGCGGTCGTGTCACCACTGGTCCGCAGGCTCGCGCGGCAGCACGATCTGGACCTGCGCCGGCTCACCGGATCGGGGCCGGACGGGCTGATCCTGCGCGCCGACGTCGAATCCGCGATCCGGTCGGCCACCGAGGCACCCGCACCGCAGGCCGCCGCGTCCTCCGCGCCCGTCGCGTCCTCCGCGTCCTCCGCTTCGACGGCGCCCGCCGCTTCGTCCGCCGCCGGTGAGCGGGTCGCTTTGCGCGGTGTACGGGGAGCGGTCGCCGACAAGCTGTCCCGCAGCCGGCGGGAGATCCCCGACGCCACCTGCTGGGTCGACGCCGATGCGACCGAGCTGATGGCCGCGCGTGCCGCGATGAACGGTGCCGCCGGGGCCGGCGCCCCCAAGGTGTCGGTGCTCGCGCTCCTCGCCCGTATCTGCACGGCGGCCCTGGCCCGCCACCCGGAGCTGAACTCCACGGTGGACCAGGAGGCGCGCGAGATCGTCCGGCTGCCGCAGGTCCACCTCGGCTTCGCGGCGCAGACCGACCGGGGCCTGGTCGTCCCCGTCGTACGGGACGCCCACGCCCGCACCACGGAGTCGATCGGCGCCGAGATCGCCCGGCTGACCGAGGCGGCCAGAGCGGGCTCGCTGACGCCGGCCGAGCTGACCGGCGGCACGTTCACGCTCAACAACTACGGGGTCTTCGGGGTCGACGGCTCGACGCCGATCATCAATCACCCCGAGGCCGCGATGCTGGGCGTCGGCCGTATCGTGCCCAAGCCGTGGGTCCACGAGGGGCAGCTCGCCGTGCGCCAGGTCGTGCAGCTCTCCCTGACCTTCGATCACCGGGTCTGCGACGGCGGCACCGCCGGGGGCTTCCTGCGGTACGTGGCGGACTGCGTGGAGCAGCCGGCGTTGCTGCTGCGGAGCGTATAGGCCCTGGGGCCCGGCCGCCCGGGCCCCGCATACTCGGGGCATGACCGCGTACGACGCCATCGTTCTCGCCGGAGGGGCCGCCAGGCGGCTGGGCGGTGCCGACAAGCCCGCCGTGCGGGTGGGCGGCCGTCGGCTCCTCGACCGGGTGCTCGCCGCCTGCCCCGACGCCCGGACCACCGTCGTGGTGGGGGACCGGCGGCCCACCGCGCGTGCGGTGACCTGGGCGCGCGAAGTCCCGCCCGGCGGAGGTCCGTTGGCCGCGCTGGCGGCCGGGGTCCGGCACACCTCGGCGGAGCGGGTGCTCGTGCTCTCGGCGGATCTGCCGTTCCTGGGCGGCGAGACGGTCGCGGGGCTGCTGGCCGCCTCGGGCCGGCAGGGTGCCGAGGGCGCCCTGTGCACCGACGAGAACGGGCGCGACCAGCCGCTCGTCGCCGTCTACCGGGGCGAACCGCTCCGTCGCGAACTGGCCCTCCTCGCCGTCGAGCACGGGGGACTGGGCGGGCTGCCGCTGAGGCTGCTCACCCAGGAGCTGACGCTGTGCCGGGTGGCGGCGGGCCCCCTCGCCTCGTTCGACTGCGACACCTGGGAGGACATCGCTTCGGCCCGGGCCCGGATCAGAGAACATGGGACGGTGCTGGATGAATGGATCACCGCAGTCAAGGAAGAACTCGGCATCGACCTCGACGTCGACACCGGCCTCCTGCTCGACCTCGCCCGTGACGCCGCCCATGGCGTCGCCCGGCCCGCCGCACCCCTGACGACCTTCCTGGTCGGCTACGCGGCGGCGAAGGCGAGCGGCGACGGCGGAGGGCCCGAGGCAGTGGCGGAGGCCGCCCGCAAGGCGACCGCGCTCGCGCTCCGGTGGGCGGACGAGAACGAGACACCGTGACGGGGCCCGGGGGAGCGGGGGGCGCCGGGGGCGCCGGGAAGCCGGAAGACTCCGGCGGCCTCGGTGGCGATGCCGCTTGCGGGGACGAGCGCCACGCAGGGGACGACCCCGGCGCCGTCGCGGGGACGCGGGCAGCCGGTGCGTGTGCGGCCGATGCGGAGGCAGAGGCCGACGAGGAGCGGGCCGTTGCCCAGGCCCTGGCCCTCGTGAGCCGGCAGGCGCCCCACCCGGCGGGCGCGCCGTCCGTCAGGCCCGCCGGGCCGCAGGGCGATCAGCGCTCCCCCGCGCCGGGCGACTGGCTCACCCGCCTCCACGACGACTGGCCGCAGACCCCGGCCGACGGCGCGCCGGGTGCCGGGCCCAGCGCCCCGCCGGCCGGGTCCGACCGCACGGACCAGCCGGACAGCCACGGCCCCGACGCGTCTGCTTCCGGTCTCGATGCGTCCGCCTCTCGGTCGGGCGTGTCCGCCTCCCGGCCCGGCGCCTTCCGGTCCGATGCGTCCGCTTCCCGGTCCGGCGCGCCTGCCTCCCGGTCCGGCGCGCCTGCCTCCCGGCCCGGCGCCTCCCCTGCCTCCCCCCGGCCCGGCGCCCCCCAGAACGGCGCCTTCCCCCGGTCCGACGCGTCCGCTTCCCGGTCCGACGCGTCCGCCCCCCGGCCGGGCGCCTCCCCTGCCTCCCCCCAGACCGGCGCCCCCCGGCCCGGCGCCTCCCCCGCCGCCCCCCAACACGGCGCCGCCTCCCGGCCGGGCGCCTCCCCTGCCTTCCCCCAGACCGGCGCCTCCCGGTCCGGCGCCTCCCCCGCCGCCCCCGCCTCCCCCCGGCCCGGCGCCTCCCCCGCCGCCCCCCAACACGGCGCCGCCTCCCGGCCCGACGCCGCCTCCCGGCCGGGCGCATCCGCCCAGACCGGTGCCGCCCCCACCTCCCCCGGACACGGCGCCGCCCCCCGACACGGTGCCTCCCTCAACTCCCCCCCGCCCCGGCACCTCTCCTGGCGTGCGGCTCGGGGTGTTGCCACGCGGGCCGGGCAGTGTGGTGCTGTCCGTACCGAGGGGCTCGGGCTCGGCTTGGCGCTGGGGCGGGTCCTGGGGGAGGCACTGGTCGCGCTCACCGATCTGCCGTCCTTCGACACCTCGGCCATGGACGGGTGGGCCGTTGCCGGGCCGGGGCCCTGGCGCATCCGGGACGACGGCGGCATCCTCGCCGGGCACGGCGCACCCACCCCGCTGCACGACGGAGAGGCCGTGCGCATCGCCACGGGTGGCCGTATCCCCGCAGAGGTCACCGCGGTCATCCGCAGCGAGCACGCGCACGCCGACGAAGCGAAGGGGCTGTTGTACGCACAGCGGTCCGTGAGCCAGGGGCAGGACATCCGGCCGCGCGGCCAGGAATGCCGGTCGGGGGAGATCCTGCTCCCCGCCGGCACCGTCGTCACGCCCGCCGTGCTCGGACTGGCCGCGGCCGCCGGCTACGACGAGCTGCCCGTCCGTGCCCGTCCGCGCGTCGACGTCCTGGTGCTGGGCGACGAACTGCTGACCGCCGGGCTGCCGCACGACGGGTTGATCCGCGATGCGCTGGGTCCCATGATCGGGCCCTGGGTACGGGCACTGGGCGTCGAGGTCGCGCCGCCTCGGCGCCTCGGCGACGACGCGGAGGCCCTGCGGAAGGCTCTCACCGGCTCCGAGGCGGACCTGATCATCACGACCGGGGGCACCGCTGCCGGGCCCGTCGACCACGTCCACCGCGTCCTCGGCCGGATCGGGGCGGAGCTCCTGGTCGACGGGGTCGCCGTGCGGCCCGGCCATCCGATGCTGCTGGCCCGGCTCCCCTCCGCCGGGCCCTGGCTCGTCGGGCTGCCCGGCAACCCCCTCGCCGCCGTCTCCGGACTGCTCACCCTGGCCGGGCCGCTCCTCGGCGGACTGGCCGGCCGCACCCCCGACGACGGATACCGGGTGGCCGTGCGCGACGATGTGCACGGGCATCCCCATGACACCCGGCTGGTGCCCGTGGTCCACCGGACGGCCGGAGAACCCGGAACCGCAGGCGGGGCAGAGCACGTCGTACCACTGCACTACAACGGTCCCGCCATGCTGCGCGGGATCGCCGCCGCAGACGGGTTGGCCGTCGTGGAGCCGGGCGGGGTACGGTCCGGCACCGAGGTGGAGATCCTCGATCTACCGTGGGCCCCGGCGACGCCGTGGACTGAAGGGTGTTTCACGTGAAACTTCCGGGCCAGGACGCGATGGCCAGGCGGGCGGACGAACAGGTCGTTCCCACCCGCGTGATGCTTCCGCGCCGGGTCGTGGACGGCCCGGCGCGCCAGGTGGCCAAGCGGCTGATGATGGCTCTGATGGTGCTCGCCATCACCGTGTTCATCGTCTGGATCGACCGGGACGGCTATCACGACGCGGCCGACGGCAAGGTCGACCTGCTGGACTCGGTGTACTACGCGACGGTCACCCTCTCCACCACCGGCTACGGCGACATCACCCCGTACAGCGACGGGGCCCGCCTCATCAATGTGGTGCTCGTGACACCGCTGCGCGTGCTCTTCCTCATCATCCTGGTCGGCACCACCCTTGAGGTCCTTACGGAGCGGACCCGGGAGGACTTCCGGCTGAAGCGTTGGAGAACCAACTTGCGTGACCACACCGTCGTCGTCGGCTTCGGCACGAAGGGCCGCTCGGCCATCCAGACCCTGCGCGCCACCGGGCTGAGCAAGGAACAGATCGTCATCGTCGATCCGGCGTCCAAGGTGATAGAGATCGCCAACGCCGAGGGCTTCACGGGTGTCGTCGGGGACGCCACGCGCAGCGAGGTGCTGCTGCGGGCCGAGCTCCAGAAGGCCCGCCAGGTCATCATCGCCACCCAGCGCGACGACACCGCGGTGCTGGTCGCGCTGACCGCTCGCCAGCTCAACCGGGGCGCGAAGATCGTGGCCGCGGTCCGCGAGGAGGAGAACGCCCCGCTGCTGCGGCAGTCCGGCGCGGACGCCGTCATCACCAGTGCCAGCGCGGCGGGCCGGCTGCTCGGCCTCTCCGTCCTCAGCCCCAGCGCGGGCACGGTGATGGAGGACCTCATCCAGCAGGGCAGCGGACTCGATCTGATCGAACGGCCGGTGATAAAGAGCGAGGTCGGCAAGAGCGTCCGGGAGACCGACGACCTCGTCGTCAACGTGCTGCGGGGCCACCGCCTCCTCGGCTACGACGACCCGGCGGCGAGCCCCCTGCAGCTGACGGACCGCCTGATCACCATCGTCCGCGCCTCGAACGAGCCGCCCACCCACCCGCCGCACCAGGGCATCCCGCGTTCCTGAGACCGCCCCGGCCCAGGAGTAGCCTCGTGGCCATGCATGCGATCACCATCCCCGAACCCGGTGGCCCCGAGGCACTCGTCTGGACCGAGGTGCCCGATCCGGTCCCCGGCGAGGGCGAAGTCCTCATCGACGTCGTGGCCAGCGCGGTCAACCGGGCCGATGTGCTCCAGCGGCAGGGCTTCTACGACCCGCCGCCGGGAGCTTCCTCCTACCCGGGCCTGGAGTGCTCCGGCCGGGTCTCGGCCCTCGGCCCCGGGGTCACCGGCTGGGCCGTCGGCGACGAGGTGTGCGCGCTCCTCGCGGGCGGCGGTTACGCGGAGAAGGTCGCCGTCCCGGCGGGTCAGCTCCTCCCCGTCCCCAAGGGCCTCGGCCTCGTGCGGGCCGCGGCGCTGCCCGAGGTGACGGCCACGGTCTGGTCCAACGTGTTCATGGTGGCCCATCTGCGGCCCGCCGAGACCCTGCTGGTGCACGGCGGGTCCAGCGGCATCGGCACGATGGCGATCCAGCTCGCCAAGGCCGTCGGCGCACGGGTCGCCGTGACGGCCGGAAGCCCCGACAAGCTGGCACGCTGCGCGGAGCTGGGCGCGGACATCCTGATCAACTACCGCGAGCAGGACTTCGTGGAGGAGATCCGCGAGGCCACGGCCGGGGCGGGCGCGGACGTCATCCTGGACAACATGGGCGCGAAGTACCTCGACCGGAACGTCCAGGCGCTCGCCGTCAACGGCCGGCTCGCCATCATCGGGCTCCAGGGCGGCGCCCAGGGCGAACTGAACCTCGGCATGCTGCTCAACAAGCGGGCGGCCGTATCGGCGACCTCGCTGCGGGTGCGTCCGCTCGCGGAGAAGGCCGCGATCGTCGCGGCGGTCCGCGAGCACGTCTGGCCCCTCATCGAGGAGGGCGTGGTCAAGCCGGTGGTCGACCGTACGGTGCCGATGCGGGACGCGGCGGAGGGCCACCGGGTCATGGAGTCCAGCACCCACATCGGCAAGGTGCTGCTCCAGCCGCCGACAGCCGCCTGACCGCGGGCGAACGTACGCCTGACCGCGGGCGAACGTACGAGAGGGGCCCGGCGCACTGCGGTGTGCCGGGCCCCCGTGCGTGGTCGGTTACAGGTACGGCCCCGAGCGGACCGGGCCGTGCGGGTCGATCCCGCCGTCCTCCTCCGGGCCACTGCCGGGCGGCAGGGCGCGGCGCATCTGCTCCAGCTGGGCGCGGGCCGCCATCTGCTGGGCGAACAGCGCGGTCTGGATGCCGTGGAACAGGCCCTCCAGCCAGCCCACCAGCTGGGCCTGGGCGATCCGCAGCTCCGCCTCGGAGGGCACCGAATCCTCGGTGAACGGCAGGGACAGCCGCTCCAGCTCCTCCACCAGCTCCGGCGCCAGACCGTCCTCCAGCTCCTTCACGGAACCGGCGTGGATCTCCTTGAGGCGTACCCGGCTCGCCTCGTCGAGAGGAGCGGCCCTGACCTCCTCCAGGAGCTGCTTGATCATGCTGCCGATCCGCATGACCTTCGCGGGCTGCTCGACCATCTCCGTCACCGGGACCTCCCGCGACTCGTCGTCAGTGCCACCGCCGCCGATCGCCATTCCGTCCTGCCCCACTACGAGGACCTGGGGGTGCTCCTGCGACCGTTCATTCATCGGCATCTCCATGCCGCCATTGTCTCGCACACACGGTGTTCAACACTGTGGTGCCCCCGGAAACGGTTGATCCACCGCCCCGGGGGCACCGAACAGCTCAGCGGCACTCAGCCGGCCCGGCGTGCCAGGGCCACCCGCGAGCGGGTGAACGCCGCCGCGAGCCCGCCCGCCAGCAGCGGAACGGCCACGGCCAGCAGCCCGAGCGTCGCCCAGGGCAGCACGATCGGCGTGTACGCGGACTCCATGGGCTGCTCGCGCATCTGCTCCATCGCGTCCCGCAGATCGACCAGCCGCAGCGCCACCGCGGGCACCAGCCCCGCGGCCGTTCCGAGCAGTACCCCGGTCAGCGCCACCACCAGGCACTGGAAGCCGGAGAGCGACCGCCGCACGCGCGGGGGCGCGCCGACCGCGCTGAGCGTGGTGAGGTCGGCCTCCGCGTCCGCCTTGGCCAGGCCGGTCGTGATCGCAGCGGCGCCCATGGTCACCACCCCGGCGAACAGCGTGAGGATCAGCTGGATGGTGCTGCCCCGGTCGTTGGGGCCGGAGCTGGACTGCACCCAGAGTCCACCGCCGGCCTGGTCGATGGCGGCCGACGTCCGCTGGCTCTCCGCGTCCGTGGGCTGGTGACCGACGGCGTACACACTGCCGTAGGGCTCCGTGTGCAGGCCGAGGCGTTCGGCGGTCCGCTGCGGAAGGATCATGCGGATGCCGGGCGTGGTGGCGTACTCCGGCTTCGCGACGTACACCTTCAGCCGGTCGGTGGTCTTCCGGGTCTTGCCGGGGTGCAGCTCGCGGTTCTCCTTGTCCTTGGGGTTGTACCGGTGGACGGCTTCGAGGGTGACCTCGCCGTTCTCCGCGTACGCCTCGTTGAGCAGGACGGGGGTGCCGGCCTTCAGGGCCGCGGCCGCCGCCGGGTCGCGCAGCTTCACATACGTGTCGAGGAGGGCCGCGTCGCCGACGACGATGTTGTTGGAGTCCGAGCTGAAGGTGCCGACGGAGATGCGCACGTCCACGCAGGCGGGGGTCCGCATCATGGCGCGGTGCTCCTCGGCGGAGAGCCGGCCGGCCAGCTCCCTGGCGCCCTTGTCCGCGAGGGGGCAGGTGTGGCCCTTGCCGGTGGGCTTGACCAGCGTCATGGAGCCGCAGCTGCTCTCGTCCTCGTAGTAGACGTTGCAGTCGCTGCCCGCCCACACCCGGGAGATGTCCGCCCGGCCGCCGGTCACCGCCATGTTGTGCTCCACGGCGGCCCGGGCCGCCGGAAGGCGCTTGACGGCCTCCGCGTCGCCCGCCGACAGGGAGATCGTCCCCTCCGCGAGCATGGGCGTGTACTCGTAGTCGGACTCGGCGAGATTGCTGGCCATGTAGGTGGCGATGGCCACCGACCCCGCCACGGCCGCCATGACGGCGGCCACCGCCGGAGCGGTGCGGCCCCGGTTGCGGGCCGCGTCGCGCAGCGCCATCCGGGGGGAGAGCGGGAACCTGCGGCCGAGCCGGCCCAGCAGCCCCACGATCACCGGAATGCAGGCGAGCAGGCCCACCTCGGCGACGACCGAGCCGCCGGCGACCAGGGTGGAATCGCCGCTGGTGCCCCCGAGGACGGCGACGAGCACGCCGAGGGCGAGCACGCAGGCGCCCGTGACGGGCAGCACCCGGGAGCCGCGGCGCACCCCGCGCCGGCCGGTGAGCGATTCCAGCACGGACTGCCGGCCCGCCACGATCGCCGGGGCGAGAGCCGCCAGAACACCGGTGACCAGTCCGAGCACGGCGATGACCAGGAGATCGGCGGGACGTACCACCAGGGAACCGAAGCGGTGCCCGGCCCAGCCCTCGATCAGCGGCCGGCAGACCACCGTGAGCAGCAGCCCGGCCACCACACCGGCGACCGCGCCGGCGCCGCCGAGCACCAGACCGCCGCCGAGGACCACCGCGCGGACCTGGCTCCGGTCGCCGCCGCACGTGCCGAGCAGGCCCAGCTGGCGCCGGGAGCGGCGGGCGCCGACGGCGAACGCGGGCCCGGCCAGCAGCACGATCTCCAGGATCGTCATCGCGACGACGGTGACGAGGGCGGCGCTGGTCTCCTCGCTCCCGGTGTCCATCGCGTTGTAGTCCGGGTGCGTCCGGAGCAGCGGGATCTCGGAGTCGGGCGGGGGATTCTCGGAGACCTGCCGCGAGGTGACGACGGCACCGGCCTTGTTGGCCGCCAGCACGTCCTCCCAGCCGATTCCGGCCTTCCCCGGCCCCTCGACCAGCCACTGCGCCGGGCCCGCGTTGGGCGCGGGGACCTTCGTGTCGTGGTCGGCCATCGCCTGCCAGGGGGCGATCACCGCGCCCGGATCGGCGTACAGCCGCTTCGCCTCCAGGTCGGCGGGCAGTTCGACCGCCCCGGTGATCGTGTACTTCTTGCCGGACGGCGTCACCGTGGTCACGGAGCCCACGTGCAGGCCCGCCGAGTCCAGGAACGGCTCGGTGGCCACCATCTCGTCCGTGGAGCGCGGGAACGCGCCCTCCAGGAGGTCGATCCTCCCGCGGGCCATCCGGTCCGAGGTCCTGAACTCGACGACCTCGACGCTCGCGATCCCGTACGCGGTCGTGACCGTGGCGGGCACGGACTGTTCACTGATCGCCCGCGCGCCCTCGGGAAAGGCGCCGCGCATGTCGATCGGCGCGGGTTCCTCGCTAGGAGCCTCGCCGCTCACGCTGTCGTACATGTCGCCGTCGGGCATCTGCTGGACCGGCCCCATGGCCGCATCGCTGTACAGCGCGTCGGCCGCCCCGAGCCGGGACGTCAGCTGCTCCGCCGGGCTCAGGTCCGCGCTGCGGTACGTGATGTCGGCGGCCGTCACGCCGAGGACCGGCAGCGCGATCATCGCGACCACCAGGGCGCTGCGGCCCTTGGCCCGAAGGGCGTCGCGGCGGGCTATCCGGAGGGCGGCGCGCCACCCCGTGAAGAGGCTCACTCGGCTCCCCCGGCGGCCAGCAGCGAGTCGGCCCCGGCCGTCAGCGTCTGGTCCACGATCGAACCGTCCCGGAGGAAGACGACCCGGTCCGCCCAGGCCGCGTAACGCGGTTCGTGCGTGACCATCACCCCGGCCGCGCCCTGGTCGCAGCGGTTGCGCAGGAGCGCGAGGACGGCCTCGCCGGTCTCGGAGTCGAGCGCGCCGGTCGGCTCGTCGGCGAGGACGAGGCGCCGGTCCCCCACCAGCGCGCGGGCGATGGCGACGCGCTGCTGCTGGCCGCCGGACATCTCGTCCGGGAAACGGTCCGCGATCTCCAGGAGGTTCATCTCCTCCAGCGCGGCGCGCGCCTCCTTGCGGGCCCTGCGGACCGAGACGCCGTCCAGCTCGCGGGGCAGGGCGATGTTCTCGGCGGCGGTCAGGGCGGGGATCAGGTTGTAGTCCTGGAAGACGTAGCCGACGCTGCGGCGGCGCAGGGCGGCGAGGCCCTTGCGGCCGAGCGTGGAGATGTCCTGGCCCTCGATGATCACCTGGCCGCCGCTCGCGGTGTCGAGGCCGCCGGCGAGGGTGAGCAGGGTGGACTTGCCCGAGCCGGACGGGCCCATGACGGCGACGAGCTCACCGGCGTGCACCGACAGGCTGATGCCGCGCAGCGCCTGCACCTCGGCGATGCCGGTGCCGTGGGTGCGGGTGAGCGAGCGGAGTTCGAGCACCGGGGCGTCCACCGGCAGGGGCGGAGCGGATGGGGACGGGACGTGCGGGGACATGGTTCCCTCTCGGAACGGGTGGACGGAGCGGGCGCCGGGCTCAGCGGCGTGCACGGGACCGGCCGTCGGGCCGGGCGGCGGTGCGGGCGGCCGGCCCCGGAGGCGGACCGGGCTCCGGCTCGGTGGCGGCGGCCTCGGCGAGGCGGATCAGCCGGGCCTCGCAGTGGTCCAGCCAGCGCGCTTCCGCCTCGGCCTGGAAGATCAGCTGCTCCACCACGAGCAGCCACGCCACCTCGTCGCGGTTGGCGGGGGCCTGGGCGAGGGACCGCGCCTTGAGGCGGGTGTAGTCCTGCATGGCCTTCACGGTGTGGTGGCGCTGGGCCTGGATGACGGCCTTGACGTCGACGCCGGGCGCCCCGACCGCCATGGCCAGCTTGATGGCCAGCTCGTCGCGGGGCGGGTTGCTGCGGTCGACCGGCGTCTCGAACCAGGTGCGCAGCTCGGTGCGCCCGGCGTCGCTGATCGAGTAGAGGGCGTGGCCCTGGTCGTCCTCGCCGTCCTGGACGACCAGGCCGTCGCGCTCCAGCCTGCTCAGCGTCGTGTACACCTGCCCGACGTTGAGCGGCCAGGTGGAGCCGGTGCGCGACTCGAATTCGGTGCGGAGCTGGGAGCCGTAGCGCGGCCCGCGCTCCAGGAGGGCGAGGAGCCCGTGACGGATCGACATACTGAGTATGTATACCGAGTATGTTGATCACCGCAAGTCTTCCCCGGAGCGTTTCCGGTGGGCCCCGTACGGTCAGCGGGCGCGGCGCATCCGCAACGCCAGGAAGCCGAGACC
This sequence comes from Streptomyces sp. 130, assembly GCF_007096885.1. GTDB lineage: Bacteria > Actinomycetota > Actinomycetes > Streptomycetales > Streptomycetaceae > Streptomyces. Next base: position 57,192 of record NZ_VJNO01000020.1, on the reverse strand, counting down.
CAGCCCGACCAGGGCGATTCCCGCGCCGAGCGACACCTGCTCCACCCGCCGCACCGTCGCCCCGTCCAGGGCCTGCCGCCCCTCCGGCGGATCGCGGAATGCGTCCGGGTCGGGCGTGAGGACCGGCACGGCGGCCGGCTCGGAGGGCGAGGGCCGCGGCTCCCGGTCGTCCAGCGCGTCCTGCCGCGCGACCTCGGCGGCCGACCGCCCGGGCCGCTGCCGCCCCGCCCCGGCGGGCCGCCCGGCGAGCGGCGACTGCATCTCCCCGGGACGCGGCGACCCGCTGGACGCGGGGGACGGCGAGGGCGGCCCGGAGGCGCCGGGAGCCGCCGCTGCCAGGGCTGCGGTGGGCGCGGTGGTGCCCGGGGCCGCTGCCTCCAGGGCTGCGGTGGGCGCGGTGGTGCCCGGAGCCGCTGCCTCCAGGGCTGTGGTGGGCCCGGGGGCGCCCGGAGCCGCTGCCCCCGGGGTCGCAGTGGGCGCGGAGGTGCCCAGGGTCGCGGTGGGCCCGGAGGCGCCCGGAGCCGCTGCCCCCAGGGTCGCGGTGGGCCCGGAGGTGCCCGGGACCGCTGCCCCCAGGGTCGCGGTGGGCCCGGAGGTGCCCGGAGCCGCCGCCCCCAGCGTCGCGGCTGCCATCAGCACCAGGCAGGCCACGCCCCGCGAGGAGCGCGAGGAGCGCGTGGAAGGCTGTCCTGGGGCCATGCGGTCACCGTCACACGGGACGGCGCGAGCGGCATCCCGGGTGCGGCGTACGGATGGCGGAGGGCCGCCCGTGGACTACGCGGGGTCGCCCGTCGAGATCTCCAGCTCGAAGTGCGCGCCGACCTCGGGCACCGCGGTGCCGGGTGACGGGAACTGGTTGATGACCTGGTCCTCCGCGTACGCGTTGCCCTCGACCTTCTTCTGCTTGATCGTCCAGCCGGCCGCGTCCGCGCAGGCGCGCACCGAGAGGATGTCCTTGTACATGAAGCTCGGGGCGTCGACCTTGTTCGGGTCGTCGATGTCCTCGTTCGCGTCCGTGCAGTCCTCCGTCTTCATCGTCCGGTTCCGCTCGGGCTCGCGGTGCTCGCCGGCCGGGGACTCGCTGGCCTTGGCCTCCGCGCCGCCCTTGTCGCCGCCGTTGAGCGCGATGACCGTGATCAGGCCGCCGATCGCGGCCAGCGCGACGACGATCGAGCCGATGATCACCGGCATGTTCCGCTTGGAGCCGCCGCCCGAGGCCGGGGCCGAGGCCGTCTGCGGGGAGACCGTGTACGGCGCGGGCGTCTGGTGCTGCATCGGCGCCGGGCTCTGGTACGCCGGGGCGGGCGTCTGCGGGTAGCCGTACGCCGGGTTGGTGGCGGGGGTCGGCGTCGCGGGGCCGTACGGGCCGGGCTGGGGCTGGTACGGGCCCGGCTGGTACGGCGTCTGGACGTTGTGCGGGGCCGGCGCGGACTGGTCGACCGGCGGGAAGACCGCCGAGCCGACGCCGGAGCCGCTGTTGGCCGGGGCGCCGCCGTCCCCGACGATCACCGGGGCGCCGGTCCGGCCGCTCGCGCTCAGCACGCGCGCGATCTCGTCCTGCATGGCCGCCGCGCTCGGGAAGCGCTCGTTCGGGTTCTTCTTGAGCGCGCGGGCGACGAGGGCGTCCATCGCCGGCGTCAGCGAGCGGTTGATGGTGGACGGGGCGACCGGCTCCTCCTGCACATGCGCGTACGCGATGGCGAGCGGGGAGTCCGCGTCGAAGGGGAGACGCCCGGTGAGCAGCTGGAAGAGCATGATGCCGACCGAATACAGGTCGGAGCGCGCGTCCACGCCGCGGCCGAGGGCCTGCTCGGGGGAGAGGTACTGCGGGGTGCCGACGACCATGCCGGTCTGCGTCATCGACGTCACGCCCGACTGCATGGCGCGGGCGATGCCGAAGTCCATGACCTTCACGACGCCGCGCTTGGTCACCATGACGTTGCCCGGCTTGATGTCGCGGTGCACCAGGCCCATCTCGTGGCTGGTGTCGAGCGCGGCCAGCACGTCCGAGGTCACCTTGAGCGCCTTGTCGGCCGGCATCGCGCCCTGGGCGCGGATGTCCGCCGCGAGCACGGAGCCGAGCGGCTGCCCCTCGACGTACTCCATGACGATGTACGGCATCAGGGCGCCGCCGAGCTCGTCCTCGCCCGTGTCGAACACCGAGACGATGTTGGTGTGCTGGAGCTTGGCCACGGCCTGGGCCTCGCGGCGGAAGCGCTCACGGAACGACTGCTCGCGGCCCAGCTCGGTGTGGAGCGTCTTGATCGCGACCTGCCGGTCGAGAGCGGTGTCGTACGCCAGGTATACGGACGCCATCCCGCCTTCGCCGAGCAGGTCGCGCAGCTGGTAGCGTCCGCCGGCGACGGAACCGCCCGCGTACCGACCCTGCGAACCGTGTGCGCCGTCGTGGCTCATGACTTGCTTCCCCCTCGGCGCGCGACTCCCGGGAACTCGGCGCGCGACTCACGCGATCATCCGTAATTACTGGCCAAGTCTGCCCGAGGGGTACGACACGTCAAGCCGGGTGCCCGTTCCGTGACCGTACGCGCCGGAAGCGTCTCGGAAGCGTTACAGGACCGCCATGGAATTTGCGTCGGCGGCGCGCCAGCCGATTGGATGACCGGTCCGGCGCCGGATCGGCCTGTCCTACCGAGGCTGTAGCGTGACGGGAACGCGGCCGGCAGCGCAGCCGGCGACGCGGCAGGACACCGTGAGACCCCGCGGACGCGCGGACGGACGCGGACAGATACGACGGCGAGGACTGATGGCACCCGAACCCGAAGCAAACGGCGGCGGCGTTCCGGATGGCACCGATTCCTGGGGCATCGGCGGGGTCGTCGGCGACGGACGGTACCGGCTGACCCACCGGCTCGGCCGGGGCGGCATGGCCGAGGTGTTCGCGGCGGAGGACGTCCGGCTCGGGCGCACCGTCGCCGTGAAGCTGCTGCGCTCCGACCTCGCCGAGGACCCGGTCTCCAAGGCCCGTTTCACGCGCGAGGCGCAGTCGGTCGCCGGGCTCAACCACCACGCGGTCGTCGCGGTGTACGACTCCGGCGAGGACACCGTCGCCGGCCAGACCGTCCCGTACATCGTGATGGAGCTGGTCGAGGGCCGCACCATCCGCGACCTGCTGATCAGCGCCGAGGCCCCGCCGCCGGAGCAGGCGCTGATCATCGTCTCCGGGGTCCTGGAGGCGCTGGCCTACTCGCACCAGCACGGCATCGTGCACCGCGACATCAAGCCCGCCAATGTGATCATCACCAACTCCGGCGCGGTCAAGGTGATGGACTTCGGAATCGCCCGCGCGCTGCACGGCGCGCAGTCCACGATGACGCAGACCGGCATGGTGATGGGCACGCCGCAGTACCTCTCCCCCGAGCAGGCGCTCGGCAAGGCCGTCGACCACCGCTCCGACCTGTACGCCACCGGCTGCCTGCTGTACGAACTGCTGGCGCTGCGGCCCCCGTTCACGGGCGAGACGCCGCTGTCCGTGGTGTACCAGCACGTCCAGGACACCCCGGTCCCGCCGTCGCAGGTCTTGGACTCGGTGCCGCCGGAGCTGGACGGGCTGGTCATGCGCTCGCTGGCGAAGGACCCGGACGACCGCTTCCAGAGCGCCGAGGAGATGCGCGGCCTGGTCCAGTACGGCCTGCAGATGCTCCAGGTGCAGGGCGGCCACACCGGTACGTGGAACACCGGCCCGGTCGTCCTGAACGAGGGCGCGGGCACCCCGCCCGGGGGCATGACCGGCGCCACCCACGTCATGGGCGGCTACCCGCAGCACGGGGACACCTCGAAGTCGCCGATCCTGCCGCCGATGAACCCGAATGACGGGGCCTACGACGGCGGCAGCACCCTGCAGGGCGGCGGCGGGCGCGGCAAGCTGTGGCTGTTCGTCGTGCTCGCGCTGATCGCGATCGGCGCGGGCGTGGCCATCGCGCTCAACGCGGCGAACGGGGGCGGCCAGAAGCACGAGAAGCAGCCGACGGAGACCTCCAGCTCGCCGACGCCGACGGAGGACTCCCCGACGCCGACCCCGCAGGAGACCGAGAGCACCACCCAGCAGCCGGGCGACAGCACCGGTGGCGGCTGGGGCGACGACACCTGGCCGCCTTCGTCCCCTCCGAGCGAGACCTCCGAGTCCCCGACCGTCACCTCGCCCCAGCCGGGCACGGGCGGCTCGGACAACGGCGGCGCGGACGACGGTGACAGCGGCGGCAGCGGCTCCGGCGGAAGCGGCGGCAGCGGTTCCGGCAGCGGCGGTGCGGGGGGCACCGGCGACACCGGCACGACCCCCGCCGGCGGCACCGGCACGACCGCCGACGGCGGCACGAGCGAGGGCACCGACGCCGGGGCCGGCGACGGCGCGGCCGCGGGCGCGGCGGGCGCCCCGGGCGGCGCCGCCCCGGGCGCCGCCGCCGGGACCACGGGCACGGGCACGGGCACGGCGGGCACGGGCACGGACGACTGACCCCCGCTCACCCGTGAAGGGCGACTGACCCCCGCTCACCCCGTGAAGGCCGCGCGCACCGCCTCGTACTCACGGGTCCACCAGACCGCCAGGGCCGACACCGCGGGGAACTGCGGGTCGGCCCTCCGGTCGTTCAGGCAGTAGCGCCAGCGCAGTATCCAGAAGTCGTTGAGCCGTTCCCACCAGACCCGGTGCACCGCCGCCGCCAGCTCGGCGGCGTCCGCCCCGGCCGCCCGCCGGTACGCCCGGGCGTAGGCGCGCACCTTCGCCAGGTCCAGCGTCCCGGCCGGCTGCACGAAGAAGATCGCCGCCGCCCGGACCGCCTCCTCCGCCCGGGGCTGGACGGCCAGCCGGTCCCAGTCCAGGATCGCGACCGGGTCGGCGCCCCGGTAGAGCACGTTCAGCGGGTGGAAGTCGCCGTGCACCCAGCCGGTCGCGGGCGCTCCCGGGTTTGGCGGCCGGCGGTCGGCGTACCGTTCCAGCAGGACGCGCCGCTCGCGCAGCCGGTGCTCGGCGAGCTCGTCGAAGGCGTCCCGGCGCAGGCGCCCGCGCGCGGCGGCGAGCAGGTCGCCGATCAGCGCGAAGGTGTCGGCCGCCTCCGGGCTCGCGTAACCGGGCGGATGCCCGCCGCCCGGCCCCGTATCGCGTTCGGCGGCCATGACCCGCGCGAGACCCGTGTGTACGGCTCCGAGGAGCGTCCCGAGACGCGTCGACTGGGCGAGGGTGAGCTGGGCGCCGCCCCGGTGCAGGCCGTCGACCCAGGGGTGCAGGGCGTAGCAGCGGCCGGCGATCTCGGTGACGGTCTCGCCGTCGCGGGCCCGGACGGGCGGGGCGACGGGGACTCCGAGTGACTGGAGGCGCCGGGTCGCGCGGTGCTGGCGGACGATGGTGGCGCGGTCGCGGGTGGTGTCGTCCGAGTGGTGCTTGAGGAAGTACGAGCCCCGCGTGGTGGACACCCGGTAACCGTGATTGAGCAGGCCCTGGGAGAGCGGGGAGCAGGTGAGCGGCGTACCGGCGTCCGGGTAACGGCGAAGCACCTCGCCGACCGGCGGGACCGGCGGGGAGGCGACAGATGAGCGCGACACGCGTCAGATGTTAAATCACGCTGCGTTGCGGATCTGCCGGCTTGCGTGGAAGTCCAGAGTGTGCACCGTGACGAAGTGAGGTTCGAGCCAGAGGTACGAGGGGGCGAACGGTTCGCCGTTGACCTCGACGGGCGGCGGTCCGAAGCGCTCGCGCTGGGCGGGGGTCGGCTCCACGACCCGCGCGGGTCCGGTGAACTGCACGGACCACAGGTCCTCGGTGCCGACGGGAGCGCCGTTGAAGTTGTCCGCGCCGTAGGCCACGACCGCGCCGTCGCAGGCGCCGTGGTGCCCGAGCCCGCTGTGCATGCGCAGCACGACGCGCCCGTCGATGACGATGTGACGGGCCACCGTCAGCATCGGGAGGGCCCGCATGCTGGTCGCCAGCCGGCCGTAGGGGACCCGGCCGAGCAGGTCGATCGCGTGGAGTTCCTCGGTGGACATGCCTTCCACTGTCGGCCGTCGCGTGTGGGCCGGATAAGAGGCCGCGGCCCCCGTTTCGCAGGGACCAAAGTCCTTCCCCGGTCCTTCCCTCAGCGCTTCTCGGCCTGGAGCCGGGCCACGTAGGCGGCGGCCTGCGAGCGGCGTTCCATGCCCAGCTTGGACAGCAGGCTGGACACGTAGTTCTTGATCGTCTTCTCCGCGAGGTGCAGCCGCTCGCCGATCACCCGGTTGGTCAGCCCCTCGCCGATCAGGTCGAGGATCTTGCGCTCCTGGTCCGTGAGGTTCGCCAGCTTCTCGTCGTCCCGCCCGCGCTTGCCGTCGCGCAGCCGCTCCAGCACGCGCGCGGTCGCGACCGGGTCCAGCAGCGACTTGCCGGCCGCCACGTCCCGTACCGCCGTCAGCAGCTCGTTGCCCCGGATCGCCTTGAGGACATAGCCCGCGGCGCCCGCCATGATCGCGTCGAACAGCGCCTCGTCGTCCGCGTACGAGGTCAGCATCAGGCAGTTGACGGAGTCGTCCTGGGAGCGGATCTCGCGGCAGACCTCGACGCCGCTGCCGTCCGGCAGCCGTACGTCGAGCACGGCCACGTCGGGGCGGACCGCCGGAATCCGCGCCAGCGCGTCGGCCGCCGTCCCGGCCTCGCCGACCACCTCGATGTCGTCCTCCATCGAGAGCAGTTCGTGGACCCCGCGCCGGACTACTTCATGATCATCGAGTAGGAATACGGTGATTTTTCCTTTTTCGCGCACAATCGCAGTCTCACACACTCACCTCTTCCCTGCCGCTGTCGGGCGGGATAACGTGCCGTTGTTCCGGCGGCCTGCGAGGCTGTGATCAGTGTTGTGACCAGCGAGACTTCCCGAATTCCTCGATTTACTTGGATATCCAAGCAAAATCGCAGGTCAAGGCGGGTTTCGCAGTTGTGGGACGCACTGGGTAACGTGCCTTGGACAGGGCGCTCGCCGGGGCACCTGTCACGCCTGTTTCCCGGACCGAGCGGCACCCACCCCGTGCACGGGTACGGACACAGGCGAGCCGCACTGGTCTCCCGGCAGACCCCGGGGGCCGGACCGACGGAGGAGCACGCACGTGACCGTGGAGAGCACTGCCGCCGCGCGTAAACCGCGACGCAGCAGCAAGCGGACCAGCGCCGCGAAATCGCCCGCGAAGACGCCGGAGGGTTCGACGCCCGAGCTCGTACAGCTGCTGACGCCCGAGGGCGAGCGCGTCGAGCACCCGGACTACTCGATCGACCTGAGCGCACAGGAGCTGCGCGGCCTGTACCGGGACATGGTCCTCACCCGCCGCTTCGACGCCGAGGCGACCGCCCTCCAGCGCCAGGGCGAGCTGGGCCTGTGGGCCTCGCTGCTGGGCCAGGAGGCCGCCCAGATCGGGTCGGGACGGGCGCTGCGCGACGACGACTACGTCTTCCCGACCTACCGTGAGCACGGTGTGGCCTGGTGCCGGGGCGTCGACCCGACCAACCTGCTCGGGATGTTCCGCGGTGTGAACCACGGCGGCTGGGACCCGAACAGCAACAACTTCCACCTGTACACGATCGTCATCGGCTCGCAGACCCTGCACGCCACGGGTTACGCCATGGGCGTGGCCAAGGACGGCGCGGACTCCGCCGTGATCGCGTACTTCGGCGACGGCGCGTCCAGCCAGGGCGACGTCGCGGAGGCGTTCACCTTCTCCGCCGTCTACAACGCGCCGGTCGTCTTCTTCTGCCAGAACAACCAGTGGGCGATCTCCGAGCCCACCGAGAGGCAGACGCGGGTGCCGCTCTACCAGCGCGCCCAGGGCTTCGGCTTCCCCGGCGTCCGGGTCGACGGCAACGACGTCCTGGCCTGCCTGGCCGTCACCAAGTCCGCCCTGGAGCGGGCCCGGCGCGGCGAGGGCCCCACCCTGGTCGAGGCGTTCACCTACCGCATGGGCGCGCACACCACCTCGGACGACCCGACGAAGTACCGGGCCGACGAGGAGCGGGCCGCCTGGGAGGCGAAGGACCCGATCCTGCGCCTGCGCGCGTACCTGGAGAAGCAGGGGGCGGCCGACGAGGCGTTCTTCACCGCCCTGGACGAGGAGAGCGAGGCGCTCGGCAAGCGCGTCCGCGAGGTCGTACGGGCGATGCCCGACCCGGACCGGATGGCGATGTTCGACCACGTCTACGCCGACGGGAACCCGCTCGTCGACGAGGAGCGCGCCGAGTTCGCCGCCTACCAGGCGTCGTTCGCCGAGGAGGGCAAGTAACCATGGCCGTGGAAAAGATGTCCCTCGCGAAGGCGCTCAACGAGTCGCTGCGCAAGGCCCTCGACACCGACCCGAAGGTCCTCATCATGGGTGAGGACGTCGGCAAGCTCGGCGGCGTCTTCCGGATCACCGACGGCCTCCAGAAGGACTTCGGCGAGGACCGCGTCATCGACACCCCGCTCGCCGAGTCCGGCATCGTCGGCACGGCGATCGGCCTCGCCCTGCGCGGCTACCGGCCCGTCGTGGAGATCCAGTTCGACGGCTTCGTCTTCCCCGCGTACGACCAGATCGTCACGCAGCTCGCGAAGATGCACGCCCGCGCGCTCGGCAAGGTCAAGCTCCCCGTCGTCGTCCGCATCCCGTACGGCGGTGGCATCGGCGCCGTCGAGCACCACAGCGAGTCCCCCGAGGCGCTGTTCGCGCACGTCGCGGGGTTGAAGGTGGTCTCCCCCTCCAACGCGTCCGACGCGTACTGGATGATGCAGCAGGCCGTCCAGAGCGACGACCCGGTCATCTTCTTCGAGCCGAAGCGGCGCTACTGGGACAAGGGCGAGGTCGACACCGAGTCCATCCCGGGCGCGCTGCACGCCGCCGCCGTCGCCCGCCCCGGCACGGACCTCACGCTCGCCGCGTACGGCCCGATGGTGAAGGTCTGCCTGGAGGCCGCCGCGGCCGCCCAGGAGGAGGGCAAGTCGGTCGAGGTCGTGGACCTGCGCTCGATGTCCCCGATCGACTTCGACACCATCCAGGCGTCGGTCGAGAAGACCGGCCGCCTGGTCGTCGTCCACGAGGCGCCCGTCTTCTACGGCTCCGGGGCCGAGATCGCCGCTCGCATCACGGAGCGGTGCTTCTACCACCTGGAGGCGCCCGTGCTGCGGGTCGGCGGCTACCACGCCCCGTACCCGCCGGCGCGGCTGGAGGAGGAGTACCTGCCGGGCCTGGACCGGGTGCTCGACGCCGTCGACCGCTCGCTGGCGTACTGAGGAGAGAGGAGCGTGACCACCATGACCGACACTTCCAACGCTGCTCGCTTCCGTGAGTTCAAGATGCCCGACGTGGGCGAGGGACTGACCGAGGCCGAGATCCTCAAGTGGTACGTCCAGCCCGGCGACACCGTCACGGACGGCCAGGTCGTCTGCGAGGTCGAGACCGCGAAGGCCGCCGTCGAGCTGCCCATCCCGTTCGACGGCGTCGTCCACGAGCTGCGCTTCCCCGAGGGCACCACGGTCGACGTGGGCCAGGTGATCATCGCGGTGGACGTGGCGCCCGGGTCGGACTCCGGCGCCGAGGAGCCCGAGGCCCCCGCTCCGGCCGCCGAGGCCGCCGCCCCGGAGGCCGAGGCGCCCAAGGGCCGCCAGCCCGTTCTGGTGGGTTACGGCGTGTCCGAGTCCTCCACGAAGCGCCGGGCCCGCAAGGGCGCCGAGACCGCGCCCCCGGCCGCCGCCCCCGCCGCCGTCCAGGCCGAGCTGAACGGCCAGGGCACGGCGGCGGTCCCGGAGGCCCGTCCGCTGGCCAAGCCGCCGGTCCGCAAGCTGGCGAAGGACCTGGGCATCGACCTGGCGACGGTCACCCCGACCGGGGCCGGCGGGATCATCACGCGCGAGGACGTGCACGCGGCGGCGACGCCTTCGGAGCCGGTGGCGCCTGCTGCGCCTGCTGAGCCGTCCGTGGCGCCTATGGCTGCGGAAGCGGAGGTTCCTGTTCAGCAGGGCGCCCGCGAGACGCGTATCCCGGTCAAGGGCGTCCGCAAGGCCATCGCGCAGGCCATGGTCGGCAGCGCGTTCACCGCTCCGCACGTCACCGAGTTCGTGACCGTCGACGTCACGCGCACGATGAAGCTCGTGGCGGAGCTGAAGGAGGACAAGGACATGGCGGGGGTGCGGGTCAATCCGCTCCTCCTCATCGCCAAGGCCCTCCTGGTCGCGATCAAGCGGAACCCCGAGGTCAACGCGGTCTGGGACGAGGCGAACCAGGAGATCGTCCAGAAGCACTACGTGAACCTGGGCATCGCCGCCGCCACCCCGCGCGGCCTGATCGTCCCGAACATCAAGGACGCCCACGACCAGACGCTGCCGCAGCTGGCCGCGTCCCTGGGCGAGCTGGTCGCCACCGCCCGGGACGGCAAGACGTCCCCGGCCGCGATGGCGGGCGGCACGGTGACCATCACCAACGTGGGCGTCTTCGGCGTCGACACCGGTACGCCGATCCTCAACCCGGGCGAGTCCGCGATCCTGGCGGTCGGCGCGATCAAGCTCCAGCCGTGGGTCCACAAGGGCAAGGTGAAGCCCCGTCAGGTGACCACGCTGGCCCTGTCGTTCGACCACCGGCTGATCGACGGCGAGCTGGGCTCCAAGTTCCTGGCGGACATCGCCGCGATCCTGGAGCAGCCGAAGCGGCTGATCACCTGGGCGTAGGTGTGTGCGAGGGGCCCGCGCGAGGTGCGCGCGGGCCCCTCCGCATGTGTAACAAGGGCGTATTAGGCGCTGGTCGGCCGCAACGGGTTCCCGCCCCGGACAGTTCTTGCTGATCGGAACTGTCAACGGACACCGAGGACGAAACGATGCGCGCTCACAAGATCACCCTCGCCGCCCTGGCCGTCGTCGCGGGCCTCTCGCTCACGGCCTGCCAGAACGACGGCGACGACGCCGCAGCGCAGCCGGACCCGTCGTCGGCCGCCACCGCGTCCGCCTCCGGCGGCGGTTCGGGCGCGGGCGGTTCGGACAGCGGGAAGGACACCGCCGCCGGGGCCGGAGCGGACCAGTCCGACCAGTCCGGCCAGGCCAACCAGTCCGGCCAGTCCGGCAAGACCGCCAAGTGCCGCACCGCCGGGCTGGCGATCACCGCGAACGACACCTACATCGACGGCGACCCCGACGCGACCGTCGCGGTGGAGATGAAGAACACCAGCGGCCGGGACTGCGTGATCGCGGGGTTCGCGGGCGTCGACTTGAAGACGAACGCGGGCACGATCTCCGCCGAGCGCAAGGGCGCGCCGGCGGACCCGTACGTCCTCAAGGACGGCAAGACGATCGGCTTCGCCATCACCTACCCGCTCAACGAGACGGGGGGTTCCGGCGTCCGCATCACCGGGCTGGTGGTGACCCCGCCGAACGAGACGAATCCGGTCACCCTCGCCTGGCCGGGCAAGCCCTCGCTGCCCGTCACGGACGGCTCGGGCGCCCCCGTGACGGTCGGCCCGATGGGCAGCGCGGGGCAGGGCGGCTGAGCGGTACGTTCCGTTTCCCCGGGGGTCCCGCGTGATGCGGGGCCCCTCATTCGTGTGCCGGCCGGGTGCCCTCAGGGGGCCGTGGACTCCCAGGCCGCCTCGATCATCCCGAAGATCTCGTCCACCGCGCCCTCCGGATCGGCCGCCTCGCGGGCCAGCGCGTGCGCGTCGACCACGAACCTGGCGATCGTCCGGCAGGCCGTCGGGGTCCGGGACAGCCCGGGGTCGGAGGCGATGGCCGTCGCCAGTGACTCCGCGTGCCGCAGCCTCATCGACTCCTCGTACTCCCGCAGCGAGGTCGATCCGTCGATCATGCGCCAGACGGGGGCGGCGCCCTCCGCCGTGCAGTGCCGCACCATGGCGTGCATCTCGCGGCGCAGTGCGGGCATGAGCGGTGCGTCCGGTGCGCGGCCGGTGACCGCCTGCGCGAGCCGGTGCTCGAAGTCGGCGTCCTGTTCGAACACCAGGGCCTCCTTCGAGGCGAAGTGGGAGAACAGCGTGGTGACGGCCACGTCGGCCTCGGCGGCGATGTCCCGGATGCCCACCGCGTCGTACCCGTGTTCCAGGAAGAGCCGCAGGGCGGTGTCGGCGATCTTCTGGCGGGTCGCGGCCTTCTTGCGCTCACGGCGCCCGGACTGCACGGTCATGCGCTCACGCTAGCAGGTACGTAACCGTAACCGTTCCAAAACACTAACCGTTAGTGCTAGCGTCCCCGGTATGAAGAAAGTGAGCTTCGCCGAGTTCGGCGGCCCCGACGTCCTGCGCCTCATCGATGCCGAGGAGCCCCACGCGGGCCCCGGCCGGATACGTATCGCCGTGCGGGCGGCAGGGGTGAACCCGGTCGACTGGAGGGTCCGCGAGGGCCAGGTTCTGGGCGCCCATCCGACCGTGCTGCCCTCCGGCGTCGGGCTGGATGCCGCCGGGGTCGTGGACGAGGTCGGGGAGGGCGTCGAGGGCGTGGAGACCGGCGACCGCGTGTTCGGCGAAGGGGCCGACACCTACGCCGAGTTCGCCGTGCTGTCGGCGTGGGCCCGGATGCCCGAGGGGCTGACGTTCGAGGAGGCGGCCGGCTATCCCTCCGTGGTGGAGACCGCCTTGCGCGTCATCGACCAGGTCGGCGTGCGCCCGGGAGAAACGCTGCTGGTCAGCGGGGCTTCCGGGGGAGTCGGTTCGGCGGTGCTCCAGATCGCCCGCGACCGGGGCATCGCGGTGATCGGCACGGGCGGTGCCGCGAACCAGGAGTACCTGCGGGGCCTGGGTGCGCTCGCCACGACGTACGGGGAGGGCTGGGTGGAGCGGGTGCGGCGGCTCGGCCGGGTGGACGCGGCCCTCGACCTGGCCGGCGCGGGCGTGATCCCCGAACTCGTCGAGCTGACGGGCGATCCGGGCAGGGTGCTCACCATCGCCGATCTCGGTGCGCCGGAATACGGCGTCCGCTTCTCCGGCGTCGCCGGCAGCGTGCCGGACGCGCTCGCGGAGGCGGTGGACCTGATCGCGCGCGGGAGGCTCCACATCCCGGTCGAGAAGTCGTACGCCCTTACGGAGGCGGCCCAGGCGCACGTGGACAGCCAGGCCGGTCACACGCGTGGGCGACGGGTCATCGTCGTCCGGCCCGCCGCCTGACCGGAACCCGCCCCGGCCTCCGAGCCGAGCCGCTGCGGGCCCATCGGCGCCTCCTCCGCCGTCCGTAGCGCGAGTTCGGCGAACACGGTCTTCCCCACGGTGCGCGGCTCGACGCCCCACCGGTCGGCGACGGCGTCCACGATGACGAGCCCGCGCCCGTAGCACTCGTCCCGGTCCGCCTCACGGAGCCCGGGCAGCCGTTCCCCTCGCGGGTCGCTGACCTCGATACGGAGGGCGGTGCCGGTGACGGTGAGGCGGACCCGGAAGAGTCGCCCGCGCAGGCTGCCGTGGATGAGCGCGTTGGTCGCCAACTCGGAGACGAGGAGGGCGGCTTCGTCGGCGCGGTGGGGGTGCCCCCAGGCGGTGACGAGCCGCGCGGCGCGCCGGCGGGCGAGGGTGACGCTGCGGGCGGTGGGGGTGTAGTCGAGGCGGTCCTCGTGGAGCGGGGGGTTGTCCTGGGGGGCCTCTGCGGGTGTGGGCATGGGTGGGCCTTCCTGTGGAGTGGGAGCGGTGGCAGTGCCGTCGTGTGCCCTTGCGGGCAGGACGGTGCGCTTCCGCTGTTTCCTTGCGCTGTGCCAGCGGGTCTGAACTGAAAGTAGCGACGACCCGAGGATTGCGGCAAGTGAAACGGAGACAATTGTCTCCAACGGGTGATCGGGTCGACGTCCGTGCGCGCAGCGCGAGAGACTGAGCCGGTGAATCGAGCGACTCAGCTAGGTAATCGGTCGTCAACTGTTCTGGGCCGCAGGCTTGGTAGCGAGCTGCTGCGCCTGCGGGACGCTTCGGGCAAAACTCAGCAGCAAGCCGCGCAGGTCATCAGCGCCACGAACTCGAAGATCGTCAAGATGGAGCGTGGCTGGGTGCCGATGAGGGACCCGGACATCCGCACTCTGTGTGAGTTCTACGGCCTTACGGACGCGAAGCTGCTCGGCCGGTTGCTGGAGGTCGCCAGGTTGGACCGGGAGCGCCGCAAGGCCAAGGGCTGGTGGAACCAGTACCCGGAGCTGCGGTCGCTGGTCGAGTACGTCGCACTCGAGGACATCGCGACCCAGATCAGAACCTGGCAGGGTGCTTTTGTGCCCGGACTGCTTCAAACCCGGGACTACGCCAGGGCGCTCGCCGTGGGTAACGCGGACTGGGACGACCCGGACGAGATCGAGCGCTTCGTCGAGGCAAAGATCGCACGGCAGGAGCGATTGGTGGACGACAAGCCGCTCGCGCTGTGGGCGATCGTTTCGGAAGGGGCCCTGCGCCAGTTGGTCGGAGGCCGGGACGTGATGCGCGCGCAGTTGGAGCGCCTGGTAGAGGCGGCGAACGAGCCAAATGTCACCGTGCAAATTGTTCCGTTCCTCGCCGGGTCCCACCCGGGCATGACCGGCGCATTCAGCGTCGTTTCGTTCGCTGAACCAGGTGCCATGGACGTGGTCTACATGGACACCACGTCGTCTACGCTGTGGCTGGAAAGCGAGACGGATGCCGAACGGCACAACGTCACGTTCGGTCGTATCGCCAGGAACGGACTCGCTCCCCGCGATTCCATCGCTCTGATGGAGCGAATCCGCAAGGAGTTGTAGTCGTGCCACACTTCGAGTTCGTCAAGTCCAGCTACAGCAGTGGAAACGGCGAGTGCGTCGAAGTGGCCCGCAACGTCCCCGGGACCGTCGCCGTCCGCGACTCCAAGCGGGCCGCCGGCCCGGTCCTCGTACTCACCCCCACCGCGTGGCACGCGTTTCGGACGGGGCTGCTCCGGCCGTAGCCGCCCCCTATGGCGGGGAAGGCGCCCTTGACGGTGCGCGGGCATGAACGTGACGCTCTCCCACGCATGTTCTGCCGACCGATGGAGGTGGCATCCCGTGGCGCTGAAGTTCCTTGGCATCTGGCCGAATACCCCGGACGACGGATCGCCTACGATCTGGCTCGATGAGACCAGTGGCGACCTGGTCATCCAGTCCTGGACGGCGGACGAGGAAACCGTCAGGCAGGCTCAGGAGGTCGGGTCGGTGCCCGGGCACTCGACTGACATCCCGGCCCACGAGAGTGTGATCCGCCTCCCGGCGAACATGCTTCAGTTCATCCCCCGGCCGGACAGTGAGGTCAACGGTGGCAACGGCGGTACGTGAATGCCTTGCCAGGGCGCAGCGCTCGGCGATGCACCTGGAAATGCGGGACAGCTACATGCGCGACGACCCGGAGTTCGTCCGATGGCAGGCCGGGCATCGGTACGACCGCGCAGACCGTGATGCGTGGTGGCGGCCGTGGCTCGACGTGGTCGCCGAGGCGACGGCCAGAGGCGTGGTCCTGCGTCGGCTGCGCGTGGTGTCCGAACCGCTGAGCGACTACGTGCGTTACGAGTACGACGGCACGTACACCAACGTCGCCGCCGGTGAGGACGTGCGTTGGCTCCCCCGGTCCCGGGCGCGGGGGCTGCTTCTCCCCGTCCTGGACGGTTGGGTCATGGACGAAGAGACGGTGATCCTGAACCACTTCAGTGGCGAGGGCCAGTGGACCGGGCCGCGCATGGAGGTCGTCCGGGACGCGGAACTGGCCAAGCAGTATGCGTCGGCGTACGAGGCAGCTTGGGAGCGTGCAGTCCCGCACGCCGAATACCGGCCTGCCTGAGCTCTGCCCCACCATGGCTCACTCCGCGTCGTCCAGCGCTCAGCAGGCCCGGCAGGCTCTCGCGGACCGGCTTACGGAAATCTGCCGGGATGCCGGCCTGACCAAGCTCGACCTGGCCGGACGCTGTGGATGGAGTGCGTCGAAATCGTCTCGCATCATGAACGCGAGAACCGCTCCGACCGCTGAGGACATCCTCGCATGGTGCAAGGCATGCGGTTGTGAGGATCAGGCCGCAGACCTGGTCGCCGCGCGCTTTGAACCGGACGCACCGGAGCCCAACAGCCTCGTCGTGGCCGCCTCGGCGGCCACAGCACCTTGGAGAAGGACTGTGTCGAGGTCGCCCGCAACGTCCCCGGGACCGTCGCCGTCCGCGACTCCAAGCGGGCCGCCGGCCCCGTCCTCGTACTCACCCCCACCGCGTGGTCCGCGTTTCGGGCGTCCCTGTCCGAGCAGCTGTAAAGGGCTGCTTAGAAAGGGAATCCCTTGCTGGGAACGGGCGTTGAGCCCGTCATGACTCAAGGACCCGCGCCGCGCTCCCTGTCCGACGCCTCCCTGTCCGAATTGCTGGGGACGCAGCAGTTCGGCACGCTCGCCACCGTCAAGCGCAGCGGCCACCCGCACCTGACGACCATGCTGTACAGCTGGGACGCGGAGGCCCGCGTCGCGCGGTTCTCCACGACCGCGGAACGGGTCAAGGTCTCGCACCTGCGCCGCGACCCGCACGCGGCGCTGCACGTACGGGGTGACGACGTGTGGTCGTTCGCGGTGGCCGAGGGTACGGCCGAGGTCTCCGAGGTCACGACCGCTCCGGGCGACGCGGTCGGGCGGGAGCTGCTCGGCATGATCCCGCCGGCCGCGCGACCCGAGGACGAGGACGTGTTCCTTGAGCAGCTGGTGGCCGAGCGCCGGGTGGTCATCCGGCTGAAGGTGGACCGGCTGTACGGAACGGCTCTGGACGTGACGGGAGTTTAGGGGCGCCCGCTCAGAGGCGGTCGCGGACCATAAGGTGCCCGTCCGGGTGTCGTTGGGCTTTCAGCCCCGGAACCTCCGGGCGCCGGGGAACCGGTGCCCGGAGCGAGTCACCCGTCCTGGAGGGCCCTTCTATCGGTCCACCAGCAGCCGGCGCACATGGTCTGCTACGGCCGATTGGGCCACGGTGGTCTGCTCGCCAGTCGTCATGTTCCGTACCGTGACGGTTCCGGCAGCCTCCTCGTCGGGTCCCAGGATCGCGACGACGCGGGCGTGCTGGTCGGCCGCCCACTTCAGTTGGCGGGCCAGCTTCTTCGACGTACCGAGGAAGACACCGGTGCGCAGGCCCTCTCGCCGCAGCTGCGCGGCCAGGGTTGCCACGGAGGTTTCATCGACGAGTGCGGGAACGGCGACGTCCAGTCCGCGAGGGGTGGCGGTCTCGTGGCTCTGGACGGCGAGGATGCGCTCGACACCGATGGAACCGCCGCACGCGGGCATGTCCGGGCCGCCGAGCGTGGCGACCAGTTTGTCGTAGCGGCCACCCGCGCAAATGGAGCCCGGGTAGGAGGGGGCGGTCGCTTCATAGATCACGCCCGTGTAGTAGTCCAGCCCACGGACCATGCTCGGGCTGTAGGCGATCCGGCCGGCCGGGAGGCCGGCATCGGTCACCAGTTGGATGAGGGTGTCGATCTCGGCAAGACCCGCTGTCCCGCCCTCGGCGGAGGACAACCGCTCACGGATGACGTCGCGGTCGTCGGCGGTGACGTCGGCAACGAGGCTGTCGGCAGTCTCCGTCGGCAGACCGGCCGCGCCGGTCGCCAGTTCCTTGGCGACGGCGTCCGGGCTCACCTTGTCGAGCTTGTCCAGAGTGGCCAGCACGGTGGTCGCCGCCTGCGGGGCGACACCGTAGACATCCAGCAGCGCGTGCAGCGCTCGTCGCGAGTTGACGTTGAAGGTGAAGCCCTCCACGCCGAGCGCGTCGAGGCCGTCCGCGAGCGCGAGGACGATTTCGGCGTCCGCCAGGGGCGAATGGGAGCCGACCGTGTCGATGTCGCACTGAACGAATTCCCGGAAGCGGCCGTCCTGCGGGCGGTCCGCCCGCCACACCGGGCCGATGGCGTAGCGCTTGTAGGGCTGCGGCAGCTTCGATCCATGGGTCGCGATGACGCGGGCCAGGGGAACCGTGTGGTCGTAGCGCAGGGCAAGGTCCGCCTGCCCGCTGGACTCATGGATGCCGCGCTTGAGGATCTTGAAGATCAGACGGGCGGCCTCCTCTCCGTACTTTCCGGTGATCACCGAAAGGTTCTCGAACGCCGGAGTCTCCAGCGGGTCGAAGCCGTAGCGTTCGAAGATCTCGGCCAGAGTGTCGAACGCATGCTTACGGCGACGGAGATCATCTGCGAGGAAGTCGCGGGTTCCGGACGGGGGCTGAGCGGCCTTGCCCATGCGCGGTGTACTCCGTTGGCGTCTAGGTCGGTTGAATGCGCGTAGCCTACTTCGCCGTTGAGCGGTCGAGGCGCCAGCTGGGGAAGTATCGGGCCAGCGTCGACAGCAGCTCGTGCACTTGCTCCTGGTCGCCGTAGCCGGTGTGCATCAGCGGAGTCCCTTCGATCTCCGTGAGCTGTTCCCAGCCGCTCAACTGGTCCATCAGCTTCTTCACGCCGGTCATCAGCGACAGCGACATGGAGGGTACGAGGGCATCGATGCCGTGGGCCATGTAGTAGATCGACGACCGGCGTACGGCGGAGGAGTCCACCCGTTCGCTGTAATTTTCCTCCGAGAAGCGCGGGTAGCAGGCATCGAGCATGCCCTTGGGGACGTCCCATACGGGCATCAGTACGTCAGTGCTACCGGTGCGGCGGACCGGGAACGGCATGGGACGGCGGCCATTGATCAGGCAGAACAGCAGTTCCGCCGCGACGTCCTCGCGGTTGTAGCCGACCATCAGCCGAGATCCGCCGATCTCCTCGCAGAGCGCCCGGCCGACGAGATTGATCAGGAACGTGGCGAAGAAATGTGCCAGATCCGGACTGTAGCGGCTGGAGAGTTCGCGCCACAGCTCGTCCGGGCCTTTGCTCATCCCCAGCA
This sequence comes from Streptomyces sp. 130, assembly GCF_007096885.1. Taxonomy (GTDB): domain Bacteria; phylum Actinomycetota; class Actinomycetes; order Streptomycetales; family Streptomycetaceae; genus Streptomyces. The sequence continues at coordinate 38,417 of NZ_VJNO01000020.1, read as the reverse complement.
ACATCGCGATCTCGTCGGGGTGAAGCACCCGATGTGCGAAGCCTGCCTCCGCGCAGAGTGCCGCTGCCCGCTCGGTAGCCGCTTCAGGCCAGATCGGCTTCATCGTCAGCGTGAAGCACACCACTTCCGACGGGTCCAGACCGTGCTTGGCCACATAGCGGTGGGTGCCCTGCACGAGGGTGTTGGAGTCACCCCCGCCGGAGATGCCGGCCACCAGAGGCGGAGTCGCGGCGTGGTCGGTGAGGAAGTCGCAGATCCTGGAGAAGACGATCTCCTGTGCCCGCTCGGCATCCAGGGCGTGGACGCGATGAGTGGGTCGTTTCGCATCATCGGCCCACTGAAAGTCGTACATCGCAACGGCCGGATTCCGGCCATGTTCCACGGTCTCCACCCTGCCGGGATCAATCGCGTCGATGTCGGTATTGCGGATGCACTGAAGAATGACCTGCCGGTCGTCCTGCACCTCTGCCAAGGTCGCCGAAATGGGAATCGGCTCGAGGCTGCCGTCACCGGGCACCTCGTATGCCTGGAACAGGCTGGGGGGAAGCCGGTGGGCGAGAAGGACGTCGGCCAGTGTCAGCAGATCCTGGGATTTCGGGCTCCGGGCGCCTTGCGAGAACAGCATCGTGACGTGATCGAGCGTGACCATGTGCGTCTCCAGTGTCGTCGGATATGCGCGGCGGCTGTGCGCAGTCGGCCCCGTCCCGCCGGGTGCACAGGGACGGGGCCGCTGCTTCTAGATGTGCGCGGTCAGCGCCGCGACGGCCATGACTTCCTCGACCTTCTCCGAGGTCATTCGGTCCAGTCCGGCCTGCGGGAGCGTGCGCGCCATGACTTCAGTCAGTGATCGGATGTCGAAGCATTCCGCCGCAGCGGTGGCCGCCTCGGTGCGTGCCTGTTGTGGGGGCATTCGGATTCCTCCTTCGTTTGAAGGTGCGGGCCCCGATGCTGAAACCCGTCGGTGGGACGGTGAAACCTCGCTAAAACACCACATCGGGACGTCCCGCGTCGGGTAGAGCGTCCCTGGCAACGTCCGTGGCACCGTCCCGGCACCCAGGGGGAGACTGTCCATGCGGAACGAGCGATTACGCGAAGCGATGGCTGCGGCCGGCTTCACCCACGGCAGCCTCGCCGAGAAGGTCGGTGTCGACCCGAAGTCCGTCGAACGGTGGGTCAACCTCGGCCGAGTCCCGCGCCGCAGGACCGCCCTGAAGGCGGCTGAGAAGTTGGGGGAGGACGTGCACGCGCTCTGGCCGGCGTTACGACAGGTGCGCCCAGCCCGCGCCGCCAGTCCTGAAGTCATTGCCGTCTACGATCAGCGCGCGGACTTGCCTGCCTCTGCCTTCGTCGAACTGTTCGCCCGGGCCCGCGAGCACATCGACATCCTTGTCTACGCCGCCGTACACCTGCACGAGGCGTACCCAAGGCTGAACGATCTTCTCAGCGAGCGCGCAGCCGCCGGCTGTACCGTACGAATCGCGCTGGGTGACGCGGACAGCGACCACGTCAGGCAGCGTGGCCGGGAAGAACGGTACGGACACGGCATCGAGTCGCGCTGCCGTCTTGCCCTGATGCACTTTCGCCCCCTCGTCGGCGTCCCCGGCATCGATGTGCGTGCGCACGCGACGACCCTTTACAACTCGCTGTACCGGGTGGATGACCAGCTCCTGGTCAACGCACACGTCTGGGGTGTGAGCGCCTACGCCGCGCCCCTGTGGCATCTACGCCGTCAGAGCGCCGGGGGGATGTTCACGACGTACGCGGTGTCCTTCGACGCCGTCTGGTCCACCGCCACCCCCGTCCAGGAAGGCTGAGCGCATGGCAGGCCGTACGGAGTACTACGACGACCCGGACGCCCCGGAGCCCAACAGCCTCGTCGTGGCCGCCTCGGCGGTCGTCACCGACGATGCCGGCCGCATCCTGCTTCAGCGCCGTCGCGACAACGGTCTGTGGGCGCTGCCCGGGGGCGGGATGGACATGGGGGACTCGCTGCCCGGTACGGCGGTGCGCGAGGTGAAGGAGGAGACCGGGCTCGATGTGGAGATCACCGGGCTCGTCGGTACGTACACCGACCCGAGGCACGTCATCGCGTACAGCGACGGCGAGGTGCGCCGGCAGTTCAACGTGTGCTTCACGGCCCGGGTCACCGGTGGCCGGCCGGCGCTGTCGGACGAGTCGACCGAGCTGCGCTTCGTCGCGCCCGGAGATCTGGACGCGCTGCCGATGCACCACACCCAGCGGCTGCGTCTCGGCCACTACCTGGAAGGCCGCGAGCGCCCGTATCTGGGCTGACTGTCGCGTACCGGAGCGTCGGACGCGTGGTGCAATGGCCGCATGACGGTGAACCACGTATCGCTGGGACCGCTGGAACTGGCCGACGGGCGTTGGGGGATCGGGGACGCCGCTCGGCCCGGCGCTCATTGGGTGGAGCTGTGTCCGGAGGGGTTCCGCCAGCATGTGCCCCGTGGCGTCGGGGAGTTGGTGCCCTGGTCCAGGGTCATGTCCGGTATCAGGATCACCTGGGGCAGGCACGCCCGGAGTACGAGCAGCCGAGGCATGTACACGCTGAAGGGCATGGTCGCCGACCGCGACGGCGGGTGGCTCCACATGACCCTGCGCGACCCGTACGAGGACCACCAGCTGCGCTTCGACCAGCACCCGCGTCCCTACCGGGCGGTGGACGCTCTCCGGCTGGAGGCCCTGCTGCGGCGGCTCACCGATGAGGGGAGGCCGCGTCTCCTCGGCGACCCGGAATGGGTCGGCCGGGCCGCCGCGTCCCTGGCCGGCGGGAAGAACCGCTGGGTCACCGGGGGCTCACTGGAGCAGGCGGTGGCCGAGGCCCTGGAGGCGGCCGGCACCGGCAGCTCCTGACGGAACCGTCATCCGCCGCACCCGTCGACCCGCAACGCGAGTACCGCCACGTCGTCCCTGTGCGGGATCTCCGCGAGGCCCGTGGAGAGGGCCTGGAGGAGAAGGGGGAGGGGCTTGTCGGCGTGGCGGGCGAGGGTGGCCGCCGTGTGGGCGGTGCACGCGTCGATGTCCTCGTCGCGGCGCTCGACCAGGCCGTCCGTGTAGAGGAGGAGCACGCTGCCCGGGGGCAGGTCGCGGGTGTGGTCCCGGCGGGGCGGGGCGTCCGGCAGGCCGAGCAGGAGGAGGTCGTGGTCGGGCAGGGGCGTGACGCCTGATCCCGGGACGTAGAGCAGCGGTGCGGGGTGTCCGGCGTTGGACCAGGTCAGGCGCCAGCGGTTGGCGGCCCGGTCGAGGCGGGCGTGCACCGCCGTCGCCCCGACGCCCAGGGGCAGGACGTCGATGGCCTGGTCGATGGCGTGCAGGGCGGCGGCGGGTGAGCGGGCCGGGTCGTCCAGGCTGGCCTGGCGGAGCATGCTGCGGATCTGGCCCATCACGGTGGTGGCCCGGACATCGTGGCCGATCACGTCGCCGATCGAGAGCATGAGGGCCGTGGGCAGCGGATAGGCGTCGTACCAGTCGCCGCCCACCATGTCCTGGTCGGCGGCGGGCAGGTACAGGGCGGCCATGTCCAGGCCGGGCACGTCCGGCAGCTCCGTCAGCATCGCGGCCTGGAGCTGCTCGGCCGTGCTGAGCCGGTTGGCGACGAAGCGGGTGCGCTCCACGGCCTGACTGACGTACCCCACCACCGTGGTGAGCACCGCCTCCTCGGTCGGTGCCATGACGTGCGGGCGGGACCAGCACCACGTGAGCACGCCGTGGCCGTCCGGCAGCGGGACGGACAGGACGGACTGGAGGCCCAGCGAGTCGTACACGGCGACGGCCTCGGGCCCGAAGCCGGCCACCAGCGCCGCGCGGTCCGGGACGAAGAGGGCGCGCTGTTCGCGCATGGCCTGCGCGCTGGGGAAGGCCGCGTCCCGGTCCAGACGGTCGGTGGCGCTCTCCGCCGGGTGTACGTCGTCCGGGTCGACGACCCGCCACAGCCCCTGGCCGTCCGCCAGCAGCAGGCCCACGAAATCCGGCTGGGAGGGCCCCTGGAACAGCTGGCGGAGGCGGCGGGTCAGGTCGGTCGGATCATGGGCGTGGGCGAGTTCGACCGAGGCGCGCAGGAGCAGACCGGCATGGTCGCGGTCCCGCTGGATCAGCTCCGACGCGATCCTCAGCCGCAGCTCCATCGAGCAGGCGGCGGTGAGGTCCTCCAGGTCGCGCAGCTCGTCCGCCGTCCACTCCCGGGGATGGTGGTCGATGGCGCAGAGCGACCCGAGCACCCGTCCGTCGGCGTCGGTGAGCGGCATCCCGGCGTACGCGACCACCTTGAGATCGGGGATGGCCAGGCTGGCGCAGGTGCGGGGGTGTGTCCGGGTGTCGCTGAGGACCAGCGGGCCGCCGTCCGCGACGACGTGCTGGCAGAAGGAGTGGTTGAGCGGGGTCTCGCGCCGGGCCGCCCAGTGGCCGGCCATCCCCACCATGCCGGGGAAGACCTGCCGGTCGGGCTCCAGCAGCGAGACCAGCGACACCGGGACGCGCAGCAGGCGCGAGACCAGCCGCGCGAACCGGTCCATGCCGGGATCGGCCGCCGCGGTCAGCCCGGCCAGCCGCAGCGCCTCAAGCCTTCCTGGGTCCCTCACCCCGGGGCCTCCGTCCGGGCGGGGAGGAAAGGCGCGATGCCCATAAAACGCATTTTTCGAATATAAGGGTGATAGGCCGTGCTGTCCTGGCCGGAAGCGGGGCCCCTACCCCCGACGCGCCTCCGTGTCGCCGTTCACGGTGCGCAGGGTCAGGCGGCGCGCGTGGTCCGGGGACTCGGCCGCCGGGATGTCTGAGGTCGAGCGGCCGTTGACGGTGCGCGCGTCCGTCGCGTACGCGGGCGCGTCGGCCGGGAGGGTGACGCGCGCGGAGCCGTTGCGGGTGATGCCGCTGAGCGTGTCCGGGGCGGTGGCGCACCGTACGTCCACGTCGCCGTTGACCGTCTCGGCGTCGATGCCGGCGCCCCGGAGGCCGGTCGCGCGGACTGAGCCGTTCCGGGTCACCAGGTGCTGACGGGTGCCCTTCGCGCCGGAGTCCTGCACGGTGACGTCGCCGTTCACGGTGCTCAGGCTCAGCCCGCCCCGCATCTCGCTGACGTCGATCCCGGCGTTGCGCGCCCGGACGGTGAGCGTGACGCCCGCGGGGACGCGTACGAGGGGCATGCCGCCGCAGTTCTTCCGGGCCCGGTCGTCGGTCCCGTCGGTCCCATCGGCCCCGCCGCCCTCGTCGCACGGCAGGTCGAGGGTGTACGTATCCCCGTCCCCGTCGTCCCCGTGCGCGAGGACCGAGTCGTCCACCGTGACGTGGTCGCCGTCCGTCCCGACGACCCGCACGCCGCCCGCGGTGGTGATGACGAGCCGGGTGTCCCGGGCGAGGGAGGCCGTCCGGAATTCCGCTCCCCGCGCGTCGGGGCCGTCGTGGCCGCAGGCGGACAGCACCAGCAGCGCGCACCCGGCCAGGACGGCCGCCCGGCCCTTCGCTTCGCTCCGCGATGAGGTCATGGGAGGCGTGTGCCCCGGAAGCGGGGGCTTACGGCCCAGGCACCCGCCGTGCCGCGGCGCTTTGGAGGGGCGCTGCGGTGCCGGGCGGCGTGGGGCGGCGCTTTGGAGGTGCGGCGTGGTGCCGGGGGCGGCGTGGCGTCGCGCTCCGGAAGTGCGCCGTGGCGCCGCGCTCCGGAGGTGTGGCGCCGCGCTCCGGAGGTGCGCCGTGGCGCCGCGCTCCGTGGTGCCGGCGATCCCCGCCGCGTGGGCCGCGAGCGCCCGCTCCGCGTGGTCCGCCGTCAACGGCACGATCACCGTGGTCGGCCGCCGGCTCCCGGGCCCGGTGGCCGCCGTCGTCAGCGGCCGTTCCCGCGACCGCCCGTGAACGCCGAGATGATCCAGATCACCAGCAGGGCCAGAAAGACGACGACGATGATCGTGGGAAGCGCTGACACCCTGGTCCCCCTTGGGTCGTGTGAGCGTAACTCCCGTGCCCCATGGGGCTCATGGGGCCGGGACCGACCGGATGTTACGCGCCCGCTGCGAGGGTCGCCAGGGCCCCGGCACGCCCTACCGGCGGCGCAGCACCTCCGCTCCCGCGTACCGGGCGCTCGCGCCCAGCTCCTCCTCGATGCGGATCAGCTGGTTGTACTTCGCGGTGCGGTCGGAGCGGGACAGGGAGCCCGTCTTGATCTGGCCGCAGCCCGTGGCGACCGCCAGGTCCGCGATCGTGGTGTCCTCCGTCTCGCCCGAGCGGTGCGACATGACGACCGTGTAGCCGGCGCGGTGCGCGGTGGACACCGTGGTCATCGCCTCCGTCAGGGTGCCGATCTGGTTGACCTTCACCAGGATCGAGTTGGCGACACCGGAGGCGATGCCCTCGCGGAGCAGGGTGTCGTTGGTGCAGAACACGTCGTCGCCGGTGAGCTGGCAGCGGTCGCCGACGCGGGCGGTCAGCTCGCGCCAGCCGTCCAGGTCGTCCTCGGCCATCGCGTCCTCGACCGACACGACGGGGTAGGCGTCGATCAGCTTCACCAGGTGGTCCGCGTGCTCGGCCGGGGTACGGCGTACGCCCTCGCCCGCGTAGTCGTACACCCCGTCGCGGAAGAACTCCGACGTCGCCGGGTCCATGACCAGCCCGATGTCCGTACCCGGCCGGTAACCCGTGCGCTCGACGGCCGCCACGACGAAGTCCAGCGCCTCCTCCGCCGTACGGAGGGCGGGCGCGAAGCCGCCCTCGTCGCCGACGCCCGTGGAGTGGCCGGCGGCGAGCAGGTCGCGGCGCAGGGTGTGGAAGACCTCCGAGCCCATGCGGACGGCCTCGGCGAAGGTCTCCGCACCGATCGGGGCGATCATGAACTCCTGGAAGTCCAGCGGATTGTCGGCGTGGGCGCCCCCGTTGACGATGTTCATCATCGGTACGGGCAGCAGTCGGGCGTCCGATCCGCCGAGGTACCGGTACAGCGGCAGGCGGTGCGCCGCCGCCGCGGCCTTCGCGGCGGCCAGCGAGACGCCCAGGATCGCGTTGGCGCCGAGCCGGGACTTCGTGGCGGTGCCGTCCGCCGCCACGAGCGCGGCGTCGAGGCCCGCCTGGTCCTCCGCGTCCCGGCCGATCACGGCCTCGGTGAGCTCGGTGTTGACGTGGCTCACGGCCCGGTCGACGCCCTTGCCGTGCCAGCGGGCCGGGTCGCCGTCGCGCAGTTCCACGGCCTCGCGGGCACCGGTCGACGCCCCGGAGGGGACCGCTGCCCGGCCGAGCGAGCCGTCCGACAGGACCACGTCCACCTCGACGGTGGGATTGCCCCGGCTGTCCAGGATGCGGCGGCCGGTGACGGAAGTGATGGCGGTCATGGGAGTCCTTCCCGTTGTCGCGTGCCGCGGTCCGGCTGCGACGACGGTGGCGCGGGACCCGGCGGGGAAAACTCTACAGCAATGCTGTTCAGTATGGCTGAACAGCATTGCTGCGTGGTTCGGTCTCCTGATTCCGCCCCCGCGTTAAAGTGCGGTATGCCCCTCCCGGAATCCGCCTCCATCGCCGCCGAGCTGCGCACAGCGATGGGCAAGCTCACCCGTCGCGTGAAGCGTGAGGACCAGATGCCGCTCGGCCAGGTGGCCGTGCTCGGCGAGCTGGACCGCAACGGCGCCATGACGACCAGCGAGCTCGCCGTCGCCCAGCGGGTGCGGCCGCAGTCCATGGCGCGCGCGGTCGGGCTGCTGATGGACCAGGGGCTGATCACGCGCCGCGCCCACCCCACCGACGGGCGCAAGAGCCTGGTCGAGCTGTCGGACGCCGGGCGGGCCCTCCTGGAGGAGGAGCGGGAACGCCGGGCCGACTGGCTGGCCCGCGCGATCGACGCGGAACTGAGCGAGGAGGAACGCGCGTTGCTGGCGCGCGCGATCGGGCTCGTCGGACGGCTGGCGGCGCACTGACGGCGGGGCCGGCGCCCGCGGGGCGCCGGCCCCCGTTACGCGCCCCGCCTCACCGCTTCAGCAGGAAGCCGAAGTCCGTCGTCGTCCGCCCGGTCAGGCGGACCGGCGAGACGAGGTTCCCCTCGGCCAGCAGGCGTTCCGTCCCGGCCCGGGAGAGGCCGAAGCCGTCCGCGATCAGGCGCAGCGGACGGACGGGGACCGGGGCCTCGAAGCGGACGGACACCTCGGCCGCCTCGCGGTCCAGGTGGTCCGCGCTCCCGGTGTCCAGGCGCCAGGCGCCCGTCCAGTCGAGGGCGATGCGGTTGCGGCGCCGCAGGACGCCGTCCTGGAGGAGTTCGCCCGCCAGGGCCGGGTCGTTGGCGTGCATCCGGTCCAGCAGCTCGGGTCGTACGGAGCGGACGTGCGCCCGCTCCAGGACCGTGACCTTGGTGGTGTCCCCGCACCCCGTGCAGAGCGCGAGGAGCCAGGCGTCGAGCAGCTTGTGGTTCGCGTTGACGCGGAACTTGCCGTGCGGGCGGAAGGCGCCGGACGGGCAGGCGTGGCAGCGGCGCAGGACGAGGGGCAGGCGTGTGGGCATGACGGCCCAATGGATGAGCACAGGTGTACACCGGTTTCCGTGTGAGAAATCCGCAGCGGGAAGCAGCGCGGCGCACAGGCGCGACGCGCGGCAGATCAGCAGTGGGGAGGTCTCACGCGATGTACAACGGAACGCCCTTCCGGTGGACGGCAGATGGGGGCGCCGCGCCGCGAACGGGCGGGCCCGGCTGGACGGTAGCGGGGCGAGCCGGCGGACTTCCACCGGTTTTCCGCCGGCGGTGCGGGGGAAGCCCCCGTGACCCGTGGGGGTTGTCCGTGACAGCACCCGGGGGATCACGGGATGGCCCCGCCCCCCTGCGGCTGGTGCGATGAGGGTCCGTCACCGGCTGCGGCGGCCCGGCTACGGAGGCGGCCATGCTCGCGCTCATGGACCGGGAGCTGTGCGCGGCGCCGTGACGCCGGGAAGGAAAAGGCGAGGGCCCCGCACGGCGGTGTGCGGGGCCCCGCGCGTACCTGGCGGGCTACTTCTTGAAGCCGTAGTCCATCAACTTCTTCGCGTCCGACATGCGGTTCGCCTCGGACGAGGAGGTCAGGACCGTGCCGATCACCGTCTTGCCCTTGCGGGTCGCGGCGAAGACCAGGCAGTACTTGGACGCCGGGCCGGAGCCCGTCTTCACACCGATCGCGCCGCTGTACGTGCCCAGCAGCTTGTTCGTGTTGGTCCACGACATGTAGCGGTAGCCGCCGCTCTTCGTGGTGACCTTCTGCTTGGTCGACTTCGTCTTCACGACCGTGCGGAACGTGGAGTACTTCATGGCGCTGCTCGCGAGCTTCGTCAGGTCGCGCGGGGTCGAGTAGTTGGACCCGTTCCCTATGCCGTCGAACGAGTCGAAGTGCGTGTTCTTCAGGCCGAGGGTCTTGGCGGTGCTGTTCATCTTGCCGATGAACGACTTCACCCGCGCCGCGCGCGTCTTGCCGGAGCCGAACTTGTCCGCCAGCGCGTACGCGGCGTCGCAGCCCGACGGCAGCATGAGGCCGTAGAGCAGCTGGCGCACGGTGACCTTGTCGCCCACGATCAGCCGCGCCGAGGACGCGCCCTTGGAGACGATGTAGTCGCTGTACGCCTTCTGGATCGTGACCTTGGAGTCCAGGTTCAGGCCCTTCTGGGCCAGCACCACGCGCGCGGTCATGATCTTCGTCGTCGAGCCGGTGGAGCGGCGGGTGTCCGCGGCCTTGGTGAACAGCGTCTTTCCGGTGCCGTTGTTCATCACGAAGCCGCCCTTGGCGACGATCGAGGGCGCCTTGGGTGCGGCGGCCTGTGCCGTGGAGGAGAAGGCACCGCCCGCGATCAGGGCGCCCGTGGTGAGAGCCACCGTGACGGTCGCCGAACCGCGCTTTATGCCCTTAATGCCGAGTTTCAAATTGAACGCTCCAAATACCCCTGGAAGGCGGCCACATGAGGGTGCCGCCGCGCTGATAAGACGAACGACCGCGCCGCATGGTTGGGCCCACGCTTGGGTGATTTTTTACGACATCCAGGGGCGGTGGGGCGGCCGGCGGCGTCCGCGTGGCGATGGCGCGCGGTGGCCAGGGGCTACGATCGGCGTCACATCCGAGCGCCCCAGAGGCCGGAGGCAACCGTGGACGATGTCGTGCGCGCGCAGGAGTCCGTCAGGGCGTACGGCGAGCTCCTCGCCCTCGCCGAGCGCCTTGACGCGTTGCGGCAGCTGGGCGAGGACGGGGTCGAGGCCCATACGACGGCCGCGCTGCACGCGGTCCGCTTCGCCGCGACGATCCTGTGGCGGACCGTGCCGGACGTGCCGGAACCGGCCTACGGGCAGGACGAGGAGCGCCTGCTCGAACTGGCCGCGCACTGGCGTGAGGCGGCGCTCGGCCTCGGCGAGTTCGCGCCCCGGCGCCCGACGCTGCGGCTGGTGGAAAACGACGGGTCATCCGCATAGCGGCTGGGATAGCGTCCCTCGGCATGACGCCTTCCCTGCGCAGCGAGCGCCTGCTCCTCGAACCGTATGTGCCCGCCGACGAGGAGGACTTCGTCGCCCTCTTCGCGGACGAGCGGGTCTCCCGCTGGATGGGCGACGGCCCCGAGCCGGAGGACAGCAACCGCGCCCTGTTCGCCCGGGTCTTCACGCACGTGTACGAGACGGGGGCCTTCGACGTCTGGGCCGTGCGCAGGGACGGCCGGATGGTCGGCCACGCGGAGATCAAGCCGTCGAAGGCCGTCGAGGGACATGAGCTGATCTACGCCCTCGCGCACGAGGCGTGGGGCCAGGGCCTCGGTACGGAACTGGCGCGGACGATCGTCGCGTACGGCTTCGAGGTGCTGGGCCTGGACCAGGTGTACGCGACCGTGGCCGAGCCGAACGCGGCCTCGCTGGCGGCCCTGCGGAAGGTGGGGTTCGAGCACGTCAGGGACATCGCCGAGGAGGACGGCGGCACGACGCTGCTGCTGGTCCGCAGCCGGTAGCGGACCCGGCGCGCCGCCGCCCACATCGTGGACGGGGCAACGCTTGCGTGCATGTTGTATCTATGCTGTGTCCATGCCTGTCCCCGCACCCTCCACGTCCCCCGGCCCCACGCCCGTCACCCAGCCCGCGAAGCGGCCCCCGGCGGCCGACCGCGTCTACACCCACGTCAAGGACGCCGTCCTCGACCGCCGCTACGAGGGCGGCACCCTGCTGACCGAGGGCGGCCTCGCCGAGGCCGTGGGGGTCTCGCGCACACCCGTGCGCGAGGCGCTGCTGCGCCTGGAGGTCGAGGGGCTGATCAAGCTCTACCCGAAGAAGGGCGCCCTGGTGCTCGCCGTCTCCGCCCAGGAGATCGCCGACGTGGTGGAGACCCGGCTGCTGGTCGAGGAGTTCGCCGCCCGCAAGGCGGTGCCCGCGTCCCCGCAGCTGATCAGCCGGCTGGAAGCGCTCCTGGAGGAGCAGCGCCACTTCTCCGAGGCGGGCGACCTGGCCACCGTCTCCGTGAAGGACCGCTGCTTCCACGCCGAGATCGTCCGCCACGCGGGCAACGAGATCCTGTCCCGCCTCTACGACCAGCTGCGCGACCGCCAGCTGCGGATGGGCGTCGCCGTGATGGAGGCCCACCCGGACAGGATCGCCGCCAACATCGCGGAGCACGGCGAGCTGCTGGAGGCGATCAGGTCCGGCGACGCGGAGTCGGCCGCCCAGGTCGTGCGCCGCCACGTCGGGCGGGTCAAGGTGCTGGTCCGGGGTGAGGACCGGTGAGTTCCGCCGCCGCGCCCACCCTGCCCCTGCCCGGTGACCCGCCCGGCGGCCGACGAGCCGTCAGGGTCTGGGGCATCGGCGTCGCCGTCTACTTCGTCGCCATCATCTTCCGGACCAGCCTCGGCGTCGCCGGACTCGACGCCGCCGACCGGTTCGACGTCAACGCCTCGGCGCTCTCCACCTTCTCCATCCTCCAGCTGCTCGTGTACGCGGGCATGCAGATACCCGTCGGCCTGATGGTGGACCGGCTCGGCACCAAGCGGGTCCTCACCCTCGGGGCCGTCCTGTTCACCCTCGGCCAGCTCGGCTTCGCGCTCTCCCCCTCGTACGGCACCGCGCTCGCCTCCCGCGCGCTGCTGGGGTGCGGCGACGCGATGACGTTCATCAGCGTGCTCCGGCTGGGGACGCGCTGGTTCCCGGCCCGGCGCGGACCGCTGATCGGCCAGGTCGCCGCCCTCTTCGGGATGGCGGGCAACCTGGTCTCCACGCTGGTCATCGCCCGCGCCCTGCACGGCTTCGGCTGGACGACCACCTTCGTCGGCAGCTCGCTGGCCGGGGTCGTCGTCCTGGTGCTGCTCCTGCTCTTCCTCAAGGACCACCCCGAGGGCTACGAGCCGCCTCCCGTACAGCACGCCGGCGGGGCGTACGTACGGAAGCAGATCGCCGCCTCCTGGCGGGAGCCCGGGACCCGGCTCGGGATGTGGGTGCACTTCACCACGCAGTTCCCGGCGATGGTGTTCCTGCTGCTGTGGGGCATGCCGTTCCTGGTCGAGGACCAAGGGCTCGGCCGGGGGACCGCCGGTGAGCTGCTGACCCTGGTGGTGCTCTCGAACATGACGCTGGGGCTCGTCTACGGGCAGGTGATCGCCCGTCACCACGCGGCCCGCATCCCGCTCGCCCTCGGCACGGTCGGCACGACGGCCGCGCTGTGGGCGGCGACGATCTTCCACCCCGGCGACCATGCGCCGATGTGGCTGCTGGTCGTGCTGTGCGTGGTGCTCGGGGCGTGCGGCCCGGCCTCGATGATCGGCTTCGACTTCTCCCGCCCGGCCAACCCGCCGGAGCGCCAGGGCACCGCGTCCGGCATCGTCAACATGGGCGGCTTCATCGCCTCGATGACCACGCTGCTCGCGGTCGGCGTGCTGCTGGACGCGACCGGTGACAACTACCGGGTGGCCTTCTCGTCGGTCTTCGTCCTGGAGGTGCTGGGCGTCACGCAGATCCTGCGGCTGCGCGCGAGGGCGGCGCGCCGCGAGCGCGACCACCATGTGATCAGCCGGGTGGAGGCGGTGCACGTGCCGGCCTGATCCGGGCCTGAACGGCGGCGCGCCCGTCCCCCGTCGCGGGGGCGGGCGCCGCTGTGTGCCGGGGCTCCCGCGGGGCTACGGGGTGACGGCGAAGTGCTGGAGGATGGCGTCGGCCAGTTCCTGGTCGCCCTCGGCCTTGACCCGGTCGGCGACGGCGGCGGGCCGCACCCGGCCGCAGGCCAGCCGTACGTACGTCTCCCAGTCCATGGACAGCGTCACGGCGGGCCCGAGCGACGGGGCGACGTCCAGCGAGCCGCGCCCCTCGGCGTCGACCCGTACGGTGCGCATGAACTCCAGCGGCCCGTGCACGTCCAGCACCACGGCGGAGCCGGCCGGTGCGCCGGCCCTCTTGGCCACCACCTTCGGCAGCCCCGGCAGCAGGGTGTCCCGGGCGACCAGGGCACCGGGGGAGTCCAGGTTGCCGGGCCTGCCCAGGGCCGTCCGCAGGTCCTGCTCGTGCACCCAGACGTCGAACGCGCGCATCCGCAGCGCCGTCTCCAGGGTCTGCTCGGCGCCCAGCGGCGCCCGCACCATGGTCTCCGGGTCCCGCGTCTCGTTCCGCAGCTGCCGGGAGCGGCGGATGATCGTGTACTCCAGCTCGGAGGTCATCTCCGGCGCGGTGTGGTGGCGCCGGACGTCGACCTGCATCTCCATGTAGCGGGCGAACTCACTCTGCACGTGGAACAGGTCGCGCGGCAGGGAGTGGATCGGGCGCGGGTCGCCGAGCTGTTCGCACTCCATCCCGATGATGTGCGACACGATGTCGCGCACGGACCAGTTGGGGCAGGGCGTGCGGCCGTTCCACTCCCCCTCGACGAGCGGGCTCACCAGCTCGGCTATCGACTCGATGGAGTGGGTCCAGGCATCGGCGTAGGTCTGGAGGCTGGGATGGACGGTCACGGGACCCCTCGTGCGGTTCTGCGGTGCATGGGCAACTGGGCGCGGACGGTCGGGCTGCTGGCTGCGGGCGGCGATGAGGTTCGGTGGCTAAGTTACGCTGCGAGCAGGCACCCCGGCAGTGCTTTCGTGTGACGATCGTAGGCCGGTGTTGACGGCTCGAATGCCAGGACGGTGGTAGTGTGCGCGCCTCCCTCATCCAGATCGCAGTAGACCCGGACGAACCGTCCGATTCCCGCAGGGAACGCGCCGCTTCCCTGGTCGTCTCGCAGCGGGACGCGGACCTGGTGGTCCTTCCCGAACTGTGGCCGGTCGGCGCCTTCGCCTACACGGCCTTCGAGGACGAGGCCGAGCCGCTGACGGGCCCCACGCACGAGGTCATGTCCAAGGCCGCAGCCGAGGCGGGGGTCTGGCTGCACGCCGGCTCCTTCGTGGAGCGGGCCGAGGACGGCACCCTCTACAACACCACGCTCGTCTTCTCCCCCGAGGGCGAGCGGGCCGCCGCCTACCGGAAGATCCACCGCTTCGGCTTCGACCAGGGCGAGGCGGTCATGATGGGCGCCGGCGAGGACCTGGTCACCGTCCCCCTCCCGGAGACCACGCTCGGTCTCGCCACCTGCTACGACCTCCGCTTCCCGGAACTCTTCCGGGGCCTGGTCGACGCCGGCGCCGAGACCCTGATCGTCGCGGCCGGCTGGCCGGAGCGCCGCCGCGCCCACTGGACCCTGCTCGCGCGGGCCCGCGCCGTCGAGAACCAGTCGTTCGTCCTCGCCGTCGGCTCCGCCGGCACCCACGCGGGCATCCAGCAGGCCGGCCACTCCCTCGTCGTGGATCCCTGGGGCGAGGTGCTCGCGGAAGCGGGCGCGGACGAGGAGATCCTGACCGTCGAACTCGACCCGGCCAAGGTCGCCGCGACCCGGGAGCAGTTCCCGGCGCTGAAGGACCGGCGACTCTGAGAGCCGCACGACGGGTCCGTGTTTCACGTGAAACACGGGCCCAACGGAGTGTGCTCCGGGGTCAGTCCTCGTATTCCTTCTCCGCGAGCACGATCACGCACACCGCCACCGCGATCAGCAGCGCCGCGTCCGCGTCCTCGCGCACGATGTCGATGCCGTACGTGTCGCGGACGGTCAGCCAGCGGCGGGAGATCTGGGCGAGCAGTTCGCCGTCGTAGTCCACGGCGAACTCACGGTCCAGGATCTTGCCGCTGACATCGAGCTCCGTGCCGTCCGCGAGGGTCACGCGGTAGTGGTTGCGGAGCAGGGACAGCCGCTTGCGCTTGATCTTGGCGAGCTGTTCGCCGTCCCGCTCGATCAGCATCGTGTCGCGCAGGCTCAGAAGCTTCTGGCGGATCTCCACGACGATCCGGCCCTGCGCGTCCTTCAGCTCGAAGGTGTCGCGCACCCGCATGGCCTTGCCGTCGACCAGGAAGACCTTGCGGCCCTCCGTGTCCTCGATCCAGTAGTCGTCACCGATACCGAACAGGCGCTCACGCACGAGAAGTCTCATGGCTCACAGGTTCCCCGAGCCACCTGCGGAATGCGGGAACGCCACGGTGCTGTTGACTGGTCTCATGGCAACACGTGCACGCGTCAGGGCCCCCGAACTCATCGGCAAGGGCGGCTGGCTCAATACAGGCGACCGGCAGTACACCCTCGCTGACCTGCGAGGACGCATCGTCATCCTCGACTTCTGGACCTTCTGCTGTGTGAACTGCCTGCATGTTCTCGACGAGCTGCGCGAGCTGGAGGAGAAGCACCGCGACACCGTCGTGATCATCGGCGTGCACTCGCCGAAATTCGTGCACGAGGCGGAGCACCAGGCCGTCGTGGACGCGGTCGAGCGGTACGAGGTCCACCACCCGGTCCTCGACGACCCCGAACTGGCCACCTGGAAGCAGTACGCCGTGCGCGCCTGGCCCACGCTCGTCGTCATCGATCCCGAGGGCTATGTCGTCGCCCAGCACGCCGGCGAGGGGCACGCCCACGCCATCGAGAAGCTGGTCGAGGAGCTGGAGTCGGAGCACGCGGCGAAGGGCACCCTGCGACGAGGGGACGGGCCGTACGTGGCGCCGGAGCCGGTCGCCACGCATCTGCGGTTCCCCGGCAAGGCGCTGCTCCTCGCGGACGGCGGCTTCCTGGTCTCCGACACCACCCGGCACCGGCTGGTCGAGCTGGACCCGGACGGCGAGACCGTGCGCCGGCACTTCGGGACGGGTGAGCGCGGGTTCGCGGACGGCGGGCCCGAGCAGGCCCGGTTCAGCGAGCCGCAGGGGCTCGCCCTGCTGCCCGACGGGCGGATCGCGGTCGCCGACACCGTCAACCACGCCATCCGCGCCCTCGACCTCACCACCGGGGAGACGGTCACCCTCGCCGGCACCGGCCGACAGTGGTGGCAGGGGTCGGCCACCAGCGGCCCGGCCCGCGAGGTGGACCTCTCCTCGCCGTGGGACGTCGCCTGGTTCGGTGGCCGGCTCTGGATCGCCATGGCCGGGGTGCACCAGCTGTGGACGTACGACCCCGAGGACGGCACCGTACGGGTCGCCGCCGGGACCACCAACGAGGGCTTGGTCGACGGGCCCGGCGCGGAGGCGTGGTTCGCCCAGCCGTCCGGGCTCGCGGCGACCGAGGAGCGGCTGTGGGTCGCCGACTCGGAGACGTCCGCGCTGCGCTGGGTCGACCGCGAGGGCGTCGTGCACACCGCCGTCGGTACCGGCCTCTTCGACTTCGGCCACCGGGACGGCGCCGCGGGCCAGGCCCTGCTTCAGCACCCCCTCGGCGTCACGGCCCTGCCCGACGGGTCCGTCGCCGTCTGCGACACGTACAACCACGCCCTGCGCCGCTACGACCCGGTGAGCGGTGAGGTCACCACGCTGGCCACGGACCTGCGGGAGCCCAGCGACGCCGTGCTGGTGGACGGCGACCTCGTCGTCGTGGAGTCCGCCCGGCACCGGCTGACCCGGCTGCGGCTGCCCGAGGAGGCGGTACGCGTCGCCGAACAGGCGCACCGCACGCAGCGGGCCGCCACCGAGGTCGCCCCCGGCGCGCTCCGGCTCGACGTCGTCTTCCAGGCGCCGGCCGGCCAGAAGCTGGACACCAGGTACGGGCCCTCGACCCGGCTGCTGGTCTCCTCGACCCCGCCCGGGCTGCTGGCCGAGGGCGAGGGCGCGGGCACCGACCTCTTCCGCGACCTCGTCCTCGCGGACGGCGTCACCGAGGGCGTCCTGCACGTCTCCGCGATGGCCGCGTCCTGCGACGACGACCCGGCGAACGAGTACCCGGCCTGCCACGTCCACCAGCAGGACTGGGGCGTCCCCGTCCGCGTGACGGAGGGCGGCGCGGTCCGGCTGCCGCTGGTGCTGGCGGGGATGGACGCCTGAGGCGCCAGGGGCTGTCTCAGGTGTTCGCCGTCAGGCGGTGGGCCGCTTCGGTGTGGCGGCGTACGTGGTCGGGGCTCGCCGCGACCCGGAGCAGTGCGTCCAGGGCCCGGACCGCGCCCTCGTCGTAGCCGGCGCGCTCCGCCTCCGTGGCCGCCTCGTCCAGGAGCCGGACGCCCTCCGCCTCCGCACCGAGGGCGAGGTGGGCCTCGCCGCTGACGGACAGCAGCAGCACCCGGCGGGCCGCCTCCTCGTGCTCGGGGCCCAGGCCGAAGGCGGTCCGGGCGGAGTCCAGGGCGTCCTGCGGGCGGCCCGCCGTCAGCTGCATCCTGGCCAGGTGCTGGAGCGCGAGCATCTCCGTGTGCGCGTCGGGAGGGCGGCACGTGCGCCGGCCCGACGGCCTGCGCCCCGCCGGGCCCGTCGGCGGACGCCTCGGCGAGCGGCGGCGTACCGGCCCGCAGGGCGCCGGGGGCCCCGGCCCCGGCGGTGTGCCCGGGAACGACGGGCCCGCCCTCCCCGCGCAGGATGCGCGCATACGCGTCCGCCAGCTCGCGGCCCGGGTCGACGCCCAGTTCATCCGCGAGCAGGCGCCGGGTGCGGTGGAAGCAGTCCAGGGCCTCGGACTGACGGCCCGAGCTGTGCAGGGCCGTCATCAGGGCCGCCGCCAGGGATTCGCGCAGCGGGTGGGCGACGGCCTCCGCGCGGAGGGCCGCCGCCGCGCGGTGGTGCTCGCCCAGATCCCCGTACGCGCGGGCCAGTTGCTCGACCGTCGAGAGGCGGGACTCCTCCAGCGCGTGGGCGGCGGCCTGGAGCGGGGCGCTCGCGAAGGTGCCGGTGAGGGCGGGGCCCTGCCAGAGCGACAGGGCCTCCCTCAGCATCAGCACCGTGTCGGCGGGGTCCCGCTGCTCACGGGCGAGCATCAGCAGTTCCTCGAACCGCTGGGAGTCCAGCAGGGTTTCGGGCGCCCGGAGCACATACGCGTCGCCGAGCGTCGCCAGTTCCACCCCGTACGCCTGCGCGTCCGCGCCGACGAGCAGGGCACGCAGCCGGGAGACATGCCCCTGGATGACCGTGCGGGCGTGGAGCGGAGGCTCGTCGTCCCACAGACAGTCGGTCAGCCGCGCCATGGACACGGGGGTGTTGGCGTGCAGCAGCAGGGCCGCGAGCAGGCTGCGGCGCTTGGCGGGGCCGAGGGGCAGCGGCCCGGTCAGCGTGTCGACGCAGACGGTGCCGAGCAGCCGGAACTCCACGAGCGGCTCCCCTTCCGGGTCTGACGCGCCCGGTTCCGGGTCACGGACAAGTGCCCAGAATATCGGGGGTTCCGCCGTGGCGTTCCGGGGGTGTGGCCGGATCGCCCCCGGTCACAGGTGCCGTTCGTCGTCGGAGACGACCGTCGTGGTGGGCGGCACGACCATCCGACGGCGCCGGATGACGCTCGCGTAGACGAAGACGCCGATGACGCCGACGATCATCATGATCCAGCCGACCAGGTCGACGTTGACGGTGTCCAGCTGCCAGTCGGTCGCGAAGGCGAGGATCGCCCCCGCGCCGATGAGGATGATGCATCCTCCGAGTCCCATGAGTTCCGCCTCCTCGGCGGCCCGGGACCTCCGGGCCGTGTACGGAGCGCGTACCCGGCCCGGTGACGAGCATGCGCGGGCGGGAGGCCGGGGCCTCCCGCCCGGTCCGCGATCCGGTGGCCCGTCAGCCGGCCAGGAACGCGGCCAGCGCGTTCGCGAGGAGGTACGGGTCGTCCGCGCCGCACAGCTCGCGGGCGCTGTGCATCGACAGGATGGCGACGCCGA
Organism: Streptomyces sp. 130; assembly: GCF_007096885.1. Lineage (GTDB taxonomy): Bacteria > Actinomycetota > Actinomycetes > Streptomycetales > Streptomycetaceae > Streptomyces. Next base: position 19,340 of record NZ_VJNO01000020.1, on the reverse strand, counting down.
TGTCGACGGTCTTGATGCCGTGCCGGGCGGCAGTGATCGGGCCGATCGTCGTGCCGCAGGGCATCGCGTTGTTGGAGACGAACGTCTGCCACGGCACGCCCGCCTTCTCGCAGGCCGCGGCGAACACGGACCGGCCGCCGCCGTCGGTGGCGTACCGCATGTTGACGTTGACCTTCAGGATCGGTCCGCCGTTGACGACCGGGTGGTGCGTGGGGTCGTGGCGCTCCGCGTAGTTCGGGTGGATCGCGTGGCCGGTGTCGGAGGAGAGGCAGACCGTGCCGGCGAAGGCGCGGGCGCGGTCCTCGTAACCGCCGCCGCGGGCGAAGACCGAGCGCTCCAGGACCGTGCCGAGCAGCGGCCCGTCCGCGCCGGTGTCCGACTGCGAGCCGTTCTCCTCGTGGTCGAAGGCGGCCATCACCGGGATGTACGGCAGCTCGGCGTCGGGCTGTCCGGCGACGGCGGCCAGCGCCGCGGTCGCCGCGTGCACCGAGAGCAGGTTGTCCATGCGCGGCCCGGCCAGCAGCTCGCGGTCGCGGCCCAGGTAGGCCGGCGGCTCGACGGGGTGCGGCATCAGGTCCCAGCCGGTGATGTCCGCGGCGTCGACGCCCGCCTCCTCGGCGACGAACCGGATGAGGTCGCCCTCCTCGACGTCCCCGAGCCCCCAGATCGGCTGCATGTGCTTCTGCCGGTCCAGCTTGAGCCCGTCGGTGTTGGCCGACCGGTCCAGGTGCACGGCGAGCTGCGGGACGCGCAGCAGCGGGCGGTCGATGGAGATCAGCCGGTCGCTGCCGTCGCGCAGCGAGATCCGGCCGGCGAGACCGAGGTCGCGGTCCAGCCAGGTGTTGAGCAGGGTGCCGCCGTAGATCTCCACGGCGATCTGGCGCCAGCCGTACGCCCCGGTGTCGGGCAGCGGCTTGACCCGCAGGTTCGGCGAGTCGGTGTGCGCGCCGACGATCCGGAACGGGGTGTGCGCCCCGGCGCCCTCCGGCACGTACCAGGCGACGATCGCGCCACCGCGCAGGACGTACTTGCCGCCGGCGGTCCCGTCCCAGGCCGCGGTCTCCTCCACCTGCCGGAATCCGGCCTTCTCCAGCCGGGCGGCGGCGGTGGCCACGGCGTGGTACGGGGAGGGCGAGGCCATCAGGAAGGCCATCAGATCGTCGGTGTGCCCGCGGTCGAAGCGGAGGGAGGAACTCATGTTCTTCACTGTAGCCAGACGTGGCCGAAAGGATTCCCTGTCGCCCCCCGGGCCACCGCGCCCATCATGCGGCGCCGCCCCCGGAAACGGTCCCGGGGGCGGCGGCGGTGGATCTGCGGGGCGGCTCCCTAGAAGGCCGCCTCGTCCAGCTCCATCAGGGAGTTGTCGACGGACTCGGCGAGAGCGCGCTCGGCGGCGACGCCCGGGAGGACGTTCGCGGCGAAGAACTTCGCGGCCGCGATCTTGCCCTGGTAGAAGGGAACGTCCTTGCCGGAGGCCGTCGGCAGCTTCTCGGCGGCCACGGCCGCGCCCTTGAGCAGCAGGTAGCCGACGACGACATCGCCGGAGGCCAGCAGCAGGCGGGTGGTGTTGAGACCCACCTTGTAGATGTTCTTGACGTCCTCGCCGGTCGCGGTGAGGTCGGTGATCATCGTGCCGACGATCGCCTCCAGGTCCACCGCGGCCTTCGCGAGGCTGTCCAGCGCGCCGGACAGCTCCTCGTTGTCCTGGGCGCCCGCGAGGAACTTCTTGATCTCCTCGGAGAGCGCGTTGAGCGAGGCGCCCTGGTCGCGGACGATCTTCCGGAAGAAGAAGTCCTGGCCCTGGATGGCCGTCGTGCCCTCGTACAGGGTGTCGATCTTGGCGTCGCGGATGTACTGCTCGACCGGGTACTCCTGGAGGTACCCGGAGCCGCCGAACGTCTGGAGCGACTGCGCCAGCTGCTCGTACGACTTCTCGGAGCCGTAGCCCTTGACGATCGGGAGGAGCAGGTCGTTGAGGCCGTGCAGCGCCTTGGCGTCCTCGCCCGCGGCCTCCTTCTCCTGGATCGCGTCCTGGACGGAGGCGGTGTAGAGGACGAGGGCGCGCATGCCCTCCGCGTACGCCTTCTGCGTCATCAGCGAGCGGCGCACGTCGGGGTGGTGCGTGATGGTGACCTTCGGCGCGGTCTTGTCCATGAACTGCGAGAGGTCGGTGCCCTGGACGCGCTCCTTGGCGTACTCCAGCGCGTTCAGGTAGCCCGTGGAGAGGGTGGCGATGGCCTTCGTGCCGACCATCATGCGGGCGAACTCGATGATGCGGAACATCTGGCGGATGCCGTCGTGCTTGTCGCCGATGAGCCAGCCCTTGGCGGGGTGGCGGTCGCCGAACGTCATCTCGCAGGTGTTGGACGCCTTGAGGCCCATCTTGTGCTCGACGTTCGTCGCGTACACGCCGTTGCGCTCGCCCAGCTCGCCGGTGGTCCAGTCGAAGTGGTACTTCGGGACCAGGAAGAGGGAGAGGCCCTTGGTGCCCGGGCCGGCGCCCTCGGGGCGCGCCAGCACGTAGTGGAGGATGTTCTCCGACATGTCGTGCTCGCCCGAGGTGATGAAGCGCTTCACGCCCTCGATGTGCCAGGACCCGTCCTCCTGCTCGACGGCCTTCGTGCGGCCGGCGCCGACGTCGGAGCCGGCGTCCGGCTCGGTCAGCACCATCGTCGAGCCCCACTGCTTCTCGACGGCGATCTCGGCGACCTTCTTCTGCGCCTCGTTGCCCTCCTCGAAGAGGATGCCGGCGAACGCCGGGCCCGAGGAGTACATCCAGACGGCCGGGTTGGAGCCGAGCAGCAGCTCCGCGTAACCCCAGATCAGCGAGCGGGGCGAGGTGGTGCCGCCGATCTCCTCGGGCAGGCCGAGGCGCCAGTACTCGGAGTCCATGAACGCCTGGTACGACTTCTTGAACGTGTCGGGGACCGGCGCGGTGTTGGTCTCCGGGTCGAAGACCGGCGGGTTGCGGTCGGCGTCCGCGTAGGAGTCGGCGAGCTCGTTCTCGGCGAGGCGGGCGACCTCCTCGAGGATGCTCTTCGCCGTGTCGACGTCCATCTCCGTGAACGGTCCGGTGCCGTACAGCTTGTCGCGCCCGAGGACCTCGAAGAGGTTGAACTCGATGTCGCGGAGATTCGACTTGTAGTGCCCCATGGGAAGGCTCCGTAATCAATAGCAGTGGCGCGCAGCGCCCCGTGGAGGGGTGGCCCGGACATATCAGGTGACCTCTCCGATGATGCTACCCGCCAGTAATAAGACGCAACCCCCTGAGCCCCGGATGTGGCCGATTACTCTTTGTCCCATGTACGGCTACGACCAGAACCAGGGCGCGCAGCAGCCGATGGGGGGCGGCTACGGCGGGCAGCCGCTGTACCCCGAACCCTCGCCGCCGTCGCTGGGTGACGCGGTACGGGCCTTCACGACCGGCTCGCTGTCCGCCGAGGACTTCCAGCAGATCTTCGCCACCTCGAAGGTCTACTGCCCGCGCGGCGACAACCCCGGCTTCCTCGCGCTGCACAACACCCAGCAGCCCGTGATCCCGATGTTCACGACGCTCAAGGAGCTGCGGCTCTACGCGGGCAAGGACTCCAAGTACTTCGTGATCACCGGTGCCGAGGTGATCGACCTGCTGCCCACCGGCTACGGCTTCGTCCTGGACATGGAGGGCGAGCACCGGATGGTCTTCGACGCCAAGGCCGTCGAGCAGATGGTCGACTTCGCGATGCGCCGCATGTACGGCTGATCCACGGCCCGAGGCCTGCCGGAAGGGGCCCGTACCGCTCTCGGTACGGGCCCCTTCCGGCTGTCCGGGGGCGTGCGGGAATGCGTGGCGCCTTGCGGGATGTTCACCATTCAACTAAATTGGTGGCAGTACCGTCCCCCGGAGGTGGCTCCCATGCCCGCAGTGACCGTCGAGAATCCGCTGACCCTGCCCAAGGTGGCCGCTTCCGGCGACGCCGCGGCCCGCCCCGTGCTCGCCGTGACCACGGCCCCGAGCGGCTTCGAGGGCGAGGGCTTCCCGGTCCGCCGCGCCTTCGCGGGGATCAACTACAAGTACCTCGACCCGTTCATCATGATGGACCAGATGGGTGAGGTGGAGTACGCGGCGGGCGAGCCGAAGGGCACGCCCTGGCACCCGCACCGCGGCTTCGAGACCGTGACCTACCTGATCGACGGCAGCTTCATCCACCAGGACTCCCACGGTGGCGGCGGCACCATCGGCAACGGCGACACCCAGTGGATGACCGCCGGGTCCGGGCTCCTCCACATCGAGGCGCCGCCGGAGTCCCTGGTCATGTCCGGCGGCCTCTTCCACGGCCTCCAGCTCTGGGTGAACCTGCCGAAGGCCGACAAGATGATGGCCCCGCGCTACCAGGACATCCGCGGCGGCCAGGTCCAGCTGCTCGCCTCCCCGGACGGCGGCGCGCTGCTCCGCGTGATCGCCGGCGAGCTGGACGGTCACGAGGGCCCCGGCATCACGCACACCCCGATCACGATGATCCACGCCACCGTGCGCCCCGGCGCCGAGGTGACGCTGCCCTGGCGCGAGGACTTCAACGGCCTCGCGTACGTGCTCGCCGGGCGCGGCACCGCCGGGGCCGAGCGCCGCCCGGTCCACCTGGGCCAGACCGCCGTCTTCGGCGCCGGCTCCTCGCTGACCGTGCGCGCCGACGAGAAGCAGGACGGGCACACCCCGGACCTGGAGGTCGTCCTGCTCGGCGGCCGTCCCATCCGCGAGCCGATGGCGCACTACGGGCCGTTCGTGATGAACAGCCAGGCCGAACTGAAGCAGGCCTTCGAGGACTTCCAGGCCGGCCGCCTCGGCACCGTGCCCGCCGTCCACGGCATGTGACCCGCGCGCCCGCCCGCGCCGCCGTCGTGTGACGCCCCGTCACTCGTACGGCGGCGCGGGCGGGACACCGCTGCCGGGCCGTGATCGGCTGGAAGGGTGCAGACCCCGAAGCCACTCCTGCCCGAGGGCGCCCGGCGGACCGCCGCCTGGTGCGGTGTCGTCCTGCTGGTCACCGGTGTCGCCGCCGTCGCGGTCTGGCTGTGCGTCACCCTCAAGACCGCCGTCACCCCGGTGCTGCTCGCCCTGCTCGGTACGGCGCTGCTCGGGCCCGTCCACCGCCGGATGACCGCCCACGGGGTGAACCGCTCGCTGGCCGCCGCGGTCACCTGCGCGGTGCTGCTGGCCGTGGTCGGCGGGGCCGGCTACATCGTCGTCGCCGCGCTCGTGGAGACCGGCGACCAGATCGTCCAGTCGCTGAAGGACGCCGGGCAGTGGGTGGTCGACCACTTCCAGGTCGCGGACGACATCGACGTGAAGGACCTGGAGACCAGTGGCCGCAAACTGGTCGAGAAGTTCGGCGCGACGGCTGCGGGCGGGCTCCTCACCGGTATCAGCGTCGTCGGCTCCCTCGTCGCGACCAGCGTCCTGGCCCTGCTGCTGACCTTCTTCTTCCTGCGCGACGCGGACCGGGCCGCGGACCTCGCCCACACCATCGCCCCGCGTGGCACCGGCGACATGGTCGAGGCGATGGGCCGGCGGGCCTTCGAGGCCGTCGAGGGCTTCATGCGCGGGACGACGCTCATCGCCCTGATCGACGCCGTCTGCATCACGGTCGGGCTGCTGATCCTGCGGGTGCCGGGCGCGGTGGGACTCGGCGCGCTGGTGCTCGTCGGCGCCTACATCCCGTACCTCGGCGCCTTCATCTCCGGGGCCGTCGCCGTGCTGGTGGCCCTCGCGGACCGGGGATTCGCGATCGCGCTCTGGGCGCTCGGTGTGGTCCTCGCCGTCCAGGTGCTGGAGGGCCACATCCTCCAGCCGATGATCCAGAGCCGTACGGTCCAGATGCACCCCGCGATGATCCTCATCGCCCTGACGGCGGGCGCGAGCGTCGCGGGCATCCTCGGGATGCTGCTCGCGGTCCCGCTCTGCGCGGCGGCCTTCGGCATCATCGGCGAACTCCGCAAGGGCGGGCGGACCGCGCCGGAGGAGAGCCCTTAGGGCTGTCCGGCGGATCAGGGTCGGACAGGCCCTAGTCCAGGTCCAGGTCCGGGAAGTCCGGTTCCGGGTGCTCGGCCTCGTTCAGCTCGAACCAGATCGACTTGCCCGCACCGCGCGGATCGACCCCCCACTTGTGCGCGAGCATCTCCATCAGCACCAGACCCCGGCCGCTGGAGGCCATCTCGCCGGGCCGCCGCTTGTGCGGCAGCTCGTCGCTGCCGTCGGACACGTCGACGCGCAGGCACCGTTCCCCCGGTGTCCCGGTGGCCTGGGCGACCATCAGCGCGTCCCCGTCCGTGTGCACCAGGACGTTGGTGACGACCTCGGAGAGCAGCAGCACCGCCGCGTCGACCTGGTCGGCGTCCGCCCAGTCGTGCAGCAGCTCCCGCAACAGCTGCCGGGCCGTCGAGATCCGCTCCGGTTCGGCCTGGGCGATGGAGAGCGCGGTCCGCCGGGGCGCCGACGGAGACGCGACGGTGCCCTCGCGGCGCAGCAGCAGGAGCGCGACGTCGTCCTCGCGCCGGTCCGCGAGCGGCCCGGTCGTGTAGTGCGAGCCGGGCCCGTGCACCGCCTGGATCAGCGCGTCCGCCAGCTTCTCCAGATCGCCGGTGTGCCGCTCCAGGATCGGCCGGAGCCGGACCCAGCCGGAGGCGATGTCGTGGCCGCCGGTCTCGATCAGCCCGTCCGTGCAGAGCATGATCGTCTCCCCGGCCTCCAGCACGATCCGCGTCGTCGGGTAGTCGGCGTCCGCCTCGACGCCCAGCGGCAGCCCGCCCTCGGTCTGCCGGACGACGGCCGTGCCGTCGGCGGTCAGCACCACGGGGTCCGGGTGGCCGGCCCGGGCGATGTCCAGCACACCGGTCTCCGGGTCGGCCTCCGCGTACAGGCAGGTCGCGAAGCGCGCCGCCGCGGCCTCGTCGTCCTCGCCGGGGTCGGTGAGGCCGGAGAGGAAGCGCGAGGCGCGCGCCAGCACCGCGTCGGGACGGTGGCCCTCGGAGGCGTACGCGCGCAACGCGATCCGGAGCTGGCCCATGAGCCCCGCCGCCCGCACGTCATGGCCCTGCACGTCGCCGATCACGAGGGCGATGCGGCCACTGGGCAGGGGGATCAGGTCGTACCAGTCGCCGCCGACCTGGAGGCCGCCGCCGGTCGGCACATAGCGCGCGGCCACGGTCATCCCCGGGATGTCCGGGCCGAGGGAGGGCATCATCGTGCGCTGGAGCCCCAGCGACAGCTCGCGCTCCGTGTCGGCGGCGCCCGCCCGGGCCAGCGCCTGGGCGAGCATCCGGGCCACGGTCGTCAGCACCGACCGCTCGTCCGGCGAGAAGGCCACCGGGTGCCGGAAGCCGGCCATCCAGGTCCCCATCGTCCGCCCCGACACGATCAGCGGCAGGAAGGCCCAGGAGCGGCGCCCGAACCGCCGGGCCAGCGGCCAGGTGGCGGGGTAGCGGGCCTGGTAGTCCTCCGGCGTCGGCAGGTAGATCGCCCGGCCCGTCCGTACGACCTCGGTGGCCGGGTAGTCCGTGTCCAGCGGCATGTCGGTGAAGGGCCCCTCGTCGCTGAGGGTGTGCCCGTGCTGCCCGACGACCGTCAGCCGCTCGCCCTCGACGCCGAAGACCGCGAGGCCGTCCGGGGAGAACCCGGGCATGGAGAGCGAGTAGGCGACCCGCAGCACCTCCGTGGTGGATCCCGCTTCCGCCAGGGCCCGCCCGGCGTCCAGCAGGAACGCCTCACGGGAGCGCCGCCAGTCGCCGGTGATGGCGGTGTGCGTGCCGACGGTGCCCGGCGGGGGCTCGGCGACCTCCTGGAGCGTGCCGATGAGCACGTAGTCCTGGCGGCCCTCACCGGCCGGGACCGGCTTGGAGCGGCTGCGTACGGTGCGCAGGACCCGGCCGCTGCCGTCCACGATGCGCAGCCGGGCCTCGGCCAGCGTGCCCTCGGTCACGGCGAGGCGGATCACCCCGGCGATCTCGTTCCAGTCGACGGGGTGGAAGCGGGAGCGGACCTCCGATTCACGGAAGACGCCGGGCTCGGCGGGCAGCTCCAGCAGACGGGCGGCCTCCGCGTCGAGCGTGACCGTCCCGGCTCCGTTGTCCCAGCGCCACAGCCCGGTCGCGGTCGCGGCCAGCACGTCCTCGGTGCGCATTGCCCCACTTTAAACCGGCATGCGTGGCGAGGGCGCGGGTGCGGGGCGACGGACGATCTTGGTGCGGACAATGACAATGAAACGCTCCGGTCGCGGGCGGTAGCCTGGGAGGGCTGAATTTCCCCCAACCGCGAAGACTGGATGAACGACGATGCATCGGTACAGGTCCCACACCTGCGGCGAGCTCCGCGCCTCTGACGTCGGCACCGACGTCCGGCTGAGCGGCTGGCTGCACAATCGCCGAGACCTGGGCGGCATCCTCTTCATCGATCTGCGCGACCACTACGGGCTCGTGCAGCTCGTCGCCCGCCCCGGCACGCCGGGCAACGAGGCCCTCGCGAAGCTCACCAAGGAGACCGTCGTCCGGATCGACGGCAAGGTCTCCGCGCGCGGCGCCGAGAACGTCAACCCGGACCTGCCGACCGGCGAGATCGAGATCGAGGTCTCCGAGGTCGAGGTGCTGGGCGAGGCCGGCCCGCTGCCCTTCACGATCAACGCCGAGGACGGCGTGAACGAGGAGCGGCGCCTGGAGTACCGCTTCCTGGACCTGCGCCGCGAGCGCATGCACCGCAACATCATGCTGCGCTCCGCCGTGATCGCCTCGATCCGCTCCAAGATGGTCGCCCTCGGCTTCAACGAGATGGCGACGCCGATCCTCACCGCGACCTCCCCCGAGGGCGCCCGTGACTTCGTCGTCCCGTCCCGGCTGAACCCCGGCAAGTTCTACGCGCTGCCGCAGGCCCCGCAGCAGTTCAAGCAGCTGCTGATGATCTCCGGCTTCGACCGCTACTTCCAGATCGCGCCCTGCTTCCGCGACGAGGACGCCCGCGCCGACCGCTCGCCCGGCGAGTTCTACCAGCTCGACGTCGAGATGTCCTTCGTGGAGCAGGAGGACGTCTTCCAGCCGATCGAGAAGCTGATGACCGAGCTCTTCGAGGAGTTCGGCAACGGCCGCCACGTCACCTCGCCGTTCCCGCGCATCCCGTTCCGCGAGTCGATGCTGAAGTACGGCAACGACAAGCCGGACCTGCGCGCCAAGCTGGAGCTGGTCGACATCTCCGATGTCTTCGCGGACTCGGAGTTCAAGGCGTTCGCCGGCAAGCACGTCCGCGCCCTTCCGGTGCCGGACACGGCGGGCCAGTCCCGTAAGTTCTTCGACGGCCTCGGCGACTACGCCGTGCAGCACGGCGCCAAGGGCCTCGCCTGGGTCCGCGTCGGCGAGGACGGCACGCTGGCCGGGCCGATCGCCAAGTTCCTCACCGAGAACGACGTCAAGACGCTCACCGAGCGGCTCTCGCTCGTCCCGGGCCACGCCGTCTTCTTCGGCGCGGGCGAGTTCGACGAGGTCTCCAAGATCATGTCCGCCGTCCGCGTCGAGGCCGCCAAGCGGGCCGGCCACTTCGAGGAGGACGTCTTCCGGTTCTGCTGGGTCGTCGACTTCCCGATGTACGAGAAGGACGAGGAGACCGGCCGGATCGACTTCTCGCACAACCCCTTCTCGATGCCCCAGGGCGGCCTGAAGGACCTGGAGGAGAAGGACCCGCTGGACATCCTCGCCTGGCAGTACGACATCGTCTGCAACGGCATCGAGCTGTCCTCCGGCGCCATCCGGAACCACGAGCCGGAGCTGATGATCAAGGCGTTCGAGATCGCCGGCTACGACCGCGAGACCGTGGAGCGCGAGTTCGCGGGCATGCTCAAGGCGTTCCGCCTCGGCGCCCCGCCGCACGGCGGCATCGCCCCGGGCGTCGACCGCATCGTGATGCTGCTCGCCGACGAGCCGAACATCCGCGAGACGATCGCCTTCCCGCTCAACGGCAACGCCCAGGACCTGATGATGGGCGCGCCCACCGTCCTGGAGGAGACCCGCCTCCGCGAGCTCAACATCCAGCTCCGCAAGCCGGCCGCACCGGCGAAGGACGCGCAGAAGTAGCTCCGCCTGTTTCACGTGAAACAGCCCTCGGCCGCCACTGGCCGGGGGCTGTTCGCGTGACGGACCGCCGGCGGTTCCGATTAAGTACACGAATCACCTGAACGGCTACGGCCGGATGGGCTCCGCCCCGGATTGGGCGTGGACGCGGGCGGCAATGACTGGGTGGGCCGACACCGGCGCACCCACTGCTGAGGAGCCCTCCGTGCCCGTGCCCCCTTCGCGCGCACTCCTGCGCCTGCCGCACGTCGTCTGCTCCCTGGCCCTGATCGCGTTGCTGGCCGGCTGCGGGGCGGGTGGCTTCGCCGGTACGGGGACGAGCGGCACCGGCACGGAGCAGGCACGGATCAACGGCGTACCGGGGCCGCCCGGTGGTGCCGCGTCCGCCGCCGGGGCGCCGTCGCGAGGGCCGCTGCCCGTACCGCCGGCTCCGGCGGCCTCGCCGCAGCCCACGGAGCTGCCCGGCCTCGGACCGAAGACCCGGGCGGCGGTCCCGGCCACGGCACGGCAGGCGTTCGTGGTGACCGGGGACTCGGCGGACTCCAACCGGTCGACCGCCGTCCTCTACACCCGGGACGGGCCCGCCGGGCCGGGCTGGCGGGCCACGCTGGGCCCCTGGCCCGCCCACAACGCCCTCAACGGCTGGACCGGCGAGCACTGGGAGGGCGATCTGCGCTCGCCCATCGGGGTTTTCACCCTCACCGCGGCGGGCGGCCGGCTCGCACCGCCGGAGACGGCGCTCCCGTACGACCTGAGCCCGGACTTCCGGGTGACGGGCGAAGGGTTCCACGGGGAGCCGCTGGAGGGCTCCTTCGACTACGTCGTCGCCATCGACTACAACCGCGTCCCCGGCACCTCCCCGCTCGACCACACCCGCCCCCTCGGCCAGGAGCGGGGCGGCGGGATCTGGGTGCACGTGGACCACGGCGGGCCGACCCAGGGCTGTGTCTCGGTCACCGAGGACCGGATGAAGGAGCTCCTGAGGGCTCTCGATCCGGCCATGGAGCCCGTCATCGTGATGGGGGACGCGGAGTCGCTGAGCCGCTGAACGTCCCCGGCCGGAGAGCTTTGCGAAACCTCCCTTCCCGTATCAAGGACGCATCCTGGGAGGGAGTGGACACGCATGCACGAGGCTAGGGACATCACGATGCGGGTACTGGTCGCCGAGGACGAGGAAATTCTCGCGGAGCTGGTCGCCACCGGGCTGCGGCGGGCCGGCTTCGCCGTCGACACGGTGTACAGCGGTGATGCCGCCCAGGCGTACCTGGGGCTGCACGACTACGACGTGGTCGTCCTGGACCGCGATCTGCCCCGGGTGCACGGCGACGACGTGGCGCGCGGGCTCGTCGCCTCCGGCTCCCGGACCAGGATTCTGATGCTGACGGCCGCCGGCTCCACGGAGGACCGGGTCGCCGGGCTCGACCTGGGCGCCGACGACTATCTGGGCAAGCCGTTCGAGTTCCCCGAGCTGGTCTCCCGCGTACGCGCGCTGCGGCGGCGCAGCGCCCGCCCCGTACCGCCGCAGCTGGAGCGGTACGGCATCCGGCTCGACACCGTACGGCGGTCGGCGACCCGGGACGGGCGGGACCTGGACCTGTCGCCGAAGGAGTTCACCGTGCTTCAGCTGCTCCTGGAGGCGGACGGCGGGACCGTCAGCGCGGAGGAGCTGCTGGAGCGGGCCTGGGACGCCAACGCCGACCCCTTCACGGGCGCCGTCCGGGTCTGCATGAGCAAGCTGCGCGGCAAGCTCGGCGAACCCGCCGTGATCCGTACCGTCCAGGGCGTGGGGTACGCGCTGTGAAGCGTCCGGCCCGGCTGCCGCACTCCACGATCAGGACCCGCATCGCCCTCGTCTACGGCGGGGTCTTCCTGGTCCTCGGCACGGCCCTGCTGGCCACGGTCAACCTGGCCTCCCGCGCCGGGACGGACTCGCAGGCGCGTGCCATCGCGGACACCGCCGTCGTGGTCCAGCCGGGCTACGCGGTCAACGGTCCGCTCGTCAGCCGCCGCCGACTCGGTCCGCCTACCGTCTACGACCTCACCGACCATGTCAGCGACGCGGCCGGCCACCAGCTGCTCATCTGGTCCGCCGCCGCGCTGCTGGTGATGACGGCCTGTGCGGTGGGCGTCGGATGGTGGACGGCGGGGCGGGTCCTGCGGCCCGTCCACGCCATGACCGCCAAGGCGCGCAAACTCTCCGCGCACACGCTCCATGAGCGGATCGCCTCCAGCGGGCCCGACGACGAGCTGAAGGAGCTGGGCGACACGCTCGACGCGCTGCTGGCCCGGCTGGAGCGGGCCTTCGACAGCCAGCGGAGGTTCATCGCCAACGCCTCGCACGAGCTGCGCACCCCGCTGGCCACCCAGCGCGCGGCGATCCAGATCGGCCTGGACGACCCGACGCCGGAGGACCTCGTCCGCACCCGGCAGACGCTCCTGGACAACAACCGGCGCAGTGAACGGCTCATCGACGGGCTGCTCGTCCTGGCCCGCAGCGAGCGGGGGCTCGACAAGAGCGAGCGGGAACCGGTGGACCTGGCCCGGGTGGTGGCGGAGGAGGCGGCCCGGCACCCGGGCGTCCGGCTCGACACCCGGACCTGCCCGGTGCGCGGGAACCGGCTGCTGCTGGCCCAGCTGGTGGCGAACCTGCTCGCCAACGCGGTGACGTACAACGTGCCCGGCGGGAGCGTCGACGTGTCGGTGGTCCCGGCCGGCGGCGGGGTCCTGCTGGAGGTCCGCAACACCGGGCCCGTGGTGGACGCGGCGGACGTTCCCGGGCTGTTCGAGCCGTTCCGCAGGGGCGAGGGCAGGGACCGGATGGGGCCGGGCTCGGGCCTCGGCCTGTCGATCGTGCGGTCCATCGCGCTGGCCCACGACGGTACGGTCACGGCGGTGCCGGGCCCCGGGGGCGGGCTCGCCGTGACCGTACGCCTGCCGGCGTCTCAGGAACGCGTGGCCACCCAAGCGGGGAGCGCGGCCAGCAGCTCGCGGTAGAACGTGGTGTCCGGCACCTCGCGGGGGGCGGGGCCGGCGTGGAAGAAGCCGGTGTTCGGGGTGTCCAGCTTCCGCAGGAAGTCGAAGCCCTTGGCGTCCTGCTCGCCGAACGCGACGAACTGGAAGAACAGCGGCAGCCGGGCCGCCGCGTCGAGCGCCTGGCGGGCGGCCTGCCGGGCGTCCGGCGGCCCGTCCGTCTGGAAGACCACCAGCGCGGGGCCGGTGGCCCCGGACTTCTCGTAGTGCGCGACGACCTCCTCGACCGCGCGGTGGTAGTTCGTGCGGCCGAGCCGGCCGAGGTCCGCGTTGAGGGCGTCGATCCGGCCCTCGTGGCCGTCCAGCTCCACCGTGCCGGTGCCGTCGATGTCGGTCGAGAAGAACACGACCTGCACGGTGGCGCTCTCGTCCAGGTGCGCGGCGAGCGCGAGCGTGCGGTCGCCCAGGTGCTGGGCGCTGCCGTCCTTGTAGAACGGGCGCATGGAGCCGGAGCGGTCCAGGACCAGATAGACGGTGGCGCGCAGCCCGGTCAGCCCGTGCGCCTTCAGCCCGGCCTGCGCCGCCTTGTACGCGCCCGCCAGCTCGGGCGCCCGCGCCTTGACCTTGGCAAGGGTGAGTGCGGGCTTGCCGGGGGCGGCCGGGGCCGCCTCGGGCTCCGGGTCCATGTCGATGACGATCGGCGCGGGGGCGTCGGCCTCCGGCTCGGGGGTCGCGACGGGTGCCGGTGCGGCGGGTTCCTGCGGTTCCGCCGCGGGGGTCGGGGTCTCTGCGACCGGCTCGGGCTCGGCCACCGGCTCCGGCTGCGGGGTCTCGCTCGCCTCGACCGGCTCGGGCTCGGGCGTCTCCGAGGCCACGACGGGCTCGGGCGCCGCGATGGCCTCGACGGCCGGTTCGGGCGCCTCCGGCGCCTCGGGCGCCTCCGGCGCCTCCGGCTCCGGGGCTTCGGCCTCCGCGACGGGCGTGGGGGCCTCGGCCTCCGGCTCGGGGGCCTCGGCCTCGGCGGGCGGTTCGGGCGCCTCCGGCTCCGGGGGTGCGGCCTTCGCGAGGGGCGCGGTGGTCTCCGCCGCCGGCTCGGGGGTCTCGGCCTCGGTGGGCGGTTCGGGTGCCACCGGTTCCGCGACGGGCGCGGGGGCCTCGGCCTCGGCGGGCGGTTCGGGCGCCTCCGGCTCCGGGGGTGCGGCCTCCGCGACGGGCGCGGCGGTCTCCGTCACCGGCTCGGGGGCCTCTGCCTCCGCCTCCGGGGCTGCCACCTTCGGGGCCTCCGCGACGGGCTCGGTGGTCTCCGCCGCCGGCTCGGGGGCCTCGGCCTCGGCGGGCGGTTCGGGCGCCTTCGGCTCCGGGGGTGCGGCCTTCGCGACGGGCGCGGCGGCCTCCGCCACCGGTTCGGGGGCCTCCGCCTCCGGGGCTTCCACCTCCGGGGCCTCCTCGACGCGCGCGGCGGTCTCCGCCTCGGCGGGCGGTTCGGGCGTCTCCCGGGTCTCGGCCTCGGGCGCCTCCGGGGTTTCGGCCTCAAGCGGCTTCGGGGTTTCGGCCTCCGCGTCCGGGCCCTTGCTCTGGGCCGGGACCGTGGGCGTGGACGGGTTGTCGAAGGCCGCGGCCACCAGGTCCGACGCCTTGGCCTCCGCGTCCGACGCCTTCGGGGCCTCGTCGGACGACGCGGGGGCGGGCACCGAGATCCTGACGGGTGCCTCGTCCGCCGGCTCCGGCTCCGCGGCACTCGAGTGCTCGCCCTGGGGCGGGACCGTGGCCGTCGTCGGGTCGTCCTGTTCCGTGCGGTCACGGCCGAACACCTTGCGCAGCAAGCTCCGAATGCCCATGGGCGAGCCTTTCGCGTGAGTTGGGTGCGATGAATGTCCGTACTGCGGGAATTGATCCCTGGCCAGGGCGGATACGTAAGGTTAGCGGCCGGATAAGGCCGTTCGGCGGTACGGCCCGCATGTGGGACGACCGAGAGCGAACCGTGCCCCGACCGAGTCCTGAGGCCCGTACGGGCGTTCACCGCGCCCCCGCTTCACCTGCACCGCACGGGCGCCGAGTTGACGCGGGAACGTACCGCCCGGGCCCACCGCCTAGAGTCGGACGCATGGTTTCGGGTGAGGCTCCGCAGACGGAGGGCAGTGTCCGGGTCGATGTCTGGATCTGGTCGGTCCGGCTCACGAAGACCCGGGCGCAGGCCGCCGCCGCCTGCCGTGCGGGTCATGTGAAGGTCGCGGGCGAACGCGCCAAGCCCGCGCAATCGGTGCGGGTCGGTGACGAGGTACGGCTCCGCCACGCGGGCCGGGACCGGATCGTCGTCGTGTCGAAGCTGGTGAAGAAGCGGGTGGGTCCGCCCGTGGCAGCCGAGTGCTTCGTCGACAACAGCCCGCCCCCGCCGCCGCGCGAGGCCGCGATCCAGGTCCCGGTACGCGACCGGGGCGCGGGGAGGCCCACGAAGCGGGACCGCCGCGAGATGGACCGGCTGCGCGGACTGGGCCCGGGCCCGGCGGAGTAGCGGCGCCCCGCGCGTCAGCGGTGCAGCGCGATCACCGTCTTGCCGCGCGCCCCGCCCGCCCGGTTGCGCGCCAGGGCCGTCGGCGCCTCCTCCAGCGGCAGTTCGGCCTCGACGGGCAGGCGCAGGACGCCGTCCGCCGCACCGGCCGCCAGCACGTCCAGCAGGACCGGGCTCGGGTCGAGACGGAAGTCGACGCCCCTGACGCCCTCGGGCAGCCGGGCCCCGGCGGCGGCGCCCCGGGTGGAGAGCGCGATGCCGCCCGGCCGGACCGCCGCCGCGTGCGCCGCGAACGCGTCCGGGGCCGCCGACGCCAGGTCGGCCAGCGCGTCGATGCCGTCCGGGCAGGCCCTCCGCAGCGCGTCGGAGGACGGGCCGTCCGTGAGGTCCACCGAGGCCGCCGCGCCCAGCGACCCCATCCTGGACCGCTCGTCACCGCGCACGGCCGCGATCACGCGGACGTCCCGGGCCCGGGCGAGCTGGGTCAGGCAGCAGCCGACCCCGCCCGCCGCCCCGATGACCAGCAGGGTCTCGTGGCCGCGCAGGGCCACCGCCTCCAGGATCTGGGCGGCGGCCATCCCGGCGGTCGGCAGCGCGGCGGCGGCCCGGGCGCCGAGGCCGCGCGGGACGAAGGTGAGGGCGGAGTCCTGCTCCACGCACAGGTACTCCCCGTACGAGCCGCCCGCGTCGGCCACGTCCGCCCGCCCGAAGACCGGGTCCCCCACCCGGAAGCGGTTCTCGCCGCCGCCGATCATGTCGACGCGGCCCGCGTAGTCCACGCCGACGACGAACGGGAAGGCCCGGGGCGCCGGGGCGATGCCACCGGCCGAGCCGTCCGCGACCTGCCAGTCCAGCGGGTTGAGCGACGCGTATTCGACCCGCACCCGGACCTCGCCGGGCCGTGGCTCCGGCTTGGGCAGCTCGACCAGCACCGGGTCGGCCCGCAGCGCGCTGACGGCGATGGCTCGCATCCGTACACCTCCCAGTCGGGCCGCTCCGGCGGGAGCGGACGCGTCATTCCGCCGGCGCCGGCAGCACCCGCTGGGCCCAGATCCGGGCCGCCACCGCGCACACCGCGACGGCCAGGCCCAGGCCGAAGACGATCCACACCGTGGTGCGCAGCGAGGAGGTCAGCGCGTCGTAGACGGCCGAGGCGGCGCCCGTGTCGCTGTCCGGGACCTCGTCGAGCACCCGGTCGCGGGCCAGCGCCAGCGCCCCGCGCAGCACCAGCGCGCCGAGCGCGAAGCCCGCGCCGGCCACGGCGGTGCCGGCCATCGCGGCCAGGGCGCGGGCCCGGCGGCCGGGTCCGCCGCGCGTCCAGGCGAGCGCGACGGCGAGCAGCGCGAACAGGGCCGTGCCGACGGCCGGCCACACACTGGCGGAGCGCAGCCACCGGAAGGTCTGCCGCAGCTGGTCCGCGCGGTCGGCGGAGACCAGCTGGATGTCGGTGTGCTGGACGGGGATGCGGTCGGCGAACGGCACCCCGTTGTCCACCAGGTTCTGCTTCACCTGTTCCGTGACGGGCGCCAGGTCGATCGTGACGCTCTCGCCGCTCCGGCCGTCGAGCGCGGCGGTGACCGTCTCGTGCGCGGTGCGGTTGGCGGCGGTCCAGGCGTCCTGGAAGGCGTCCGTGGTGGTGAAGGACTCCACGGCCTGGTGCAGGAAGTCCCGGACGGTGTTCTGGAGCGGTCCGACGTCGATCTGCTTCATCGCGCTGTCGGTGATCAGGTCGGCGACGGTGCTCCGCACCGCCGGGTCGTCGGCGAGCGGGGCGACGGCGGAGACGTAACGGTCCGTGTCGTCGATCTCCAGGTCGACCCAGGCGGACAGCGCGCTCAGCGGCACCAGGACGGCCAGCAGCACCAGCAGTACCGCCGACAGGGCCACCGAGAAATACGTCCGCACCCCTCCAGGGAATCCCGGATGGTCGCCGGACGCCCCGGGCCGTGGGCCATCCGAGTTGCCGGGCGGCCCGGCCAGGTGTGCCCTGGAGGGAAAGCGGGGGTGACGGAAGGAGCTCTCTGCCATGGCCGCACACGTTTCGGTGCCGGCGCGCGGGAGGCGTGCGACGCCCGCTCGGCACCGCCCGGTCCTCAGCTGGGCGATCCCGGCCACGCTCGGCCTGATCTTGGGCTGCTACGCGACCGCCATCGTCCGGGGCGGCGGGGTGCTGACGGGCACCCGGCTCGCCCTCGGACTGGTCTCAGGCGCCGTGCTCGCGGTGCTCTGCTTCGGCCTCGGCCGCATCCAGAACCGGCTGCCGCGCGAGCTGCGGGCCGCCGCGTACGGGGTGCTGACCGGCGCCTCGATCGGCTTCCTCTACAGCCTCTCCGGTGCCAGCATCCTGTCGGCGTCGGTGATCGGGCTGATCCTCGGACTCGGCGGACTGCTCGCCGCGTACTACTACTTCTACACGCGGGAGTGACACCCGCGCCCACCCGCACGCCCCGGTCCTTGACCTTCTCCATGGGGGAAGGCCAAGGATCGAGTGTGCCGGGGCGGGAAGTCCGCCCGGTATGAGGAGGCGTGCGGTGACGGAGGACGGGCAGGGGCGGGGCCTCGGCGCGGAGCTGGTGACGATCGGGGCGTTCGCCCGGCTGTCCCGGCTGTCCGCGAAGGCGCTGCGCCGTTACGACGAGCTCGGCCTGCTCCCGCCGGCCCTGGTCGACCCGGTGAACGGCTACCGGTACTACGACCCGGCGCAGGTGCGGGCGGCCCGGCTGGTGGCCTGGCTGCGCCGGATCGGGATGCCGCTCGCCCGGATCAGGGAGGTGATCGCGCTGGAGTCCGGCGCGGCCGCCGCGGCGATCCGGGCGTACTGGGCGCGTGTCGAGGCGGAGACGGCGGCCCGCCGTGACCTCGCGGCCTTCCTCATCGACCAGCTGTCGACGGAGGACGTCATGACATCGGTGGGCACACTCGGAATCCGCTACGCGGCCCGCACCGACACGGGCGCGGTGCGCGAGACCAACCAGGACGCGGTCTACGCCGGGGCCCGGCTGCTCGCGGTCGCCGACGGGTTCGGCGTGAGCGGCGCGGGGGCCAGCACGGCGGCGATCGAGGCGCTGAAACCGTTCGCACCGGGCGCGGTGCCGGCGGCGGAGCTGCTGAACACCCTGCACGACGCGGCGGAGCGGGTGGCGCTCGCGGTGCGGGAGGCGGTGGCGGGGAGCGAGGGGGGCGGGGCGCCTCAGGAGTCGGGCACGACGCTCACGGCGATGATGTGGACGGGCTCGCGGCTGGGCCTGGTGCACATCGGGGACTCGCGGGCGTATCTGCTGCGCGGGGGCGAGCTGTTCCGGATCACGCACGACCACAGCGTGGTCCAGTCGATGATCGACGACGGTTCGCTGACGGAGGAGGAGGCGTTCTCGCACCCGCAGCGGGCGATGCTCCTCAAGGCGCTCTCCGGGGACGGCCCGTACGGCGGACCCGATGTGGACGTCCGGGACGCGCTGCCCGGCGACCGCTATCTGCTCTGCTCGGACGGGCTCTCGGCGGTCGTGGACGGCGGGGACCTGGCGCGGGTGCTGGCCGGGGCGGACGGGCCGGCCACCGCCGTGGGCGCGCTGATCGAGCTCGCGGAGGCGGCCGGTGCGCCGGACAACGTGGCGTGTGCGGTGGCGGACGTCGTGGAGCTGTGAGTACGAGGGGTGGGGCCCCCCCCCCGCCGGGCGCGGGGGCCGGGGCCGGCGCGCGGGGCCGGGGGGCCCGCCGGGCCCCCGGGCGGGGGGGGGGGGGGGGGGGGGCGGCGGGGCCGCGCGCCCCGCGGGGG
>NZ_VJNO01000141.1 GCF_007096885.1 Streptomyces sp. 130 | reverse complement strand
TGGGACGTGCTGGTCCGGGAGGCGAAGGAGGGGCTGCGGGCGGTGCCCGGGCGGGGCATCGGTTACGGCGCCCTGCGATACCTCACCGACGCGTTCGAGGAATTCGTGAGCCCCCGGGTGAGCTTCAACTACCTCGGCCACTTCGACGGCACCGCCTACGGCTCCGACTCCGAAGGACCGCTTCTGCGCGACGCGGGCTTCCTCCAGGACGGCGACACCAGTCCGCTGGACGGGCCGGCGTACGCGTTGGACGTGGTGGCGCGGGTGGTCGGCGGCCGGCTGGTGGTGGAGTTCGGTTCGGTGCCCGGGGTGTTCTCCGA
>NZ_VJNO01000112.1 GCF_007096885.1 Streptomyces sp. 130 | reverse complement strand
TGTCGGCGAGGCGGGCCTCTACGTTGGCGTGGTCGGCGAGGGCGGGCAGAGAGCGCAGGAGGTCGCCAGCGGCCTTGACGCGGATCGTGGCCGCCGGGTCGGTGAGGGCGGTCTCCAGGGTCGTGACGGCCTTGCGTACGGCGCTCGTGAGGGCGGCGACGGTCTCGTGCAGGATCTCCCGGCGTCCGGCCTCCACCTGCTCGCGGAAGGTGGGGTCCTCGCGCCAGCGGCGGACGGTGCGTCCGGAGACGCCGACGGCGGTACCGACGTCGTTGGAGGTCATGCCGGCGGCGAGGAGGGCGATGGCGGTCTCGCGCGCGGAAAGGTCAACGGTGGCCATCGGGGCCTCCCGCCGCTTCGGGGTGCCTGCTGCGGAAGATGGGGACGGTGAGGTCGTCGTCGGTGTGGGTGCGGCCGTCGGCGGCTTCGGCGGTGAGGAACTGGTCGAGGAGGGTGTGGGCGTTGGGGTCGCCGTGGGGGTGGTCACCCCAGGTGCGGAGGCCCTTGGGGCTGGTGAGGAGGACGGTTTCGCCGGTGGTAAGGGTCGTGGTGCGGCTGGGGATGCCGACGGCGGCGAGGAGGAACTTGACGTCGCTGGTGGTAAGGGCTGGCATGGCGGGTCTTCTCTCGTGGATGTAATGGTCTCTGGTCGGTGGTGACCCTTACAGGGTCAGTCTGGACCCTCGGGCTGGTTGGTGGGGTTGGTGTTGCGGGTGGTGAGGTGTCGGAGTTTCTGGGCGTGGCGGGCGGTGAGGCCGGCGGTGCGGGCGGCGTTGAGTTCGTCGCGGCGGCGCTTGTTGGCGGCGATGCGGTTGCGGGCGGCCTGGATGCGCTCTTGGACGATGTCGTTGACGTTCACGGGGGTCTCCGATCGGTGGTGTGGAGGGGCTTGTGTAGGGGTGTGCAGGGTTTTCCGAAACTCGCTACGCGAGCGCGCC
>NZ_VJNO01000001.1 GCF_007096885.1 Streptomyces sp. 130 | reverse complement strand
GGGGGGGGGGGGGGGGGGGGGGGGGGGGGGGGGGGGGGGGGGGGGGGGGGGGGGGGGGGGGGGGGGGGGCGGGGCGCGGGCGGGGCGCGGGCGGGGCGCGGGGCACGGCCGGGCACAGGGCACGGCCGCGGCGCAGGGCACGGCCGGGCACAGGGCACGGCCGGGCACAGGGCACGGCCGCGGCGCAGGGCGCGGCCGGGGTACGCGGCCCGGCCGCGCCTCCGGGGTCCCGGTCAGGCCGCCGCGGGCCGTACCGGCAGCGTCCCGGTGACGACGGTCGCGTACCGCTCCTCGCAGGAGTCGACGCGCGCCACGAGGCCGCCGTCCGCCAGGACCCCCGCCGCGGTCTCCGCCTGCCGCTCGCTCGTCTCGACGAGGAGGCTGCCGCCCGGGGCGAGCCAGCGCGGCGCCTCGGCGGCGACCCGGCGCAGCACGTCGAGGCCGTCCCCGCCGCCGTCGAGCGCGACGAGCGGTTCGTGGACGCGGGCCTCGGCGGGCAGGAGGGCGACGTCGCCGGTCGGGACGTACGGCACATTGGCGAGGAGCACGTCGACGCGCCCGCGCAGGGTGCCGGGCAGGGGCGCGAAGAGGTCGCCCTCGTACACCCGCCCCCGCTCCCCGACGTTGCGCCGGGCGCAGCGTACGGCGGCGGGCTCGACGTCGGCGGCGTGGAGCTCGACCCGGTCCAGGACGGCGGCGAGCGCGGCGCCGAGCGCGCCGGAGCCGCAGCACAGGGCGACCACGACGGCCGGGTCCGGGGCGAGGGCGACGGCCCGGTCGATCAGGAACTCGGTGCGGCGGCGGGGGACGAAGACGCCGGGGTCGACGGCGATCCGCAGCCCGGCGAACTCGGCCCAGCCGAGGACGTGTTCGAGGGGGTGCCCGGCGGCGCGCCGCTGGGCCATGGCTGCGATGTCGGCGGGGCGGACGGCGGTGGCGGCGATGAGCCCGGCCTCGTCCTCGGCGAAGACGCAGCCGGCGGCGCGGAGGGTGGCGGCGAGGGAGGAGAGGTCGGACGGTGACAGCGGGACCGGCATGGTGCGGAGCCTTTCGGAGGAACGCCGAGGGGTGCTCCGCGGCAGGCCCTAGGTCCGGTCGGCCACGCGTTCGCGGGAGGGGAGCACCCGTGTCGAAACAGCGGTAATCGGTCCCACCTCCTTGGTCGTGTCCCCGTGCGGGGATGCGAAAGACTACCTCAGGTCTCAGCGCCGCCCGGGCCGGTACTCGTTGCCGCCGTTGACGAAGCCGTTGTGGACGGCGTTCGACCGGTGCGCGGCGCGGACGTGGCGGATCTCCGCGCTGTGGTGCCGCTCGATCTCCTGCCCGTCGAAGTTGTGCGTACGCCGCCGCCGGCGCAGGCTCACCTTCACGACCAGGCACAGGATGGCCCCGAAGAGCACCCCGAACACGATGAGAACCGCGTGCATGGTGTTCCTCCCCCGTTCCCCCGGTCCCGCCCATTGTCGGGCAGGGAGCATCCTCAACGGAACTCGTGGACCACCTGGATCTCGCCGACGATGTGGGCGTTGAAGTCATCCAACTCATCGGCCGGAAACCAGAGTTCGAGGATCGTCCGCCCGCCCGCCCGCTGCACCGGGTATCGGCTCAGGAACTCCGTCTCGACCTCGAACCGGGTCACGTATCCGACGCCGCTGTGCTTGACGTTCCAGTCCCTCGCGATGCGGATCGCGTAGTCCTCGTTGAGCACCGGGTAGAAGATCGGCTGCTCGGGAAGCCGGGGCGGCCAGGCCTGCCAGTTCAGTTCACGTACAAGTGCCAACTCCTCGGGGCCGGTGGGGCGCCACAGGGTGGTCGTGGCCTGCCGACTGGTCACGTGGCCTCCTCCGCCTTGCTCCGCCGGCTCGTCAGCACGTTCCGGGTCCATCGCGTATCGGGGTGGTCCTCCCCCAGCACGCGCACCATGTCGGCCAGGACTTTCTCATACGCGGCCAGAGCACCGGTCCTGTCTCCGGCTTCCCACAGGTGGCCGGCGTGGTTGAAACGCGTGGTGAGCACATGCGGGTGATCCGAGCCCAGGGCGTCCGCCCGGGCGGCCAGCAGCCGCGCGTGGACCTCCAGCGCACCGGCCGCGTCTCCGAGTTCGCGCAGCCGATGAGCCTCGAACCGAAGGTCGACGGTCTCAGGGTCCTCCTCGCGCAACACCTGGTCACGCACGTCGAGTTCCCGGTTCGCCCGAGCGACCCAGTCCCCCCGCCACCGCCTGCGCGCCACCTCGGCAGCGCACCCGACGGCCAGCAGGGCCACGGTGACAACCCATCCTCGCGACATACGCGCCCTCCCGGTCACACCGATGTCTCCGGTATCGACGGCCCACCCGGGCCTCCGGGTTCCCGCAACCGGCCCCCTCTTCTCGGCCGCCGCTACACCACAGGCGACCGCACGGCCTCAATGGCCTCGAAGATGTCGGCATCGGTCTCCCGCTGCCAGGCCGGCAACGCGTCCCAGTCCGCAACATACCCGGGCTTCGGCTCCTCGAAGTGCCGGTACATCTGCGCCGTCCAGCACAGCGCGACAAACCGCCCCTTCTGCTCCCGCGAGAGCCGCGCCACGTGCCCGTCGCTCACCTCGACGAACTGCCGCACCTGCGCGTACACCGCCCCGGCCGCGTCCCGCTCCCACTGCGGGGTCTCCTCCCACGGCGTGACGTACCCGGCCTTCGGCTCCCCGGGAAAGTGCCGCCGCTCACCGGCGATCCAGCTCTCCCGGAACAACCGCGCACCTTCGATCTGCGACACAACTACCCCTTCCTCGCGCTGTTTTCAGCGCACTGAGCGAACGCCCTGCCGTCGTGCGTGCGCACCTGCGGCGCACCGTCGAGCAAGGCATCGGCGACCCGGACCGCGTAGACCTCGGCCATCCGGGCCGCGACCTCGTCCGGGGTCAGCCACTCGACTGCGGTTGATTCGTCGGACAGTTGCTCGCAGCCTCCCTCGGTCCGGCAGCGGAAGACCAGAGCGACGATGCCTCGCGACGTGTTCTTGTACACCCCGGTCAGCCGGTCGACCCGTACCTTGAGGCCGGTCTCCTCGTAGACCTCGCGCCGGACGCCGTCCTCCGGGGCCTCGGCCAGTTCGAGCACACCACCGGGCGGTTCCCAGGTCCCGTTGTCGGCTCGCCTGATCGCGAGTACGCGGCCGTCGTCCCGGACGACGACTCCGGCCACGGACACGGAGTGAAGCGGCGTTGACGGGCTCTCTCGGCGGATGTTACTCATGTACATGAGAATAGGAGACTCAGAAGGACCATGACGGGCAGCGACGTAACCTCTTCGGCCAAAGCGAAGTATCTCCAGATCGCCGACGACCTCACGGCACAGATCAGGTCCGGCATGCTGGCAGCCGGGGACCCCGTGCCGAGCGAAACAACCCTCATGGAGCGTTACGGGGTCGCCTCGGGAACCGTACGCAAGGCCGTCGCGGAACTGCGAGCCACGCAGTTGATCGAGACCCACCATGGGCGCGGCTCGTTCGTCCGTTCCCGGCCACCCGTGCAGCGCAAGTCCTCCGACCGGTTCCGCCGCATACACCGGAAGGCCGGCAAGGCCGCGTACTTGGCGGAAGCGGAGCAGTCCGGCGGCAAGCCTTCCGTGGCCGTGCTCTTCATCGGCCCGACCGAGGCGCCGGAGGGGATCGCACAACGACTGGACCTCCCCGTCGGGTCCCAGGTGCTCGCACGGAAGCGCCGCTACTTCCGCGAGGGCGTCCCGACCGAGGAGGCCACCTCCTACCTGCCGTGGGACGTCGCGAAGGACATCCCTGAGCTGTTCGCCGAGAACCCCGGCGGGGGCGGGATCTACGCGCGCCTCGAAGAGAACGGCCACACCCTCGCGCAGTTCAGCGAAACCGTCCGCGCCCGCCTCGCCACCAAGGCCGAGGCATCCGCACTGGCACTCAGCCCGGGTTCTCCGGTCGTCCACCTCGTACGCGATGCCGAGGCGACGTCCGGGCGGGTCGTGGAGGTGTGCGACACGATCATGGCCGCCGACCAGTTCGTCCTGGAATACCGCTTCCCGGCAGTGGACTGAGGCCCCGTCAGCCTTACACGCTTTTGTCATCGTTCAAGGCTGCTGCTACGCGTATGACGCTGCGGGTCTCACGCGACTCGGCCGGACGTGGGGCCCGATCGAGGAGGTGCGGGCGCCGGACGCCCCGGCGCTCCCCGACCTGGGCGGATACCTGCCGTGTGGTTGCGCGCGGTGCGCGGAGCGGAACCCGCTCGCAACCAGCCGGGCGGTGTCGTGATGCGGTGCACGCTCTGGCGCCGCCTGCCCCTGGCCCTCGCCGAGGAGGCGCGTCACACCGCCGCATCCGGCTGCGTCGATGCGGCCGTACAGTGCCAACTCCCCCGCCACACCGGCGGCCCGCACTACGCGCTCCTGGACGAGTCCGGGCCCGCCACGGCCCTGTGGCTCCGGTGGCACGACGCCGAAGTCGGGCTCCGCGTCCTCCCCGACTGCCCGTCCAGCGCCCCCGGGCACGACGGCGAAGCCTGCTGCCTGTTCGCCGGGCACGCCGGCAGGCACACCTGGGCCGAGGCCGACAATGAGCACCATGGGCCTTCTCCTGCACCTCGACCGCACGCTCGATGAGCTGGACCCGCCGCGCTGGCCGGACCCGCCCTCCGACACGACCCACCTGGTGCGGACGGTGCACGCGCTACGCCGCGTACCGCTGCGCGAACTACGCCCAGCGGACCTGCGCACGCTCGTTTCCCAGCAGGTGGCGCTGCCGTACGTCGTCCCGCTCGCCGTGCGCCTGCTCCTGGAGGAGCCGCTGCTCGACGCCTGCTTCTACGAGGGCGACCTCCTGCTGGCCACCGTGAATGCGCCCGCGACCGTCTGGGACCTGCTGCCGGAACTCGCGGAGCAGTTGCGTGCCGTCGCCTCGGCCCTGCCGGAGTCGGCGTATACCGATCTCCCGAGCGGGGCGGCGGAGGAGATCGGCCGCTTCGTCGCCAGGCGTCAACACTCGTGATGTGATGCGCCGTCAGTCGAGGATCACCGGATTGGTGAGGGCGGCGACGTGCCCGCCGGGGTGGCGGACCTCGATGCGGACGAACGCCGACTGCTCCGCCGTCGTGGTCCACCGCACCGCCATCGGGCAGCGACGTCCGGTGAACCTCGCCCCGGTCGGTGCCGTATCAACGCGCGGGCGGGCGCCTCGGTTGAACCGGGTGCCCCGCCCGCACGGTGCTCTCCAAGTCGCCGGCCCGCGACTACAACACCGGCAGCAGCGCCTTCAGTTCGAAGGCGGTGACCTCGCTGCGGTACTCCTCCCACTCGCGCTTCTTGTTGCGGAGGAAGTGGCTTGCCAGATTCCCGACCTGCGACCACGTCATCGATCAACGCTATGACCTGCTCTTGCGCTGTCGACAGTTGTCATCGTTGGCTAGCGTCGAGCGCCCTTTGACGGCCCAGGGACGGCCCTGGCGGGCGTGCCGCAGCGAACCGTGTCGAGGATAGGCACGGCCTAGAGCAACCTGTTGATCAGAGACACGACGGCTGTAACTGCGCCGGCAACGGCGGCGATTGCGGCTGCCAAGTCGGCCAGGGCACGAAGGAAAGACTTCTTAGGCTCCTCTTCGGACATGGTGTACAGTTCCTCTTGTTGGTCATTGTGTAGACAATGGCTGGCGAGTGATTGGTCTCCGTGTCCCATGGGGTTCCTTCACGTAGATGCCGTGGGGCACGCGTTCTCTGCCAGAGAGTGCCCACACGGCTGTTTTGGGTTCAAGTGGTTGTGATCGTAGCGCATTTGCCCCTGCGCAGTCCGATCCACCTCAACCCACCACTCACCCCGGAAGCGGGCGTGGTTCAGGGCGTCAAGGTGGAGCGCGCCACTGTACGAACGACCTTGACGCCCTGGGCCGCGACTGCTCGGCTCTGCCTGGGTCGAAGGTGGTCGGGATGAGAGCCCCACGACGCTCACCACGAGACGGCCGACACTCGCGAACGGCGCCCCGTCCATCCCGGTGAGCCTCCAAGCTTCCGCCCACCACGGCCCGCATGATCCGACGAAGCCCGAACCGTCGCGCACCTGCTTTTGGAGTTCAAAGCGTCTTTTGGGTCCTTGGCGGCACCATGCCTGCGGGCCTGTGTGCGATGCCGTCTTCTCTGAGGGCCAGGCCGTGATGGTGTGGGCTGGGGAGGAAACCAGGACCGGCCCGGTGCATAGGCCTCTCGGTGGGGTCGGGGAGTGGAGCGTGATCACCTCGGGGCATTGTGAGTGGCGCGAGGCCGGGGCCGGGGCGGGCCGAAGGCAGGAGCGAGGCCCGAGCCCCGAGCCCGCGCCGGCCCCCGTGGGGGCCGGCCGGTGGGGTGTGATCGACGCAGCAACGGCCGAGAGTCGAAGGGGCCGGTGCAACCGGAAGCCGAAGGCGTGATGCTCTGACCAGAGGCCCCGACGCCGTGGGGAGCAATAGTCAATAGTTGTGGATCAGCTCGTTTCTCTTGATCCGCTTTGGTCGCTGCCTGCCTCCAGCTGCCGGCGCAGACGTCTGATCTCTGCGACAAGGCAGGGGACGGCTTCGCGGGCGGTGGCGATGAACTGCGCGTTCTCGTCCCAGCGCTCGTCAGCGGCGTCCACGTAGCGGGGCTGCTGGACCAGGGTCGCGGCCACGATCTCGCGGTAGTCGAAGTTCGGCCAGCGGTCGCCCAGGCCGGTGTCCGGCGTGGTGCTCACGGCGATGAGGTTCATCGCGTGCTCGTCGTCAAGGCAGCGAACGAACCAGGGGCCTGGCGTGGCAGCCTGCGCGAGTTCCTCGAGCTCGTCGAGTTCCCCGTCGCTGAGCGGTTCTGGGCTGGTCATCAGGCTGCGACCTCCTCAGCTCCTCCCGGTCGCCGGTGATCTCGGCCATGGCTTTGGGCCACTTCGCCCCGTAAGTCTTCGCGAACACCTCCCATCATGCCTCCTTCTCCCCTTGACTGTGCAGATCTCGCTTCAGCGTGGTTGCCCCGCCTGCGAGGGCTTCCCGTGTGCCGACCCGGCCGAGTGCCTGTACTTCCTGACGTCGCGTCCATGGGCGGACTGCGTGAAGTGCGAGGGTTCCGGCTGGGCCGGTGAGGAGTGCGGGTCGCTTCAGGTCTTCTGCAGCTTCTGCAACGGCTCGGGCCTGAACGAGTTCACGCCCGGTGAGATCACGGACGACGAGATCAGCAAGGGCGCGAAGGAGCGTCACGCCGCGTACGTCGCCAAGCTGTCCGCGATGGTGAACCAGTCCCCGGCCCGGCTGGCGGTGGCCGCGTGAGCTTCCCCGACGACGCCTTGCACGCGCCTGAGTGGGCGGACGAGAAGCGGGCCGAGCAGATCGGCATGTACCTCGACGCCCACGACGTGCGCCCCTACACCCACTTCTTCACCGTGGTCGATGACGCCCATTGCGCGGAGGAAGACCTGAAGGTACGGGGCCTCTACCCGCCCATCGGGCACGGCTACCCGAAGGAGGGCGGCCAGTGACGGTCTTCCCCGTCGAGCCCTCGCCGTGGCCAACGCTGCTGCGGTCGTGGGCACCGACCCGCTGACCCTGGCCGACCTCTTACGCGTCGCCAATGCCCCCGGCTTCGACCGCTGGCAAGAACAGGTCCGCCGGACCGGCGGCTGCCCGGACCCGATCCACCTGGAAGGCATGACCACCACCCGCGACGCCAAGTCAGGGCAGGTGCTCTGCTCCTACAGCACCCAGGGCGAACCCGGCGGACGTCTCCGCGTCGCCTGCGGCAACCGACGCGCCTCCCGCTGTCCCTCCTGCGCCTGGACCTACGCCGGAGACACCTTCCACCTCATCCGCGCCGGACTCACGCGCTCCCTTAGCTCGGGTCGCGAACCCTGGGCTCTTTTAATCCTGAGCACATCCGCGACTGGTTGGCCGAGTTGGAGCGGGCCATCCCGACTACGTCGTACCGGCGCGTGATCTTCTCTAGCGTCTCAGCGATCCTCAACGCCGCCGTAGATGACGAGTACATGCGCAAGAACCCATGCAGCACCAGCACCGTGCGGGCCCCGGCACGCAATCCTCAACAGGTCGTGTCCTGGTGTGCCGACCGAGTCTTTGCGGTGCAGAGCGCATTGCCCGAGCAGTACCGGGCCATGGTCGATCTCGGTGCGGGTTGCGGTCTTCACCAGGGTGAGATCTTCGGCTTGTCTGAGGAGGAGATCCGATTCGGCGCAGGATGGGTGCACGTCGGATGTCAAGTCAGAGTTGTGCGGGGCGAGTTGGTGTTTGCCTTGCCCAAGCGACAGAAAGTGCGGGACGTACCTCTGTCGCCTCAGGTGGCCGACGCGTTGAAGAGGCACCTGGCCGACTTCCCTCCCCTGGCTGTGACCCTGCCGTGGGCACGCCCGGACGGGAAGCCGGTAACCAAGCGCCTCCTCTTCGTTCGGCCGGACGGCAAGGGCGCGGTAAGGCGAACCGACGTCAATACTCGGCTATGGAAGTCCGCCCTCGTCGCGGCCGAAGTCATTCCGCCGGCCGAACCGGGCAAGCGCCATACCGCTGCGCGAGAGCACGGGATGCACGCCCTGCGGCACTTCTACGCGTCCGTGCTCCTGGACGCCGGGGAGAACATCAAGGCGTTGAGTGCGTACCTCGAGCACACAGACCCTGGGTTCACTCTGCGGACGTACACGCACCTTTTCCCGAGCAGCGAGGGGCGGGCCCGCGTCGCCATGGACAAGGTGTACTTGGGCCGCCCGTTCGGGCCTGACGGCCCACAGACGGCCCAGAGCTGATCATGACTGCGGGCGGGTCACCTCGGTTGAACCGGGTGGCCCGCCCGCTTTCTGGTCTCTGGGCAACTGACCTGCGCTTACAGCACCGGCAGCAGCGCCTTCAGCTCGAACGCCGTGACCTCGCTGCGGTACTCCTCCCACTCGCGCTTCTTGTTGCGGAGGAAGAAGTCGAAGACGTGCTCGCCCAGCGTCTCCGCGACCAGTTCGCTCTTCTCCATCAGGGAGATCGCCTCGCCCAGGTTCTGCGGGAGCGGTTCGATGCCCATCGCGCGGCGTTCCGCGTCGGAGAGGGCCCAGACGTCGTCATCGGCGCCGGCCGGGAGTTCGTAGCCCTCCTCGATGCCCTTGAGGCCGGCGGCGAGGAGGACCGCGTACGTCAGGTACGGGTTGGCGCCGGAGTCGATGGAGCGGACCTCGACGCGGGCCGAGCCGGTCTTGCCGGGCTTGTACATCGGGACGCGGATCAGCGCGGAGCGGTTGTTGTGGCCCCAGCAGATGTACGAGGGGGCCTCGCCGCCGGCGCCCGCGGCGCGGGAGGAGCCGCCCCAGATGCGCTTGTAGGAGTTGACCCACTGGTTGGTGACGGCGGAGATCTCCGCCGCGTGCCGGAGGAGGCCCGCGATGAAGGAGCGGCCGACCTTGGAGAGCTGGTACTCCGCGCCGGACTCGTAGAACGCGTTGCGGTCGCCCTCGAAGAGGGAGAGGTGGGTGTGCATGCCCGAGCCGGGGTACTCCGAGAACGGCTTCGGCATGAACGTGGCCTGGACGCCCTGCTCCAGCGCCACCTGCTTCATGACCAGGCGGAACGTCATGATGTTGTCGGCCGTGGACAGCGCGTCCGCGTACCGAAGGTCGATCTCCTGCTGGCCGGGCGCGCCCTCGTGGTGGCTGAACTCGACCGAGATGCCCATGGATTCGAGCATCGTGATCGCCTGACGGCGGAAGTCCATGCCGACGTTCTGCGGGGTGTGGTCGAAGTAGCCGGAGCTGTCGGCCGGGGTCGGCCGGGTGCCGTCGACCGGCTTGTCCTTCAGCAGGAAGAACTCGATCTCCGGGTGAGTGTAGAAGGTGAAGCCCAGGTCCGAGGTCTTGGCCAGGATGCGCTTGAGGACGAAGCGCGGGTCCGCGAAGGACGGAGAGCCGTCGGGCATGAGGATGTCGCAGAACATCCGGGCCGTGCCCGGTGCCTCCGCGCGCCACGGCAGGATCTGGAACGTCCCCGGGTCCGGCTTGGCGATCATGTCCGACTCGTATACGCGCGCGAAGCCCTCGATCGCGGAGCCGTCGAAGCCGATGCCCTCGTCGAACGCCTGCTCAAGCTCGGCAGGGGCCACGGCCACGGACTTGAGGTAACCGAGCACATCGGTGAACCACAGCCGTACGAACCGGATGTCGCGCTCCTCAAGGGTCCTGAGGACGAATTCCTGCTGCTTGTCCATAGCCACATCCTTGCAGTTCAGACGGTCCGTGCTCCACCTCCCGGGGCTGGGGAGAGACTCCAGTATCACGACCCCGGATTTCCCCCAGATTACGCACCCGACGTGACGTGGAGCACTCGGCCACCCACTACGATCAACGGCCGTGGTGTGTACGGGCGGAAACCGCCCCGTCACCCCGAGCCGCCCGGTCCCCGTCCCCTTCGCAGAAGGACCACACGACATGAGCTACGACCGCAGGGCCCGAATAGAGCAGATGCGCAACGCCGACCGCGCGCGGGACCGCCGCAAGCGAATCCTGACCGTGAGCCTCAGCGCTGTCGTCGTCGCCGGGCTCGTCGCCTTCGGCTCGTACACGATCATCGACAAGTCGGATTCCGACGGCTCGGAAAGCTCGATGACCGCCGACGGGAAGGGCTCCACGCCCGCCGCGGGCGAGAAGGACGAGAACCTGGCCACCGGGCCGATCGAGGGCGAGAAGTCCTGGGACGCGAAGAAGCTCACCCGCAACCACGTGACCGACGACGTCGACTACCCCATGAAGCCGCCGGTCGGCGGGGACCACAACCCGGTCTGGATGAACTGCGACGGCGAGGTCTACAAGAAGGCCATCCCCGACGTGAACGCCGTGCACGCCCTGGAGCACGGTTCGGTCTGGGTGACGTACACCGATGACGCGCCCGCCGCCGACGTGGCGAAGCTCGCCGACCGGGTCTCGAAGACGCCGTACTCGCTCATGAGCCCCTACGAGGACCAGGCCGGGGCGATCATGCTGAGCGCCTGGGGCAAGCAGGTCACCGTCGACGGCGCGGACGATCCGCGCGTGGCGCGGTTCTTCGCGCATTACGTGCAGGGGCCCCAGACCCCCGAGCCGGGCGCCGCCTGCACGGGCGGCCTCGACGGTTCCTGATCCGGGCCGCCGGAACGGGCTGCCCCCGGCAGAGCGCCCGGAAAGTTCCCCCGTATCGGAAATGCACCCGAATGGGCTATAGCGGTCGCATCCCCCGAACGGGCCCATGACGATGGGTTCGTTCGGGGGATGTACGTACGGCCGCCCCTCGGTACGCAGGAGGAATGCTCCATGACCACCGCCAAGGACATCATGCACACCGGCGCCACCTGGATTCCGGCGCACGAGACCCTCGACCGCGCCGCCCAGATGATGCGCGAGCACCACGTCGGCGCGCTGCCCATCTCGGCCAGCGGTGAGGAGGACCGGATGATCGGCATCCTCACCGACCGCGACATCGTGGTCGGCTGCGTCGCGGAGGGCC
Source organism: Streptomyces sp. 130 (assembly GCF_007096885.1). Classification (GTDB taxonomy): domain Bacteria; phylum Actinomycetota; class Actinomycetes; order Streptomycetales; family Streptomycetaceae; genus Streptomyces. The sequence continues at coordinate 437,841 of NZ_VJNO01000001.1, read as the reverse complement.
GGGACCCGTCCAAGGTCACCGCGGGCGAACTCGCCCAGGGCACGCCCCGCTGGATCGACGCGGACGCGGACGTGGAAGCGGTGCTGGAGGAGATGCAGAGCCACCAGATCCGGCGGCTTCCCGTCATCGAGGACAAGAAGCTGGTCGGCATGATCAGCGAGGCGGACCTCGCCCGGCACCTCTCCGACGACCAGATCGCCGACTGGGCGGAGCAGGTCTACTCGCGCTCGCACCACTGAATCCGGCGCCGAATCCACCGCGCGAGTCGTGGTTCCGCGCGGCCCGCCCGGGCATCGCGTCAGTCAGACGATTAGAGTGGGCCGCGTGCCTCAACTACGCCTCGCACTGAATCAGATCGACTCGACCGTCGGCGACCTCGCCGGAAACGCCGAGGCGATCGTCCACTGGACCCGGCACTCCGCCGAACAGGGCGCCCACTTCGTGGCGTTCCCCGAGATGGTGCTGACCGGCTATCCCGTCGAGGACCTGGCCCTGCGGTCGTCCTTCGTCGAAGCGTCCCGCGCGGCGCTGCGCGCGCTCGCCGCGCGCCTCGACGCGGAGGGCTTCGGGGAGATCCCCGTCCTCGTCGGCTACCTCGACCGCTCGGAGTTCACGGCGGAGCGCTACGGCCAGCCGGCCGGGTCGCCGCGCAACGCCGCCGCGGTGCTGCACCGCGGCGGGATCGCCCTCAACTTCGCCAAGCACCACCTGCCGAACTACGGCGTCTTCGACGAGTTCCGGTACTTCGTGCCGGGCGACTCGATGCCGGTCGTCCGCGTGCACGGGATCGACATCGCCCTCGCGATCTGCGAGGACCTGTGGCAGGACGGCGGCCGTGTCCCGGCCGCGCGCGAGGCCGGGGCCGGGCTGCTGCTGTCGGTCAACGCCTCGCCGTACGAGCGGGACAAGGACGACACCCGGCTGGAACTCGTCCGCAAGCGCGCCCGTGAGGCCGGCTGCACGACCGCCTACCTCGCGATGATCGGCGGCCAGGACGAGCTGGTCTTCGACGGCGACTCGATCGTGGTCGACCGGGAGGGCGAGGTCATCGCCCGCGCCCCGCAGTTCGCCGAGGGCAGCGTGATCCTGGACCTGGACCTGCCCGCCGCCCCGGCCGAGGCCCCGTCCGGCGTGGTCACCGACGGGCTGCGCATCGACCACGTGGTCCTCTCCGAGGAGCCGCTGCCGCCGTACGAGGCGGAGCTCGCCGGCGGTTACGCGGACCGGCTGGACGACGACGAGGAGCTGTACACCGCCCTCGTGGTGGGCCTGCGGGCGTACGCCGCGAAGAACGGCTTCAGCAGCGTGCTCATCGGGCTCTCCGGCGGCATCGACTCGGCCCTGGTCGCCGCGATCGCCTGCGACGCGCTGGGTGCGCAGCAGGTGTACGGGGTCTCGATGCCGTCCAAGTACTCCTCGGACCACTCCAAGGGCGACGCGGCCGAGCTGGCCCGGCGCACCGGGCTCAACTTCCGGACCGTCCCGATCGAGCCGATGTTCGACGCGTACATGGGGTCGCTGGGGCTCACCGGGCTCGCCGAGGAGAACCTCCAGTCCCGGCTGCGCGGCACGATGCTGATGGCCATCTCCAACCAGGAGGGCCAGATCGTCCTGGCCCCGGGCAACAAGTCGGAGCTGGCGGTCGGCTACTCCACGCTGTACGGGGACTCCGTCGGGGCGTACGGGCCGATCAAGGACGTGTACAAGACCTCGGTGTTCCGGCTGGCGAAGTGGCGCAACCGGGCCGCCGAGGAGCGCGGGCAGACCCCGCCGATCCCGGAGGCGTCCATCACGAAGCCGCCGAGCGCCGAGCTGCGGCCGGGCCAGGTGGACACGGACTCGCTGCCGGACTACGACGTGCTCGACCGCATCCTCGAGCTGTACGTGGACCGGGACCAGGGGTTCGAAGCGATCGTCGCGGCCGGGTTCGACCGGGCGCTGGTGGCGAAGACGCTGCGGATGGTGGATACGGCGGAGTACAAGCGGCGGCAGTACCCGCCGGGGACGAAGATCTCGCCGAAGGGGTTCGGGAAGGACCGGCGGCTGCCGATCACGAACCGGTGGCGCGAGGCGGTCTGAAGCCCGCGGGTCTCTGCTGCGTGAGCCCGTCCGGGGCCGGGGATTCGTCCTCAAGCGCCGGACGGGCTTGTTCGTGGCCGCTCGCCGCCGCGGTCAGGTGCGGCCCGCCCCGGGCCGGGGGCCGTCCTCAAGCGCCGGACGGGCTGGAGATTGCCGCCGCCGATCAGGTGCGGACCGTCCCTCCCCGTCCGTCCTCGCAAGCCGGACACGCCGGATTCCGGCGGTCTGAGCTGTCGGTCGCGGACCGTTCCGGCCGAGGTCTTGCCCCTCGGACGCCGGACGGGCTTGTTCGTGGCCGGTCGCCGCCGCCGCTCAGGTGCGGCCCGCCCCGGGCCGAGGTCCGTCCTCAAACGCCGGACGGGCTGGATACTGCCGCCGCCGCTGCTCAGGTGCGGGCCCCCCTTGCCCGGTCTGTCCTCAAACGCCGGACGGGCTGGATGCTGCCGCCGCCGCTGGCTGCTGCCCGGTTCGTCCTCGCACGCCGGGCGGGCCGGATATTGCCGCCGCTACTCAGGGGCGGGCCACCCCCGCCCCCTCCGCCCTCGCACGCCGGGCGGGCCGGAATCCCGTGGGCCGCGCTCGTCAGTCGCGGGCCGTTCCGGCCGAGGTCTTGTCCTCGAGTGCCGGGCGGGCCGGATTCCGGCGCGCCACCACCTTCGACGTGCCGGCGTCCCGGTCCAGCGCGCCCGCCGTCACCGCGATGGCCAGGCCCGCCAGGGCGAGCACCGCGCCCACCAGGGCGGGGGACGTCCAGCCCCAGCCGGCCGCGATCGCCGCGCCGCCCAGCCACGCGCCGCCCGCGTTGGCCAGGTTGAACGCGGAGTGGTTGGAGGCGGACGCCAGGGTGGGGGCGTCCTTCGCCTTGTTCATCACGAGCATCTGGAGCGGCGTGGTCGTCATGAAGCCCACCGCACCCAGCAGCACCACCATCAGCAGGGCCGCCCACTTCACCTGGGCCGCCAGCGGGAAGACCGCCAGGACGACGGCGAGGGCGCCCAGCGACCCGTACAGCGTCGGGCGCAGCGCCCGGTCCGTGAGCGGGCCGGCGGCCAGTGCGCCCAGGGTCATGCCGATACCGAAGAGCGCCAGCACCGGCGTGACCGCGGACTCGCCGAAGCCCATGGCCTTCGTGGTCATCGCCGAGAGGTAGGAGTAGACCGCGAAGACCCCGGCGAAGCCGAAGACGGCGGTGAGGAGTCCGAGGAGGACCTGCCGGTTGCCGAGCGCCCGCAGCTCGTGGCGCACGTCCTGCCGGGCCTCGACGGGGATCTGCGGGACGAGCCGGGCGAGGGCCGCCATCGCGCAGACGCCGATGGCCGCGACCACCAGGAAGGTGGCCCGCCAGCCGAGGTGCTGGCCGAGCAGGGTCGCGGCGGGTACGCCGACGATGTTGGCGACGGTCAGGCCGAGGAACATCGTGGCGACGGCTCGCGCCCGGCGTCCCTCGGGCACCAGCCGGGAGGCGACGACGGCCCCGACGCCGAAGAACGCGCCGTGCGGCAGACCGGCGAGGAGGCGGCCCGCGACCAGCCAGCCGAAGCCGGGGGCGAGCGCGGAGGCGAGGTTGCCGACGGTGAAGAGGGCCATCAGGAGCAGGAGCATCCGCTTGCGCGGCGCGCGGGAGCCTACGGCGGTGAGCAGCGGGGCACCGATCACCACCCCGATCGCGTACGCCGACACGAGGTAGCCGGCGGTGGGCACGGAGGTGCCGAGGTCGTCCGCGACGTCGGGCAGCAGGCCCATCATCACGAACTCGGTGGTGCCGATGCCGAAGGCGCTCACGGCCAGCGCGAGCAGGGCCAGGGGCATGAGGAGAGACCTTTCCGCTTCAGGGGGGCACGGCGGCGGACCGGCTTCGCCGCCGGCGACCTTGTTCCCGTACGGAACAAAGTCTCGCAGAGAGGTGGGTCTTTCCGGTAAACGGCCCGTTGCGTCAGAGTTTGACGCGGGCGGCGATCGGCAGATGGTCGCTGCCGGTGGCCGGGAGCGTCCAGGAGGACATCGGCTCGACGCCCTTGACCATGATCTGGTCGATCCGGGCCATCGGGAACTTCGCGGGCCAGCTGAAACCGAAGCCGTCGCCCGCCGCGCCCTGGGTGGAGCGCATCTGCGAGGTGACCGCCTTGAGCGCCCGGTCGTTCATCGTGCCGTTGAGGTCGCCGAGCAGGGCGACGCGGGCCAGGGGTTCGCGGGAGATGGCCTTGCCGAGGGCGTCGGCGCTCTGGTCGCGCTGGTTGGCCGTGAAGCCGGCGTGCAGCTTGACCCGTACGGACGGCAGGTGCGCCACGTAGACCGCGAGGGGGCCCTCGGGCGTCGCGACGGTGGTCCGCATCGCGCGGACCCAGCCCATCTTGAGGTCCACCGGGCGGGTGTCGCTGAGCGGGTACTTGCTCCAGAGCCCGACGGTGCCCTGCACCGAGTGGTACCGGAAGCGGCCGGCGAGCGCCTTCTCGTACGCCGCCACCTTGCCGGCGGGCAGCTCCTGGAGGGCGACGACGTCCGCGCCGGAGCCCGCGACCTGGTCGGCGGTGCCGGCCGGGTCGGGGTTGTCCGCGTTGACGTTGTGCGTGGCGATGGTGAGGTCGCCGCCGGTGCCGGACTTGTCGAAGAACAGGCCGCCGAACATGTTGAGCCAGACCACGACCGGCAGCGTCAGCGCCACCAGGGCGGTCGCCGAGCGGCGCACCAGGCCCAGGACCAGCAGCAGCGGGATGAGCACGCCGAACCACGGCAGGAACGTCTCGGTGAGGCTGCCCAGGTTGCCGATGGTGTTGGGGATCTGGGCGTGGAAGGCCATCACGAGGGTCAGCAGGACCGACCAGCAGGCCAGGACGATCCCGCGCCGCCAGACGCCGGGGTCCCGGAGGGTCCGGGCCAGTCTCCCGCGCAGGTCCCGGAAGCGGGAGCCGGTGCGCTGCGGTCCCACGCCGTTCCCGGTGTCCGCCCTGTACGCCTGCACCATCGCGCTGTCCTCACTGCCTTGCCGTACACATCGCCGCGTCCCCGACCCTAGGGGATGCGCGATGCCTTTCAAGCCGCCCGCGGCGGTCGTACTGCCACGAGGACGTGGGAGGCGGCTCCGGCAGTTCCGGCAGCCAGGTGAATTCCGGTGTGCTGTGACGTAACGATCACATCGGTCCGCGCCGGGGCGCCAGGCCCTCCATGGCCAGGGCGATGATGCGGTCGGCGAGGTCCTCGGGCAGCGGCGCGTCGGGCCGGTGGATGGTGCGTACGAGCATGGGGCCGAGGAACAGGTCGTCCATCAGCTCCACGTCCGTGTCGTCCCGCAGCTCGCCCGCCTCGACGGCGCGCCGGACGGCGGCGACCATGGCGAGGCGGCGGGGGGCGACCACGGTGCACTGGTACTCGTGCCAGAGCTTGGGGTGGCTCTTCATCTGCGCGAACACGTTGTGCAGCAGTACGGAGGAGCGCTGGGCGAGACCGCGTTTGCGCATGGACTCCAGCAGGACGCGCAGGTCGCTCAGTCCGCCGGTGCCGGAGACCTCGGGTTCCGGGGGCTCGATGGCGCGGAGCACGTCGACGAAGAGCTCCTCCTTGCCGGCCCAGCGCCGGTAGATGGTGGCCTTGCCGACCCCGGCGGTGCGGGCGATGCGCTCGATGGAGAGCGCGGCGAGGGGTTCACCGGCCTCCAGCAGCTCCACGACGGCGTCCAGGATGGCCGCCTCGGCGGCGGCACTGCGCGGCCGTCCCCGGCGCGGCTCGGGGTCGTCGCCGGGTCCCGGAGGGACGGGAGCCTCGCCGGACCGCTCGTCCGGTGCCTGAGCCTGCACGTGAAACCACCTTTCGCCGCCCCCGATTCTCGCCGACGCGCAAGGGGGCCGGCCCGAGGGGTGAACCGGGCCGCGCGCGGGCGGCCCGGTTCACCCGAAAGGTTCACCCGCGCGCGGCCGGGAACGTCAACGCCCGGCGCCCGTCGGAGCGGGGCGCTCCTCCCCGCGGACGGGCTGCCGCACGGCGGGCTCGCGGCCCGGCAGCCACAGGGCGACGACGAGCGTGCCGACGAGGGCGACGGCGGCCGAGCCGAGGGCCGTGACGTGCATGGCGCTCATGAAGGCGTCGTGCGCGGCGGTGGCCAGCGGGGCGCCCTTGGGGCCCAGCTTCTCCGCGACGGCGAGGGTGGCCTCGATGGACTCCCCCGCCGCGTCCCGGGCCCCGGAGGGCAGCGCGCCGAGGTGGTCCTCGATGTCGCCCCGGTAGACGGTGGACAGCACCGAGCCGAGCACGGCGATCCCGAGGGCGCCGCCGACCTGGCGGAACGTGTTGTTGACGGCCGAGCCGGAGCCGGCCTTCTCGCGCGGCAGGGCCTGCATCACGGCGACGGTGACCGGCGGCATGACGTGGGCCATGCCGGTGCCCTGGACGAAGAAGACGACGCACATCACCCAGACCGGCGTGTCGGCGTCGAAGAGGGCGAAGGCGGCCAGGCCGAGCGCGACGGCCAGCATGCCCGCCGTGCAGACGGCGCGGGCGCCGAAGCGGGCGACGACGATCCGGGCGCGGGGCGCGAAGAGCATCTGGGCCACGGCCAGCGGCAGGATCAGCAGCCCGGACTGCAGGGCGCTCCAGCCGCGGACGCTCTGCATGTAGAAGGCGGAGAAGAAGGTGACGCCCATCAGCGCGAAGAAGACCAGCGCGATCGCGGCGACGGCGGCGGAGAACGCGGGCTTCCTGAAGTACGAGACGTCGATGGCCGGGCTGGCGCTGCGCTTCTCGTGGAGGACGAAGAGCACCAGGACGGCGAGGCCGCCGATGACCGGCAGGAGGACGGTGACGTCGGTGAAGTCGGCGAGCTCGCCGCCCCGGATGATGCCGTACACCAGCAGCACCAGGCCGATGATGGAGAGGACCACGCCGAGCGGGTCGAGCCGGCCCGGCTTCGGGTCCTTCGAGTCCGGCACCAGCAGGACCATAGCGACCAGGGCGATGATCACCACGGGGACGTTGACCAGGAAGATCGAGCCCCACCAGAAGTGTTCGAGGAGCAGGCCGCCGGTGATCGGGCCGATCGCGATGCCGAGGCCGACGCTGCCGGCCCAGATGCCGATCGCCTTGGGCTGCTCGTCGCGCTCGAAGACGTTCATCAGGACGGCGAGCGTGGCCGGCATGACGAAGGCGGCGCCGAAGCCCATCAGGGCGCGCCAGGTGATGAGCTGGCCGGGCGAGTCGGAGAGGGCGGCGAGGGCGGAGCCGACGCCGAAGAGGGTGATGCCGAAGAGCAGGACCTTCTTGCGGCCGAGGCGGTCGCCGAGCAGGCCGGCGGTGAAGAGCAGGCCGGCGAAGACGAGCGTGTAGGAGTTGATCGCCCACTCCAGCTCGCTCTGGGTGGCGCCGATGCCGGTGGGCGAAGGGGAGGCGATCGTCTTGACGGCGACGTTCAGGATCGAGTTGTCCAGCACCACGATGAGCAGGCTGAACATCAGGACCACGAGAATCGCCCAGCGGCGGCGGTGGACCGCCTCCGGTATCTGGGACACGGCGGGAGCGCCGGAGGGTGTGGACATGAGGAGCAGCCTAGACGCATTGCGATACGAGACCGTCTCGTATTGTAAATTCTTTACCGAGGGCGGGCCCGGGGGCGGGACCGGGGGCCGGGCCGCGCGGCCCACTTCCCGCGACCGGCTCCGGGATGCCACCATGGAAGCGGTCCGGGGACGCCGTCAGGGCGCCTCGAGATGACGAAGGAGCCACCTGCCATGTCGCTTCAGGCTGCGCAGAACCAGTCCGCCACCCCCGCGGGGCCCCCCTCCGACAGCGGCAAGTCGCTGTACGGGGGCAAGAGCAACCGCCGGGTCACCGTCCACGACATCGCCGCCGCCACCGCCCGCGGCGAGAAGTGGCCCATGCTCACCGCCTACGACGCGATGACCGCCTCCGTCTTCGACGAGGCCGGCATCCCGGTCATGCTCGTCGGCGACTCCATGGGCAACTGCCACCTCGGCTACGAGACGACCGTGCCCGTCACGATGGACGAGATCGCCATCCTGTCCGCCGCCGTCGTCCGGGGCACCAAGCGCGCCCTGATCGTCGCGGACCTCCCCTTCGGGGCGTACCAGGAGGGCCCGGTCCAGGCCCTGCGCAACGCCACCCGGCTCATCAAGGAGTCCGGTGTCGGCGCGGTCAAGCTGGAGGGCGGCGAGCGCAGCCACGAGCAGATCAAGCTGCTGGTCGACGCCGGCATCCCGGTCATGGCCCACATCGGCCTGACCCCGCAGTCCGTCAACGCGATGGGCTACCGGGTCCAGGGCCGGGGCGAGGAGGCCGCCCAGCAGATGCTGCGCGATGCCAAGGCCGTGCAGGACGCGGGCGCGTTCGCCGTCGTCCTGGAGCTCGTACCGGCCGAGCTGGCCGCCGAGGTCACCCGCACCCTGCACATCCCGACCATCGGGATCGGCGCCGGTCCGGACACCGACGCCCAGGTGCTGGTCTACACCGACATGGTCGGGCTGACCGGCGGCAAGGTCCCGCGCTTCACCAAGCAGTACGCCGACCTGCGGCAGATCCTCGGCGACGCCGCGAAGGCGTACGCGCAGGAGGTCGTCGGCGGCACGTTCCCGGCCCCGGAGCACACCTTCCACTGAGGCCGCGGGGGCGCGCCCCACGACGACCACCACCGGTAACGACGACAGCCCGCCGACTTCCCCCATCGGCGGGCTGTCGGCCGTGCCGGCCGCTGTCGGTGGGGACGAGCGGGCTGTCGGCCGGCTGTCGGCGGCCTGTCGGTGGCGGCTGGTCTGATGGTCGGCATGACGCGAATCGACAAGAACCCCAAGCACGGCGGGAACGCCGTGGAGGTGCGGGGACTGGTCAAGCACTACGGCGAGACCAAGGCCCTGGACGGCGTGGACCTCGATGTGCGCGAGGGCACCGTCCTCGGTGTGCTCGGCCCCAACGGCGCCGGCAAGACCACCCTCGTACGCTGCCTCTCCACGCTCATCACGCCCGACGCCGGGACCGCGGTCGTCGCCGGCTTCGACGTGGTGAAGCAGCCCCGCGCGCTGCGCCGCACCATCGGCCTCACCGGCCAGTACGCCTCGGTCGACGAGAAGCTCTCCGGCTGGGAGAACCTCTACATGATCGGGCGGCTGCTCGACCTGCCCCGCAAGAAGGCGCGGGCCCGGGCCGACGAGCTGCTGGAGCGCTTCTCGCTCACCGACGCGGCGAAGAAGGCCGCGATGGAGTACTCCGGCGGGATGCGCCGCCGGCTCGACCTGGCCGCCTCCATGATCGGCAGCCCGGCCGTCCTCTATTTGGACGAGCCGACGACGGGGCTCGATCCCCGGACGCGCAACGAGGTCTGGGACGAGGTGCAGCGCATGGTCGCGGAGGGGGCGACCGTGCTCCTCACCACCCAGTACATGGAAGAGGCCGAACAGCTGGCCGACGAGCTGACCGTCATCGACAAGGGCCGGATCATCGCCCGCGGCGGGGTGGACGAGCTGAAGGCCAAGGTCGGCGGCCGAACCCTGCAGATCCGCCCCTCGGACCCGGCCGAGCTGGCCCCCATGGCGCAGGCGCTGCGGGAGACCGGTCTCGACGGTGTCGCGGGCGCGCAGGCGGTCCCGGACGAGGGCCTGCTCTACGTACCGATCCTCAGCGACGAGCAGCTGACCGCCGTCATCGGGCTGCTCGGCGCCCGGGGCTTCTCGCTGGCGCACGTCGCCACCGCGCTGCCCAGCCTGGACGAGGTGTTCCTCGCCATCACCGGCGACAAGGCCACCGTCACCGACACGATTCCCGAGGAGGTCGCGGCATGAGCACGACGACTCTGACGCCCACCCCCGCCCCTGCGCCCGTCTCCGCGCCGGCCGCGAAGCTCCACGACGAGGGCTCCATCGGGCTGCGGAACAACCTGCGCCACATAGGGGCCCTGGTCCGGCGCAACCTGCTCCAGATCAAGAAGGATCCGGAGTCGATGTTCGACGCGCTGCTGATGCCCGTCATCTTCGTGCTGCTGTTCGTGTACGTCTTCGGCGGCTCGGTCGGCGGCAGCATGGGCGGCGGCCGGCAGGAGTACCTGAACTACCTGATCCCCGGCCTGATGGCGATGATGGGCATGAACATCGCCATGGCCGTCGGCAGCGGTGTCAACGACGACTTCCGCAAGGGGGTCATGGACCGCTTCCGTACGATGCCGATCGCGCGCTCCTCGGTGCTCGTCGCCAAGATCGTGGTCGAGCTCGGCCGGATGATGGTCGCCACGCTCATCCTGCTGGGCATGGGCTTCGCCCTCGGCATGGAGCTCCACGGCTCGGTGCTCGGCCTGATCGGGGCGATCGGCCTGTCCGCCGCGTTCGGCGCCGCGATCATGTGGATCTTCATCCTGCTCGGCCTGGCGATGAAGACGTCCCAGGCGGTCCAGGGCATGGGGATGCTGGTCATGATGCCGCTGCAGTTCGGCTCCTCGATCTTCGCCCCGACGACGACGATGCCCGGCTGGCTCCAGGCGTTCACCGACTACAACCCGCTCTCCAACCTGGCGGACGCGGCGCGCGGCCTCATGATGGGCACGTCACTCGGCCACTCGGTCTGGCTGACGCTCGGCTGGGCCGTGGTCATCACGGCGGCCGTGGCCCCGCTCGCGGTCTCCAAGTTCCGCAAGAAGTCCTGACGTCACGGGCCGGGTTCCGTCAGCGCGTCCACGAGGGCGGCGGCCTCCTCCAGGGAGAGGCCGCCGCCCTCGGCGTACGCGGCCTCGTAGGCGGCGTCCCCGAGCCGGCCCCGGGCCAGCGCCTCGGCGCGGGCGAGGTTCTCGCGCTCCATCGCGTTCATGAAGTGGCCCTCGGGCAGGTGCGCCCGGCCCGCGCCCAGCAGCCGCGCCGCGGCCCCGGCCCGCTCCGCACCGCCGAGCCCGCCGAGCGCCCAGGCGAGCATGACCAGGTTGATCACCGCCATCTGCGGCGCGATCATCTGCGTCAGCGGGTCGCGTACGCCCTTCAGGGACCGCCGGCCCCGCTCCAGGGCCCGGGCGTACTCACCGTCCTGGTTGTCCAGCCAGGCCAGGCCGCCGAGGACGAAGCCCTCGAACACCGCCATGGTCTCGGAGGCGAACTCCGCCTGGAGGCAGGTGAACTGCTCGCGCGCCTCGGCGGTCCGGCCGCACCGGCCCAGCCACATCGCCAGGAAGAGCCGGGCCGCCGGCCTGGCCTCGTGCCCGGTCTGCCGCTCGTCGGCCAGCACCTCGCGCATGACCGCCTCGCCCTCCTCGCCCCGGCCGAGCTCGGTGAGCACGGAGGCGTGACGGACGCGGAGCACGGAGACCTGGGCCAGGGCGCCCAGCTTCTCGGCCGAGCGGATGGCGGCCTCGTAGTCCTCGGCCGCCCGCGCGTAATCGCCCTGCTTCTCGTTGGCCTCGCCGCGCGAGGAAAGCGCCTCGGCCATCCCCCAGACGTCGCCGAGCCTGCTGAAGACCGCCAGGCTCTCGTCGGCGTCCCGGTGCGCCTCACCGGCCCAGTCGGGGCGGTTGGCCAGCACGTTGGCCCGCATCTGGAGGGCGGCGGCCAGCTCCCACTCGTAACCGAACTCCCGCGCGCCGCGCACCGTCTCGTCCAGCAGGCGGCGCAGGTCGACGACGCCGCCGGTGAGCATCACGGCGTAGAACCAGAGCGAGGCGGGGCTGCGGCAGGTCTGCGGCTGGCCGGCCCGGTAGGTGGCGACGATGGCGCGCAGCCGGGCCATGCTGGCCTCGTTCGTCCACTCGTCCATCGCGTGGTCCATGCTGACCAGCTGGACCAGGGTCACCTGCCGCCGCGCCTCCTCCAGCAGCTCCTGCCGCATGGGCGGGGGCGCGTCGGTGCAGCGCTCGTGGATGGCGGGCGCGAGCCGTACGGGCTCCGCGAACGGGTCGGGACCGAGGGAGGCCGCCGCGTCGGCCCAGTGCAGGGCGTCGCCGCGCAGGTTGCGGATCTGCCAGTACCAGGACAGGGACAGCACCATGCACAGCGCCTCCTGCTCGTCGCGGGCGGCGACGGCGCGGCGCAGGGCCATGCGCAGGTTCTCGTACTCGCGTTGCAGGAGCCGGATCGCGGCGAGCTGTCCGGAGCCGCGCAGCAAGGGGTCGGTCGTACGGGCCAGCTCGCGGAAGAACACCAGGTGCCGGCGTTCGACGGCGTCCCGCTCGCCCGACTCCTCCAGGCGCTCCGCCGCGTACTCACCGACGGTCTCCAGCAGCCGGTAGCGCATCCGGCCGTCGTCCGCCGGGGCGGCGACCACGAGCGACTTGTCGACCAGGGAGCCGAGGAGGAGGGCCACCTCGCCGGAGCGGCCGGCCGGGCCGGCGCAGACGGCCTCGGCGGCCTCCAGGGTGCAGCCGCCGGCGAAGACGGAGAGACGGCGCAGGACGACGCGCTCGTCCTCGTCCAGCAGCTCCCAGGACCAGTCCACGACCGCGCGCAGGGTCTGCTGGCGGGGCAGCACGGTCCGGCTGCCGCTGGTCAGCAGGCGGAAGCGGTCGTCCAGCCGGTCCGCGATCTGCTGCGGCGTGAGCATCCGCAGCCGGGCCGCGGCCAGCTCGATGGCGAGCGGCAGGCCGTCCAGCCGGCGGCAGATCTCGGCGGTGGCCGCCGCCGTCGCCTCGTCCTCGTCCACCCGGAAGCCGGGGCGGGCCGCGGCGCCGCGCTCGGCGAGCAGGCGCAGCGCGGTCGGGTCCGGCAGCGGGTCCACCGGCCGGACCGCCTCGCCCGGCACGCCGAGGGGTTCCCTGCTGGTCGCGAGGACGGTGAGCCGGGGGCAGCGGGCCAGCAGATGGTCGGCGAGGGCGGCGGCGGCCTCGATGACGTGCTCGCAGTTGTCGAGGAGCAGGAGCATGCGGCGGCGGGAGCAGTACTCGGTGAGCCGGGCCAGCGACTCCCCGGCGGCGCGCTCGTCGCCGGAGGCCCGCTCGGCGGCCCGGAGTTCCCCGGAGCCGGCCCCGCTCAGCACGGTCTCCCGGGCCCCGAGCGCGGCGAGCACCGCCTCCGGCACGGCCTCCGGGTCGTCCACGGGGGCCAGCTCGGCGAGCCAGACGCCGTCCGGCCAGGTGGTGGCGTCGACGGAGTCCGCGACCTCCTGCGAGAGCCGGGTCTTGCCGGCGCCGCCGGGTCCGAGCAGGGTGACCAGCCGGCCCCGGGAGAGGTCGCCGCGCAGGGCCTCCATCTCCTGCTCGCGCCCGACGAAGCTGGTGAGCCGGGCGCGGAGGTTGCCCAGGGGGGCGGGGCCCTGCACCGGGGCCGGGGGCTCCTGCCGCAGCAGCTCCCCGTACAGGGCGGTCAGCTCGGGCCCCGGATCGGTGCCCAGGCGGTCCGCGACGAGGGTGCGGACCTCGTCGTACGCGGCCAGGGCCTGGGCGGTGCGCCCGGCGTCGCGCAGGGCGCGCAGGCGCAGCGCCTGGAGGGGTTCGTCCAGGGGGTGCTCGCCGCAGAGCGCGGTCAGCTCGGGCAGCACCTCGGCGGCCCGGCCGAGCGCCAGCGCCGCGGCGAGCCGGTCCCGGCGGGCGTCGAGCCGGCGGGCCGTCCAGCGCGCGGCGGCGGCGTGCCGGTCGGGGAGGTCGGCGAGCGCGGGGCCCCGCCAGAGGGCGAGGGCGTCGCCCAGGAGGGCCGTCGCGCGGGCCGGGTCGCCTTCCGCGAGGGCCCGGGCGCCTTCGCCGGCGAGCCGTTCGAAGCGGAAGAGGTCGACGGCCTCGGGCTCGGCGGCCAGCCGGTAGCCGCCCTCCGCCGAGGCGACGGCGTCGTGTCCGAGGGCCCGCCGCAGCCGCCCCACCAGCGCCTGGAGCGCGCCGGCCGCGTCGGCGGGCGGTTCGCCGTCCCACACCTCGTCCACGAGCACGGCGACCGGGACCGTCCGGCCGGGGCGCAGCGCCAGCACGGTGAGCAGTGCGCGCAGCCGCGCCCCGCCGACGGAGAGGGCCGTGCCGTCGTCGCGGAGTGCCTGGGTCGTACCGAGGATGCCGTAGCGCACGCGCCCATTCTCCGCGACCCGCCCCGGCACCCGCACGGCCGCCCCGCCCCTGCTCGTCATCCCCCCACCCTCCCCGGTCCCGGGGCGCGAGGCGAACCGTTTCCGCCGTGTCGCCGTCAGCCCTCCGCCGCCCGCTCCTCCGGCTCGACCGCGTAACCGGGCACGGACGGCCAGCGGACGGTGAGCACCACGGACTCCTCCTCGGCGACCCAGGAGTGGTCGACGCCGACGCCCCACACCACGTAGTCGCCCTGCTCCTCCAGGAGCACGCTGCGCCCGGGCAGCTCCACCCGGAACCGCCCGCTGATGAGCACGAGCAACGCGGTCCGGCTCTCGCCGCGCACCCATTGCGCCCGCTCGTCGCCCACGGGATGGACGCCCCACTTGATCTCGACGTCCTCGCTGTGCCGGGGGTCGCCCGCATCCTTGAAGTGCCCGAGAATCCATCCCCGGTCGAGCGCGGCGTCCTTGCCGGCGTTGCCCACGTATACGTTGTCGTTCACGTGGGGCGACGCTAGCAGGGCCGCCCCCGGCCGAAGCGCCGCCCGATCAGGACGCGCACGGCAAAAGCTGCACCAGGCCGACCCAGTTCTCCCCGTCCACCCAGGTCTGCGTGGCGCGGACCCGCCAACGGCCGGCGGGCAGCGGGACCGGTGCCTGCGCGGGCACCCCGCCGCCGGGATACTCCACGCCCAAGTCGGCACCGGCTTCGGCGGAGTCCATGAGGACTGCCGGGCCGTCCGAGACCCAGGTGCCGCTCTCCTCCCACACCGTGGCGGGGTCGGCGAGGGCCGCATGTGCCGCGGCACTCAGCCCGGCCTCGGAGCCGGCGGCGAGCCACCGCAGGAACGCCCGGCGCTCGGGCAGATAGCAGCTGGTCGCCGGCTCGTCCCCCAGCACCAGCGCCTGCGCACCGTGCTCGCCGACAGGGATCACACCGGCCAGGTCGTCCACCGCGCAGGCACGCTCGTAGTCGTCCGGAGCGGTGGCACCTCCCCCGGCGGGACCGCTCTGCGCCGAGTACCCGTTCCAGGAGGCCAGGGCAGAGACAGGGATGACGATCAGAGGGCCGCCCATCGACTGCACCCAGTCATGGGAAGGGCAGGAGACATCGGCATCGTTCGGCTGCGGAGGAGGAGGCACAACCACCGGTTTTCCCTTCTGCTTCAGCCGTCTCGCTCCGCGGTGAGGCGTTGAAGCAGGTCGAGCAGGGTTGCGCGGTCCGCGTCGGGCAGGGCGGCGAGCACCTCGTCGGCGACACCGCCCCGCATGACTCACCGGCATCGACGACCTCGCCCTCGTCTACCTGCACACCCTACGCGGACGCGAGCTGAGCGACGTCCTCGTCGTCGGCTCCTCCCTCGGGAGCCGGACGAGCCGGCGAGGTGCCGCGCTGTACCGAGGCCGAACTCGGCGCGTTCGCGGCTGACCGGGCAGCGTGTGCGCGTAACCTTCGGCTTCTTCCGAAGGGGCGGGGGAGACCGCGGGTGCGCCCTAGGCTCGGGGCATGCCGACCGAAGCGCACCAAAGGATCAGTCCGGTCTTCCTGGGGATCGCCGCCGTGACGGCCGTGGCCGGGTGGGGGGTGTGGAGCGACTTCGCGGCGCAGCCGGGGTTCGCGACGTTTCTGTTCGTGACCGGGGCGTGGGTCGTGTCGCTGTGTCTGCACGAGTACGCGCACGCGAGGACCGCGCTGCACAGCGGGGACATCTCGGTCGGGGCCAAGGGCTATCTGACGCTGAACCCGCTGAAGTACACGCACGCCCTGCTCAGCATCGTGCTGCCGGTGCTGTTCGTGATCATGGGCGGGATCGGGCTGCCCGGTGGTGCGGTGTTCATCGAGCGGGGCCGGATTCGCGGACGGTGGCGGCACAGCCTGATCTCGGCGGCCGGGCCGCTGACCAACGTGCTGTTCGCGGTGGTGTGCACCGCGCCGTTCTGGCTGGACGCCCTGGACGGGGTGCCGCCCGCCTTCCGGAACGCGCTGGCGTTCCTGGCGATGCTCCAGGTGACGGCCGCCGTCCTCAACTTCGTGCCGGTGCCGGGGCTCGACGGCTACGGGGTGATCGAGCCGTGGCTGTCGCACTCGGCGCGGCGCGCGGTCGAGCCGATCGCGCCCTTCGGCCTGATCGCGGTCTTCGCCCTGCTCTGGGTGCCCGAGCTGAACCGCGCCTTCTTCGACGCGGTCTTCGCGCTGCTGCGCGGCCTGGGCGTGCACGGCTGGTGGAGCGACTGCGGCCTGGACGCCTACCGCTTCTGGCAGGAGGCGGACCCGCGGTGCGCGGTCCCCTAGGCGCCCCGCTCCGTGGCGGCGGCCTCCGCGCGGCGGCGGCGCAGGTAGTACCAGGCCATGTTCGAGGAGAGGCCGACCAGCAGGACCCAGACGACGCCGATGAGCACGCTGCCCTGGACGAAGGACGTCACGGCCGCGGCGAGGGCCAGGACGCAGACGACGAGGGCGTAGAGGGCGAGGCGGGGCATGGGTGGCTCCTGTCGGGGGTGGTGCGTGGTCCCGTCCAGTGTCCCCCATGCCCCGGGACGTCCGGTGCGGGCCCGGGTCACACGTCCGTCGTACGGAGTCCGGCGTGCGCCTTGTAGCGGCGGTTCACCGAGATCAGGTTGGCGACCAGCGACTCGACCTGGTGGGCGTTGCGCAGGCGGCCCGCGAAGATGCCGCGCATGCCGGCGATCCGGCCGGCCAGGGCCTGGACGATGTCCGTGTCGGCGCGGGCCTCGCCCAGCACGAGGACGTCCGTGTCGATCTCGTCGATCGTCTCGTCCTGGAGGAGGACCGCCGAGAGGTGGTGGAAGGCGGCCGTGACGCGGGAGTCCGGCAGCAGGGCGGCGGCCTGTTCGGCGGCGCTGCCCTCCTCCGGCTTCAGCGCGTAGGCGCCCTTCTTGTCGAAGCCGAGCGGGTTGACGCAGTCGACGACGATCTTCCCGGCCAGTTCCTCGCGCAGCGACTCCAGCGTCTTGGCGTGCCCGTCCCACGGCACCGCCACGATCACCACGTCGCTCTCCCGCGCGCACGTCGCGTTGTCCGCGCCGCGCACGCCGTTCCCCAGCTCCCCGGCCGCCGCCTCCGCGCGGTCCGCGGCGCGGGAGCCGATGATCACCTGCTGGCCGGCGCGGGCGAAGCGGTACGCGAGGCCGCGGCCCTGCGGTCCGGTGCCGCCGAGCACGCCGACGGTCAGGCCGGACACGTCGGGCAGGTCCCAGGGGTCCTTGGCGGGGGGCTTGGGCGCGCTGCCGCTGTCATTGGAAGTCATGGCCCCGACACTACTGCCAGGTACGGGGCGGAGCCCGGGGGCCCGGCCGCCACTCGTACGGATGGCCGTGCGGCCTTTCGCCGGTGCGCGGGCCCCCGCATGGTGCAGGATGCCGGGCCATGGATGCCGTACGTGTGGCGCTGCTGCGTGAAGTGCTCGCCAGGACCGAGTGGCCCGCCGCCGCCCGGCGGTTCGCCGGCGCGCTGCGCTCCTCCGTGGTCCCGCACGGCGGCGGGCTGCTGCTGGTGGGGACCGAGGTGTACGAACCCTGGCACCTCGCCGCCCATCTGGTGGACGAGTCCACCTGGTCCGGGCTGCCCGAACTCCGCCCCACGCTGGTGCGCCACCGGGTGGAGCCCGGCGACCCGGCGCACCTCGCGGTCGGCCTCGGCCGGATCGAGGCGGCCGGGCGCGGCGAGACGCTGCTCGTGGTGACGCCGGACCGGCCCGGCGAGGGGCTGCTGGAGCGGGTGCACGACGCCCGGCGGGCCGGGGCGACGGTGCTCTCGCTGGACAACGGCGATCCGCAGGTGCGCGGGCTTGCCCATGAGGCGCTGTCGGTGACGGACGGGGACGACGTGGACCTGGACACCGTCCAGCACCTGGTCAGCGCCGCCGCCGGGGAGAACGGCGCGCCGGTGCCGCGCGGCGGCCGGCGCACGTTCCGGGACCGCCTGTCCCGGCTGGCCGACCATCTGACGGCTCCCCCGCCGCCCCGCTGGTGAGCGGGCCAGGGGCCCCCTAATCCATTTGCATCCGCCACGTATCGCGACGGACCATGTCTCCTCGTGACCTCTCGCACCTCCCTCGCCGCCAGGCTGGCCGCGCTGCTCCCCGATCTCTCGCCCTGGCGTTCGTCGGCCGACTTCCGGCTGCTGTGGGTGCAGGGCATCGTCACCTATTTCGGCAGCTTCATGGCGCTCATCGCGCTGCCGCTCCAGATCAAGGACCTCACCGGCTCCCCGCTCGCCGTCGGCGCGATGGGCGCGGTGGAGCTGGTGCCGCTCGTCATATGCGGCCTGTACGGGGGTGCCCTCGCCGACGCCGCGGACCGGCGGAAGATCATCATGGCCACCGAGGCCGGGCTCGGGCTGCTCGCGGTGGTCCTGCTGGTGAACGCGGCCCTGCCCGACCCCGTGCTGTGGCCGCTCTACGTGGTGGCGGGCGGGGTCTCCGCGCTCTCCGGGCTCCAGCGGCCCGCGCTGGATTCGCTGATGGCCCGGATCGTGCCGCACGACCAGCTGCCGGCGGCCGCCGCGCTGAACTCGCTGCGCTGGCAGGCCGGGGCGATCATGGGCCCGTCGCTGGCCGGTCTGGTGGTGGCCTACGCCGGGCACGCCACCGCGTACTCCGTCACGGTCGTGACCTTCGCCGCCTCGGTGCTGATGTGCCGCCGGCTCGCCCCCGCGCCGCCCGTCGAGAAGGGGCGGAAGCCGTCGCTGCGCGGCATCGTGGAGGGCGCCCGATATGCCTGGAGCCGGCCGGTGCTCCTCGGCACGTACGCGATCGACATGGCCGCGATGTTCTTCGCGTTCCCCAACACGATCTTCCCGTTCCTCGCGGACGAGCTGGACGCCGACTGGTCGCTGGGCCTGATGTACGCGGCGGGCTCGGTCGGTTCGCTGGTGCTCGGCCTGACCAGCGGCTGGACCTCGCGGGTGCGCCGGCACGGGCTGTTCGTCGTGTTCGGGGCCGCCGTGTGGGGGCTGTCGATCGCGGCGGCCGGCTGGTTCGGCAACGTGTGGCTGGTGCTGGTGTGCCTCGGGTTCGCCGGGGCGGGCGACATGCTCAGCGGGCTCGGCCGGTCGACCATCTGGAACCAGACGATCCCGGAGGAGCTGCGCGGCCGTCTCGCGGGCATCGAGGTGCTCTCGTACAGCGTCGGACCGCAGCTGGGCCAGGTCCGGGCGGGCGGCATGGCGGGGTGGACGGGGACCCGGCCCGCGATCTGGACCGGCGGCGTGGCCTGCGTCGCCTCGGTGGCGCTGCTGGCGGCGGCGCTGCCCAAGCTGCTCACCTACAACTCTGAGACGGACGAGGACGCGCTGCGCCGGCGCGCCCGGCACGGGGAGGGTCTGGACGTGGAGCCGGCGGCCTGAGGCATGGGGGCCGACCATCGGGGGACCGGCCGCCGGGGGACCACGTCCTGAAGGCCCCGCGCCCCCGTCAGCCCGCCGCCTCGTCCTCCTCCGGGCCCTTGCGGTCGTGCCACTTGGGGTCCGTGTCCCACTCCAGGTTCCGTTCCCGGGCGGTCTCCATCGCGTGCTGCGCCTCCTGCCGGGAGGCGTACGGGCCGAAGCGGTCCTTGGCCGGGCACTCGGGGCCTTCCTCGACCTTCTTGTGCTCCAGGCAGTAGAACCACTCGCCCGGCTTGCCGACCGTGCGCTTCTTGAACAGGGCCATCATCGGTTCCTTTCCTCTGTGCCATGGTGCCCCGGACACGCTGGTTAGACTCGCTGGCATGTCTGGCCAGTCGCTGCTCGTACCAGGGGAGATCACTCCCGTCCGTTCCGTGCCCGGAAACATCCGGCGCCCCGAGTATGTGGGCAAGCCCGCCCCGACGCCGTACACAGGGCCGGAGGTGCAGGACAGCGACACCGTCGAGCGCATGCGCATCGCGGGGCGGATCGCCGCGCAGGCGATGGCCGAGGCCGCCAAGCACATCGCCCCGGGTGTCACGACGGACGAACTCGACCGCGTCGCCCACGAGTTCATGTGCGACCACGGGGCGTACCCGTCGACGCTGGGCTACCGCGGCTTCCCCAAGTCGCTGTGCACCTCGCTCAACGAGGTGATCTGCCACGGCATCCCGGACTCCACCGTGCTGCGCGACGGCGACATCGTGAACCTCGACGTGACCGCGTACATCAACGGGGTGCACGGCGACAACAACGCGACCTATCTCTGCGGCGACGTGGACGAGGAGTCGCGGCTGCTGGTGGAGCGCACCGAGGAGTCGCTGCGGCGCGCGATCAAGGCCGTGAAGCCGGGGCGGCAGATCAACGTCATCGGGCGGGTCATCGAGTCGTACGCGAAGCGCTTCGGGTACGGCGTGGTCCGGGACTTCACGGGGCACGGGATCAGCACCTCGTTCCACTCCGGGCTCATCGTGCCGCACTACGACAGCCCGCACGCCACGACCGTGATGAAGCCCGGCATGACCTTCACCATCGAGCCGATGCTGACGCTCGGCAGCCACGACTACGACATGTGGGACGACGGCTGGACCGTGGTGACCAAGGACCGCAAGCGCACCGCGCAGTTCGAGCACACGCTCGTGGTGACCGAGACCGGCGCGGACATCCTCACGCTGCCTTAGCCTCCGCCGCGGGCGCCAGCACCTCCCGGCACCACTGGCGGAAGCCGGTGGGGGCCGGGCCGGTCAGGGCCCGCCACTCGGGCTCGTAGATGCCGTCGTCCTGGGCGGCGGCCATGTCGAGCAGGCCCTGGGCCCAGGCCTCGTGCATCCCGTACCGCGTCAGGGCCGCCTTGTACTCCTCGCCGTCGGGCCGCTCGAAGCGGACCGGGCGTTCCAGGACCTCGGACAGGACCTGGGCCATCCCGACGGGCGTCAGGGAGTCCGGGCCGATCACGGGGACCGTCTCCTGCCCCGACCAGGAATCGTCGGCGAGGAGGCGGGCGGCCACCGCGGCGATGTCGCGGGTGGCCACGAGCGGCAGCGCGCGGTCCGGGGCGGCCGGCACGGACAGCACGCCCGCGGCCCTCAACGCGCCGGCCTGGTGGAGCAGGTTCTCCATGAAGAACGGCATCGCCAGGGCGCGGTAGCCGACCCCGGTGCTCTCGATCATCTCGTCCATCGCGAACGCGGCCGACAACTGCCCGGCATGCGCCGGGTAGCCGCGGCCCAGACTGCTGACGCCGACGACCCGGCGCACTCCCCTCGCCCGCAGCGCCTCGCAGGCCGGGCGGGTGAAGCCGAGGTAGTGCTCCCGGACGTCCTCGGCGCGGGGGTCCGGCGGGACCAGCCACAGGACGCTGCCGGCCCCCTCGAACGCCTCGCTCAGCACCCGCGGGTCGCTGTGGGAACCCTGGACCACCTCGACGCGCTCGCGCGCCTTCGGGTCGATCCTCGCGGGGTCGCGGGCGATCACCCGCACCTTCGCGCCGCCGTCGAGCAGCGCGTCGAGCACCTGGCGGCCGATCCGGCCGGTGGGGGCGGTAACGACGATCACGGAAACCTCCGGAGCAGGCATGGCGATGAGTACGGACACGGCACGCCGGCGGGCCGGCGGCCACTCGGCGTTTCCACTGCTAACGGTTGCACGGTAGCGGGGATAACGCAACCGCTAACGCCCTGCCGTTATCATCGGTAACCATGGAGACCGAGCACCCCGATCCCGCCGAAAGCAACCGCCGGCGGATCATCGCCGCCGCCACCCGACTGCTCACGGAGAACGGCCGCGAGGCGGTGTCGACCAGGGCCGTCGGCGCCGCGGCCGGCGTCCAGGCACCCACCATCTACCGGCTCTTCGGCGACAAGCAGGGCCTGCTCGACGCGGTCGCCGCCCACGGCTTCGCGAGCCACATCGGCGAGAAGGCCGCCCTGGAACTCACCGGCGACCCGGTGGAGGACCTGCGCAGGGGCTGGGACTTCAACACGGAGTACGGCCTGGCCAACCCGGCTCTGTACACGCTGATGTACGCCCAGCCCAGCCCGGGCGCCCCGTCCCCCGCCTCCGCCGCCGCGCTGGAGATCCTGGCCGCGCACATCCACCGGATCGCCGAGGCGGGACGTCTGCGGATCGACGAGAGGCGCGCGACGCATCTGGTGCACGCCGTGGGCGGCGGCACCACCCTCTCGCTCATCGCCACCCCCGAGGACCGGCGGGACATGAGCGTCTCCCACCTGGCCAGGGAAGCCGTCATCGCCGCGATCACCACCGGGGCGCCCGCCTCCCCCCCCCCCCGCCCTGCCGCGGCAGCCGTGGCACTCCAGGCCCTCCTCCCCCGGACCGGCGCCCTCACGGCCGGCGAACGCGCCCTGCTGACCGAACTGCTCGACCGCATCTCGGCCGCCCCGGACGAGCCCGCCTGACCGGCGGGCGCCGACGAGCGGTCGAGGGTCCGCCCAGGCGGGAGGCCCCGCTATCCGTGGTGGGTGAGGACGACCCTGCCGCCGATCTCCACCGTGCCGTCGGGCGCGGGCGCCGTGAGGATCTGGGAGCCGCGGCCCTGGGTGATGTTGAGCGCGCGCCCGAGGCGCGCGCTCAGCAACAGGGCCGCGGCCCCCGTCGCCTCGTCCTCGGCGATGCCGTCGTCCCGGCGCGGGAACGCCCGCGCCCTGACCCGCCCCGCCGCCTCCTCCTCCCACGCCCAGGCGTAGAGCCAGCCCTCGCCGGGCGGCGGCGCCGGGAGCGCGTCGACCTCGGCGGCCGAGGCGTACTGCTCCAGGGTGCGCGGCGGGACCCATTCCGGGCGGGCGGTGATCCAGGTGAACTCCCCGTCGTGGCGGGCGAACACGTCGCCCACCTCCAGCTCCAGGACCTCCAGGTCGAGCAGCCAGGCGGCGCCGACGACGGGATGCCCGGCGAACGGCAGCCGGAGCCCCGGGGTGTAGATGTCGAGCCGGCCGCGCTCGGGGTCGTCCACGAACACGGTCTCGCTGAAGCCGAGCCGCCGGGCGAGTTCCTGCCGGGCGGCCCGGCCGGGGTGGCGGCGCCCGTCGCGTACGACACCGAGGGCGTTGCCGTGCAGGCCGTCGGGGCCGCAGAACACGCGGAGGATGTCGATTCCGGCGGGTACGTCGTAGTCGCTCACCTCGGCATTCAAGCATCCGTACAGGCATCTGCCGCCGCGGTCGCGCGGGAGGCCGCGCCGACCGCGCCCCTTGACCTGTGTATTACCTGTGTGAGGTACGTCCATGGGTCGGCCGTGATCGGACCGTTTCCGGACCTCCCCAGTGAGAGCTGAATCACTGCGCGGGTGGGTATCGAGCAGATAAGCCTCGGCTAAGTTAGGTCCGCCTCACCCGGCTTTGTCCGGCCCCTCACCGCCGCCTCCTTCGTCCTCAAGTGGAGCCCGTATGCGAGCCGTTCGTCTCTCCGTCGTCACCGCTGCCGCCACCGCGGCCGCTCTGACCGCCGTCACGGGCTGCTCCGAGAAGAGCGACGGCAAGGGCGAGGGGGCCGTCCAGGTCGTCGCCAAGGACGACTCCTGCGAGGTCTCGAAGAAGAAGCTGCCGGCCGGGCACATCGAGCTGGCCGTGCAGAACAAGGGCTCCAAGGTCACCGAGGTCTACGTCCTCTTCCCGGACGACCGCATCGTCGCCGAGCGCGAGAACATCGGCCCGGGCACCAAGGCCACCATCACGGCCGAGATCAAGGCCGGTTCGTACGAGATCGCCTGCAAGCCCGGCATGAAGGGCCACGGCATCCGGCAGAAGATCGAGGTCAGCGGCGGCAAGGCGGCCAAGCGCAGCCCCGAGATGGACAAGGCCGTCGCCGCGTACCGCACCTATGTGCAGGCCCAGGCCGACGAGACGCTGCCGAAGGTCAAGGTCTTCACGGACGCCGTCGCCGCCGGGGACATCGAGGCCGCGAAGAAGGCGTACGCCAACTCCCGCGTCGGCTGGGAGCGCACCGAGCCGGTCGCCGAGTCGTTCGGCGACATCGACCCCAAGGTCGACGTCCGCGAGGACGGTCTCGAGGACGGCCAGAAGTGGACCGGCTGGCACCGTCTGGAGAAGGCGCTGTGGCAGGACAAGAAGCTCGGCGCCGAGGAGAAGGCCCTCGCGACGACCCTGTACAAGGACCTGGCCGACTGGCGCCGGCGCGTCGGCACCGCCGACATCACCCCGACCTCGATGGCCAACGGCGCCAAGGAACTCCTCGACGAGGTCGCCACCGGCAAGGTCACCGGTGAGGAGGAGCGCTACAGCCACACCGACCTGGTCGACTTCAAGGCCAACGTCGAGGGCGCCGAGCAGTCCTACGACCTGCTGAAGGCGATCGCGTCCAAGAACGACCCCGCGCTCACCGCCACCCTGGGCAAGCGGTTCGACGAGCTGAACAAGCTGCTCGAGCAGTACCGCGAGGACCCCTCCTCGTACGACTTCGTCTCCTACGACAAGGTCGGCAAGGCGGACCGCAAGGAGCTGTCGGACGCGGTCAACGCGCTGGCCGAGCCGCTGTCGAAGCTGGCCGCCGCGGTCACGAAGTAACCGGCCGGAAAGAGGCTCGCGATGAGCGACGAGACCCGCGAGGCACCCGTCGGCGGCACCGCCCCGTCGCGCCGCGCACTGCTGGGCTGGGGCGGTGCCGGGCTGGCGCTCGGCGCCGCCGCGGCCGGGGTGGGCGTCGCCGCGGCCCGGTCCGGGGACGACGGCCCGGCCACGGCCGCCGACGGCGGCGCCGCGGTGCCGTTCCACGGCGCGCACCAGGCCGGAATCGCCACCGCCGTCCAGGACCGGCTGCACTTCGCCGCGTTCGACGTGACGACGGAGGACCGGGCCGAACTGGTCGCGCTGCTCAAGGAGTGGACCCGGGCGGCCGAGCGGATGACCGCCGGGCACGCGGTCGGCGACGGGGCGTACGGGGGTCTGCCCGAGGCGCCGCCGGACGACACGGGCGAGGCGCTGGGGCTGAAGCCGTCGCGGCTGACGCTGACCATCGGCTTCGGGCCCTCGCTGTTCGCGAAGGGCCGGTTCGGTCTGGACGGGCGGCGGCCCGAGGCGCTGGTGGACCTGCCGAAGTTCCCCGGTGACAATCTCGACAAGGCCCGCAGCGGCGGCGATCTGTGCGTCCAGGCGTGCGCGGACGATCCGCAGGTCGCCGTGCACGCCATCCGCAACCTGGCCAGGATCGGCATGGGCCGCGCCGCGATCCGATGGTCGCAGCTGGGCTTCGGCAAGACGTCCTCGACCACGCCGGACGCCCAGACCCCGCGCAACATGCTGGGCTTCAAGGACGGCACCCGGAACATCTCCGGCACCGACACGGCCGCCCTCGGCAAGCACGTGTGGGTCGGGCCCGGGGACGGGCCCAAGTGGATGACCGGCGGCTCGTACCTGGTGGCCCGGCGCATCCGGATGCACATCGAGACCTGGGACCGCGCTTCGCTCCAGGAACAGGAGGACGTCTTCGGCCGCGACAAGGGCGAGGGCGCGCCGGTCGGCAAGGCGAAGGAGCGCGACGAGCCGTTCCTGAAGGCGATGCTGCCGACCGCGCACGTCCGGCTCGCGCATCCGGACAGCAACGGCGGCGCGATGATCCTGCGCCGGGGCTACTCCTTCACGGACGGCACCGACGGCCTCGGCAGGCTCGACGCGGGGCTGTTCTTCCTGGCCTACCAGCGCGACACCCGCAAGGCGTTCGTTCCCCTGCAACGGCGGCTGGCGGCACACGACGCACTCAACGAGTACATCCAGCACGTGGGTTCGGCGCACTTCGCCGTCCCGCCGGGCGTCCGCGACAAGGACGACTGGTGGGGCCGGGCGCTGTTCTCGTAACGGGACTCGAAGCGGAAAGGGAACCGAGACGTGTTCAGCAACTTCCTGATCGGACTGCGCGAAGGGCTTGAGGCCTGCCTGGTCGTCTGCATCCTCATCGCGTACCTGGTGAAGACCGGCAACCGGGACCGGCTGGTGCCGATCTGGATCGGTGTGTCGATCGCGGTCGTCGTCAGCCTGGGCTTCGGCGCCGGTCTCGAATTCGGCTCGCAGGAGATGACGTTCAAGGCGCAGGAGGCGCTGGGCGGTTCGCTGTCCATCGTCTCGGTGGGCCTGGTGACGTGGATGGTCTTCTGGATGCGGCGGACCGCCCGCCATCTGAAGGCGGAGCTGCACGGCAGGCTGGACGCGGCGCTCGCCATGGGCACCGGCGCGCTCGTCGCGACCGCGCTCCTGGCGGTCGGCCGGGAGGGGCTGGAGACCTCGCTGTTCGTGTGGCGGGCGGTGCACGCGGCGGACGACGGCTGGCACCCGATGATCGGCGCGGTCCTCGGCATCGCCACGGCGGTGGTGCTGGGCTGGCTGTTCTACCGGGGCGCGCTGCGGATCAACCTGGCGAAGTTCTTCACCTGGACCGGCGGGATGCTGGTGGTCGTCGCCGCGGGTGTGCTGGCGTACGGCGTGCACGACCTCCAGGAGGCGGAATTCCTGGGCGGTCTGCAGAACCGGGCGTTCGACATCAGCTCCACGATCCCGCCGGACAGCTGGTACGGGACGCTGCTGAAGGGCACGTTCAACTTCCAGCCGGACCCCACCGTCCTCCAGCTCACCGTCTGGGCGCTGTATCTCGTCCCGGCCCTCGCGCTGTTCCTGTCCCCGGTAGGGTTCGGACGGTCAGTGGCGACGGATCAGAAGGCGCGGAAAGCAGCGGATGAGAAGTCTGGGGCCGGTGCGGCGGCTGGCGGGGCTCGCGATGGCGACGGTGCTGAGCCTGACGGCGAGCGGGTGCGTGACGGTGCACGGCGAGCGGGCAGTCGTACCGGCGGCGACGAGGGCTGAGGCCGCCCGGGCCCTGAAGGAGTTCACCGCCGCGTACAACGCCGCCGACAAGGCGTACGATCCGGCGCTGGACGCGGACGTGGTGACGGGGTCGCTCGGCGCGGTCAACCAGGCGGGGCTGAAGGCCCGGCACCGGATAGCGCCCACCGGCAACTCCCGGCACCGGCCGCTCGAGCTGACCGACGCCCGTTTCGTCATCCCGGAGAAGGCGGGCTGGCCGCGCTGGTTCCTCGCCGACACGGACTCCAACCGCGACACGGAGCAGGGCGAGCAGGACAGCCGCTGGCTGCTGGCCTTCACGAAGACCGGCCCGGACGCGGGCTGGAAGGCCGCCTATCTGTCGGTCGTCGCCCCGGACCTGCTGCCCGCCCTCGCGAAGGACGCCGCGCCGGTCGCGGCGGACGGCCCGGGGCTCGCGGTGGCCCCGCGCGATCTGGGCACGCGGTACGCGCAGTACCTCCAGGAGGGCGCCCCGGACGTGTTCGCGCCGGGGGCGGCCACCTCGCAGTGGCGGGAGGCCCGGCTGAACACCCGGCGGGCCGGGTTCTCGTACCAGTACGCCGACCAGCCGCTGGACACCGGTGCGTACGCCCCGCTGGGGCTGGTCACCGAGGACGGCGGGGCGCTGGTCTTCTTCAGCAGCAGGCACTTCGAGCGGCAGACCGCCGCGCAGGGGCTGCGCCCGGCCGTCGACCCCGATGTGGAGGCGCTGCTCACCGGCGAGGTGAGGAGCACGCTGACCAAGGAGCGGGTCTCCAGCCAGCTGGTGTACGTGCCGAGGAAGGGCGCCGGCACGGGCAAGGTGACCGTGCTCAGCCGGCTGCCCGGACTGACCTCGGCGAAGGGCTCCTGAGCCGCCCGGCTAGCGGCGCAGCGGCCAGGCCACCGATTCGTGGTCGGCGTCGCTCTGGCCCTCGGAGCCGATGAACCGCGCGCAGGCGTCCGTCAGCGTCTCCAGGAGCGTCAGCGGGTCCGGCAGCGGGTGTTCGGGGCCGCGCAGCCAGGCGACGTCCAGCTCACCGGGGAGCTGGGCCGGGGGCAGCAGGACGTAGCTGCCGCGGCAGTGCCAGCGCAGGCCGGGGTGCTCGTCCATCGTCTCGGGGTGGCAGTCCAGCTCGCACGGCCACCACTCGTCCTCGTCCTCCGGGGTGCCGCGGGTCGCGGTGAAGAACAGCATCCGGTCGTCGCCGGAGCGGGCCACCGGGCCGACCTCGACCCCGGCGGCGAGGAGCCGTTCGAGGGCCTGCTCGCCGGCGGCCAGCGGGACGTCGAGGACGTCGTGGACCATGCCGGTCGCGGTGATGAAGTTGGCCTGCGGCTGGCTGCGGGCCCAGCGCTCGATCTGGGCGCGGTCGGTGGTGGACTGCGTCTGCCAGGCGAAGGACAGCGGGTGGCGGGCCGGGGTGGGACAGCCGATGCGTTCGCACGAACACCGGTAGCCGACCGGGTGGGCGGCGGGCGCGATGGGCATTCCGGCCTCGGCGACGGCCAGGAGCAGCGACTCCCGTGCGGTGTCGTCGACCTCGCGCCGCTGCGGTTTGGGTCGTCGCCGCAGCCACTGGGAAATCCTGCTCTCCGCACCGCGACCACGGCTGAAATCGGCGCCCATCTATCCCCTTGCCTTTGCGTTGCCCCTGCCCATGGTCCCACCATCCTGCGCCTCGGGTGGCCGGAGTCCGGAAGCGGGGTGGGACGGCCGATGCCGCACGGGGGGCGTTATCACATGCTTTGTCATGAAAGAGCACGTGTGGTGACCGGCGACAACAAGCCCCCGGGGCCGCGTCCGCGCGAACCACCCGTTCGGACCACAGCGCCGGGGTCCCCGTACGGCGCACCATGAGCTCACGCACACACCCGTGCGACGCACCGGCCGCTGCGGCCACCAGCCGCCGCGACGATCCGTGGGGAGCCTCTATGACTCGTGCAGCCACGCCCCGGCACTATCTGATGTGTGCGCCTGCCCACTTCAAGGTGACGTATTCCATCAATCCGTGGATGGATCCCTCCAAGCCGGTCGACCTGCCGCTGGCGCAGACCCAGTGGGAGGACCTACGCGACCGCTACCGCGCCCTCGGCCACACCGTCGACCTGCTGGAGCCGCACCCGGACCTGCCGGACATGGTCTTCGCGGCGAACGGGGCCACGGTGATCGACGGCCGGGTGCTGGGCGCCCGCTTCGCGTACCGGGAACGGTTCGAGGAGGCGGCCGTGCACCGGGAGTGGTTCCTCGGCCACGGCTTCACCGAGGTCCACGAGCCGGACCACGTCAACGAGGGCGAGGGCGACTTCGCGGTGACCGCCTCCTATGTGCTGGCGGGCCGGGGTTTCCGGTCGTCGCCGCTCTCGCACGCGGAGGCGCAGGAGTTCTTCGGGCGCCCGGTGATCGGCCTCGACCTGGTGGACCCGCGCTACTACCACCTGGACACGGCGCTGTGCGTGCTCGACGACGCGGCGGACGAGGTCATGTACTACCCGCCGGCCTTCTCGCCCGGCAGCCGGGCGGCCCTGGCGCGGCTCTTCCCCGACGCGCTGATCGCCGGGGAGGCGGACGCGGCGGCGCTCGGTCTGAACGCGGTGAGCGACGGGCTCCACGTCCTGCTGCCCCAGGCCGCGACGGGGCTGTTCGACCCGCTCCGGGCGCGGGGCTTCGAGCCGGTGCCGATGGACCTGAGCGAGCTGCTGAAGGGCGGCGGCAGCGTGAAGTGCTGTACGCAGGAGCTGCGCGGCCGGGAGCCGAACGGCTAGGCGGCGTCCTCCGGGGGCGGCCAGGCGTCGCCCCAGTCGGTGTTCCGGGCGGCGCGGTAGAGGGCGCCGTGCCGCTTGGTGACCGTGTCGCGGCGCAGGCCCTCGTCGCGGGTGCAGAGGTCCAGGAGCACCTGGCCCTTGCGGATCTGGGGCCTGCGGACGACCCGGGCGGCCACGGGCCGGGGCGTGAGGCGGGTGGCGACGACGTAGCTGAACTTCTCGTCCTCGTACGGCAGTGAGCCGCCCTTCACCTGCCGGTGCAGCGAGGAGCGGCTGACCCGGGCCGAGAAGTGGCACCAGTCGGTGCCCGGCTCTATCGGGCAGGCGCCGCTGTGCGGGCAGGGCGCGGCGACCGTGAGCCCGGCGGCGACGAGCCGGTCGCGGGCCTCGATGATCCGGGCGTAGCCGCCCGGGGTGCCGGCCTCGACGACCACGACGGCCTGGCCGGCCCGGGCGGCGGCGTCGATGAGCGCGGTGCGGGCGGGAGCGGTCAGCTCGTTGAGCACGTAGGAGATCGTGACCAGGTCCGCCGGGGCGAGGTCGAGGTCCTCGCCGATGCGGGCCCGCCGCCATTCGGCGGCGCGCAGGGCGTCCGGGCCGGCGGCGGCCAGTTCGCGGCCGAGGGCGAGCGCGGGCTCGGCCCAGTCCAGGACGGTGGTGCGGTGCGTCTCCCACTCCCCCGCGACGGCCCAGCTCGCCGCCCCGGTGCCGCCGCCGACGTCGGTGTGCGTGGCGGGCGCCCAGTCGGGGGCGGCCTCGCGGAGGGCGTCGAGGGCGGACCGTACCGCTTCGAAGGTGGCGGGCATCCGGTACGCCGCGTACGCGACCGCGTCCGCGCGGTCGCGGAGCACCGGGGCGTCGGTGGGAACGGTGCCCCGGTAGTGGGCGATGAGCCGGTCGACGGCCCGGCCGGCCTGCTTGGGCGGCAGCCCGTCCAGGAGTCCGGCGAGGGCCGCGCGCAGGGCGTCCGCGGTGGGGAGGGTGGCGTTCACCGAAGGATTGTAGGCGGGCCGGGGCCGCCCTCAGATCGTGGCGGCCCGCTGCCAGGGGCGGCACAGGCCCAGGAAGCAGGCGAGCGCGCCCACCGCGCAGGTCAGCTGGACGACGGCCATCGGGACGGCGGTCTCCTCGCCGGCGATGCCGACCAGCGGGGAGGCGATGGCGCCGATCAGGAACTGCGAGGTGCCGAGCAGCGCGGAGGCCGAGCCGGCCGCGTGCTTGGTGCGCATCAGCGCCTGGGCGTTGGTGTTGGGCATCGCCAGGCCCATCGCCGACATCAGCACGAAGAGCCCGGCGGCCACCGGCACCAGGCCGACGTCGCCGAAGACGCCGGAGGTCATCAGGAGCAGCGCGGTCGCGGCGGTCACGATGACGACGAGTCCGAAGGTGAGGGCCTTGTCCAGGCTGACCCGGCCGACGAGGAGCTTGCCGTTGATCTGGCCGACGGCGATCAGGCCGATGGAGTTGATGCCGAAGAGCAGGCTGAAGGTCTGCGGTGAGGCGCCGTAGATCTCCTGGATGACGAACGGCGAGGCGCTGACGTACGCGAAGAGCGCGGCGAAGGCGAGGCTGCCCGCGATCATGTAGCCGGTGAAGACCCGGTCGGCGAGCAGGCCGCGCATGGTGCGCAGCGCGTCGCCGATGCCGCCGGTGTGGCGCTCGGCGGACGGCAGGGTCTCGCCGAGCCACTTCCAGACGACGAAGGTGAGCAGGACGCCGACGCCGGTCAGGACGCCGAAGATCCCGCGCCAGTCGGTCAGCCGCAGGACCTGGCCGCCGATGACCGGGGCGATGACGGGGGCGACGCCGGAGATCAGCATCAGCGTGGAGAAGAACCGGGCCATCGCGACGCCGTCGTACATGTCGCGCACCACGGCGCGGGAGATGACGATGCCGGCCGCGCCCGCGAGGCCCTGGACCAGGCGGAAGGCGATGAGGAGCCCGGCGGACGGGGCGAAGATGCAGAGCGCGGTGGCCAGCACGTAGACGGCCATGCCGAGGAGGAGCGGGCGGCGCCTGCCCCAGCGGTCGCTCATCGGTCCGACGACGACCTGGCCGAGCGCCATGCCGGTGAGACAGGCGGTCAGGGTGAGCTGGACCGTGGCGGCGGGTGCGTGCAGCGAGTCCGTGACGGCCGGAAGGGCCGGGAGGTACATGTCCATCGACAGCGGCGGGAGCGCCGTGAGGCCGCCGAGGACGAGGGTGACGAGGAGGCCGGTGCGCCGCGCGGCGGTGGTGGCGGCTCTGCCGGGAGGGGTGGTCCCGCCCTGCGGGGTGGTGTCGGTGGTGCGTATGTGCTGGGCCCGGCTGACGCCGCTCTCCGGCATTCTCATCTCCATAGTTGTTGAATCCGGCTCTATGCTCTCAGCTCGGCGGGGATGGTCGACACCTTTTTGGGAGCGTGCATGAGCAGGACTGTCCGTTGGGGCGTGCTGGCGACCGGCGGGATCGCGGCGACGTTCACCGCCGATCTCCAGGCCGTGCCCGGTGCGGAGGTGGTGGCCGTGGCGTCGCGCACGGACGCCTCGGCGCGGGCGTTCGCGGAGCGGTTCGGGATACCGAGGGCGTACGGCGACTGGGCCGGCCTGGTCGCGGACGACGAGGTCGACGTGGTGTACGTGGCCACGCCGCACTCCGCGCACCGGGAGGCCGCCGCGCTCGCGCTGGAGGCCGGGAAGCACGTGCTGTGCGAGAAGGCGTTCACGCTGAACGAGCGCGAGGCGCGGGAGCTGGTGAAGCTGGCCCGGGACCGCGGGGTCTTCCTGATGGAGGCGATGTGGACTTATTGCAACCCCGTGATCCGGCGCCTCACCGAGCTGGTGCGGGACGGGGCGATCGGGGAGATCCGGACCGTGCAGGCCGACTTCGGCTTCGCGGCGGACCTGGGCCCGGAGCACCGGCTGCGCGATCCCCGGCTGGGCGGCGGGGCGCTGCTGGACCTGGGCGTGTACCCGGTGTCGTTCGCGCAGCTGCTGCTGGGCGAGCCGGACCGGGTGCAGGCGGACGCCCTGCTGTCGCCGGAGGGCGTGGACCTGAACACCGGGATGCTGCTGGGCTGGGACTCGGGGGCCAACGCGCTGCTGTCCTGCTCGATCGTCGGGCACCACCCGACGGCCGCCACGGTGATCGGGACGGGCGGCCGGATCGACATCCCGCACAGCTTCTTCCATCCGCAGGGCTTCGTGCTGCACCGGGCGGGCGCCGAGCCCGAGGAGATCACCTCCGGGCCGGGTCCGCAGGGCCTGTCCGGGATGCAGTACGAGGCGGCCGAGGTGATGCGGGCGGTCCTGGCGGGCGAGACGGAGTCCCCGCTGGTGCCGCTGGAGGGTTCGCTCGCGGTGATGCGGACGCTCGACGCGGTCCGTGACCGCATCGGCGTCCGCTACCCCGTGGACGCCGTTTAGGCGGGCTTCAGACCGGGACGGCCGGCCTCGGTGACGTAGGAGCCGGCGGTGGTGACGGGGGCGCCCGGCGTCGTGACGGCCGAGACCGTACGGAAGTCGGCGCGCGCCGCCCGCTCCTGGAGGGTGACGAGGGCGTAGCCGCGGCGCCCGTTGTAGAACTTCATGTGCGGGTTGGCCGCCATCAGGTTGTTGTAGTTGGACGGCTTCTCGGAGCCGTCCTTCCCGCTGGTGATGGACGTCGTGACGATCTCGGTGCCGATCGTGCGCGACGCCGGGTCGTCGAAGTCCCGCTTGATGTCGAAGCCGTAGCTGACGTGCACGTCGCCGGTGAGGACCATGAGGTTGTCCACGCCGACGCGCTCGGCGCCCTGCAGGATGCGGTCGCGGGAGGCCGGGTAGCCGTCCCAGGAGTCCATGGACAGCTTGAACGCGTCGGTGGGCACGTCGCGCCGCTGGGCGAAGGTGACCTGCTGCGGCACGACGTTCCAGGTGGCGTGCGAGTGGCGCCAGCCGTCGATGAGCCAGCGCTCCTGGGTGGCGCCGGTCAGGGTGCGCTTCGGGTCCTCGGACTCCGGTCCGGGCGTCTGCCAGCCGTCGCCGTACGCCTGGTCGCTGCGGTACTGCCGGGTGTCGAGCACGTCGAACTGGGCGAGCCGGCCGAAGTTCAGGCGGCGGTAGAGCCGCATGTCGGGGCCGGTCGGCCGCTGGGGCGCGCGCAGCGGCTGGTTCTCCCAGTACGCGCGGTAGGCGGCGGCCCGGCGGATCAGGAACTCCTCCGGCGGCACGCTGTTCTCGGGGATGTCGCCGGCGTAGTTGTTCTCGGTCTCGTGGTCGTCCCAGGTGACGACGAAGGGGTGCGCGGCGTGGGCGGCGCGCAGGTCCGGGTCGGACTTGTAGAGGGCGTACCGCAGCCGGTAGTCCTCCAGCGTCGCCGTCTCCCGGTTGAACAGGGCGGGCAGCGTGCGATCGGTGTACTTGCGGGCGCCGCCGACGGCGGTGACGGCGTACTCGTACAGGTAGTCGCCGAGGTGGAAGACGACGTCGACGTCCTCCTGGGCGAGGTGCTGGTACGCGGTGTAGTAACCGTCGTGGTAGGCCTGGCAGGAGACGGCGGCCAGGGTCAGTTCGTGCTTGCGGGCGCCGGGCGCCGGTGCCGTACGGGTGCGGCCGACCGGGCTCGTCCACTGTCCGGCGCGGAAGCGGTAGTAGAGGACGCGGTCCGGGGCGAGGCCCTTCACCTCGACGTGGACGCTGTGGTTGAACTCCGGGTGGGCGTACGCGGTGCCGCGCCGGACGACGCGGTGGAACCGCTCGTCGTTGGCCAGCTCCCAGCCGACCTCGACGCGGGCGTCCGGGAGGCCGCTGCCGGGTTCGAACGGGCGGGGCGCGAGCCGCGTCCACAGGAGGACGGAGTTCGGCAGCGGGTCGCCGGACGCGACGCCGAGCGTGAACGGGTCCTCGCCGATCTGCCGGGCCTCGATCTCGCGGGCGCTGGCGGTCCCGGCGGCGGGCAGGCCGACCGAGAAGGCGAGCGCGGCGGCGGCGCCGGTGACGGTGAGGAAGCGGCGGCGGTCCGTGTGCCGGGCCGCGTCGCGCAGCTCCTGCTGTGGCGATGAGTGCGTCATCTGTCCCTCCCCTGACTGGTGGTGTGGGGGAAGTCCAGCGGCCCGGCGCATCCGGAGGCTGACGTGTTCGCGTCGCGCGGGCGTCGCCCGGATGAGGAGTGCGGCAGGATGGTGCCCCCAGGGGCAAACTCCGCGTTCGCGGCCATACCCATGATCATCGCCCGGCGCCGCACGGGCGCGGGAATCGCCGGGGCCCCGCCCCGAATCACCCCTCAGGGGCTGCGCGTACGCTGCCTCAGCATGAGCGGCAGTCTGTTGAATTGCGCGGAGGACTCCCCGTCGAGGGTGGCTGTGGTCACGGGCGCCGGCTCCGGCATCGGCCGCGCGGTGGCGCTCGCCCTGGCCGGCGCCGGCTGGTCGGTGGCGCTCGCGGGCCGCCGCCCCGAACCGCTCGCCGAGACGGCCGCGCTGGCCGGTGAGCGGGCCCGCGCGCTCACCGTCCCCGCCGACGTCACCCGCCCCGAGGACGTGGACGCGCTGTTCTCGTCCGTACGGGAGTGTTTCGGCCGCCTCGATCTGCTCTTCAACAACGCGGGTACGTTCGGCCCGGGCGGGCCCGTCGAGGACCTGGCGTACGAGGACTGGCGCGGGGTCGTCGACGTGAACCTGACGGGGGCGTTCCTGTGCGCGCAGGCGGCGTACCGGCAGATGAAGGAGCAGCACCCGCAGGGCGGACGGATCATCAACAACGGTTCGATCTCCGCGCACACGCCGCGTCCGCACTCGGTGGCGTACACCGCGACCAAGCACGCGATCACCGGCCTGACCAAGTCGCTGTCGCTGGACGGGCGTCCGTACCGCATCGCGTGCGGGCAGATCGACATCGGGAACGCGGCGACGGACATGACGGAGCGGATGCGCACGGGCACCCTCCAGGCCAACGGCGAACTGGCCGTGGAGCCGGTGATGGCGGCCGGTGACGTGGCCCGGACGGTGCTGCACATGGCGGAGCTGCCCCTGGAGGCCAACGTCCAGTTCGCGACGGTGATGGCGACGGCGATGCCGTACGTGGGCCGGGGCTGAGGGGGCGCGCGGGCGCGCCGGGGCCTGGCGGGGTGGGCGGAGCCGTGGGCCGGGGCTGAGGGGGCGCGCAGGCGCGCCGGGGCCCGGCGGGGTGGGCGGAGCCGTGGGCCGGGGCTGAGGAGGCGTGCGGGCGCGCCGGGGCCTGGCGGGGCGGGCGAAGCCGTGGGCCGGGGATGAGGAAGCGCGCAGGCGCGCCGGGCTTGGCGGGGCGGGCGGTGCCGGCCGGGGCTGAGGAGGCGCGCCGGGGCTGGCCGGGGGGCGGGGCGGTGCCGAACGTAGGCCGGGGATGAGAAGGCGCGCAGGCGCGCCGGGGGCAGGGCGATGCCGTACTGGGCCGGTCGGCTCGGCAGGCCGCGCCCCTGCGGCGCCGTATGGCAAGGCGCCCGGGCGTCCCGGCACCGCACGCCCGGGCCCGCGATCCGTTCGGGCGCCGGGTTTGCCCGGCAGCCGCCGGTCCGGGAATGCCGTCGCCGGGTGCGCGGTTGAGCCGCACATGACCGATCTCCCTGCCACGGGCATCCTGCGTTACACCGCGTTCTCCGCCGACCCCGAGGGCGGCAACCCCGCCGGGGTGGTGCTCGACGCCTCCGGTCTCGACGAGGCGGCCATGCTGGCCGTGGCGGCGGACCTCGGCTACAGCGAGACCGCCTTCCTGACCGGGCGTACCGAGGCGTCGGAGCCCGGTGCGCGCGGTTACGCGGTCCGCTACTTCAGCCCGAAGGCCGAGGTGCCGTTCTGCGGGCACGCCACGGTCGCCGCCGCCCTCGCGCTCGCCGAGCGGGACGGGCCGGGCGAGGTGGAGTTCGCC
Source organism: Streptomyces sp. 130 (assembly GCF_007096885.1). Classification (GTDB taxonomy): domain Bacteria; phylum Actinomycetota; class Actinomycetes; order Streptomycetales; family Streptomycetaceae; genus Streptomyces. Next base: position 401,470 of record NZ_VJNO01000001.1, on the reverse strand, counting down.
ACCCCCGCCGGTACGGTGCCGGTCACCGTGGTCCGCGAGGGGAACGAGCTGCGGGCGACGCTGACCAGCGTGGAACCACGCGTCGAGGACGTGGCGGCGGGCGACCTCGCCCAGGCGCTGGCGGCGCTGGACTGGCCGGCCGCCGACCTCGACCCGGCCCTGCCGCCCCGGATCGCGTACGCCGGGGCCCGCCACCTCGTGCTGGCCGCGGCGACCCGGGAGCGGCTGGCCGCGCTGGACTACGACTTCGGGCGCCTGGAAGCCCTGATGCACCGGCTGGACCTGACGACCGTTCAGCTGGTGTGGCGGGCGTCCGACGCGGTGTTCCACGTCCGCGATCCGTTCCCGGTGGGCGGGGTGGTGGAGGACCCGGCGACGGGTGCGGCGGCGGCCGCGTTCGGGGCGTATCTGCGGGAGCTGGCCCTCGTGCCGGAGGCCGCCGTGCTGACCCTGCACCAGGGCGAGGACATGGGCCGCCCCGGCACGCTCACCGTGACGCTGGGGGCGGGCGACGCGCGGGTGCGGGTGAGCGGGACGGGCACCCGGCTGCCGGACCCGGCCTGACCCCCGCTCAGACCGGCCGGCCGAGCGTGCAGGTGAAGACCGTTTCGCCGTCCTGCACCGCCCGCACCCGCACCCCGGCCGGCTCGGTCGTCGCCTCCACCCAGCAGGGGCGGTCCAGCTCCACGTACCGGAGGAAGCCGGAGCGCAGGGTGACCGGGAGGAAGCCGGGCACGGTGGCGTGGGCCGCCTGCCGGGCCGCCTCCAGGAGCAGGATGCCGGGCACGTGGTCGTTGGGGCGGCCGAACAGCGTCGGGTGCCCGGTGTCGAGCCGCAGCGGCCAGCGCCCGGGGGCGACGGGCGGCCCGAGGACGACGTCCCGCTCGGAGGTCCGCCCGGCGCTGCGCGGCGCGAGGGCCGGGGGCGGGGGCAGGGGGGCGGCGGCGGACCGGTGGCCGCGCAGGCGGTGGTAGGCGGCGGCCGAGGTGCAGCTGATCCGCGCGTCGCAGACGGCGATCACCACCCCGTCCCGGCGCAGCGAGAAGCCGAGGCGCATCGAGCCGAGGCCGCGGCCCCGGCGGCGGATGCCGGAGCACTCCACCTCGACCATGACGTCCCAGGGATCGTCGCCGAGCACGAGGTGTTCGGCGGCGGTGGTGTAGTGCAGCTCCCACATCACGAACGCGTCGCCGAGCGGCACTCCGAGTTCGGCGTGGCAGACCAGCATCGCCGCCTGCCGCATCGTCTCCGCGATGAGCAGCGGGTCCTGGTGGCCCTTGACGGGGGCGAAGAAGCGGTGGGCGCGCGGCCAGTGCGCGGGGACGCGGAACCGGGTGTCGCTCAGCCGGGCCACGCCGGTCGGGAAGAGGTCCCGCGCGTCCGGGCGGTGGGCCATCCGCCCGAGCTCCTCCCCGGTGACGCGTGAGGAGAAATGGACCATGGGGCGCCCCCGGAAAGACTGCGGCTCGATGGGCCGGGTTGCCCCCGGCCCGGCTGTGACCGGGCCAGTCTGCCCCGGCCCGACCCACAGTTTCCAGCCACCCCCTTGAGCCGGCCCCTAGGCTGAGCGGAGTTACCGACCGTGATCGATGTGACAGGAGTACGCCATGTCCGTTCACCGTGTGGTCCCGAACATCCCGATCGGCGCGGGTGACACCGCGACGGACCCGTCCGCCCTCCGCGACAACGCCGCGTTCTACGGCCTGCTCGGCTTCGAGGAGGTCATGAACCATGGCTGGATCATGACCCTCGCCTCGCCCGCCCGGCCGGCCGCCCAGATCAGCTTCATGACCGAGGACGCGACCGGCCCGGTCAACCCTGACCTCAGCGTGGAGGTCGCGGACGTGGACGCGGTGCACGCGGCGCTCGTCCGCGCGGGCGCGGAGATCGTGTACGGCCCGCACGACGAGGAGTGGGGCGTGCGCCGCTTCTTCGTACGCGACCCGAACGGCAAGGTGGTCAACGTACTCACGCACCGCTGACCCGCCGGGCGGACGGGCCCCGGCCGGTGCACCATGGGAAGTGGCCACCGGCCGCGGCACGACCACTCGCAGACATCCGGGAGCCGAGATGCCGAACCCGCAACAGCCCGAGCAACGGCGCAGCGACAAGGGCGGCGCGACCCCGCAGGACAGCGCGCGGACCAAGGCGGCGCAGAAGGACGCGCCCCGGCCCGGAGCCGGGAAGCACGCCCACGGGACGGACAAGGGGAACAAGGGCGGCGGCGAGGGCGGCGCGACGCCCCCCGGCCAGCAGCCCGGGCACCCCTGACCCGCGCCGCGGCCCTCGCCCTGGCCCGGATCAGTCCTCCTGCGCGACCTCCTTGCTGACCTGGGCCGGCGACTCGTACTCCTTCTCCGGCAGCGCGTCCAGCGCTGCCATGATCTCGTCGCCGGCACCGTTCTGGCGGGCCTGGTCCACGATCGCGTCCTTGCCGGCGGGGTAGCTGACGCCGCCGAGGGCCTTCTGCAGTTCAATCGGGTTCGCGTTCATGAGGGCGAGGTACCCGCGTCGCATCCGCCCTCCCGCCTTCCCGCCGCCCATGACCCGATTGCCCGGCCGTGTGACCGCAACGGCGTCCACGACCGCGTTCCGCCGCCGCACTCCGCCGCTCCTGCGCCGTTCGGGTAGCCCACGCCCGGGTACACGCCGCTGGTGACCGGCGAGGCCGGGCGCCGGGCCCATGATGGCCGGTGGCCGCCGGGCCGGCCGAGGACCGGGCCGATCGGGAGGGTGCATGACGTCGTTGGACGAGCGACCGGGAGCGGCGGCGGCGGACGACCGGGAGCGGCGGGCGACCGAGCGCCGGGTGAGCGGGGGCGCGCGATTCCTCCGGCTGGTGTCGACGACCGACCACAAGGTCATCGGCGACATGTATCTGGTGACCTCGTTCGCGTTCTTCCTGTTCGCCGGGGCGCTGGCCATGGTGATGCGCGCCGAGCTCGCCCGCCCCGGCATGCAGATCGTCTCGCCCGAGCAGTACAACCAGCTGTTCACCGTGCACGGCACGATCATGATGCTGCTGTTCGCCACCCCGACGTTCACCGGTTTCGCCAACGCGATCATGCCCCTCCAGATCGGGGCGCCGGACGTGGCGTTCCCCCGGCTGAACGCGTACACGTACTGGGTGTACCTCTTCGGCGGGCTGATGGTCGTCTCGGGGTTCCTGACGGCCAACGGGGCCGCCGCCTTCGGCTGGTTCGCCTACGCGCCGCTGAACGGGCCGGTGTTCTCACCGGGGGCGGGCGGGGACCTGTGGGTGATGGGCCTCGTGGTCTCGGGCCTGAGCACGATCCTCGGCTCGGTCAACTTCATCACCACGATCATCTGCCTGCGCGCCCCGGGCATGACGCTGTTCCGGATGCCGATCTTCACCTGGAACGTGCTGTTCACCTCGATCCTGGCGCTGCTCGCCTTCCCCGTGCTGACGGCGGCGCTGCTGGCCCTGGAGGCGGACCGGAAGTTCGGCGCGCACGTCTTCGACGCGGCCAACGGCGGGGCGCTGCTGTGGCAGCACCTGTTCTGGTTCTTCGGCCACCCCGAGGTGTACATCGTGGCGCTGCCGTTCTTCGGGGTGGTCACGGAGATCCTGCCGGTGTTCAGCCGTAAACCCGCCTTCGGTTACGTGGGGCTGGTCGGCGCGACCATCGCCATCACCGGTCTCTCGGCGACCGTCTGGGCGCACCACATGTTCGCGACGGGCGGGGTGCTGCTGCCGTTCTTCTCGCTGATGTCGTTCCTGATCGCGGTACCGACGGGCGTGAAGTTCTTCAACTGGATCGGCACGATGTGGCACGGTTCGCTGTCGTTCGAGACGCCGATGCTGTGGTCCCTGGGCTTCCTGGTCACCTTTCTGCTCGGCGGGCTCACCGGGGTGCTGATCGCGTCGCCGCCGATGGACTTCCATCTGACGGACACCTATTTCATCGTGGCCCACCTGCACTACGTCCTGTTCGGGACGATCGTCTTCGCCACCTTCGCCGGGTTCTATTTCTGGTGGCCCAAGTTCACCGGCCGGATGCTCGACGAGCGGCTGGGGAAGATCCACTTCTGGACGCTCTTCGTGGGCTTCCAGCTCACCTTCCTCGTCCACCACTGGCTGGGCGAGCAGGGCATGCCCCGCCGGTACGCGGACTACCTGGCCACCGACGGGTTCACCACGCTCAACACCCTGTCGACCATCGGGGCGTTCCTGCTGGGCCTGTCCACGCTGCCGTTCCTGTACAACGTGTGGAAGACCTGGCGGTACGGGGAGCGGGTCACGGGCGACGACCCGTGGGGCTGGGGCCGCTCGCTGGAGTGGGCGACCAGCTGTCCGCCGCCCCGGCACAACTTCCACGCGCTGCCCCGTATCCGCTCCGAGTCACCCGCGTTCGACCTGCACCATCCCGAGGCGGCGGCCGTCCCGGGGAGGCCGGGCCGATGAGGGGCGAGGCGTGGCTGTTCAGCGGGGTGGCGCTGTTCTTCGGGGTGACCTGCGCGGTGTACGCGGTGTTCGCACCGGACCCGGCGGGCATCGCGGCGCTCGCCCTGTCCGGTCTGATGTCGGCGCTGGTCGCCGCGTTCCTGTGGCGGCAGGCCCACCGGTCGGCCCCCCGCCCGGAGGACCGCAAGGACGCGCGCGTCCAGGAGGTGAGCGGTCGGCGCGGGTACTTCCCGGCGGGCAGCTACTACCCGGCGATCAGCGCGGCCGGCACCGCGCTGCTGGGCCTGGGCACCGTCCAGGGGCTGTGGCTGTTCCTGATCGGGGTCGGCGTGCTGGCCCCGGGCGTCTACGGCTTCGTCTTCCAGAACCCCGACCCGGAGCGCTGATCCCCCGCCCCGCGCGGCCCGGCCAGCAGCTCACGGGCCTCCCGCTCCTGTTGCGGCGTCAGCCCGGGGCGGACCTGGTCGCGGTAGTACCAGTGGCTGAGCCGTGACCGCAGCCGCCGGGTGAGCCGGATGCGGGCGGGGGCCCGCCGGGGTGCGGGGACGTCCAGCGGCCTGGGCAGCTCCCGCGCCAGCAGGACGTACCGCTTCTCCTCGGGCAGCGGCGCGTGCTCGGGGTGGTAGCCGCCCTCCACCGACTGCTCCACGCCGCCGGTCGCCTCGCCGTCCTCCAGCAGTTCCCGGTCGTGCGCCTGGAGGGCCAGGCAGAGCCGGCCGGTCACCACGAACGCGACCGGGGGCAGGACGAACAGGGCGATGCGCAACGTCCAGGTCAGGGCGTGCACGGGCACGTCGAAGACGTAGGCGATCACGTCCTGTCCCCCGGCGAGCAGCAGTACCGCGTAGGCCGTGATGGCGGCGACGCCGAGCCCCGTGCGGACCGGCCGGTCGCGCGGGCGGTCGCAGAGGTGGCGCTCGCCCGGGCCGCCGGTGATCCACCGCTCGAAGAAGGGGTACGCGTAGAGCACGAGGAAGAGCGCGCCGGGCAGCAGCACGCCGGGGACCAGCGGGTTCCACATCAGGGTGTGGCCCCACAGCCGGGTCTCGACGCCGGGCATGAGCCGCAGGGCGCCTTCGAGGAAGCCGACGTACCAGTCGGGCTGGGAGCCGGTGGAGACCTGGTCGGTGCGGTAGGGGCCGTAGTCCCAGACGGGGTTGATCTGCGCGAGGGCGCCGAGCAGGGCGAGCACGCCGAAGACCATGAGGAAGAGACCGGCCGACTTCGCCGTGTACTGCGGGAAGAACGGTTTGCCGACGACATTGCGGCCGGTGCGCCCCGGGCCCGCCCACTGGGTGTGCTTCAAGTGCACGACGAGCAGCAGATGCAGGCTGATCAGGGCGAGGAGCAGCCCGGGGACCAGCAGGATGTGGACGGGGTAGAGCCGCGAGACGATGTCCTCGCCCGGGTACTCGCCGCCGAAGACGAAGAAGCTCACATAGGTGCCGACGACCGGGATCGACAGCATGATGCCCTGCGCGGTGCGCAGCCCCGTGCCGGACAGCAGGTCGTCGGGGAGGGAGTAGCCGGCGAAGCCCTCCAGGAGGGCGAGGAGGAACATCGTCACCCCCACCATCCAGTTGACCTCGCGCGGCCTGCGGAAGGCCCCGGTGAAGAACACCCGCAGCATGTGCGCGCCGATCGAGGCGACGAAGACGAGCGCCGCCCAGTGGTGGATCTGCCGGATCAGCAGCCCGCCCCGCACGTCGAAGCTGATGCGGAGCGTGCTGGCGTACGCCTCCGAGGTACGGACTCCCCGGAGCGGGCCGTACGAGCCCGTGTACACCGACTCGGCCATCGACGGCTGGAAGAACAGGGTCAGGTAGACCCCGGTCAGCAGGAGCACGATGAAGCTGTAGAGGGCGAATTCACCGAGGAGGAAGGACCAGTGGTCCGGGAACGCCTTCCGCAGCAGCGACCGGGCGGCCCCGGCGAGCGGGAGCCGGGCGTCCACGGCCTCCGCGGTCCTCGCGCCCGCCCTCCGCGCCCGGTCCTTCATGTGCCTCTTGCTCTTCGCCAGCAGCACGAGTCGCCTCTCCGTCGGCCGGCTGTCCCGCTTGTCGCGGCGCCCGACGGAAGGGGTACCCCCGGATCTCGTCCTCTCACGGGGCGGGGGCGGGGTTACGCGCAACGGCGCCGCCTTCTTGCGCCGCTCGGCCGAGGCGAGGCCCCGGCCCCGGCGCGCGGCCCCGCTGCCTCAGCCTCCGGTCAGCCGCCGCACCGCCTCCACCGTCCCGGCCGCTCCGTCCTCCGCGGCCATCCGCTCCGCGCCCTTCGCGGCGGCCCGCGCGTACGGCTCCTGCCGGACGACGCGGTCGAGCGCGTCGGCGAGGCGGTCGGCGGTGAGGGCGCGGAAGGGGATCGGCTCGGCCGCGGCGCCGATGGCGGCGAGACGGCCGGCCCAGAACGGCTGGTCGGCGGTCACGGGCACGGTGACCGCGGGGACCCCGGCCCGCAGCGCGGCGGCCGAGGTGCCGGCCCCGGCGTGGTGGACCACGGCGGCCAGGCGCGGGAACAGCGGGGCGTGCGGGACGTCCCCGATGGTGAGGACGTCGTCGCCCTCGGCGGTGAGCCCGGCGCTCCCCGACTGGAGGATGCCGCGCAGCCCGGCGCGGCGCAGGGCCCGCACGGCGAGCTCGCCGAGCCGTTCCCCCTCGCCGGCCGCCATGCTGCCGAAGCCGATGAGGACGGGCGGGGCCCCGGCGCTCAGGAAGTCCTCGATCTCCGGGGGCAGTTTCCCGTCCGGATCGTGGTGGGGCCACCAGTTGCCGACCACGTGCAGGCCGGGGCGCCAGTCGGCGGGCCGGGCCACCAGGGCGGTGCTGAAGCCGTGCAGGACGGGCCAGTCGGCGCGTTCCTGGCGGCGGCGCGTGTCGGAGGGCTTGGCCGGCGGGAGCCCTAGCCGTTCGCGCAGCGCGGTCACCGCGGGGGCGTACAGGCGGTCCGTCATCCGCAGCGCGAGGCGTCCGGCCAGGCGGTTGCCGGGGCGGCCCAGGGAGCGGGTGCCCGTGACGACGGGCGGGAAGTCGCCGGTCGGCGCGGTGGGCTGGAGGTACACGCCGATGCCCGGGGTGCCGGTGGCCTCGGTGAGGTGCCAGCCCAGCGGGGCGGTCGTGGTCGAGAGCAGCATCAGGTCCGTGCCGTCGGCCATCGCGTCGGCGAACCCCTGGCCCAGGTCCGTGATGAAAGCGGCGGCGGCCCGCATGAGTTCCCGCTTGTCGCCGCTTCCGCCGCCGCCCTTCGCCGGGTTGCCCGGGAGGGCGCGGAAGTCCAGCCCGGCGGCGCGGGCGAGGGGTTCGAAGGTGTCCGTCGTGGCGAGGGCGACCTCGTGACCGGCCGCGCGGAGTGCGGCGCCGAGGCCGGTGTAGGGGGCGATGTCACCGCGCGATCCGGCGGCGGCGATCAGTATTCTCATGACTCTCCTCGGCTCATCGGTCATCGCCGCCGTCCGTGCGGCGGGCCGCGTTGGCGTGGACGGCCTTGCACAGGTAGGCGGCCAGGCCTGGGCGCTGCCGGGACGGCGGCACGACCAGGGCGAAGGCGCGCGGATCGGCGGCGAAGTCGTCCGCGATGCGGCGGTGCATGTCGGACGGGCAGGCGGTGAACCAGCGGGAGATGTGCAGCCGGTGCTCCTCGGCGAGGTCCATGGCCCGTTCGCCGTCGCTCGGCTCGCCCTCGTCGAAGGCCGCCAGCAGCTCGGCACGCCAGGCCGTGGCCTCACCCATGAGCCGCCGCCAGTCCTCCTTGGTGTGCGCGGCGGCCCGGGCCATCGACGCGCGCTGCCCCGGCGAGTCGGCCCACTTGAGCGCCGCCTCGGTGGCGTAACTCAGGTCGGCGGTGATCTCGCCGAACACCTCGAAGCGCTCGTGGGGCGTCAGCGATACGCCGGTCCGCTGCACCTCGATCGCCCGCCGGGCCACCTCGGAGAGCCGGCGCAGCCTGGCGATCTCCGCCTCCAGCTGCTCCTGCCGGGCCCGCAGGTGGTCCAGGATGTCGGCCTGCGGGTCCTTGAGGATCTCGGCGATCTCGTCCAGCGGGAAGCCCAGTTCGCGGTAGAAGAGGATCTGCTGCAGCCGGACCAGGTCGGCCTCGTCGTAGAGCCGGTAGCCGGCCTGGCTGCGCCCGCCCGGCGAGAGCAGCCCCGCCTTGTCGTAGTGGTGCAGCGTACGCACCGTCACTCCGGCGAAGGCCGCCACCTGCCCCACGGAATAACTCATCCACCTGCCCTTTCCTCGCGACCGATCATCAAGCCTGACGCAAGGGGAGGGTCAAGCCGCGCCGCCCCGGGGACACCGGCCCGGCGGCGGTCACGGAAACGGCCCGGCGGGGTGTGAGCTCCCCCGCCGGGCCGGTCGTGCGGTCAGGCGCAGGCGCCGAGGTCCTCCCAGACGCCCCACTCACCGGTGGTGCCGGGCTTGTCGCCCTGCACCCACCACTTGGCGCGCCAGGTGTGCCCGTCGTACGAGACGGTGTCGCCCCCGGAGTAGACGGCCTCGGTGCTCCACAGCGGCACGGAGCAGGCGCCCGGCTCGCCGGTGTCGCCGCCGTCGCCGTCACCGCCGCCGGGGTTGCCGCCGGGGTTGCCGCCGTCGTCGCCGCCACCACCGGTGCCGCCGATGTTGACGTCGACGCACGCGTAGAAGGCGTTGGCCGTGTCGGCGACGTTCCAGACGGCGAGCACCTTCTGGCGGCCGGTGAAGCTGCCGAAGTCCACCTCCTGGCTCACGTCGGCGGGCGGCTGGGCGCGGTTGCCGGCGAACTCGGCGATCTTCTGGTCGCCGATGAAGTACTGCCAGTTCTCGGTGGCGTGACGGGCCGTGTGGTGCCAGGTGAAGGTGAACTTCTGGCCGACCGGGGTGACCTGCCAGCCCTTGTTGTCGTCGTCCAGCTCGGCGAACGCCGCGTTGCCGCCGCTGCAGCTCTTGAGCCCCTTCGGGCCCTCGACGCTCTGCGGCTCGTACTTGATCTGGCCGCAGTCGACGGCACCGGACGCGCACTGGGCCTGCCGGCTCGTCGGCGCGGTGACCCAGCCGTGGGCGCTGGCGGTGCCCGTCTGGATGCCGAGGGCGAGGACCGGGGCGACCAGCGCTCCGATGGAAACGGCCATCCGTCGCCTGGTGTTCATGCCACATCACTTCCTTTGCTCGTACGGAGGCCGGGCGTTCACCTGCGGCACACGAGGACCCCTGGTCTGGACCTGGCCGATGCAGGTCTAGACCTTAACGGCGAACGAGGCCCGGTCAAGGGGGTGGAAGGGGGTCGGTTCGCGCTTCCGCTTTTCAGCATCGAGTGGTTCGCCGACGAAGCGCTCGCGGGGCCACTTTTAAGTGATCCTTAAGCCGCTGGTCACCGGCGCCGCCCGGCCGCCGTACGGCGCGACGGCGCCCGCCGGCCACCTCACACACCATCAAATTGGTCTAGTCCTAATCTCGTTGGATTCGTTGACGCGCAGGTCACGGGCCGGTTATCACTGCTCCAGCCCATCCACAGCACCACCCGCTCCCCCGCTGGAGGCCGCACGTGCACCCCCGTAAGACATTGATCGCCGCGCTCCTGAGCACGGCCCTCGCCACCGGCGGCCTCGCCGCGACCGTCGGCACCGGCTCGGCGCAGGCGGCCGACGCACCGGCTTCCGCTTCCTCGGGCGGCGTGCGCATCGCGTACTACGACCAGTGGAGCGTCTACGGCAACGCCTTCTACCCGAAGCAGCTCGACACCCGGGGCATCGCCGGCAAGCTGGACATCATCAACTACTCGTTCGGCAACATCCACCCGACCGACCTCACGTGCTTCGAGGCCAACAAGGCGGCGGGCGACGACAACAACCCCAACGCGGGTGACGGTGCGGGCGACTCGTACGCCGACTACCAGAAGTCCTTCAGCGCGGCGGACAGCGTCGACGGCGTCGCCGACACGTGGGACCAGCCGATCGTCGGTGTCTTCAACCAGTTCAAGGAACTGAAGGCGAAGTACCCCCACCTGAAGATCAACATCTCGCTGGGCGGCTGGACGTACTCCAAGTACTTCAGCGACGCGGCGAAGACGGACGCGAGTCGCAAGAAGCTGGTCTCCTCCTGCATCGACCAGTACATCAAGGGCAACCTGCCCGTCGAGGGCGGCTTCGGCGGCCCCGGCACGGCGGCCGGCATCTTCGACGGCATCGACATCGACTGGGAGTACCCCGCCTCCGCGGGCGGCCACCTGGGCAACCACTACGCCCCCGAGGACAAGCGGAACTTCACGTTGCTGCTCGCCGAGTTCCGTAAGCAACTCGACGCGTACGGCGCCGCCAACGGCGGCAAGAAGTACCTGCTGACCGCGGCCTTCGGGGCCGGCCAGGACAAGATCGCGAACATCGAGACCGACAAGATCGGCCAGTACCTCGACTACGCGAACCTGATGACGTACGACATGCACGGGGCCTGGGACGGCGACGGGCCCACGTACCACCAGTCCCCGCTCTACTCGGGCTCCGACGACCCGTCCGACCCGGTCGCGCCCGGCACCGAGAAGTACTCGATCGACAACGCGGTCGACTCCTGGCTCGACGGCAAGCCGGCCTACGGCATCGCCGGCGGCTTCCCCGCGAACAAGCTGACCCTGGGCTACGAGCTCTACTACCGCGGCTGGAAGGGCGTGCCGGAGGGCGCCACCCACGGCCTGGCCCAGTCCGCGACCGGCGGCTCCTCCCCCCGCCCGCTGAGCCAGCAGGCCGGCATCGCGCACTACAAGGAGCTCGGCGGCATCGTCGACAACCCGGCGACCACCTACTGGGACGACGAGGCGAAGGCGTCCTACTTCTACAAGGACGGCGAGTTCTTCACGGGCCTGGACCAGAGGTCCATCCAGGCCAGGGCCGACTACGCCAAGCAGCGCGGTCTGGCCGGCGCCATGATGTACTCCCTCCTCGGCCTGGACGAGAAGGCCACCCTGCTGAACCAGATCAACACCGCGATCGGCGGCACCACCACCGAGCCCACCACCCCGCCGACCACCGAGCCGACGGACCCGCCCACCACCGGCCCCACGGACCCGCCCGCCGGTGACTGCGGCTCCATCCCGGCGTACGTGGCCGGCACGGTCTACAACACGGGCAACGTGGTCTCCTACAACGGCCGCACGTACAAGGCCCAGTGGTGGACCCAGAACGAGACCCCCGGCAGCACCGGTGAATGGGGCGTCTGGAAGGACCAGGGCGCCTGCTGACCGGCCCCGCCCGATGCGTGCCCCCCGCCGGCGACCGGCGGGGGGCACGCCCGTGGTCCGGGGGGCCTTCGCGCGGATCAGGCCGGGTCGGGCGGGAGCAGGCCTGATCGGTCCCGATCGGGGAAGCGGGCTCGCAGGAAGTCCAGCAGCACGCGGTTGAAGCGTTCCGGCTGTTCGGCGCCCGGGAGATGTCCCGCGCCCTCGATGACGCGCAGCACGGAGTGCGGGGCGAGGCGGGCGATGGCCTCGGCTTCGGCGACCGGCGTGTGGACGTCGTCCGCCCCGACGACGACCAGTACCGGGCAGCGGGCGGCGGCCAGCGTGTCGCGGTAGTCGGCGCGCTCGGCACGGCCCCGCAGGGCCGCCGCCGCACCTCGCGGGTCGGTGGCGCGCATCATGGCCAGGACGCGTGCGGCGACCTCCGGCAGGGCGGTGACGTTGTAGGAGGCCAGCATCTTGTCGATGACCTCGTCCGCGTAACCGGCCATGCCTTCGGCGAGCAGCCGGTCGGCCAGGCGGTTCCTGAAGGCCCTGCCGTCGGGCGTCTCGGCGGGCGCCGAGGTGTCCGACAGGATCAGCCCGCGCACGCGGGAGGCGTGCCGGCGCTGCGTCTCCATGGCGATCTGGCCGCCCATGGACACGCCGCCGATCACGGCCCGTCCGATGCCGAGGTGGTCCAGCAGGCCGACGAGGTCGTCCGCGAAGCCGGACAGGTACACGCGTCCGTCCGTGACCCCGCTGTCGCCGTATCCCCGCAGGTCCGGCGTGATGACGCGGTGGCCGGCCGCGGCGAGGGCCGCGCTCTGCGGTGCCCACAGGGTGCGGTTGAAGGGATGGCCGTGGACCAGCAGGACCGGCAGCCCGTCCGCAGGCCCGAGGTCGTCGTAGTGGAGGGTGGTTCCGTTCACCGTTGTGTGGCTCATCTGCCTTACCTGTACGGGTAGTCGCTCATAGTCGCTCACTGGAGCGGAATGTCGGCTCCGCGCTGCTCCTCGGGCCGGGGGCCGTGGATGCGCCGGGCGGCCTCGGAGATGGCGAGGTCGTTGATGCTCGCCTCGCGGCGCCGCATGAGGCCGTGCTCGTCGAACTCCCACAGCTCGTTGCCGTAGCTGCGCCACCACTGGCCGCCCGCGTCGTGCCACTCGTACTGGAAGCGGACGGCGATCCGGTCGTCGCCGAACGCCCAGAGGCTCTTGCGCAGCGCGTACTCCCGCTCGCGCTGCCACTTGCGCGCCAGAAAGGCGACGATCTCCTCGCGTCCCCGGACGAACGTGTCCCGGTTCCGCCAGACGGAGTCCGTGGTGTAGGCCCGCGCCACCCGGTGGGGGTCTCGGGTGTTCCAGGCGTCCTCGGCGGCCTGGACCTTCCGCAGGGCGGTCTCGCGGGTGAACGGTGTTCCGGATCGGCGGCCCTCGACCGACATGGTGCCTCCCACGGCGACGGCTGGAGAACGGTCGTTCCCCAGCGCTAGGATGACCACCGTAGAGAACGATCGTTTTCAACGTCAAGGAGGCCCGGATGCCGGCGCCGATCTCAGCGGAGCAGCGGGAGCGGGACCGCGACGCGCTGCTCGACGCGGCGGAGGAGCTCTTCTACGAGCGGGGCATCCAAGCGGTCGGCATGGACGAGGTACGGGCGGCCTCGGGTCTGTCGCTGAAGCGGATCTACGGGTCGTACGCCACGAAGGAGGACCTGGTCGTGGCAGTGCTCCGGCGGCGCGACCAGCGGTGGCGGGGGGACCTCGCGGCGTACGTGGAACAGGTCCCGGCCGGCCGCGAACGGGTGCTCGCGGTCTTCGACTGGCTGGCCCGGTGGTTCTCCCGGCCGGGCTTCCGCGGCTGCGCCTGGATCAACGCGCACGGCGAGCTCGGCGCGGCCTCACCGGCGGTTCTGGCCGAAGTCCGGGAGCACAAGAGGGCCTTCAGGGCCCAGATCGCCGCCTGGGTCGACGCCACCGGCGCACCCGTGGCCGACCCCGTCTTCCTGCTGGCCGAGGGCGCGATCGTGACGGCGGGCATCACCGGCGACCCGGCCCCGGCCGCGCACGCCCGGTCGGCCGCGGCGGCGCTGCTCGGGACCGGCTGAGGCGGTCCGTCCGCGTCGGACGGGAGGGGCGACCCGGCATCCGACGCCGGATTGACGGGCGCACCCTGTTCCACGAGGGCCGGGGACGTCGGGACAGGTGCGGCGTACCGGCTGCCGGAACGATTCTTCAGCACCGGTCGGCCACTCCGTCGGCCGCGTGACGCAAAGACCGAGAGGCCGCGGCGGTGCACCCTGGGAGCGCCGAACGAGCGGCCGGGCACAGCCCCGGCCGCTCAGTTGGCCGCGGGTCAGCTGAAGACCGCGGAGCGGAGCTTGAGCCGGTCGGTGGCCCGGCCGCCGGGCCTGAGGCTGTAGTAGTCGCCGTCGCAGTCCGGGCCGGTGAACATGGTGACGGTGCTTCCGGTGAAGTTCTGCGGGGCGAAGGCGGGTTCGGACTCGTCGGGGTCGGAGACCTCCGGCAGGGTGACGCAGACACGGCTGTCGGGCTCGACGAGGACGCCGGCGGCCCGGTTGCCGAAGTCGTCGTAGTAGGTGTAGCGGAACTCGCCCACGGCGGCGCCCGCGGAACTCGGCAGTGCGACCGCCATGGCGAGGGCCGCCGTGGCTGCGAAGACGACCTGGCGCAAACGGATGGACATCGGAAAACCTTCCGGTAGAGCTCACAGACGAATGTCGACGCAGAGAAACTAAGCGACAGCAGAACTGGAAGATCGTTTCTTCTTCAATCGCCGCACGGCGCCGGAGCGACATACACCCGCACGAGGCAAGCGGGAACAGCCATGTGATCGTTTATCGGCCGCTCCGCGCACAGGCGTTCATGAGACCTCAGGCGTTCCGTGGTCGAGCAGGGCACCGTGCCGAGCGCCCGCCGCGGCGGCCGTGAAAATCCGCGTGCGGTCGAGCGGGGCGCAGTGGTAGACATCCGGCGTGCAAAACACCCTGGACTTCCCTGACTTGCTGCGACTCATCGACGAACGGGCGACGGCCTTCCGGGCCGCGATCGCCGCCGCTCCCAGCCTGGACGCGCAGGTGCCGACCTGTCCGGAATGGACGCTGTTCGACCTGGCGCTGCACCTGGGCTCGGGCCGCCCGTTCTGGGCCGCTGTCGTGGAGGCGGGTCCGGCCGACGCCCCGCCGGCCGAGGCCGTGGCGGCGCGCGCCGGGGCGCAGGCGCCCCGGGAGCGGGGGGCGTTGGTGGCCTGGCTCGCCACGTCGACGCAGGAGCTGCTGGACGCCCTGCGGGCGGCCGGCCCGGACGCCGAGTGCTGGACGTGGTGGGGCGCCTCGCAGTCGCCGCGGACCAGCGGTGCCGTCGCCCGGCACCAGCTCCAGGAGATCGCGGTGCACACCTACGACGCCCAGCTCACCGTCGGCGCCGCGCAGCCGCTGCCGGCGGAGGTGGCGCTGGACGGCGTCGAGGAATTTCTCTTCACCTGCTGCGCGTGGTCGGGCGCCTGGCCGCACGAGCCGGCCGTCGTCGACTACCACGCCACCGAGGGCCGCTCCTGGCGCTTCACGGTCGAGGCGGCCGGCGCCCGCGCCGTCCGCCTCCCGGCCGCCGGCGGGAGTGAGGCGGCCCCGGCCGACGCCTCCGCCCGGGGCACGGCCGCTGAGCTGGTCCTGTGGTTCCACGGACGCACCCCGCTGGACTCGGTGAAGACCGACGGCGACCGGGCCATCTTCGAGCGGCTCTTCGCCTGGGACCCGACCGCGTAGGGCGTGGTCGCCGCCGCGGCACCCGGCCGCGCCGCGTCGACCCATCTCCGCCGCACCCGCAGCCGGCGGCAGCCTCCGATCAGGGCGCTGTGCTGACGCGTATCTGGTGCCAAGTTTCTTGATGGCGATGTTCAGCCAGGGAGAAGACGGAACGGGCGTACGCCCGAGGGTGAATGGAAAGGGACGGAAGGGCTACGGTCACAGCTTTCCCCCGGAACCGAAGTTCTACTCGCCGACGGAACACATAAGGCCATCGAAGATGTCGAAGTCGGTGATGTTGTACGGACTACGGACGTAGCCACAGGACAGGATTATGACGAAAAAGTCGTAGGTGTCATTACTACCGAAGACGACAAGATCTTCACGAATGTCACCATAACTGCTGGTAACGAAGTTACCAATATAGTCACCACTGACACCCACCCGTTCTGGGTGCCGACGATGAAGAGCTGGGTCGAAGCCGGCGACCTTACAATTGGCCAACAACTGAAAACAAGCGAGGGAAAGCGAGCCCGGATAACAGCGCTCAGCCACTATGTAAAGAGGCAGCGCACACACGACCTCACCATCCAAGACGTGCACGCGTACTATGTGCTGGCGGGGGCTACGCCGGTCCTCGTTCACAACTGCGATGGCAGCATCGATTGGGTCAACGAGAACGCAAATATGAGTTCCGCAGCGCGGGCTTATGATGCTGGGGCGGCGGGTTCCAGGGCTGGCGTGGCCCCGGCGTTGCAGTACTACAAGGCTGGCGGGAATCACCTGTCTCAGATCAAATTCGATGGGCTTGATGCGGCCAACGGCGTGATGATCGACCGAAAGGTGAGCGTCACAACCTTCAACAATACATACCGACAAGCCATGAATCAATCTCTGGCGCTTGAGCAGAACGGTTACAGTGGCCGGCGGGAAGTCCCCACTGCGGCTGAGGCCGCGAGGGCTAGGAAAGTCCTCGGCGGCCTCCTGATCACCAACATTCGAGTGAGGGTTGTGCCCTGATGGATGTCAACAAGGTCCTGGTTCGCGCATTCGTAAGCCTCGTCGTCTCGATCGACTTGACGGACGATGAAGATATTGATCCGGATATCGCGACGGACATTCTCGAACCTGCTGCCGCCCTGTTTCGTGATCTCTCGGAAGAGGGGCGTCGGGAAGTTACTTCCCTGGTTCTTGAGTGCGCCGAACTGGAAGAGAACCCGGAGCGCAGGAGGGTAATTCTGGGGCTTCCGGAAGCCATTGGTCTTCTCGATGAAGACTGATCAGCGGGAAGTGAGGCGTAACCTCTTCGCTCGATCCCGCAACCGTCGCACTGGTTATCGGTAGCAAAGTTGAAGCCCCGTCAGGCGAGTCCTGGCGGGGCTTCTGTGTGGGGTGACGGCAGTAGTTGACGGCAACGTCAGCGGACGAGGGTGGCGCGGGGCGGCGGTTCGTCGCCGTCGGCGTTGCCTGTCCCGGTGTCGTCGGGCCGTCGAGCGCGGTGCAGAGGGCGTCGATAGCGTCTCGCTGGAGGCGGAGCCTCACGTGGGCATAGACGGTGGCGGTGACGCCGATGTGGGCGTGGCCGAGGAGTTCCTTGATCACGACGAGTTCGACGCCCTGCTCCAGAAGCAGAGTCGCGGTCGAATGGCGAAGGTCGTGGAAGCGGATGCGACGGAGGCCGGCCTTGCGGAGGAGCGTGGTAAAGGTGCGGGTGAGGTTGGTCAGGTCGATCGGCCTGCCCTGTGGCGTGGTGAACACGTACCCGTTGTGCTGCCACTCAGTTCCTGCCGCGTGCCTTCGCGCTGCTGCTGCTCGTGGTGGTGCTTCAGCGAGTGGAGGCAGCGGGTGGGGAGGGCGATGCGGCGTTCGGAGGCATGGGTCTTGGTGGGCAACGTGGTGAGTCCGCCGGTGTTGGATACAGCACTCCACGCGAAACACGAGCCAGGCTGCAACAAGACTTCACCCTGCAGCCTGGAAACCGCTGTCCGTGATCAGGGCGGAACTTCATAGAGGCGAGATGGCGAGAAGGGCGCGTCGCAGCCTACGCTGTCTGGTTCGTGACAGTTCATTGGGCAGTGGGGACACCAGGACAGGCGCGGTCGGCCAAGATCACGACGTTCCCCGTCCTCGGTGACCCGTCGGGAAGGCATTGTTGCCGACGCATCCCATCCCAATTTCCGCTTGCCTGTGACCAGCTCCACGAGTGGCCAGTTGTCGGGTCCAGGGAGGTGACAAGTCTGCTCGACCTTGAGCGGCCACGGTGCAGTCAAGTGCTGATCCTTCTCGGCTCCACATCGTGCTGTTCGGCTACCCCGCTTGTTGCTGCTCGTCACAGGTCACGCAGCCAGCGGCGTGCCTGTTGGCGCAGCAGTGTATGCAAGGCGAAGGAGCAGGAACGCAGGGCGGCCGGACAGCGCCCCCGACGTCGCAAACGCGCAGCCAAGGTGCCTCGCGCGACCCTCCGCTCCAGGGACTTTTCAGGGACTTTGAGCGCTGCCTGAGGGACTCCCGAGGGACTTTCGCTGCCTAGCAAGGAAGCCCTTGAAGACCCGGGACGGGCCTCCGACCTGCGTCGGGGGCCCGCCCCGGGGCGAAGCCGCAAGTGGCGGCAGACGAGTCGGGCTGTACGCCGGGTTCTGTCGCCCGGTCGCCTCGCGGCGGCCGGGGAGACGGCCATCCATCTAGGACCGGCATTGCTGCCGGCCTCGTGCGGTCTACCCGCGAACTCGGGCGGGCAGCCCTCAAGCGTTCGCGCAGGGCCGCCTTGCGACGGCCCCTCTTGACCTTGCTCCGGGTGGGGTTTACCTAGCCGCCTGGGTCGCCCCAGGCGCTGGTGGTCTCTTACACCACCGTTTCACCCTTACCCGGGACCGGAGTCCCGGGCGGTCTGTTTTCTGTGGCACTGTCCCGCGGGTCACCCCGGGTGGCCGTTAGCCATCACCCTGCCCTGTGGAGCCCGGACGTTCCTCGGGAGAATCCGGGGATTCCCACGCGGCCGTCCGCCCGGCTCGTCTGCCGTGGGGCCCATGCTACCTGGCCGGATCAGATGAAGTCCGCCGTCTCCAGGTCGAACGAGAACGGCTCCGGCAGGCGCACCGCCTTCCCGAACGGGACCGTGCAGTGCTGCCGGTAGTCGTCGCCCTCCGGGTCGCTGAACAGCGTCACCGAGGACTCCTCCCGGTCCACCAGCAGGTACAGCGGGATCGGGCCCCTCGCGTAGCAGTGCCGCTTGGCCTCGCGGTCGGCGGCCGGTTTGGACGAGGTGACCTCGACGACGAGCGCGACCCCCTCGCACGGCATCCACGGCTCCGCGCTCCGGTACAGCCGGAGTGCCGTCGGGGCGAAGGTGGCATCGGGGATGGCGTGGTTCTTCGGACAAGCTCCGCCACTTCTCAGCTTCAGGCCCTTGTTTCCGGAGAAGTCCATGTCGGTCGTCGCGTGCCTGATGACCTGCTTCAAGATCACACTGATGTAGTCCTCATGATCCCCGTCCGGCGGCGGTGTCACGATGATCTCCCCCTCGATCAGCTCCGCTCGGAAGCCCTCCGGCGTATCCAGCGCCAGGAAGCCCTCAAGCAGGACGTCCGCCTGCGAGAGCGGTTCGTGCGGCATGGCAGACATGTCACGCCCCTTCCTCGGTCGCTCGCCAGAGTGGGCCATCGCGGAACCAGCCGTCCGTGAGATGGGAGTCGTTCCCCCGATCGTGGCACAGCACGACGTCATGGCGTCAGAGGCGGCCCGACGCCAGCGCGGTGATGCCCGCCGTCCAGGCCGTGGAGACGGCCTCCGGGGTGGGGAAGCGGCCGTTCAGTTCCATCATGACCATGCCGTGGGCGAAGGCCCACGCCGCGCGGGCCAGGGGTTCGTCCGGGGCCAGGGCGCGGAAGAGCGGGGCGGTGGCGCGGGCCTCCAGGTGGTGGGGGTGGGGGCGGGACGTGGTGAGGCGGTAGAGGTGGGGGTGGGCCAGGGCGTGGGCCCGGTAGGCCGTGGCCAGGGCCGGGAAGGAGCCCGGGGCGGCCGTCTCCGCCGTCTCCAGGGCCTCGGCGGTCTCCGTCAGCATCGCGGCGGCCAGCGCGTCGACCACCGAGGACTTGTCCGGGAAGTGCTTGTAGAGGGACGGGGCCGTGATGCCCAGCAGGCCCGCGAGCCGGCGCATGGTCAGCGCCTCCGGGCCCTCCTGCTCCAGGAGCATGCGGGCGGCGGCCAGGATCTGGTGCTGGCGGGCGCGGTCGGTCACGCCGGTCCTTCCGTCGTACGGGCGCGGGGCGCGGGGCGCCGAACTCGCGATCGTACGAGACGCCATCAGGCCGGTACGAACAGGGCCTTCGCCGTGCCCGGGGCGGCCTGGGCCAGGCGGACCCGCAGGCGCTCGCCCAGCGGGAGGGGCGCGGTGCCCTCGATGCGGGCGACGACCGCCGGGGCGTCGATGTGGACGGTGCCGGTGGCCGGTTCGTTCTCCTTCACGTCCACCACGTAACCGTCGAAGACGTCGCCCACCCGGTCTGCCAGCAGCGCCGCCTCGACCAGGTCCACGGACTCCCGCTCCACTGTGTTGCCGCGCCGGGTGCCCTCCGCCATCTCCTTGGGCAGCGCGGGCAGGGCGGCGAGCACCCATTCCGGCGGGTCCCGGTCCTCGCAGGCCGCGAGGCACAGCTCGGAGGCGTAACGGTCGACGAGGCGGCGCAGCGGGGCCGTGCAGTGTGTGTACAGGTCCGCCACCGCCGCGTGCACCGCGGGGTCCGGCAGGTCGCCGCCGTCGAAGACCGTGTAGCCCGCGCCGCGCAGCAGCCTCGTGCACTCCTGGAGGAACGCCGCGTGGTCGGTGCGGGACGGGTCGAGCGAGCGGACGACCTGGGCGTACGGGACGTGGTGCGGCCAGTCGATGCGCAGGGCCTCGGCGCTGCGGCGCAGCCGGGCCACCGCGCCGTCGGGTGCGACCGGCAGCGTGCGCAGGATGCCGGTGCCGCTCTCGGCCATCAGATGGGCCGCCGCCATGCCGGTGAGCAGGGAGATCTGGGCGTTCCAGCCGTCGGCGGGGAGCGGAGCGCGGTATTCCAGGCCGTATCTCCCGTCGTGCTCGGTGATCTCCTGCTCGGGCACGCCCAGCGAGATGCCGCCCCGGGCGACCTCCCGTTCCTCGCGGAGCGTGCCGATGTCCCGGAGCAGGGCGAGCGGTTCCTCGGCGGTGCCCGCGTCGATCCGCCGCTGCGCGTCCGCGTAGTCCAGCTTGGCGCGGCTGCGCACGAGGGCCCTGCGCACCCGGGTCCCGACCGCCGCGCCCCGCGGGTCCAGGTCGATCTCCCACAGGACCGCGGGGCGGACCCGGCCGGGCAGCAGGCTGGCGGCGTCCTCGGACAGGACCTCCGGGTGGAGCGGCACCCTGCCGTCCGGGAAGTAGAGCGTCGTCACCCGGCGGTGTGCCTCGGCGTCGAGCGCGCCGCCGGGGCGTACGAACGCGGCCACGTCCGCGATCGCGTAGTGCACCCGGTAGCCGCGGGCGCGGCGTTCCAGGTGCATCGCCTGGTCGAGGTCCGTGGACGCGGGCGGGTCGATGGTGAGGAAGGGGATGTCCGTGGCGTCCGCGTGCCCGGCGAGCTCCGGGCTCCGCGCCGCGTCCGCCGCCTCGGCGAGCACGTCCGGCGGGAAGTCGTCGGGGAGCGACAGCTCGGTGCGGAGGCCGCGCAGGGCCGCCCGCAGCGGGGTCTCGGCTGCGCCGGTCATGTGCAGATGGCGGCGGGGCATGGTCCCGAGCGTAGGGCGGGGCGCGGATCGCGGCATTCCGGGAGGACTTCCCGCCCGTACGGTGTGCCGCTGCGCCCCCGTACGCTGGCCGGGGGCGTCCGCGCGGTCCGCACACACCGTTTCGGCGCCCTTCCCCGTACGTACGAAGGAGAACCGCCGTGCTCGTGCTGTTGCCGCCCTCCGAAGGAAAGGCCGCCTCGGGGCGCGGGGCACCCCTGAAGCCCGAGTCCCTGTCGCTGCCCGGTCTGGCCGGGGCGCGGGCCGAGGTGCTGGACGCGCTCGTGGAGCTGTGCGCGGCCGACGAGGAGAAGGCGCGGGAGGTGCTGGGGCTCAGCGAGGGGCTGCGGGGCGAGATCGCGAAGAACGCGGAGCTGCGGACGGCGGGGACGCGTCCGGCCGGGGAGCTGTACACGGGTGTCCTGTACGACGCGCTCGGCCTGGCCTCGCTCGACCCGGCCGCCCGCCGCCTCGCCGGGAAGTCGCTGCTGGTGTTCTCCGGGCTGTGGGGCGCGGTGCGGGTGGGCGACCGGATTCCGCCGTACCGCTGCTCGATGGGCGTGAAGCTGCCCGGGCTCGGCGCCCTCGGGGCGTTCTGGCGTACGCCGATGGCGGAGGCGATGCCGGAGGCGGCGGGCGACGGGCTCGTGCTGGACCTGCGCTCGTCCGCGTACACGGCGGCGTGGAAGCCGAAGGGGGCGGTGGCGGAACGCACGGCGAGCGTGCGGGTGCTGCACGCGCAGATCGTGGACGGCGTGGAGAAGCGCTCGGTGGTCAGCCACTTCAACAAGGCCACCAAGGGCCGCATGGTGCGCGATCTGCTGCTCGCGGGGGCGCGGCCGGCCGGTCCCGCCGAGCTGGTGACCGCCCTGCGGGATCTGGGGTACACCGTCGAGGCCGAGGCGCCCGCGCGGGCGGGGCGGCCCTGGCAGCTCGATGTGGTCGTGACGGAGATCCACTGACCGTACGTTGCACTCTCCGCAACGCTCGTTGCGTACGGCGCCGCATACCGGGCAGGATGGGCGCATGACCTCCTCCGTGCTGGATCTCGCCCCCGTCGTGCCCGTCGTCGTCCTGGAGGACGCGGCCGACGCGGTGCCGCTCGCCCGGGCCCTGGTCGCGGGCGGGCTTCCGGCGATCGAGGTGACCCTGCGCACCGCCGCCGCGCCGGACGCGATCCGGGCCATCGCGGCGGAGGTGCCGGACGCGGTCGTCGGGGCGGGCACCGTGATCTCGGCGCGGAACGTGGCGGACACCGTGGCGGCGGGGGCCAGGTTCCTGGTCAGCCCCGGCTGGACCGACGCGCTGCTGGACGCGATGAAGGGGTCCGGGCTGCCGTTCCTGCCGGGCGTCTCGACCACTTCCGAGGTGGTCGCGCTGCTGGAGCGCGGGGTCACCGAGATGAAGTTCTTCCCGGCCGAGGCGGCGGGCGGCACGGCCTATCTGAAGGCCCTCTCCGCCCCGCTCCCCCAGGCCCGGTTCTGCCCGACGGGCGGTATCTCGGCCGCCTCCGCCCCCTCGTACCTGGCGCTGCCCAACGTCGGCTGCGTGGGCGGGAGCTGGATGGTTCCCGGGGACGCGGTCGCGGCCCGGGACTGGGCGCGGGTGGAGCGGCTGGCCGCCGGGGCGGCGGCGCTGAGGGGGTGAGCGGGGCGGCGGGAGAACCTGTCGCGCATCGCCGTGCATGCTCCCCGGTATTCGGGGCACGACCCTTGTAGGGGACGTAGCCCGCATGCCGGGCGACCCGGGTTCCGGCCGGTAATCCCCCGACCCGCCGGAACCGCCCCGGCCCCACCGGCCTTCCCCCCGCCGGTGGGGCCGAGTGCTGTCCGGGGCCGGGTCACCGCAGGTGGGACGTGTCGTTCAGCAGGCGTACGGAGGCGTTGCCGTCGGCGTAGTACGCGACGGCCGAGACGGACGCCGCCGAGAGCTCCATCCGGAACAGCGCCTCCGGGGGCGCTCCCAGGGCGAGCCGGACCAGGGTCTTGATCGGGGTGACGTGCGTGACGACGAGGACCGTGCGGCCCGCGTAACGCGCGACGAGGCTGTCCCGGGTGGCCGCCACGCGGTCGGCGACCTCCGCGAAGCTCTCGCCGCCGCCCGTGGGGGCCGCGTCCGGTGAGGCGAGCCAGGCGTCCAGGTCGTCCCCGTACCGCTCCCTGACCTCGGCGAACGTGAGCCCTTCCCAGGCCCCGAAGTCCGTCTCGCGCAGCCCGTCCTCGACGCGGACCTCCAGGCCGAGCCGGGCCGCGACCGCGCCGGCCGTCTCGCGGCAGCGGCGCAGCGGTGAGCTGACGATCTCCCGCACGGTGCCCCGGGCGGCGAAGGCGGACGCCGCCCGCTCGGCCTGGTCCAGGCCGGCCGGGGAGAGCGCGGGGTCGGTGCCGCCGCTGCCGGAGAACCGCTTCTGCGGGGTGAGGGCCGTCTCGCCGTGCCGCAGCAGTACGAGAGTGGCGGGCGCGCCCAGGTCGGGCGCCGAACCCCAGCCCACCTGCGGGGTGACGGGGTCGGAGGGCTCCGGGGAGCGCGGGGTGTCCAGGGCGGCGGTGGACGCCGAGGGCTCCCACCGGGTGCCGCGCCGGCCCGCGTCCATCGCCTCGTTGGCCAGCCGGTCGGCGTGCTTGTTCCGCTCGCGCGGAATCCACTCGTAGGTGATCTCCGCGCCGGGCAGGGCCGCCGCCGCCTCGGCCGCGAGCGGCTTCATGTCCGGGTGCTTGATCTTCCAGCGGCCGGACATCTGCTCGACGACCAGCTTGGAGTCCATCCGGACGCGCACCCGGACGCCGCTGCCCGGCGGGCCGTCCGCGAGCAGCGCGCCCACCGCGCGGAGGCCCGCGACGAGGCCCTTGTACTCGGCGACGTTGTTGGTCGCGACGCCGATGTACTCGGCGGCCTCGGCGAGCGTCTCGCCGGTGTCCGGGTCGATGACGACCGCGCCGTAGCCGGCGGGGCCCGGGTTGCCCCGGGAGCCGCCGTCGGCCTCGACCACGAACCGGCGCGGCAGGCTCACTACAGGCCCGAGTCGGCGGTGCGGACCAGGATGCGGCGGCAGTTCTCGCAGCGCAACACCGTGTCGGGGGACGCGGCCTTCACGTCGTTGATCTCGGTGATGTTGAGCTCCAGGCGGCAGCCCTCGCAGCGGCGCTGGTAGAGGCGGGCGGCGCCCACCCCGCCCTGCTGGGCGCGGAGCTTGTCGTACAGCTTCAGCAGGTCGGCGGGGACCGAGCCGGCGACGACCTCGCGCTCCTTGGTGACCGAGGCGGCCTCCGTGTCGAGCTCCTGGGTGGCGGCGTCGCGGCGGGCGGTGGCGTCGTCCACCTTGGCCTGCACGGCGGCGACCCGGTCGGTCAGCTCGGCGACGCGCTCCTGCGCGGACTCGCGGCGCTCCATGACCTCCAGGACGACGTCCTCCAGGTCGCCCTGGCGCTTGGCGAGCGAGGCGATCTCGCGCTGCAGGCTCTCCAGGTCCTTCGGCGAGGTGACCGCGCCGGAGTCCAGGCGCTGCTGGTCGCGGGCGGCGCGCTGGCGCACCTGGTCGACGTCCTGCTCCGCCTTGGTCTGCTCGCGGGCGGTGTCGCTCTCCTCGGTGGTGGAGGCGACGAGCAGGTCGCGGAGCTGGGCGAGGTCGGCCGTCAGCGACTCGATCTCGGCGTGCTCGGGCAGGGACTTGCGGCGGTGCGCGAGCTGGGAGAGGCGCTGGTCGAGCGCCTGGACGTCGAGAAGTCGGATCTGGTCGGCGGGCGCGGCGTTCAGTTGGGGGCTCCAGAAGAGTGGTGGGCGGTCCAGGGGTCGGTGACCCGCTTCGAGACATGGACCCTCAGGTCCCATCCGAGGCGGTCGGAGATCGCATCGAGCTGTGCCGCGGCCTGCTCGCACCACGGCCACTCGGTGGCCCAGTGCGCGGCGTCGACCAGGCCGAGCGGCGAGTGCTGGGTGGCCTCGGAGGCCGGGTGGTGGCGCAGGTCGGCGGTGAGGAAGGCGTCCGCACCGGCGGCGCGCACCGCGTCGAAGAGGCTGTCGCCGGACCCGCCGCTCACCGCGACGGTGCGCACGAGCGCGTCCGGGTCGCCGGCGAGCCGCACGCCCTGCGCGGTGGCGGGCAGCCGGGCGGCGGCGCGGGCGGCGAACGCGCCCAGGGTCTCGGGGTGGTCGAGCACGCAGATCCGGCCGAGACCCCGGCGGCCCGCCGGGTCCGTCGGGTCCGGCACGAGGGGGCGCTCGACGCGCAGGTCGAGCGCGGCGGCCAGGGCGTCGGAGACGCCGGGGTCGGCGGTGTCGGCGTTGGTGTGGGCCACGTGCAGCGCGATGCCGTCGCGGATCAGCGTGTGCACGACGCGGCCCTTGAAGGTGTCCGCCGCGACCGTCGTCGTACCGCGCAGGTAGAGCGGGTGGTGGGTCACGATCAGATGCGCGCCCAGCTCCTTCGCCTCGTCGGCGATCGCCTGGACGGGGTCGACGGCGAAGAGCACCCGGTGGACCTCGGCGTCCGGATCACCGCAGACGGTGCCGACCGCGTCCCATCCTTCGGCCCGCTCGGGCGGCCAGAGGGCGTCGAGCTCGGCGATGACTTCAGACAGACGGGGCACGGAGCAAAGGCTACCTGCCCGCCGCGCCCCGGGAAGCCCCGGGAAGCCCCGGGAACGGGCCGCCCGGCGGCCGCGCACGGCGGCGCCCGTACGGGCACGGGGCGCGGACCCGCGTACAGCACACGCACCCCCGGCCCCACAACGAAATCGGGCCATCGCCACCCTTATGTGTGAAGTGGGCAAGGTCGGGTTGTTCGGCTGGAAGTGCGAAAACTAGCTTCGGTCGCCGGAGGTGATGAGTCGATGACTGCCTGTGCCATCGAGGACGGGACCACCACGGGTGACGGCGGTCCGGCGGAACCGGAGCCGGAGCCCGATCCGGGCGATCCCACGACGGCCGCCGCGGAGACCGGCCCGCCGGAGGCCGCCCCTGCACCGGAGGCCTACGCGCCGACCGGACCGGAGGCCTTCGCGCCGACTGCGTCAAAGGCCTTCGCGCCGACCGGACCCGACGCCCCCGCCGAAACGGTTCTGCCCCCCTTCACGCTCACCGCCGACGGCGCCTACGGTGCCCGCCTCACGGCCGCCCCGGTGTCCGCCGCCGACACCGCCTGGTACGCCGAGCGCTGGACGCTCGACGGGCCCGAGCCGTACGCCGTGCCGCTGCCCACCGACCAGCCGGAGGAGGCCGAGGCGCAGGTGGTGCCGCTCGCCGACGGGCGGGTGCTGATCCGGCGCCGGGTCGCGGAGCGGCACACCTTCTCGCTGCTCTATCCGACCGGCCCCGGCACCGGCGAGCTGCTGCTCGGGGCCGTCGAGCGGGACGCCCTCACGCTGCTGCCGCCCTCGCCGGACGGCGTGAGCGCCTACGCCCTGGCGGTCGGCGCGTACTCCACGGAGCTGTGGCGGGTGGCGGGCGGGGCGGCCGGGCCCGAGCACATCGCGGACCTGCCGGGGCGCTGCTCCGGCGGCGTCTGGCTGGACCGGGCCGGCCGGCTGCTCGCCCTGGACCGGGAACCGGCGGGCGGCGGCCCGGTGAAGACGGCCACGGTGGACCTGGGCCGGGGCGCCGAGATGACTCCGCTGCTCCAGATCGCGCCGGACAGCGACGACCGGCTGCTGCTCGCGGACCCGGACAGCGGGCTGCTGCTGATCCGCTCGGACGCGCCCGGGCAGGACCGGCTCGGCTGGGGGGTCCTCGGCAGCTGTCTGCCGGTGCGCTTCCCGGAGTGCCTGCGGCTGCCGGACCACTCGGTGCGGCCGTTCGCCGTACAGCCGGGGCAGACGCTGATGCCGGAGAGCTGCGCGGTGGCCCTCAGGGTCGACGGGGCGGCGGGCAGCTGGATCGGCCTGTGGCGCCCTTCGGGCCGTCGGCTGCACCAGCTCGCGGCGCCCGGGGGCTGGCTGGCGGGCAGCGGGGTCTGGTCGCGCGACGGGGTGCTCAAACTCCCCTACGCGGACGGGGACACGGCGTGCGCGGTGGCCCTGCTGGAGATGCCGGAGGAGACGGAGCCCGCGTGCGGCCCAAGTGGCAGGCAACCTTCCGCGCCATCGGTGAATCCTCCAGTGTGTACACCGGTTCCTCTGGGGCAGGCGCCTCTCGTGGGGCGTAGAGCCCCTGACTAAGCTGGGGCCGGGCTCACGCACCGTGCGTCTCGGTCACCGGCCGTGGCCTCTTCCCGGACAGGCGGTGGCGTGAGGCTCCGGTTGGCACACACGTAAGCGATCACAACGGGGTGACTTCCCACATGTCTGAAGCCCACACCGACACGACCCCGACGTTTCCGCCGACGGCGGACGCGCAGCGGGGCGACGCCGGCGGCTCCGGAAAGCACCGAGGGGGCGTGGCGACGGACGACACGGCGGTGACGCCGGCCGGCCGTCATCGCCGCCCCGCCGAGGAGAGCGAAGCGGCGGCGGCCTGACGCAGCCGGCCGAGGAGGGGAAAGCGGCGCCCCGCCGCCCGGGAGACCGTCCCGGACGGCGGGGCGCCGCGCTGTCCGGCTCCGGCGGACGCGGACCCTCCGCGTCCGCGATGACAAATGTCATGGCGGACCGGGTACATATACATCTGCCGCCGACCGCTCACTCTGCGTAACGTCGTAGACATGACGCAGACAAGGGACGACGAGGCCGCGGTGGTCCTCACCGGGGTGGTGAAGACGTACGGCCGGGCCGGGCGGACCGTACGGGCCGTCGACGGGATCGACGTGCGGATCGGGCGCGGCGAGACCGTGGCCCTGCTCGGCCGCAACGGGGCGGGGAAGTCCACCGCCATCTCGCTGCTGCTCGGGCTGGACGAGCCGGACGAGGGGGCCGTGCGGGTCCTGGGCCGCTCCCCCGGACGGGCGGTGCGGGCGGGTCTGGTCGGCGCCATGCTCCAGGAGGGGCGGCCCATACCCAGGGTGACCGTGCGCGAGCTGGTCTCCTTCGTCGCCTCGGCCTACCCGCGCCCGCTGCCGGTCGCCGAGGCGCTGTCCCTGGCCGGCGTGACGGAGTACGCGGACCGGCGCGTCGACAAGCTCTCGGGCGGCCAGACCCAGCGGGTGCGGTTCGCCGTGGCGCTGGCCGGAAATCCCGAGCTCATCGTCCTGGACGAGCCGACCGCGGCCCTGGACGTGGCGGGGCGGCGCGCGTTCTGGGAGTCGATGCGGGCGTACGCCCGGCGCGGCAACACCGTCCTCTTCTCCACGCACTACCTGGAGGAGGCCGACGAGAACGCGGACCGGATCGTCGTCATCGACCGGGGCCGGATCGTCGCGGACGGCGGCGGCGAGGCGATCAAGGACGCCGCCGGGCACAGCCGGGTCTCCTTCGACCTGGCCGGCCGCTCCACCGAGGGCCTGGACCGGCTGCCCGGTGTCGTCGCCGTCGAGGTGACCGGCGACCGCGCCCTGCTGCGCACCGACGACTCGGACGCGACGGTCGTGGCGCTGGCCCGGCTGGACCTGATCCGCGGCCTCCAGGTCTCCCGGGCCACGCTGGAGACCGCCTTCCTGGCGCTCACCGCACCCGCGGAGACCTCGCCGGGCGGGGCCGCCGCGCCCGGGGACACCGCTCGCGCGAGGACCGCGCCCCGGACCGCGAGGGAGACCGCCTGATGTTCCGTTACATCCTGCTCGAAATGCGCCGGACCCTGCGCGACGCCGGCTTCCTGATCTTCGGCACGGGCATGCCGGTGCTGATGTACCTGCTCTTCACCAACATCGGCGACGGCGGCGCCGACGGCTGGAAGACCGCGTCCATGGTCGGCATGGCGGCGTACGGCGCGCTCGGCTCCGCGATGTCGACCGGTACGGGCGTCGCCTCCGACAAGTCCCTGGGCTGGCTCCAGCAGTTGAGGGTCACCCCGCTCTCCCCCGCGCACGCGGTGGTGGGCCGGGCGGTCAGCGGATCGGTGACCGTGCTGCCGGTGATCCTCACCGTGCTGCTGGCGGGCGGCCTGATCAACGGGGTGCGGATGGCGGCCTGGCAGTGGGCGGTGCTGGTGCTGCTGCTGTGGCTGGGCGCGCTGCCCTTCACCCTGCTCGGCCTGGGCAACGGCTACCGGCTGACCCCGCAGGGCACCGGCGTCGTCAACGTCGCGTGCCTGATGGGCTTCGGGGTCGTCGGCGGGCTGTGGTTCCCGCTGGAGCTGCTGCCCGAGTGGCTGCGCCCGGTCGGCCGGTTCTCCCCGGCCAACCGGTTCGCGGATCTGGGGTGGGCGACGACCGACGGGCGCGCCCCGGGCGCGACGACCGTGGGCGTGCTGGCCGCCTGGCTCCTGTTGTTCGGCGCGTACGCGGTGATCTCGTACCGTCGGTCCGCCAGGACCGTGTGACGGGAGCGAACCATGCCGGGGACCGGACGACCGTCGTTCAAGGAGCGCCGCCGGATGCGGAAGGAGGGCCGCAGGCCGGGCCCGCCGTCGCCGTACTCCCTGCTGCCGTGGCTGCTGATGGGTCTCGGCGCCTTCTCCAACCTCTTCCAGGGCGAGACCCCGACCCCGTGGATCGCCGGCGCCGGCCTGCTGGCCTTCAACTCGCTCTACGTCTCGGTGGTGTTCCGGGGCTTCACCAAGGAGAAGCGCGAGAGCCCGGTGACGTACGTCCTGCTGGGCGCGCTGGCCGCGGTCACCTTCGCCCTGGCCATCGGTTACGGGGGCAGCTGGCTGCTGTTCTTCCCGCTGCTCTCGCTGGCCGCCGGCACGGTCCTGCGCCACCGGCTGCTGGCGGTCGGGCTGCTCGGGCTCGCGGTCGCGGCGTGCGCGGTCGCGGTCTGGCGCGACGACAGCGCGTCACCGCCGTGGACGCTGGGGTACGGGACGTTCATCTCCGGGGCCGTGACCTCGGCGATCCTGAGGCTCGCGGAGACCGTGACGGAGCTGCGGGCCACCCGGCAGGAGCTGGCCCGGGCCGCCGTGGAGCGGGAACGGCTGCGCTTCTCGCGCGATCTGCACGACCTGCTGGGCCACACCCTCTCGGTCATCGTGGTGAAGTCGGAGGCCGCGCGCCGGCTCGCCCCGCGCGACGTGGACGCGGCGCTGTCGCAGGTCGCCGACATCGAGTCCGTCGGACGCCAGGCGCTCACCGAGATCCGCGAGGCCGTCACCGGCTACCGCGAGGGGAGCCTCGCGACCGAGCTGGACCGGGCCAGGTCCGCGCTGACCGCCGCCGGCGTCGAGCCGGTCGTCCGGCGCTCCGGGCCGCCGCTCGCCCCGCAGACCGAGGCGCTGCTGGGCTGGGTGGTCCGGGAGGCCGTGACCAACGTGGTGCGGCACTCCACGGCGACGCGCTGCGTGTTCGAGGTCGGCGGCACCGGCGAGAAGGTCCGGCTCACGGTGACCGACGACGGCCGGGGCGGGCGTGAGGGCCCCGCGCCCACCCCGGGCATCGGCGGCACCGGGCTGAAGGGGCTCACCGAACGGCTCGCGGCGGCGGGCGGCTCGCTGGTGGCGGGCCCCGGTCCGGACGGCGGTTTCGTGGTGACCGCCGAGCTTCCGGTGGACGCGGACGGCGCGCGGGACGGCGACACCGGCGCGACGCCGGCGCCCGGAGCCGGGGACGATCCGGACTGCCGGCCCAGAGGGCTGCCCCGCGACTCGTGACGCCGCGCGCCCGCCGGGAATCGCGGGACACCCCTTGGCCACGGGACAGCCATTGGCCACGGGACAGCCCTTAGCCTGGGCCGGTGAACGAGATGCCTCAGGAGCACCCCCCGGCCAAGTCCGTCCGCGTCCTGCTCGCCGAGGACCAGGGGATGATGCGCGGCGCGCTCGCCCTGCTCCTCGGGCTCGAACCGGACATCGAGGTGGTGGCCCAGGTCCGCGCGGGCGACGAGATCGTGGCGGCCGCGCTGGCGTCCCGGCCGGACGTGGCGCTGCTGGACATCGAGCTGCCGGGGCGCAGCGGCCTGGACGCGGCGGCCGACCTGCGCGAGGAGGTCC
Organism: Streptomyces sp. 130; assembly: GCF_007096885.1. GTDB lineage: Bacteria > Actinomycetota > Actinomycetes > Streptomycetales > Streptomycetaceae > Streptomyces. The sequence continues at coordinate 370,407 of NZ_VJNO01000001.1, read as the reverse complement.
CGGACTGCCGGGTGCTGATCCTCACCACCTTCGGCCGGCCCGGTTATCTGCGCCGGGCGATGGAGGCGGGGGCGGCGGGCTTCCTGGTGAAGGACGGCCCGGTCGAGGATCTGGCCGAGGCGATCCGCCGGGTGCTGGCCGGGGAGACGGTGGTCGATCCGGCGCTGGCCGCCGCCGCCCTCAGCTCGGGGCCGAGTCCGCTCACGGCGCGGGAGCGGGACGCGCTGGTCGCGTCGGCGGACGGGGCGACGGTCGCCGACATCGCCGCCAAGCTGCATCTGTCAGAATCAACGGTCCGCAATTACCTTTCATCGGCGATCGGCAAGACGGGCACCCGCAACCGCATGGAAGCGGTCCGCGCCGCCCGGCAGCAGGGCTGGCTCTGACCACGTCCGCCCACGCCACGACCCGAGAGCCCCCGCCATGCCGTCTCGAATACCCGCGCCGCGGCGCCTCCCGCTCTGGCTCGTACCCGCGCTCTGGACCCTGGGCCTCGGGCTCTGGGGGCTCTCCCGGCAGGGCAGCCTGTGGCGGGACGAGGCGGCGACCTGGCAGGTGGCGCTGCGGTCCACCGGCGAGATACGGCTCATGCTGGGCCACGTCGACGCGGTCCACGGGCTCTACTACCTGCTGATGCACGGTCTCTTCGACTGGTTCGGGCCGACTACCACGACCCTGCGGCTGCCCTCCGTGCTGGCCATGGCGGTGGCGGCGGCCTGCGTGACGGCCATCGGCGAGCGGCTGGCCGGGAGATGGGCGGGGCTGGGCGGCGGGATGGCGCTCTGCCTGCTGCCGGCCGTGCAGTTCTACCTCCAGGAGGGCCGCCCGTACGCGCTGGTCGCGGCGGGCGCCGGGGTCTCGACGCTGCTGCTCGTGACCGTGCTCGGCGGGCGCGGGGGGTGGGGGCGCTGGGTGGCGTACGCGGGCACGGTGCTGATCTGCGCGCTGCTGAACTGGTTCTCGCTGCTGATCCTGCCCGCGCACGCGGCGACGCTGGCGTGGAGCGGGGCCGGGCGCCGGGTGTGGGCGCGCTGGACGGCGGCTTCGGGGGCGGCCGCGGCGGGGGCGCTGCCGCTGATTCTGTTCACCTCGGGCCAGTCCAGGCAGGTGTCCTGGATACCGCCGCTGACCTGGCACATGATGATCGGCCCCGGGGTGCTGCTGGCGATCGGCGGCCTGGGGGCCCTGGTGGGCCGGCCGGGCGGGCGCCGGCTCTCGGTGGCGTCGGTGGGGCTGCCGCTGCTGGCGGTCCCCCAGCTCGGTCTGGCCGCCGTCTCGCTGGAGAAGCCGCTGTTCCTGGACCGCTACATCCTCTTCAGCCTGCTCGGCCTGGCGCTGCTCATCGGCTCACTGCTGGGGGCGGCGGTACGGGCGGCGGCGCCCCGGTTCCCGGCGGCGTCGCGGTGGCTCGTACCGGTGCTGCTGGCCTGCGCGGTGGCGGCGCTGCTGCCGCAGTCACTGGCCAAACGGTCGCCGTCGAGCCGGGTTGACGACGTGCTGGCCATGACGGCGGACGTGCGCCGGATGAAGGAGCCGGGCACCGCCGTGGTGTTCCTGCCCGGCGCCCGGCGCGACGCGGAGCTGGTCTCGCCCGAGGCGTTCACCGGTCTGCGGGACATAGCGCTGGCCCGGAGCCCGCGCGCGTCCGGAACGCTGAACGGGGTGGAGGCGGCCCCGGCCCGGATAAGGGACGCGATGCTCGCCCAGCGCCGGATACTGCTGGTCGCGGGCGCGCCGGGGGCGGCGCGTCCGGAGAACGGGCGGCGGGAGAAGGTGAAGGCGGCCGTGCTGCGGGACTACTTCACCGTGATCGCGGACGAGCGGGTGCGGGGGCGCCGGGTGACGCTGTACGCACGGAGGTGAGCGTTCCGGCCGGTGGCGCGGGAGCCCGAGCGGCGTCAGCAGCGGGCCGGCCGGCCGGAAGGCGCGCGCCGGGCGGAAGGCCGGCGCGTAGCCGGGGGGTGAGGGCGGCCGGGTCCGCCCCGGTCAGCGCGCGCACCCCGCCGCGCGTCCGTGACGTGTTCCAGCGCCCCGGCCAGCCCCGTCGAGCCGGTGCGGGCGGCGGGCGGCGGCGACCGCGGAGCGCGCACGACCGAGGGCACCACCGAGGCGTGCCCCGTACACCCGGCTTCAGGCCGCCTCACCCCGGTCCAACGGCGCACGACCGAGGGCACCACCGAGGCGTGCCCCGTACACCCGGCTTCAGATCGCCTCGCCCCCGGTCCAACGGCGCACGACAGGCGGCGAACTGACGCGCCGTCACCTTGCTCGCGCGCGCCCCGCGCGCACCCGCGCCGCACGCGCACCCCGCGCCCCGGAATACGCCGTAGCCGAGGAAGGTTCACCCTGCACAGACTTGGCGGTCGGTGCTACCCGCGGTACCGACCGTAACCGTACGCACCGCCCTGCCCCTCACCGCTGCCCGGAGGCCGCACGCATGCCACAGACGACGCACGAACAGCCCGGCGCGGAGCTTCCCGATCCGCGCGCGAAGGCGGGCCGGGGGATCGTCCCCGTGCTCGCCTTCGCGGGTATCACCGTCGCCGTGATGCAGACCCTGCTCGTCCCCGTCATCAAGGATCTGCCCGCCCTTCTGCACACCACCCCCTCCAACGCGACCTGGGTGATGACCGCCACCCTGCTCGCGGGAGCCGTCGCCACCCCGATCATGGGGCGGCTCGGAGACCTGTACGGCAAGCGCGGGATGCTGCTGGCCAGCCTCGCCGTGATGGTGGCCGGCTCCCTGATATGCGCCTTCACCGACGACCTCGTCGTCATGATCGTGGGCCGCGCCCTCCAGGGCTTCGCGATGGGCGCGATACCGCTGGGCATCGGCATCATGCGCGACGAGCTGCCGCGCGAGAAGCTGGGTTCGGCGATGGCGCTGATGAGTTCGTCGATCGGGGTGGGCGGCGGACTCGCGCTGCCGGCCGCCGCGCTCGTCGCCCAGCACACCGACTGGCACGCCCTCTTCTTCGGCGCGGCCGGGCTCGGGGTGCTGGCCATGGCGCTGACCGTGTTCGCGGTGCCGGAGACCACGCTGCGCGCCCCCGGCCGGTTCGACACCGTCGGCGCGCTCGGTCTCTCGGTCGGTCTGGTGCTCCTGCTGCTGCCGATCACCAAGGGCGGCGACTGGGGCTGGTCCTCGCCCACCACGCTCGGACTGATCGCGGCCTCGCTCGTCGTGCTCGTGCTGTGGGGCCTCTTCGAGCTGCGCAGCGACGCCCCGCTGGTCGATCTGCGGACCACGGCCCGCCGCGAGGTGCTGCTCACCAACCTGACCTCGATCATGGTCGGCGTCGCGTTCTACGCCGTCTCCCTGGTCCTGCCCCAGCTGCTCCAGCTGCCCGCCGCCACCGGATACGGCCTCGGCCAGTCGATGGTGGTCGCGGGGCTCTGCGTGGCCCCGCTCGGCCTGACGATGATGCTGGTCGCCCCGCTGTACGCGCGGATCTCCGCCCGCAAGGGGCCCAAGGTGTCGCTGATCCTCGGCATGCTGGTCATAGCCATCGGTTACGGGGCCGGGCTCGGCCTGATGAGCGCCGCCTGGCAGACCGTGCTGATCGCCGTCCTCCTCGGCGCCGGCATCGGGCTCGCCTACTCGTCGCTGCCCGCCCTGATCATCGGCGCCGTCGACGCCTCGGAGACCGGCGCCGCCAACGGGCTCAACACCCTGATGCGCTCCATCGGCACCTCGGTGTCGAGCGCGGTGATCGGCATGGTCCTGGCCCACACCTCGACCCGGACGGGCCCGGTCGACGTGCCCACGATGAAGGGCTTCCGGATCTCGTTCCTCATCGCGACGGGCGCCGTGGTCGCCGGTCTCGTCCTGGCCTCGTTCCTGCCGTCCCGGCGCACGGCCACCGCGCCGGTACTGCTGGCGAGCAGCGAGGGCGACGAGGCGGCCCGGCGCGCCGCCGAGGACGTCGAGCCGCTTCCGCTGCCGGGCCCGGAGGGCTTCCGCGGCCGGGTGCTGGACGCGGCCGGGGCCCCGGTCGCCGGGGCCAATGTGACCCTGATCGACCGGCAGGGCCGGCAGGCGGGGCTCACCACCACGGACACGCTCGGCCGCTGGGCGCTGGCCGCCCCGGAGGCCGGCACGTTCGTCCTGGCGGCGTCGGCCACGGGGCACACGCCTCGGGCCTGCCCGGCGAAGGGCGGCCCCGCGGTCACCGATCTCGTGCTGGGGGGTGTCAGCGCGCCGGAGCGTCGAACCGCGGTTCGGTCCTGAGCAGCCGGGACACGTCCGTCCCGGCCGCCAGCTCCTGGGGCTCGGCGCCCCGGACGAACAGGCGGGCGGGGCGGGCCCCCTCGACCCGGGCCCCTTCGACCCGGGCCCCCTCGGCCCGGGCCGCCTCGCCCTCGACGCGGAGCCAGGAGCCCTCGCGCAGGCCGAGGACCGGGACGTCGTTCTCCTCCAGGAATTCGGTGAGCCGTTCCTCGCGGGTCTCGCCCTTGTGGGTGCTGGCCGGGTCCGGGTCCAGGTAGTGCGGGTTGATCTGGAAGGGGACGAGGCCCAGGGCCGCGAAGGACGGCGGCTGCACGATGGGCATGTCGTTGGTGGTCCGCAGGGTGGGCGCCGCCATGTTGGTGCCGGCGCTGGCGCCCATGTACGGCAGTCCGGCGCGCACGGCGTCCGCGACGGCCTCGCGCAGCCCGGTCCGGTAGAGGGCGCTGAGCAGCCGGAAGGAGTTGCCGCCGCCGATGAACACGGCGTCGGCGTCCTTCAGCGCGGCGACCGGGTCGGCGTGCTCGTGGACGCCGCGCACGGTGATCCCGGCCGGTTCCAGGGCGCCGCGGACGCGCGCGGTGTACGTGTCGTGGTCGGCGAGCGCGTACGGCACGAAGGCGAGGCGGGCGCGGGCGGGCAGGAAGCCGGTGACCGTGTCCAGGGCGTGTTCCAGGTAGCCGCGGCCGTACTGGGTGGAGTTGGAGAGCAGGAGCAGGTTCACGGGGGTAGTTCCTCCGGGGTCGTTCGGTCAGGCGGACGGGGTGCGGCGCGCGCGGGGCTTCGGGCGCTGCGGTGGGTGGGTGAGGCGTTTCTCCAGGAGCTCGGCGGCGTGCCGCAGCGCGTCGAGGCGGTTCTCGGGTGCGCCCTCGAACCGCTCCTCGGCGCCGCCGAGGCTGAGGCTCCCGTACGGTTCGCGGCCCAGGAAGACGGGTACGGCGAGGGTCGCGATGCCGGTGTCGTACTCGCCGACGGTCCAGGCGTACCCCTGGGCGCGGACCTCGAGGAGCTGCTGTTCCAGCACGTCCGGGTCGGTGACCGTGCGGTCGGTGAAGCGGGCCATCGGACGGCCCCGGAAGAGCCGGTGGCGCTGCTCGTCGGGCAGATAGGCGTAGTACGACTTGGATGTGGCCCCGGCGTGCGCCGGGTAGAGCTCGCCGACCAGCGGGTAGTAGCGCAGCGGCCCCGCCTCGCCCTCCTCGGCGGCCACGCACCGCATGTGGAAGCTGTCGGGCAGGCAGAAGAGCACGGTGTCGCCGGTGACCCGGCGCAGCTCCTCCAGGACCGGTCCGGCCAGCAGTTCCAGCGATCCCGAGCGCTCCCAGAGCCGGCCCAGGCGCAGCACGGCGGGGCCGATGCGGTAGCGGCGGGTGGCGGGGTCGGAGACCAGGAAGCCGCGTCCGGCGAGCGTGGCGAGGAGCCGCTGGGCGACGGAGGTGTCCCAGCCGAACTCCGCCGCGACCTCGGTCACCCCCCAGTCCGGCCGGGTGCGTTCGAACGCGAGCAGCACGAGCAGCGCGCGGTCGACGGTCTGGAGGGCTCCGGCGGGGGTGCGCCGGTCGACTTCGAACTCCGCCATGGCCATCTCACCATTCAGACATGAATTGCAGATAACGGGAAATCATTGCGCTCAACGCTATCCGATCCCGAATCTGCTCTCAGCACCCCGTCCGGAGCCGCGGCTCCCTGGCGGGCTCCGGACGGGTGTGACGGATGCGCGAGAAAGGCCCCCCATGTTGAAGTACGTACTGGACCTCGTCGAGCTGCTCGACGACCCCCAGGCCAATGGCAAGACCGCCGTCGAGTACCTGGACGCGGCGGCGGGGGCCGAGGGCTCGTCCGCCCGGGTGACCACGGTCGCCGGTGAGCGGGGCTCAACGGACTTCGTGTCGGTCCGCATCCCCGGCTCCCGGGGCCGTGCGGCCGGGGGGGACGCCCGCACCCTGGGCGTCGTCGGCCGGCTCGGCGGGATCGGCGCCCGGCCCGAGGTGACCGGTCTGGTCTCCGACGCCGACGGCGCCGTCTCGGCGCTGGCCGCCGCCGCCAAGCTGCTCGACATGCGCCGCCGGGGCGACGTGCTGCCCGGTGACGTGATCATCGCCACACACATCTGCCCGAACGCGCCGACCGAGCCGCACGACCCGGTGCCGTTCATGGGCTCGCCGGTGGACATCGCCACGATGAACCGCCACGAGGTGACCGGCGAGATGGAGGCCGTGCTCTCCATCGACACCACCAAGGGCAACCGCATCATCAACCACAAGGGCCTCGCCCTGTCGCCCACCGTCAAGGAGGGCTGGGTGCTCCGCGTGAACGAGCAGCTGGGGGAGCTGCTGGCCGTGGTGACCGGTGCGCCGCTGGTCACGTACCCGGTGACGACCCAGGACATCACCCCGTACGGTAATGGGGCACACCACATCAATTCGATCCTCCAGCCCTCCACCGCGACGGCGGCCCCCGTGGTCGGCCTGGCCATCACCTCGGCCGCGGCGGTGCCGGGCTGCGGGACGGGCGCGAGTCACGAGAGCGACATCGCGTCCGCCGCCCGTTACGCCGTCGAGGTCGCCAAGGCCTACGGCGACGGCCGGCTGGACTTCCACGACGCGGTGGAGTTCGACAACCTCGTCAGCCGCTACGGCTCGCTGACCCATCTGCAGACCTTCGGCCGTATTCCCCAGGAGTCCTGATGTCAGCCGCCCCGCAGTCCGGTGCCGTGGCGCCCGCGCCCAAGAGCATCGGCAGCGACGACTACGCGCTCTCGCGCGTCCCGCGCGACAAGCGGTTCGGCTTCTGGTCGATGCTCCTCCAGTGGCTGGCCCAGTCCGGTTCGATCTCGCAGTTCACGCTCGGCGCCACCATCGGCGTCGGGATGACCTTCGGCGACGCGTTCCTCGCGTTCACGCTGGGCGCGGTGATCCTGGAGGTGGTGATCTTCGCGATCGGCCTGGCCGGGATGCGCGAGGGCCTGGCGACGCCGATGCTCACCCGCTGGGTGGGCTTCGGGCGCAACGGCTCGGCGCTGGTCAGCTTCGTGATCGCGGTCAGCCTGGTCGGCTGGTTCGGCGTCCAGAACAAGATCTTCGGCGACAGCGTCTCGGAGCTGGTCGGCGGCCCGTCGTGGATGTGGTGCGTGCTCGCGGGCATCGCCATCACCGCGCTCGTGATCTTCGGCTTCCGGTACATGGCCAACTTCGCGAAGGTCGTCACCCCGCTGTTCTTCGGGATGGTCGCCTTCTCGGTGATCCGGACCCTGAACGACCACTCCTTCAGCGACCTGGTCCACTCGCCGCCGCCGGGAGAAACGATTCCGCTGGCCGTCGCCGCCACCGCCATCGCGGGCGGCTACATGACGGGCGCGATCGTCTCCCCCGAGATGACCCGCTACAACCGCAAGGGCTCCCACGTCTTCCTGCAGAGCGCCTCGTCGATGATCCTCTCCGAGTACATCGTCGGCCTGACCGGTGTGCTCCTGGGCCACCTGGTCAAGAGCAGCGAGGTCTCGCACATCGTGCTCTCCACCTCCGGCGCCTTCGGTGTGCTCGTCGTCCTGATGTCCACGGCGAAGATCAACGACTGGAACCTGTACGGCTCCTCGCTCGGCGTCGTCAACTTCTTCCAGGTCGTCTTCAACAAGCGCGTGCACCGCGGCGCGGTGACCATCGTCCTGGGCATCGCGGGCACGGTCCTGTCGGCCGTCGGGATCATGAGCCACTTCACCGAGTTCCTGACGATCCTCGGCGTCGCCATCCCGCCCATCGGCGGCATCATCGTGGCCGAGTACTGGGTCGTGAAGCGGATGCGCAAGCCGCTGGACGAGACCCGGGAGGCCCAGACCCTGCCGGCGCACTCGCCGACCTGGGTGCCGATGTCGATCGTCATCTGGATCGCGGCCTTCTGCGTCGGCAAGTTCTACGACGGCGGCATCCCGGCCCTGAACTCGCTGGCCACCGCCTTCGTCCTGTACAGCGCCCTGGGGCTGCTGGGCTGGATCAAGCCCTACGGCACCTCCGTCCTCGCCGACGAGCAGGACGAGCAGGACCGCCCCGCCCCGGCCGCCCGCACCACCACCCCCGTGGGAGCAGCATGAGCACCGCACCCGGCACCGCACTGGTCCCCGCCTCCGCCGAGGCCCAGGACGAGGTCGTCACCCTCTGCGCCGAGCTGATCAGGTTCGACACCTCCAACCCGACGAGCACGGAGCGCGCGAGCGCCGAGTGGGTCGTGGCCCGCCTGGCCGAGGTGGGCATCGACTCGGAGCTGGTCGAGTCGGCGCCCGGCCGCGCCAGCGTCATCGCCCGGATCGCCGGCCGCGACCGGGACCGCGGCGCCCTGCTGGTCCACGGCCACCTGGACGTGGTCCCGGCGGACGCCTCCGAGTGGCAGGTGCCGCCCTTCTCCGGCGAGATCCGCGACGGCTACCTCTGGGGCCGGGGCGCGATCGACATGAAGGACACCGTCGCGGTGATGCTGGCCACCGCCCGGCACTTCGCCCGCACCGGTACGCGCCCCTCGCGCGACCTGGTCCTCGCCTTCCTCGCGGACGAGGAGGCGGGCGGCAAGTTCGGCGCGCACTGGCTGGTCGAGCACCGTCCGGAGCTGTTCGCCGGGGTCACCGAGGCGATCGGCGAGGGCGGCGGGTTCTCCTTCGCCATCGACGACACCCGGCGCCTCTACCCGATCGAGAACGCCCAGCGCGGCATGGCCTGGATGGAGCTCACCGCCACCGGCCGGGCCGGCCACGGCTCGTCCCCCAACGACGAGAACGCGGTCACCGACCTCGCGGAGTCGCTGACCCGGATCGGCCGCGAGAAGTTCCCGGTCCGCCTGATCGAGCCGGTCCGCGCGCTGCTCGAAGAGGCCGCCCGGCTCTACGGCGTGGAGTTCGACGAGGAGGACATCGAGGGCAGCCTCGCCCGGCTGGGGCCGGTCGCCGACTTCATGCAGGTGGTGCTGCGCAACTCGGCGAACCCGACGATGTTCAGCGCCGGCTACCAGACCAACGTGATCCCGGGGAAGGCCACCGCCCGGGTGGACGGCCGCTTCCTGCCGGGCCACGAGCAGGAGCTGATCGACACGATCGACCGGCTGCTGCTGCCCTCGGTCAGCCGGGAGTGGGTCAACCACGACATCGCCATGGAGACCACGTTCGACGGCCCGCTGGTCGACGCCATGTGCGCGGCGGTCCGCGCCGAGGACCCGGACGGCCACCCGGTGCCGTACTGCAACCCCGGCGGCACGGACGCCAAGGCGTTCACGCACCTGGGCATCCGCTGCTTCGGCTTCAAGGGCCTCAAGCTCCCGCACGACCTGGACTACGGCCGCCTCTTCCACGGCGTGGACGAGCGCGTCCCGCTGGAAGGACTGCGCTTCGGCGTACGCGTCATGACCCGCCTCTGGCAGAGCTGCTGACCCGAGCCGCGCCGGACACCCCCGCCGTACGCCCCCGCCGACAGGTTCGGCGGGGGCGTACGGCACGATGGCGCCCTACCCGTCCCACCAGGAGGAACGCCGTGACCGCCGAGCCCGATCCGGAGATTCTCGCCGCCTTCCAGGCCGCCAAGGGCTTCATGCCGGTGGTCGAGGGGCTCGCGCTGTACGCGGCGGCCACCGAGGCCGCCTCGCTCGGCCTGCCGCTGCTGGAGGTCGGCACCTACTGCGGGCGCTCCACGATCCTGATCGCCGACGCGGCGCGGGCGGCCGGCGTCACCGCGCTCACCGTCGACCACCACCGGGGCAGCGAGGAGCAGCAGCCCGGCTGGGAGTACCACGACCCGGCCGTGGTGGACCCGGAGGTGGGCCGGATGGACACCCTGCCCACCTTCCGCAGGACGCTGCACGCGGCGGGCCTGGAGGACCACGTGGTCGCGCTCGTGGGGCGCTCGCCGCAGGTGGCGGCGGTGTGGGGCGGCCCGCTGGGCTTCGTCTTCATCGACGGCGGCCACACCGACGAGCACGCGACCGGCGACTACGAGGGCTGGGCCCCGCATGTCGCCGAGGGCGGGCTGCTGGTGATCCACGACGTGTTCCCGGACCCGGCACACGGCGGCCAGGCCCCGTACCGGGTGTATCTGCGGGCGCTGGAGTCCGGGGCCTTCACGGAGGTCTCCGTCACGGACTCGCTGCGCGTGCTGCGGCGCACCGGACCGGGCATCTGACCGCGAAGACCCGCTTACGGGGGCGTTCCCGGCCGGTCCGCGGACGCCCCGGACGGGGCAAGGGCCTGCCGGTAGCATCGCCGGGTGCGTCACCACGAGAGCCTTCCCCCCACCCCGCGCCGCCCGCTCCGGCTCGCCGCCGCCGCTGCCCTGATGTGCCTGGGCCTGGCCGGCTGCGGCGACGGAGGCGGCACCGAGCGGGCCCAGGCCGGGCCCAGCGGCGGTGCGGCCTCCACACCGGCCGCGCCGGCCTCGCCCTCACCGGCGCCCGCGAAGACCGCCCCGTCGCCGTCGAAGTCCCCGGCGAAGTCCCCCTCGAAGCCGCCGGCCGCTCCCGGGGGGCCGCTGTCCGGCAAGACCGTGGTCATCGACCCCGGGCACAACCCGCGCAACCACCTGCACACCGCCGCGATCAGCCGCCAGGTCGACATCGGCACCGGCCGCAAGGAGTGCGACACCACCGGGACCGCCACCAACGGGGGTTACGCGGAAGCGGAGTTCACCCTCGACGTGGCGCACCGGCTGCGGGACCTGCTGCGGGCCCAGGGCGCGACGGTGCTCCTGACGTACGACGGGGACCGGGAGTTCGGGCCGTGCGTGGACGAGCGGGCGCGGATCGGCAACGCGGCGCACGCGGACGCGGTGGTCTCGGTGCACGCGGACGGCTCGGCCGCGGGGAACCGCGGCTTCCATGTGATCCTCCCCGCACCGGTGCGCGGCGGGGGCGCGGACACCTCGAAGATCGTCGCTCCCTCACGCGATCTCGGCACCCGTATCGCCGGTCTGTTCGTACGCAGTACCGGAAGTTCCCCTTCCAATTATGTGGGCGGCAAAACGGGTTTGGACGTCCGCAAGGATCTCGGCGGACTTAATTTGTCGACCGTGCCCAAAGTCTTCATCGAATGCGGCAATATGCGTGATCCCCAGGACGCCGCCCTGCTCACCAGCCCGGGCTGGCGCCAGAAGGCCGCCCAGGGCATCGCGGACGGCATCAGCAGCTTCCTCAAGGGGTAGTCAAGGGGTGATTCCGCGATGAATTCGGGAGGATGTTCCCGCATCAACCGGGCAGGAACCCAACCCGCCCGGGCAGACGATAGATTCATCCCTACGATGGGGAGCCGTTCCCGAGCTTCGAGCCGCGCCCGCCGTGTGTCCGGCGGCGACGACGACCGCCCCGACGAGACGATCGACTAAGGACCTTCACGTGAATATCCGCTCCCTCACTCGAGGCGATGGCGTGGTGATCGGAGCAGCGGTCGTGCTGTTCATCGCCTCGTTCCTCGACTACTACGACTACGGAAACAGCAGCGTCGACGCCCCCAACTCCTGGGACTCCCTGGGCAACGGCATCGGCGTCTACATGGTCGGAGTGATCGGCGCAGCGCTGATCGTGCTCTCCCGTTCCCAGCCCCAGCCGCGCAAGGTCGCCGGTCTGGAACTGGGCCAGTTCGGTGTCGCCGCCACGGTGTTCACCGCGTGGAACCTCTTCTGGACGATCATCGACCTGGGCCAGATCGACGCGGGCGCCGGTCTGATCCTCGGCTTCATCGCCTCCCTGGCGCTGGCCGCGGGCGCGGTCGCCTCGCCGCTGGTCCCGGCCCTCAAGGCCCCGCTCGCCGGTGCCCCCAACCCGCAGGCCGTGCAGCCGCCTTACGGTGGCCAGCCCGGCCAGGGCTACGGCTACCCGGGCGGCCCGCAGCCGGCGTTCGGCGGCCAGCAGCAGCCGTACGGTGCGCAGCAGGCGGGCGGGCCCGAGGCGCAGCAGGCCCCGGCGACGCCGGCGGCCGGGGGCGGCTCCGGTGACTTCACCCCGTTCTGGTTCGCGGTGCCGGTGGCCCGCCAGTTGTACAGCGAGGACGGTTCGCAGGCCCCGATCGCCGAGCTGGCGCCGGGCACCTGGTACCTCGCGGTCGAGCAGCGCGGTTCGGCGCTGATCGCCCAGACGCAGGACGGCCGTCGCGGCGTCCTCCAGGACACCACGGGCATCCAGCGCGGCTGACGCCCGGCGCCCCGTCCGTCCCAGCGGCCCCTCGCCCCTTCCGGGCGGGGGGCCGCCGCCGTGCCGGGTCCGGGGCTCAGCCGGCCGCGCGCTCGGGGACCTCGCCCTGCCGGGTCCAGCGCAGCAGCTCGTCGGCCGTCCAGGTGGTGACCACGCGCTCCGGCGGGACCCCGCACTCCTCGGCGCGGGCGCAGCCGTACGCCTGCCAGTCGAGCTGGCCCGGTGCGTGGGCGTCGGTGTCGACGGCGAACAGGGTGCCCGCCGCCACGGCCCGGCGCAGCAGCGCGCGGGGCGGGTCGAGCCGTTCGGGCCGGCTGTTGATCTCGACGGCGGTGCCCGCCTCCGCGCAGGCGGCGAAGACCTCGTCGGCGTCGAACGACGACTCGGGGCGGCCCCGGCCGGTGACGAGGCGCCCGGTGCAGTGGCCGAGGACGTTCGCCTGCGGATGGCGGACCGCGGCGACCATGCGGCGGGTCATCGGGGCGGCGTCCATGCGGAGTTTGGAGTGGACGGACACCACGACCAGGTCGACCTGTTCGAGCAGGTCCTCCTCCTGGTCGAGGGAGCCGTCCAGGTTGATGTCGCACTCGATGCCGGTGAGCAGCCTGAACGGCGCCCAGCGCTCGTTGAGTTCGGCCACCTCGGCGAGCTGTCGGCGCAGCCGCTCCGGGGAGAGGCCGTTCGCCACGGTGAGCCGGGGCGAGTGGTCGGTGAGGACCGTCCAGTCGTGGCCCAGCTCAGCCGCCGCGCGTCCCATCTCCTCGATGGGGCTGCCGCCGTCCGACCAGTCGGAGTGCGTGTGGCAGTCGCCGCGCAGCAGGGACAGCAGGTGCTCGCCGCCCTCGGCGAGGGGCCCGGCGCTCGCCGCCTCGGACTCCAGGCGCTCCAGGTAGCCGGGGGTCCTCCCGGCCAGCGCCTCGCGGATCACCTGGGCGGTGCGGGGACCGATGCCCTTGACCCGTTCCAGCGAGCCGTCGGCCACGCGCCGCTCCGCCTCGCCGTCGTCCATCGCGGCGACGGTGCGCGCGGCGGTGCGGAAGGCCTGGACACGGTAGGTGACCGCCTTGCCGCGCTCCAGCAGGAAGGCGATCCGCTCCAGGGCCCTGACCGGGTCCATCGGCACCTCCTCGCGGGACGGGACGGTTGACGGCCGCCCGTCCAGCTTGGCCCAGCACGGGCCGGCCCGCACACCGGCCGGCCCCCCTCACGTCCTCATGTCCTCATGGCCTCATGCGAACGAGGTGCGCTCCAGCCAGGAGTCCAGCAGTCCGGTGTCGCCCAGCACCTCCACCCGGTCGCTGCCGGGGGCGAGGCGGCGGTTGACGACCAGCATCAGGTCCGTGAGCGGCCCGCGCAGCGCCACGTCCGCCTTGCCGTGCGCCCGGCGCCAGGAGACGCCGTCCGCGCCGAGCTCGATCAGCCACTCGGCATCGGGGACGTCGGTGGCGTGCAGGTGCAGGGTGCGCCCGTCGCGGGGCAGGCCGGCGATCCCGGGGCGGCCCAGCTGCTGCACGAAGGCCACGATCTCCAGCCACTCGTCGACGGTGTCCGCCGCGAGCTCCGGCGTCGTCGTGTAGGGGACCTTCGCGGTGAGGGCCGCGTCGGCGAGGTGGACGACGGTCTCGATGGCCATGCGGCGGGCCCAGAAGCCCGCGCTGTGGTCCCAGGCCCAGGACCACGCCCCGGCGTCCGGCCCGGCCTCCCGCAGCGCCTCGGCGGTGCCGGCGGCGCCGGCCGCCAGCCAGGCGTCGAGCGCGGCGGGCTCGTCGCTCGCGGGGCTGCTGTCCGGCACCTTGTCGTCCGCCACCGCCTCGGTGGCCCGGGTACGGACGATCTCGCCGGCCCAGCGGTGGGCGCGGCCGACGTGCTCGGCCAGTTCGCGCAGGGTCCAGTCGGGGCAGGTCGGCACGGTCGCGCCGAGGTCGGCGCCTTGCAGGGCCGCCCTCAACTCCCCGGTGAGGCGGATGATTTCATCGCAGTAGCGCTCGTGCGTGAGAAGTCCCATGAGCGCACCCTATGCGGGCCCGGCCGGAGGCACACGCGGTTATCCGCCGAGCTGCGAAGTCGACGGGACCTTGTCCTTCACCTCGGCGCCCGCGCTCTTCCCGGCGTCCTTGACACCGCTGATGACGTCCTCGAAGACGCCGATGTCACCGGCGTCCGCGTCGCCGTTGCGGACCTTGGCGGCGAGCCCCTTCAGCGAGGCGATGCCCGCGGTGAGCGGGGCGACGGCCTTGGACAGCAGCGGGTCGCCCTTGGCGTTGTCCACCGCCGCCGTCAGCCGGTTGTAGGCGAAGCCGCCGGCGAGCCCGGCCTTGACGAGGGCGAGGGTGCGCCCGTCGGCGCCCTTCTTGAACTTCCCGGCCCGGTAGGGCTTCACGATCCACTGGTACGTGGCGCCCGCGGCGAGACCCGCGTTGGCGACGAACCTGGTCTTGGCCCACTTCTGCGCCTGGGCCGACGAGGTGGCGGAGGGCGACGCCGAACCGCTCGCACCGCTGCCCTCGTCGTCGCTCCCGCACGCGGTGGCGCCCGCCAGGAGCGTGCCGGCCAGCAGCAGCGCGAGGAGCAGGCGGCACAGCGGTACGGGTCGGGGCACGGCGGGCCTCCCTGGGCCGG
Source organism: Streptomyces sp. 130 (assembly GCF_007096885.1). Lineage (GTDB taxonomy): Bacteria > Actinomycetota > Actinomycetes > Streptomycetales > Streptomycetaceae > Streptomyces. The sequence goes on along the minus strand of NZ_VJNO01000001.1, from coordinate 355,406 downwards.
CGGAGCGGTGCCGCGAGCCGGCACTCCCCGCCAGGCTGGCCGCGCCCCGGGCAACCCGCCACCGCTGCGCGGCCGTACGGGTCCGGCCACGGGTTTCGGCCGGGTGGGAGCGGCAACGCGGAGTGCATGTCCTACAGCAGAGGCAACAGCGTCACCGCGGCACGTGTCATCGCCCTCGTGGCGGACGTCATGGCCTTCATCATCGGCCTGTGGATTCTGATGTACCTGCTCGACGCGAACCGGGGCAACGAACTGGTCGAGTTCGTCCGGGACACCGCCCGGTGGCTCGCGGGCTGGTCGTACGACCTGTTCACGTTCGACAAGGCGTGGGCCAACGTCGTCGCCGGCTACGGCCTCGCCGCCGTGGTGTACCTGTTCATCGGGCACGCCGTGGCGGGCCGCGTCCGGCGCTGACGGAGCGCTCAGCCGCAGCAGTCCGGCTCCAGCCCCCTCGGCAGCCGGTCGCCGCCGAACACGGCGGTGGTCGCCTCGTCCCCTCCGAGCGCGGCCACCGCCAGCAGCAGCGAACCGGCCGTCCAGGAGGTGTGCTCCTCGGGCCAGAAGGCGCGGTTGCCCTCGAAGACGTAACCCGTCCAGTACAGGCCGCCCTCGGCCCGCAGGTGCTGGACCGACTGGAGGATCTCCAGCGCCCGGTCGGACTCGCCCATCACCCACAGCGCCAGGGCCAGCTCGCAGCTCTCGCCGCCGGTCACCCACGGGTTCGGCAGCACGCAGCGCACCCCGAGGCCGGGGACGACGAAGCGGTCCCAGCCCTCCTCGATGCGCTCCTTGGCCGCCGTGCCGGTGACGGCGCCGCCGAGGACCGGGTAGTACCAGTCCATCGAATACCGGCTCTTGTCGAGGAAGCGCTCCGGGTGGCTGCGGATCGCGTGGCCGAGGGCCCCGGCCGCCAGCTCCCAGTCGGGCTGCGGCTCCTCGCGGCGTTCGGCGATGGCGAGCGCGCAGCGCAGGGCCTGGTGGATCGAGGACGAGCCGGTGAGCAGCGCGTCCGTCACCGCGGTGCCGTCCGCCTCCCGCTTCCAGCCGATCTGGCCGCCGGGCTGCTGGAGGCGCAGGACGAACTCGACGGCCGCGTAGACCGTGGGCCACATCCGGTCCACGAAGGCGTCGTCGCCGGTGGCGAGGTAGTGGTGCCAGACGCCCACGGCCACGTAGGCGCAGAAGTTGGTCTCCCGGCTCCGGTCGGTCGGCTGCCCGGCGTCGCCGTCGAGGTAGGCGGCGTACCAGGAGCCGTCGCCGTTCTGGTGCCGGGCCAGCCACTGGTACGCGCGTTCCGCGGCGGTGTGCTCGCCCGCGGCGTCCAGGGCCATGGCGGCCTCGGTGTGGTCCCACGGGTCCAGGTGGTGGCCGCGGAACCACGGGATGGCGCCGTCCGGGCGCTGCACGGCGCGCAGCGCGGCGACGGTCTCGGCGGCCTGCGCGGCGGTGAGGACTCCGGGCAGGACGAGGTGTTCGGTCCGCTCGGGAAGACTCACGCCTCGGCCTCGGCGGCAGCGGCTGCGGCGAGGGGCAGGTGCGGCTTGGTCGCGTAGGCCACGAAGCTCTTGCCGACGACCGGGTTGAGCAGCTGCTCGGCGACCCGGGTCAGGGCGGGCTTCTTCATGATGTCCCAGACCAGGAGCTTGTGGTACGCCCTCACCGGCAGCGCCTTGTCGTTGTCGACGCCGAACGCGCACTTCAGCCACCAGTACGGGGAGTGCAGCGCGTGCGCGTGGTGGGTGCCGTACGGCTTGAGGCCGGCGCCGCGCATCTTGCCCAGGAGTTCGTCGGCCCGGTAGATGCGGATGTGGCCGCCCTCGACCTCGTGGTACGCGTCGGAGAGGGTCCAGCAGACCTTCTCGGGGCCGTAGCGCGGGACGGTGACGGCGATCCGGCCGCCGGGCCTGAGGACCCGGACCATCTCGGCGAGCACCCCCTTGTCGTCGGGGATGTGCTCCATGACCTCGGAGATGATCACGACGTCGAAGGACTCGTCGGGGAAGGGCAGGTTGAGCGCGTCGCCCTCCATCGCGGTGGCGGTGGCCCCCTCCGGGGCCTCCCCGGCCTCCTTCATCGCCGCGAACCACTTCGCGACCTCGCGGATCTCCTCGGCGTTCCGGTCGAGGGCCACCACCTGGGCGCCGCGCCGGTAGCACTCGAAGGCGTGGCGTCCGGCGCCGCACCCCAGGTCGAGCACGCGGTCGCCGGCGGCGAGCGGGAAGCGGGTGAAGTCCACGGTCAGCACGAGTGCCTGCTTTCGCGGTCGGGGTCGGGAGGGGGTACGGGGTCAGGGGCCCGGCGGTCGGTCCGGGGTCACCGCCGGCCGCCGGGGCCGGTGGCGGCGCGGGCGGCGATCGCCTGCCGGTAGAGCTCGGCGGTGCCGATCGCGGCCTGCTTCCAGGTGAACCGGGCGAGCACCCGCTCGCGGCCGGCCGCCCCGAGCCGGGCGCGCAGCTCCGCGTCGCCGAGCAGCCGGCCGAGCGCGTCGGCGAGGGCCCCCGGGTCACCGGGCGGGACCGCGAGGCAGGTCTCCCCGTCCGGTCCGGCGACCTCCGGGATCGCGCCGCCGGTCGTCGCGACGAGCGGGGTGCCGGTGGCCATGGCCTCGGCGGCGGGCAGCGAGAAGCCCTCGTACAGCGAGGGGACGCAGGCGATCTGCGCGCCGCGCACCAGGTCGACCAGCTCGGTGTCGCTGATGCCCTTCACGAACTCGACGGCCTCCGCGAGGCCGTGCCGCTCGATGGCCCGGGCGACCGGTCCGTCCTCGGCGCGCTTGCCGACGACGACGAGATGGGCGGCGGGGTTGCCGGTACGGAGCTTGGCCAGCGCCTCCACGAGGTGGACGAGGCCCTTGAGCGGGACGTCGGCGCTGGACGTGGTGACGATGCGGCCCGGGACCTCGGGGACGGAGGGGTCGGGCGACCACAGATCGGTGTCGGCGCCGATGTGGACGACCCGGATGCGGCGCGGGTCCACCCCGAGGTGGTCCACGATCTCCTGCTTGGAGGAGCCGGAGACGGTGAGCACCGACGGCAGCCGGCGTGCGACCCGCTTCTGCATGCGGGTGAACCCGTACCAGCGGCGCACGGAGGCCCGGCGGCGGCGGCTCGTCGCGGCGTCCAGGTCGAGCTGCCGGTCGACGGTGATGGGGTGGTGGATCGTGGTGACCAGGGGTGCGCCGAGGTCGGCGAGGAGCCCGTAGCCGAGGGTCTGGTTGTCGTGGACGACGTCGAACTCGCCGCGCCGGGCGGCGAGGTGGCGCCGGGCCCGCAGGCTGAAGGTGAGCGGTTCGGGGAAGCCGCCGGTCCACATGGTGGCGACCTCGGCGGCGTCGATCCAGTCCCGGTACTCGCCGCGCTTCGGGGTGCGGAACGGGTCGGGCTGGCGGTACAGGTCGAGGCTGGGCAGCTCGGTGAGCGGGACGCCCTCGTCGAGGACCGGGTAGGGCTGGGCGCCGATGACCTCGACGCGGTGGCCGAGGCGGGCGAGCTCCCGGGCGAGGTGCCGTACGTAGACGCCCTGGCCGCCGCAGAAGGGGTTGCCCTTGTACGTGAGGAGCGCGATGCGCAGGGGCCCGTCGCCCGGGGCCGTGCCCGGTGCGGCGACGCCCGTACGGGGGCCCGACTCAACGGCCTCAGCGGTCACACTCGGCCCCCTTCTCACTGCGTGTTCGACGGAGCGTAACCGCCGACGCTAATCTGGAACAAGTTTCAGACTGGGTAGTTCAATGAGCTACGAATCTACCGGCAGGTAGCTTCGGCGCAACGGCCGGATCAGGTGATTCACGCCACGGCACAGGCCCTGGCCACGGGACGGGACACATGACAGCGGAAGCCAGACCGGCAGCACCGCCCCTGACGGAGCGCCAGGAGGCCCGCCGCCGCCGCATCCTGCGGGCCGCCGCCGAGCTGGCCGGCCGGGGCGGCTTCGAGGCCGTCCAGATGCGGGAGGTCGCGGAGGCCGCCGAGGTCGCCCTCGGCACCCTGTACCGGTACTTCCCGTCCAAGACCCACCTCCTCGTCGCCCTGCTGCGCGACCGGCTCCAGCAGCTGTGCACCGCCCTCCGCGAGCATCCCCCGGCCGGGGACCACGCGGCGGCCCGGGTCGCCGGGACGCTCATGCGGGCGTTCCGGGCGATGGAGCGCGAGCCGCGGCTGGCGGACGCCATGGTGCGCGCGCTGACCTTCGCGGACCGGAGCGCGGGCAGCGAGGCCGACGCGGTCTCACGGCTCACGACGGCGATCATCCTGGACGCCATGGGCACCGGCCACCCGACGCCGGGGCAGCTCTCCGCCGTGCGGGTGATCGAGTACACCTGGCACTCCGCGCTGATCACCTGGCTCTCCGGCCGGGCGACGGTCGCGCAGGTGCGCACGGACATCGAGACGGCGTGCCGGCTGGTCGGCCCGGCGTCCCCCTGAGCCGTCGGGGCGGCTGCCCTGTGCGGCGCTCCCACGCCCCAGGGGGGCGCTGCCCGCCGACCGCCTGGCGGGCTCCGCGCCCGGGGGCTGCTGACACGGCTTCAGGGGCCGGCTCCGTGGCGGTGCCACGGGGCCGGCCCCTGGAGCGGGCCGCTTGCCGGCGGGATCAGATCCTGCCGTTCGCCAGCCGGGTCAGCGGGCCCGTACGCGGCTTGGCGGTCGCGCGTCCGGTCGCGAAGGCCACACCGGCGATGCTCGCCACGCTCACGGCGGCGCCGGCGGCTATCGCCTTCCTGAGCTTGATGGCGGTCCAGGCGGTGGTGGCCGCGCTCCCGACCCTGGCCACGTTGGCCGTCACCACCTGACGGCCGTTCTGGAGACCGGAGACGGCGGCCTGACCGGCGCGCTGTGTGAGTCCACCGGCCTCGCTCGCGCTCTCCGCGGCCGAGTCCTTGGCGTCCGCCGCCGCGGTCTTCGCCTTGGCGGCCGTGGACTTCGCCTGCCCGGCACCGGCGCCGGCCGTCCTCTTCGCCGCACCGGTGGTCCTGCGGGCGGCGGTGGTCCCCGCCTTGCTCCCAGTGGAATTCTTGGTTTCCTTTTCAGCGGTCATGGCGTCCTCCTTGCCTCGGGTGTCGCGACAAAACCTGGGTGCGGCTCACTCACGCGCCGTTGTGGGGCAGCAAGGAGCCGAGCGGCCCCAGGTCGAGATTGAGATCGTCCATCGTCAGGTCGTACCGGTCGCAGAGTTCGGTCATGCGCTCGTGCAGGATCATCAGCGTCATACCGATCCGCTCCTCCTGGAGCTCCGTCAGGTCCCCGTGGTCGACGCGGTGGAGCGCCGTGCGCTCCATGAGCTGGCGCAGCAGTTCGACGATGGTGAGCACCAGCTTCATGAGGTCCCGCTCGACGGTGTCCGGGTCGGTCTCCAGCCTCCGCGCCCCGGCCGGAGCGGGGCCGTCGTCCGGCCGCGCGGGGCTGAGCCCGAACGACCTGGCCGCCGCCTGGGCCACGGCTTCGGCCACGGCGGCGGGCGGAGCGGGTGCGTCGTGTTCGCCGTCGCGCTCGGTCATGCCGTCCTCCTCGTGGTCCTCGTCGTCCGGGTGGTGCGGTGGCACGCCCCGGGGGGGCCGGCGGCTCACCACGGCGCGGGCTCCTCGCCGGTGATCGACCGGATCACCGCGCGCAGGTTGATGTGCACGAGGTCGACGTCGGCGATGGACAGGACCAGGTCGCCGGTGAGCACCGCCCCGCCGTTCAGGAGGCGGTCCAGGAGGTCGATCAGCGCGACGGGCGGGCCCTCCCGGGCCTCGGACGGGCCGAGGACGCTCCCGACGAGGTCCCCGCTCACGGGCCCTCACCGCCGTCCGGGTCCTCCGGGGTGGCGAACGAGTAGGGCGCCCAGGGCCCCGTCACCTCGACCGACACACCGGGGACGCCGTCGGCCAGGCCGGTGAGCGTCCGGCGCAGTTCCTCGGTGCGTTCCCGGGGAACGAGATACGCCTCGTTGGCCACGTTCACACCGGAGTGGGCGGCCAGCTGCCCCTGCTGCGGGCGGTGGACCACGCGCGAGGCGACGACGCCCCGCGTCAGCTCCCCGGCGCGGGCGACCAGGTCGGACGCCGCCCGGTAGGCGTCCTGGTCCCTGCGCCGCGTGGCCCGGCGCTGCTGCAGATAGGCCCGTCCGGCTCCGGCTCCGCCGGACGTCACGGCGGCCGGTGCGGGCGGCTCGGCGGTCCGGGGATCGGCGTAGACCTTCATCCCGAGTTCGACGTGCCCCTCCAGCCGGCCCAGCAGCTCCTCGAACCCGCCGCGTCGCCGCAGCAGCATGTCGGCGACCCGGGCGTCGTCCAGATAGACCGTGGCCAGCCGCATCGGCAGGACCGACGTCTCGGCGAACGCTCCGTCCACCACGGCGTGATGGGCCCGGGCGAGCGCTTCGAGCCGTGCCAGGTCCTCCAGCTGTGCGGACAGGCCCTGCGCTCCGAAGGTGTCCGCCGGTACCCGGGAGACGAGTGCGCAGAGCCCGCCCGCGGTCACCGGGTACAGGGGGCGGCCGTCCACGCCCGGCAGGCGGGAGGCGAGTCCGTGGAGTGCGGGGCCCTCCCGCCCGACCGCGTAGACATAGGTCAGCCGCTTGCCGGCGGGCGTGTCCGTCGGGGTGCTCATCGTCCTTCCTCCCTCGCGTCCCGGGTCCGCTCCTCCTGGGGGCCCGCCGCCTCGGGGAGCCCGGCGGCCGACCGCAGCCGGGCCAGCTCGGCGCGCAGCCGCTCGTTCTCCTCGGCCAGGGCACCGTCCCCGGGGCGCGCCTCGCTCTCGCGTGCGGGCCGGGCCCGTGAGGAGAGCGACGGATCGTGCTCCCACCAGTCGATGCCCATTTCCTTGGCCTTGTCGACCGAGGCGACGAGCAGCCGGAGCTTGATGGTGAGCAGCTCGATGTCGAGCAGGTTGATCTGGATGTCACCGGCGATGACGACACCCTTGTCCAGCACCCTTTCCAGGATGTCGGCGAGGTTGGCCGACGAGCCCTGCCCGTACGCCGGGGAGCTTCCCCTGGGCGGGGCCGGCAGCCGGCCGGCGAGTGGATCGGACACGGTCTCTCACACCTTTCACGGGTGTCGGGTACGCGGTCGGGCGCTGCCCGGGTCAGCGGCGGGCGGCGGCCGTCCGGCGGCGGGAGCGGCGGGCCGGCCGGGGCTCCTCGTCCTCCGGTTCCTCGTCCTCCGGCTCCTGCTCGGCCTGCTCGTCGTCGGCGTCCTCGTAGCCGGACGCCTCCTCGTCGACGGGCTCGTCCGCAGGTCCGGCTTCGTCCTCGGGCTCCTCGGACTCGTCCGCCGGCGCCTCGTCCTGCGGGTCGGCCTCGTCCGCCGGCTCCTCTTCGTCGTCGGCGAACTCGTCGTCGGCGGCGTCCTCGTCCTCGTCCTCGTCGGCGAACTCGTCTTCCAGGGGCTCTTCCTCGCCGTCCTGGAAGCCGTCCTCCTCTTCGCCGTCGGTCTCTTCGCCGTCCGCCTCTTCGCCGTCCGGTTCGTCCTCGGCCGCGTCGCCGCGTGCGCCGTCGTCCTCGTCCTCTTCCTCGGAGACGGCCCCGGCTTCCTGGCTGTCGGCCTCTTCTTCCTCGATCGCCTCGTCGTGGCCGACGACGACCTCGCCGTCGCGGATCTCGCCCCGCCAGCCGTCGGTCGCCTCACCGCGCATCATGATGAACTTGCGGTAGAGCTTCAGATCCAGCCGGGCCCGGCGGCCCTGGGCACGCCAGATGTTGCCGGTCTTCTCGAACAGCCCCTTGGGGAAGTATTCGAGGACGAGCAGGACGCGGGTGAGGTCGTCGGTGATCGCGTGGAAGGTGACCACGCCCTTGACGGTGCCCTTGGCGCCCTCGGTGGTCCAGGTGATGCGTTCGTCCGGCACCTGCTCGGTGACGTTCGCCTTCCAGCTGCGGGTGGACTTGGCGACCTTGACCTTCCAGTTGCTGGTGGTGTCGTCGGCCTTCTCCACGCTCACGACGCCCTTGGCGAACGAGCTGAACTCCTGGAACTGGGTCCACTGGTCGTAGGCCTCGCGGACGGGCACGCCGACGTCGATGTCCTCGACGACGGTGACGCTCTTGGACTTTCCGCCGCCGGACTTGCGCCCCTTGCCGAACAATCCCTTGACCTTGTCCTTCACCTTGTCCTTGAGGTGGGAGGCGCCCGCACCGATCGCCGCCTGGGCGGGTGACTTGCCGTCCTTGAGGGCCTGTCCGCCCTTGGCGAGGCCCTTCAGGGCGCCGCCCCCGCCGCCCGGCTCGGCGAGTTTGGACACCGATTCCCCGAGCCGGTGCCCCAGCTGGGTCACCGTGTGCTCGGCGCGGGCGCGGAGGTAGTTCTGCAGTTCCTCCTTGAGCCGTTCGGCGGCCGGGCTCCCGACGACATCGTCCTTGATCCCCTTGATCGCGGAGTCAGGCATTGCTGCCTCCCCGGGTCTTGCGGGTCCTGGAGGTCGCGGTCTTGGCGGCCCCGCCGGCACGCTTGCGGGCGGGCGCCGCGGCCTTCCCGGCCTTCCCCGCGCTCGCGGAGCGGCTGCCGCCCGACGCGGGCCGGGACTTGGAGGCGGCCTTCTTGGCCGGCGCGGCGGACTTGCGGGCCGAGCCACCGCGCTTCGGCCTCTCGTCGCGGTCCGCCGTGTCCTCGTCCCCGTCGTCGTCGGACGCCCTCGGGTCCTCGGCGTCGTCGGCGTCCTCGGCGTCGTCGTACGGCTCGTCGTCCTCGGCACCGGGGCCCGCCGACAGCGACTGGGTGCGCCGTTGCAGGGATTCGGCGAGGCTGCCGGCCCGCTGGGTGACGGCCTTGGTGGCCGCGGTCCTGGTGGCGTCCACCAGCTCCTTGCGGACCTGGTCGTTGAGCGGGCCCAGGGCCGGCGATTCGGCCAGCATCCGGCCGATCCGCCTCGGGTCGAGGTCGAACTTCTTGCCGAGGAGGAACATGCCGAACCCCACGGCGAGTTTGGCCTTCTTCGTGCGGCCGAGCAGGTATCCGCCCACCAGGGCCGCGCCTATCTTGGCGTTCTTCGTCATCTGTGATGCACCTCGGGTCTCCCCCGGTCGTGTGTGGTCCGAACGCCGGTCACGGCGTATGCCGTGCGCCGTCGCGGTACGCCTCGATCTCGTCCAGCCGGTCGAGCAGTTCGTCCTCGCGCCGGTCGAACTCCTCCGGCCCGATGAGCCCGCTGTTCAGCTCCTGTTCCAGCTGCGCGAGCCGCGCGCGTACCGGTTCGGGGTCGTAGTACTCCTCCTCGGCGGCCTGGACGACCTGGCCGAGGACCCACGCCGTCCCCCGGACGGGAGCCAACGGCAGGGTCAGCAGCTGGGTGATGAGTCCCATGCCGGCAGATCACCTCCGCTCGTGGGGCCGGACGGGGCCGCGACGGCCTCAGACGAAGCTGTACGGCGGCAGGGGCCCGGTGAGGGTGTACGCGTAGGCGTCGCCCCGCGTCTCGGCCTCGTGCCGGACCGCCTCCACGAAGGCGTCCGCCTCCGCCCGGGGCACGAGGAAGGACAGGTTCAGGAAGTGCTGGGGGGCCGGCTCGGCGGAGGAGCTGCGGGTGGCGGCGCCCGCCAGCCGGCCGGCCACTTCCTCGGCCTCCCTGGCGTGGCGGGCGCTCACCTCGTGGGCCACCAGCTCACCCAGCGCCAGCCGGTCGTCGTGGCTGCCCCGGGCACGGACCTGCTCGTTGAGCCGGCGTATCTCGTCGGATTCGGCCATGATCTCCCGCAGGAGATCGTCCTCGTCGCGGCCGGCCTTCAGGTTGTACTCGACCTGTCCGTCCAGTTCCGCGAGCCGCTCCCCGTAGGCGTCGGCCTCCCGCTCCAGGGCGGCGACGACCTCCTCGTCGCCCGGCCCCACCAGGCCGAAGCGCATCGGCAGGGTCGCTCCCCGCTCCATCAGCGCCTCCAGGACGCCCTGGTGGGCCATGACGTCGCGCCGCTTCGCGCGCAGCCCCTCGGGGGCGTCGCTGACCACCGCGGCCAGGCGGTCGGTGCGCACGGTCCGCAGGACCGCGGGCGGGTCACCGACCCCGTGCAGGCCGTCCAGCGGCAACGGGTGGCCGGCGCCGGTGATGGCGTAGATGTACGTGGGCACTGCTGCTACTCCTCGCGTCGCTGGGTCTGCCGGCTGGACGTGGACTTGCGGGCGGTCCGCTTGCGCGGCTCCTCCTCGGGCTCCTCGCGCTTGCCCTGCAACGATTCGCTGAACGCCTCGACGGCTCCGGTGAGCGCGCCCTTGGACTTGCCCTTGGCGCCGTTCTCCGTCATGTCGCCGACCAGTTCGGTGAGCTGGCTCGGGGCCTTGCGGCCGGCTTCGAGATCGAGCCGGTTGCACGCCTCGGCGAACCGCAGATAGGTGTCGACACTGGCGACCACCACGCGGACGTCGATTTTGAGGATTTCGATGCCCACCAGGGAGACGCGGACGAATGCGTCGATCACCAGGCCGCGGTCGAGTATGAGCTCGAGAACGTCGTAGAGATTTCCCGAGCCGCCGCTCCCGCCGGACGTCGCATTGCTCTGCTGCACGAGTGTCATGGGAACTCCTTTCGGTGATCTTTTCGTTCGACGACGGAGTTCCTCAGCGGCGGTCGATCTGCCCCCGGGCATACCGGTGCATGCGTTCGTAGGACATGAGCCGTCCGCGGGAATCGAGTTGCACCCGGTAGGAGGCCAGCACACTCATCGTGTCCGGAACCCTCTCCAGTTCGACCACTTCGACATCCGCCGACCAGCCGTTCTCGGTGGCTTTCACCGCCGAGACCGAATCGGGCTCGCACTGAAGCATTTCCGTGAGCTGTGCGGCGGCTTGCCGCATCGCGGTGAGCGCGTCGACGCGCTCTTCCTCCTGCTCTTTTCCGGTGTCCTTTTCGGTACTCATCCTTCCCCTGTCGCCGGGGAGTGCCGCTGCCTGTCCGGCCTCCGTCGTCATGGCTTCCGTTCGCATGCCCGTGCATTCCGGAGGCATGCGTCGGCGAAGCGGAAAGGAAATGGGACCGGCGCCCCGGTCCGGGCGGAGCCGGCGGCCATGGCGGACGAGGTGGAGCGGCTTCGGGGGCCGGGCGGGGAGGCGCTGTGCGACCTCCCGGGCGCCTTCCGGCCGGACGCCGGCACCCCGGCCCCGTCCCGGCTCATGGCGATGTGGGACTCCACACCACCGGCGTACGCGGACCGGGCCCGGCTGATACCGCCGGAGTACCGCCCGCCGGTGATCCGGCGCAACGGCGACGTGCTGCCGGCACTGCTGGTCGACGGCCGGGTCGCGGGCGTCCGGCGCCCGACGGCCGAGGGGGCCGAGGCCACGGCGTTCCACCCGCTGCCGGCCGCCGTATGGGACGAACTGGCTGTGGAGGCGAAGGCGTTGGCCGCGTTCCTCGGCGACCGTGAGCGGGTGGTCCACAACCGCTGCCACCACTGGTGGGCGAAGCTCCCGGACGCGGCCACCCGGATGCTCTAGGACCTGCCCGGCGGCGGGTGCGGGGCGCGGAAGGTGAAGGCGTCGGGGGTGTCGCCCTCCGCGCGGAGCAGGGCGACGCGGTCCATCGCCTCCTCGACGCTCGGCCGGTGCCCGGCCGGGACCCACCACAGGGCCGCGTGATGGTCGGCCAGGCGCTCGAACCATTCCCGGCGGCGGGCCAGGACCCGCAGGTGGTCGCTGCGGTACACGTACGCCTTCAGCGCGTCGACCGATTCCCAGACCGAGCAGTTGATCAGGAAGAAGTCGTCCTGGCGGTCGGGGCGCAGGCTCGTGGCGTCGGCACCCTCGTCGTCCACCATCCGCCAGACGAAGCCGGGGGCGTGGTCGGCGAGGGCGTTGATCTCGGGGAGTTGTGCGACGAAGTCGGCGAGCTGGGGGCTGTCGAGCGGGGCGAGGAGGCGCCCGACGTTGACCTGGGCAAGGTGGAAGTCGTTCACGGGCCCAAGCATGGCCGGGTGAACCTTCTAAAGTCAACGAGTTCGTTTTTAGACTTCGCCGGCGCCTTCCGGCCCCTCGACGGCGACACAACACCCCTTCGGCAGCGGGTCCATGGCGGCGCTCCAGCCCTCGGCGAGCAGCCCTTGGATGCCGGCGAGGTTCATCCCGCAGACCAAGGCCGGGAATCGCTCCGCCAGCGCGTGGAACGGGCAGTTGTGGAGGCGGAGCTTGCCGCAGTCCCAGTACGGCTCGTAGCCGCGCTCCCGCAGCGCCTCGACGGGGTCCGCCGCGCCCGCCGCCTCCCCGGCCGCCCGCGCCGCCGCCTGCAACTCGTGGTCGAGCCCGGCCCGTTCGACCACCTCGGCGAGCAACTGGCTCACGGTGTCGTACGAACGCGGCGGTACGGAGACGGCGTGCTCGCCGTCCGCCCGCCGGTACAGCTTGGACGGCCGCCCGGCGCCGGGCCCGGTGCGGCCGGAGAGCCGCCGGAAGGCGGTCTCCAGGAGCCCGGCGTCCACGAGCTTGTCGAGGTGGAAGGCGGCCACGGCCCGCGTCACCCCGGCCGCCTCCGCCGCCGCGTCGCGCGTGACGTCGCCGGGGGCGGCGGCGACATATCGGTAAAGGCCGCGGCGCACGGGGTCCCCGAGGACCGCCAGCGCGTCCAGGGCGGCATCGTCACTGCTCACACCGCCGAGTCTAGGCCGAGGCGTTCTCAGCCCCTCCGGCGATTGAGGAGCGGGGCCCGGCGCCCCGGTTTCGCAAAGGGACAGGGGCGGGCAGGGGCGCGAACCCCGCCCGCTAGACTGGCCGCGTCGTCACTATGCCCGTTCAGGGGGAAGCCGGTGCGAATCCGGCACTGACCCGCAGCCGTGACCACCGCCCGCGGTGGAAGTCGGAATGCCCTGTCCGAGTCGTGACCGGCTCACGCCGCCGGGAACCCCCGGTGGCCGGCCCCGTCGAGGTAAACGGAGCCGGAGCCTGGTGCCTGTGTGTGCCGGTGTCCGGTTCCCCAGGAGAGGCACCGCCCGCCATGACCGTACGCCGCAGCGCCGCCGCGCTCGCCGTCACCGCCGCAGCGCTCTGCGCGACCGCCGCCCCGGCCGCCGTCGCAGCGCCGTCTCCGTCCCCCTCGGCCGCGCTGCCCTCCGGGCTCTACGGCACCGGCGACCCGACGTACGACGGGGTGTGGCGGCAGTCGCTCGCGTTCCTCGCGCAGCAGGCCGTGGGGGTGACCCCGGCCACGAAGGCCGTCGACTGGCTGACCGGCCAGCAGTGCGACAGCGGCGCGTTCCCCGCCTACCGCCCGGACACCTCCGCGCCCTGCGACGCCAAGACGGTGGTCGACACCAACGCGACGGCCGCCGCAGCCCAGGCCCTGCGGGCGATCGGCGGCCACCAGGACGCCCTCGCGAACGCCGTCAGCTGGCTCAAGTCCGTCCAGAACGAGGACGGCGGCTGGGGCTACACCGCCGGCAGCCCCAGCGACGCGAACTCCACGTCCATCGTGATCGGCACCCTCGCCCGGGCCGGCGAGAAGCTGGGCGACGTCACGACGCACGGCGGCAAGACCCCGTACGCCGCGCTGCTCGCGTTCTCCATCCCCTGCGGCGGCAAGGACGGCGGCGCCTTCGCCTACCAGCCCGACAAGGCCGGCGAGCTCGCCGCCAACGGTGACGCCACCGCCGCCGGTGTCCTCGGCGCGCTCGGCAAGGGCCTGGTCGTCTCGGACAACGCGGCCGTGAAGGACCCCGCCTGCCACAAGGGCTCCCCGCTCGAACCGGAGCAGGCCGCGCAGAACGGCGCCTCCTACCTCGCGACCGCCCTCGCCAAGAGCGGCCACCTGGACCTGCCGAAGATGCCCGGCGCCGAGGACAGCGCCCCGCAGCCCGACTTCGGGAACACCGCCGACGCGGTCGTCGCCCTGTCCGCCGCCGGCCACAAGGACAAGGCGGCCGGCTCGGTCGCCTGGCTGAAGAAGAACTCCGCCGCCTGGGCGAAGCAGAGCGGTCCCGCCGCCTATGCCCAGCTGATCCTGGCCGCCCACGCCACCGGCGCCGATGTCCGCGACTTCGGCGGCGCCGACCTCGTCGCCCAGCTGAACGCGACCGGCCCCGAGCCGGCCGCCGTGAAGAAGCCGGAGCCGACGGCCACGGAGGACGAGGAGAAGAAGGACAGCGGCGACGGCGACGGCATCGGCGGCGTCTGGTGGTTCGTCGGCATCGGCCTCGCCGTCGGCGCGGGCGCCGGCTTCCTGATCAGCGGCCGCCGCAAGAACCAGCAGCTGTGAGCCGCGTCGCACGGGCCGCCGCGCTCCTGGCCGTCGGCGCCGTCCTGGCCGTGCTCGGGGCGGGCACGGCGCAGGCGGCGGGCTACCGCTACTGGTCGTTCTGGGAGGGCTCGGCGAACGGCTGGTCGTACGCCACCCAGGGGCCCTCGCTCGTCCGGCCCGAGGACGGCTCGGTGCAGGGCTTCCGGTTCTCGGTGAGCGCGGACTCGCAGGACGCCTCCAAGCCGCGCCGCGCCCCCGACTTCGCGAAGATCTGCGCGGACACCCCGGCGAAGGACGGCAGCAAGCGCGTCGCGGTCGTCATCGACCCGGGCACCGCGGCCGACGCGCCGGACGGGGAGACCCCGCCCGCGCCGCGCACCGCCTGCGCGCGGGTCGCAGAGGACGCGAGCGGCGCGGAGGCCCTGGCGGCGGTCGCCGAGCCGCTGCGCTACGACGCGAGCGCGATGCTCTGCGCGATCTCCGGCTACCCGGCCACCGGCTGCGGCGAGCAGGTCTCCGGCGACGGCGGAGGCAACGGCGAAGGCGACGGCGGCACGGAGGGCGGCGGCGCGGCGCCCACCCCGGCCTCCGCCGCCTCCTCCGGCGGTCACGCCGACGGCGGCCCGTCCGCCGGCGTCCTCGTCGGGATCGGCGCCGTCCTCCTCCTCGGCGTCGCCGCGGTCGCACAGGCCCGCCGCCGCCGCGGATGACCGGCCGGACGGCCGGCCGCACGGACACCGCCACGGACCGGCTCCCCGCCTGGCGCGCCCCCGCCGCGACCCGCTCCAACGCGGTGCCGGCCGGGGCGTGGTGGCTGTGGGCGCTGGGCTTGGCCACCGCCGCGTCCCGGACCACCAACCCGCTGCTGCTCGGCCTGCTGGTCGGGGTCGCGGGCTATGTGGTGGCCGCGCGCCGCACGGACGCGCCGTGGGCCCGGTCGTACGGGATGTTCATCCGGATCGGGCTCTTCGTGATCGCGGTCCGGCTGCTGTTCTCCGTCTTCCTCGGCTCCCCGATCCCCGGCACGCACACCCTGTTCACGCTGCCCGAGCTGCCGCTGCCCGACTGGGCGAAGGGCGTCCGGATCGGCGGCCGGGTCACCGCCGAGCAGCTGCTGTTCGCGCTGTACGACGGGGCGAAGCTGGCGGCCCTGCTGATCTGCGTCGGCGCGGCGAACTCCCTCGCCAACCCGGCCCGGCTGCTGAAGTCGCTGCCCGGCGCGCTGTACGAGGCCGGGGTCGCCGTCGTCGTGGCGATGACGTTCGCGCCGAACATGGTCGCCGACGTGCTGCGGCTGCGCACCGCCCGCCGGCTGCGCGGCCGGCCGACCGGTGGCGTGCGGGCCGTCCTCCAGATCGGGCTGCCGGTCCTGGAGGGCGCCCTCGAACGCTCGGTCGCCGTGGCCGCCTCCATGGACGCGCGCGGTTACGGACGGACCGCCCGGGTCCCGGCCGCCGTCCGCCACACCACGAACGTCCTCACGCTCGGCGGACTGCTCGGCGTGTGCGCCGGTACGTACGGGCTGCTCGCCGCCGAGGGCGCCGGCTACGGGGTGCCGCTGCTCGTGGCCGGTCTCCTCGCGGCGACGGCCGGGCTGCGGCTGGGCGGGGCGCGTTCGGTGCGGACCCGCTACCGGCCCGACCGGTGGGACGTGCGGGCCTGGCTGGTCGCCGGGTCCGGCGCGGCGGTCGCGGCGGCGATGATCTGGGCCGGGAACGCCGATCCGGCGGCCCTGCACCCCGGGGTCGTACCGCTGACCGCCCCCGTGCTGCCGCTGTGGCCGGCCGCCGCCGTACTCCTCGGGCTGCTTCCCGCGGGGGTCGCGCCCGTCCCGCCCTCCCCCGCAGGCTTCCAGGAGCAGGTGTGATCCGGTTCGACGATGTTTCGGTGCGGTACGACGGGGCCGGGCGCCCCACCCTCTCGGGGGTCGACCTGACGGTCCCGGAGGGTGAGCTGGTGCTGCTCGTCGGCCCGTCCGGGGTCGGCAAGTCGACGCTGCTCGGTGCCGTCTCGGGGCTCGTGCCGCACTTCACGGGCGGCCGGCTGACCGGGCGGGTCACCGTGGACGGGCGCGACACCCGGACGCACAAGCCCCGGGAGCTCGCGGACCTGGTCGGCACGGTGGGCCAGGACCCCCTGGCGCACTTCGTCACCGACACGGTCGAGGACGAGCTCGCCTACGGCATGGAGTCGCTGGGCCTGGCCCCGGACGTGATGCGGCGGCGGGTCGAGGAGACCCTGGACCTGCTGGGCCTGGCCGGGCTGCGCGACCGCCCGATCGCCACCCTGTCCGGGGGCCAGCAGCAGCGGGTCGCGATCGGCTCGGTCCTCACCCCGCACCCCCGGGTCCTGGTCCTGGACGAGCCGACGTCCGCACTGGACCCCGCCGCGGCCGAGGAGGTCCTCGCGGTCCTCCAGCGGCTCGTCCACGACCTGGGCACCACGGTCCTGATGGCGGAACACCGGCTGGAGCGCGTGGTGCAGTACGCGGACCAGGTCGTCCTGCTCCCCGCGCCGGGCGCCGCCCCGGTGATGGGCACGCCCGCCGAGATGATGGCCCGCTCCCCGGTGCACCCCCCGGTCGTCGCGCTCGGCCGCCTCGCGGGCTGGGAGCCGCTGCCCCTGACGGTCCGGGACGCCCGGCGCCGGGCCGGCGGCCTCCGCGACCGGCTGGCGGACCTGGCCCCCCGGCGTCCGGCACCGGAGGCGCCCGGCCGCTCCGGCGCCCCCGCGACCGCCCTCCCGCCCCGCCCCGCGCCGAGCCGGGGCCCCCTCGCCCGGCTGTTCCGGCGTGCCCCGCAGGAGGCCCCCGCACCCGCTCCCGCCCACGGGGGCGCCGCCGCCCGGGTCGAACGGCTCGGGGTGCGGCGGGGCCGGGTCGAGGCGCTGCGCCGGGTGTCGCTCACCGTGGGGGCCGGCGAGACCGTGGCCCTGATGGGGCGCAACGGCGCGGGCAAGTCCACGCTGCTCGGCGCCCTCGTCGGCATGGTGGAGCCGACCTCCGGCACCGTCCTGACCGGCGGCCTGCCCCCGCACCGGACCCCGCCGCGCGAGATGGTGCGCCGCGTCGGCCTCGTACCGCAGGAGCCGCGCGACCTGCTGTACGCGGACACGGTCGCCGCCGAGTGCGCGGCGGCGGACGCGGACGCCGGGGCGGAGCCGGGCAGCTGCCGGGCCCTGGTCTCGGAGCTGCTGCCGGGGGTGGCGGACGGCACGCACCCCCGCGATCTGTCCGAGGGGCAGCGCCTCGCCCTGGCCCTGGCCCTCGTGCTGACCGCCCGGCCGCCGCTGCTGCTCCTGGACGAGCCGACCCGGGGCCTGGATTACGCGGCGAAGGCCCGGCTGGTCGGGGTGTTGCGCGCACTGGCCGCCGAGGGCCACGCCATCGTGCTCGCCACCCATGACGTGGAGCTGGCCGCCGAGCTGGCGCACCGGGTGGTGATCCTCGCCGACGGGGAGGTCGTCGCGGACGGACCGACCGCCGACGTGGTGGTGTCGTCGCCCGCCTTCGCCCCGCAGACCGCCAAGATCCTCGCCCCGCAGGAATGGCTCACCGTTCCGCAGGTCCGCGCGGCCCTGGAGGGTGGCGCGTGAGCGGGGTGGAGAGGCGTGGCAGCCCGGTCCGGCTGGGCCCCCGGGCGGTCGTCGCGCTGGTGCTGATCAGCGCCGTCGGGATCGCCGCCTTCGGGTGGCCGCTGCTCGCGGACCGGGACTCGGGCCTCGCGCACGCGCAGGACGCGCCGGGGCTGTTCGCCGCGCTGCTGCCGCGGCTGGGCGGGGTGGTGGGCGCGATGATCGCGGACGCCGGGCGCGACGCGAAGGCGGTCGCGATGCTGGGGGTGCTGGCCGCGGTCGGGGCGGCGCTGCGCCCGCTGGGGGCGGGCACGGCGGGCCTGGAGCCGATGTTCTTCCTGATGGTGCTGAGCGGACGGGTGCTCGGGCCGGGCTTCGGTTTCGTGCTGGGGTCCGTGACGATGTTCGCGTCCGCGCTGCTGACCGGCGGGGTGGGTCCGTGGATGCCGTTCCAGATGCTGTCGATGAGCTGGTTCGCGATGGGCGCGGGGCTGCTGCCGGGCCCGGACCGGCTGCGCGGGCGCGGCGAGCTGCTGATGCTGGCGGCCTACGGGGCCGCCGCCTCGTTCGCGTACGGGACGGTCATGAATCTCTACGGGTGGACGATCGTGCCGGGCCTCGCCTCGGGCATCTCGTTCCGGCCGGGAGACCCGCTGGGCGACAACCTGGTCAGGTTCCTGGCGTACTGCGCGACGACCTCGCTGGGCTGGGACCTGGGCCGGGCCGTGCTCACGGTGGTGCTGACGCTGGCGGTCGGGGCGCCGCTGCTGAAGGCGCTGCGGCGGGCGACGCGGCGGGCTTCCTTCGAGGCCCGGGTCACATTCGGTGCCGGTGGCGAGTGAGGGCACCCACAGGACCTTGGTCCTCCACGAAGCGGGATAGGAGCCGCGCGCCCGGCTCACCGGGCCCGGCCGCTCCGCTCTGACCTGCTACGGAGCGGCTGGGGGCGGTGCGGACCTTCGGTCCCGGGTGCGAGGCGGGGCCGTAACGGGGGCCGTTGCCACGGCCGGACGGGCTCACTAAGACTGAATCCCGTCGCCGAGCGCCGCGGGGTCCCCACCGGGACCGCGGTCGACGAGCGCCGGTCCACGCAGGATGCGGACCGAGCCGCGACTCCCTGTTCCCGACCGTGAGGATTCCTGTGACGTTCGCCCGTGATCTCGTCGCCAAGCCCCGCACCGCCCGTCGCAAGGCCGCCGTCGCAGGCGCCTCCGTGCTGCTGGGCGCCACCGGCATCGGCCTGGGTGTCTCCCCGGCCATGGCGGCCCCGTCCGCAGCGCCGGCCTCCGCCGGGAGTGCCCAGGACACGGCGAAGCAGATGATCGGTGACGACGCCCAGTTCCAGTGCTTCAGCAACATCGTCGGCCACGAGAGCGGCTGGAACCCGAGCGCGACCAATGCCTCCTCCGGCGCGTACGGCCTGGTCCAGGCGCTGCCCGGTTCGAAGATGGCGTCCGCGGGCCCGGACTGGAAGACCAACCCCGGCACGCAGATCAAGTGGGGGCTGGACTACATGAACTCCCGCTACGGCAGCCCCTGCGGCGCCTGGTCCTTCTGGCAGGCCCACAACTGGTACTGAGCCGGCCCGGCCCGATCCGGTGACCCCGAAGCCCCGACCGCGCCCGCGGCCGGGGCTTCGGCCTGTCGGGGACCGGCCACCGTGCCGAACAGGCGTACGGGGATCATGGCGGTCATGCACGCCCTGCTCTCCGCGTTCGCCCCCATCTGGGTCCTGACCGGCATCGGTTACGCGGTCGGGCGCGGCGGGCTGCTCGGGGCGCAGGCGGAGGCCGTGCTCGGCCGGTTCGTCTTCCATGTGGCCATGCCCGCCGCGCTGTTCACGATGGTGTCGGGGGCGAGTCCGGACGTGTTCGCCCATCCGTCGATGGCGGCGTTCGCGGCGAGCACGGCGGTGGCGGCGGGGGCCGGTTTCGTCCTGGTCCGGCGGGTCTTCGGACGGGGGCGGGCCGACGCGGCGATCGGCGCCATGTCCGCGGGCCATGTGAACTCCGCGAACCTCGGCATCCCGGTGGCGGCGCAGGTGCTGGGCGATGCCACGTTCGTCGCGCAGGTCATCCTCTTCCAGGTGCTGGTGCTCTCGCCGGTGATCCTGACGCTGCTGGACTCCGGGACGCGCGGGGCGGACGGGCGGCGCCCCGGCGGCGGGGTGCGCCGGCTGCTCACCATGCCCCTGCGCAATCCGATCATCCTGGCCTCACTGCTCGGTGTGGCCGTCTCCGCGACCGGGCTGCGGCTGCCCGCCGCCGTGACGCACCCGTGCGACGTGCTGGGCGCGGCGGCGGTGCCGACGGCCCTGATCACGCTGGGCCTGTCGCTGCACCGGGGGCCGGGCGGCGGGGGCCGGGCGCGCCGGGAGCGGGCGGAGACCGCGACGGTGGTGGCCGTGAAGACGCTGGGCCAGCCGCTGGCCGCCCTGCTCGTCGCGGGCCCGCTGCTGCGCCTCCCGGACCACCAGCTGCTCGCGGTCGTGCTGTGCGCGGCGCTGCCCACCGCGCAGAACTCCTTCGTCTACGCCCGCGAGTACGGCCTCGGCACCGGGCTCGCCCGCGACGCGATCGTGGCCTCCACGCTGGTGTCGATGGTCACGCTGTCGGTGGCCGCGTGGGCGCTGGGGCCGTGAGCCGTTCGGGTGGCGCGGCCGGGGCGCCGGACGGATGCTGGAGGGGCGACGATCCACCCGGTGAAGGGGTGCGGGGACGCTGTTCCGTCCCCGCGCCCCCTTGTTCCGCCCGCAGCCGGCGCGGCCCCGCGAGGACGTGCACGAGGAGGAATCCGAGCGCGACGACGACCGCCCCGCCCACCGCGTCGAGCACCCAGTGATTGGCGGTCGCGACGATCGCGAAGACCGTGAAGAGCGGGTGCAGCGCCCCGAGCGCCTTCATCCACACCTTCGGGGCGAGCATCACGATGACGACCCCGCACCACAGGGACCAGCCGAAGTGCAGCGAGGGCATCGCCGCGTACTGGTTGGTGACCGCCGTCAGCGCCCCGTAGTCGGGCTGCGAGAAGTCCTGCACCCCGTGCACCGTGTCGATGAAGCCGAGCCCGGGCATGAGCCTCGGCGGAGCCAGCGGGTAGAGCCAGAAGCCGACGAGCGCGAGGAGCGTGGCGAAGCCGAGGGTGGACCGGGCCCAGCGGTAGTCGGCGGGGCGGCGCACGTACAGCACGGCGAGGATCGCCAGCGGGACGAGGAAGTGGAACGTCGAGTAGTAGTAGTCGAAGAAGTCCCGCAGCCGGCCGACGCCCGCGACCGCGTGGTTGATCCGGTGCTCGACGTCGATGTGCAGCCACTGTTCGAGCGAGTGGATCTGGTGGCCGTGCCGCTCGGCGGTGTCCCGCCCGGCCGTGGCGGCCAGCCTGACGTGCCCGTACGCGGAGTAGACGACGCGGATCAGGAGGAGTTCCAGGAGCAGGTTGGGCCGGCTGAGGACCCGCCGCCAGACCGGCAGCAGCGGCACCCGGCTCCAGCGGGCCGGGACCGGCTTCGCGTACGCGGTGGGCACGGGCTTGTGCCAGTACGGGGAGGTGCGCGGCAGGAAGGGCGTCACGCAGGCGGCCCCGAGCGCGGCGATCAGCAGCACGTTGTCGCGTACCGGGAACACCGCCCCGACGTTCGGCAGCAGCATCGTGCCCGGCAGGGTCGTCACCAGGACCACGACGGCCGGCCACACCAGCCGGTCGGAGGCGCTGCGGCCCGCCCGGCCGACCACGGCGAGCAGCACCCAGAGCAGCTGGTGCTGCCAGGCGGTGGGGGACACGGCGACGGCCACGCAGCCGGTCACGGCCACCGCGAGCAGCAGCTGCCCGTCGCGGGCGTACCGCACGGCGCGGCGCAGGCCGAGGACGCAGACGGCGGCGGCCAGCGCCAGGAACAGCGCGATCTCCAGCGGCCCGGCGAGACCCAGGCGCAGCAGCGCGCCGTGCAGGGACTGGTTGGCGAGGCTGTCCGCCTGGTCGCCGAGGCCCGCCCCGGCGACGTGGTGCACCCAGTACGTCCACGAGTCGTGCGGCATCGCGGCCCACGCCAGGGCCGTGCACGCGGCGAAGGCGCCGGCGGCGGTGAGCGCGCAGCGGCGTCTTCCGGTGAGCCACAGCAGGAGGGCGAAGAGCAGCACGGCCGGCTGGAGGGCGGCGGCGACCCCGATGAGCGCCCCGGCCCGGCGTTCCCCCCGGACGGCGAAGAGGCCGACGAGGACCAGGAGGACGGGCAGGATGCTGACCTGGCCGAGGTGGAAGGCGTTGCGCACCGGCAGTGACACCATCAGCAGGCTGATCGCGACGGGCGCGGCGAGCAGTGCGGTGCGCCGGCCGACGGGCCCCGGCAGGGCGCGGGCGGCGACCAGACCGAGGGCGACGACGAGCAGCAGCGAGCCGAAGGTCCAGGCGACCCCGAGGCTCTGTTCGGCGGTGCGGGTCAGTGGCTTGAGAACGAGCCCGGAGAACGGGGTGCCGGTGAACCGGTCGGTGTCGTACAGCGAACCGGTCACATGGAGCACCCCGTTCTCACCGATCCAGGTCTCCAGATCGGTGAGCCGTTCGCCCGGCGGCTGCCGCAGCACCACCGCCACCTGCCGGACGGCCAGCGCGGCCACGAGCAGCCAGAGCACCGCCCGTACCGTTCCGGTCCTCGCTCCCGCCGTCGCGCTCGTACTGCCACTGTGCTCCGCGTTCGCCACGCTGCGCCGACCCTCCCAAGGTCTGTCGCCGGCCGGTTGTCCGGCATGTGTGAAACCTTCGCATTGTGCTCTTGGGTAGACCCAATCAACCCCCTTTACGCCTGACTGTCACCCGGCTTCGGCCGAAAGTCCGCCCTCCAGGTGCGCGGCGGGCCCGGAACCGGCGGGGGTCCGCGCACGTCTGAGCCCGTGATCAGCAACGACGGGGAGGACGGAAGATGCGGCGCGCGGGGAGAAACGGAAGGACGGGGGGCTGGCCGGCCCGGGCGCTCGCCCTGCTCCTGATGCTGGTCTCGCTCCAGGCGGGGTCGCTGATCGCACCGGCGTACGCCTGCGGCTGCGGGGCGATGGTGGTGAACCGGAACAGCCAGGTGGCGGTCGACCGGGAGACGTCGGCGGTCGGCTGGGACGGCCGCACCGAGCAGATCGTGATGCAGCTGAGCGTCCGGGGGAACGCGCCGGACGCCGCCTGGATCATGCCGGTGCCGCACCGCGCCACGGTCGAGCTCGGTGACGCGGAGCTGTTCGACGAGCTGCGCGCCATCACCGCGCCGGTCACCGAGGAGCGGCACTACTTCTGGCCGCGCGACGAGGACTGGCCGCTCGGCGGTTCGGGGAACTCCGCCGGGGACAGTGCCGCCGGCCCGAAGGCGGGCGCCCCGGTCGACGTGGTCGGCCGGGAGCGGCTCGGCCCGTTCGACGTGGCCCGGCTGGCGGCGACCGACCCGGAGGCGCTGGAGAGCTGGCTGAAGGAGAACGGCTTCGAGCTGCCGGACCGCCTCGCCACGGCCCTGCGCCCGTACGTCGAGCAGAAGTGGGAGTACGTGGCGGTGCGCCTCGCGCCGGAGCAGCGGGGGTCCACGCTGAGCGGGACGCTCGACCCGCTGCGGCTGCGGTTCGCCAGCGACCGGCTGGTGTATCCGATGCGCCTGTCCAAGCTGGCCGCCACCCCGCAGTCCCTGGACCTCTACGTCCTGGCCGGCCACCGCATGGAACCGCGCGGCGCGATCGGCGGGCGGCCCCCGAAGGTCTCGTTCGCGGGCCGGGTGGACCCCGCGAACGAGCCGTACGAGGCGCTGGCGGCGGTCACCGGGGACAAGCCGGTCTTCCTGACGGCGATCGACCAGTACTTCCCCTCGCCCGAGCGGATCGACGGCGACCACGAACTGCGGGCGACCGCCGAGGACACCCCGTACCGGACCGTGGTGTACCGGGACACGCTGCTGACCTGGGCCGGACTGCCGGCCTGGCTGCTGACGCTGCTCGGCGGCGCGGTCGCGGTGGCCTCGGCCCTGCTGCTGGTCGTACGCGCCCGGCGGCGGCGCCCCGTGACGCCCCCGCCACCGGTCTTCACGCCGCCGCCGCTGCGCTAGGGCCTGTCCGGCGGATCTTCGTGGATCAGCCCGCGGCGTCTGGTGCGTCCCCAAGTTCTCGGCTCCGCTCGAACAGGGGAGACCCCACTTCTCGGCGTGCGCCCGGATCGCCCTCGTACTGGACGTACTCGGGTGATTCGGGCGTGCGGCGAGAGTGCGTGCCAGGCGTCGCGGGCCCGCGAAGATCCGCCGGACAGGCCCTAGCCGGCCTCGGGGTCCGAGGGGGCCCCGGCCTGCCAGCCGGCGAAGAGCGGGACCTCCTCGCCGGGGTCCAGGACGACGATGCCGAAGGGCCGGTCGAAGGCGAGGTGCAGGCGGCGCGGGGGCGGGCCCGGCTCCGCCCCCTCCGATGCGGGCTGCGCCGTCGCGGCGGCTGCGGACAGACCCTCCTCGGTCACCTGCAGCACGGCCTCCTGGACCGCCTCGGAGAGCATGAGCGGGGTGGCCGAAAGCCCGGAGAAGTCGGCGGCGGGGGTCGTCGCGAGGCGAATCCCGAGCGCCGGCAGGTGGTCGGCCGCCCGGATGTGCGTACGCAGGGTGAAGCGCGGGACCGCGATGGTCACGATGTGCGCGTTCAGGTCGGTCCGCGCCTCCTTGGGCGCCCAGGCCGCCGGCAGCACCTCGGCCGCGCCCTCGCCCGGCCGCCCCAGCACGAGGCGCGCCTTGACCGGCGGCGGCCCGCCCCGCCGCCCGGAGCAGCGCAGATTCAGGACGAACGCGCCGCCGGTCATCCAGACGTCCAGCGGCAGGGGCTTCCCGGACATCGTCGGCACCTGGTGGGTGACGCCGGCCGCGTCGGTGAACGGCCGGTCCCGGGTGGCCTCCCGGGCGAAGGGGATCGCCCAGTCCGTCCTGAGCGCGAGCGCGTTGACGAGCACCAGCATCGTCTGGGCGTCCACGGTCACCGGCAGCCGCTCGATGAGCCCGCCGGTCGCCTCCCGGACCCAGGCGTCGGCCTTGTCCGGGTCCATGGGCCCGAAGCCGATGTCCGGCAGCGCCTTCCGGAGCCTCCGGTGCACCTTCGTGCGCGTCCAGACCCGGGTCGCCACGGCCAGCCCTTCGGTGGCCGCCAGCGCGCGTGCCGTGGCCGTCGCCGCGCCGGCCGCATCGTCCCCGGCCACCCCGAGCACCGCCCGCAGCTCCTCGGCGGTCTCCCCGCGCGCCCCCGCCGCGAGGGCGGTCAGGGCCAGCCACAGCCCGGCGGGCGAGCAGACGAAGTCACCGCCCGGCCCGGCCAGCTCCCCGATCCACCGCTCGCCGAGCCGCCGGACCGCTCCGGCCCCGTTCTGCCCCGCCACCGCGCCGCCCCCTCGAAATCGCCTGGCTCATACACATGTGCGATAGCAAGAATGGCCCAATGACCTGGACCATGGCACCCGAACCCGTCGGCTCCCCGGACGCGGCCCTGCTCCGGCGGGACTACTACGCCGAGGTCGCCGGCCGCTACTGGGGCCGTCCGGCGACGGCCGAGGAGATCGACGCGGGGCTCACCGACGACGGCGCCGCGCTGCTGGCCGCCCCGACCGGTGACTTCGTCGTCGGCCGCCGCGGCGGGCGGGCCGCGGCCTGCGCGGGCCTGGTCCTCGTGGCCCCGGACACGGCGGAGCTCACCCGGGTCTACGTCCGCCCGGAGTTCCGGGGCACGGGCGGCGGCGGGCTGCTGCTCGCGGCGGTGGAGGGGCGGGCCCGGGCGCTGGGGGCGGCCCTGCTCCGGCTGGACACCCGGCACGACCTGGTGGAGGCCCGCGGCCTGTACGCGAAACACGGCTACCGGGAGGTCCCGGCGTTCAACCGGGGACCGTACGCGGAGCACTGGTTCGCGAAGGAACTGGAGGGCGCCGGGCGCCGGCCGGCTACACCGCCCCGTCCGGCGGAACTTCCCGGACCCACCGACGCCTGACGCACGCCAGGGCCCGTCCGGCGGATCGTCGTGGGCCCGCGACGCCCGGCACGCACCCCCGCCGCGCGCCCGCATCGCCCGAGTACGTCCAGTGCGAGGGCGATCCGGGCGCACGCCGGGCGCAGACCCCAGACGCCGCGCTGCGAGTCGATACACCTAGTCCCGTCCATACACCTAGTCCCGGTGCGGATGCCCCGCCGCGTGGTCGCGCTTGGGTTCGGGGCTGTGCGGGCGCTCCTTGCTCGACCCGCTGGTCTCCCGCGTCAGCTCGGAGACCAGCGCGACCAGGTCCGTCGGCCGGTCGGGCCCCCACCAGTCGCCCAGCAGCTCGGCGAGCGAGTCCTCGCGGGCCTGGGCGAGCTTCACCACCGCCTCCGCTCCCGGCTCGGTGAGCACCATCTGCACCCCGACGCGCCGGACGAGGCCGCGGCCCTCCAGCTGGCGGGCCGCGTCGTTGATCACCCGCAGCGGCACGGGGGCCACCTCGGCGAGCCGGGCGGGCTCCACCGTGCCGTGGCGCTTGATCCGCAGCAGCATCCAGCTCGCGGCGGGCAGCAGGTCGAAGCCCGCCTTCTCGGTGATCCTGACGTAGACCTCGCGACGGCCCTCCCGGGTGGCCAGCACCGACAGGGCCCGGGCGCACTCGTCGTACGAGGAGCGCTCGACCGGGTTAGACGCCAGGGTCTCGCTCGAATCCGGCGCGGTCACCGATCCGCGCAGCTTGTCCTCCTTGAGCAGCCAGGCGAAGAGGAAGGCGACCAGGACGACGGGCGCCGCGTACAGGAACACATCGGTGATCGACGTCGAGTACGCCTGGAGCACCGGCCCCCGCAGCGCGTCCGGCAGCCGCCCGATGGCGCGCGGGTCCGCGGCCAGGCTCTTCGCGTCGACGCCGGGCGGCAGCCGCCGGCCGGCGAGCGCGTCACCGAGTTTGTCGGTGAGCCGGTTGGTGAAGATGGTGCCGAAGATCGCCACGCCGAACGAGGCGCCGATGGACCGGAAGAACGTCGCCCCGGAGGTCGCCACGCCGAGGTCCCGGTACGAGACGGCGTTCTGCACGACCAGCACGAGGACCTGCATCACCAGGCCGAGCCCCGCGCCGAACACGAAGAAGTAGACGCTCATCTCCCAGGTGCCGCTGGACACCGTCAGCCGGTGCAGGAGCAGCAGCCCGATCGCGGTGATGCCGGTGCCGGCGATCGGGAACACCTTCCAGCGCCCCGTACGGCTGACGATCTGGCCGGAGACCGTGGAGGTGATGAGGAGCCCGAAGACCATGGGCAGCATGTGGACACCGGACATCGTCGGCGTGATGCCGTGCACGACCTGGAGGAAGGTCGGCAGATAGGTCATCGCGCCGAACATCGCGAAGCCCACGACGAAGCTGATCACGGCGACGAGGCTGAAGGTCCTGATCCGGAACAGCTTCAGCGGCAGCACCGGCTCGGTGGCGCGCCGCTCCACGAGCACGAACGCGACCAGGAGCACCACGGCGAGCACCGCGAGGCCGATGATCTTCCCCGATCCCCAGGGCCAGGTGGTGCCGCCGAGGGAGGCGACGAGGACGAGGCAGGTGGCGACCGAGGCGATGAGGAAGGTGCCGAGGTAGTCGATGGTGTGCTTCGTCCGGCGGACCGGGATGTGCAGCACGGCGGCGATCACGACGAGCGCGACGACGCCGATGGGGAGGTTGATGTAGAAGACCCAGCGCCAGCTGAGGTGCTGGGTGAAGAAGCCGCCGAGCAGCGGCCCGAGGACGCTCGTCGCGCCGAACACCGCACCGAACAGTCCCTGGTACTTGCCGCGTTCGCGGGGCGGGACGATGTCACCGACGATCGCCATCGACAGCACCATGAGTCCGCCGCCGCCGAGGCCCTGGAGGGCGCGGAAGGCGATCAGCTGGGGCATGTTCTGGGCGAGGCCGCAGAGCGCGGAGCCGATCAGGAAGATGACGATCGCGGTCTGGAACAGCTTCTTGCGCCCGTACTGGTCGCCCAGCTTCCCCCAGAGCGGCGTCGCGGCGGTCGAGGCCAGCAGATAGGCGGTGACCACCCACGACAGGTGTTCGAGTCCGCCGAGGTCGCTGACGATGGTGGGGAGCGCGGTGGAGACGATGGTCTGGTCGAGTGCCGCGAGCAGCATGCCGAGCAGCAGTGCGCCGATCGCCACCAGCACCGACCGTGTGGAGCGGTCCTCGCCGGGGGCTTGGGCCGTCGGGCTCAGCTGGGCCATGAGACATCTCCTCGGATCCGCTACACCACCATCCTGTCCGGTCTGTCCCGTTATGGCCTGCCGAGGGTCCATCCGATTGGGCTTCTCGGCGGCGGGCTGCATAATCGCAGGCAGTTCAAGGGGAGGGGACCCACGATGGCCGGACATATATGCCCGGAGTGCGGTACGGAGAGCAGACCCGGCGCCGGTCCGGGCTGCGCCTGCGCGGGCCGGGACACCGGTACGCCGGGTTACGTCACCGATGCGGAGCGGGCCGCCGCACAGCAGCGTGTCGCCGACGAGCACCACGCCGGCCGGTCCGCGGAGATGGCCGCGGCGGAGGACTTCGACCCGCTGCGCATCCGCCCGTACGTGACCCTGGGCGGTGACGCCGCCACGGCACCCCTGCGGGGCGCACCCCAGGGCTACGGCCCCGAGGGCGACGCCGCGACCACGATGCCGCTGTTCCTGGACCCGGCCGGCGCCGCACCCCAGGCGGAGGAGCCCGGCACCGCCCTCCTCCTCACCGGCCCGGACCCGGTGGCCCCGCGCCGCCGCAAGCCGTTCGCCGCGGTGGTCGCGGGGGCGGCCGTGGTCGCCGTGGTCGGCACGGCGGCCTTCGTCGGCGGGCTGTTCAACGGGGACGGCGGCGGGGAGGCCGACCTGGACCAGGCCCTGCCGTCCACGGTGACCAGCCTCCCCGAGGAGAGCGACGAGACCGCGCCCTCCGCCTCGCCCTCCGCCTCCGCCTCATCCAGCCGTTCCGCCTCCCCCACCTCGTCCGCGTCGGCCTCCGCGTCGCCGTCCGCCTCCCCCACCGCCTCCGCCTCACCCTCCCGCTCCGCCACCGCGTCCTCGTCGCCCCCCGGCGCGGGCGGCACGGCGTCCCCGTCGGCGACCGCGAGCAGCAGCGGCCCGGCCGAGGGCGTGGCCCCGCCCCCCGAATCGCAGGACGACGCCGGGACCCTGCGGCGGGGCGACCGGGGCGCGGAGGTCGCGGAGCTCCAGAACCGGCTCCGGGAGGTCTGGGTGTACAACGGCCCGGTCGACTCGGCCTACGGGGACCGCACGGAGAAGGCCGTGAGCGACCTCCAGACCTGGTGGAGCATCAAGGGCGACCCGGAGGGCGTCTACGGTCCGAACACCCGGAGCCGCCTGGAGGCGGTCACGACGGGGCGCGGGCGCCGCTGACGGGCCCCTCCCCGGAGGGGATTCGCATTCGCGAGCCCGTTTTTGTATCGTGATGGAACAAAGTGGTCCCCGCGCGCACACCCTGACCGGCGGGCGGGGGCCGCTTGATCTCCCGCGCCGCCTCCCCCGCGGCGTTCGCTTCCCCCCGCTCTGGAGCCCGCCCATGCCGGCCACCGCCCTCACCGCCCGCGCACTCCTGCTCGACATGGACGGCACCCTGGTGAACTCCGACGCCGTCGTGGAGCGCTGCTGGCGGCGCTGGGCGCTGCGCAACGGCCTGGACCCGGAAGAGGCGCTGAAGGTGGTCCACGGCAGGCAGGGCTACGCCACGATGGCGGTCCTGCTCCCGGAGCGCCCGATGGAGCAGAATTACGCGGACAACAAGGTGATGCTCGCCGAGGAGACCGCCGACACCGACGGGGTCGTCGCGATCGGCGGCGCCCCCGCGTTCATGGACGCCATCGCCGCCCTGCCGCACGCCCTGGTCACCTCGGCCGACCTGGCGCTGGCGACGGCCCGGATGGGCGCCGCCGGACTGCGGATGCCGGGCCTGCGCGTCACCGCCGAGAGCGTCGGCGCCAGCAAGCCGGACCCGGAGGGCTTCCTCAAGGGCGCGGCGGCGCTGGGCTTCGCCCCGGCGGACTGCGTGGTCTTCGAGGACTCCGAGGCGGGCATCGCGGCGGGCCGGGCGGCCGGCATGCGCGTGGTGGGCGTCGGCCCGCGCGCGGGGGCCCACTCGCCGGACGCCCATGTGGCCGACCTGACGCAGTTGCGCGTCGAGGCGGCGACGGACGGCACGATCACGCTGCACATCGAGGCGCGCTAGCCTCCCGACGAGGCACGCCAGCCTCCCGGAGGGGCACGCCCGCCCGCGACGAGGCACGGCAACCTCCGACGAGGCACGGCAGCCCCCCAGCGAGGCACGGTAGCCTCCGACAAGGCACGGCAGCCCCCCAGCGAGGCGCGCCAGCCCCCAACGAGGCGCGCCGGCCCCCGACGGAGGCGCCCCACGCCCTGCCGACTGCGCACGCCGGGGGCACGCCAGCCCCCACCGACCGGTCCGCTGACCCCACGTCAGACACCAGCGCCACGAACCTCCGTACGGCCCTCGCCCATCCCGGGCGGGGGCCGTTCGCGTGCGCTCCGCGCAGGTCACGGGCCCCGGCGCCGCGCCGGACCGGCTCACCGCGCCCGCGCGCACGGGCCCGTACGCCCCCCGCACCACGAACCCCTTCGTCAGATCCCTTGATGTGACGTGCCCATGTCGCCACCCTGTTACCTGGCGCCCACCCCACGGAAACCCGGCGCCGCCACCATGGCCGGGCCGTTCATGACAGCCCGCCCATATCCCCCCACATCAAGGGAGTTCGCATGTCAGGTGTCTACGCGCGTCGCATAGCCGTCCTCGCCGCATCCGCCGCACTCGCCGCCACCACCGGCCTGCTCACCGCGCCGAGCGCCCAGGCCGCCATGCCCACCCCGGTCTCCGCCTCCACCGCCCGCACCTATCTGAGCGAGCTGACCGTGCGGGCGGAGGGCTCCTCCAGCGGGTACAGCCGGGACAAGTTCCCGCACTGGATCACCCAGTCGGGAGCCTGCAACACCCGCGAGGTCGTCCTGAAGCGGGACGGCACGAACGTCACCCAGGACTCCAGCTGCGCGGCCACCGGCGGCAGTTGGTACTCGCCGTACGACGGCGCCACCTGGACCGCCGCGTCCGACCTGGACATCGACCACATGGTGCCGCTCGCCGAGGCGTGGCGCTCGGGCGCGTCCAGCTGGACCACCGCCCAACGGCAGGCGTACGCCAACGACTTGACCCGCCCGCAGCTGATCGCGGTCACGGACAACGTCAACCAGTCCAAGGGCGACCAGGACCCGGCGTCCTGGCTGCCGCCCCGCGCCGCGTACAAGTGCACCTATGTGCGCGCCTGGGTCCACGTGAAGCACTACTACAAGCTGTCCGTGGACTCGGCCGAGAAGTCGGCCCTGCAGTCCGCCCTCAGCGGCTGCTGAACCCGGGAACGGCCGACCGCGTTCCCAACCCCGGTGGCCCCACCGGCTGTTGCCCGTACGACGGGCCGGCCGGCGGGGCCGCCGACGTGTTTTCGGCCTACTACGGCTGTCCATGACAAGCCGCCCCGGAGCCGCGCGGCCGACCCGCGGGCCGACAGAGCGTCAACGGGGCGCGAGGGGCCCGGAACTCCCCGGAACTCCCGTGGGACTCCAGTGGAAACCGGGGGTGCCGTGGTGGGAGCGTCAACCGGCGCAACCGGACGCCCATGGCCGGAAAGCTGCGCCGCCATTGGTTCAGGCCAAGTAGCCGGACGTTACTGCCCAGTTCGGGGCGGTATTGGCACACCGGACGGCTCACAACAGCCCGTCGAATTCCAGCCAGTCGACAGAACGTTGAACTTGCAAGTATTGGTGAGGTCTACCTAATCTTTTGCGCCCAGTCGGTTCACGTCCCCACCAGACCGAAGGAGCCATCCCCCCATGACCCCACACCTCCACCGGGCACAGCCCTATGTCCTCGCGCTCTTCCGCATCGTCGTCGGCGGCCTCTTCGCCTGCCACGGCGCGGCCTCGGTCTTCGGCGTCCTCGGCGGCGCCCACGGCGGCGGCTCCATAGCCGCCGGCACCTGGCCGGGCTGGTACGCGGCGGTGATCCAGCTCGTCGGCGGCACCCTCGTGGCCCTGGGCCTCGGCACCCGCCTCGCCGCCCTGATCTCGTCCGGCTCCATGGCCTACGCCTACTTCACGGTCCACCAGTCCAACGCCCTCTTCCCCATCCAGAACGGCGGCGAACCGTCGGCCGTCTACTGCTGGGTCTTCCTGCTCCTCGTCTTCACCGGCCCCGGCGCCTTCGCCCTGGACAACCTCCTCACCGCCCGCACCCCGGACCGCCAGGACCGGGACCACACCCCCGAACAGAGCTCCCCGGTCGCCGTCTGACCCTCTCCCCGCTCCCCCGGGCCCGCCGACCGACCGGGCCCCGCACCCCCCCCGCGTACCGCCGGGAAAACCGCTCCCCGGCGGTACGCGGTCGAGCCGGCCTCGACCGGGGTGCCCAACATCACGCATATATATGGATCACCGGGTGAACGGCGGGCGTACGCTGTATAGCCGACCCTGCCGCTCCTGCCGCTCCCCTGCGACGTCGCGGCGTTGTAACCGATCGGGGAGTAGAAGGTGCTCGAGAGTGTGGGTGCGCTGACCGGCAGCCCATGGATCTACGTCGCGGTCGCCCTCTCCGTGCTGCTGGACGTCTTCCTCCCCGTACTGCCCAGCGGCGTGCTGGTGATCACCGCCGCCACGGCCGCCGCGGCCGGCACCACCGGTGTCGCCGCCGACGCGGCGGGCGCCGCCCGTCACGTGACCGAGGTCCCCTCCCTGCTGGCCCTCGTCCTGTGCGCCGCCACCGCCTCGGTGCTCGGCGACTTCGCCGCGTACCGGCTGGCCCGGCACGGCGGCGAGCGGCTGGACCGCGCGATCGCCCGCTCCCGCCGCCTGACCTCCGCGCAGGAGCGCCTCGGCGCCGCCCTGAGCCGGGGCGGCGGCATCCTCGTCGTGATCGCGCGCTTCGCCCCGGCCGGGCGCTCGGTCGTCTCGCTGGGGGCGGGCGCCGCGCACCGCAAGGCGAAGGAATTCCTGCCCTGGTCGGCCGTCGCGGGCGTGGCCTGGGCCGGCTACAGCGTGGGGCTCGGCTACTTCGGCGCGCAGTGGCTGGGCGCGAGCTGGCTGGGCACGGCCGTCTCGGTCCTCGCCCTGTTCCTCGCGGGCTCCTTCGCCGCGCTGCTCATGCGGCGCCCGGCCGCCGCCGCAGCCGCAGCCGCCGCGCCCCCTATGGCGTCCTGACGCCACCCCGTATCTCCAGGCCGTCGAGCAGCCGGGCGGTCGCCTCGGCGATCTCGTCCACGGCACGGTCGAAGACTTCCCTGTTGTGCGCGGCCGGGGCGCGGAAGCCGGAAACCTTGCGGACGAACTGCAGAGCGGCGGCGCGGATGTCGTCCTCGGTGGCCTCTTCGGGCAGGGCGGGCGGTCGGAGCGTCTTGATACTGCGGCACATGCCTCCAGTGTGACCCTCGCCACTGACAACGGCACACACCCGGCCGGCGGGGGCCGCTCAGATGACCGGCTTGCGGGCCGTGCACAGGGCCCAGATGACGAAGGTGTCGATGGCGAGCGAGACCACGGCCCAGACGGGCTGGTAGGGCAGCCACATGAAGTTGGCGATCATATTGAGCGCCGCGAGCCCCACGCCGGCCCCGCGCGCCCAGGCGAAGCCCCTGAGGATGCCCCAGCCGACGACGGCGATGAGGATGCCGAGGATGAGGTGGATCCAGCCCCAGGCCGTCACGTTGAACTTGAAGACGTAGTCGTTGATCCGCGCGTACACGTCGTCCGACGCGATACCGGCGATGCCCTTGATCGCGTCGAGCACCCCGTCCACCAGCAGCAGCACACCGGCGAACATGATCCCGCCGGACGCCCAGGGGTTCTCGTCCCCCGTGCGCGGGGTGGCGGGCGAGGAGGGGGTGCCCGGCGGGGGCGCGGTCTGTGCCATGAGGACTCCAGAGCGGTGGGACGTACAGGTCAGACCGACCTTGCGCCGCCTTTCCCGGTACGGCTACGTGGAAACACCCGTACGGGTGACGCCCCGGCCCCCGCCGCGTCCCCGGCCCCCGCCGCGTCCCCGGCCCCCGCCGCCGCGCGGCCGGCCGGACGTGCCGAGGACGACGCACACCGTGGCGACGAGGAGCACCACCGCCACGACCCGCAGCCCGTCGGACATCGCCGCGGCGAAGGCGGCGGCGTGGCCGGCCCCGGTGCGGCCCGTGCCGGCCCCGGACGCCGGCACGGTGCCGACGACGGCGGCCCCCAGCGCCGCCCCGGTCTCGCGCGCCGCCGTGTTGAGCCCGGAGCCGAGCCCGCCGCGGTGCGCGGGCGGCCCGACGACGACGGCCGCGGTCAGCGCGGGCGGGCAGGGCCCCGTACCGGCGGAGATGACGAGGAGGTGGCCGGCGTACAGGGCGTACGGCGTGCCGCCGTCGGCGGTCGAGACGAGGAGCAGGCCCAGGCCGATGACCGCGAGTCCGCCGCCCGCCACCGGCCGGATGCCGTACCGGTCCTGCCGGCGCGTCCCGAACTCCGGCATGCCGGCCATCCCGACGGTCAGCGGCACGATCGCCACCCCGGCGCGGCCGGGCACAGGGTCCGGTGGACACCGCGCTCGCGGGACTCGGACTGAGCAGGCGGGTCGTGGCCCGCGCGGGCACCCCGCCGTCGTTGCTGTTCGTCCTGCTCGACAGCGATCCGGTCGGCCTCACGCCCCTCCGCACGCGCCCGCTGACGGACCCCCCGGGGCTGCGGACCTCCGAGATTCCCTTCCCGCTGCCGCCGCTCGGCTCGCCATCGGCACGGTCTGGCACCCGCGCCACGACGCGGACCCGGCGCACGCCTGGCTGCGGCAGTGCTTCCGGCAGCCGGCCCGCGAAGAGGCGCCGGACGGCGGCGCCGGAAATCCGCTGTTCCCCGTCCCGCCGGGCGGCTAACCTCCTCTCGTCCGACGGCCCGAGGAGGGAAAGTTGCCCGGTAGCCCGCGCACGCGCTGACGTCTTCTGGAACGACCCGTCATCGCGTGCTGCCTTCGAGCGCGGCACAGCGAGCCCTTCCCGCCTGCCCACCGACGCACACCTCCACGTCGGGTGGTGGCGGAGCCTTGCCGTCCGCTGTTCAAGGGGCCACCGTGCATCCCGTTTCCCGTACCCCCTCCCCCGTACTCCGGCGGGACTCCGACTTCCTGCGCCTGTGGGCCGGGCAGACCGCGTCCCAGTTCGGCGAGCAGGCGCTCCTGGTCGTCCTGCCGCTCGTCGCCGTCGTCTCGCTGCACGCCGACGCGGGTGCGCTCGGCCTGCTGCGCGCGGTGGAACAGGCGCCGATCCTGCTGCTCTCGCTGTTCGCGGGCGCGTGGGCGGACCGCCGCCGCACCCGTACGGTCATGGTGGCGGCGGACTTCGGCCGGGCGCTGGCCCTGGCGGCGGTTCCGCTGGCATATCTCCTCGGCGTGCTCGGGCTGCCGGTCCTGCTCGTGGTGGCCGCCCTGCTCGGGATGGGCAGCGTGTTCTTCGACGTGGCCTACCAGGCGTCGCTGGTACGGCTGGTGGACCGCGAGCTGCTGATGCGGGGAAACAGCGCGCTGGAGGGCAGCAGGTCGGCGGCGCGGATCGGCGGCCCGGCGCTCGGCGGGGCGCTGATGTCGGTGTTCTCGCCGCTGCTCGCGGTCGTCACCGGTGCGTGCTTCTTCGTGCTGTCGGCCGTGTCGATCGGCCGCATCCGCCGCCCGGAACGCGTGCCCGTGCCCGCCGGGGCCCCCGCGCCGGTCCTGCGGCGCATCCACGAAGGACTCCGCTTCGTGGCCCGGCACCCGGCGCTGCGTGCGGTGGGGCTGGCGTCGGCCCTGTTCCAGTTCTCGCTGGCCGCGCTGATGACCGTCTATCTGCTGTTCCTGCCGCGCGAACTGGGCCTGTCGGGCGCCGAGGTGGGCCTGGCGCTCGCGGCCACGGGCCCGGGGGCCGTGCTGGGGTCACTGCTCGCGGCGAGGCTGCCGGAGCGGCTGGGGTACGGCGTGGTGCTGGTGGGGTCGGCGGTTCTGGCGGACGGCGTGATGCTCGGCGTCCCGGCGCTGCACGGCTCCGGGCCCCTCGTCCTGCCCGCCCTGATGGCCGTCAACCTCGTCTTCGGTACGTTCGGTCAGCTGGTCAACGTCACGGTGATGTCCGTACGGCAGGCGGTCACCCCGGTCCGCATCCAGGCCCGGGTGGTGGCGACGATCAACTTCGCGGGGATGGGCCTCACCCCCTTCGGCTCCCTGCTCGGCGGCTTCCTGGCGAGTACGTGGGGCCTGCGCCCGAGCCTCCTCGTCACGGCGGTCGGGCTCGCCCTCTCCCCGCTGTTCATGGCGCTCTCCCCCTTGGCCCGGCTGGGGAAGGCCCTCCCCGTCGCAGCCCAGGGCGGCCCGTCATATGCCGGTGAGTGACCCATGCTGGCGTACGATACGGGCATGAGCGAACGCGCGATGCAGGAACCGACCCTCCTCCTCCTGACCGCCCTGGCGGACGAGCCCCGGCACGGTTACGCCATCGCGCGCGAGGTCGAGACGATCTCCGGCGGCCGGGTGAAGATGCGCACCGGCACGCTGTACGGGGCGCTGGAGCGCCTGCTGAACGAGGGCCTGATCGAGGTGCACGCGGAGGAGGTCGTGGACAGCCGGCTCCGCCGCACCTACACGCTCACCGCCACCGGCCGGGAGACCCTGGCCGCCGAGGCCCGCCGGATCGCCGCCACCGCACGCGAGGCCACCCGGCGCCTGGGTGCCGCCGGAAAGCCGGCCACCACGTGAGCACTCCGCTGCTGCGGCTCTACCCGGCCCGTTACCGCCGGACCTTCGGGGACGACATCGCGGAGGCGTACCGCGAGGCCACCGAGGGCGCGGGCCGGACCGCCCGGTTCCGGGAGGCGGCCGATCTCGTGGCGCACGCGCTGCGGATGCGGATGCGGCTGGGGTCCGCGCAGCGCGCCGGGCGCCTGTTCGCCGCCGCCGCGCCCTTCGCGCTGGCCGCGACGGCCGCGTACGCCGCCTTCGGTCTGGTCTCGATGCTCGCGGACTGGCGGCTGAGCGGAAACCCGGACTTCCTGGTCCCGCTCAGCTACGTCATGACCGGCTGCGAACTGGTGACGCTGGCGGGAGCGGTCCTGGCGCTGGGCGGGCGTTTCGCGGCGGGCGCGTGGTGCGCGTTCGCCGCCACGCTGGCCCAGGAGCTCGCGCTCGTCGCGGTCCCCCTGACGGCCGGGGCGCCGCCCCCGCCCGCCGCCGTCCCGTATCTCCTGGCCCCGGTCGCGGTGGCCGCCCTGCCGCTGGCCTGCCCGCCGGACCTGCGCCCGCCCGGCCGCGCCCTGGACGCCACGGCGCGTGTCGCGCTGGTGCTGTGGACGGGGCTCGCGGTGGCGGCGCTGGCCCTGACGGATACCGGCGGCCATCTGGCGGCCGTCGCCTGGCGGTTGGGCCTCCCGACGGCCGCCGCCCTGCTCCTCGCGGGCCGCCCGGCGCTGTCCCGGCTGCACACCCCCGGCCGCTTCGCGCTGGCCGGAGCGCCGTTCGTGGCGATGGGGTACTGCGCGGGGGTGGTGGACCGGGGCACCGTGGTCCCGGCCCTGGCGGTCGTCGCTGCGGCGGGGGTGACGCTGCGGCTGTGGCGGCTGCGGGGCGGGGCGAGCACGGGCTGAGGACGCGGGGGCGTCACGCGGTCACGCGGTCACGCGGTCACGCGGTCACGCGGTCACGCGGTCACGCGGTCACGCGGTCACGCGGTCACGCGGATCTTCGACTGGCCGTGGCCCAGCTTCTCCCAGTCCTCCATGAACCGCGCCCGCAGCCCGTGCTTGGCGGCGAGGGCGGTCAGGGTCTCGGTCCGGTAGTAGAAGTCCTCGCGCAGTACCTGGTGTTCGACGCCGGTGGTCCGGTCGAAGGTGAAGTCGAAGTGCCCGCCGGGCGCCAGGACGCGCCCCACATGGGCCAGGCACTCCTCGATGATCTCGATCGGCGAGTGCGAGAAGACGCTGTGGGCGTGGACCACGTCGAAGTACGCGTCCGGCAGGAAGTCCAGCGTCAGGTCCTTGGTGAGGGTCAGGTGCGGCACCTTGGCCTGGAGCCCCTGCGCGGTCAGGGTCTGCTTGGCGGCGATCAGGATGTCGGGCGAGATGTCGATGCCGTAGTAGTGCCCGGGCTCCAGATGGTCGATGAACCGCCAGCCGGCCCGGAGGTTCCCGCACCCGATGTCGAGCATCCGGGCTTCGGGGGCGAGCCCGTGTTCCACGAGGTAGTCGAACTGCATCTGCCCCAGGGCCAG
This sequence comes from Streptomyces sp. 130, assembly GCF_007096885.1. Classification (GTDB taxonomy): domain Bacteria; phylum Actinomycetota; class Actinomycetes; order Streptomycetales; family Streptomycetaceae; genus Streptomyces. The sequence continues at coordinate 317,426 of NZ_VJNO01000001.1, read as the reverse complement.
CCACCGTTCGTGCGTCTGGCTGCCGACGGCGGCCTCCGGGTTGCGCCGGGTGTCCGAGGCCATCACGGCCCGGTAGTAGTTCACGTGGTCGGGGTGCTTGAACGCCAGCCACCGGTCACGGGCCGCCCGCTTCAGGTACGGCGCGATGCGGTCCGGCCGGCTCGCGGCGTAACGGACCTTGTGGGCGAGGGACTCGCGGTTGGCGACGAGGTTCTTCTTGGATGCCATGACGCAACTATAGGTCGGTGAACGACATATACAAACCAACGACCCCTCGGGCTGTCCGTGCCCGCCCGGAAGCGCCTCAGCTCCGCCTGATCCGGCGCACATCGCGTACACAGGCGTTGGCCACCCCGGCGGCGAGAATGACGGCGGAGCACACCAGGAGGATGTGCCCGCCGGACCAGTAAGCGGACGCGACCGCGACCACGAGGTAGCCGAGCGGGATGGCGAGCTGCTCCCCCAGGGAGCTGAAGGCGTTGAGACGCCCCAACTCCGCGTCCGGGATCTGCTGTTGCATCGCGGTGGACCAGGCGACGACGGCCACGTCCATCCCCGCCCCGGCAACGACGGCCGCCCCCAGCACCCAGAGCAGCGGCAGCCCGAGCCCCATCGCGGCCAGCGGCAGGAAGAGCCCGGAGCTCGTCACCACGGCGACCAGCATGAGCCGCCGCGGCCTCCACAGCAGGCAGACGAACGTCCCCGCCAGCAACCCGGCCGCGAACGCCCCCTGAATCAGCCCCCAGGAGCCGGCGCCGGCGTAGCTGCGCTCGGCCACGAGCGGCCCGAGCAGCTGGTACCCCGCCAGCCAGGCGGCCACGACCGCCGTACCGGACAGGGTGTAGCTCCACAGCCATACCCGGGACCTGAACCCGGCCCACCCGTGGCGCAGTTCCGCCACCAGACCCGCACGCTGACCCCCGGCGGGCCCGGCGCCCGCGAGCCGCAGCCCCGCCAGCAACAGCGCGGCCACGGCGAAGGTCACGGCGTCCCAGCCGAGCGCCCAGGCCGGTCCGGCCAGGGAGACGACGAAGCCGCCGACGACGGGACCGGCGACCTTGACCGCGTTCCTGGGCACCCGGATCAGGGCGTTGGCCGGCTGAAGCCGCCCCGGCGCGACGAGCCGGGACACCACTCCCCGGGCCGCCGGCGTGGTGAAGGCGGCAGCCGCCCCCGAGGCGCACGCACACACGCTCATCGCGGCGGTGGTCGCCGTCCCGGTCGCCACGAGCACGGCCACGGCCGCCTGCGCGGCCCCCGCACCGAGGTTCCCGAGGAAGAGGATCCGGCTGCGCGAGACCCGGTCCGCCAGCACCCCGCCGACGAGCAGGAGGACCAGCGCCGGCACGGTGTTGGCCGCCAGCACGATCCCGAGCGACCGCGCTCCCCCGCCCTGCTCGATCACGGCGAACGCCAGCGCCACGGGGGCCATCGCGGTCCCGGTCGCGGAGACCAGCTGGGCGAGCAGGAACCGCCGGAAGGCGGGCGACCGCAGCGGCGAAGCGCCCTGGTCGCCGACGGTCATCAGTCCGGCACGCCCGTCACCCATCCCGGCAGGGTAGAAGCGGCACGGCCGGAAGGCACCCGGCTTTCCGGCCGCGTCCTAGCGCCGCCCGTGATCGGGGTCCGCGTCCAGGCCGGGCAGTTCCTCGTGCCCCTCCGAGTAGTGGTTGACCCACCCGCAGAGCGCACAGGCGTACCGCCCGGCCAGACCGTGCACCTCGGTGCCGCACCGCGCGCAGTCGGTGCGGGTGATCTCGGGAATCGTCGGTTCGGGCTCGCTGGTCACACGGGGACTGTACCGAGAGGAGCGCTCTCGGCGGAGTCCGCGTACGGACTGATCATGGTGTCGAAGTACACCTCGGGCGGGCCCTCCAGGAAGGCCGGCAGGCTGTCGAGGAAGGCGCGCAGCGCGGGCAGGGCATTGTGCCGGTCCAGGTCTTCCCGCGAACGCCACACCTCGTACAGGAAGAACCGCCCGTCCTCCTGCTCGTGGAGGTGGTAGGCCAGGTTGCCGGGTTCGCTCCGGGTGGGCTCGACAAGGGCGGACAGCGTGCGCCGGACCTCGTCGGCGCGCCCCGGCCGCGGTCGCAGGAAGCCGTAGAGGGCAAGGGAGTTGGTGGTCTGCTGCGTCATGCCCCCACGCTAGAATCTGACACCGATGTGAGATTCAAGGGCTCACGGGGCCCGGAGGGTGTGAGGTACGCCACATGAGGATCGGTGATCTGGCCGCGGAGACCGGCACCTCGGTCCGGCTGCTGCGGTATTACGAGGATCAGGGCCTCCTCGCGTCGCGCCGCCTCGCGGGCGGTCACCGCCGCTACGACGCCGACGCCCCCGCCGTGGTCCGCCGCATCCGCGCGCTGCTGGACGCGGGCCTGCCGACCCGGACGATCCGCGATCTGCTCCCGTGCGTACGGCAGGACGGCACGGTGGCCCTGTGCAAGCTGGACACCCTGGAACAGCACCTCCGGGGCCTGGACGACCGGATCTCCGCACTTCAGGAGACCCGCTCGTCCCTGGCCGTCCTGGTCACGGCCGCCCGGGCCGAGGAGGCGTGACGGCCCGCCTGTGGTGCGCCGGTGATCTCCGACGGGAGGCCCGAGGCCGCGCGCCTCACCGCCGCCGTGTCCGACCCGGAAGAGGCGGTCGCCGCCCGCGCGTTCGGTGCCGTGCCGACCGGTGCGGAGTCGGCGTCGGACGCCGAACCTCTCGACGCGGGGCCCCGGTTGGCGGTCCGACCGGCGGCCCTGCTCCCCGCCTTCCCGCCGCCCGGCCCGCGCCCGAGGCCGGTGCTTGGCCGCCGGCTACCGCGTGGAGCGGGGCGCCGGCCCTGCGGCCCGCGCGGAACCGCTCCTGGACGGCATCCGCCGGGCCTGCCGGACGGGCGCTGGGCGACAACTCCCCGCCGAGAAACGGCAGTCGACCGAGGGACGCGTACGAGGCGCCCCGCCTGCCTCTCGCCCGGTGCGCCCTGAAGCGGTGGCCGCCCGCACCTGCCGGGCCGGGCCGGGCTCGTCCGCGTACTACCGCCGGACGGGACGGAGACGTGGCACGCCCACACGGCTCCGGCCCCGGCCCCGGCCCCGGCCGCCTGGCCGCCTCCGGCCCCCCTCACGCACGTGGCGCCACGTAACACAGAGCGTCGAAGTGCCGCCCGGCGAAGAAGTGCCGGAGCTCACCGATCCGCTGCCATCCGAGCCGTTCGTACAGCCGGACGGCAGCGGCGTCCTTGGTCAGCGCCTCCAGCACCAGCGGCAGCCCGTGCGCCCGGGCGTACGCCTCCGCCGCACCCATGAGCCGCGCACCGGCGGACGCCCCGCGCGCATCCCGCCCCACGAAGAACCGGGCCAGCACCGCGACCTCCGCGTCCCCGGCGCCCCCGCTCTCCCGCCAGAGCCGCGCCACGTCCTCCCCGCGCCGGGCGCGGTTGACCGCGACATGCCCCACAACCCGCCCGCCGACCTCGGCGACCCAGGCCGCGAGCAACCCTTCCGGCGACAACCACGCCTCGGGGTCCGCCACCCCCTCGACGGGATATCCGTCGGACTCATGGACACCGGCGAGCACGACAGCCGCCGCGCCCAGATCGGCGTCCTCGCGCGTACGGATCACTACTTGCGGCACAGGCCCCTCCACCAGCGACAACCGTTGTCGGACCACCCTGCCATCCTGTCCGCGCGACGATGGCACGGGCCGGCTTCCGGGCACGGACGGCGAGCTCGAACGGCGAAGCCACCGAGGCCGCCTTCGCCGACGCCGTACCGCCTGAACCGGGAACAGCTCGCGACCGGCATGACCACGGACACCGCCGAACCCTGGCCACGGCCAAGGAATGGCACCACCGGACCCGCTACAGCCACAAATCCATGCGCACTTGCGCGCATCGCCCGGGAGACCGCACCGTTCACCCAGTACTGCACGTCGTTTCGGCGCTGATCAGGGAGGGGCGGCACCTCATGGGCTCAACGAGCGAGTGGGCACGTGCGACATTCGGTGAAGCGGCCGATGAACTGGCGCGCCTGATCCCGGCCTGCCTCCTGCGAGCCCACGCGAGGGCCCGCAGCGGGCACGAGGGCGTGCACACCCAGACCCTGGAGGCATACGGGCACGGCCTGTACGCCGCACAGTACGAGGAACTGGTCGCGGGCCTCGCCCACTTGGCGGACGCCTCCGCCGTACGCCTCCAGGGCCGCTCCGTGGTCATCGTCTCGGGCCATGTCATCTACCCGATCCGCTACGCGAAGAAGGACGTCCCGGTCACGGCCGCCCGCCTGCGCCGAGCGACGGGCTTCCGCGCGGAACTCATCCGCCGCCACGGCCCGGAACCGAGGCAACAGGTGCTCGACCTGGGCCTGGACGAACTGGAAGAGCCGGAAGCCCACCCCGACCTCGCACTCCTCCCTGAGGACAACCGCCTGGTCCTGGTCGCCTACGCCTGCTCCATGCACGAAGGCGTGATGCGCGCCGAATGGGGTTCGGCGGAACTACGCCGCGAGGACCGCTACCTCATCTGGCACCGTCACGAACCCCTCCCCCTCCCCGCCCCCGCGGCCTGAGACGCGCCACCGCCCGCCGTCATCCCTCGCGGACAACCGCGCCCTCCGCCGGATCGGCGACCCGCCTGGCCACCACCAGGTACCCGGCGAAGCGCACACCGGGCCTGGCCTTCGCCCACCCGTCCGCCGCCTCGACCGGAACCAACACGGTCGTACCGGGAACGGGGCAGTTCACCCGGTCCGTCGCGCCGGGAGGCACCCCGTAGCGGCAGTGCGCCTCAACAACCGACAGCACCTCCAACGAGGTGGGCGCGCACCCCTCCTCCGCCCCGTGATGCTCCTCGCAGTAATCGATCCCGCCCGCGCGCTCCTCGCCGACGAGATCGACGTAGTCCTCGGCATCAGCCTCCATCAGGGACCACCTCACGACGTCCCCCGGAGCGAAGGGCTCCCCACAGCACTGCATCTGCCAGTCATCGACCCAGATCGTCAACGTCACCCGGTCATTGTGCGCCGTGCTGTCCGGGTCAGCGCAGCCCGAACCGTTCGGCCCAGGCGGTCACATCGGCGGTCGTCGCGTTGCCGCCGCAGACGACCAGGCCGAGCCCGGCGCTCCCGCCGACGCGCTCGAGCACCTGGCGCGCCGCCGGCAGCAGGCATCCGGCGGCAGGCTCGGCCCAGACCTTCGCACGGTCGGCCAGGTCGAGGGTGCCCTGAACGGCCTCGGCATCGGTCACGGTGAGGACATCGGTGACCATGGCCGAGACGTGTTCGTACGTGAGCGGTGAGGCGCTCGGGGCGCTCAGCGTCGAGACCACCGACGACAGTTCGACCGGCACCGGCCCTCCGGCGGCCAGGGCCTCCGACATGGCTCGCGCGCCCTCGGTCTCCACGCCCCAGATCCGCACCCCGGGACGCCGCGCGTGCAGCGCGGCCGCGACACCGGAGATCAACCCGCCACCACCGATGCTGACGAGTACGTCGGTGAGCTCACCGGCATCCTCCGCGAACTCCAGGCCGACCGTGCCCTGTCCCGCGACGACGACGGGATCGTCGAAGGGGTGGACCAACGTGAGCCCCGACTCCCGGAGTTCGTCCACGAGGGCGAACGCGGCGCCCATGGTGTCGGCGAGGATGACACGCGCCCCGGCCCCCTCGGCGGTCTCCACGGCGCTGCCGGGGGCGGACCGGGGCATGACGACGGTCGCCTTGATGTCCAGCGCACCGGCCATCTCCGCGACCGCGATGCCGTGGTTGCCGCCGCTCACCGCGACGACCCCCGCCGCACGCTCGGCCTCGCTGAGCGCGAGCAGCTTCGCCGTCGCACCGCGCGCCTTGAAGGAGCCGGTGCGCTGGAGAAGTTCCAGCTTCGTGGTGACCGGCGCCCCCAGGAACGCGGAGAGCCCAGGACTCGGCACGGTCGGCGTCCGCACGACATGGCCGGCGATCCGCTCGGCCTCGGCCTCCACATCCGCGACGGTGATCAGCACATTTCCTCCCATGGCACCCGAGTTTGCAGCGACCGCTCAGCAGGTCGGCATCCCGAACCTACCGCCCCTCGGAGTCCACCTGTTCGAGCGCTCAGAAGAGTCGCCCGGCGTCCCCAGCAGCCGCCCGCAGCTCTCGCCCGAACCAAGCCCCGGAGGCCGGGCCCGTCCGCAATGGCACCGCGATCACCACTCTGCCCAACGACATGCCAAGGGCCCTCAGACACACGCGCCTGAGGGCCCTCTACACCAGTGGGCGCGGACGGTTTCGAACCGCCGACATCTGCCTTGTAAGTCCGTGCGGAGCATGGCTGGCGAGGGTCCACCCCAGCTCGCGGACGCCGCGAAGGGCCGCACAGGGCTGCTGTCATCCACCGTCGTTGATGTCAGATTTGGATGTCACCTGGCGCCGCCGTCCCGCGAACGGTCGCGGATAGTCCGAGGCCTCCCCGACCGGGGGATAATCCCTGCCGAACAGCACGTAGACGGGGTGCTCGGGATCCCCGGCTTCCATCCTCACCGAGATGTCCACGTCGTGGTTCGCGAACCTGTGCAGGTATTGGACGAACAGCTCCAGCTCCTCGTCAGACAGTCGCTCGTCGTGCCGCTCGTTGTGCATGCCGCCCCTGTGCTCGTTCGCGCTCATAGATGTCAGCACTCAGCACTGTCCCGGCACTGCTCGTGCTGGCAGTCGTCGTTGCGTCGGTGCAGCCGCCGAAGGTCTTGCAGGGCGGCGACAGGGAACGGGTGCCGCACCCACTTCTCCTGGTACCCGGCCTCGCCGTGAACCCGCAGTACGGTCTCGACGGCTTCCATCACCTCGTGGCCCAGAACGCTGCGGGGCTGGGTCGAGCTCCAAGAAAGGGTGCCCGCATCATCGGGCGAGTCCCAGCTCGTCGACATGTCCGGAAACTTATAAATGGCGACGGCCACGTCTGCTCCCTGGCGCCGGAGTCGCCACCTCAGTTCGGCGGGTTCAAGATCGAATGAGAGGCGCTGGGTGAGTGAGTCCCCGTAGAGACCCGTCACGGCATACAGCAAGTCGGCCAGGGCGTCCGTGCAGTAGCTGACGATGCCTTTCTGCTCCGAAGCGCTGTCGGCGATTCGGTACGTTGCCCACCCTGAGCCGCTCAGTTCCCAGCTGAACTGGAGATCATCCGCCATTCGCACCCCTCCCGTGTCGATCACAGCCCCATCATCGACTGATGGGAATCTCGTAGACGACCCTCGCACAAGGCAGCGGGTACGACGATGTCCGCCGTCTCCACGGGGCGTCCCTGGTCGCTGTAGTACGTCCGCCGGATGTGGGTGACGAGCGAGGCCTTCTGAACCCCGAGGAGCGATGCCTCCTCGGCGGTCGCCTGCCGCGGCTCGGGCTGTTCCACGGCGTGGCTGATGGTGACGCCGATCTGGGCCATCCGGTTCACGACACCGGCCCCGGCGTGAGGCCCACCCTCGGGAAGAACGACGAGGGTCCCGCCGGTGAGGTCGTACGGCTCCCAGCTCGTCGACAACTGCACAGGCCGACCGTCGGCGAGGAACTCGTACACGGTCCGGACACACAGGTCTCCCTCGGCGATACCGAGCCGCGACGCAATCTCAGCCGGCGCCGGGACCTTGGCCTCCGTGCGGCTCTCCCAGTCCCCCTGCTTACCCACGGCCTTCATGTCAGCCCGGAACGGAGAACCGCCGCGCTGCTCGCGCGCCGAGGACCGAACCACCCGAACGCGCTGACGAGGTTCGGCGACGTACGTGCCCGACCCCGCACGACCCTCCAGGACCCCCTGGGAGATCAGTAGCTCCTGTGCCCGGCGAACCACGTCGCCTGGCTCATCGGCTGCCTGGGCCCGTCCGTGCCAGTCCCGGCCCCGTTCCTCACCGGGCCGCAGGGTGCGGGGAAGTCGACCGGCGGGCGGATGCCCGTACGGATCGTGGAAGGCATGAGCGGGGACCTGCGCCGGGGGCCCCGAAGGATGAGGAGAACCTGATCGCCGCGGTCGCCGCGGGGTGGGTGACGGCGCTGGACAACCTGTCCCCCATGGGCCCGGAGCTGTCCGACGCGATGTGTTGCATCGTCACCGGGGCGGAGTCCGTGAAGCGCGCGTTGTTCACCGACGGGGACGTGCACCGGGCCCGCTACCGGCGTCCCCTGCTCCTGACCGGCGTCGACGTCGGAGTCATCCGCCCCGACCTCGCCGAACGCTCCTGCCCCTGCGGCTGGAGCGGCCCCGCGTCCGGCGCACCGAAGCCGAACTCTGGGGCGAGTTCGAAGACGCCCTGCCCGTCATCCTCGGATCGCTCCTGGACCTGACGGTCAAGGTCCGGGCCGCTGAGGCCGAGACGCCGACCGATCTGCGGATGGCGGACTTCGCGCACCTCTGCGCCCAGCTCGACGCCGCCACCGGCCTCGGGGCGCTCGCCGCGTACCGGGCGAGCCTGGACGACCTGAACGACGACGTGATCGAGGGTGACCTCCTCGCGCAGACCGTCCTCAAGCACGCCGAGGACATCGCCCCCGGCAGTGAGCAGCGGATGACGTCCACCGAGTGGCTGCACCACCTCAGCCGCCTCTACAGCGGCGACGAACTCCGTCCCCTGCCCAAGGGGTGGCCGACCACCGGGAAGGTGCTCTCCGACCGGCTCAAGCGGCTGCAGCCCACCCTCGCCGCCCGGGGCGTCCTCATCGACTCCGGCCGCACCCGCGAGGGCCGCTACCTCGAAATGGCCCGGCCGGCCGCCGCACCGCCCGAGTACGAGCAGCCGGAAATGCACTGACCCGCACCGCCGCTTCGCTGAACAAGCAAGAAGAGCACGCCCCCGCTGGTGCTCTTCTTGCTGTTCGGCGGAACGCCGCCCAAAGGTCGCGCCGCGAAGCGGCCCCGCATTCACGCTCTGAGAGCTCCCGCACTACTACAGACACCCCTTCCCTTTTTTCCTAAGTAGGGAAGCTCTGCGTCACAGCGTCACACGGACGGAAAAAACACCCCTGGCCTGCGGCTAAGGGCGTGACGCAGACGGCAAAGCTCTGCGTCATCCTGCGTCACCTGCGTCACGCCGTGACGCACCCCGTGACGCACCGATGACGCACACCCACACCCCCGCGTCACACAAAACCGCAGGTCAACGCCCCGCGTGACGCTCGTGACGCTGTGACGCAGAAATCTGCACCTAGGACAGATGTGCCCGCAGGCGCCGCCATCCGCCCCCTGGAGGCCGCAGTGAGTTCCGCCCTGCCCACCACGCATCAAGCCCTCACTGTTCCCGAGGTCATGGAGGCCCTGCGCCTCAGCCGCTTCAAGGTCTACGACCTCATCCGCTCCCGCGAGCTCAAGAGCATCACGATCGGCCGCTGCCGCAGGGTGCCCGCCGATGCTCTCCGCACCTATATGGAAACCCAGTTGGAGGAAGCCGCCTAATGGCACGCAAGAGGAACCCGAACGGCGCCGGCAGTATCTGGCAGCGCAAGGACGGGCGGTACGAAGCCCGCGTCTACGTCCCCCAGCCTGACGGCACGCGCAAGCGCAAGACGGTCTACGGCGGCACTTGGGATGAGTGCGACGCCAAGCGGCAGGAGCTAGTCCTGCGAGACCGGCAAGGCATCCCGACACCCACACGTTCCGCCAAGCTTTCCGAGTGGCTGCCCTACTGGCTGGAGGAGTTCGTCAGGGGCGACCGCAAGAAGACGACGTACGCCAAGTACGAGACGCATGTGCGCCGCTACTTGATCCCGCAGATCGGCTCAAAGCGCTTGGAGACACTCGGGGCAGCTGACGTACGCCGCATGCTCAGTGCGGTAACGGCACAAGCATCGGCTGCAACGGCTAAGAAATCTCACCGCGTTCTCCGCAGCGCTCTCACGGCCGCATGTCGCGAGGAGCTGATTAGTAGGAATGTGGTCAAGCTCGTTCCTGCCCCCCGTGTGCAGGCACGGGAGTCGAAGCCGTGGGACTTGGAGGAGACGACGACCTTCCTGGAGGCCGCGAGGAAGGATCCGCTGTACGCAGCGTTCGTGCTGGCCGTGGCTTTGGGGCTGCGGCGAGGAGAGATCCTCGGGCTCCGCTGGTCAGACATTGACCTGGAGCGCCGCACACTCACTGTGCGGAACCAGATCCAGCGGGTTCAGAAGGAGTTGTACGCGGACTCCACGAAGAATCGCCGCACGCGCGCCATCCCCGTACCGCTCATGTGCGTGGCGCCGTTGCGCTGGCAGCGCCTCCGTCAAGCGGCGCAGCGCAACGACGCCGGGCGTGCCTGGCACGACAGCGACTACGTGTTCACGACCAGGACCGGGCGAACGATCGAACCGAGGAACCTCAGCCGGTCGTTCGAGCGCATCACTGAGGACGCCGGACTGCGGCGCATCCGTCTGCACGACGCTCGGCACGGATGCGCCACGCTCCTGTTTGCCGCAGGCGTGCCGGCGCGGGTCGTGATGGAGATCCTGGGGCACTCGCAGATCGCCGTCACGATGAACATCTACACCCGCGTCTCTGACGACAATCGGCGAGAAGCCATGGGACACATGGACCGCCTCCTCCGACGCCGCCGCTGACGTCCAGGCTTGCCTCCCGCAGCGGGACTGCGGGAGGCAAGCCTGAGTCCACGAGGCATTCAGGTAGAACTGGGGTTTTCGGAAACTGGTAGATATCTCCCAACACCCCCTGCACACTGTGCACATGCCGAGTACCGAATCACAGTTGTCAACCATCGCCGATTGGATCGACAGCGCAGCGCTGGCCGAGACATCCCTTCAGGCTCATAGGAGATTTAACGAAAATATCCCTATCAGTGAGCACGAAGGCCCGGTGGAGTCCACTGGCGGCATTTCCGCAATCAGACGGGCAGCCGCATGGGCCTTCGCATACCATGTTCAAGTTGTTGAGAATGACAGCAAATGGCGAGTGCAGATCGTTCCCTACTTCCAAGGGCCAGACAGTCACTCCATTCCACCCCAGGTTTCCGATGTATCCGATTTCGGCGCAGAAATCTGGACGGCACTTTGCGCGAAAACCGCCTCCCATTTCGGTAAGGCTCGTTTGCACCACCTGTTGTTCGACAGAAAAGTTGGACAAGTACGCGATCATGCCATTCTCGCCGCACAGTCCTATCTAAAGTTGGCGGGAACCTGGGAGAAGGAACTAGACAAAGGAGAATGCCTCAATATAGCGCTTCGCCTGGCGCGCGCCGCAGGAAAGCATGACCTTGCCGAAAACGTCATAGCCGAGATGCTGACTCTCGCCGCCAGCGCGATCGCAGACGATGCAGATACACCCGGCGCGGCGACTCAAATACTCGGCCCGCTGATCGGCGAGCGCGTTCCGCCAAAGGCGTTGCATGGCCTACTAGACGATGCCATCGCCAGATACAGCTCCCCGTTCATTAAAGCTCAATTCTTCAGCCTCAAGCTGCGCCTCCACAAAGGGGAGGCGGCACGCAGCGCCATCTACTCTGACCTCGTTCAGATGTGGCTGGACGCAGCAGCAACGGCAACCGGGCTTGTCCGAGCCGGACATCTCAAGACGGCCCTGCAGCACGCCCAAACATCTGCGGTACCTCACCTCATTGACCGGGCAGCGAGCTCTCTGCAAGCACTACGAAACGAGGACCTGGGACTTAAATCATTCACCGCCTCCAGCGCCGTAAGCCGGGAAGAGTTTGAGTCCTATCTAAAACCAGTAGTAGATTGCCCTGACTGGCAGCACGCTTTGCTCCACTTTGTATATTCCTACGGCCCAGCAACTGGATCTGTTGAGAACACTAGAAGAAGCGCCGCAGAGTACGCGAAACATTCTGTCATCGCAGACCTAGCCACAATGGAACTAATTGGATCCGACGGACTTCCTAGATTTTCACCTCAAAGCGACGCCGAGATCGAGGAAGTGCGCCTGACGCGCCAGGAAAGCTTCACCCTGCAACACATGGCCCCCCTGCTGGCCATCGCACTTCATAGGATCGCAGAGACACACGGCGTGCCGACAGAGGAAGACCTAACGAGCTTTTTCGCTCAAGGGGAACTAACGGATGCCGAGCTCGCCTCATCCATTGCACGATGTTTCATTCGTTACTGGTCCGGAGACGTCGAAGGGGCGACCTTCACCATCGCGCCAAAAGTTGAGACACTAGCCCGGAATCTGGTGCTAGCGCTTGACGCGGGAGTATACAAACTACAGCGAAACGAAAAGCCAGGGCAGTACCCCGGCCTGGGATACTTGCTAGGGGTTCTGCGCACAAAAGACATGGATGAATCGTGGTACCGCAGCATCCTCACTATTTGCGGAAACCCAGCGGGCGGCTGGAACCTGCGCAACGAGATCGCTCACGGTTTCATACCCGCTGCTGGGTCACCTGCGGCAGCCCTGCTGTTCCAGTGCGTGATCTACCTCTGGAGCCTCGGCGTGAAGTCACAGAACGTTGACGCTGGGGTGGAGGAGACAGAAGAAGGTCAAGCCTGACTGCGACTGCCGTCATCTACTACCGTCAACGCCCCCGCAGCGGCTCGCTGCGGGGGCGTTGTGGCTGGTGGGCGCGGACGGTTTCGAACCGCCGACATCTGCTTTGTAAGTTCGACCCGAGGTGCCTGAGCACCCTAACGGACTCCGCTGCGGCTTCCGCCGCGGGCTCTCCAGGACTGCCGTTGTATGCCGACGTTGATGTCAGGAGTGGATGTCAGCTCACTGGTTCGGCATCTGCTCGTCAGCCGGCCTGCGCGGTCGCGACACAGCTACTGCGGCGCGCCTGTCGTTCGCGTGCTTCTGCTCGATCGAGGTTCGCAGCTCCTCGGGGGTCGGCCACGGCGCGCTCCGATGGATCATGCGGTGACAGTTCGCACAGATGAGAGCGAGATCGCTGAGCTTGGTGTGCCCCTCCCCGGCTACATGGAGCGGAAGGACGTGATGGCACTCGATGTACCCGGCACCGCGGTCTCCGTAGATCTTCTCGAAGTCGAAGCCGCAAGCTTCACAAGCGAGCTGCCCACCGCTCTTGAGGACGGACGCGATCTTCTTCTTGCGCAGGCTCTTGTTCCGCTCGCGCGCCCTGTGCCAGCGCATGAGCAGCCGCCCCTCGGGCGCGCTGAAGTCGTCGCCGAACTCCTCTTCCTCAGTCGGCACGAAGGACTGCAAGTCGCCGGTCGCGATGCCCTGCCGGATCAGCTTCGCGGCCTCGGTCATCTCCAGCGGCCGGGCAAGGAACTCGTGCAGCACCGCGACATCCAGTGCGCCGCCGTTGGTGGGCTTCCCCTGGTACTCCGGGTGCCGAGTGGCAATGTCGAACGTCTTACGAGCGACACCGTTGGGGTTGCGGAACTTCTCGTTGCGCTCCGCCTCGGCGTGGATGGGAAGCAGCTGAAGCAGGGCAGACAGCTCCACTACCCGGGCGTCCCCGGCGTCCAGCCCCTTCCAACCGTTCTCCATCACCAGCTGACAGGCAAGGATGATCTCGTCACGAGCCCAGTCCGGGTTCTTGATGGCCTTGACCTGGAAGCCCACCCGCTTGAGCCACGCCGCGGCGTGGTCCTTGCCGCCGCTGAACTCGTCCCGAGTGAGAGCCCGCCCCTGATCCCACTTGTGGGCCACGCCAGCGACAGCCTTGGAGTCGTACTCCTGACCGTCATGAACCAGGACGTAGGACCGCGCCTCCCCGAAGCCGTACTTCGCCAGGAAGGCTTCACGCCCCAGCTCGTCATGCTCCGCCAGGACCTTGAGCACAGACTCCCGCGTGATCGCTCCTCTTCGCATAGGAGGATCGTAGGGCCGAACACTGACACACCCGCGCCGTCACGAGTGTTGTTTGTGTGGACCCGTGACTCGACCATTGAACATCTAGGAACAAAGACTTCCAGTCGGGTGCATCGCCGGATACAATGCCTGCGGGTGTGGGCGCACGGAGCGCGCTCTGCTTATGCAGAGTTGACCGGGTTCGACTCCCGGACACCAAGATCAACAGCCTTTCTCTGTTGTTCTCGGTGTCCGTGAGTCGATAGGTCGGAGAGCGCACCGCATGCAGAACGGCCAGGGCGATTACGAAAAGCTGCCTACAAGTCACCCATTCCGCAAGCATTCTCAAAATCTTACCGCCCTGACCTCTGGCCTCCGCCAAGCCGAGCGCATGCATAAGCAGATGATCCGGCAGGGAAATGAACCCGCCGTGAGCTTCTCCGCACGAATGCATTCCCTGATGATAGGGATGATCGCCGAAGCGCGGCTCAAGAAAATCATTTATGACCCCCAAGGGTTTAATGAGCGCGAAAGAAAGCTGATCGGACGCGAAAGGTCCCAGATAGGTCAGTGGGTACTGGCCGTGGACTGCGCCTTCCGTCGGCAGTACGAGGTGGCCATGCATCTAGAAATTGCAGACCTGGCAGACACAATCGCAGTTTCTCGCTATGCCGAGATAATCCAGATGCTAAAAGGTGACCTAGCACCAATCATCGAGGGCCGCAATAAGGTTGCACACGGCGAATGGGTTTGGGAGGAGAGAAGCAAAGAGGGAACCTTCAGGCAGGCGAGGCGCCCGCTGAATTACCTTGAAATCAAACGCCGGGGTCAGCTAATCGACAGCTTGGCGGAGATGATCCACATCCTGATCGTATCTGAGCCGACGTTTCAGCGAGATTTTGATGATCTATATAAGCGAATAGACGCCATCAGGCCCAATATCGACGGAACAGACTACACCAATTTCGCGATCGGCCTTCGCGCTTCGGTGCGAAAACGTCCAGGGCCGCAAAAAATGGGAAACTAGGCATTTTGAACTGTGCCTCAGTGCCTGATTTCCCTTCAGGTTGACGTGGGCGGGGTCGGCCGATACGCCCCCTAGCCCACCACTCGCCCCAGCTCCCATCCCGTCCGCCTTCGACCCACACACCGTGGAGCGGGCGTGGTTCAGGGCGTCAAGGTGGAGCGCGCCACTGTACGAACGACCTTGACGCCCTGGGCCGCGACTGCTCGGCTCTGCCTGGGTCGAAGGTGGTCGGGATGGGAGCCCCCACGACGCTCACCACGAGACGGCCGGCACTCGCGAACGGCGCCCCGTCCATCCCGGTGCCGGAGCGCCCCCGCCGGAGGCATCGTCTTGAAGCCGCGGGCTTGGTTCTCGTCTCATGCCCTCGGGCCTATCCAGCGGGCGCGCGTCGGCGGCGGCAGCGCCGAGCGGGCCGAAGGCAGGAGCGCGGGCGCAGCCAGAGCCGGGAAGCGCGCCCGGCGGAGCGGAGCGCAGCCGGGTGCCTTGATGAGGTAGAGAAACCTGTAACAGCTCTCGGTGGCCGGAATCGGCGTCTTGGCACCTCTGCGGGGGCATGGTGCGGTGGACTCCCGAACCGAGGGGGTAGGTAGCTGTGCGGCAAGAGGACTTGGTGGGCAATCGGCCGGGAGATGCGATCCGGAGGAAGCTCGCAGAACTGGAGCCCAACCGAGTGAAGAGGCCGTTCGCCCGCTGGTCACCGGATCGGGAGATACGCAACTGGGCGTTAGGGCTGGTTGGTGAGCGTACGACTGGCCGGCGCCTGAACACTCTCAGACGACAGGGCTGGCGGGTTCTTCACTCTGTCCAATGGCCCAGCGGGTCGGACATTGATCACCTGGTCATAGGCCCCTCGGGTGTTTTCACCATCAACTCGAAGTGCCACAGGGGCAAGGCCGTCTGGTACGGCGATCACGCCATTACGGTCAACCGCGTCCCCACCAAGTACATCGTGGTCAGCGAGCACGAGGCTCGACGCACCTCGCGTGCTCTGTCAGACCACTGCGGGTTCCTTGTGCCTGTCCGCCCGGTCATCGCGATCGTGGGTGCGGCCAGGCTCTCCGTGAAGAACGCGGCGCCTCCGGTTCTCGTCATCGATGGCACCAGTGTGCACACAGCCCTCTCCGGACTCGCACCTGTGCTTCCGCCAGAGCGGGTTGAGCAGATATTCAGCGTTGCCCGCCGGGGCGAAACCTGGGCGGGGCGCTGAGCAGCCCTTACGCGTCAAAGGCGTATTCGAGGATGTATGAAGCAGAGTCAAGGGTCATCTCGTTGACCTCGACGGCGCGTCCCTCGTCCGCAAACGCTGTCCGACAGATCAGCATGACGGGCGTCCCGGTGGAGAGCTTCAGTTGTTCCGCCTCGTCCGTCGACGGCATGCGGGATCGAATCTCCTCGCGGAAGTGGACCGGCTTGGAGCCGAGTTCAGCAAGTCGGGCGTAGATGCCGCCAGGCCCCGTGTCCTCCTGGGTGATCGCAGAACCGGCTACCAGGCTTGCCGGCAGGTACGACGTAGCGATGAGCACTGGCTTGTCGTCCAGGACGAACCGTCGACTGCGTACGCACACGGGATCGCCCTGCTCCACTCCCAGCACGCGCGCCACATGCTCCGGGGCACCCTGCTCGGTGACGCTCACCTGATCAACGACCAGTGCCCTGTCTTCTGTGTCGACGGCCCAGACGGACCGGCCTTCGCCCCACTGGGACTGAGCCAAGCGCTTGATGCCCTGGCGACGCAGCGGACGAAACGACCGTACGAACACGCCGGCGCCCTTGCGTGACTCGGCGATGCCCTCGCTTTGCAGAACGCCGAGGGCCTGGCGCGCGGTCATCCGGGCCACGCCGTGGCCGGCCATGAGGTCGTTCTCGCCTGGCAGCCGATCGCCCGGCTGGTACCGCCCGGACTGGATGGCGTCTCGCAGCTCATCGGCGATCCGTTGGTACTTCGGCTGCCGCTTGGCGCCCTCGGTGGACATGAGTGATCTCTTCCTCTCCTCTCTAGACAGCCTAGAGCTTTCTTTCACGAAAGAAACGTACGTCCCACGAGCGGAACGTGCTCGTTACGAACCGATCGCCTGCCCTGAGGTGGCACAACAACACATCTCTAGACAGGTGTTGACGTCTCTAGAGATGGGCTGCTTCACTGTAGATGTCTAGAGAGGTCGCCGGTTGGCGGTGACCTCCTGAACAAGGGATGCGCTCATGCCGTCTTTCAAGATCGACGTTTCGACCGCTGTCGTGTTCGTGGCGACGCCTCCGACGCCGAAGCTCGTGAGCAAGCAGACCGGCGAGATCGCGGTGGACCGGGAGACCGGGGCCCAGCTCGCGACGGTGGGCCTGCTGATCTCGGACGAGGGGGAGGGCAACCTCTACCAGGTGACCGTGCCGAGCACGGGCGTCCCGGAGCACCTGGTCCCCGGCACCCCGGTCACGGTGATCGGCCTCAAGGCCCGCGACTGGGAGAACACCTTCAACGGCCAGACCCGCCACGGGATCAGCTTCCGCGCGGTGGCCATCACGGCGGGTGCCTGACCATGTCGG
Source organism: Streptomyces sp. 130 (assembly GCF_007096885.1). Lineage (GTDB taxonomy): Bacteria > Actinomycetota > Actinomycetes > Streptomycetales > Streptomycetaceae > Streptomyces. Next base: position 300,160 of record NZ_VJNO01000001.1, on the reverse strand, counting down.
ACCTGTCCACGGTGATCGAGGTAGCGGAGGCCTTATCGGCCGCCGGCGGCCTCGGCTACGCGAAGGTTCGGTCTCCTCGGGTGTTCTGGTCGCTGGTCGGTGCCCCGGTTGCCCGGGTCCGGTTCACGGTGACGTACCGGGCGACGATGGATGTGTGCGGGCTGACGGTCCAGCCGTCCCGCCTGCGGGCGTTCATGGTCCGCAACGTGGCCCGTCAGGAAGTCCAACCGGTGCCGCCGAGGGTCCGCCGGGTCCGCTACTCCTCGACCGGGATGCGGGCGACGCTGCGTCTCCCGGCTGGCCTGGAACCCGCCGACGTGTCCGCCGCCTCCGAACGGTTGCGGCACGCCTGGGGTGTCCACTCCGTGCACGTGGTGGAGGTGAAGCCGGGGTTCGTGGAACTTCGGATGACCGGCTACGACGTCTTGCGCCGGGTGAAGATGCCGCGCCGCCTGCCCCGCACCACCACCGCCGGTCCGCTGGTCGTCCCCGTCGCGCTCCGGGAGGACGGCACCGCGTTCGTCCGCGACTACCAGAAGATCCCGCACGCCCTGACAGTCGGTGCGAACCAGTCGGGCAAGTCGATGTATCAGCGGAACCTCATCTCCGAACTGGCCAAGCGCCCGGTCGGTCTGATCGGAATCGACTGCAAGAGGGGTGTGGACCAGGGCGGCTACGCGCCTCGGCTCTCCGCCCTGGCCGTGACCCCGGACGAGGCGGACGGGCTGCTGGAAGCCCTCGTGGGAGAGATGGAAGAGCGCTTCGACCTCCTCAGCTCTCACGGTGTCCCGGACATGTGGGACCTGCCGGCCAAGGTGCGGCCGGTGCCGCTCGTCGTCCTGGTCGATGAGGTCGCGGAACTCTTCCTCGTCGCCGCGAAGAAGGACGAGGAACGCCGGGACCGGATGGTGATGCGCATGATCCGGCTCGCGCAGATGGCCCGCGCGGTCGGGATCTTCCTTGAAGTCTGCGGACAGCGCTTCGGCTCCGACCTCGGCAAAGGGGCAACCGCCCTCCGCGCCCAGCTCACCGGGCGTGTGGTGCACCGGGTCAACGACAAGCAGACCGCCGAAATGGCCCTGGGCGACATCGCCCCGGAAGCGGTCTTCGCCGCGACCACCATCGCGCCCGACCGCCCCGGCGTCGCTGTAGCCGGTGACGCCTCCGGCGGCTGGTCCCGCATCCGAACCCCCGCCATGCCCCCGGCCGACGCGGTCGCGGTCTGCCAGGAATACGCGCACCTCACCCCGCACCTCGCCGCTCTGGCACCCTTCCGGCCGACCATCCACACCGCCCCGGCACCGACCGCGCCGCTGCTGAAGCCGGTCCCGGTCCCCGAGTAGCACCCCTGCCCGTCCCAGTCGGCGTGACCGTCTCACGCCAGGTCCCTACCCCGCCCATGCCTGGAACCGGAAGGAACCCCCGCCATGGCACCTAGACGGACCACCCCCAAGCCCCCGCCCGTGGTCGAGAACGGTGACTGCAAGCCGTGCGGCGGGACCGGCAACGTCCCCACCACCGTCCGCGTCGGCCGCAAGCGCCGCCCTGTCGGCCAGCAGGACGGCCTGTGCCTGAACTGCTTCGGCACCGGAACCGACCCCAACGCCTGACCCCCTCTGCTCCGGGTGCCGGGCGGCGACCACCCGCATTCCGCCCGGCCCCGGCACCACCACAGATTGGAGGTGACCACCATGCCCCGCACCATCCGCCCGGATGCCGTTCTGGTTCAGGCCGTGATCGCCGGTGCCCTGTCCTTCTCGCACCTGCACGACCTGGCCGACGCGGCAGGACAAGACGGCTGGAAAGCCTGGGCCTACCCGGTCAGCGTGGACCTGCTCCTGGTCGCCGCCTGGCGCCGGATGCGCACGGCCGCGGACAACGGACCGGCCTGGATCTGGTTCGTCATCGCCCTGGCCGCATCCCTCGGCGCGAACATCGCGACCGCCGGAATGCTCGACCTGGACAACGTCCCGCCCTGGCTCCGCATCCTCGTCGCCGGCTGGCCCGCCCTCGCCTTCCTCGGCGGAACACTCCTCGCCCACACCAACAGCGCCACTCCCGCCGCCCAACCATCGCCGACAGCAGAGCCGTTGACCGCCTCGGCACCCGAGCCCGTGACCGTCGAGCGCGAGCCCGACCCGGCCCCGGAACCTGCGCCCGAGCTCCCGCCCGTCACGGCTCCGGCGGCCCCCGAACCCGTACCCGCCCCGGAACCCGTTGCGGCCCCGGCGCCTTTCTCGGTGACTGTTCCGCCGGCATTGCTGGACCACGCCCGGAAGGTCGCTGACACCCACCACGCCACGACCGGCAACCGGATCGATACAGCGACCCTGCGCGCACGCCTCGGCGTCCCCGCACCACTCGCCGACGCCATCACCGCCCAACTCGCCTAACCCACACCGGAAGGCTCGCTCAATGCCGCGTCCGAACCGCTTCACCGACGTGATCCGCATCGGCCCCGTCCAGGTCGGCACCCACCACGACGGCCGGGGCCGCACCAAGCACACCGCCGCCTGCACCGCCCCCGGCTGCAACTTCTCCGCCAACTACCACAACCGCTCCGCCGCAGAACTCGCCGCCCGCACCCACCGCTGCAACCCCTGACAGGAGGAACCGTGTTCACCCCGAAGATCCCGCCCCCAGACACCGCCCCCACCCCGGGAACGTCCCTCGTCCCGCCGCTCACCGGCATCGTCCAGCCCCCGGCCTGCGACTGCCACCACACCCCCGCCCCCACGCTGGCGCCCGTCCCGGCCCCGGCCGCCCGCCCCGCCATACCACTCACCCCCGGCGCCCTGATCGTCGCCGCCGCCGGCGGTACGGCCATGGTCCTGATCATCGGCACGGTCCTGGTCTCCATGCTCCTGGCCACCGCTATCACCGCCGCCTCGGTCGCAATCTGCGCCGTGGTCCTGCGCTCGCTCCTCAACAACAAGGCCCGGTGATCGGCATGGACTTGTCCATCGTCGCCGCAGCGTTACCCGCCCTTGGGTGGACCTTGCACGGCAGGCTGCTCACCCACCGCCTGTCCACCGCTCGACGCGACCCGCTCACCGGCCTGCACACCCGAAACGGCTGGACGGCCCGCGCCGAACGCATCGCCACCCGCTCACCCGACGCCGCCGCCCTGCTCGTGGACCTGGACGATTTCAAGGCCATCAACGACACCTACGGCCACCTGGCCGGCGACGCCGTCATCGCGGCAACCGCCGCACGGCTGACCGGCTGGATCTCGGGCCACGGGATCGCGGCCCGCCTCGGGGGCGACGAGTTCGCCGCCATCATCACCGACCCCGCCCGCACTCCCGGCTTGGCCGCGCTTCGCGAAGGTCTGCACCGCCCGGTCGCCTACAGCGGCCAGACCGTCCCGGTCGGCGCCTCGGTCGGTGTCTGCCACCTCGCCGAACTGCCCGTACGCACCCTGACCGACGCTCTGTCCGCTGCGGACTCGGCCATGTACGCGGTCAAGGGACGCGGCCGACGCAACAACACCCCGCGCGCTCGCTCATAACGGCCCCCGGGGCGGCCTCAACCGCCAAGTTTCCGCCGCCCCGGGCGCCTCAACACCCTCCAGATCTAGCTGACCCGAAAGGGAGACACCATCATGCCCCAGCACACCCTGCCCCGGCCGATCTGCGGCCACTGCGACGGCTTCCCCACCGTCGCCATCACCACCGGCACCCACACCCCGGCCGGTGAACGCCGCACGATCACCGCCGACTGCCCCGCCTGCCACGGCACCGGCCGCGTGCATCCCGCCACCCGCACCCACGCCCGGATCGGGGGGTGACCTCCATGGCTGACCTGACCCCGACTCCGGACCGCCCCGGCCTCCACATCAGCAAGCCGTCCCAAAACGCCCCGGCCACTGGCTCCGCCGTGTGCCACTGCGGCGCCTCCGCGACCGCGACCGGTGATGCCCAGGTCAAGGCGTTGGTGGAGGGCTACACCGCGAACCACGGCCCCGCCCATGACAAGAACGGCGGCAACCGATGAACACGACTCCGCTGCGGGCCCTGCGGGTGCTTGATCTGTTCTGCTGCCAGGGCGGCGCCGGCATGGGCTACCACCTCGCCGGGCTCGACGTCACCGGCATCGACTCCGCGCCGCAGCCCCGTTACCCCTTCCGGTTCATCCAGACCGACGCGATCCAGTACGTGCGGGAGCACGGTGCGGAGTTCGACTTCATCCACGCCTCGCCCCCGTGCCAGCGCTACAGCCGCGCCCAGAAGATCCAGCACCGCGACCACCCCGACCTCATCGCCCCCACCCGCGCCGCCCTCGAGGCCACCGGCCGCCCGTGGGTCATCGAGAACGTGGAAGAGGCCAGGTCCGAGCTGCGTGACCCGGTGACCTTGTGCGCGGCGGCGTTCGGGATGCGGACCTACCGCCACCGCCTCTTCGAAACCGGCGGCGGCTTCACCTTCACCCCGCCCCCTCACCCCGCCCACCAAGCGCCACTGACCAAGATGGGCCGCCCCCGCGCCGCCGGACACTTCGCCCACTACGTCGGCAACTTCAGCGGAGTGCAGGAAGCCCGCACCGACATGAACGTCCCGTGGATGAACCGGGACGGCATCCGCGAGTGCATCCCCCCGGCCTACACCCGCCACATCGCCACCGCGCTCCTCGCCTCCCGCCTGGAGGTCGCCGCGTGACCCACACCGCCACCACGGCGGGCCTCGACCCGGCCACCCTCACCGACCTGCTGAGAGTGGCCGGGTCACCCGGCTTCGACCGCCTCACCGAACAACTCCGCCGCACCGGCGGCTGCTCCCAACCCATCCACCTCACCGGCGCCACCAAGACCATCGACCGCACCACCGGCACCCTGCTCCACCACTACTCCACGGACACCGAGCCCGGGGGCCGGTTACGGATCGCCTGCGGCAACCGCCGCGCCTCCCGCTGCCCCGCCTGCGCCTGGACCTACGCCGGCGACACCTACCACCTCATCCGCGCCGGCCTCACCGGCGACCCCGAAAAAGGCACCCCAAACACCATCCGCGACCACCCCCGCGTCTTCGCGACACTCACGGCTCCCTCGTTCGGCCCGGTCCACAACCGCCCCGGCAACAGGCCCTGCCGCTGCGGCACCCACCACCCCGACAACGCCCCGGAACTCGGCACACCCCTCGACCCCGACCGGTACGACTACGCGGGCGCGGTGCTCTGGAACAACCACGCCTCCGACCTCTGGCGCTACTTCACGATCTACCTCCGCCGCGAAATCGCGAAGCGCGCCGGCCTCACCCAGAAAGCCGCCCGCGAACAGTCCAAGGTCTCCTTCGGCAAGGTTGCCGAGTACCAGAAACGCGGAGCCGTCCACTTCCACGCCGTGATCCGCTTCGACGGACCCGAAGGACCGGACACCCCGCCCCCGGCCTGGGCCACCCTCGACCTCCTGGAAGACGCGATCCGCGCCGCCGCCGCCCGCGCCGAAGTCACCGTTCCCTCGAACGAGGAAGCCGGCTTCCCCTCGGAATGGGTGCTGCGCTGGGGCACCCAGCTCGACGTCCAGCCCATCGGCGCCTTCGGCAACGGCGAAGAACTCACCGAACAAGCCGTGGCCTCCTACGTCGCCAAGTACGCCACCAAAGCCGCCGAGACCACCGGCACCGTGGATCACCGGATCGGGAACAAGGAAGCGCTGATCCTCCTCGACGTGCCCGAGCACCCCCGCCGGCTCATTGAAGCGTGCCTGGATCTGCACCACGCCTACCCGGACCGCAAGCTCCGCGACTGGGCCCACATGCTCGGCTTCCGCGGCCACTTCTCCACCAAATCCCGCGCCTACTCCACCACCCTCGGCGCACTCCGACAGGTCCGCGCCGACTACCGCGCCGCCGAACAACGAGCAGCCCTCGGCCTCCCCGGCCCCGACGACCACCCCGAAGCAACCACGCTCACCCTCGCCCACTGGGCCTACGCCGGCCACGGCCACACCCCCGGCGAATCCTGGCTCGCCGCCAACATCCACCGCGACATCCAACACAACCGCGAAACCGCCCGCGAACACCGCGCCGAACTCATGGACCAACTCGCCCTGGAAGGAACCGACGCATGACCACCGCCACCGCCGAACTCCTCACCGTGCCCCAGGTCATGGCCCGACTGAAGCTCGGACGCTCCACCGTCTACGACCTGATCCGCTCCCGCCGGCTGGTCTCCATCACCATCGGCCGGGCCCGGCGCATCCCCGCCGACGCCGTACGGGACTTCATCGTCAACGAGATCGAGGAAGCCGCCTGATGCCTCCCCAGCGCAAGCGCAACCCCAACGGCGCCGGCACCATCACCAAGCGCAAAGACGGCCGCTACCAAGCCGCGGTCTACGTCCTCCAGCCGGACGGCACCCGCGCCCGCAAGTTCGCCTACGGCAAGACCTGGGCCGAGTGCGACACCAAGCGCCGTGACCTGCTCGCCAAGGTGGACCAAGGCGTGCCCGTACCCATGCGGTCGGCCAAGCTCTCCGAGTGGCTGCCGTACTGGTTGGAGAACATCGTCAAGCCGCGCCGCAAGCGGACGACCTACGCCAAGTACGAGACTCACATCCGCCTTTACCTCGTGCCGATGCTCGGCTCTAAGCGGCTCGAATCGTTGAGCGTCGCGGATGTCCGGCGCTTCCTCGTCCGTCTGGAACAGCAGAGCACCGCAGCGACCGCCAAGGAGTCCCACCGTGTCCTGCGTACCGCGCTGACGGCGGCCTGCCGGGAAGAACTCGTCATGCGAAACGTGGCGACCCTCGTGGAGCCGCCCTCGGCCGAAGCGCGAGACCTCTCCCCCTGGTCGCTGGACGAGACCCTGTCCTTCCTCACCGTGGCCCGCAAGGACCCGCTCTACGCGGCCTTCGTGCTCGCCATCGCGCTCGGCTTCCGCCGCGGTGAGATCGTCGGTCTGCGGTGGGAAAACGTGGACCTCGACAAGCGGGAGATCCGGGTCCGCACTCAGCGGCAGCGTGTCCGCGGTGAGGCGTACGAGGACGATCCCAAGGGACGTCGCAGGAAACAGACGCTTCCTCTCCCCGCCCTGTGCGTCGCTCCGCTCCGCTGGGAACGGCTGCGGCAGGCTGCTCGGCGTGAGGCTGCCGGTGATCAGTAGGAGGACACGGGATACGTCTTCACCACCCGCACTGGCAGGCCGATCGAACCCCGCAACCTGTACCGCTCGTTCACCCGCGTCGCCGCGACCGCCGGCCTTCGTGTGATCCGCCTGCACGATGCCCGTCACGGCTGCGCGACCCTGCTGACCGCCGCCGGCGTCCCGCCCCGCGTCGTGATGGAGATCCTCGGGCACAGTCAGATCGCGGTCACGATGAACATCTATGCCCACGTCGTCCAAGACACGCAGCGCGAGGCCGTGAGCCACCTCGACCGCATGCTGAAGCGGCAGCGTCCCGACCGTGGGTGATCGTGCCCGTTGATGTCAGACGTAGATGTCAAAGACCCCCAGCCCTGATCGGCTGGGGGTCTTTGTGCTGGTGGGCGCGGACGGTTTCGAACCGCCGACATCTGCTTTGTAAGAGCAGCGCTCTACCCCTGAGCTACGCACCCGTGGATGAAGGAACAGGTTACATGGCTCGTGGGGCATGTCGACAATCGGTGCGGGGTGGGCATACGGGGGATAGCCCCACCCCGGAGACGGTAGCCGTCCGGATCGTCCGGGCGGGGCAGCGCTGCCTACCGTAGGGGCACAACGCAGCGCCGGCACAGGGGGACCTGATCACCATGACCATCCGTAATCGCAGCGCGTTCGTGGCCGTCGGAGGCACCGTTCTGCTCGTCGCGGCGCTCACCGGGTGCGGGAGCACGGACGTGGACGACGCGCCCGTCGAGCACAAGTCGTTCGCGTTCGGGGGGAAGGCGCTCACCATCGATGCGGAGAACTCCGTGGTGGACGTCGTCCCGGCCGACGTGGACGAGGTCCAGGTGACGCGGAGGGTCGACGGATGGGTCGTCCTCGGGAGCGGGCCGGACCCCGTGTGGAGGCTGGAGGGGGACACGCTCACCCTCCGAGTGAAGTGCAAGGCGATGATCAGCGACTGCGAGGCGCGCCACACGGTGAAGGTGCCCCGCGGGGTCGCGCTGACCGTGGACGCGGACAACGGGGAGGTCACCGCGTCCAAGTTCACCACGCCGCTCAAGCTCTACGCCGACAACGGCGGCGTCGTCGTCCGGGACGTCAGCGGGCCGCTGGAGCTGAAGAGCGACAACGGGTCCGTACGCGCCGAGCGGATCTCCTCGCGGTCGGTGGTGGCGCGGTCGGACAACGGCTCCGTGGATCTCGGCCTCGACCGCGTCCCGGATCTCGTGGACACCGTCAGCGACAACGGGCGCATCGCCATCGACCTGCCCGCCGGCAAGACCTCCTACGCCGTGACCGCGTCGGCCGACAACGGGCACGTCGACGTGACGGTGCCGCGCAGTGACAGCAGCCGGCACGTCGTGAAGGCGCACAGCGCCAACGGTGGGGTCGCCGTCCGGCACGCGAGCTGAGAAGGAGCACGGTCCCCGGCCTCGGCCTCGGCCCCGGCCCCGGCCTCGACCCCGGGCCCGTCCCCGGCCCTGGTCCCTGACCCGTCCCCGGCCCCGACCCCGGACCCGGCGTGAACTAACCGGCACGTGTGTTCGTCCTTACTGGTGGGAGAATGTATCCGGCAGGGCGGAACGGCACGGGAGAGGCATGTGACGGCGACAGACGCGCAGCCGCGGGCGGGAATCGCCGGAGCGGTACGGGAGCGGAGTCGGCGTCGAGCGGTCGGGACGGACCCGGGGGCCCGGGCCGGGAACGGACCGGGTGAACGGCACGCCCCCGGACCGGGTGAGCGGCCCACCCCCGGACCGGCTGAGCGGCCCACCCCCGCCCCGGGCGACCGGCCCACCCCCGCCCCGGATGACCGACGCACCCCCAGCCCGGGCGACCGACGCACCCCCGCCGCAAACGCCCGGCGCGCCCCCCACCCGCGCGACCGGGCTCCCCGGCGTGCCGCCGGTCTGCGTGATCTGTGCGGGCTCGTTCTCGCGCCCCTTCCCCTCCTCGCCGTCGCCCTCCCCCTCGCCGTCACCGGCGGCGGTACGCGGCGGTGGTTCGGGGGGCGCGGTGAGGGGCAGCGGGCCGAGGCGCAGGCGGCGAAGGACGCCGCCGCCGAGGCGTTCTACGAGCTGGACACCGCCCAGCGCGACCTCAGGATCTCCATCGAGACGATCACCGCGGTCGACAGTTCGCCGGCCGCCCGCAAGGCCGTGGACGACTTCGCCGCGCTCGGCCGGCGCATCGACGAAGTGAGTCACGCGTACATCACCGCGGTCGACGCCCATGACCTCGACCGGGACGATCTCGAACCGTCCGTCGCGTCCCGGGCCCGGGCCGAGCTGACCTCCGCGAAGGAGCAGCTGATACGGGTCAAGGGGGAGCTCGACCGGTTCGGCGCCGGGCTCGGGCCGCTCCTCGGGAGCGCCGAGACGCAGCTCGCCCGGCTCGCCCCCGCCGTCGAGCGCGCGCGACAGGCGCTCCTCGGTGCGAGCAACGCTCTCGATTCGGTGCGGGCGTCCGGTCTGCGGGCGGACGACCTCGCGGCCCGGCTGGCCGCCCTCGCCCCCGAGCTGACCAAGCTCAACCAGGGCGCCGGGCGGCACGGCGTGCCCGAGACCCTGCAGCGCGCCGACCGCGTGCTGCGCGACGCCGAAGCCGTACGGGCCGAAGCCGAGAAGCTGCCCGAGCGCGCCGCGGAGATCGACCGCCGGCTGGTGACCCTGCGCACCCGCGCCCAGGCGCTGACCACCCGCTCCGCCTCCGTCGAGCCCGTCCTCAGCGAGCTGCGGCGCCGGTTCTCCGCCGCCTGCTGGCAGGACCTCCAGCCGGTCCCGGAGCAGGCGGCCGTCAATGTGCGCCGGGCCGAGGAGAAGCTGAAGGAGGCCGCCCAGGCCCGTGACGAGCAGCGCTGGGCCGACGCCACGTCCCGGCTGAGCACCGTACGGGCCCTGCTCAACGCCACCGACGAGGCGGTGTCCGCCGCCGGTGACCGTCTGCGCCGGCTCGATGACGTGGCCAAGGACCCGCAGCAGGAGATCGAGCGCACCCGGTTCGCCATCCGTGACGCCCAGCGCCTCGCCATGGCCGGGCGCCACACCCCCGAGCCGCGGCACGCCCGGCCGCTGGACGACGCGGTGGCCCGGCTGGAGCAGGCGGTCACGGCCCTGGAGAACCGCCACCCCGACTACTGGCACTTCCTGACCGTGACGGAGGGCCTGCGCCGGATCGCCGCCGACGTCGTCGCCGACATCCGCGAGGAACGCGGCGCGGGCGGTCACTGACGCCGTCCGCCTCGGCCGGTCCGGGGCCCTCGCACTGTGGACAGCCGGGGGCCCGTCGCCGCTAACCTGGCGTCATGCCTCGTTACGAGTACCGCTGCCGCTCCTGCGGAGACACCTTCGAGCTCAGCCGCCCCATGGCCGAGTCCTCCGCTCCCGCCTCCTGCCCCGCCGGGCACGAGGACACCGTGAAGCTGCTCTCCACCGTCGCCGTCGGCGGCACCGCGGGCGGCGGTTCCCGGCCCGCGCCCTCCGCCGGCGGCGGGGGCGGCTGCTGCGGCGGCGGCTGCTGCGGCTGAGCCGGTGTCCCCGGGCGCTCCGCCGCCCGGGAAGCCGGGCCGCCCCCGGACGGCTACCGCTTGCGGGACAGCGTCAGCCCGTCCGACACCGTCAGCAGCACGCTGTCCATCCGCGCGTCCGCCGACACGTGGTCGTTGAACTCCTGGATGGCCTTGGCCGCGCCCGTCGCCCCCGGGTCCGTGACGCGTCCGTGGAACAGCACGTTGTCCGTGGTGATGACCCCGCCCGGGCGCAGCCTCGGCACCAGTTCCTCCCAGTACGCGATGTAGTTGCCCTTGTCCGCGTCCAGGTAGGCGAAGTCGATGTGGGGCTCCTCCGGCATCGCGCGCAAGGTGTCCAGGGCGGGTGCGATGCGCAGGTCGACGCGGTCGGCGACGCCCGCCTTCTCCCACGCCTCGCGGCCGTACGCCGTCCACTCCTCCGAGATGTCGCAGGCGATCAGCCGTCCGTCCGCCGGGAGAGCCTGGGCCATCGCCAGGGCGGAGAAGCCGGTGAACGTGCCGACCTCGACGATGTGCCGGGCACCGGTGAGCCGGACGAGGAAGGCGAGCAGCGGGCCCTGCTCCTCGGCCGACTGCATGCCCGCGTGCTCGGGCAGCCGCGCGTAGGTCGTCTCGACGAGTTCGCGCTGCACGGCGTCCAGCGGCGGGTTGTGCGCCAGCATGTACGCGTACAGCTCATCGGTGATCTTGGTGGAGTTTCCCTTGGTCATCGCACAACTCTATGGTCGCCCGCCCGACTTACCCGGCGTCCGACGCCCGGCGCCCGGCGCCCGAGGCCCGCAGGAAGCGGCGCAGGATCTCCTCGCCCGCCGCCACGCCCCGTTCGGCGGTGGCCTCGATGTGGTCGGCGTTCCAGCCCGCGTCGGCGAGTTCGCCGTGGGCGGGGCGCCAGCCCCGGTCGGCGGCGAGCAGGAGGTCCGCGTCCAGGAGCGAGTCACCGGCGGCGAGGGTGTGGGTGGCGCCGGTGCGCCGGGCGACCTCGCGCATGGCGGCGCTCTTGGTGAGCGGGCGCGGTACGGCGTAGACCTTCCGGCCCTGGAGCGACACGGTCCAGCCGCGCGGCTCCGCCCAGGCGGCGAGCTCCTTCGTCCACTCCGGGGGCAGTTCGGCGCGGTCGACGACGAGATAGGCGAACAGGTCCTCGGCGACGCGCTCCTTCAGCAGCCACGCGGGGTCGGCGGTGGCGACGAGGTGGGCGCGGACCTCGGCGAGCGGGACGCACTCGTCGGCGAGCCGGCCGGCGACGGTCCGCTGCCAGTCCGGGTCGGACTCGCCCTTCACCAGGATGTGGCCGCCGTTGGCGCAGATCGCGAACTCGGCCGGGGCGCCCGGGAGCCGGATGCGGTGGTACTGCTCGCGGGTGCGGGTGGTCGTCGGGACGAACACCGTGGAGGCCGCGGAGGTCAGGTCGGTCAGCAGCCCGGCGGCGGTCTCGGTGACGTACGAGAGGGGCTTGTGGTTGTACACCTCGACGCACAGCAGCCGGGGCGCCCGTTCGTCCTCCATGGTGAGCTGGAGTGCGGCCGAGGAGTATATGAGGGTGCGGTCGAGGTCGCTGGCGACGAGGGTGACCGGGGAGGCCGTCACGCGGACTCCACCGCCTTGCCGTCGGCGCCGGTCGCCCCGCGGGTGTACTTGGGGTGGATGAGCCCGACGCAGGTGTACGGGAGCGAGTCGACCTCCTCGACGGGTACGCCGCGCTGCTCGGCGAGCAGCCTGATGTGGTCGAGGTCCGGTCCGGCGCCGCGCCGGGCGAGGATCTTCCAGGGGACGCGGCGCAGCAGGACCCGGGTGGTCTCGCCGACGCCGGGCTTCACGAGATTGACGTCGTGGATGCCGTACTCCTCGCTGATGCGCTCCACCGCCGCCCAGCCCTCCCAGGTCGGGGCCCGGTCCGCGGCGAGGAGTTCCTTGACCTCGGCGTCCACGGCGTCCGCGACCTCGTCGAAGCGCGCGGCGACCGTGTCGAGGAAGAAGCCGGAGACATCGGCGCCGGCGAGCTCGCGGTAGAACTTCGCGCCGTGGAAGTCGTACGGCCCGACCAGGTCGGCGCGCAGGACCGTACGGGAAATGAGTCCGGACACCGTGGAGTTGAGGCAGGCGGAGGGGATGAGGAAGTCCTCGCGGGTGCCGTACGTCCGCACGCAGCCGCCCGGGTCGGCGAGCACCGCGATCTCCGGGTTGAAGCCCGCCACTCCCCCGGCCTTCTCGAACTCGGCGATGGCGGCGGCCAGTTCGCGGGTGATGGCGCCCTTGCCGGTCCAGCCGTCCACGAACACGACGTCGCCCGGGTCATGGTGCTCGGCCAGCCAGCGCAGCGCGTTGGCGTCGATGCCGCGTCCGCGCACGATGGAGACGGCGTAGTGCGGCAGGTCGAGGCCGCGCCGCGCCCGGGCCCAGCGGCGCATCAGCACGCCGACCGGCGTACCGGCCCGGGCGAGCGAGACGAGGACCGGGCGCGGGCCGCGCTCGGCGAGGACGGTCTCGGTGACCGTGCCCACGGCGCGGGCGATCCGGGCGGCCGACAGCGCGAGGGCGCTTTTGAAGAGTTCCTGGTATTCGGCGGAGGGCTGGTACTCGACGGGGAGCGATTCCGCGTAGTGCGCGCCCCCGCTCTGTATCGCCTCCTCGCGCTCCTCCGTGGGCGCTTCGAGGCGGGTGTCCGAGAGGTCCTGGAGCAGCCAGCCGACCTCGTCCGGCGCGTACGAGGAGAACGCGGGGCCGCGAAGGGGCTCGGGCAGCTGCATGGGGGCTTCTTCCTGGCGTTCGGGGGCGGGGGCCCCCGGTACGTATGAGGGGATCACCGCGAGCAGGACCTGCTCGGTGTGCGGGGCGAGGCGGTCGAGCAGGCCGCCGGGGGCGTGCAGGGCCGGGGTGTCGGCGGCGGAGTCGACCACGAGGACGACGGCGTCGAAGCCGGCGCCGGCCACGTTGTAGGCGTAGCGCTCGCCGGGGCCGTCGGCGGGGTCGTCGTGGGCCGGGAAGACCAGCCGGGTGCGTATCGCGTAGCCCGGGTCGTCCACGGCGAGGACCGGGGAGCGGGTGGTCGTGGAGTAGCGGACCTCGGCGTCGGTGCGCTCCTCCAGGGCGGTGGCCAGGCGCAGCGGCGCGTACATCAGCTCCTCGAAGCCGAGGACGAGGACGCGGCGGGGCCCGTCGCCGAGCGCCCGCGCGACGCGGTCGGCGAGGGCGGGGAGCGCGGGCTCCAGGAGGGCGCGGTGGGCGTCGGTGAAGCCGTGCCGTCCGCCGTCGGGGACGCCGGCGGGCCAGGGGAGGTCGAGGCGGGTGTGGGGGCGGCGGGCCGCCCCCACGGGCCGGTCGTCCGGCTGCTGCCGCTCCCGCTCCGCGACCAGGGCCTGGCCCTTCTCCAGGACGCCGTCCGGGAGGGTGACCGTGCCGGTGTTGCGGGCCACCAGGTCGACGCGGGCGCCGATCTCGGCGGCGAACTCCGTCAGGCGGCCCCGGTCGGCCGGTGAGCGCATGTCGACGAGGGCGACGATGACGTAGTGGTCGCGGGGGTAGCGCTCGTGGAGGGCGCGGATCGTGTTGAGGACGGTGTTGCCGGTGGAGAACTCGTCGTCCACCAGCACCAGCGCCGAGCCGGGCCCGGCCGCCAGCAGCTCCGGGTCCTCGGGGAGCAGCAGGTGCGAGGTGGCGTGCGAGTGGGCCTCCTCGAAGCCGCCCGCCCGGGTCACGCCGGGGACGGGCCTGCGGGTCGAGTGGAGGTAGGGCGCCGCGCCGAGGCCGTCGGCGACCGAGTGGCCGAGGCCGGTGGCCGTCTCCGCGTAACCGAGGACGACCGCCCGCCGGGCGCCGTCCTCGCCGAGGAGCGCCCGCACCCGGCGCCCCAGCTCGACTCCGGCCCCGTACACCACGGAGGGGCGCTGCGGCACGTGCTTGCCGAGCACGTTGGACACGAGCAGGTGTGCCCGCTTGGGGTTGCGCCGCAGGGCGAGGCCCAGCAGCTCGCGCAGCTCCCCGTCGCCCACCAGCCCGACGCCCAGTCGCTCCGCCACCCAGCTACCCGACCACACCACGTCCGCCGTCCCTCTTTCCGCTCGTCTGCCGGACCCGGTGCCGTGGTCGGCGCCGGTGTCCTCTCCGATCGTCCCGCCGGTCCCGCTCACTCCGCGAGGCAGGCCGTCAGCAGGTCCACGAAGCCGACGTCCTCCCGGGCCACGCCGAAGACCTCGGCGCGCAGCAGGGTGCGCTCGGCCCAGGCCCGGTGCGGTTTCACCTCGTTCATCTTGTTCGTGTACGCGGAGCGCAGCACCCCGCCGCCGTTCCTCTCGGGCCGCAGGATGTCCTGGGCGTCGCTGAACTCTTCGTGGCTGACCACGGACAGCGCGTGCACCGGGGCGACGTGCGAGGGGTGGATGCAGGTCTTGCCGAGCAGCCCGTTGGCCCGGTCCAGGTCGATCTCGCGCAGCAGTCCGTCCAGGTCGTGCGCGATGAGCGCGGTGCGCAGGGCCTCGGCCCGGTTCTCCTGGAAGGGGCTGCTGCGCAGCTGCGGCTTGAACATGCGCTCCTGGCGGGGGAAGTACTCCCAGACGGGGCCGGTGACCGTGAAGCCCGTCCCGTCGGCCCGGCCGAGCACGTTGACGACGTCCGCGATGACGTGGGCGACGATGCCGACGTCGTACGCCGTCATGTCGGGGGAGCGCCGCAGCCCGTAGGCGGAGCAGAAGTCGGTGACGCCGAGGCGGAGCGCGAGGACCCGGTCGCGGTGCGCGGTGACGGTCTCGGCGATGCCCCGGAGGGCTTCGCGGCGGGTCTCCAGGTGAAGGAGCTCGGGCGATTCGAGCACCGGCATGGCGAAGAGCCGGCGGCCAGCGGCGGCCTCGGCCTTGGTCAGGGCTTCCATGAACGGCAGGCCGCGGGCCCGCGTGAACTTGGGGAGCACGAAGCCGGACAGCAGCCGGACGGTCGCGCCGAGGCGGCGCACCAGGTCGGTGATCTGTTCCGGTTCGCGGACCCGGATGAACAGCAGCGGCGGCTCGATGGAGCGGGCGTCCAGGTCGGCGAACTGCCTGACCAGGTTCTCCTCGGCCGCGACGACCTCGGAGTCGTCGATCGAGTCCTCCAGGCACAGCACCATCGAGACGACCCCGCGCCCGGCCAGCTTGACGATGTCGTCGGCGAGCCGGGGGCGGGTGGCGGGGCTGTAGAGCGTGGCGCCGAGGGCGGCGGAGAGGACGGGGGCCGGCGAGTCGGCGTCGAACACGCAGGGTTCCTGGAAGAAGAGCCCGTCCTTCGCAGCAGCTGCAATATGCCCGAAATGACGCATGCAATTCCCCCCGTACTCTCTGACCGACCGGACAACGTGTGGCCGGTAATAGTACGTACGAACGGGTGTCGGCAGTTCCCTGCCAGGGTGAATTCCGGGCGTCGTGACCGTTTCGCACGCATTTCCAAAGTGGCGGAGCGGGTGAATCCGCCCGGCTCCCGGGACACGGACCCCTCACCCCGCGTTGTCCGCGCGGGCGGCCAGCAGGCAGGATGACCGGCATGACGCACGCGATGGTGAAAGGCTCGAACGTCCCACTCGACGCGATGGCCGTACGGGCCGTGCTGCGCTGGACTCCGGGCGCCGGGGTGCCCGACGTGGACGCCTCGGCCCTGCTGCTCGGCGCCGGCGGGCGTGTGCGCTCGGACGAGGACTTCGTCTTCTACAACCAGCCGCGCCACCCCTCGGGCCTGGTGCGCAGGCTGCCCAAGCGCAGCCTGCCCGAGGGCCTGACGGACACCATCGAGGCCGACCTGAACGCGCTCGACCCGTCGGTCGACCAGGTGGTCATCGCCGCGTCCTCGGACGGGGCCGCCTTCGGAGCCGTACGCGATCTGCGCATCCTGATCCACGACGCGGCGGCGGCCGGCGGCGAACCGCTCGCCGTGTTCGACGTGCGCGCGGAGACGGGCGAGGAGACCGCGATCATCTGCGGCGAGCTGTACCGGCGCGGGGACGGCTGGAAGTTCCGGGCGGTCGGGCAGGGCTATCCGACGGGGCTCATCGGCCTCGCGACCGCGTTCGGCATCTCGGTCGACGAGGCGGAGCCCGAGCCCCAGCCGGCCGCTCCGGCGCCGCCCCCGGCCCCGCCCGCCCCGGCCCCCGTACCGGACTCGCAGGCGACCGTGCTGCACCAGCAGCCCTCGTACGGCTATCCGCAGCCGGCCGCCGCCCCGGCGCCGCAGCCCGCGTACGGCTATCCCCAGCCCACCGCCGCCCCGGCGCCGCAGCCCGCGTACGGCTATCCCCAGCCGGCCTCCGCGCAGCCCGCGTACGGCTATCCGCAGCCCGCCCCGGCCGCGGCGCCCGCTCCCGACCCGAATTTCGTGCTGCCCCCGCAGGGGCCGCAGTTCATACGGCCCTGAGGACGCCTAGGTACGGGTCTTGTAGCCGCGGCCCCACTGCATGCCGAAGCCGTACATCCGGTCCAGCTCGGACTGGAAGCCGTAGACGAACTTCACCTCGCGGCGGACGATCAGCTCGTCCTTGATGTTCTCCACCGTGAACACCGCACAGGAGCGGGCCTGCGGGGCGCGCTCGTCCAGCTCGATCTCGATGCGGGGGCCGTTGCCCGGGTAGAGCGTCACCTTGGCGTGGGTCCGGTCGAAGGCGGGGGTCTGGTCGTAGATGTAGACGAAGAACAGCAGCCGCTTGATGTGCTCGCGCTGGTCGAGATTGACGTACAGCGTCTCGCCGGAAGGAGCGCCGAAGCGGTCGTCGCCGCTGAGCCTGATGTAGGGCGGCCCGTTCAGATCGCCGAGCAGGTTGCCCAGGGGCTGCACCACGCCCCGGGTGCCGTCCGCCAGCTCGTACATGCAGCCGAGGTCCAGGTCGACGTTGACCATGCCCTGGGTGTGCGCCTGGACGGCCTCCGGCTGGAAGAGCTTGAAGGGGCGCAGCAGCCGGCCGCTCTGCCGGGAGCGGCCCCCGATGTCCGAGGTGCGCATGCGCCAGGAGAGGTTGACGCGCAGGTTGCCGCTCAGCGCGCCCTGTTTGGTCAGCGAGACCGAGGCGCGCCGCCGGGTGAGCACGATGGAGTTGGTGGCCGCGCTGCCCGACTCGAACTGTGTCTCCCGCCCCGGCCACAGGCTGTTCCAGAACGCCATCCCCGACCCCGCCCTCTCGGTCCCTCACCCGTCGCACCCGGCGCGCGCGACGCACGCACCGCTGCGGGGCGGCCCCGGGCCGCCTCCGGGGTGTCCCGGAGCCGTTGCCGTACGAGCCGCCCCGCAGAGAGCGTTCCCTCAATTCCTACCGGGTCACACCCCGGCGGTCACTTCGCTGTTGCCCTCTTCGGCCTCCAGCGCCTTGTTGCGGCGGACGGAGGACCAGAAGGACCAGGCGATCAGGACGACGCCGACGAGACCGGTGATGATCTCGTTGATCTCGTACTGGATCGTGACGAGCAGGATGACGGCCAGCGCGCCGATCGCGTAGTGCGCGCCGTGCTCCAGGTAGACGTAGTCGTCCAGGGTGCCCTGGCGGACCAGGTAGACCGTGAGCGAACGGACGTACATGGCGCCGATGCCGAGGCCGAGCGCCATGAGCACGATCTCGTTGGTGATGGCGAAGGCGCCGATCACGCCGTCGAACGAGAAGGACGCGTCGAGGACTTCCAGGTAGAGGAACATGAAGAAGGCGGCCTTGCCGGAGAGGGCGACCGCGGAGATCTTCTTCCCGCTCCGCTTGGCCTCTTCCTCCGCCTCGTGCTCGCGCTCCTCCTCCTCTTCGAGTTTGTCCTCGAAGAAGCCGGAGAGCCCGCCGACGATGAGGTACGTGATCAGACCGGCGATACCGGAGAGCAGGACGGTCTCCGCCTTGTCCACGTGCCCGCCGCCGTGCTGGTGGGCGTGGGTGGCGACGGTCATCGCGGAGATCAGCAGGACGATGAGCGCGATGCAGACCGACAGCATGTCGACCTTGCCGAGCTTGGCCAGCGGGCGCTCCAGCCAGCGCAGCCACTGGATGTCACGGTCCTCGAAAATGAAGTCGAGGAAGATCATGAGCAGGAACATGCCACCGAACGCGGCGATCGCCGGGTGGGCGTCCGTGACGAGTTCCTTGTAGCGGTCCGGGTCGTTGAACGAGAGATCGATCGCGTCGACCGGGTTCAGACTCGCGGTAATGGCCACGATCACGACGGGGAAGACCAGCCGCATACCGAAGACCGCGATGATCACACCGATGGTGAGGAAGATCTTCTGCCAGAAGGCGGACATCTTCTTCAGGATTCCGGCGTTGACGACGGCGTTGTCGAAGGACAGCGAGATCTCCAGGACGGAGAGGATCGCCACCACGCCGAAGGCTTGCCACCCCCCGTAGAAGAACGCGGCCACCAGGCCGATCACGGTGATCGCGAACGACCACCCGAAGGTTTTCAGAAGCACTGGCTACCCCATCATGTATGTAACGGGTCTCCCCCGATGTGCACGGGGCTCCCCCGCGCCGTGCGCGGCTTTACGAAACGTTGACCCCGAAGTCTAGAGCGATGCCCCGGAGCCCCGATGCGTACCCCTGACCCACCGCACGGAACTTCCACTCGCCGTTGTAGCGGTAGAGCTCGCCGAAGATCATCGCGGTCTCCGTGGAGGCGTCCTCGGTGAGGTCGTAGCGCGCGAGTTCCTGGCCGTCGGCCTGATTGACGACGCGGATGAAGGCGTTGCTGACCTGGCCGAATGTCTGGCCGCGATTGTCGGCCTCGTGAATGGAGACCGGAAAGACGATCTTGTCGCAGTGGGCCGGCACCTGCGTGAGGTTCACGATGAGCGACTCGTCGTCGCCGTCGCCCTCACCCGTGAGGTTGTCACCGGTGTGCTCGACGGAGCCGTCCGGGCTCGTGAGGTTGTTGTAGAACACGAACCACTCGTCACCGAGGACCCGGCCCGACTGGCACAGCAGCGCGCTGGCGTCCAGGTCGAAGTCGGCCCCCGTCGTGGATCGTGCGTCCCAGCCGAGCCCGACCAGCACCTGGGTGAGATTGGGTGCGGCCTTGGAGAGGGAGACGTTGCCTCCCTTGGCGAGCGTGACGCCCATGGTGTGTCCTCCCCGAGTCTGTGAAGCGTCTTTGTACCGGACGGAGCCGCCGGCCGGCCCCGTGCGGCCGGAAGAACTGTCCGTCGTGCGCGTCCGGCGCCGCACGTGGTGCGGCGCCGGACGAAGAAGCTGGTGCCGGGGCCGGGGCCCCGGGCAGGTCAGACGTTGACGCCGAAGTCCTGCGCGATGCCGCGCAGACCGGAGGCGTAGCCCTGGCCGATGGCACGGAACTTCCACTCCGCGCCGTTGCGGTACAGCTCGCCGAAGACCATGGCGGTCTCGGTCGAGGCGTCCTCGGACAGGTCGTAGCGCGCGAGCTCGCTGTTGTCGGCCTGGTTGACGACGCGGATGTACGCGTTGCGGACCTGGCCGAAGCTCTGCTGGCGGGTCTCGGCCTCGTAGATCGAGACCGGGAAGACGATCTTGTCGACGTCGGCCGGGACCGTGGCCAGGTTGACCTTGATGACCTCGTCGTCGCCCTCGCCCTCACCGGTGAGGTTGTCACCGGTGTGCTCGACGGAGCCGTCGGGGCTCTTGAGGTTGTTGAAGAAGACGAAGTTGCCGTCGTTGGCGACCTTGCCCTCGGCGTTCGTCAGCAGCGCACTGGCGTCGAGGTCGAAGTCCCCGCCGGTGGTGGTACGGGCGTCCCAGCCGAGACCCACGATGACCGCGGTCAGGTTGGGCGCGGCCTTGGTCAGCGAGACGTTGCCGCCCTTGCTGAGGCTGACTCCCACGAGTCCTCCCATTGGTTTCTTGGGGGCCGGCCGGTGCCGGCGCCTCCACGTCGTGTTGACATCCGATCAACGAGTGGATCCTAGTGACCGGTTCCCGGCCGAAACAGGCTTTCCGCCCCGGTTCGGCCCGCGATCCGCCCGAAGCGGGATCAGAGGGCGCCGAGCGCCTTGACGTAGTCGTTGAGGTCGCGCGCGTCGGGCAGGCCGTTGACGACCGTCCAGCGCACCACGCCCTCCTTGTCGATGATGAAGGTGCCGCGCACCGCGCAGCCCTTGTCCTCGTCGAAGACGCCGTAGGCCCGCGAGGTCTCGCCGTGCGGCCAGAAGTCGGAGAGCAGCGGGTACTCCAGGCCCTCCTGCTCGGCGAAGACGCGCAGGGTGTGGATCGAGTCGTTGGACACGGCCAGCAGCTGCGTGTCGTCGTTCTCGAACGTGGGCAGCTCGTCGCGCAGCGCACACAGCTCACCCGTGCAGACGCCGGTGAAGGCGAACGGGTAGAACAGCAGCACCACGTTCTTCTCGCCGCGGAAGTCGGAGAGCTTCACGGTCCGGCCGTGGTTGTCCTTCAGCTCGAAATCCGGGGCCTGGGTGCCGACCTCGATCGCCATGAAAACGCGTCCCTTCGCTACGTCACCGGGCTGGGCTGTCCGGGTGACCCCCACCCTACGCAGACCCCCCGCGCGCCCGCGCGGCGCCCGGGAAAGCTTCCCGCGTACGCGCGGATCAAGCCACTGGGCAACCGGGACACGCATGTACGAGAGATGCACGAAGGCCCCCGGCCGGCACGATGCCTGTCGGGGGCCTTCAGGGGTTGGTGGGGTCAGCGCTTGGCCTTGGCCGCTTTGGGCGTGACGAGACGGCTTCCCGACCAGTCCTTGCCCGCGTTGACGCTCTTGGTCTGGGCGAGCCCGGCGGTCTGGGCGGCCTCGTTGATGTCGCTCGGCTCGACGTATCCGTCACGGCCGGTCTTGGGCGTCATCAGCCAGACCACGCCGCCGTCCTCGAGCAGACCGAGGGCATCCACCAGCGCGTCCGTAAGGTCGCCGTCCTCGTCGCGGAACCACAGCAGGACGACGTCAGCGATGTCGTCGTAGTCCTCGTCCACGAGGTCCTGGCCGGTAATGGCCTCAATGCCCTCACGGAGCTCCAGCTCGACGTCGTCGTCGTAGCCGATCTCCTGGACCACCTGTCCGGGCTCGAACCCCAGGCGTGCCGCCGGGTTGGTCCGCTCCTCCGCGTGGTCCGCGGTCGCGCTCACGGGTTGCCTCCTGATCATGTTTCGGAAAATGCTTCAGCCACGCGCGTGCGCGGGGCGTTGGCCGTAGTCCACACGGGAGCGGCGGATCGCGCAAGTACCCAGCGTGCGAGACCGCCTAAACGGTGACGTTTCCTGTCACGTCGCCGTCCTTCAGGCAGTCCCTCGCAGGGGCCCGCGTCCTCCTCCGCTTCTGTCGCGTCCTACGTCCTTGGACAGCTTATGCCGTTTCGGTCCGGCATTCGGAGCCGAGCAGCCTTTGGGAACACTTGCACACCTTGGGCGTATGGTGGCGTTCCGTTACCAGTCACCCTTCCTGCCCCATCCTGTCCGAGACCTTCTGCCCGCACCGATACCCACTCGACGGCCGTCCATCCGCCCCGGCGGAACCGGGCCGGGGGCGCGTTCGCGGTTACCTCTCGGTAGAGATGACGTACGCGTTTCAGCGGTACACGATGGGTTGGCGTACACGTACCTCACGTCCGGGGGCAGGCTCCCGTAACAGGCCCCGAAGCGCAGCACCGAACAGCGAAGGAACAGCGTGGCTTCCGGATCCGATCGCAACCCGATCATCATTGGCGGCCTTCCGAGTCAGGTCCCGGATTTTGATCCCGAAGAGACCCAGGAATGGCTCGACTCCCTCGACGCCGCCGTCGACGAGCGAGGCCGTGAGCGGGCCCGCTATCTCATGCTCCGGCTCATCGAGCGAGCGCGCGAGAAGCGCGTCGCCGTGCCGGAGATGCGCAGCACGGACTACGTCAACACGATCGCGACGAAGGACGAGCCGTTCTTCCCCGGCGACGAGGAGATCGAGCGCAAGATCCTCAACGCGACCCGCTGGAACGCGGCCGTGATGGTCTCGCGCGCCCAGCGTCCGGGGATCGGCGTGGGCGGTCACATCGCCACCTTCGCCTCCTCCGCCTCGTTGTACGACGTCGGCTTCAACCACTTCTTCCGGGGCAAGGACGACGGTCTGGGCGGCGACCAGATCTTCTTCCAGGGGCATGCCTCGCCCGGGATCTACGCCCGCGCCTTCCTGCTGGACCGGCTGAGCGAGGCGCAGCTCGACGCGTTCCGCCAGGAGAAGTCGAAGGCGCCGAACGGGCTGTCCAGCTATCCGCACCCGCGGCTGATGCCGGACTTCTGGGAGTTCCCGACGGTGTCGATGGGCCTGGGCCCGCTCGGCGCGATCTACCAGGCGCGGATGAACCGCTACATGGAGGCGCGCGGCCTCGCCGACACGTCGAACTCGCATGTGTGGGCGTATCTCGGTGACGGTGAGATGGACGAGCCGGAGTCGCTCGGCCAGCTGTCCATCGCCGCGCGGGAGGGCCTGGACAACCTGACCTTCGTCGTCAACTGCAACCTCCAGCGCCTCGACGGCCCGGTGCGCGGCAACGGCAAGGTCATCCAGGAGCTGGAGTCCCAGTTCCGGGGTGCCGGGTGGAACGTGATCAAGCTGGTCTGGGACCGGTCCTGGGACCCGCTGCTGGCGCAGGACCGCACGGGCATCCTGGTCAACAAGCTGAACACCACGCCGGACGGGCAGTTCCAGACCTACGCGACGGAGACCGGCGCGTACATCCGGGAGCACTTCTTCGGGGACGACCCGAGGCTGCGCGAGATGGTCAAGGACATGACCGACCAGCAGATCCTGCACCTGGGCCGCGGCGGTCACGACCACCGCAAGGTGTACGCGGCCTATGCGGCGGCCAAGGCCCACAAGGGCCAGCCGACGGTGATCCTGGCGCAGACGGTCAAGGGCTGGACCCTCGGGCCGAACTTCGAGGGGCGCAACGCGACCCACCAGATGAAGAAGCTCACGGCCGAGGACCTGAAGCGGTTCCGGGACCGGCTGCACATCCCGATCGCGGACAAGGAGCTGGAGGACGGCAACCCGCCGTATTACCACCCGGGCCGCGACTCGGAGGAGATCCAGTACATGCACGACCGCCGCAAGGGTCTGGGTGGTTATGTCCCGACCCGTGTGGTGCGCGCGAAGCCCCTGCCGCTGCCCGGGGACAAGACGTACGCGACGGCGAAGAAGGGCTCGGGTCAGCAGTCGATCGCCACCACCATGGCGTTCGTCCGCATCCTGAAGGACCTCATGCGGGACAAGGAGATCGGCAAGCGCTTCGTGCTGATCGCGCCCGACGAGTACCGCACGTTCGGCATGGACGCCTTCTTCCCGAGCGCGAAGATCTACAACCCGCTCGGGCAGCAGTACGAGTCGGTGGACCGCGATCTGCTGCTCGCGTACAAGGAGTCGCCGACCGGGCAGATGCTGCACGACGGCATCTCGGAGGCGGGCTGCACGGCCTCGCTGGTCGCGGCGGGCTCCGCCTACGCGACCCATGGCGAGCCGCTCATCCCGGTGTACGTCTTCTACTCGATGTTCGGCTTCCAGCGCACCGGTGACCAGTTCTGGCAGATGGCGGACCAGCTGGCGCGCGGCTTCGTGCTGGGCGCGACCGCCGGCCGGACGACGCTGACCGGCGAGGGGCTCCAGCACGCCGACGGGCACTCGCAGCTGCTGGCGTCGACCAACCCGGCCTGCGTGGCCTACGACCCGGCGTTCGGCTACGAGATCGCGCACATCGTGCAGGACGGTCTGCGCCGGATGTACGGCGGGACCCCCGAGGAGAACGAGGACGTCTTCTACTACCTCACCGTCTACAACGAGCCGATCCAGCACCCGGCGGAGCCCGCCGATGTCGACGTCGAGGGCATTCTGAAGGGCGTCTACCGCTACAGCGCCGGGGAGAAGGGCGCCATCCCGGCCCAGATCCTGGCGTCCGGTGTGGCGGTGCCGTGGGCGGTCGAGGCGCAGCGCATCCTCGCCGACGAGTGGAACGTGAAGGCGGACGTCTGGTCGGCGACCTCCTGGAACGAGCTGCGGCGCGAGGCCGTGGACGTGGAGCGGTACAACCTGCTGCACCCGGAGGAGGAGCAGCGCGTGCCGTACGTGACGCGCAAGCTGTCCGGGGCGCAGGGGCCGTTCGTGGCGGTGTCGGACTGGATGCGGTCCGTGCCGGACCAGATCGCCCGCTGGGTGCCCGGTGCGTACCAGTCGCTGGGTGCGGACGGATTCGGGTTCGCGGACACCCGGGGCGCGGCACGGCGGTACTTCCACATCGACGCGCAGTCGATCGTGCTCGCGGTGCTCACCGAGCTGGCTAAGGACGGGAAGGTCGACCGGTCGGCGCTGAAGACGGCGGTCGACCGCTACGAGCTGCTGGACGTGGCCTCGGCCGATCCGGGGGCCGCCGGCGGCGACGCGTAACGCGGGCACGGAGACCGGCCCGGTGCGGGGTGGCGGGACCCGGGAAGGGTGCCGCCGCCCCGCGGCGCGTCCGGGCCCGGTCAGTTTTCCCACACCTTGAAGGCGCGGACCTGGTAGGGCGAGCGCGGCAGCCAGGTGCCCCCGCCCGGGTACGTCTCGAACTCGCCGGTCTCCGCGCACTCGGCGGACTGGTAGGTGGTGACGGGCCGGCCGGTGCGGTTGGCCAGGGCCTGGGCGGTGGTGCCGGGTTTCAGCGGGACACAGCTCTCGATGTCGATGGTCGACAGCTCGTGGGTCTGCCGGGCGCCGGTGAAGTCGGGCTTCGCCCAGAGGCAGAGCTGCCCGCTCGCGCAGTCCCCCAGGGAGACGGGTGCGGCGGCCCTCCCGGGCGTGGCGGCCCCGGTGGGTGCGAGCAGGAACAGGGCGGTGACGGCCAGGAAGGCCGCGGCGACGGTCTTGCGCATGCGAGTTGAACCCCCGTGTGATGAAAGCGCTGATGCTGGTGTCCACCGATGTGGATCTCCCGGCAACCACCCTGCGCCGTTACGGAGAGTAATCGGAAGGGTCGAGGGCAGAGTCCACCCTGACAGGTGACAGCCCCCACAGAGTTGACGCGAAGGGCGCGGAGCGTGCCGGAAGGCCGTACTCACGGTGAGGCGAGCACCGTGTCCTTCCGCACAGTCGGGTGATGTGCGTCACCCCGCCCCCGGACGGGCTCTGCCCGTCTCCTAGGGTGGTCCGGAGTGACTTCCTTCGACTCCTCCCCCACGCTGACCGCCTGGCGCACCCTGCTCGCCGTCGCGGTCGTACTCGTGATGCTCGCGACGACCGGCTGGACCGCCGTGCACCACCAGCGCTCCAGCGACTCCCGCGCGCTCGCGCTGGCCGCCTGGGCCAAGGGGTCGATAGCGGGGCAGCCGCTGCCGGACGCCGACACACCGGCGTACAAGCTGGCGCACTTCTTCGCCACGCTGACACCCGCGCAGCGCGCACACCTCGCCGACAGATACCCGCTCGTCGTGGGGAACCTCAACGGCGCCCCCGTCTCCACCCGTTACCGCGCCAACCGGCGGGCGATCGGGCAGGCGAGCGCGGTCGAGCGCAAACGCGTCCACGACACCAGACTCTCCGCCTCCGGGCGTGCCGAGGCGCGGCACCGCCTGGACCGCTTCCGGTCGATGCTCGCCCGCGACCGCCACTTCCTGGCCTTCGACCCGTCGGGGCGCGGCCTCGCCGCCGAGGTCTTCGGCGACCTGGACCGGGCGCGGCGCATCTCGCTCGTCGTGCCCGGCGTGGACACGAACCTGCTGACCCTGGAACGCACCGGCGCCAAGTCCAACGCCGCGCCCGTCGGCATGGCGAAGTCGCTGTACGCCGCCGAGCGCGCCGCGAGTCCCTCGGTGCGCACCGCCGTCATCGCCTGGGCCGACTACACCACGCCCGTCGGCATCGGCATGGACGCCGCGCTCGGCAACCTCGCCGAGCGCGGGGCGGTCCGGCTCGACGCGCTCGTGCGGGCCCTCCCGGGACCGGCGCCCGTCTCACTGTTCTGCCACAGCTACGGCTCCGTGCTGTGCGGGGTCGCCGCGAGCAGGCTGCCCGGCCGGGTCGAGGACATCGCCGTGGCCGGCAGTCCGGGCATGCGGGCGGACAACGCCGGGCAGCTGCACACCCGGGCGCGCGTGTGGGCGATGCGGGACAGCGACGACTGGATCGAGGACGTGCCGAACCTGGAGTTCGGGGGCCTCGGGCACGGCGCCGATCCGGTGGACCACGGCTTCGGCGCCCGGGTCGTCTCGGCGGACGGCGCGGTCGGCCACAGCGGCTACTTCGAGCCGGGCACCGAGAGCCTGGAGAACTTCGCCGCGATCGGCGTTGGCGCATATACGTCGGTGACCTGCGCACCGGCCGACAGCACCTGCGACGACGGGGTGTACGCCGACGCGACAGCCTGACGCGCGTAGAGACACCGCGTCCGGCCTCCGGAAGCGGTCGACTCCGAGAGGGGACGGGGCGGGCAAGTGCCGCATACGATGAGGCGCATGGGTGATGTGCTGGCCGGAATTCATGCCACCTGGGAGTTCGACGCCGATTCCGTGCTCATCCGCTACGAACGGGGTATCCGCACGCCGAGACTCCTCCAAAGCCTCCGTGAGCGCCGCGTCCCGCACACCGCGCTGGCGTCGGTGACGCTGACCCCGGGCAGGCGGGGCACGGTGGTGCTGCGTGCCGTCCCGCGCCCCGGGGCCGACCCGCTCCTCGAAGCCGCCGCCGGGCAGCTGAAGGACGGCTGCGACCCGTACCGGCTGGTGCTCCCCGCCGCCCGCGAGACCCTTGCCGAGTACTACGCGGACGAGCTGCGGGCCTGCCTCGGCGCGGACGCCGGCGAGCCCTGCGACCGTTTCCTGGTCGCCGCCCCCAAGGCCCCGATGCAGTTCAAGGCGTACGACGGGCGGGCCGGCTTCGACGGTGAGCGGATCTCGTTCCGCTGGTTCTGGACGGGCGCCTCGTCGGAGAAGTGGAAGGCCGGCGACCAGACGTTCCCGGTCACGGATCTGTGCGGGGTCGAGTGGCGCTCGCCGGAGGGCCTGGAGGGCTATCTGCGGCTGCTGCCCAAGGGCTCGGAGGCCTTGGCCCCCGCGCCCGGAGGGCTCACCGGCCCCGCGACGGGCGGGACGGTGGCCGGCGTCCATCCGGTGATACCCCGGCCCGCCCGGGCCGACCAGGACCCCGCGGCGGTGATCTTCGGGCTCGGCTACGGCCCGGTCCACGAGTCGCTGCCCTTCGCGGCGGCCGTCCTCGAATCCGTACGCAGGAAGCAGTCGGCGCCCCCGGCCGCGGCTCCCCTCACCGCCGCCGCCCGGCGCGATCCGGCGGACATCGCGGAGCGCATCCACCACCTCGGCGAGCTGCACCGGGCGGGCCTGGTGACCGACGAGGAGTTCAGCGCCAAGAAGGCGCAGCTCCTGGCCGAGCTCTAGCCGGCAGCCGCCCGCGATGACCGAGGCGACCGTGCGCGGCCGTGGTGCTGGTGATCGGCGCGGCGGTACGGCAACGGCGCGTCGCGCGGCGCGCCCGGCGGACGCTGCTGGAGGAGCGGGCCAGGACCGCCCGTGCGCTGTACGACGTGGTCGCCCACCACATGTCCGTGATCACCGTCCAGGCGGACTCCCCGCCATGCCGGCTGCCGGAGCTGTCGGTCGAGGCGCGTGAGGAGTCCGGGACGATCGCGGCGGGCGCGCGGGAGTCGCCGGCCGAGCTGCGGCGGCTGCTCGCGGTGCCGCGCGGTGACGGCGCGGAGGGCGAGCGGGCCCCGCAGCCCGGGATCGACCGCCCGCAGCTGCCGGTGGGGCGACGGTACGGGTGGGGGCTTCCGGCCGAACCGTCGCCGACCACCGGTCTGGGTGACGTACCGCCGGCGGTTGACCTTGCCCGCGTACCGGATCGTTCAGGAGCGTCGGCGAACGTGGTCCGGCGCGCACCGGGGGCGCGGACGCGGGTCTCGGTCACCGCGGGCGGCGGGCTGTTGACGGTGCTGGTCGTCAACGGCCCTCCGAAGGAGCCGGTTTCGCCGCTGGAGCCGGTGGGAACGGGCCACGGTCCGGTCGGGACGCGGCAGCGCGTACGGTTGACGGGCGGCTCACTGGGCGCCGGGCCGCTGCCGGACGGGGGATGCTGGGTCGCCGCGCGGCTGCCGCCGTCCCCGGCCGGACCCGACGACGCCCCCCTGAGCCCGGAGGAACCGTGCCCATCCGTGTGATCATCGTCGACGACCAGGCCATGGTGCGGGCGGGTTTCGCGGCCCTGCTGGCGGCGCAGGCGGACATCGACGTGGTCGGAGAGGCGCCGGACGGGCGCCAAGGCGTCGAGGTCAGCCGCCGGGTCCACCCGGACGTGGTCCTGATGGACGTCCGGATGCCCGAGATGGACGGCCTCGCGGCGGCCCGCGCACTCCTCGACCCGCCACCGGGCGTGGTCCATGTGCCCAGGGTGCTGATGCTGACCACGTTCGACGTGGACGACTACGTGTACGAGGCGCTGCGGGCCGGGGCCTCCGGCTTCCTGCTGAAGGACGCCCCGCCGGCGGACCTGATCGCGGCGGTCCGGGTGGTGGCGGCGGGCGACGCCCTGCTCGCGCCCTCCGTGACGCGCCGTCTGATCGCCGACTTCGCGAAGCAGGGGCCCTCTGCGGCGGCCCGGGGCGGGGCGGCGCTGCGGCTCAACGGGCTGACGCCGCGCGAGACGGAGGTCCTGGAGCTCATCGCGCGAGGCCTGTCGAACCAGGAGATCGCCGGGAAGCTGGTGCTCGCCGAACAGACGGTGAAGACGCACATCGGGCGCGTCCTGGCGAAGCTGTCCCTGCGCGACCGGGCGCAGGCGGTGATCTTCGCGTACGAGGCGGGGCTCGTCGTACCCGGCTCCGGCTGACCCACCCGCGCCCCTGCCCGGGTATCACCCGGAGCCGACTCCCCGGTGTGACGTCCGCGTGTCCACCGCGTTCCCGCCTTCTTCCCGTCGCGCCGCACGGCGTGCGGGGACCGGCCGGTTCGTCCTCCGGCGCCCGCCGACGACGCGGAGGGGCACACCGGCTGCTTCGTCCCGGGGTGAAGTCGTCCGCGCGCGTGCCGCGGCGATTGCGACAGGGGCGTACGACTACCGCCCCAGCTCCTGCGCCAGCCCGACGATGACGCCGTCCGGGCCGCGCAGGTAGCAGAGCAGATAGCTGTCCTCGAACCGGGCGATGGAGCCTACGAGTTCGCCGCCGTGCGGGCGCAACCGGGCGACGGTGTCCTCGATGTCGTCCACGGCGAACATGACGCGGTGCGTGCCGAGTACGTTGTGCGGCCGGTCGCGCGGGGCGTCGATCAGGGCGGGGCTGCGGTACTTCGCCAGCTCCAGGCGGCTGTGCCCGTCCGGGGTCCGGAGCATGGCGATCTCGCAGTGGACGCCGTCGAGGCCGGTGCACCGGTCGGCGAAGCCGCCCTGGACCTCGCCCCTGCCCTCCAGCTCCATGCCGAGTTCCCGGAAGAACGCGATGGCGGCGTCCAGGTCCTCGACCACGATGCCGACGTTGTCCATCCGCTTGATCGCCATGCCCGTTCCTCCTCGCCCGTAATCCCTCGCGCGTACGGACGCTACCCGGGCGCTACTCGCGGGCGAGGGAGGTCAGGCTCATGTCCTGGTAGCGGTCGCCCGCGACCTGCCCGGCGATCGGTTCGAGGAGGGCCAGCTCGTCGCCGGTGAGCGTGAGGCGGGTCGCGCCGACGTTCTCCAGGAGGCGGTGGCTCCTGCGGGTGCCCGGGATCGGGACGACCGTGATGCCGTGGACCTGGGCGCGCTGCTGGACCCAGGCGAGCGCCACCTGCCCGGCCGTCGCCCCGTGCGCGGCGGCGATCGCGTGGACGGGCTCCAGGAGCGCCGCGTTGGCCTTCGCGTTCTCGCCGGTCATGCGGGGCTGCGAGGCGCGGAAGTCGCCCGGGGCGAGGTCCTTGCCCGCGTCCGCGAAGGACCCGGTGAGGAAGCCCCGGCCCAGCGGCGAGTACGGCACGACCGTGACGCCCAGCTCGGCGGCGGCGGCGAGCGCGCTGCGCTCCACGTCCCGGCTGAAGAGGGACCACTCGGACTGGAGGGCGGCGATCGGGTGCACGGCGTGCGCCTCGCGCAGTTCGGCGCCGGTGACCTCGCTGAGCCCGAGCTGCTTGACCTTGCCCTCCCGGACCAGCTCGGCCATGGCGCCGACCGACTCCGCGAACGGGACGGCCGTGTCGTGGCGGTGCATGTAGTAGAGGTCGATCACGTCGGTGTCCAGGCGGCGCAGGCTCGCCTCGACGGCCTTGCGGATGTACGCGGGGCTGTTGTTGACGCCCCGGTAGTCCGGGTCGTCGTCGCGCCGCTCGATGCCGAACTTGGTGGCGAGGGTGATCTCGTCGCGGTGCGCCCCGACGAACGGCGCGAGGAAGGTTTCGTTGGCGCCGCTGCCGTAGATGTCGGCGGTGTCGAAGAGGGTGACGCCCGCGGCCAGTGCCGTTTCCAGCGTCTCGCGTGCCGAAACCTCGTCGGTGTCGCCGTAGAACTCGCTGATGCCCATGCAGCCGAGGCCCTGGACCCCGACCCGGGGGCCACCCCGGCCGAGTTCGACGGTGGCGATCTTGTCGCCGTTCTTGTCGCCGTTCTTGTCGCCGGTCCTGTTGTCGGTCTTGTTGTCGCTCATCAGGCGCTGGGCCCTTCCGGCGCCCGGCGGGCGCCCGCGTAGAAGTCGATCTTGTAGTCGAGTACGGCCAGGGTGTCCTGGAGCTCCGCGATCCGCGTCCTCACGTCGCGGCGGGTCGCCTCCAGCAGTTCCTGCCGCTCTTCGTAGGTGTGGTCGCCCTCGCGTATGAGCTCGGCGTACCGGACCATGTGCGCGACCGGCATCCCGGTCAGCCGCAGCTTGGTGACGAAGGCGAGCCAGTCGAGGTCCCGGTTGCTGAACCGGCGCTGGCCGGTGTGCGACCGGTCGACGTGCGGCATGAGCCCGATCCGCTCGTACCAGCGCAGGGTGTGGGCGGTCAGCCCGGTGAACGCGGCGACTTCGCTGATCGTGTAGCGGTCCTGCCCGTCGGGGCGCGGATGCGCCGAGGGGGCGGAGGCGCAGATATCGGCCCGGGTCGAAGTGCTCTCCATCACCGTCATGCCTCCACGCTATGACGTTGGAGTGCACTCGAAGCAAGCACCACCGGGTGCGGTTTCCGACAGGTGGGACGTGGAATCTACTCTCGTACGCATGCAGAGCCTGGCGATGATCGAGAACTGGCCCGTGCCCACCGCGGCGGCGGCCGTCGTACGAGCGGACGGCACGGTCGCCGGTACGCACGGCCCGACCGCGCACCGCTTCCCGCTCGCCTCCGTCACCAAACCGCTCGCGGCCTACGCGGCGCTGGTGGCGTACGAGGAGGGCGCCGTGGAGCTGGACGAACCGGCGGGCCCCGAGGGCTCGACCGTGCGCCACCTCCTGGCCCACACCAGCGGCCTGGCGTTCGACGAGCACCGGGTGATGGCCCCGCCCGGCAACCGGCGCCTCTACTCCAACGCGGGCTTCGAGGTGCTGGGCGACCACATCGCGAAGGCCACCGACATCCCGTTCCCTGAATACGTGCGCCAGGCGGTCCTGGAACCGCTCGGGATGACGGCGACCACCCTGGACGGCTCCCCCGCCAAGGACGGCGTCTCCACCGTCGCCGACCTCGCGCGCTTCGCCGCCGAGGTGCAGGCCCCCCGCCTCCTCGACCCGCGCACCGTGCTCGCCGCGCAGACCGTGGTCCACCCGGGCCTGAAGGGCGTCCTTCCCGGCTACGGCCACCAGAACCCCAACGACTGGGGCCTCGGCTTCGAGATCCGCGACTCGAAGGCCCCGCACTGGACCGGCGCCTCCTCCTCCCCCGCGACCTTCGGCCACTTCGGGCAGTCGGGCACGTTCCTCTGGGTCGACCCGGCGGCGGGCGCGGCCTGCGTCGCGCTCACCGACCGGGCCTTCGGCCCGTGGGCGGTCGAGGCGTGGCCGGCGTTCACGGACGCGGTCCTGGCGGAGCTGGCGGGGTGACCGCCGGAATACGCCACGGCGCCTCCTGACCGGTGACCGGTCGCTCGGCCCGCCCGGTCGCGCTCAAGGCGATCCGCCCGGAATCGGCCAACGATCCCGGCCGACGGCCTGCTCGGGCGGTGACCCCTCCGGGCAGCCGGTTCCCGGAGCGCCGCATCGTGCCGCCCCCCGAGGAAGTCACGGCCGGGACCGCCCGTCCGTCAGCGGTCGTTCACCGTCGCGACCCGGCCCGCGTACCGCTGGGTCCAGCCGGTGCCGGTGTCGGCGGTGAGCACCACGTCGTAGTAGCCGTGCTCGGTCGGCCAGTCCACCACCGCGGAGTGGCCGCCGGGGACGGTGACCTTGCGGGTGCCGCCCGCGTAGTCGTTGGCCTCCAGGGTGTAGCGGACCGGGTGGCGGCCGTCGTTGTGCAGGCCCAGGCGGACCACCGGACGCCTGCCCCGGACCAGCCGTGCCTCGACGCGCGGCAGGCCGATGTGGCGGGTGCTCGCGTCCTCGGGGAGGAGCTGGCCGGCGAAGGAGCGCAGGAAGCCGTCCGGGCCGTACACCGAGAAGGCGTACCTGCCGTCGGTGGCGGTCGTGTCCCAGGTGTACGAGCGCGGGGTCGCCGCGCTCACCGTGTGCGGGATGTTCTCGAACGGGAGGTACCGGTCGGGGAAGACCTGGAGGCTCACCGCCTTGCCCTCCGGGCCGCCGGTCAGCGTCATCTCGGCGGTCACGGTGCCGGCGGCCCGGTCCTCGGTGAGCACGGCGTGCGGGTGGAAGGAGAGGCCGCGCGGCTCCATCCGGTCGCGGGGCGGCCTCGGCGGGGTGCCGGTGACCGGGTCGGCGATGACGACCGGGCCGGGGCGCGGGTGCGCGAAGTCGATCGCGCTGGTCAGGTCGCCGGCGATGGAGCGGCGCCACGGCGTGATGTTCGGGCAGGTGAACGGCTTGCCCAGGTGCGCGGCCCAGGTCTCCAGGAACTTCACGGTGGAGGTGTGGTCGAAGACCTCCGAGGCGACGTAGCCGCCGCGCGTCCACGGTGAGACCAGGAGCATCGGGACGCGGGGCCCGAAGCCGTACGGGGTGGTGCCGGAGTACTCGCCGGGCGTGCCGGCCTCCGGGCGCGGCGGCAGGACGTGGTCGAACTTCCCGTCGTTCTCGTCGTACGTGATGATCACCAGGGTGTGGTTCCAGATGTCCTCGTTGCTCTGGAGGGTCTTCAGCACCTTGTTCATGTACCGCTCGCCGTGCACCGTGTCGAAGCCCGGGTGCTCGCTCCACGCGGCGGGCATGACCACCCAGGACACCTCGGGCAGCGGGTGCTCGGCGCCCGGCTCGCAGGCGGCGATCAGGTCGCGCAGGACGGCGTCCAGATTGGCCTCGGAGTCGTCGTTGGGCGTGGTGGCGCCCGCGTAGACGAAGGAGTTGGCCTTCCAGACCCTGCCGGTGCCCGGTTCGAGCTCGGCCGGATCGACGGTGCGGGGGTCGAAGGCGGCGAAGCTGTTGGTGACGTTGCAGCCGTACTCGCCGACGTATCCGCTCTGGAGGCTCTTGCCGACGCCGTTGCCGCTGTTGTCGGAGTAGACCCGCCAGTTGATGCCCGCCTGCTGGAGCTGTTCGGGGACGGTGGTCCAGCGGCGGCTGTAGTCGTTCTGTCCGGCGTTGCTGGTCTCGCCGCCCGCCGTGCCGCTCATCAGGTAGTAGCGGTTGGGGATGGTGGGCCCGTGCAGCGAGCAGAAGTTCATGTCGCAGACGGTGTACTGCGAGGCGAGGGAGTACATCCACGGCATGTAGTCGGGGGTGTAGTACCACATGCAGTGGTCGCCCTTGTCCTGCACCCAGGTGTTCCAGCGCCCGCCGTTGGCACCGTAGAAGTTGTGCTTGTCGCTCCAGGTGGCGGTCGACACGGCGGGCGTGACGATGGCACCGGTGGCGTCGCGCTGCTGGAAGACGTTCGTGCCGTCCTGGAACGTCAGGACCTGCTTGTCGTCGTGGCCGCGCACCCCCTTCAACTGGCCGAGGTAGTGGTCGAAGGAACGGTTCTCCTGCATCAGGATCACCACGTGCTTCAAGTCGGAGATGTCACCCTTGAAGCCTTCGGGCAGACGGTATTCGGCCGCCTCGGCCTGCGCGCCGCCGACCGCCTCGGCCACCGGCCCCGCGGCGAGGGCGCCGAGCGAGACGGCGGCCGTCTGCAGCATCCGGCGGCGGCTGATCCGCAGGTCGTTGGTGAGCTCGCCGGTGTCGTCGGCGTCGGCGGGCAGGCCGGTGGTGTCCGGGCAGGGGATCTCGCTGATCTGAAGGGTCATCGGGGGCACCTCTGGGGGAGAGTCGTTCACAAGGGGGAGGGACGTCTGCGCGCCTGCGAAAACTAGGCCGCCGGTACGAACGGCGGGCGAACCGTGGACGTATTCCTGAGGCACCGGCAGATTTACATGGCCCTGCCATACAGTCGAGGTCCCGCACGGGTGACAGCCGGAAATGGCGCCCCGATGGCCGGTCGGCCGGTCTTGCCGGAACCCTGGCCGCCGGTCCCGGACGGCCGCTACGCTCCCCGCCCATGACCGACGAGACAGTCCGCGCCACCGCGTCCGACGTACCCGCGCTCGCGGGCGTGCTGGCCAGCGCGTACGCCGAGGACCCGGTCTGGTCCTGGCTGATGCCCCGGGACCGGGACCGGCGGCTGCGGCTGCTGTTCACCGCGCACCTGGCGCGGCAGGTCCCGGCGGGCCGGGTGTGGACGGACGAGGACCGCACGGTGGCGGCCGTCTGGGCGGAGCCCGGCGCGTGGAAGCTCCCCGCCAGCTACCTGTTGCGCAACGCGGGCACCCTGCTCCGGGCGTGCCGGGCGCAACTCCCCCGTACGGCCGGGCGCCTGCTCGCCCTGGAACACCGGCACCCGGCCCGCCCCGCGCACTGGTACGTGGAGTACATCGGCACCCACGCCGACGCGCGCGGTACGGGTCGCGGCTCGGCGGTCCTCGGCGGCCTGCTGGAACGGGCGGACGCGGACGGCCGTCCGGTCTTCCTGGAGTCGAGCAACAGCCGCAACCTCACGTTCTACCGCCGCCACGGCTTCGAGGTGCGCGAGGAGATGACGTTCCGGTCGGGCCCGCCGATGTGGTCGATGTGGCGGCGGTAGTCCGCCCCCGCCTCCGAGATCTCCGTCACCCACTGTGTTTATGCGCTCGGTATTTGGTTACGAGACGTAGTGACAGACCGTCAGTACCGGACGGAAGGCAGGAACATGAACGCCCTCATCGTGCTGATCCTCGTCGCGGTCCTCGCCCCGCTCGCCTTCGTGGCCCTGGCCCCGAAGGTGCCCGCGCGGCGCAACGCGTTTCCCGGCCGGAGCAGCGGCCGAAGCCGCCGGCGGCCGGCGGCGGTACGGCTGAGCGAGATCCCGCGCCAGCAGACCGGCCGGCACCACGCCCGCTGACGCGGCCCGGTGGCCGGGGCGCCGGTCAGTCGCACAGCTCCCAGACCAGCGCCTCGGCCGCGCCCGCCGCGACCAGTTCGAGGCCCCGTTCACCGGTGATCCGGGCCGCGTCGCCCGCCGTCAGCTCCTCGGCGCCGACGCGTACCGTCCCGCGCACCACGTGCACGTACGCCCGGGGTGCGTCCGGGACCGCCGCGCGCTCGCCCTCCGCGAGGCGGCGCACGTGGAGCATGGCGCCCGCCTCGGGCAGGGCGTACGGGGTGGAGTCGGCGATGCCCGGGACGGTCGTGTACGAGGGCTCGCCGCCGGGCTCCAGGGGCGCGAGCCACATCTGAAGGAAGGTCAGCGGCCGGTCGCCGTCGTTGCGTTCGACGTGGCGCACGCCGGACGCGGCGCTGAGGTGCTGGACGTCACCGGCCCGGACCACCGTGGCGTGGCCGGCCGAGTCGCGGTGCGTCAGCTCGCCCTCGACGACCCAGGTGACGATCTCCGTGTGGCTGTGCGGGTGCTCCTCGAAGCCCGCGCCGGGCGCGAGGCGCTCCTCGTTGCAGGCCAGGACCGGGCCGAAGCGGAGGTTGTCGGGGTCGTAGAAGGAGCCGAAGGAGAAGGCGTGCCGGGAGGCGATGCCGGCCGCCGCGTCCCCGCCCTCGAACCGGTCGCCCGCGCGGTGTACGGAAATCACCGGTCCACGGTAGCCCGCCGGCCCCCGCGCGGCCCCGCCGGCGGCGGAACCGGCCCGCGACCGGCCCCGGCCATCGGAGGGCGCGTCCGGATAAGGCAGTCTTGTCTACGTGCCCCGACCCGATCCTGAGCAGCCCGCTGCGAACGACGCCCATCTCCATGCCGCGACCCTGAAGCGGCTCGAGCAGTCCTCCGGCCGGCTGGCCGCGAACGCGATCGCCCGCATGGACGAGTCGCTGCCGTGGTACCGGGCGATGCCCCCGGAGAACCGGTCCTGGATCGGCCTGGTCGCCCAGGCCGGTATCGCCGCGTTCACCGAGTGGTTCCGGCATCCGGAGACCCCGCAGGCGATCTCGACCGACGTCTTCGGGACCGCCCCGCGCGAGCTGACCCGGGCGATCACGCTGCGGCAGACCGTCGAGATGGTGCGGACCACGATCGAGGTGATGGAGGCCGCGATCGACGAGGTCGCCGCGCCCGGTGACGAATCGGTGCTGCGGGAGGCGCTGCTCGTCTACGCCCGCGAGATCGCGTTCGCCACCGCCCAGGTGTACGCGCAGGCGGCCGAGGCCCGGGGCGCCTGGGACGCCCGCCTCGAATCGCTCGTGGTGAACGCGGTGCTGTCCGGTGAGGCCGACGAGGGGGCCGTCTCACGGGCCGCCGCCCTCGGCTGGAACTCCCCGGAGCACGTCTGCGTGCTGCTCGGCACCGCCCCGGACGGGGACAGCGAGCTGACCGTGGAGGCGATCCGGCGCGCCGCCCGGCACGCCAAGCTCCAGGTCCTCACCGGGGTGCTCGGCAACCGCCTCGTCGTCATCGCGGGCGGCAGCGACAACCCGCTCCAGGTGGCGAAGGCCCTGATCGGGCCGTACGCGGCGGGCCCCGTGGTGGCCGGACCGGTGGTGGCGGACCTGCTGGCCGCGACCCGGTCCGCGCAGGCCGCCGCCGCCGGGCTGAAGGCGTGCGGAGCCTGGCAGGACGCGCCGAGGCCGGTGCTCGCGGACGATCTGCTGCCGGAGCGCGCGATGGCGGGCGACCCTGCCGCGCGCGAGCAGTTGGTGGAGGAGATCTACAGACCGCTGGAAGAAGCGGGCTCCGCGCTCCTGGAGACGCTGAGTGTGTATCTGGAACAGGCGAGCAGCCTGGAGGGCGCGGCCAGGATGCTCTTCGTGCATCCCAACACCGTGCGCTACCGGCTTCGACGTGTGACAGACGTCACCGGCTGGTCGCCTTCCGATGTGCGCTCGGCGTTCACTCTGCGAATCGCCCTGATCCTGGGGCGCCTGGCCGACCGGGATACGCAGTCCTAGTCTTTTGTCGGACATCAACAATTCCCCCTACGGTTCTTCGTCCCTGTCCCCACGGGTCTTCCGGACCGTTCACAAGAGAGAGTGTGAGGGTGCTCGTACTCGTCGCTCCCGGCCAAGGCGCTCAGACGCCCGGCTTCCTGACTCCCTGGCTCGACCTCCCCGGTGCCACCGACCGCGTCGCGGCCTGGTCCGAGGCCATCGGGCTCGACCTCGTGCGCTACGGCACCGAGGCCGACGCGGACGAGATCCGCGACACCGCGGTGGCCCAGCCGCTGCTGGTCGCCGCCGGTCTGCTCTCGTCCGCCGCGCTCGGCGCCTCGCCGGACGTCGTCGCCGGCCACAGCGTCGGTGAGATCACCGCCGCCTCGTTCGCCGGTGTCATCGGCGAGGAGGCCGCGCTCCGCTTCGTCCGTACGCGCGGGCTCGCCATGGCCGAGGCCGCCGCGGTCACCGAGACCGGGATGGCGGCGCTGCTCGGCGGCGACCCCGAGGTGACCGTGCCGCACCTGGAGAAGCTCGGGCTGACCCCGGCGAACGTCAACGGGGCCGGCCAGATCGTCGCCGCGGGCACCGCCGCGCAGATCGCCGCGCTGGGCGAGGACAAGCCGGAGGGTGTGCGCCGCGTGGTGCCCCTGAAGGTGGCCGGCGCCTTCCACACGCACCACATGGCTCCGGCCGTCGAGCGGCTGCGTGCGGCGGCCGGGGACCTGGACGTCTCCGACCCCTCGGTCACGTACGTCTCGAACGCCGACGGAAAGACCGTCGCCACCGGACGCGAGGTCATCACCCGGCTCGTCGGCCAGGTCGCCAACCCGGTCCGCTGGGACCTGTGCATGGAGACCTTCAAGGAGCTGGGCGTCACCGCGCTCATCGAGGTCTGCCCCGGCGGCACGCTCACCGGCCTGGCCAAGCGGGCGCTGCCCGGCGTCCCGACCCTCGCGCTCAAGACCCCCGACGACCTCGACGCGGCCCGCGCGCTCATCGCTGAGCACGCGGGCGCCTAAGGAGCCCGAGAGCATGTCGAAGATCAAGCCCAGCCAGGGCGCTCCCTACGCGCGGATCATGGGTGTCGGCGGCTACCGCCCGACCCGGGTGGTGCCCAACGAGGTCATCCTGGAGACGATCGACTCGTCCGACGAGTGGATCCGTTCCCGCTCCGGCATCGCGACCCGCCACTGGGCCTCCGAGGAGGAGACCGTGGCCGCGATGTCCGTCGAGGCGTCCGGCAAGGCCATCGCGGATGCCGGGATCGCCCCGGAGCAGATCGGCGCGGTCATCGTCTCCACCGTCTCGCACTTCAAGCAGACCCCGGCCATCGCGACCGAGATCGCCCACAAGGTCGGCGCCGGCAAGCCCGCCGCGTTCGACATCTCGGCCGGCTGCGCGGGCTTCGGCTACGGGCTGACCCTGGCCAAGGGCATGATCGTCGAGGGCTCGGCGGAGTACGTACTCGTCATCGGTGTGGAGCGGCTGAGCGACCTCACCGACCTGACCGACCGGGCCACGGCCTTCCTGTTCGGCGACGGCGCCGGAGCGGTCATCGTCGGCCCCTCCGAGGTGCCCGCCATAGGCCCGACGGTCTGGGGCTCCGAGGGCGACAAGTCCGAGACGATCAAGCAGACCGTGGCGTGGAACGACTTCCAGCTCGGCGATGTCACGAAGCTGCCCCTCAATGCACGCGGCGAGGTCAAGTTCCCCGCCATCACGCAGGAGGGCCAGGCGGTGTTCCGCTGGGCCGTCTTCGAGATGGCGAAGGTCGCCCAGCAGGCGCTGGACGCGGCCGGGATCTCCGCGGAGGACCTGGACGTCTTCATCCCGCACCAGGCCAACATGCGGATCATCGACTCGATGGTGAAGACGCTCAAGCTGCCGGAGAGCGTCACGGTCGCCCGTGACGTGGAGACCACCGGCAACACCTCCGCCGCCTCCATCCCGCTCGCCATGGAACGGCTCCTGGCAACCGGTCAGGCCAAGAGCGGCGACACCGCGCTCGTCATCGGCTTCGGGGCGGGTCTCGTCTACGCCGCGACGGTCGTTACTCTCCCCTAGGCACACCGGGCTTTTCGCCCGGACGCCCGAACCCAGCAGATAATCACCGAAGGAGCCCCGAAATGGCCACGCAGGAAGAGATCGTCGAGGGTCTCGCCGAGATCGTCAACGAGATCGCCGGTATCCCGACCGAGGACGTCAAGCTCGACAAGTCCTTCACGGACGACCTGGACGTCGACTCGCTGTCCATGGTCGAGGTCGTCGTCGCCGCCGAGGAGCGCTTCGACGTGAAGATCCCGGACGAGGACGTCAAGAACCTCAAGACCGTCGGCGACGCCGCGGACTACATCCTCAAGCACCAGGACTGATCCAGCCGGTTCGTGTGTCGCCACCCGGCGGTGGCGCCGCTGATTCACGACCCCCTACACGTGGAGAAGATTTTCCAGTGAACTCGACCAATCGCACCGTGGTCGTCACCGGTATCGGCGCAACCACTCCGCTGGGTGGCGATTCCGCATCGACCTGGGAAGGTCTGATGGCCGGGCGTTCCGGCGTCAAGCCTCTCGAGGGCGAACGTTTCG
Source organism: Streptomyces sp. 130 (assembly GCF_007096885.1). Lineage (GTDB taxonomy): Bacteria > Actinomycetota > Actinomycetes > Streptomycetales > Streptomycetaceae > Streptomyces. The sequence continues at coordinate 259,673 of NZ_VJNO01000001.1, read as the reverse complement.
CCGAACTGCCCGTCCGGATCGCGGCCCTGGCGGCCGTCGATCCCGCTGACGTCCTGCCCCGTCCGCTCGCCCGCCGCCTGGACCGCTCGGCGCAGTTCGCGCTGATCGCGGCCCGCGAGGCATGGGCGGACGCGGGTTTCACCGGCAAGGCCGGTGAGGACGAAACGATCCAGCCCGAGCGGCTGGGTTCGGTGATCGCCTCCGGCATCGGCGGCGTGATCACCCTGCTCGACCAGTACGACGTGCTGAAGGAGAAGGGCGTACGCCGCGTCTCCCCGCACACCGTGCCCATGCTCATGCCCAACGGCCCGGCCGCGAACGTGGGCATCGAGGTGAACGCCCAGGCGGGCGTCCACACCCCGGTCTCCGCCTGCGCCTCGGGTGCCGAGGCGGTCGGGTACGCCGTCGAGATGATCCGCACCGGCCGTGCCGACGTGGTCCTCGCCGGCGGCACCGAGGCGGCGATCCACCCGCTGCCGATCGCCGCGTTCGCCAACATGATGGCGATGTCCAAGAGCAACGACGAGCCGGAGAAGGCTTCCCGCCCGTACGACGTGGGCCGCGACGGCTTCGTCCTCGGCGAGGGTGCCGGCGTCGTCGTCCTGGAGTCCGCGGAGCACGCGGCGAAGCGCGGCGCCCGGGTCTACTGCGAGGTGCTGGGCCAGGGCCTCTCGGCCGACGCCCACCACATCGCGCAGCCGGAGCCGACGGGCCGCGGTATCGCTGCGGCGATGCAGAACCTGCTGGACCAGACGGACCTCAAGCCGTCCGAGATCGCCCACCTGAACGCCCACGCGACGTCCACCCCGCAGGGTGACATCGCGGAGGTCAAGGCGCTGCGCTCGGTGCTGGGCGACGACCTGGACCACGTCGCGATCTCCGCGACGAAGTCGATGACGGGTCACCTGCTCGGCGGTGCGGGCGGCATCGAGACCGTGGCGACGGTCATGGCGCTGCACCACCGGATGGCTCCGCCGACGATCAACGTGGACCACCTGGACGAGGAGATCGAGGCGGACATCGTCCGGGACGCGCCCCGGGCGCTGCCGGAGGGGCCGATCGCGGCGATCAACAACTCGTTCGGCTTCGGCGGCCACAACGTGGTGCTGGCGTTCCGTAGCGTCTGACGCGCGAAGCGCGTCGCTTGTACGTGGAGCCCGTGCCCCTCACGTGGGGGTGCGGGCTTCGTCGTGGTGTTCGGGGGCGCTGCCCCGGTCACACGACCTGGTGGAGCCAGCGGACGGGCGCGCCCTCGCCCGCGTGGCGGAAGGATTCCAGTTCGTCGTCCCAGGGTTTGCCCAGAAGCTTGGCGATCTCCGCCGCCAGGTCCGTCTCGCCGCCCGCGGAGCGGGCCAGTGCGGCGCGGAGGCGGTCCTCGGGGACCAGGATGTCGCCGTGCATGCCGGTGACGGCGTGGAAGATGCCCAGCGCGGGCGTCGAGCTGTAGCGCTCGCCCTCCGCCGTGGGCGACGGCTCCGCCGTCACCTCGAAACGCAGCAGGTCCCAGCCGCGCAGCGCGGACGCCAGCTTGGACGCCGTGCCGGGCCGTGCCTGCCAGGAGAATTCGGAGCGCCAGGTGCCCGGCGCGGCCGGCTGTCTGATCCAGTCGAGCTGCACCCGCCCGCCGAGGACTCCCGCCACCGCCCATTCGACGTGTGGGCAGAGCGCGCGCGGTGCGGAGTGAACGTACAGGACTCCACGTGTCGTCACCGGGACCTCCAGTGTGGGACGAGGTTCGCCTTCCCCAGCGGCCTGTCATCAGTAAACAGCATCGGGAGTTATTCTCCGGAAAAGCGACAGTATGTGACGCGGTGTGATGTTCGGATGCCACCCGAGTGGAGCCGGGCGCCGCGAAAGCCACTGGTTCGACGGGGAAAAGCTACCGCGCCCCGGTGTCGGAGGTGTGACGTACCGTCGGTCCCGGGGCCCTTCTTCGCTCAGTCTTCACCTGGCGGAGCGGCGGGGCACGAACAGGAGGAGACCAGGCAATGCCGGATCGGTCCGTACGGCACCGCTCACGCACCGCACTGGCGGGGCTGGCCGCTCTGGCCTGCCTGGGCTCGGCTGCGCTGGCCGGCTGCGGCTCGGGGTCCGACGGGACGACGAAGGGCTCGGCGGCCGAGCACCGGCCGTCGCCGGCGGCGGGTCCGGTCTGGGACCCGCGCCCCAAGTCGATCGCGGCGGTCGGGGACTCCATCACGCGCGGCTTCGACGCGTGTTCGGTGCTGGCCGACTGCCCGGAGGTCTCCTGGTCGACCGGCACGGACAGCTCGGTGCGCAGCCTGGCGGTGCGGCTGCTCGGCGCGTCCGGTGCGGCGGACCACAGCTGGAACCACGCGGTGACGGGCGCCCGGATGGCGCAACTGCCGGAGCAGATGGCGCTGGCGGCGGCCGAGGACCCGGACCTGGTGACCGTGATGATCGGCGCCAACGACGCCTGCCGGGACTCGGTGCGGTCGATGACCCCGGTGGCGGACTTCCGGGCGTCGTTCGAGGCGTCGATGCGCAAGCTGCGGGCCGGGGCGCCGAAGGCGCAGGTGTACGTGTCGAGCGTGCCGGACCTGAAGCGGCTGTGGTCGCAGGGGCGCGCCAACCCGCTGGGCAAGCAGATCTGGAAGCTCGGGATCTGCAAGTCGATGCTGTCCGACGCGGACGACATGGGCGCGGCGGCGGTGGCCCGGCGCACCGCGGTGCAGGAGCGGGTCGTGGCGTACAACGAGGTGCTGCGCGAGGTGTGCGCGAAGGACCGCCGCTGCCGGTACGACGGCGGGGCGGTGTTCGACTACCGGTTCACCGGCAAGCAGCTCAGCCAGTGGGACTGGTTCCACCCCGGCCGCAACGGACAGGCGCGGCTCGCCGAGATCGCCTACCGAAATGTCACAGCCGTGCGGCCCCCCGCGTAGAGTCGTGATCATGGAAACGAGCGCGGGCACGGTGATCGGTACGGAGCACTTCGGCACCCTCGCGGACGGCACCGCGGTGCACCGCTGGACGCTGGAGCGGGACGGCACGCGGGTGTGTGTCCTGACGTACGGCGGCATCGTGCAGTCGGTCGAGGTGCCGGACCGGGACGGCGCGCGGGCCGGGATCGCCCTCGGGCTGCCCGACCTGGCCTCGTACCAGGAATACACGGCGCCGTACTTCGGCGCGCTCGTGGGCCGGTACGCGAACCGGATCGGCGGGGCCTCCTTCGAGCTGGACGGCCGTACGTACCACCTCACGCGCAACGAGGGCCGCAACCAGCTGCACGGCGGGCTGCGCGGCTTCGACAAGCGGGTGTGGGACGCGCGCGCGGTCCCGGGCGGGGTGGAGCTGTCCTTCGTCTCGGCGGACGGCGAGGAGGGGTTCCCCGGGCGCGTCGAGCTGACGGCGGCGTACACGCTGGACGAGGGCGGGGCGCTGCGCATCGCGTACCGGGCGGTGACGGACGCGCCGACCGTGCTGAACCTGACGAACCACACCTACTGGAATCTGGCGGGCGCGGACAGCGGCAGCGCGCTCGGCCAGCGGCTGCGGATCGCGGCGGGGGCGGTCACGCCGGTGGACGCGGAGTCGCTGCCGACCGGCGAGTTCCTGGCGGTGGAGGGCACGCGCTTCGACTTCCGCGAGTCCCGGCCGGTGAGCAAGGGGTACGACCACAACTTCGTGCTCGACGGCACCGCCCCGGCGGCGGAGCTGTACGACGAGGGGTCGGGGCGGGTGCTGACGGTGACGACGACGGAGCCCGGGCTCCAGCTGTACACGGCGGACCACTTGGACGGGCGGCCGTTCGACCCGTGCGCCGGGATCGCCCTGGAGACCCAGCACTTCCCGGACTCGCCGAACCGGCCCGGGTTCCCGAGCACGGTGCTGCGGCCGGGCGAGGAGTTCGCGTCCACGACGGTGTACGGGTTCTCGGTGCGCTAGCGGTGCGCCGAGCGGGGCGGCGGGCTCAGCCCTCGGCGGCCGTCTCGCCCTTGCCCGCGTCCTCCGGCTCCTCCTCGTCCGGTTCCCCGTCCCCCACGAGGCCCCGCGCCAGCAGGGTCGCCCCCGCGACGGCGCCGGGCATGAGGAACACGGCGACGAACGGCAGCATGAACACCAGCCCCAGCGGCACGCCGAAGCCGAGGGTGCGCATGCGGTGGGCGCGCAGCAGGGCGAGGCGGTCCTTCAGCACCATGCCCCGGCGCTGGAGCGCGACGGCGGTCAGCTCCTCGGCCAGGAAGTACCCGGTGACGCAGAAGCCGATGACGGGGACGACGGTCTGCCCGGCCACGGGCACGAATCCGAGGGCGAAGAGCAGGATCGTATACAGCCCGACCCGTACCAGGACGCGCACGCTGTCGCGGGCGGAGATCCACAGCTCCCGCCAGAGCGGCAGTCCGGATTCGGGGACCGTGCCGCCCTCGGTGCGCTCGACCTCCTCGGACAGCGACTCGTAGAAGGGCTGCCCCACCAGCAGGGTCACGGCGGTGAAGGTGATCACGGCCAGGAACAGGCCGAGGACGAAGACCAGCACGGTCAGGGTGTTGCGCAGCAGGCCGAGCCAGGGCGAGGACCAGTCGTCGGCGAACGGCGTCGCCCACGCCACCAGGTCGTCGGCGCCGTAGCCGAGGCCGACGAGGGCGCCCGCGTACAGCACGAGGGTGATCAGGCCGGGCAGCAGCCCCACGCCGAACCACTTGCCGTGGCCGAACACCCAGCGCTGGCCCTTGATGAGAAAGCCGAGCCCCGCCCCGAGATCACGCATGGCGTCAGCCTAACGGGACCGGGACGGGGCTCGGTTCAGTGGTGCGGGGGCGGTCAGGCGACCGCGAGCTCCACCTTGATGTTGCCGCGCGTGGCGTTCGAGTACGGGCAGACCTGGTGGGCCTTCTCGATGAGCGCCTGCGCGGTCGCCTTGTCGACGTTCGGGATGGTCGCGGTGATGGCGACCTCCAGGCCGAAGCCGCCGGCCTCGGTCTTGCCGATGGAGACCGCCGCGGTCACCGTGGAGCCGGAGATGTCGGCCTTCTCCTGACGGGCGACGACGCCCAGCGCGCCCTGGAAGCAGGCGCTGTAACCGGCGGCGAAGAGCTGCTCCGGGTTGGTGCCGGCGCCGCTGCCGCCCATCTCCTTCGGCGGGTTGACGACGACGTCGAGCTTGCCGTCGTCCGAGGCGACGCGGCCGTCACGGCCGTTCTCCGCGGTGGCGACGGCGGTGTACGCGACGGCTATGTCCTGAATGGTCATGCTGAGGATTCCTCCTGCTGATGCGCCGCGACTCGCGCCCACGATCGCGACGGCCTGGGTTGAGCCTAACGGGTGCGGGGAAGGGTGGTTCAGCCGAGGGAGACGATCATCTTCCCGGTGTTCTCGCCGCGCAGCAGGCCGAGGAAGGCGTCGACGCCGTTCTCGATGCCCTCGACGACCGTCTCGCGGTACTTCAGCTCACCCGAGGACAGCCAGCCGGCGACGTCCTGGACGAACTGCTGCTGGAGGTCCTGGTGGTCCGCGACGAGCATGCCCTGGAGGCGCAGCCGCTTGCCGATGACCAGCGCGAGGTTGCGCGGGGCCGGGGTGGGCTCGGTGGCGTTGTACTGGGCGATCATGCCGCAGATGGTGGCGCGGCCGTGCACGTTGAACGAGGAGATCGCGGCCTCGAGGTGCTCGCCGCCGACGTTGTCGAAGTAGACGTCGATGCCGTCGGGGGCGGCCTTGCGCAGCTGCTCGGCGACGGGCCCGTCCTTGTAGTTGAACGCGGCGTCGAAGCCGTACTCCTCAGTGAGGAGCTTGACCTTCTCGTCGGAGCCGGCGGAGCCGATGACCCGGGACGCGCCCTTGATCTTCGCCATCTGGCCGACCTGGCTGCCGACCGCGCCGGCGGCGCCGGAGACGAAGACCGCGTCGCCCTCCTTGAAGGACGCCACGTCGAACAGGCCCGCGTAGGCGGTGAGCCCGGTCATGCCGAGCACGCCGAGGTAGGCGGAGAGCGGGGCGATCGAGCCGTCGACCTTCACCGCGTGCTGGGCGGGGACGCTCGCGTACTCGCGCCAGCCGAGGCCGTGCAGGACGTGATCGCCGGCCTGGAAGCCCTCGGCGTTGGACGCGACGACCTCGCCGACGGCGCCGCCGTCCATGGGGTGGTCGAGCTTGAAGGGCGGGGTGTACGACTTCACGTCGTTCATCCGGCCGCGCATGTACGGGTCCACGGAGAAGTGCAGGTTGCGCACCAGGACCCGGCCCTCGGCGGGGGCGGCGACCGGGGCCTCACGCAGCGCGAAGTCCTCGGCCTTCGGCCAGCCGTGCGGGCGGGCGGTGAGGTGCCATTCGCGGCCGGACGCGGGAAGAGCGGACATGGGCTCGGGGTCTCCTCGGGGTGGGGGTGCGGGGATCTCGGCGGCGAGAAAACTTCACCACCTGAAACAACCATGCTCCTGGATATTTCACGTTGTCAAGCAACTCGCTATCCTGGGTGTCATGGCCACCTCGCGCACAGACCCCCTGACCCTCGAAGTCATCGAGCTGATCGGCAGCGTCGTGGCGCGCTACTACGAGGAGTACGAGCAGGCCGCCGCCGCGCACAGCCTCACGGGCGCGCAGGCCCGCGTCCTGGGACTGCTGTCCGTGGAGCCGCTTCCCATGCGCCGGATCGCGCAGAAGCTGAAGTGCGAGCCGTCCAATGTGACGGGGATCGTGGACCGGCTGGAGGCGCGGGGGCTGGTCGAGCGGCGCCCCGACCCGGCCGACCGGCGGGTGAAGCTGGCCGCGCCGACCGAGCGGGGCGCGGCGACGGCCGCGCGGCTGCGGGACGCACTGGACTTCGCGCGGGAGCCGCTGGCGGGGCTGCCCGCGGCGGACCGGACGGCGCTGCGGGATCTGCTGCGCCGGATGCTGGGCGCGTGAGCGGCGCAGCGCCGGCCGGGCCGGGCTTCGGGCCCCGTGAGTTCCAGCTCGTCCTGTTGCGCCGGATGGCGGACCACCAGCCGGGTCTGGTGGAGGACGCCCGGCACGAGTTGGGCGCGACGCCCGCGGAGATGCGGGAGGCGAACCGGCGGTGGCAGGCCATGGTCCGGGCGCCGCGGGGGCGGGGCGCCCTGCGGCGCTACCGGTCGGTGCTCGGGGAGCCGGAGTCGGCGGGGCGGCGGGTCCTCGGTGACCTGGAGTTCGACGTACTGCTGTGGCCGGTACCGCTCTGGCCGGAGCTGCGGTTCGAGGTGATGGTGGCGCCGGGCGGGGCGGTGTGGAACGAGTGGCTGGTGCGGGCGCGGGGTGCGGCGGAGCCGGTGCTGAGGACGGTGGACGACCTGGTGCCCTGGTCGTGCACGGTGGACGAGGTCGCCCGCGCCTTCGCCCCGGCGCGGCCGATGGAGGGGAGCGCGCCGACGCGGTTCGCGCTGCGGGTGGGGTCCGGGGCGGGTGCGTGTGTCGCGGAGTTCACGTGGGGGTTGTTGCCGCGGGTGGGGCCGGGGGGCGGAGGGGGCCTCGGTCGCCGGCGGGCCGGGACGTGCCGTCCAGGCGCCCTCAAGCGCCGGACGGGCTGGTTCCGCCACGCGGGCACTGACCCTGCGGGCCCAAGGCGCCCTCAAGCGCCGGACGGGCTGGTTCCGCCCGCGGGCACTGACCCCGCGAGTCCAAGGCGCCCTCAGACGCCGAGCGGGCTGGCTCCGCCACCCAGGCACTGACCCCCGAGAGTCCCAGGCGCCCTCAGGCGCCGGCCGGGCGGGGTCCGCCACGCGGGCACTGACCCCGCGGGCCCAAGGCGCCCTAGGCGCCGGACGGGCTCGTTCCGCCACCCAGACACTGACCCCCGCGAGTCCCAGGCGCCCTCAAGCGCCGGACCGGCTCGTTCCGCCACCCAGGCACTGACCCCGCGAGTCCAAGGCGCCCTAGGCGCCGGACGGGCTGGTTCCGCCACGCAGGCACTGACCCCGCGAGCCCAAAACGTCCCCAAGCGCCCGCCGAACTGGTTCCGCCACGCGGGCACTGACCCCAGCGAGTCCCAGGCGTCCTCAGGCGCCGGGCGGGCTGGGGTTGGTTGGCCGGGCGGGTTGGGATTCGTCGGGTGGGGCCGGCCACGCGGTGGGTTCCTACGCGTGGGCGCGGTCCGGGCGGGCGGGGGTTCGTACGGCTCCGCGCGCTGCGCGCGCGCAACGCGCCCGACACGCCGTCAGGTGGTCCCTCCTCCGGCTCAGCCCAGCGGGCGCGGGGGCCCCGAACGGCGCAGGCTTTCAGGAGAGCCGGCTGTCCGTCGGTCGCCCTCAACGCTCTCGGGAGGAATCCGCCGTGACCGTCAGCCTTGAGCAGTTGCGCCGTTGCCACGTCGCCGTCGACCTGGGGGCCGCCCGCACCCGGGTGTACGTCAAGGGGCCCGGCCTCGTCGTGGACGAGCCGAGTGTCGCCGCCGTCAACACCCGTACCGGCTCACTGATCGCCGTGGGCGCGCTCGCCGAGCAGATGACGGGCCGCACCCCGGACTACATCCGGGTGGCCAGGCCCGTGTCCGGCGGGACCGTCGTGGACATCGAGATGGCCCAGCGCATGCTGCGCCACCTGCTCGGCGAGAAGCTCCGCCGCCAGTTGCGCCGCAAGCCCTGGCTGCGCGCCGCCGCCTGCACCCCGCACGACAGCGACCCGCTGGCGCGGCGGGCCTCCGTGGAGACCCTGGTCGGCCTCGGCGCCCGGCGGGTGGAGCTGGTCGACACCCTGATCGCGGCGGCCGTCGGCTCCGGGCTGCCGGTCGAGCAGCCGACCGCGACCATGATCATGGTGTGCGGGGCGGCGACGACACAGATCGCGGTGCTCTCGCTCGGCTCGATCGTGACGGCGGTACGCCTCCCGGTCGGCGGCGACGCGATCGACCACGCGGTCATCCAGCACCTGCGCCAGCACCACGAACTGATGCTGCCGAGCCAGTCCGTGCGCCCCCTCCAGCTCGCCCTGAGCGGCACCGGGCTGACCCCCCAGGGCCCCTCGGTCACCGAGATCCACGGCCGGGACGTCGCCACCGGCCTCGCCCGGACCGTCCAGGTCGACACCGCCGCGATCCGGCAGGCGATCCACCGCCCGCTCACCGCGGTCCTGGACGGTGTCGGCAAGGTGCTGCGGGACTGCCCGCCCGACCTGGTCGCCGACCTCGCCGACTGCGGGATCATGATGGTCGGCGGGAGCGCCCTGCTGCCCGGCCTCGACCAGATGCTGCGCGACGCGACCGGCGTGCCGGTGCACATCGCGGAGCGGCCCGACACCTGCTCGATCCTCGGCCTGGGCGCCATGATGGAGGGCGAGATCAGCCCCCTGGTGCTCGACCCGCTGGCGAGCTGACCCCGGGGCGGGAGCGGCGGATGACGGACCGGCCGCCGGGGGATTTCCCGGACCGCGGGCTGCCCAGATCGCCCCTGCTGCCCCGGCTCCTCGAAGCCGTGCTGAGCGTCGGCTCGGACCTGGAACTCCGGGCCACGCTCCAGCAGATCATCGACACCGCGACCGCCCTGACCGACGCCCGGTACGGGGCGCTGGGCGTACTGGACCCCGGGCGCGGCACGATCCGCGAGCTGTACGTGTGCGGGATGACCGAGGACGAGCAGGCGGCGATCGGTGACTTCCCGGACGGGCACACCGGCATGCTCGGCGCGCTCGTGGACGCCCCGGGCCCGCTGCGCTCGGACGACCTGACCACCGATCCGCGGGCCACCGGCGTCCCGCCCGGGCATCCTGCGATGCGCTCGTTCCTCGGTGCCCCGATCCGGGTGCACCACGAGGTCTTCGGCAACATCTACCTCGCCGAGAAGCACACCGGGCACTTCACCGGGACGGACGCGGGACTGCTGAAGGTCCTCTCCGCACAGGCGGGCATCGCGATCGGCAACGCCCGGCTGTACGAGAGCGCCCGCCAGCGGGCACGCTGGATCGAGGGTGCGGCGGCCGTCACCAACACCCTGCTCACCGGCGAGAACCCGTCCGACGCGCTGACGACGGTGGCGGAGCGGGCGCGGCTGCTCAGTGACGCGGCGGCCGGGGTGATCCTCCAGCCCACCGAGGCGGGCGGGATGGAGATCGTGGTCGCCTCGACGCACGAGGACCCGGCCGGTCTGGTGGGCACGGCGATCGCCCCCGGCTCTCCCGTCCTGGAACAGCTGCTCGGCGGCGAGGCCGTGTTCATCGAGGACTCGGCGACCGATCCCCGGATGACGACGCCGGTACGGTCGCGGTTCGGGCCGAGCATGATGCTGCCGCTGCAGAGCGGGGGCCGGCTCATCGGGACGCTCGCCCTGCCCCGGCGGCGCGGAGCCCGCCCGTACACCGGTCTGGACCGGCTGCTGGCCGCCCAGTTCGCCTCGCAGGCCGCGCTGGCGCTGGTGCTGGCGGACGCGCAGCAGGACCGGGAGCGGCTGGCGGTGTACGAGGACCGCGACCGGATCGCGCGGGACCTGCACGATCTGGTCGTCCAGCGGCTGTTCGCCACCGAGATGATGCTGGAGTCGACGCGCCGGAGGGCCGGTGCCGGGGAGACGGGTGAGCTGCTCGGGACGGCCGTGGACGAGCTGGACTCCACGATCCAGGAGGTGCGGACGGCCATCTTCGCGCTCCAGCAGCCACCCGCCGAGGCTCCCGCCACCTTCCGGGGCCGGGTGCTCCGGGAGACGGGGGGCGCGGCGGCGGTGCTCGGCTTCCAGCCGTCGGTGCGGTTCGCCGGGGCGGTGGACGCGCTGGTGGCGGAGCCGGTCGGCAAGCGGCTGCTCGCGGCGCTGCGGGGCGCCCTGGCGGCGGCGCACCGGCGGGCCGGGGTCTCGGCGATCGAGGTGGAGGTGGACGCGACGGCGACCCTGCCGGACGGGCGGGGCGCGGTCCGCCTCACGGTGGCGGACGACGGGCACGAGCCGGACGGTTCGCGGGCGGGGACGGTGACCTGGGAGGCGCCGCTGTGAGGGCGCCGCCGGTCACGGGCCGGGCGCGGCCCGCAGGGCGACCCGGGTGTTGGAGTGCGCGACGCCCGCCTCGCGCTTGAGGCGGCGCAGGAGGGTGTCGAGGGCCGCGGTGTCGGCGGCGGTGGCGCGTACGAGATAGTCGTGGCCGCCCGTCACGTGCACCACCTCGGTGATCCCGGGCAGGGTCAGCACCGCCCGTTCGAACGTGTCGTTGGTGGTGTCCATCCGCAGGGTCACGTCGATGAAGACGACGAGCCCGGTGCGGGTGTCGGCGGCCGGGTCCACGATCACCGTGAAGCCGCGGATGACGCCGTCCTTGCGCAGCCGCCGGACCCGGTCGGCCGCCGCGTTGGCACTGAGCCCGACCCGGACGCCCAGGTCGCGGTACGAGATCCGGGCGTCTTCCTGGAGGACACCGAGGATTTCCCTGTCCAGACGATCCATGGTCCCCATTGTCCCAGCTTCTCCGCATATACGAAGAACGAGGAGCCGTCCCCCGTACGGAGCAGGCCGACGGGCCCGCGGTCCGTCGCCGCCCTTGACTGGCCGTGTGGACACAGCCGCGAAGCAGTCACCCCCACCCGTGGACGCCCCGGGTTCCGCCGCGTACCGGAATCTGATCATGGCCACCATCGGCTTCACGCTCACCTTCTGGGCGTGGAACCTGATCGCGCCGATGTCGGGGGACTACAAGGAGCGCCTCGGCCTGAGCTCGTTCCAGCAGTCGCTGCTGGTGGCGGTGCCGGTGCTGGTCGGCTCGCTGGGGCGCATCCCGGTGGGCGCGCTGACCGACAAGTTCGGGGCGCGGCTGATGTTCCCGCTGACCTCGGCGCTGACCATCCTGCCCGTCCTGCTGCTGATCCCGGCGAAGAACTCGTACGGGGCGATGCTCGCCGTGGGCTTCCTGCTGGGGGTCGGCGGCACGACGTTCGCGATCGGCATCCCGCTGGTCAACTCCTGGTTCCCGCCCGCCAAACGCGGCCTCGCGCTCGGCGTCTTCGGCATGGGCATGGGCGGTGTCGCGCTGTCCGGCTACTTCACGCCGCGCATCGCCAAGCACGGCGACAACCTGCCGGTCCTCGTGGTCGCCGCCGCCCTCGTGGTGTACGCGGCGCTCGCCGGGCTGCTCATCAACGACCACCCGGGCCGCAAGGTGCCGACGGATTCGCTGGCCCACCGGCTGGGCTCGGCGGGCCGGCTGCGGGTGACCTGGGAGCTGTCCGCGCTGTACGCGATCGGCTTCGGCGGCATCGTGGCGTTCGGCGTGTACCTGCCGACGTACCTCAAGACCTGGTACGAGCTGACGCCGACCGACGCGGGCACGAAGGCGGCCGGGTTCGCCCTGGTGACGGTCATCTTCCGGCCGATCGGCGGCTGGCTCTCGGACCGCGTCCACCCGGCGGTCGTCACCTCGGTGGCGCTGGGGGTGGCCGCCCTGATGGCGATCGTCCAGGCGTTCGACCCGAGGCTGGACCCGACGGGCACGGTCGCGCTGCTGGTCATGGCGGCGGGCCTGGGCACCGCGAGCGGCAGCGTCTTCGCGCTGGTCTCGCAGGTCACCCCGCAGGCGAAGGTGGGCAGTGTGACCGGCATCGTCGGCGCCATGGGCGGACTCGGCGGGTTCCTGCCGCCGCTGGTGATGGGCGCGATCTACAGCGCGAAGGACTCGTACTCGATCGGCTTCATGCTCCTGTCCGACCTGGCGCTCGCGGGCTGTGTGTACGCGTACGGGCGCATGCGGAACGTGCGGCGGGACGAGTGAGGGCGCGGCGCGCGCGCCGGGCGCGAGGCGGAGCGCGCGCCGCCGGGGCGCGAGGCGGAACGCGCGTGCCGCCGGGGCGTGAGGCGGAACGCGCGTGCCGCCGGGGCGTGAGGCGGAACGCGCGTGCCGGGCGTGAGGCGGACCGTGCGCCGCCGGGCGCGGGGCGGAACGCGCGTGCCGAGGCGCGAGGCGGAGCGCGTGCGCCGAGCCGTCAGGCGGAGCGCCCGCGCCGGGCTAGGAACGGAGCGCGTGCGCCGAGGAGTGAGGCGGACCGTGCGTGCCGGGCTAGAACGGAGCGCGTGCGCCGAGCCGTCAGGTGAGCCCCGCGCGCCGGGCTAGAGACAGACGTCCACACCGAGGCGTCAGACAGACCGCCCGCACCCGACTAAACAACGGAGCGCGTACGCCAAGCCGTCAGGCGAACCGTGCGCACCGGGCTAGGAACCGAGCGCGTGCGCCGAGGCGCGAGGCGGAGCGCGCGCCGCTAAGCGCGAGGCGGGCCGCCCGCACCGGGCTAGAAACGGAGCGCGTACGCCGAGCCGTCAGGCGAACCGCGCGCCGGGCTAGAGACAGACCTCCACACCGAGGCGTCAGACAGACCGCCCGCACCGGACTAAACGACGGAGCGCGTGCGCCGAGCCGTCAGGCGGACCGCCCGCGCCGAGGCGTCAGGCGGACCGCGCGCCGAGGCGTCAGACGGGCCGCGCGCCGAGCCGTCAGGCGGGCCGCCCACACTGGGCTAGGAACGGAGCGCGAACGCCAAGCCGTCAGGCGAACCGCCCGCGCCGGGCTTGAGACGGACCGCCCGCGCCAGGCGTCAGGCGGACCGTGCGCCAGGCGTCAGACGGCACCGTGCGCCGAGGCGTCAGACGGGCCGCGCGCCGGGGCGTCAGACGGCGCCGTGCGCCGGGGCGTGAGGCGGGACTCATTCGCGCCGGTTCGCGGGGCCGGGGGAAGCGCCGCGATCTAGGGTGCGCAGGGTGATGCCACTTCTGCCCGCACTCCAGGACGTGACCGGTCCGGCAGCCGCCCGCGAGGCCGTCCGGTTCGACGACGTCACCCTCACCTACTCCGGCCTGGCCCGGGTCACCGACGCCCTGGCGGCCCGCCTCACCGGCGCGGACCGGGTCGCCGTCTGGGCCACACCGACCGCGCACACCGTCGTCGCGGTGGTCGCCGCGCTCCGGGCCGGGGTGCCGGCCGTACCGCTGAACCCGAAGACGGGGGAACGGGAGCTGGCCCACATCGTCGCGGACAGCGCGCCCGCACTGGTGCTCGCCTCGCCCGACGAGGTGCTCCCGCCCGCCCTGGCCGGCCTGGAACGCCTGGACGTCACCACCGCGCCCCCGGATGTCGCGCCCGCCGCCGGTCTCCCCGAACCGGACCCGGAGTCCCCCGCGCTCGTCGTGTACACCTCCGGGACGACCGGCCCGCCGAAGGGCGCCGTCCTCCCCCGCCGGGCGCTCGCCGCCTCGCTGGACGCGCTGGAGGACGCCTGGCGGTGGACCGCCGACGACGTCCTGGTGCACGCGCTCCCCCTGTTCCACGTGCACGGGCTGATCCTCGGCGTGCTGGGCCCCCTGCGCCGGGGCGGCTCGGTGCGCCACCTGGGCCGGTTCTCGCCGGACGGCGTGGCCCGGGAGCTGGCCGCGGGCGGCACGATGCTGTTCGGTGTGCCGACCATGTACCACCGGCTCGCGGAGGCGCTGGCGGACCCGGACGCGTCGGCCGGGCTCGCCGAGGCCCTGGCGGGCGCCCGGCTGCTGGTCTCCGGGTCGGCCGCGCTGCCGGTCCACGACCACGAGCGCATCACGGCGGCGACCGGGCGCCGGGTCATCGAGCGATACGGCATGACGGAGACCCTGATGAACACGGGCGTGCGGGCCGACGGCGCCCCGCGCCCCGGCACGGTCGGGCCGCCCCTGCGCGGGGTGGAGCTGCGCCTGGTCGAGGACGACGGCACCCCGCTCACCGGCGCGGACGCGATCGGCGAGATCCAGGTGCGCGGGCCCAATCTGTTCACCGGCTATCTGAACCGGCCCGACGCGACGGCCGCCGCGCTCACCCCCGACGGCTGGTTCCGGACCGGAGACATGGCCACGGTCGACCCGGACGGCTATGTGCGCATCGTCGGCCGCAGGGCGACGGACCTGATCAAGAGCGGCGGCTACAAGATCGGCGCCGGGGAGATCGAGAACGCGCTGCTCGACCACCCCGGCGTGCGGGAGGCGGCGGTCACCGGCGAACCCGACGCGGACCTCGGCGAGCGGATCGTGGCCTGGGTGGTGCCCGCCGACCCGGCCGCCCCGCCCACCGCCGGGGAGCTGGCGGACCATGTCGCCGCCCAGCTCGCCCCACACAAGCGCCCGCGCGCCGTCCGCTACCTGGACGCGCTGCCCCGCAACGACCTGGGCAAGATCATGAAGCGGGCGCTCCATGGCTGAGCGGCTGACGGCACGCGAGGCGATCGCCGCGCTCACCGACCGTTTCACCGAGTCCGCAGCCCCGGCCGAGTCCGCCGCCCCGGCCGGGGACACCGGGGGCGACGGCCCGCTCGGCTGGACCGGCTACGCCGCATCGCGGGCCCGGGCCGCCGCCCGTACCGGCGAGCAGGAGTCCGTCGTGCACGGCACCGCCGTGGTCGGCGGGCACCCGTGCGTGCTGATCTCGTTCGAGTTCGGGTTCCTGGGCGGGTCGCTCGGGCAGCGCACCGGGGACCGGCTCGAAGCGGCGTACGAGGAGGCCGTCACCCGGCGGCTGCCGCTCGTCTCGCTGATCGCCACGGGCGGCAGCCGCATGCAGGAGGGCATGATCGCGCTGACCCAGCTCCAGCGGGTGGCCCGTGCCTCGGCCCGGCTGCGGGAGGCGGGCCCGGCGCAGCTCGCCGTCCTGCGCGACCCGACGACCGGGGGCGGCTGGGCCACGCTGGGCGCGGGCGCGGATGTGATCCTGGCGGTGCCCGGGGCGCAGATCGGGTTCGCCGGGTCACGGGTGCGTCCGGCCGACGCCGACCCCGCCGCGTACACCGCCGAGGGCCAGTTCGCGGCCGGTTCGGTCGACGCGGTCGTGGCGCCCGGGGAGCTGCCGGCCGTGGTCGGCTCCTGGCTCGGCCTGCTCGCCCGCCCGGACGCACCGCCCTCCCCCGCCCCGGTCCCGGCGGCGCTCGCGGCGGCGGAACCGCCGAAGACCGGCTGGGACGCCGTGCTCCGCGCGCGGGCGGCGGACCGGCCGCGCGCCGGCGCCTATCTGGACGCCTACTTCGACGCGCGCCTTCCGCTGAGCGGCGACCGCTGCGGCGGCACGGACCCGGGGCTGCTCTGCGGATTCGGGCTGCGCGAAGGGCGTGCGGTGGCGTACGTGGCGCAGTGCGGTACGGCGACCCGCCCGGCCGGTTACCGGACGGCGGCCCGGGTGATCCGGCTCGCCGACCGCTTGGGCGTCCCGGTCCTCACGCTGATCGACACGCCGGGCGCGGCCAACGACGCGGAGGCGGAGCGGGCGGGCGCGGGGGCGGCCATCGCGGACGCGTTCGCGGCGGTGGCGGCGGCCCGGGTCCCGGTCACGACGCTGGTGATCGGCGAGGGCGGCTCGGGCGGGGCGCTGGCCCTGGCCGCGCCGGACAACACGCACGTCACCCCGGACAGCTACTTCTCGGTCATCGCGCCGGAGCTCGCCGCCGCGATCCTGAAGCGCCCCCCGGACCGGGTCCGGGCCACGGCCGGGCAGCTGCGGCTGCGCCCGCAGGACCTGGTGGAGCTGGGCGTGGCCCGCTCGGTGGCCGGACCGCGAGCCGACGGGCAGGCGAGGTGAAGGCTGGCTAGCGTGGGCAGGGGGTGCTCACTCGTTCGAGGAGATGACCACGATGCCCGCAGAAGCGACCGAGGGCACACCGTGCTGGGCCGACGCGACGTTCACCGATCTGGAGGGTGCGAAACGCTTCTACGGTGAGCTGCTGGGCTGGACGTTCGGTGACTCGCTGCCGGAGTACGGCAACTACACGCAGGCCCGGGTGGACGGCAAGGCGGTCGCCGCGCTGATGCCGCCGAACCCGGGCGGGATGCCGACCGGCTGGTGCCTGTACCTGGCCTCGCCGGACGCGGCCGCCACCGCGTCGAAGATCCGGGACAACGGCGGCACCGTCCTGGTGGAGCCCATGCGGGTGGGCGGCTTCGGCACGATGGTGCTGGCCACCGATCCGGGCGGGGTGACCTTCGGCGTGTGGCAGCCCGGCAGCCACCAGGGCTTCGAGGCCGGCATGGTCCCCGGCGCCTTCACCTGGGCCGAGGTCTTCACCCGTGCCCCGGAGAAGGCGGACGCCTTCTTCCCGGCGGTCTTCGGGTACGGCGTGCAGCGCATGGTGGACGACGGTGCCGACTTCACGCTCTACGACCTGGGCGCCGACCCGGTCATGGGCCGCATGAAGATGACGGACGACTTCCCGCCGGAGGTGCCGCCGTACATCAACGTGTACTTCGCGGTGGACGACTGCGACGCGGCGGTGGAGAAGGCGAAGTCGCTGGGCGCGACGCTGCGGTTCGGCCCGATGACCATTCCGTTCGGCAGGTTCGCCGCGCTCACGGACCCGCAGGGCGCGCCGTTCTCGCTGTTCGACAGCGGGACGACGGGCGGCGAGAAGCCGAAGCTGGAGAGGGAGGCTTGAGGACCTGTCCGGCGGATCAGGGTCGGGCAGGTCGCGGCGTCCGGTGCGGCGCGGCGCAAGGCGGCGGAGCGTCCTCATGGCGGAGCCGCTCGGGCGTTTCGGCAACGCGGCGGGGTGCCGTGCCAGGCGCCGCGACCCCGGCCGTGACCCGGCGGACAGGCCCTGAGGAACCCCGTCACGCCTCGGGGTCGCGCGCGTCGTACCGGGCGAACGCGGGCCACCGCAGCGCGAGCAGCCCCACCGCGACGGCACACGCGATCCCGCCACCGGTCACGGCCAGACCGGGCGAGGTCAGGTCGGCGGCGGACCCGGCGATGAAGTCCCCCAGCCGGGGCCCGCCGGCCACCACCACGATGAAGACGCCCTGGAGCCGGCCGCGCAGCTCGTCCGGCACGGCCGCCTGGAGCATGGTGTTGCGGAAGACCATGGACGTGGTGTCGGCGGCCCCGGCGAGCGCCAGGAACACAATGCCCAGCCAGAGCTGCCGGGTCAGCCCGAAGACCGCGACGGCGGCGCCCCAGCAGGCGACGGCGACCAGGACCGCGAGACCGTGGCGCCGGACGCTGCCGAGCCATCCGGAGAACACCCCGCCGAGGAGCGCCCCGAGCGCCGGGGCGGCGACGAGCAGTCCGGTGGTCTGCGCATCGCCCCCGTACCAGAGGACGGCGACGACGGGGAAGAGCGCGCGGGGCTGGGCGAGCACCATGGCGCACAGGTCGCTGAGGAAGGTCATCCGCAGATTGGGCCGGGTCCCCAGGAAGCGGAGCCCGTCCAGCACGGAGGCCCGCTTCCGGTCCTCCGTGTCGTCCCGTTCGGGCAGCATGGAGGGCAGCCGCCACATCGCGTAGAGGGAGGCCGTGAAGGTGACGGCGTCCACCCCGTAGGCCGCCCGGTAGCCCCACCAGCCGACGATGAGGCCGCCGAGCATGGGCCCGACGAGCGTGCCGGTGGTGCTGGTCATCGAGTTCAGCGCGTTGGCGGCGGGCAGCTGTTCGGCGGGCAGCAGCCGGGCGATCATCGAGCTGCGGGCGGGCGAGTTGAGCGCGAAGCAGACGGCCTGGAGCGCGACGATCCCGTACAGCACCCCCACCCGCTCGATCCCGGCCACGGTGATGGCGACGAGCGCCACCGACAGCAGGAACGAGCCGAACGCGCTGACCAGCCCCAGCTTCCGCCGGTCCACGGTGTCCGCCACGGCACCGCCGTACAGCCCGAACACCACGAGCGGCACCAGCGAGCACGCCCCGATGAGCCCCACGGAGAACGCCGACCCGGTCAGGTCGTACACCTGCAACGAGACCGCGAGCGCGGTCATCCCCTGCCCGATCCAGGACACGGTGTTCCCGAACCACAGCCGCCGGTAGTCGGGCGAGGTCCGCAAAGGGGTCAGATCGGCGAGTATCCGCCCACGGGCGGCCGGTTCACCGGCGCGCTCGGCGGATTCGGTCAGGGATTCGGTCACGCGGAATGGTATCGACCGGCCGAGATGTCTGAGGAAGGCCCTAAAGTGCCGCCATGACCGACGGGATCGCGTGGCTGGACGACGAGCTGGGCCGGGACGGCTACTCCCTGACCATGGTGAAGGGCGTCACCCCCGAGACCCTCGCGGGGTACCTGGGCGCTCGGCCGGGCACGCTCCTCGATCCGGACTCCGCCCCGGGGGTCGTGGAGTTCTTCCACGGGCCCGGGTCCTCGAAGCTGCCGGACTGGGCGATGGTGGGCGAGGCGGCGGGCGGCTGGTCGTTCGCCCTGGAGGCACCCGAGGCGGGGCACCGCGACGACCGGCTGGCCCCCGGC
The DNA here is from genome assembly GCF_007096885.1 of Streptomyces sp. 130. Taxonomy (GTDB): domain Bacteria; phylum Actinomycetota; class Actinomycetes; order Streptomycetales; family Streptomycetaceae; genus Streptomyces. The sequence goes on along the minus strand of NZ_VJNO01000001.1, from coordinate 240,568 downwards.
AGAGACCTCAGGGCCCGCCACACGGTCGTGGACATCCTGGACACCACCATGGACCCGCCGGCCGTCACGGTGACCGTGGACGGCGAGACCGAGTGGATGATGCGGGAGTACGGCACCGGCGACGTCGGCCACCCGGTGAGCCGGCGCCTGGTCGCGGAGGCCGGTTTCCTCGCCCGCCCCCACGGCGTCTTCGGGGACGACGCCTCCGGGGACACCGGGATGCCGGACGTCTACCGCGTCCTGGGCGACCACTACGGCCTGTCCCTGCCCCGGGCCGCCGTGACGCGCAACCGCCTGCCCCACGTGTTCACGGAGCCCCGTACGCTCCTCCGCGCGGACGCCCGCTGCCCCGCCTGCGGCGAGACCCGGATGCTCCCCTACGGGGACGACCGGCTGGTGTGCGTCTACTACGGGGTCCGCGGCATACCGGGCCACCCGCCGCCGGGATGCCCTGGCGAGGTCACTGACGCGGTGCGCGGGGAACCCAATCCGAGGTACGGCAACCTGCGCCTTCCCGGCGCTCCATGACCGGGCCCCCGACGTCCGCAGACGACCGCGGGCGCGGCGTTCCCACAGGCCGCGACGTTTCTGCTGAAGTGGGGCGGGTGGGACTCGAACCCACGGCCGACGGATTATGAGTCCGCTGCTCTAACCGGCTGAGCTACCGCCCCGTCTCGGCGTGGCGCGTACAAGTGTGCGCACCGTCTGCCGCAGCATAGCCGGTCATACGATCTCCCGCTGCGGCTGCCCGGCTGTTGATGACCATGAAGACGGCGTGGCCCGCCGCCCGGTTCCGGGCACACGAAAAAGGACCCCGAAGGGTCCTCTCCCGATGGCTCCCCCGACTGGACTCGAACCAGTAACCCTCCGGTTAACAGCCGAATGCTCTGCCAATTGAGCTACAGGGGATCGCGCTCCCCCGACTGGACTCGAACCAGTAACCTGCCGGTTAACAGCCGGCTGCTCTGCCAATTGAGCTACAGGGGATTGCTGCGGTGCCTCGAACGCACCTGCCTGGCGGATGCCGGGCGGCGCGCGCTCGCTGCGACACATACATTAGCGCAAGCGGGGGGGTGCTTTGCCAATCGGTATCGGCCTGGGTGATCTCGGGCGTCTGCGGGTAGGCGGGCAGCACACGTCGCACGGAGCGAAGGAAGGGTGGCAGCCATGCGGTACCGGCTCACGTTCATCGCCGGAGTGGCCCTCGGTTACGTGCTCGGCACGCGGGCCGGGCGCGAGCGTTACGAGCAGCTGAAGAAGTCCGCACGCCAGTTCGCCCAGAACCCGGCCGTGCGCAACACCTGCGAGACCGCGGCCCAGAGCGGCCGGGAGTTCGCGGGGAAGGCGTACCAGGCCGTGGGCGAGAAGGTGGGCGACAAGGTCCCGGCGTCCGTGACGGACCGGGTCCGGTCCATGCGCGGACGCGGGAACGGGAAAGGCGTCGAGGACGACTGGGGGACCACCAACACCTAGCCGGCCCCGCCGTCGCCTCTGCCGCACCACCGGTACGGGAAACCTCCGGGGGTGCGGCAGAATCTGTGTATGGGCATAGTCGCCGGCTTGGACAGTTCTTCCGCGTTCACACACATCGTGGTCTGCGATACGGACACGGGCGCCGTACTGCGCGAGGGGTACGCCCCCCACCCCGTCGAGCCCAAGGCCACCGAGGCCGACCCGCAGGCGTGGCTGCTCTCCCTCGGTGAGGCCGCCACCGGCGGGCTGCTCGAAGGGGTGCAGGCCATCGGCGTCTCCGCGCAGCAGCACGGACTCGTCCCCCTGGACCACCAGGGCAACCTGGTCCGCCCGGCGCTGCTCGGCAACGACAAGCGGGCACAGGCCGCCGCGGCCGATCTGATCGACGGGCTGGGCGGCCGGCAGGCGTGGGCCGAGGCGGTCGGCGCGGTGCCGCAGGCCGCGCAGCCGGTGGCGAAGCTGCGCTGGCTGGCGCGGTCCGAGCCGGAGCAGGCGCAGCGGGTGGCGGTGGTGCTCCAGCCGCACGACTGGCTGGTGTGGCAGCTGCTCGGGCGGCCGGCCCGGCGGACCACCGACCGGGGCGCCGCGTCGGGCACGGGTTACTGGTCGGCGGGCAGCGAGTCCTACCGGCCGGACCTGGTGGAGCTGGCGCTCGGGCACCAGGCGGCGCTGCCCGAGGTGCTGGGCCCTTCGGAGGCGGCCGGGATGACGCCGGAGGGGCTGCTCATCTCCGCGGGGACCGGCGAGACCATGGCGGCGGCCTTCGGCCTGGGGGTCGGGGTCGGGGACGCGGTCGTGTCCCTGGGGGCCTCGGGCTCCGTGATGGCCGTGCACCACGAGGCGCTGGCCGATCCGACCGGGATGATCACGTCGTTCGCCGACGCGACGGGCATGCACCTGCCCGTGGTGCACACCTCGAACGCCGTACGCGCGCTGCGCGGGACCGCCGGGATGCTGGACGTGGAGGGGCTGGACGCCCTGTCCGCGCTGGCCCTGAAGTCGACGCCCGGCTCCTCGGGGCTCGTACTCCTGCCGTATCTGGAGGGCGAGCGCACCCCGCAGCTGCCGCACACCGCGGGGACGCTGTGCGGGCTGCGGCGGGAGTCGATGAAGCCGGAACACCTGGCGCGGGCCGCGTTCGAGGGGATGCTCTGCTCGCTCGCGGACGCGCTCGACGTGCTGCGCGGCCGGGGCGTGGAGGTGCGGCGGGTGTTCCTGCTGGGCGCGGCGGCCGAGCTGCCCGCGGTGCGGCAGCTGGCGCCCGCGCTGCTGGGCACGCAGGTGGTCGTGCCGCAGCCCGCCCAGTACGCGGCGCTCGGCGCGGCCCGGCAGGCGGCGTGGGCGCTCGGGGTCTCGCAGGGGGCGCTCGACGGGCGCACTCCCCCGGCCTGGCAGGGCGCGGCGGCGCAGGTGCTGGAGCCCGGCGAGGAGCTGGCCGTGGGTCAGGCGGTGCGCCAGCAGTACATCGCCACGCGGGACCAGATTCACCCGGGAGCGTTCGAACCGACACGGTGAGTGCGGACGGACCGCCGAAATTATGGACCGGGTCCGTTTTTTGACCTGGACTTGAATAAAAACGTTCGCGGTCCCGGCGAGCGGTGCCGGAAGATGGGTCGGCTCCCCCGCCCTACGCCGACTCCGAGAGACACGCGTGCTCATAAAAATTCTGCGGGCCTATCTCGGTCCGTACAAGAAACCACTCGCGGTGCTGGTCGTCTTCCAGCTGTTGCAGACCTGCGCCACGCTCTACCTGCCGACCCTCAACGCCGACATCATCGACAACGGTGTCGTGCGGGGGGACACGGGCTACATCCTCCGGTACGGCGGCGTGATGATCGCCGTCAGCATCGCCCAGGTGGTCTGCAACATCGGGGCCGTCTACATCGGCGCCCGCACCGCGTCCGCGCTCGGGCGGGACGTGCGGGCGTCGGTCTTCGACCGGGTGCAGTCCTTCTCCTCGCGCGAGGTCGGGCGGTTCGGCGCCCCGTCGCTGATCACCCGTACGACCAATGACGTCCAGCAGATACAGATGCTGGTCCTGATGACGTTCACGCTGATGGTGTCGGCGCCGATCATGTGTGTCGGCGGCATCGTCATGGCGCTGGGCCAGGACGTGCCGCTCTCGGCGGTGCTGCTCGCGGTGGTGCCGGTCCTCGGGATCGCGGTGAGCCTGATCGTGCGGAAGATGCGCCCGCTGTTCCGGCAGATGCAGAAGCGGCTCGACACGGTGAACCGGGTGCTGCGCGAGCAGATCACCGGCAACCGCGTCATCCGCGCGTTCGTGCGTGACGCGTACGAGGAGGGGCGCTTCCGTGGCGCCAACACCGAGCTGACGGACGTGGCGCTGTCGACGGGCCGGCTGATGGCCCTGATGTTCCCGACCGTGATGACCGTCGTGAACGTGTCGTCCATCGCCGTGGTCTGGTTCGGTGCGCACCGCATCGACAGCGGCGGGATGGAGATCGGGGCGCTGACCGCGTTCCTCGCCTATCTGATGCAGATCGTCATGTCGGTGATGATGGCGACCTTCATGTTCATGATGGTGCCGCGCGCCGAGGTGTGCGCCGAGCGCATCCAGGAGGTCCTGGAGACGGAGTCCAGCGTGGTCCCGCCCGTGAAGCCGGTGCGCGAGCTGCGCGCCCACGGGCACCTGGAGGTGCGCGGCGCGGACTTCCGCTACCCGGGCGCCGAGGAGCCGGTGCTGCGGGCGGTGGACCTGGTGGCGCGGCCGGGCGAGACGACCGCGATCATCGGGTCGACGGGCAGCGGGAAGTCGACGCTGCTCGGGCTCGTGCCCCGGCTGTTCGACGTGACGGACGGCCAGGTGCTGGTGGACGGGACGGACGTGCGGACGCTGGACCCGGCGCTGCTGGCGAAGACGGTGAGCCTGGTGCCGCAGAAGCCGTACCTGTTCTCCGGGACGGTCGCGACGAACCTGCGGTACGGGAATCCGGACGCGACCGACGAGGAGCTGTGGCACGCGCTGGAGGTGGCCCAGGCGAAGGAGTTCGTCCAGGGCCTGGAGGGGGGACTCGACGCGCCGATCGCGCAGGGCGGCACCAATGTCTCCGGCGGCCAGCGCCAGCGGCTCTCGATCGCGCGGACGCTGGTGCAGCGCCCCGAGATCTACCTCTTCGACGACTCGTTCTCGGCGCTGGACTACGCGACCGACGCGGCGCTGCGTACGGCGCTCGGGCGGGAGACCGCCGAGGCGACCGTGGTGATCGTGGCCCAGCGGGTCTCCACCATCCGGGAGGCCGACCGGATCATCGTGCTGGACGAGGGCCGGGTCGTCGGGACCGGCACCCATCACGAGCTGATGGACGGCAATGACACGTACCGGGAGATCGTGCTCTCCCAGCTGACGGAAGCGGAGGCCGCGTAATGGCCGGGCCTGGCGGACGCATGATGGGCGGGGCGCCGACCGAGCGGTCCATGGACTTCAAGGGGTCCTCGAAGCGGCTGCTGAAGCGCTTCGCCGTCGAGAAGAACACCCTGTACCTGATGCTGGTCGCGGTGGCGGGCAGCGTCGGGCTGTCCGTGGTCGGCCCGAAGATCCTCGGCAGGGCGACCGACCTGGTCTTCGCCGGGGTCGTCGGCCGGTCCATGGACGCGGGGACGACCAAGGAGCAGGCCGTCGAGGGCCTGCGCAGGAGCAACAGCGGCCTGGCCGACATGCTGTCCGGGGTGGACTTCACACCGGGGCGGGGCATCGACTTCGGCGCGGTCGGCGACGTCCTGCTGATGGCGCTGGCGGTGTACGTCGGCGCGGGGCTGCTGATGCTGGTGTCGACGCGGCTGTCGATCCGGATCATCAACCGGGTCGTGTTCCAGCTGCGCGAGGACATCCAGACCAAGCTGTCGCGGCTGCCGCTCTCGTACTTCGACCGCGCCAAGCGCGGCGAGGTGCTGAGCCGGGCGACGAACGACATCGACAACATCTCGCAGACGATGCAGCAGACGATGGGCCAGCTCATCAACTCCCTGCTGACGATCATCGGCGTGCTGGTGATGATGTTCTGGATCTCGCCGCTGCTGGCGCTGGTCGCGCTGGTGACGGTGCCGCTGTCGGTGGTCGTGGCGGCGAAGGTCGGCAAGCGCTCGCAGCCGCAGTTCGTGCAGCAGTGGAAGGTCACGGGCAAGCTCAACGCCCACATCGAGGAGATGTACACCGGGCACACCCTGGTGAAGGTCTTCGGCCGGCAGGAGGAGTCCGCCAGGGACTTCGCCGAGCAGAACGAGGCGCTGTACGAGGCCGGGTTCAAGGCGCAGTTCAACAGCGGGATCATGCAGCCGCTGATGATGTTCGTGTCGAACCTGAACTACGTGCTGATCGCCGTGGTCGGCGGGCTCCGGGTCGCCTCCGGCGCGCTGTCGATCGGTGATGTGCAGGCGTTCATCCAGTACTCGCGGCAGTTCTCGATGCCGCTCACCCAGGTCGCCTCGATGGCCAACCTGGTGCAGTCCGGTGTGGCGTCGGCGGAGCGGATCTTCGAGCTGCTGGACGCCGAGGAGCAGGAGGCCGACCCGGCGAAGGGCGAGGGCGAGCACCCCGGCGTCCTGCGCGGCAGCGTGGCGCTGGAGCACGTGTCGTTCCGCTACGACCCGGAGAAGCCGCTCATCGAGGACCTCTCGCTGAACGTCGAACCGGGCCACACGGTCGCGATCGTCGGCCCGACGGGCGCCGGCAAGACGACGCTGGTCAACCTGCTGATGCGGTTCTACGAGGTGACGGGCGGCCGGATCACGCTGGACGGCGTGGACATCGCGAGGATGTCGCGGGCGGACCTGCGCTCCGGCATCGGCATGGTCCTCCAGGACACCTGGCTGTTCGGCGGGACCATCGCGGAGAACATCGCCTACGGCGCCCCCGGCGACGTCAGCCGGGAGCGGATCGAGGAGGCGGCCCGGGCGGCCCACGCCGACCGTTTCATCCGGACCCTGCCGCTCGGTTACGACACGGTGATCGACGACGAGGGCTCCGGGGTCAGCGCGGGCGAGAAGCAGCTGATCACGATCGCCCGGGCGTTCCTGTCGGACCCGGTGATACTGGTACTGGACGAGGCGACCAGCTCCGTCGACACCCGGACCGAGGTGCTGATCCAGAAGGCGATGGCGGGCCTGGCGCACGGCCGTACCAGCTTCGTGATCGCGCACCGGCTCTCCACCATCCGGGACGCCGACGTCATCCTGGTCATGGAGAACGGCTCGATCGTGGAGCAGGGCACGCACGACGAACTGCTGGACGCGAAGGGCGCCTACGCCCGGCTGTACGCGGCGCAGTTCGCCCAGGCGGTCGCCGAGGTCGACTGAGCCGTACGGCTGCTCCGCGGCTGCCCCGGGTGCGCGCCCCGCGCGTCAGTCGAGGTAGCCGCGGAGCTGGTCGGCGGAGGCGTGGTCGCGGAGTCTGTTGAGGGTCCTGGACTCGATCTGGCGGATGCGTTCGCGCGTCACGCCGAAGAGGCGGCCGATCTCCTCCAGGGTGCGGGGCCGTCCGTCGACCAGCCCGTAGCGCAGCTGGACCACCTCGCGTTCGCGCTCGCCCAGGGTGGAGAGCACCGCCTCCAGGTGCTGGCGCAGCAGCAGGAAGGCCGCGGACTCCACGGGGGACGCGGCGTCGCCGTCCTCGATGAGGTCGCCGAGCGAGACGTCCTCCTCCTCGCCGACGGGGGCGTGCAGCGAGATGGGTTCCTGGGCGAGGCGCAGGATCTCGCCGACCCGTTCCGGCGTCAGGTCGAGGTGGGCGGCGACCTCCTCGGGCGTGGGCTCGTAGCCGCGTTCCTGGAGCATCCGGCGCTGGACCCGGACGACGCGGTTGATCAGCTCCACGACGTGGACCGGGACCCTTATGGTGCGCGCCTGGTCCGCGAGGGCGCGGGACATGGCCTGCCGTATCCACCAGGTCGCGTACGTCGAGAACTTGTAGCCGCGCGCGTAGTCGAACTTCTCGACGGCGCGGATCAGCCCGAGGTTCCCCTCCTGCACGAGGTCGAGCATGGTCAGGCCGCGGCCCACGTAGCGCTTGGCGACGGAGACGACCAGGCGCAGGTTGGCCTCGATGAGGCGGCGCTTGGCCGTGCGGCCCATGACGACGAGCCGGTCCAGGTCGACGGCGAGGCGGGTGTCGGGGTCCGGGGTGCGGGCGAGGCGTTCCTCGGCGAACAGGCCGGCCTCGATGCGCCGGGCGAGCTCCACCTCGTCGGCGGCGGTGAGCAGCGGGATGCGCCCGATCTCCCGCAGGTATTGGCGGAACAGGTCCGAGGTGGGCCCGGCCTCCGGTCTCCCCTGCGGCTCCGGAGGCTCGGCCGCTTCCTCGATGACCCCTTCGGGGTGGTGCGCCGCCATGGCCTGTACGGGGACGGCGGGGGCGCGCTCGGCGTCGGTGACGGTCCGGGTCTGCACGGGGGCGACCTCCAGGTGATCGCTGCCGGACCGCGGGGGTGGGGCCGCGCTCCGATGACTCAGGGCACCGCCATCCAGTGTGGGGTACGGCACACAGCCGCCACGAGGGGCGTGCGGTGACTTTCTGAGTCCGCTCCGTTACAGGCCCTGGGTCGCGGGCCCCGGGTCAGAGGGCGGCGGCGCCGTGGTTGCGCAGGGTCTGGGCGTACTGCTGGAGGACCCAGACCTCGTTCTGCGCGGCGGCGAGGTGGTCGGGGGCCACATTGCTGCCGAGGCGGGCCAGGCTGCTCTGGACGTCGTTGATCCGGCGGTCGACGGCGCGCAGGCGGACCTTGACCAGGTGCTCCCCGGCGTAGGCCTCGTCGATGGTCTTGCCGTGGAAGACCTCGACCGCGAGCTCGGTGATCAGCTTGCGGACGGATTCGCTGGGGGTGGCGTCGAGGACCCGGACGAGGTATTCGCGGCTGTCGGCGAGTCCCTGTTCGGCACCGCCCGCCTCCTCGATGCACTGGCGCACGGCGGCGTAGGGCGGTGCGGTGAACTCGTCGGCCCCGTAGGCGTCGAAGGCGGGCGCGACCAGCTCGGGGCGCTGGAGGGCGAGCTTGAGGAGTTCGCGCTCGGTGCGGTGGGCGGGGCTGCGGAGGTTGAGCGCGGGGCCCGAGGGGGCGGGCGGGGCCTGGACCGGCTGGTGGCGGGCGCCCCCGCGGGCGGCGGGGGCGGGTCCGCGCCGGTCGCCGCCCCGGCCCCGGGCCCACTGGGCGAGCTGGTTGATCCGGTGGACGACGTACTCCTGGTCCAGGATGCCGATGAAGCCGGCCAGCTGGACGGCGACCTCGCGCTGGACGCTGCCCGTCTTGATCTTGGCGACGACGGGGGCGGCCTCGTCCAGCGCGGCGGCGCGGCCGGCCGGGGTCTCCAGGTCGTACCGCCCGACGATCTGGCGCAGCGCGAACTCGAAGAGCGGGGTGCGCGGTTCGACCAGGTCGCGGACGGCGTCGTCGCCCTTGACCAGGCGCAGGTCGCACGGGTCCATGTTGTCCGGGGCGATGGCGATGTAGGTCTCGGCGGCGAACTTCTGGTCGTCCTCGAAGGCGCGCAGGGCGGCCTTCTGGCCGGCCGCGTCGCCGTCGAAGGTGAAGATCACCCGGGCGCTGCCGTTGTCCATGAGGAGGCGGCGCAGGATCTTGATGTGGTCGCCGCCGAAGGCGGTGCCGCAGGTGGCGATGGCGGTGGTGACCCCGGCGAGGTGGCAGGCCATCACGTCGGTGTAGCCCTCGACGACGACGGCCCGGCTGGACTTGGCGATGTCCTTCTTGGCCAGGTCGATGCCGTAGAGCACCTGGGACTTCTTGTAGATCGGGGTCTCGGGGGTGTTGAGGTACTTCGGGCCGTTGTCGTCGTCGCGGAGCTTGCGGGCGCCGAAGCCGACGACGTCCCCGGCGGTGTCGCGGATGGGCCACATCAGGCGGCCCCGGAAGCGGTCGATGGGGCCGCGCCTGCCGTCCTGGGAGAGGCCGGAGGTGATCAGCTCCTTGTCGCTGAAGCCCTTGCCGCGCAGGAAGCGGGTGAGGTGGTCCCAGCCGGCCGGGCTGTAGCCGACCCCGAAGTGCGCGGCGGCGGCCTGGTCGAAGCCCCGCTCGGCGAGGAACGCGCGGCCGATCTCGGCCTCGGGGCCGTTCAGCTGGTCCACGTAGAACTGGGCGGCCGCCTTGTGCGCCTCGACCAGTCTGATCCGCTCGCCGCGCTGGTGGGAGGGGTTGTAGCCGCCCTCCTCGTAGCGCAGGGTGATGCCCGCCTTGGCGGCGAGCCGCTCGACCACCTCCGCGAAGGTCAGGTGGTCGATCTTCTGCACGAAGGCGATCGTGTCGCCGCCCTCCTGGCAGCCGAAGCAGTGGAAGAGGCCCTTGCTCGGACTGACCTGGAAGGAGGGGGACTTCTCGTCGTGGAAGGGGCACAGGCCCTTGAGGTTGCCCCCGCCCGCGTTGCGCAGCTGGAGGTACTCGGACACGACGGCGTCGATCGGGACCGCGTCCCGTACCGCCTTCACATCGTCGTCATTGATCCTGCCTGCCACGCACTGAAGTCTACGGGTGGGCTCGGACGGCGACGGCGCGGGCGGGGGTCGGCCACGGGCCGGCGCGGAGGCGGGGAGCAGGAGCCCGCGCACCGGCCCGGGGCCGCTCAGACCAGGCTTTCCAGGGGGACCGAGGGGTCGGCCAGGGCGTCCGGGTCGACCGGCCGGCCGGCCCTGATCAGCTTCTGGACGTGTTCCGTGACGTCCCACACGTTGACGTTCATCCCGGCGAGCACGGTGCGGTCCTTCAGCCAGAACGCGATGAACCGGCGCTTGCCCGCGTCGCCCCGGATGACCACCTGGTCGTAGGCGCCGGGCGGGGCCCAGCCGGAGTACTCCAGACCCAGGTCGTACTGGTCGGAGAAGAAGTAGGGCACCCGGTCGTAGGCGACGTCCTGGCCGAGCATGGCGCGGGCCGCGGCCGGGCCGCCGTTCAGCGCGTTGGCCCAGTGTTCGACCCGCAGCCGGGTCCCGAGCAGCGGATGGGCGGCGCTCGCCACGTCGCCGGCGGCGTAGATGTGCGGGTCGCTGGTGCGCAGCGAGGCGTCGACGGCGATGCCGCCGCCCTCCTCGCGCGGGGCGATCTCCAGGCCGGCCGCCTCCGCGAGCGCGGTGCGCGGGGCGGCGCCGATCGCGGCGAGGACGTCGTGGGCGGGGTGCTCCTCGCCGTCGTCGGTGCGCACGGCGAGGACCATGCCGTCCTGGCCGACGATCTCGGTGAGCCGGCCGCCGAAGTGGAAGCGGACGCCGTGGTCGCTGTGGAGCTCGGTGAAGATCTGGCCGACCTCCGGTCCGACGACCCGGAGCAGCGGGGTCGCCTCCGGTTCGACCACGGTGACCTCGGCGCCGTAGCCGCGGGCGGCCGCCGCGACCTCCAGGCCGATCCAGCCGGCCCCGGCGATGACCAGGTGGCCGTTGTCGCGGCCGAGGGCGGCCAGCACGTTGCGCAGCCGGTCGGCGTGGGCGAGGCGGCGCAGATGGTGGACGCCGGCCAGGTCGGTGCCGGGGACGTCGAGGCGGCGGGGTTCGGCGCCGGTGGCGAGGAGCAGCTTGTCGTAGTGGATGACGGTGCCGTCGCCCGTCTCCACGGTGCGCGCCTCGCGGTTCAGGGCGGTGACGGACTGGCCGAGGTGGAGCTCGATCTCGGCGCCCGCGTACCAGGCGGTCCGGTGGACGAAGACGCTGTCGCGGTCGTCCTTCCCGGTCAGGTAGCCCTTGGACAGCGGCGGACGTTCGTAGGGATGGTCGCGCTCGTCGCCGATCAGGATGACCCGGCCGCTGAACCCCTCCGACCGGAGCGTCTGGGCTGCCTTCGCCCCGGCCAGCCCTCCGCCGACGATGACGAACGTCCGATGTGCGTCGACCACGTGATGCCTCCTCGGTGCTTGCTGCGCGGCGCCAACTGCGAGCGTCCCGCACGCAGCGTAGTGGGGGAAGGGGGTGCGGCCCGATCAGGTCACTCCCGGTGGCGGACGCCCTCCCGGGTGAGGTGGGCGTGCAGGGCGCGGGCGGAGGCGTCGGTGAGGGCGGCGATCTGGTCGACGAGGACCCGCTTGCGGGCGCGGTCGTCGGGCGCCGCCCCGTAGAGCGCGCGCAGCTGCGGTTCGAGCCCTTCGGGGGCGCGGGCGGTGAGCGCGGCGGCCAGCTCGGCGATGACGACGCGCTGGTCGGCGCGGATCTCCTCCTGCTCGGCGCGCTGCATCACGTAACGGTCGGCGATGGCCTTGAGCACCGCGCACTCGTTGCGGGTGGCGCGCGGGACGACGAGCTCGGCGGCGTAACGGGTGAGGCGTCCGGTGCCGTGGCGCCGGCGGGTGGCGGTCTCGGCGGCGAGGCAGAAACGGCCGATCAGCTGGCTGGTGGCGTCCTTAAGCCGGGCCTGGGCGACGGCGGACCCGTCGTAGCCGTGCGGCCACCACTCCTGGGCGATGAGCCGGTCGAGCGCGTCGGCCAGCTCCTGCGGGTCGGTGTCGGCGGGGACGTAGCGGCCGACGGCGACGGCCCAGATGTCGCGGCGCTCCGGCTCGGCCTCCAGGCAGTTGGGGTCGATGTGACCCGCGTGCAGCCCGTCCTCGAAGTCGTGCACGGAGTACGCCACGTCGTCGGACCAGTCCATGACCTGGGCCTCGAAGCACTTGCGGTCGCGGGGCGCGCCCTCGCGGAACCAGTGGAAGACGGGCAGGTCGTCCTCGTAGACGCCGAATTTGGGCGAGCCGGGGTCGGTGGGGTGGGCGCCCCGGGGCCAGGGGTACTTGGTGGCGGCGTCGAGGGCGGCGCGGGTGAGGTTGAGGCCGACGCTGACCAGGTCGCCGGTGCGGGTGTCGGGGACGAAGCGCTTGGGTTCGAGGCGGGTGAGCAGCCGCAGCGACTGGGCGTTGCCCTCGAAGCCGCCGCAGTCGGAGGCGAAGTCGTTGAGCGCCTGTTCGCCGTTGTGGCCGAAAGGCGGGTGTCCCATGTCGTGGGAGAGGCAGGCGGCCTCCACCAGGTCGGGGTCGCAGCCGAGGGCGGCGCCGAGCTCGCGGCCGACCTGGGCGCACTCCAGGGAGTGGGTGAGCCGGGTGCGCGGGCTGGCGTCCCAGGCGGGGCCGCGGGTGCCGGGCGTGACGACCTGGGTCTTCCCGGCGAGCCTGCGCAGCGCGGCGGAGTGCAGCACGCGGGCGCGGTCGCGCTGGAAGGCGGTGCGGCCGGGGCGTTTGTCCGGCTCGGGGTCCCAGCGCTCGGCGTCGGCGGGGCCGTAGGGCGCCGTACCGGGATGCCGGGTGCCGTCCGTGCCGTCCGTGCCGTTCAGCTGGGTGCCGTCCGTGCCGTTCATGGTCCGACAGTAATCCGCCGCACCGGCGGGACGGGTCAGGCGGAGGCGGGGAAACGTGTGTTCATGGGTATGTCGTACGTGGCCGCTCCGGCCGCGCGCGCCTGGTCGTAGCGGCGCAGGAGCAGCCGGGCCAGCGCGGGGTGGGCCCCGAGCGGGGCGGCGGCGATCCACGGCGCGTGGGCGGCGGCGGCCGAGGCGAAGCGGCCCGGGGCGGTGAAGTACGAGGCGACGGCGATCCGGCGGTGGCCCCGGGCGGCGAGCGCCCGCACGGTGGCGGGCACGGTGGGCGAGGCGGCGGAGGCGTAGGCGGGTACGACGGGCACGCCGCCGAGCCGTTCCCCGAGGAGCCGCGCGGTATGCCGGGTGTCGGCGGCCGATTCGGGGTCGCGCGACCCGGCGGCGGCGAGGACGACGGCGCCGTCGCGGTCCCCGGCCTGCCAGCCCGCCTCGGTGAGCCGGTCGTGCAGCGCCTCCACCAGCAGCGGGTGCGGCCCGAGCGGCGCGGCGACCCGGGCCCGCAGGGCGGGGGCGCCCGCGACGGACGCGGGGATGTCGTGCTTGACGTGATGCCCGCGCCCGAGCAGCAGCGGTACGAGGACGGCCTCGCCGGCGCCGAGGGCGTGCAGGGCGTCCGGCAGGAGCGGCGCGTTGAGCTCTATGTGGCCGAGGCGGACGTCGAGCCCGGGGCGCAGTTCGCGGACCCGGTCCAGGAGCGCGGCCACGGTGCGCGGTGTGCGGGGGTCCCGGCTGCCGTGGGCGACGGCGACCAGTGCGGGGGCGGCGGACGCCGGGGGGTTCGCGGGGCCGGGCGGGGGAAGGTGCCGGATGCGGTGCATGGGGTGATGGTCGCGGACGGACGTTGCCGGGGCGTTGCACGGCGGTCACGGGCGTTTTCCGGCGCCTCACGGGGAAAGCACGACGGCGGCCGAAAAGCCCGGCGTCCCCTCAGCCCCTCCCCCGCACCGCGAACAGACGCTCGACGACCTGGACCGCCACGCCCTCCCCGTCGCACGACAGCCACACGGGTTTCCCGGCACCTCACGAGGGCAACACGACAGCGGCCGAAAAGCCCGGCGCGCCCTCAACCCCTCCCCCGCACCGCCAGCAGACGCTCGACGACCTGGGCGTCGCACGACAGCCACAGGGGCTTCCCGACACCTCACGAGGGAAGCACGACGGCGGCCGAGAAGTCCGGCGCTCCCTCAACCCCTCCCCCGCACCGCGAACAGGTGCTCGATGACCTGGGCCACCCCGTCCTCCTCGTTGGTCCGGGCGTGCGTCGGGACGGCGGCCAGCACCGACGGGTGGGCGTTGGCCATGGCGTAGCCCGTACCGGCCCAGGTGAGGACGGTGAGGTCGTTGGGCATGTCGCCGAACGCGATGACGTCCGCCGCCTCGATGCCCCGCTCCGCGCAGAGCGCCGCGAGCGCGCCGGCCTTGTGGACGCCGGGCGCGCTGATCTCCAGCAGGCCGCGCCCGCCGGAGTGGGTCAGCTGGACGGTGTCGCCGGCCCCCTGGCGGGCGGCGGCGAGCAGGGTGTCCGCGTCGAGCTGTTCCGACCAGGCGAGCAGCTTGGTCACCGGGGCCTCGGTGAGCCACAGGTCGGCGAGGGAGGCGACCGGGAGTTCGGCGTCCGCGTCCTCGCCGAAGCGCAGCCGGTAGGCCGGTTCGTAGAAGACCTGGTTGCCGGTCTCCAGGGCGAAGCCGACGCCGGGGACGGCCGCGGCGAGCGCGGTGGCGACCTGCCGGGCCACGGTCAGGGGCAGCGGCTGCGAGGAGACGACGCTGCGGCTCGCCATGTCGTAGACGAGGGCGCCGTTGCTGCACACCGCCGCGCCCACGAGTCCGGTGGCCTCGGCCAGCCGGTCCACGAAGCGGGGCGGCCGGGCGGTCACGATGACGATCTCCGCCCCGGCCTCCTCGGCGGTCCGCAGGGCGCGCAGGGTCCGGGGCGAGAGGGAGCCGTCGCCGCGCAGCAGGGTGCCGTCGAGATCGGAGGCGATCAACCGTGGAAGCGACATCGCCCGATCCTACGCGGGCGTTCAGGCGGGCCGTGAACCCTTTCCGCCTTCGGACCGTCCCCTGGAGCAGGACCCCGGAGACGGGCGCGGACGAGTGGGGTGGGGGCGCGTGAGGGTGCGGATGCGGCGGACGCCGGGGAGTGAACGGGTGCCGGGCGCCCGGCTGCTGGGGGCCGCCCGCCGGCTGCGGCCCCGGCTGCCGAGGACCCGTCGGGGGCGGCGGCGGGCCGTGCGGGGGGTGATGGCCGCGTGTGTGCTCGCCCTCGCGCCGGCGACCTGGCTGCATGTGGTGGCCGATGCCCGGGTCAGGACCGTCGAGGACGTGCCCGCCCGGCAGGTCGCGGTGGTGTTCGGGGCGGGGTTGTGGGACGGGAAGCCGTCCCCGTATCTCGCGGACCGGCTGCGGACGGCCGCCGCGCTCTACCGGGACGGCAGGGTGAAGGTCGTCCTGGTGACCGGGGACAACAGCCGCGCGGAGTACGACGAGCCGGACGCGATGCGGGCGTTCCTGGTCGGGCAGGGCGTGCCGGACGACCGGATCGTCAGCGACTTCGCGGGCTTCGACACCTGGGACTCCTGCGTGCGGGCGAAGCGGATCTTCGGCGTCGACCGGGCGGTGCTGGTGAGCCAGGGCTTCCACATCCGCCGGGCCATCGCGCTGTGCCGGGCGGCGGGGATCGACGCGTACGGGGTCGGGGTGGCCGCGAAGCACGACGCCACCTGGTGCTACGGCGCCACGCGGGAGGTGTTCGCGGCGGGCAAGGCGGCGCTCGACGCCCTCTTCGAACCGGACCCGCACTTCCTCGGCCCCCGGGAACGGGGCGTGGACGACGCGCTGGCGGCGGCCTCCCGCCGGCCGCCCCTCAGACCGAGGTGACCGGGGCCGTCTCGGCGGAGACCCAGCCCAGATAGCGGGCGCTGCCCCGGAGGATCGGCAGGGCGATGATCTCCGGGGTCTCGTAGTCGTGCGCCTCCTGGAGGTGGGCCTCCAGCTCCTCGTAGCGCTCGGCCGTCGTCTTGATCAGCAGCTGCCACTCCTCGGTGGCCTCGACGGCGTTCTGCCAGCGGTAGACCGAGGTGACGGGCGCGGAGATCTGGACGCAGGCGGCGAGCCGCGCCTCGACCATGGCCCGCGCCAGGTCCCTGGCCTTCTCCTCGCTGTCCGTCGTGGTCAGCACGGTCAGCCATGCCGGCGTCGTCGTCACTTCGGCGTCTCCTCGCGGTGGTGGGCGGTCCCCCGTCGATTGTGGGGTCCCGCCCCCCGCCGCGCCATCAGCCGCCGTACGGGTGCGCCCGCTTCGCGTCCCGCAGCGCGCGGCCCCACCAGACGAGCTGGTCGAGCAGCGTCTTCACGGCGGCGTCCGGCCCGGCCGGGTCGCGGTGCCTGCCCTCGTCGTCGAACTGGGCGCCCGCGTTGTGGAAGGAGACGGTGTCGCGGATCGAGACGGTGTGCAGCTCGGCGAAGACCTGGCGCAGGTGCTCGACCGCGCGCAGTCCGCCGGAGACCCCGCCGTAGGAGACGAACGCGACGGGCTTGGCCTGCCACTCGTCGCGGTGCCAGTCGATGAGGTTCTTCAGGGGCGCCGGGTAGGAGTGGTTGTACTCGGGGGTGACGACGACGAACGCGTCCGCCCCGGCCAGCCGGTCCGCGACCCCGGCCAGCACCTTCCCGGCCCCGGGCTCCAGCCGGTAGGAGAGGGCGGTCGGCAGGTCGAGGGCGGCGACGTCGAGCACATCCGTGGTGAGCGCGGGATGGGCGTCGGCGTGGGCCAGGAACCAGTCGGCGATGACGGGGGCGAACCGGCCCTCGCGGTTGCTGGCGAGGATGACGGCCACCTTCAGGGGGCCGGTCTCGGACAGGGCGGTGGCGGTGGATTCCGCGGTGTTGAGGTCCATGGCGGAGACGTTCGTACATCAACCATGGTTGAGGTCAAGCGCGTCCGGGAACGGGCCTCCCGCCGGCCGGCCGCGGCCGCATACCGTGGCCGCATGACGACCCCAGCAGCGGCGGGCCTCCCGTACGCCGAGTTCGACGGCCGGCCCGCAACCGAGGACGATCTGCGCCGGGCACTCTTCTTCAACTACGGCCACTTCACGGCGATGCAGGTGCGCGCGGGCCGGGTGCGCGGCCTGGAACTGCACCTGGCCCGGCTGGACGCGGCCAACCGCGAGCTGTTCCGACTCCCCCTGGACGGGGAGCTCGTGCGCCGGCTGATCCGGCACGCGCTGGAGAGCGCGGGCAGGACGGACGCCTCGCTGCGGGTGCACGGGTACCTGCCGCCGGGGAGCACCGCGACGACGGTGATGGTGACGGTCCGGGAGCCGGGCGGGATGCCTCCGGAACCCAAGGCCCTGATGTCCGTCCCGTTCGCCCGGACCGCCGCGCACCTCAAGCGGCCCGGCGAGTTCGGCCAGGTCTACTACGCGGACCTGGCCCGCCGCGCCGGTTACGACGACGCGCTGCTGACCCTGCCCGACGGCTCGGTGACCGAGGGGACGGTCGCCAACATCGGCTTCTGGGACGGGAGTGCGATCACCTGGCCGCAGGCCCCGGCCCTGTCCGGAGTGACCATGGGCGTCCTGGTACGCGAGCTTCCGGGCGCGGGCCTGCCGTCGCTGCACCGTCCGGTGACCCTGGACGGGCTCGGGGCGTTCCGGTCGGCGTTCCTCACCAACTCGCTGGGCATGGCTCCGGTCTCCCGGATCGACGGCACCGCGTTCACGGTCGACGCGGAGCTGATGAGGCGACTGGCGGCGGCCTACGACGGCGCGCCGGGCGAGCCGGTCCTGCCGCACCCCTGACGCAGTCCGCCCCCTCCGGGCCCAGGGGGGAGAGGTCCGGAGGGGGCGTCGGCCGGGGGCGGCTGCGCACACCGTCCCGTGGGGGGTTGTGATGCGTGTTCCCGCTCAGCGACGGCTCACGCATGTGACGTACATCACACTCCCTGACGGGGCCGTCACCCGAACGGCACCAGGGGGTCAGGGACCACGCACCGCATCCACCGTCGCCCCTGTGACCTGCGACGACGCCGCCCGGCAAGGAGGCCGTGCCGGGCCGGACGGGTGAAAGCTGACTCGATGTCAACAGGCATGGGGGCCGGTCCGGCTGTTGGCTCGGAGCCAGGAACACCCGCCCAGCGCCTTCTGCCCGGAGGAAACCCCCATGCTCCGTCCCGCCCGACTCGTGACCGGCACCGCCGCCGCGGCCCTGGCCGCCGCCGCGCTCGGCCTCGGCGCCGCCGCCCCGTCCGCGTACGGGGACGAGCGGGCATCGCTGCGGATCACCCCGGCCGGCGCCGCTCCGGGTGCCACGGTGACCGTGGACACCACCGCCTGCGGCGGCGACAGCACCGCCACCGGTGACGCGAGCGCGCTGGACGCCCCAAAGTTCCCGCTGGCGCCCGTCTCCCTCGAAGACGCCCTGGCCGGCACCTTCCGGGTGCCCGGCGGCGTCGCACCCGGGACGTACGACATCGGCGTGGACTGCGCGAACGGCGAGCGGGCCACCGGCGAGATCGAGGTGAAGGCCGCGGGCTCCTCGCGCGACGAGGACTCCGCGGGCGCCGCCGACTCGCCCGCGTACGACTTCTCCGACCTGGAGGGCCTGGGCGGCGACGAGGACACGGAGGGCCTGGACGGTCTGGACGGCCTCGACGCCGAGGCCGCCGGCCCCGCCCTCGTCCCGGACGCCCCCGCCGAGGCCGCCCGCACCACGCCCGCCGAGCGCCCCGCCCCCACCAGCCGCCCGACCGGATCATCCGACTGGGACGAGAACGGGTCCGGCCGCGAGACGCCCTCCGGGCACCGGACCTCGGCCGCGCCCACCGCTCCCTCGGGGCACGTGAAGACCGGAGTCGGCGGCAGCGTCGGCCCGGACACCACCCAGATCGCGGCGGGAGCCGGCGTAATCGCCGCTGCCGCCGTCGGCGGAGCCTGGCTCCTGCGTCGCCGGGCGAGCGGCACGCGGGACGCCGGCTGACGGAGGCATCCACCCCTCCGTACCGCCCGGTGTCCGTCCCGGTGGCCCCGCGCCACCGGGACGGGACCGTTTCCCGCTTCCGTACCCCGGAGGACCACCGTGTCCCAGAAGGCCAAGGGCTGGCTGCTCGTCGTCGTGGCGCTGGCCGGTGTCTGGCTGATCCAGAACGGCGCGGGCACCCGGCTCACCCCGCCGGGCCCGGCCGCCGCCCAGGCGTTCGCCGCCGGGCCCGCCCTGCTGCCCGGCTCCCCGGTCGCCGAGCCGCTGCGCCCCTCCGCCCCCGTACGCATCCGGATTCCCGCCATCCGGGTCGACGCGCCGATGATGCGGCTCGGGCTCGGGGCCGACGGCAGCCTGGACGTGCCGCCGGCCGGGAACACGGACATCGTCGGCTGGTACAAGGACGGCACGCCGCCCGGCGCCAAGGGCACCGCGATCGTCGCCGGCCACGTCGACAACGCGCAGGGCCCGTCCGTCTTCTACGACCTGGGCTCCCTGAAGAAGGGCAGCAGCGTCGAGGTGGACCGGCAGGACGGCCGCACCGCCGTCTTCACGCTCGACGCGATCGAGGTGTACGAGAACGACGACTTCCCGGACCAGCGGGTCTACGGCGCCACCGCGCACGCCTCGCTGCGGCTGATCACCTGCGGCGGCGGATACTCAGAAGCGACCGGCTACCGGGGGAACGTGGTGGCGTACGCCCACCTCACGGACGTGCGCTGAGCCCCGCCGCACGAGGCGTCAGCTCTGCCACTGGTCGAACCCGAGCTTCGCGACCAGCGAGAACACCACCACCAGCAGCACCCCGCGGACGAACTCGCTGCCCTTGCGCAGCGCCATCCGCGCCCCCAGCAGCCCGCCCGCCAGGTTGAACACCGCCATCAGCGCCGCCAGCTGCCACAGCACGTTGCCCTGGTGGGCGAACATCGCCAGCGCTCCGGCGTTGGTGCAGACGTTGACGATCTTCGCGGTCGCCGACGCGGTCACCAGGTCGAGGTGGAGCACGGCGGTCAGGGCGAGCACCAGGAAGGTGCCCGTACCGGGTCCGAAGAGCCCGTCGTACAGGCCGATACCGCCGCCCACCAGGACGATCGCGGTGATCCTGCGGGCCCGGGTGACCAGCGGCGGGACGCCGTCCCCGGCGGCCCGGCCGAACTGGGGCCGCAGCATCACGAACGCGGCGACGGCCAGCAGCACCACCATGATCACCGGGCGCAGCACCTCGCTGCTGATCCCGGCCGCGAAGAACGCGCCGGTCATCGACCCGGCCAGGGCCGCGCACCCGATCCGCACCGCCGTGCCCACCTTCACCGGTGCCCTGCGCGCGTAGGTGACGGCGGCGCCCGAGGTGCCGACGATGGCGACCGCCTTGTTCGTGCCGAGGATCTGCGCGGCCGGCAGGTGCGGCAGGCCGAGCAGCAGCGCGGGCAGCAGGAGCAGTCCGCCGCCGCCGACCACCGCGTCGACCCAGCCCGCCGCGGCGGCGGCGAGGCACAGCACGACCAGGGTGGTCAGGGTGATGTCCGGCATGAGCACGACCCTATGGAGCGGATGCGCGCACAGTCCAACCGGTGCGGGCCCGCACCGGGAAAGTTGAGCCAACTCTGAGGTTTCCGCAGGACAAGGCCCCTTTTCCGGCCTCCGCCGACCGCCTCACAGACCTTTTCCGCAGGTGCTGAGCGCAAGGTTCCTCCCGGGAAACAGCGGGGAACCGGCCGGGTAACACCGCCGCGACACGCTCTGGGACATGAGCACACAGGCCCGGCGCCTGTGGCCCTGCCGAACCCGCCCACCGACGACGGAGGCCCGAGATGCCGGTGTCCACTCCCCCGACCGCCCCCACCTCAGGCCCCGCCGCCGTGCCGACGCTCGTGGTCGTCGGGCACGGGATGGTCGGCCAGCGTTTCCTGGAGGCCCTGGCCGAGCGCGGTCTCACCGGCGCCGCCGGGACCGCCCGCGTCGTCGTCCTGTGCGAGGAGCCCCGCGCCGCCTACGACCGGGTCCAGCTGACCTCGTACTTCGCGGGGAGGACCCCGGACGAGCTGGCGCTGGCCGAGGACGGCTTCATGGAGCGGCACGGCTTCGAGCTGCGGCTCGGGGACCCGGCGGTGGCCGTGGACCGCACGGCCCGTACGGTCACCGCGCGGTCCGGCGAGGTCTTCGCGTACGACACGCTGGTGCTCGCGACCGGGTCCTACCCCTTCGTGCCGCCGGTCCCCGGCAAGGACAGCACCGGCTGCTTCGTCTACCGGACGATCGAGGACCTGCTCGCCATCGAGGAGTACGCGAAGAACGCGACGACCGGCGCGGTGGTCGGCGGCGGGCTGCTCGGCCTGGAGGCGGCCGGCGCGCTGAAGGGCCTCGGCCTGGACACGCACGTGGTGGAGTTCGCGCCCCGGCTGATGCCGGTCCAGGTGGACGAGGGCGGCGGCGCCGCGCTGCTGCGCACCATCGAGGACATGGGCCTGACCGTCCACACCGGGGTCGGTACGCAGGAGGTGACCGCGGGCGAGGACGGCGCGGTGACCGGGATGGCGCTCTCCGACGGGTCCGCGCTGGCCACGGACCTGGTGGTGTTCTCGGCCGGGGTGCGCCCGCGCGACCAGCTGGCCCGGGAGTGCGGGCTCGCGGTCGGGGAGCGCGGCGGGATCGTCGTGGACGAGCAGTGCCGGACCTCCGACCCCGCGGTCTTCGCGATCGGCGAGTGCGCGCTCGCCCCGGACGGCCGGGTCTACGGACTGGTGGCGCCGGGCTACGAGATGGCGCTGACGGCCGCCGAGGTGATCGCCGGGAAGGAGGCCGCGTTCACCGGCGCCGACCTGTCGACCAAGCTGAAGCTGCTCGGCGTGGACGTGGCCTCGTTCGGCGACGCGCACGGCACCACCGAGGGCTGCCTGGACGTGGTGTACGCGGACGCCCGCTCCGGCGTCTACAAGAAGCTGGTGATGGCCGCGGACGGCACCCTGCTCGGCGGGGTCCTCGTCGGCGACGCCGACCAGTACGGCACGCTGCGCCCGATGACCGGGAGCGTGCTGCCGGTCGCCCCGGAGCAGCTGGTGCTCCCGGCCGGGGCGGGCGGCCCGGTGGCGCTCGGCCCGTCCGCACTGCCCGACGAGGCGGTGATCTGCTCCTGCCACAACGTCACCAAGGGCGCGATCCGCGAGCACACCACGCTGCCCGAGGTGAAGAAGTGCACCAAGGCCGGCACCGGCTGCGGCAGCTGCCTCAAGGTGATCGGCCAGCTGCTCCCGCAGAGCGCGGACGCGGGCCTGTGCGGCTGCTTCGCGTACACCCGCAGCGAGCTGTACGAGATCGTGCGCACCCTGCGCGTCACCTCGTACGCGGACCTCCTCGACTCCCACGGGCGGGAGGCGGCGCGCGGCGGCGACGGCTGCGAGGTGTGCAAGCCGGCGGTCGGCTCGGTCATCGCCTCGCTCGCCCCGACGGTCGGCGCCAGCGGCTATGTCCTGGACGGCGAGCAGGCGGCCCTCCAGGACACCAACGACCACTTCCTCGCCAACCTCCAGCGCAACGGCTCCTATTCGATCGTGCCGCGCATTCCCGGCGGCGAGATCACCCCGGAGAAGCTGATCGTGATCGGCGAGGTGGCCCGCGACTTCGGGCTCTACACCAAGATCACCGGCGGTCAGCGCATCGACCTGTTCGGCGCCCGCGTCGACCAGCTCCCGCTGATCTGGACCCGGCTCGTCGACGCGGGCTTCGAGTCCGGGCACGCGTACGGGAAGTCGCTGCGCACGGTCAAGTCCTGCGTCGGGCAGACCTGGTGCCGCTACGGCGTGCAGGACTCCGTGCGGATGGCGATCGACCTGGAGCTGCGTTACCGGGGCCTGCGCGCCCCGCACAAGCTGAAGTCGGCGGTCTCGGGGTGCGCCCGGGAGTGCGCGGAGGCCCGGGGCAAGGACTTCGGGATCATCGCCACGGCCGGCGGCTGGAATCTCTACGTGGGCGGCAACGGCGGCGCCACCCCGCGCCACGCCGACCTGCTCGCCCAGGACCTGTCCGACGCCGAACTGGTCCGGCTGATCGACCGGTTCCTGATGTTCTACATCCGCACCGCGGACCGGCTGGAGCGCACCTCGGCCTGGCTGGAGCGCATCGAGGGCGGCCTGGAGCACGTCCGGGACGTCGTCGTGCACGACAAGCTGGGGCTCTGCGAGGAGCTGGAGCGGCTGATGGCCGACCACGTCCGCGGCTACCGCGACGAGTGGGCCGAGACCATCAACGACCCCGAGCGGCTGCGCCGGTTCGTCACCTTCGTCAACGCGCCCGACGCGCCCGACCCGTCGGTGAAGTTCGTCCCGGAACGCGACCAGGTCAAGCCGGACCTGGACATCCTCGCGGGCCCGGTTCTCGCCATCCGCACTCTCGAAGGGACCGCCTCCTGATGACCACGCAGACGCCGGCCACCGCGCAGGACACCCGGACCGTCCGGCTCGCCGCCGGGGACGGCTGGCTCACGGTGTGCGACCGCTCGCAGCTGACCCCCGGCCGCGGGGTCGCCGCCCTCCTCCCGGACGGCCGGCAGGTCGCGCTCTTCCTGGACCGGGCGGGGCGGACGTACGCCATCGACAACCGCGACCCGTTCACCGGGGCCTATGTCCTCTCGCGCGGCCTGCTCGGCTCGGAGGGCGGGCAGCCCTTCGTCGCGTCGCCCCTGCTCAAGCAGCGGTTCGACCTGGTGACGGGCGCCTGCCTGGACGACGACGAGGTCCGCGTACCGGTCTTCGAGGTACGCGCGGACTGAGCGCCGCCGCCCAAAGACGGCCGGAAGCGCATCGAACGGGCGCTTCCGGCCGTCCGCGCCCCCGGTCGTAGGCTTGATCCATGACCCAGGGCTGGAGCGCGCGCGACATTCCCGACCAGACCGGCCGCACGGCCGTGGTGACGGGTGCCAACAGCGGCATCGGGCTCATCACCGCCCGCGAGCTGGCCCGCCGCGGGGCCAGGGTGCTGCTCGCCTGCCGCGACGAGCGGCGCGGCGAGGAGGCGGCGGCCCGCATCCGGTACGCGGTGCGCGGCGCGGACGTCGTGTTCGCCCCGCTCGATCTGGCCGACCTGTCCTCCGTGCGCGCGTTCGCCGCGGACTTCCGGGCGGACCGGCTCGACCTGCTGGTCAACAACGCCGGGGTGATGGCCCTCCCGTACGGGCGGACCGCCGACGGCTTCGAGACCCAGTTCGGCGTCAACCACCTCGGGCACTTCGCGCTCACCGGGCTGCTGCTGCCGAAGCTGCTGGCCACCGGAGGCGCCCGGGTGGTGACCGTCTCCAGCGGGCTGCACGCCCTGGGCAACATCGACATGGGCGACCTCAACAGCGAGCGGGACTACCGCCGCTGGACCGCCTACGGCCGCTCGAAGACCGCGAATCTGCTCTTCGTCCACGAGCTGGCCCGGCGGCTCGCGGCGGCCGGCAGCACGCTGGTCGCCGCCGCCGCACATCCCGGTGTCGCCTCGACCAACCTCCAGACGGCGGCCGTCCGGATGGAGAACCGCCGGACGGCGGAGCGGATCATCCGGTTCGGCAGCCGCGTCCTCGCCCAGCCCGCGTCGGCCGGCGCCCTGCCCACGCTGTACGCGGCGACCGCGCCGGGCGTGCGCCCCGACTCCTTCACCGGCCCCCGGGTGCTGGGCTGGCGCGGCGCGCCGGGCCCGGCCTGGCGGGCGGGCTGGACGCGCGGCGATGTGGCGGGCGAGCGCCTGTGGGTGGCCTCGGAGCAGCTGACCGGCGTGACGTACGCGGGGCTGCGGCCGGCCCGCCCCTGACGGCTCAGCCCTCGACGGCGGACGGGTCCATCCAGATGACCTCCCACATGTGGTGGTCCGGGTCCTGGAAGGAGCGGCCGTACATGAAGCCGAGGTCCTGCGGCTCGTTGGCGGGCGTTCCGCCGTTGGCGAGGGCGGCGTCGGCCAGTTCGTCCACCTTCTCGCGGCTGTCGGCGCTGAGCGCGAGGATCACCTCGGTGGACGCGGCGGCGTCCGCGATCTCCTTCTTGGTGAAGTCCTTGAAGCGCTCCTCCTGGAGGAGCATGGCGAAGATCGTGTCGCTGATGACGAGGCAGGCGGTGCGCTCGTCGCTGAACTGCGGGTTGAAGGAGTAGCCCAGCTTCGCGAAGAAGTCCTTCGACGTCTCCAGGTCCTTGACCGGCAGGTTCACGAAGATCATCTGGGGCATGGCCGTCTCACTCTCTCGGTGGCTGCGAACGCTGTCCGCGCACGCTGTCCGCGAACGCTTCTCGACAGATAGGACGAGGGGGCCGCCCGGAACTCATCGGTGCGGCCGCAGATCCTTTCCGTACGAGGCCCCTCACGAAACCGGAACCGGCGCCCCGCCCCTCAGCAGCGAGCCGCCCAGCGGGGTCAGGGTGTGCTGGACGGAGCTGCCGTGCCGCAGGGTGTGGACGAGCCCCGCCTCGCGCAGGACGCAGGCGTGCTGGCTGGCCGAGGCCAGGGAGACCCCGGCGCGCCGGGCCAGCTCGCTGGTGGTGCAGCCGTCGCCGATGGCCCGCAGGACCGTGGAGCGGGTCTGCCCGAGGAGCCGGCCGAGCGAGGGGCCCGGCTCGGCGAAGGCGGGGGCGGCCGGGTGGGCCACCGGGTAGACCAGGACCGGCGGGAGCAAGGGGTCGCGCAGGACGACGGGGGTGCCCCGGCAGAAGTAGGACGGCTGGAGGAGCAGCCCGCGCCCGTGCAGGTGGAGATCGCGGTCCACGGGGTAGTCCGCCTCCAGGACGGGCGCCCGCCACCGGATGACCGGGGGCAGCGAGGCGAGCAGTTCGTCGGCGCCGCCGTCCAGGAGGGCGCGGCCCCGGATCGCGCGGTCGGCCTCGACGGCGGACCGGATGTGCGGCCAGTACGGCTCGACGGCGGCGCGGTGGTAGTCGCGTAAGGCGCCGACGAGGCGGGCCAGGGGCTCGGCGCCGCCCTCGCGCAGGGGGTCGAGGCGGGCGGCGCGCCGGGCGCCGGGGTCCTCCAGGAGGGCGATCTCGGCGCGCAGGCGGTCGGGCGGAGTGGCGCGCACGGCTTCCATCGCGGCGTCGGCCCCGAGCGGTTCGGCGCTTTCCTGAGAAGGCGTCAGGAAGTCGGGGAAATAGCCGCGCTGCGGGACCACCGCGGACAGCAGACGCACTTCACCGCTCAACCGTGGGCGCGTTTCGGTGCGCCATTTCCCGAAGACCGCGGAAGCCCTCCGGTCCCTCAGCCGGTGAAAGCTGAGAATTGTCTCCCACAGCGCGTCCGGCCCGGAGGCCATCCGCACCCTGGAAAGGTCCCATCCGGAGACATGGATACGCAGCACCGAACTCCCACCCCTTGCACCTGCAATTACCCCCTCGCAAGAGTATGCGAATCGTAACAGCACGTCACCACGGGGTTTCGGCCAGAGGTGAAACGCCTCGCCGGGACCGGCCGCCGGACGAAAAGCTGTACGCCGTCGGGTGCGATTCCGGAGCCACCGGAAGAGCGAGTGAAGGCCGTGGGGGGTTTTGCTCGTTCGGCGGCGGTTGGCAAAGGTGCGGCTCCGCACTCGATGGGGGTAAGCCGGGTGCGGCCCGTGGATGGGGATCCAGGGGCCGCACCCCGGTCCGTTCAACTCGATTTCTTTGCGCATTAAACGAAGCAATGGACACGGGACATTGCATTTACCGGGACATGACAACGGCGCACGACCTCGGTTCCGCACGGCAAGGCGGCGGCACCCCCGCACGGGGTGCCGCCGCCTCCGGAATGCCGCGTCAGCGGCTGTCGCTGGCCCGCGCCCCGGCCGCCGCGCGGCCCGCCTCAAGACGTGCCACCGGAATGCGGAACGGCGAGCAGGAGACGTAGTCGAGACCGGCCTCGTGGAAGAAGTGCACCGACTCGGGGTCGCCGCCGTGCTCCCCGCAGATGCCCAGCTTCAGGTCGGGCCGGGTCGCCCGGCCGGCCGCGACGGCGTTCTTGACCAGGGAGCCGACGCCGTCCTTGTCGATCGTCTCGAACGGCGACACCCCGAAGATGCCCTTCTCCAGGTAGGCGGTGAAGAACGACGCCTCCACGTCGTCGCGGGAGAAGCCCCACACCGTCTGGGTCAGGTCGTTGGTGCCGAAGGAGAAGAACTCCGCCGCCTCCGCGATCTGCCCGGCGGTCAGCGCGGCGCGCGGCAGCTCGATCATGGTGCCGATCTTCAGCTTGAGGTCGGTGCCGGTGGCGGCCTGGACCTCGGCGATGACCCGGTCCGCCTCCTCGCGGACGATCTCCAGCTCCTGGACCGTGCCGACGAGCGGGATCATGATCTCGGCGCGCGGGTCGCCCTTGGCGTTCTTGCGGGCGGCGGCCGCCTCGGCGATGGCCCGCACCTGCATGGCGAACAGCCCGGGGATGACCAGGCCGAGGCGCACCCCGCGCAGCCCCAGCATCGGGTTCTGCTCGTGCAGCTTGTGCACGGCCTGGAGGAGCCTGAGGTCGTTCTCGTTGGCGTCCTTGCGGGCCTCGGCGAGCGCCACCCGCACCGAGAGCTCCGTGATGTCCGGCAGGAACTCGTGCAGCGGCGGGTCCAGCAGCCGTACGGTGACCGGCAGTCCGTCCATCGCCTCGAACAGCTCGATGAAGTCCGCCTTCTGGAGCGGGAGAAGCTGTTCCAGGGCCGTCTCGCGCTCCTGGTCGGTGTCGGCCAGGATCAGCTTCTCGACCAATTCGCGGCGCTCGCCGAGGAACATGTGCTCGGTGCGGCACAGGCCGATGCCCTGGGCGCCGAAGCGGCGGGCGCGCAGGGCGTCCTCCGCGCTGTCCGCGTTGGCCCGCACCCGCAGCCGGCGCATCCGGTCCGCGTACGCCATGATCCGGTGCACGGCGGCGACCAGTTCGTCGGCGTCGTCGGCGCCCGCGTGCATCCGGCCCTCGAAGTACTCGACCACGGGGGACGGCACGACGGGCACCTCGCCGAGGTACACCTTGCCGGTGGAGCCGTCGACGGAGACCAGGTCGCCCTCCTCCACGACGACGTCCCCGACCGTCAGGCGCCGGCGCTTGGTGTCGACCTCGATCTCCTCGGCGCCGCAGACACAGGTCTTGCCCATGCCCCGGGCGACGACCGCGGCGTGCGAGGTCTTCCCGCCGCGCGAGGTGAGGATGCCCTCGGCGGCGATCATGCCGTCCAGGTCGTCCGGGTTGGTCTCGCGGCGGATCAGGATGACCTTCTCGCCGGACCGGGACCACTTGACGGCGGTGTACGAGTCGAAGACCGCCTTGCCGACCGCCGCGCCGGGCGAGGCGGCGATGCCCCGGCCGAGCCGCCGGGTCTTCGCGGTGTCGTCGAAGCGCGGGAACATCAGCTGGGCGAGCTGGGCGCCGTTGACCCGCTGGAGGGCCTCGGCCTCGTCGATGAGCCCCTGGTCCACCAGCTGGGTCGCGATCCGGAAGGCGGCACCGGCGGTGCGCTTGCCGACCCGGGTCTGCAGCATCCACAGGTGGCCGCGCTCGATGGTGAACTCGATGTCGCAGAGGTCCTTGTAGTGGGTCTCCAGCGTCTCCATGATCTTCAGCAGCTGGTCGTACGACTGCTTGTCGATCGCCTCCAGCTCGGCGAGCGGCACGGTGTTGCGGATGCCCGCGACGACGTCCTCGCCCTGCGCGTTCTGGAGGTAGTCGCCGTAGACGCCCTGGTGGCCGCCGGCCGGGTCACGCGTGAAGGCGACGCCCGTACCGGAGTCGGGGCCGAGGTTGCCGAAGACCATCGAGCAGACGTTGACGGCGGTGCCGAGGTCGCCGGGGATGCGCTCCTGGCGGCGGTAGAGCTTGGCCCGGTCGGTGTTCCACGAGTCGAAGACCGCCTTTATGGCCAGGTCCATCTGCTCGCGCGCGTCCTGCGGGAAGTCCCGGCCGGCGTCCCGCGCGACGATCTTCTTGAACTCCTTGACCAGCTTCTTCAGGTCGCCCGCGTCGAGGTCGACGTCGACCTTGACGCCCTTGGCCTCCTTCGCGGCCTCCAGCGCCTCTTCGAAGAGCTCGCCGTCCACGCCGAGCACGGTCTTGCCGAACATCTGGATCAGCCGGCGGTAGGAGTCCCACGCGAACCGCTCGTCGCCGGCCTGGGCGGCGAGGCCCGCCACGGAGGCGTCGGAGAGGCCGATGTTGAGGACGGTGTCCATCATCCCGGGCATCGAGAACTTGGCGCCGGACCGCACGGAGACCAGCAGCGGGTCGTCGGCCTGGCCCAGCTTCTTGCCCATCCGCCTCTCCAGGGCGTCGAGGTGCGCACTCACCTCGTCGCGGAGGGCGGCCGGCTCCTCACCGCTGTCCAGGTAGACCTTGCACGCCTCGGTGGTGATGGTGAAGCCGGGCGGGACGGGGAGCCCGAGGTTGGTCATCTCGGCGAGGTTGGCGCCCTTCCCGCCGAGGAGGTCCTTCAGATCCTTGTTGCCTTCGGTGAAGTCGTAGACGAACTTCTGCACTGCGTTGTTTTCCGACACGGTCTCGACTCCTCGAAGACGCGGTGGCTGCCCTGACGGCGAGGAACATACCCAGATCGAAGGTGTCTGGGTATGTGCGCTTGCGCGTCGTACGGCCGTAACCACCCGTCCGCCAGCAGATCGAAAGCGGACCGCCCGGAAGCCCTCCGGAACCGCGCCTTCAGGAGTCGTACACAGGATGACGCAGCGCCCACCGGAACCCGCGATTCAGTGGCTGAAAGTGATCGAAGCGTCGATCGGTCGAAGTGCGGACACCTGACACTCAGTGCCACCCTTTGAGAAATGCAACCCCGATTTTCGCGCTCATGTGAGCACCACCCCTCTCAAGGTGGCGAGAATCACTCGATGGTGGCACCGCTCAGATGAGCGAAAATGCGAATGGGGGGCACGCAGTGCCCCCCATTCGTCGACCGCTCGCTCAGCCTCCGGACGTATCCAGCTCCGCGTCGGCGCCGATGCCCGCGCAGTCGTACGGGTCCTTCAGCCAGCCGTCCGGGAGGGCCACCCGGTTGTTGCCCGAGGTGCGCCCGCGCGGCCCGTCGGCACCGTCCGGCCAGGGCTGGTCGAGGTCCAGCTCCTGGAGCTGGGAGCCCAGCTCCTCCAGCGAAGAGGTGATCGCCAGCTTCTTGCGCATCTCGGAGCCCACCGCGAAGCCCTTGAGGTACCAGGCGACGTGCTTGCGGAAGTCGATCACGCCCCGGGCCTCGTCACCGATCCACTCCCCCAGCAGCGTCGCGTGGCGCAGCATGACGTCGGCGACCGTGCGCAGCGTGGGCGCCTGCCTCGTCCCCGTCCCCTCGAACGCGCTGACGAGGTCGCCGAAGAGCCAGGGGCGGCCCAGGCAGCCGCGTCCCACGACCACGCCGTCGCAGCCGGTCTCGCGCATCATGCGCAGCGCGTCGTCCGCGCACCAGATGTCGCCGTTGCCCAGCACCGGGATCTCCGGAACGTGCTCCTTGAGCCGGGCGATGGCCTCCCAGTCGGCGGTGCCGCCGTAGTGCTGGGCCGTGGTCCTGCCGTGCAGGGCGACCGCCGTGACGCCCTCCTCGACGGCGATCCGGCCGGCGTCGAGATAGGTGAGGTGGTCGTCGTCGATGCCCTTGCGCATCTTGATCGTCACGGGCAGGTCCCCGGCCCGGGAGACCGCCTCGTGCAGGATCGCGCGCAGCAGCGGCCGCTTGTACGGGAGGGCCGAGCCGCCGCCCTTGCGGGTGACCTTGGGGACCGGGCAGCCGAAGTTGAGGTCGATGTGGTCGGCGAGGTTCTCGTCGACGATCATGCTGACCGCCTTGCCGACCGTGTCCGGGTCCACTCCGTACAGCTGGATCGAGCGCGGGGTCTCGCTCGCGTCGAAGTGGATGAGCTGCATGGTCTTCTCGTTGCGCTCGACCAGGGCCCTCGTCGTGATCATCTCGCTGACGAAGAGCCCCTTGCCGCCCGAGAACTCCCGGCACAGCGTGCGGAAGGGGGCGTTGGTGATGCCGGCCATGGGTGCGAGGACCACCGGCGGCTGCACGGTGTGCGGGCCGATGCGGAGCAGCGAGGGCGAGGGGGCGAGCGTGGTCATGGCCCCATTGTCCCGTACGCCGGAGACTGCTCCCCGGGGCGTCCCGCCCCGCCGGGACGGGGGAAAGAGGGGGGCGCTGTCGGACCCCCGCCGTAGCGTGGGGATTCCGGCGACGGGCCGGTGAGGATTTTCGGCGAACCAAGGAGACATGAATCATGACCACGCCTATGTCCCGCTTAACTCTCGGCTCCCCCAGCCGTCGCGGACTGCTCGCGCTCGGCGGCGCCGGGGCGCTGCTCCTCGGTACGGCGGGCACCGCCCGCGCCGCGGCCGGCTCCACGACGGCCCGGCTGCGCGAGCTGGAGCGGACGCACGGCGCCCGCGTCGGCGCGTTCGCGTACAACGTGGCCACCGGGGTCTCGGTGCGGCACCGGGCCGACGAGCGCTTCCCGATGCTGTCGACGTTCAAGACGCTCGCCGCGGCGGCCGTCCTGCGCGATCTGGACCGGGACGGCGAGGTCCTGGAGAAGGTGGTCCACTACACGAAGGCGGACTGCGTCTCCGATTCGCCGGTCACCGACACCCCGGAGAGCATCGCGAGCGGGCTGAGCATCGCCCGGCTCTGCGACGCCGCCATCGGGGACAGCGACAACACAGCGGGCAATCTGCTGCTGCGCGAGCTGGGCGGCCCGCAAGCCGTCACCCGCTTCGCCCGCTCCCTCGGCGACCGGGAGACCCGGCTGGACCGCTGGGAGCCCGACCTGAATTCCGCCGAGCCGGGCCGGGTCACGGACACCACGACCCCGGCCGCGATCGCCCGCGACTACGCCCGGCTGGTCCTGGGCAACGCCCTGGAGCCCCGGGACCGCGCGCTGCTGACCCACTGGCTGCTGAACTGCCGGACGAGCGGGACGCGGTTCCGGGCCGGGCTGCCGCCGGAGTGGACGGTCGCCGACAAGACCGGCGGCGGCTTCTACGGCTCGTGCAACGACGTGGGCGTCGCGTGGACGGAGGAGGGCGCGCCTGTGGTCCTGGCGGTGCTGACGACGAAGCCGGCGGGTGCCTCCGGCGCGGCGGGCGACCACCCGCTGGTCCGGGACGTGGCGAAGGCCCTGGCGGCAGCAGTCGTTAGTTAGGCATACTATCGATGGATGCCTGAGCTCAGTCACCGACGGCGGATGCTGGTGCTGGCGATCTGCTGCATGAGCCTGCTGATCGTCAGCCTCGACACCACCGCCCTGAACGTCGCCCTGCCCGCCATGCGCCGGGAGCTGGACGCGAGCGTCGCGGGGATGCAGTGGACGATCGACGCGTACACGCTCGTCCTCGCGTCCCTGCTGATGCTCGCCGGTTCCACCGCCGACCGGATCGGCCGGCGGAAGGTCTTCATGGCCGGGCTGGTGCTGTTCACCCTGGGCTCGGCGCTCTGCTCGCTGGCGCCGAGCCTGGAGGCGCTGGTCGCCTTCCGCATGGTGCAGGCCGTGGGCGGCTCGATGCTCAACCCGGTCGCGATGTCGATCATCACCAACACCTTCACCGATCCCCGCGAGCGCGCCCGCGCGATCGGCGTCTGGGGCGCGGTCGTCGGCATCTCGATGGCGGCGGGCCCGGTCGTCGGCGGCGGCCTGGTCGACTCGGTCGGCTGGCGCTCGATCTTCTGGGTCAACCTCCCGGTGGGCCTCGCCGCCCTGCTGCTGACCTGGCGTTACGTCCCCGAGTCACGCGCCCACCGGGCCCGCCGCCCGGACCCGCTGGGCCAGCTCCTGGTGATCGCGCTGCTGGGCTCGCTGACGTACGCGATCATCGAGGCCCCCCAGAAGGGGTGGACCTCGGCCGAGATCCTGCTCTTCGCGGGGATCGCGGCGGCGGCCCTCGCGGCGCTGCTGGTGTACGAGCCGCGGCGCGCCGATCCCCTGATCGACCTGCGGTTCTTCCGCAGCGTGCCGTTCAGCGGGGCCACGGTCATCGCGGTCGGCGCCTTCGCCGCGCTCGGTGGCTTCCTCTTCCTCAACACGCTCTATCTCCAGGACGTCCGGGGTCTGAGCGCGCTGGACGCCGGGCTCTGCACGCTGCCCATGGCGGCCGTGGTGTGCCTGCTCTCACCGCTGTCCGGGCGGCTCGTGGCCAGTCGCGGGCCGCGCATACCGCTGCTGGTCGCGGGCGGTGCGATGGCGGCCAGCGGGCTGATGCTGGCGGCGTTCGACGCGGAGACCGGGACGGTCTCGATGTTCGCCGCGTACGTGCTGTTCGGTCTGGGCTTCGGCTCGGTGAACGCGCCCATCACCAACACCGCCGTCTCCGGCATGCCCCGCTCCCAGGCGGGCGTCGCGGCGGCCGTCGCCTCCACCAGCCGGCAGATCGGGCAGACCCTCGGGGTCGCCGTGATCGGCGCGGTGCTGGCGGCGGGCATGGCGGACCCGGGCGGGTCGGAGGGCTTCGTGGCGGCGAGCCGGCCCGGCTGGTGGATCGTCACCGGCTGCGGGCTCGCCGTCCTGCTGATCGGCGCCCTGAGCAGCGGGCGCTGGGCCCGCTCCACCGCCCGCCGGACCGCGGAACGGCTGGCTGAGCCGGTGGCGGAAGCAGTGGCCGGGGACCCGGCCGCTCAGTCCTCGGCGGCGCGCACCAGCTCCTGAAGGCGCGCCAGCCGCTCGTACGTCTCGTCGTCCCGGGGCGCGTAGCTGACCAGGCGCGGTCCGGCGGAGGGGCCGAGCCACAGGTCGGTGGCCTCCACCCGGAGCAGCCCCACCCAGGCGTTGCGGAAGACCTTGGCCCGGCTGCCGGCCCCGACGACCTCGTGCCGGGCCCAGTTCTCGCGGAACTCCTCCGAGGCCGCCTCCAGGCGCCCCAGCAGCTCCTTCCAGGCGGGCTCGGCGAGGTGTTCCGCCATCGCCGCGCGGAACTTGGCGGTGATGTAGCGGGTCACCTCGGCGGTGTCCATGACCGAGGCCCGCCACTGCTCGTTGGTGTGGGCGAGCAGCATGACGTTGCGGTCCTCGGGCGCGACCGCCTCCAGGTCGCACAGCAGCCGCCCGTACGTGCGGTTGTGGGCGAGGATGTCGTACCGGCTGTTCTGCACGCAGGCGGGGATCGGCTCCAGTTGCCGCAGCATGGTCCGCAGCGCGGGGGTGAGGTGCGGACAGTCCGTGCCGGGAGCCGGATCGATGGCGGCGGCGAGCGAGAAGAGGTGGCTGCGCTCGCTGCGGTCGAGCAGCAGGGCGCGGGCGAGGGCGTCGAGGACCTGGGGCGAGACCTGGATGTCCCGGGCCTGTTCGAGCCAGGTGTACCAGGTGACGCCGACGGCGGAGAGCTGGGCGACCTCCTCGCGGCGCAGCCCGGGCGTCCGCCGGCGGCGGCCCCGGACGAGGCCGACCTGCTCGGGGGTGATCCGTTCGCGGCGGCTGCGCAGGAAGTTCGCGAGTTCGTGCCGCCGGACGTCGGGCTCGCTCCCGCCGCGGGCGGCCGTCTGCGTCGGGGGCGTCGCCATCGTCGTCATGCCTCCAGGGTGCGGGCCCGGCGCGGGCACCGGGCGGCCTGTGCCTGGTGGTACTTCTACCAGGATAAGGACACTCTGGTACCAGGCTGCGGGCGGAACGATCGTCGAGGGCGTGAGTGAATCCTCTGTACGGACGACAACGGCAAGCGCCCCCGCCTCCCCGGTGGTGCGGCACGACCATCCCGCCCCGGTGCTCGGCACGCTGGGGCTGTTCACCGTGCTGCTGGGCGCGGCCCTCCCCCTCATCGACTTCTTCATCGTCAACGTGGCCCTGCCCACCATCGACCGCGACCTGGCGGCGGGCCCGGCCCTGCTGGAACTGGTCGTCGCGGGCTACGGGCTGGCCTACGCCGTGCTGCTCGTCCTCGGCGGGCGGCTCGGTGACATGGCCGGCCGGCGCCGGCTCTTCCTGGCCGGGATCGCGGCCTTCGGGCTCACCTCGCTGGCCTGCGGGCTCGCCCCGACCGCCTGGACCCTGGTCGGGGCGCGGGTGGCCCAGGGCGCGTCGGCCGCGCTGATGCTGCCGCAGGTCCTCGCCACGATCCAGGCGGCCACCTCCGGCCACCGCAGGGCCCGGGCGATGAGCCTGTACGGGGCGACGGCCGGGCTCTCCATGGTCGCGGGGCAGATCCTGGGCGGGGCGCTGGTCGCCGCCGCGCCGCTCTCCTCGGTGTTCGGCGAGAGCGCGGGCTGGCGGTCGGTCTTCCTGGTCAACGTGCCCGTCGCGGCGATCGGTCTGGTGCTGGCGGCGCGCGCGGTCCCGGAGACCCGGGCGGACCGGCCGGCGCCCGTCGACGTACCGGGCACGCTGCTGCTCGCGGTGTCGCTGCTGACGCTGCTGGCCCCGCTCACCGAGGGGCGGGCGGCGGGCTGGCCGCTGTGGACCTGGGTGTCCCTCGCGCTGTTCCCGTTCGCGGCGGTGGCGTTCTACCGGGTGGAGCGGTGGGCGGACCGGCGCGGACTGGTCCCGCTGGTGCCGCCGAGCCTGCTGCGCCTGGAGTCGCTGCGGCGCGGGCTCGCCCTCGTGGTGCCGTTCTCGGTGGGCTTCGGCGGCTTCATGTTCGTCATCGCGGTCGCCCTCCAGCAGGGCCTGGAGCTGGGGCCGGCGCGGTCCGGCCTGTCGATGGCCCCGATGGCGCTCGCCTTCTTCGTGGCGTCGCTGGCGGGCCCCCGGCTGGTGCGGCGCTACGGCAGCCGGGTCGTGACGGCGGGCGGGCTGATCCAGGCGGTGGGCGTGGCGGTGCTCGCGTTCACCGTGTGGCGGGGCTGGCCGGACCTGGGCATGGCGGGCCTGCTGCCCGGCATGGCGGTCGCGGGCTTCGGCCAGGGGCTCCAACTGCCCGTCATCTTCCGCATCATCCTGTCGGACGTGCCGCCGGATCGGGCCGGGGTGGGCGGCGGTGTGATGACGACGACCCAGCAGGCCACGCTGACGCTGGGCGTGGCGACGCTCGGCTCGCTGTTCCTGGCCCTGGTGCCGGGGTCGGGGATGCGGGACGCCCTGATCGTGACGCTGCTCGTCCAGCTGGCGGCGGTCGCCCTGACGACCGCGCTGAGCCTGCGGCTGCCGCGCGCGGTGGGGTAGGGGCGGCAGCCGGGAGCACGACGGCCCCGGCGGACGGACCTGGTGGTCCGCCCGCCGGGGCCTCGGGCGGTGCGCGGGGGCGTCAGCTCTGCGCCGGGGCCTCCGGCTCCGCGGCCGGCGCGTCGGCCTGCGCGGTGTCGGGCTGCGCGGTGCCGGCGGACCGCTCCCGCATCTTGCGGAGCAGCTCCTGCTTCTGGTCGGCGGCCGACTTGCGGTCGGCGGCCTCTCCGGCGGGGCCGACGCCCGGCGCGCCGCTGCGGGACAGCTTCTTGCGCTGTCCGCCTACGCCGAGGAGGTTGTTGCGGCTCTTGGCCATGGGGTTCTCCCAATGTGTGGTCTCGGTGAGGTCTCTCGCGACCTCGGATCGATCCGGGGGGCGGCGGGTGGTCGGGCCCGCCGCGCTCTCACTCGTAGATCTGGAAGAACGAATACATGGGCAAGACGGTACCCACACCGGGCGCCCGGCTCACCCGGTTTTCCTGACGCGCGAGGCCCCCGGTCCCGCGGCGGGCGCGGAAGCGGGGGCCTCGGTGGGCGGTGCGGGCGTCAGCAGCCGAGCAGGCGGGTGGCGAGGTAGCCCTGGATCTGGTCCAGGGAGACGCGCTCCTGCTTCATCGTGTCGCGCTCGCGGACGGTGACGGCGTTGTCGTCCAGGGTGTCGAAGTCGACGGTGACGCAGAACGGCGTACCGATCTCGTCCTGGCGGCGGTAGCGGCGGCCGATGGCACCGGCGTCGTCGAACTCGATGTTCCAGTTCTGCCGGAGGTCGGCGGCGAGGCCCTTGGCCTTCGGCGAGAGCTGCGGGTTGCGGGAGAGCGGGAGGACCGCGACCTTGACCGGCGCCAGGCGCGGGTCGAGGCGCATCACGGCGCGCTTCTCCATGACGCCCTTGGCGTTCGGAGCCTCGTCCTCGCTGTACGCGTCGAGGAGGAAGGCCAGCAGCGAGCGGCCGACACCGGCCGCGGGCTCGATGACGTACGGGGTGTAGCGCTCGCCCTTCTCCTGGTCGAAGAAGGAGAGGTCCGTGCCGGACGCCTTGGAGTGGGCGGTGAGGTCGTAGTCGGTGCGGTTGGCGACGCCCTCCAGCTCGCCCCACTCGCTGCCGCCGAAGCGGAAGCGGTACTCGATGTCAGCGGTGCGCTTGGAGTAGTGCGAGAGCTTCTCCTGCGGGTGCTCGAACCACCGCATGTTCTCCTCGCGCAGGCCGAGACCGGTGTACCAGTTCCAGCGCTGCTCCATCCAGTACTCCTGCCACTGCTCGTCCTCGCCGGGCTTGACGAAGAACTCCATCTCCATCTGCTCGAACTCGCGCGTGCGGAAGATGAAGTTGCCCGGAGTGATCTCGTTGCGGAAGGACTTGCCCATCTGCGCGATGCCGAACGGGGGCTTCTTGCGCGCGGTGGTCAGCACCTGGGAGAAGTTGGTGAAGATGCCCTGGGCGGTCTCGGGGCGCAGGTAGGCGACCGAGCCGGAGTCCTGGGTCGGGCCGAGGTGCGTGGAGAGCAGGCCGGAGAACTGCTTGGGCTCGGTGAAGGTGCCCTTGTTGCCGCAGTTGGGGCAGTTGAGGTCGGCGAGGCCGTTCGCGGGCGCCTTGCCGTGCTTCTCCTCGTACGCCTCCTCCAGGTGGTCCGCGCGGTAGCGCTTGTGGCAGGAGGTGCACTCGGTCAGCGGGTCCGAGAACGTGGCGACGTGGCCGGAGGCGACCCACACCTCGGGGGCCAGGATGACCGACGAGTCGATGCCGACGACGTCCTCGCGGGAGGTGACCATGTAGCGCCACCACTGGCGCTTCAGGTTCTCCTTGAGCTCTACGCCCAGCGGCCCGTAGTCCCAGGCGGCCTTCTGGCCACCGTAGATCTCGCTGCAGGGGTAGACGAAGCCACGGCGCTTGCTCAGGCTGACGATGGTGTCGATCTTGTCGGCGGCCACGGTGCTCTCTTCATTACGACGGAACGGGCGGGCGAAGAGCCCAGATTACCGGCGGCGCCTCCCCTTCGATCAAATCGGTACCGGTCCCGTTCGCGAACCCCGCTTGTTGACAATCGTTTCCACTTTTGTTGAAAATGACTGTCATGAACATACGCCGCCTCATACCGGCCGCCGCCGTCACCGGCGCGGTCGCCCTCGGTCTCTCCGCCGTCACCGCCTGCTCGTCGTCCGACACCTCCGACCACAAGAGCGACGGCCGGCTGGACGTGGTGGCGTCCTTCTACCCCATGCAGTTCCTGGCCGAGCGCATAGGCGGCGACCACGTCTCGGTCACCACCCTCACCAAGCCCGGCGTGGAACCCCACGACCTGGAGCTCAGCCCCCGGGAGACCGGCAGGCTCGGCCACGCGGACCTCATCCTCTACCTCAAGGGCCTCCAGCCCGCCGTCGACGAGGCGATCAAGCAGTCCGGGGCCTCCCGCACCCTGGACGCCGCGACACTGACCGCGCTGGAGGACCACGGCACCGAGACCGGCGGCGAGGAGCACGGCCACGAGCACGAGGGCGACGAGGCCGGCGCCGACCCGCACATCTGGCTGGACCCGGTGAAGTACACCGAGGTCGCCAAGGGCGTCGGCGCCTCCCTGGAGAAGACCGACCCGGACCACGCGGCGGACTACCGCGAGAACACCAAGGCCCTCGTCAAGGAGCTGGGCGCGCTCGACACCGCGTACCGGACCGGGCTGAAGAACACCGCGACGAGGACGTTCATCACCACGCACTCCGCCTTCGGCTACCTCGCCGAGCGCTACGGCCTCGTCCAGGAGGGCATCGCCGGCATCGACCCCGAGGCCGAGCCCAGCCCCGCCCGCATCGGCGCCCTGCACTCCATCGCCGAGGAGAAGAAGGTCACCACCGTCTTCTTCGAGACGCTCGCCAGCGACAAGACCGCGAAGACCGTCGCCCGCGACACCGGCCTGAAGACCGGCGTCCTGGACCCGCTGGAGGGAATCACCGACAGCTCGAAGGGCGATGACTACATCGAGGTCATGACGTCCAATCTCGCCGCCCTGCGCACGGCACTCGGCGCGAAGTGAGCCACGACCCCGCCCCGCCCGGCGGCCCCACCACACCCGCCGGCCCCGACCGCGCAGCAGCACCGGAGACGCTCATGCCCGAGCCCCAGCACCCCGCCCCCGAACCCGTCATCGCCGTACGCGACGCCACCGCGACGCTGGGCGCGCGCCCCGTGCTGCGCGGCGTCGACCTGACCGTGCGCCCGGGCGAGGTCGTCGCCCTGCTCGGCGCCAACGGCTCCGGCAAGTCCACCGCCGTCCGCTCCGTCATCGGCCAGGTCCCCCTGACCGGCGGCACCGTCGGGCTCTTCGGCACCCCGCTGCGCCGCTTCCGCGACTGGGCCCGGGTCGGCTACGTACCGCAGCGCACCACGGCGGCCGGCGGCGTGCCCGCCACGATCCGCGAGGTCGTCTCCGCCGGGCGCCTCTCCCGCACCCGGCTCGGCCTCCCCCGCAAGGCCGACCGCGCCGCCGTCGACCGGGCCATCGAGCTCGTCGGCCTCGCCGACCGCGCGAAGGACTCGGTGGACGCCCTCTCCGGCGGCCAGCACCAGCGCGTGCTGATCGCCCGCGCGCTCGCCGCCGAACCGGAACTCCTGATCATGGACGAGCCGATGGCGGGCGTGGACCTGGCCAGCCAGGAGATCCTGGCCGCCACCCTGCGCGAGCAGGTCGCCGCCGGCACCACCGTGCTCCTCGTCCTGCACGAGCTGGGCCCGCTGGAGCCCCTGATCGACCGGGCGGTCGTCCTGCGCGACGGCTGTGTGCTGCACGACGGGCCGCCCCCGAAGGCCGTCGGGCAGCACGCCCTGCCCGGCCACGACCACGTACACCCCCACGCGGCTTCCGAGCCCGTCCGGACGGGACTGCTGAGCTGACCATGGAATTCCTCGACCCTCCCTTCATGCAGCGGGCCCTGCTCGCCGCCGTGCTGGTCGGCGTCATCGCGCCCGCCGTCGGCATCTACCTCGTACAGCGCCGGCAGGCCCTGATGGGCGACGGCATCGGCCACATCGCGATGACCGGCGTCGGCCTCGGCTTCCTGCTCTCCACCAGCCCGGTCTGGATGGCCACCGCCGTCGCCGTCGCCGGCGCGGTCGTCATGGAGCTGATCCGCTGGTACGGCCGCACCCGCGGCGACATCGCGCTGGCCATGCTCTTCTACGGCGGAATGGCGGGCGGCGTCCTGCTGATCAACCTCTCCGACACCGGCTCGAACGCCAACCTGACCTCGTACCTCTTCGGTTCGCTGGCCACGGTCTCCTCCGAGGACGTCACCGCGATCTCGCTGCTCGCCGCGTTCGTACTGCTGGTGACGGTGGGGCTGCGGCGGCAGCTGTTCGCCGTCAGCCAGGACGAGGAGTTCGCCCGGGTGACCGGCCTGCCGGTGCGGATGCTGAACCTGCTCGTCGCGGTCACCGCCGCGGTGACCGTCACGGTCGCGATGCGGGTCGTGGGACTGCTGCTGGTCAGCGCCCTGATGGTGGTCCCGGTCGCGGCGGCGCAGCAGATCACCCGGTCCTTCAAGGTGACCTTCGTGCTCTCCGTCCTCATCGGGGTCGGCGTCACCCTGTCCGGCACCATCACCTCGTACTACCAGGACGTCCCGCCCGGCGCGACGATCGTGCTGCTGGCCATCGGCGTCTTCGTCGCCCTGACGCTGCTCGCCGCCCCGCTCGCCCGCCGCCGCGCCCGGCGCGGGGCGACCGAGGCGCAGGGGTGCACCCTGGAAGTACCGGGGGCCCGCCCGGCGCCGGACGACGTCCGAGTCTGACCCCTCGGAAGGGGCGGGCTGGCACAATGGCCCGACAGATGTACGGGCGACACGAGGAGGCTCCTGTGGCGACGGCGCCGATCAGTGGTACGAACGCGGCTCCGGTACGCGGCCGCTCGACCCGGCAGCGGGCGGCCGTCGCGGCGGCGCTCGACGAGGTGGACGAGTTCCGCAGCGCCCAGGAACTGCACGACGTCCTCAAGCACCGGGGAGACTCGGTCGGCCTGACGACCGTCTACCGCACCCTCCAGTCCCTCGCCGACGCCGGCGAGGTGGACGTCCTGCGCACCACGGAGGGCGAGTCCGTCTACCGGCGCTGCTCGACCGGCGAACACCACCACCACCTGGTCTGCCGCGTGTGCGGCAAGGCGGTCGAGGTCGAGGGGCCCGTGGTCGAGCAGTGGGCGGAGACCATCGCCGCCCAGCACGGCTTCGTCAACGTCGCGCACACGGTCGAAATCTTCGGCACCTGCGCCGACTGCGCGAGCGGCGAGAACTGAGGCGGCGGGCCGACGGGGGCGCACCCCCGCCGGCCCTTCCGCTCAGCTCCC
The DNA here is from genome assembly GCF_007096885.1 of Streptomyces sp. 130. Taxonomy (GTDB): domain Bacteria; phylum Actinomycetota; class Actinomycetes; order Streptomycetales; family Streptomycetaceae; genus Streptomyces. The sequence goes on along the minus strand of NZ_VJNO01000001.1, from coordinate 199,432 downwards.
CGAGGCCGCGACCTCCTCCGCGCCGCCGAACCGGCGGTCGCGCTGGGCGAATTCAAGACAGGCGCGCCACAGGTCGCGGCGGTCGAAGTCCGGCCACAGCACGTCCTGGAAGACCATCTCGGCGTACGCGCTCTGCCAGATCAGGTAGTTCGAGGTGCGCTGCTCGCCGCTGGGCCGCACGAACAGGTCCACGTCCGGCATGTCCGGGTAGTAGATGTACTTCGCGAACGTCTTCTCGTTGACCTTCGCCGGGTCGAGCCGCCCGGCGGCGACGTCCTGCGCGATCCGCTGCGCTGCGTCCGCGATCTCGGCCCGGCCGCCGTAGTTGACGCAGAAGTACAGCGTCATCCTGTCGTTGTCCTTGGTCTGCTCCTGGGCGACCTGGAGCTCCTGCACGACGGACTTCCACAGCTTGGGCATGCGGCCCACCCAGCGGATGCGGATGCCGAGCTCGTCCATCTCGTCACGGCGGCGGCGGATGACGTCCCGGTTGAAGTTCATCAGGAACTTCACCTCCTCCGGGGACCGCTTCCAGTTCTCCGTCGAGAAGGCGTACAGCGAGAGGTTCTTGACGCCCATCTCGATGCAGCCCTTGAGCACGTCCATGACGACGCCCTCGCCGACCTTGTGCCCCTCGGTGCGCGGCAGCCCGCGCTCCTTCGCCCAGCGGCCGTTGCCGTCCATCACGACGGCGACGTGCTTGGGCACCAGCTCACCGGGGATCTTCGGGGGCACGGCACCGGACGGGTGCGGCTCCGGGGTCTTGTAGTCGCGCCGGTTACGGCCGCCGAGCATCCCGCGTACTGCCATGAGCTTCTCAGTCTCCCTGTGTCACTTCTCTACGTACCGCAGTGAACGCAGCCCGCGCTCCAGATGCCAGTGCAGATACGCGGACACCAGCCCGCTCCCCTCCCTGACATGACGCGCCTCGCACGCGTCCGCCGTCTCCCAGTCACCGGTGAGCAGGGCGCTCAGCAGGGAAACGGCCTCAGCCGAGGGTACGACGCTGCCGGGCACCCGGCAGTCCCCGCACACGACTCCGCCCGCCGCCACAGAGAAGAAACGGTTCGGCCCCGGCAGTCCGCAGCGGGCGCAGTCGTCGAAGCTGGGGGCGTAGCCGTTGACCGCGAGGGAGCGCAGCAGGAAGGCGTCCAGGATGAGGTGCGGCTCGTGCTCGCCCCGGGCCAGCGTGCGCAGCCCGCCCACCAGCAGCAGGTACTGCTGGACCGCGGGCTCGCCCTCGTGGTCGGTGAAGCGCTCGGCGGTCTCCAGCATCGCCGTCCCGGCGGTGTAGCGCCCGTAGTCGGTGACGATCCCGCCGCCGTACGGGGCGATCGTCTCGCTCTGCGTGCACAGCGGCAGCCCCCGTCCGACCAGCTCGCTGCCCCGCGCGAAGAACTGCACGTCCACATGGGAGAACGGTTCGAGACGGGCCCCGAACTTCGACTTGGTGCGCCGCACCCCGCGCGCGACGGCCCGCACCCGGCCGTGGCCCCGGGTCAGTATCGTGATGATCCGGTCGGCCTCGCCCAGCTTCTGCGTGCGCAGCACCACGCCGTCGTCCCGGAACAAGCTCATGCGTCCATTGTCCGGTACGCCGCCGACAACCGGGGCCGGCCCCGCCCCCACGGGCTTAGGAGGGCGTACGCGCCGCCTCGGCGAGCAGTCGGGCGGTGTCCTCGGCGCGCAGCCTCAGCGCCCCGCCGACGGTGGTCAGCACCTCGCGCTCGGCGGTGCTGTACGCGCCGTCGGCGAGGGCGATCCGGGCGCCCTGGAGCAGGATCGACTCGCGCCCGGTGGGGGCGAGGTGCGGGGCGAGCGGTTCCAGCGCCTCGTGCAGCTCGATGGCGAGGGCCGCGCCGCACGCCTCGGCCGCCGGGTCGAACGCGCAGCCCTGGCCGATGTCCGTGGACAGCACCTCGACCACGTTGGCGAGCTGCTCGGGCGTGCAGTCCTCGAACCCGGCGCCGCGCACGGTCTCCGCGGCGCTCTCCAGCACCGTGCGCGAGGTGCTGCCGCCGGCCGCGAGGACGCCGAGCGCCACGGTGTGCACGGCGTCCCTGAGCATCGCGGAGAACCGGGTGGTGGTGGGGTGGTCGAGCGTCTCCGGGCCGAAGTGCTGGTGGCAGGCGGCGCATTCGACCACCGGGCCCGTGGTGCCGCGCCGCAGCACGGGGACGCCCAGCACGGCGAAGCGGCGACGGCCGGTGAGGCGGCGGTAGTTGCGGTCACCGCCGCAGCCGGGGCAGAAGAACTCCCCGTCCCCGGTGGTGTCCCACAGCGTACGGATGCCGCAGATACGCAGCTTCATGGCGCGTTGTCCCAGGGCTGACCGCACGTCGCACACCTCCGTAACACTCCGGCAACACTGCCGTGTCGACGTGATGTTAACCACATCCCCGTGGTGCCGTCAGTACCCCGCGGGCCACAACCGCCCGGAGATGGCCGAACCCCGCCCCCCGGGAGCGGGGGGCGGGGTTCGCGGGCCGTAAGGCTTCGGGCCCTTTCGGGCGCCGGGTCAGCGGGCGGCGCGGTTGACGGCCGAGACGACCGCCTTCAGCGAGGCGCGGGTGGTGTTGGCGTCGATGCCGATGCCCCACAGCACCTTTCCGTCGATGGCGCACTCGATGTACGAGGCCGCCTGCGCGCTCGCGCCCTCGCTCATGGTGTGCTCGGTGTAGTCCAGCAGCCGGGCGTCGATCCCGATGGCCTGCAGCGCTTCGAAGAACGCCGAGATCGGGCCGTTGCCGGTGCCGGTCAGCACGCTGTCCGTACCGTCCACGGTCGCCTCGACGGTGATCGTGTCGCGGCCGTCGGAGCCGGTCGTGCTCTGGCCGGAGCGGATCTGCACCCGCCCCCAGGCGTTGTCCGGGTTGGGCAGGTACTCGTCCTGGAACACGCTCCAGATCTGCGCCGGCGTGACCTCGCCGCCCTCGGCGTCGGTCTTGGCCTGAATGATCCGGGAGAACTCGATCTGCATCCGGCGGGGCAGGTCCAGCTTGTGGTCGTTCTTCAGGACGTACGCGATGCCGCCCTTGCCGGACTGCGAGTTGACCCGGATGACCGCCTCGTAGGAACGGCCGACGTCCTTCGGGTCGATCGGCAGGTACGGCACGGCCCACTCGATGTCGTCCACGGTCTTGCCGCGGGCGGCCGCGTCGGCCTCCATGGCGTCGAAGCCCTTCTTGATGGCGTCCTGGTGGGAGCCGGAGAAGGCGGTGTAGACCAGGTCGCCCGCGTAGGGGTGGCGCGGGTGGACCTCCATCTGGTTGCAGTACTCGCTGGTGCGGCGGATCTCGTCGATCTGCGAGAAGTCGATCTGCGGGTCGACGCCCTGGGAGAAGAGGTTCATGCCCAGCGTCACCAGGTCGACGTTGCCGGTGCGCTCGCCCTGGCCGAACAGGCAGCCCTCGACGCGGTCCGCCCCGGCCATCAGCGCCAGTTCGGCGGCGGCGACGGCGGTGCCGCGGTCGTTGTGCGGGTGGACGGACAGGCAGACGAACTCGCGGCGGGACAGGTTGCGCGACATCCACTCGAACCGGTCCGCGTGCGTGGACGGCGTCGAGCGCTCCACGGTGGCGGGCAGATTGAGGATGATCTCGCGGCCCTCCTCGGGCTGCCAGACGTCACAGACCGCCTCGCAGACCTCCAGGGCGAAGTCCAGCTCGGTGTCGGTGAAGATCTCGGGGCTGTACTGGTAGCCGAAGATCGTCTCGTCGCCCAGGATCTTGTCGGCGTACTCCATGACCAGCCGGGTGCCGTCCACCGCGATCTGCTTGACCTCCTCGCGGGAGCCGCGGAAGACCACGCGGCGGAAGGTCGGGGCGGTCGCGTTGTACAGGTGGACGGTGGCGCGGCGGGCACCGACCAGTGATTCGACGGTCCGCTCGATCAGTTCCTCGCGGGCCTGCGTCAGGACGGAGATCGTCACGTCCTCGGGGATCGCGCCCTCTTCGATGATGGAGCGGACGAAGGCGAAGTCGGTCTCGCCGGAGGACGGGAAGCCGACCTCGATCTCCTTGTACCCCATGCGCACGAGCAGGTCGAACATCTCGCGCTTACGGGCCGGCGACATGGGGTCGATCAGGGCCTGGTTGCCGTCGCGCAGGTCGGTGGAGAGCCAGCGGGGCGCCTTGGTGATCCGCTTCTCGGGCCAGGTGCGGTCGGGAATGTCGACGGCCTCGTAGCGGCCGTACTTGTGGACCGGCATCCCGGACGGCTTCTGCAGCACCGTGGCGTTGGTGATCGGCGTGGGACGGCCCACGGCGTTCGAGGCGGGGGTCTGGGCGGGGTTCACTTCGGTCATGGCGCAGGGCTCCTCGGGTGTCCTTCTCCGGGACGGCCGACTGTGTTACTGCAACACCAGACTCCGCGGGGAGGGGGTCGGCCTCGACTACAGGCCCTCACCGCGGCAGCTAAGAAGAAGCAGCCCGAAACGCATGATGCGTCGAGACTAGCCGAGGGGCGCCCGAGACGTGGGTGCCGTATCAGTATGCGGGATCGGCGACCACGCCGGCCGGTCGCCGGCGACTTAAACGCCCAACAGTGACCAATCACTCCATTTCAGCAACCAAGGTTGCAACCAGTGACACGTCACTCACGGAGTGCCACAGTCGTGTGTATGAAGCCTCGTTCACAGCAGGGGTTCCACCCCGTCTTCTGCACCATCGTCCCGCCCCACGTCCTCGACAAACTGTCCCAGTCCGACGACCCCGTCCTCGCCGACCCGGCACGCCGCACCCTGGAGTCCGACGCGGCCCGCCGCACCCGCCGCCAGGTGACGGCCACCGCCCGGCCCGCCGCCCCCGCCGAACCGGACGACGAGGGCACCGCCACGCCCGACCGCACGCTCTACGACTGCCGCCACGGCACGGACCTGCCGGGCACCAAGGTCCGCGGCGAGGGCGAGAAGCCCACGAAGGACGCCAGCGTCAACCGCGCGTACGCGGGCCTCGGCGCCACCTTCGACCTGCTCCTCACCGCGTACGGCCGGCGCTCCATCGACGGCCGCGGACTGCCGCTCATCGGGTCCGTCCACTACGACGAGAAGTACAACAACGCCTTCTGGGACGGCGAACAGATGGTCTTCGGAGACGGGGACGGGGAGATCTTCCTCGACTTCACCGTCGCCCTCGACGTGATCGCCCACGAACTGGCCCACGGCCTCACGCAGTACACGGCCAATCTGAGCTACTACGGCCAGTCCGGCGCGCTCAACGAGTCGGTCTCGGACGTCTTCGGCTCCCTCGTGAAGCAGTACTCGCTGGGCCAGACCGCCGACCAGGCGGACTGGCTGATCGGCGAGGGGCTGCTCGCACCCCGGGTCCAGGGCGTGGCGCTGCGCTCGATGAAGGCGCCCGGCACCGCGTACGACGACGATGTGCTCGGCAAGGACCCGCAGCCGGCGTCCATGGACGACTACATCCACACCGGGGACGACAACGGCGGCGTCCACCTCAACTCCGGCATCCCCAACCGCGCGTTCTACCTCCTGGCGACCGCGCTGGGCGGCCACTCCTGGGAGCGGGCGGGCCAGCTCTGGTTCGATGTGCTCACAGGTGGTGAACTGGCGGTGGACGCGGAATTCGCGGACTTCGCCCGGCTGACCGTGGCAGCGGCGCGCAGCCGCTTCGGCGAGGGCGACGAGGTGGAGGCCGTCCTCAAGGCGTGGTCGGAGGTGGGCGTCCCGACCGACTAGGAGGACACCGCATGCGGATTCAGGTGAGCAGGACCGGCGGCTTCGCCGGCATCGCGCGCCACCGCGAGATCGACACCTCCGGACGGGCCGACGCCCGGGAGTGGGAGGCCCTGGCCGGCGCGGCGCTCGCCGACGGCCAGGCCGCCGCGCCCAAGGGCGTCCCGGACGGCTTCAGCTACCGGATAACGGTCGACGGCAGGACCGTGCACTGCGCGGACCCCCGCCTGACCGAGGCCCAGCGCGCCTTGGTCTCACGCGTCCTGAAGGAGGGCGCGTGAGCCGGGGAGGGCCGGGAACGGCGGGGAAGGCCGAGGAGTCCGCTGCTCAGAACCCCAGCTTCCGCAGCTGCTTCGGAACCCATCCACACCGCCCCCCTCGCACCCCTCGGCCCCTGGGGGCATCAGCGGCTTCGAGCGGCTGCGCCGGCCTCCGGCCGCCGACACCCGGCGCCGCTCAGAACCCCAGCTTCCGCAGCTGCTTGGGATCGCGCTGCCAGTCCTTGGCGACCTTGACGTGCAGGTCGAGGAAGACGGGGGTGCCGAGCAGGGCCTCGATGTGCTTGCGGGACTTCGTGCCGACGTCCTTCAGCCGCTTGCCCTTCGGGCCGATGATGATGCCCTTCTGGCTGGGGCGCTCGATGTAGACGTTGGCGTGGATGTCCAGCAGCGGCTTGTCCGCCGGCCGGTCCTCGCGCGGCAGCATCTCCTCCACGACGACCGCGATGGAGTGCGGCAGCTCGTCGCGTACGCCTTCGAGCGCGGCCTCGCGGATCAGCTCCGCGACCATCACCATCTCCGGCTCGTCGGTGAGGTCGCCCTCGGGGTAGAGCGGCGGGCCCTCGGGCAGGAGCGGGGCGATCAGGTCGGAGAGCAGGTCGACCTGCTGGTCCTTGACGGCCGAGACCGGGATGATCTCCGCCCACTCGAAGCCCAGCTCCTCGCCGAGCCTGGAGACGGCCAGCAGCTGTTCGGCGAGCTGCTTGGAGTCGACCAGGTCGGTCTTGGTGATGATCGCGATCTTGGGCGTCTTTTTGATGCCCGCGAGCTCCTTGACGATGTACTTGTCGCCGGGGCCGAGCTTCTGGTCGGCCGGCAGGCAGAAGCCGATCACGTCGACCTCGGCCCAGGTGGTGCGCACGACGTCGTTCAGCCGCTCGCCCAGCAGGGTGCGCGGCTTGTGGAGCCCGGGGGTGTCGACCAGGATCAGCTGGGCGTCCGGCCGGTGCACGATGCCCCGCACGGTGTGCCGGGTCGTCTGCGGGCGGTTGGAGGTGATGGCCACCTTCCTGCCGACCAGAGCGTTCGTCAGGGTGGACTTGCCCGCGTTGGGGCGGCCCACGAAGCAGGCGAAGCCGGCCCGGTGGGGGGCGGGGGTCTCGGCCTGCCGCGCGGCGGCTTCAGAGTTAGGTCGAACGCTCATGGCGCCCATTGTCCCCGATCCCGGGGGCGGCGGGGCACCGAGGCGCCCGCCGCGGCCTCCGGGCCCGCGTTCGTACGGCCCCCGGGCCCCCGCCCGTACGGGGTCAGCCGGCCGTGACGCTGAGCCGCAGCTGTCCGTCCGGCCCGGCGAGCAGGACCGGCGTACCGGCCCCGCCCAGGTCCCGTACGGCGGCCCGGTCCTCGTCGGAGGGGGCGTCCGCCTCGGAGACGATCGCGGCGGCCTCCAGGGACTTCGCCCCGCTGGCCACGGCCATCGCGACGGCCGTCCGCAGCGCGCTGAGCCGCAGCGACTCCAGCTCCACGGTCCCCGCCACATAGGTGCGCCCGGTCTCGTCCCGGACGGCCGCGCCCTCCGGGACGCCGTTGCGGGCGCGAGCGCTGCGCGCCAGGGTGACGATCTTGCGGTCCTCGGCGCCGAGGTCGGTGGTCTCAGTCATGTGCCGAGCATACGAAGCCCGGCCCGGGTCCCGGCAGGTGGGACCGCGGCGCTCGTTCCCGCACCGGGTGGCATCGCGCCGCGCCGGGCGTCCGGCGAGGCCAGCCACCGCAGCTTCTCCTCCGTGCCGCTGTCCGGCCACGGGGTGTGCAGCACGACCACCAGATCCGGACGGGCCGGGATGCGCAGCTGGGTGGTCTCCAGGACCAGCTCACCCGCGGCCGGGTGCGCGAGCTTCTTGCGCATCTGCCCGCCCGGCGCGATGTCCCGGCGCGCCCACAGCTCGGCGAACTCGGGACTGCGCGCGGACACCTCGGCCACGACCGCCCGGAACCCCTCGTCATCGGGGCACTCCGCGCAGGCGGCCCGGAACTGGGCGACGACCCGGGCGGCGGTCTCCTCCCAGTGCCTGTTCCGGACCCGGTGGACCGGATCGGTGAAGAAGTCGATCACGCAGTTCCGCGTACGCCCCGGCCGCAGCCCCATCACCGCCGATGCCGCGTCGTTGTACAGCACCACGTTCCAGTACCCGTCCATGATGTGCGCCGGGTACGGCATCCAGGCGTCCAGCAGCCGCTGGAGCCCCTCGCACATGTCCGCGTGCGCCGGATCGACCTCCGGGGCGGGCGGGTTGAGCCCCGCCAGGACGTAGAGGTGCCGGCGTTCGGCGCTGCTGAGCCGCAGCACCCGGGCGACCGAGTCCAGCACCTGCGGCGACACGGTGATGTCCCGGCCCTGCTCCAGCCACTGGTACCAGGAGACGCCCACCCCCGCGAGGACGGCGACCTCCTCACGGCGCAGCCCCGGGGTGCGCCGCCGGGCCCCGCCGTCCGGGAGTCCCGCCTCGGCCGGGCTGATCCGGGCCCGCCGGCTCATCAGGAACTCCCGCAGCTCACCGAGGCGGTGCGCTTTGCCGGTGTCCACCTCGGTCCGGGCCGGTGTGCCCACGTACGCCTCCTGGAGTCCGGGCCCGCGTCTGCCTGGTGGTGCGGGCAACAGGATAAGTACCCGCTCCCCACGGATATTCCGGCGGCGGCAGGCTCATGCCCATGGCGATCGACTCACCCACCCCAGCACCCGCCGCCTTGCCGGCTCCCCCACCGTCCGGCCCGGACCGGCTGTCCGGCCGGGCCCATCTGGTCCTCCTGGTCCTGTGCGCCGCGCAGTTCATGGTGTCGCTCGACTTCTCCGTACTGAACGTGGCCCTGCCCGTGCTCGGTGCCGACCTCGGCCTGAGCCGGTCCGGTCTGCAGTGGGCCATCACTGCCTTCGCGCTGCCCTCCGGCGGCTTCCTGCTGCTCTTCGGACGGATCGCCGACCTCTACGGCCGGCGGCGGCTGTTCCTCACCGGTCTCGCCGTCTTCGGCGCCGCCTCCCTGCTCGCCACGCTCGCGTGGAACCCGGCCGCGTTCCTCGCCGGACGGGCCCTGCAGGGGCTCGGCGCGGCGGTGATCGTGCCGACCGGGATGTCCCTGCTGACGACCACCTTTCCCGAGGGCCCGCAGCGCGACCGGGCGCTCGGCATCAGCGGCACGCTGCTCTCCCTCGGCTTCACCGTCGGCATGGTCGCCGGTGGCACGCTCACCGACACGCTGGGCTGGCGGTCCACGATGGGGCTGCTGACGCTCGCGGCGGTCCTCGTGCTCGCGGCGGCGCCCGCGCTGCTGACGGAGTCCCGTACGCCCGACCGGCCCCGGCTCGACGTGCCGGGCGCGGTGACGGTCACCGGCGGCCTCCTGGCCCTGATCTACGCCCTGTCCACAGCGGCCGAGCACGGCTTCGGACGGGTGGACGTGCAGGCCGCCCTGGTGGCCGGGGTGCTGCTGCTCGCCGCGTTCGGCATGGTCGAGGTCCGTGCGTCCGCCCCGCTGGTCTCGCTGCCGATGCTCCGCCGTCGCACGGTGGCCTTCGGCAACCTGGGCGGGCTGCTCACCTTCTCGATGATGAGCACGGTCGTCTTCGTCCTGACCCTGTATCTGCAGGAGGTGCTGGACCTGTCGGCGTTCGCGACCGGTCTCGTCTTCGGCGCGCAGGGCCTCGCCTCGGTGGTCGCGGGGATGTACGCGGCGAAGGTGATCGGCCGGATCGGGGCCCGGCGCACGCTGGTCCTCTCGCTGCTGGGCCAGGGGCTGTTCACCGCGACCCTGCTGGGCCTGGGCGCGCACTCCGGCGTGTGGCTGGCCACGGCAGCCGTCTCGCTGGCCAGCATGTGCCATCTGGGCGCGATCATCGCGTACGGACTGACCGTCACCACCGGCGTGCCGGACGCGGAACAGGGCCTGGCGACGGGCCTGGCGACCACGACTCAGCAGGTGGGTCTCACGGTCGGCATCCCGCTGCTCGGCGTGCTGGCGACGACGCAGGAGTCCCTGCTCGGCGGCGTACGCACCGTGGCCGCCATCGCGGCGGGCCTGCTGGTCATCGCCGCCGGGGCGGTCGCGGCGGGCACCTACCCCCGGTCCAGCCGTAGCCGCTCCGACCGGGGCAGCCCCGCCACCACCAGGTCGTAGCTGTCCTCGATCAGCTCGCGCAGCTTCGCGTCGGGCAGTCCGGAGACGGTGACGGTGTTCCAGTGGCGCTTGTTCATGTGCCGGCCGGGCACCACCGCCTCGTACTCCTCGCGCAGCCGCACGGCCTCGTCCGGGTCGCACTTGAGGTTCACCGTCAGCGGCCGGGCGTCCAGCGGGCTCAGCGCGAACATCTTGCCGAGCACCTTGAAGACGGACGCCTCGGGCCCGAAGGGGAACTCCTCGACGCTCGCGTTGAAGCCCAGGCAGAAGGCCCTCAGCTGCTGCGGGGTCATTCCGACGCCGCCTCCTCCTCCTCGGGAGCCACCGGCTCCACCAGCACCGTGACGATCTTGTTGCGCCGGCCCGCCGGGGACTCCGCGGTCAGCCGCAGCCGCCGCCCGTCGGGCAGGCCGACCTCGGAGGACGCACCGGCGATCGGGACCCGGCCCAGCGCCTTCGCGAGGAGCCCGCCGACCGTCTCCACGTCCTCGTCGTCGTACTCGTCGAGGCCGAACAGCTCGCCGAGGTCGCCGATGTCGAGCCGGGCGGTGACCCTGAAGCAGCCGTTCTCCAGCTCCTGGACGGGCGGCAGCTCACGGTCGTACTCGTCGGTGATCTCGCCGACGATCTCCTCCAGGATGTCCTCGATGGTGACGATGCCCGCCGTGCCGCCGTACTCGTCGATGACGACGGCGACGTGACTGCGTTCCCGCTGCATCTCGCGCAGCAGGTCGCCGGCGTTCTTCGTGTCGGGCACGAACGAGGCCGGGCGCATCGCGGTGGAGACCGGGTCGGCCTCCGAGTCCCGGTTGATGTGCGTCTTGCGGACCAGGTCCTTCAGATAGACGATCCCGACGATGTCGTCCTCGTTCTCGCCGGTGACCGGAATGCGCGAGAAGCCGGAGCGCAGGGCGAGGGTGAGCGCCTGACGGATCGTCTTGTAGCGCTCGATGCAGACGAGGTCGGTGCGCGGGACCATCACCTCGCGCACGAGCGTGTCGCCGAGTTCGAAGACGGAGTGCACCATGCGGCGCTCCTCGTCCTCGATCAGCGACTCCTGCTCGGCGAGGTCCACCATGGCCCGCAGCTCGGCCTCACTGGCGAACGGGCCCTTGCGGAACCCCTTGCCGGGGGTCAGCGCGTTGCCGATGAGGATCAGCAGCTGCGGGACCGGCCCCATGACCCGGGCCAGCGGCAGCAGCACGTACGCCGAAGCGGTCGCCGTGTTCAGCGGGTGCTGGCGGCCGATGGTGCGCGGGGAGACGCCGATCGCGACGTAGGAGACGAGGACCATCACGCCGATGGCGACGGCCAGCGCCTCCCAGGTCTCCGGGAACTCCTTCAGGCAGGCGTACGTGACGAGCACCCCGGCGGCCATCTCGCAGGCGACCCGCACCAGCAGGGCGACGTTGAGATAGCGCGTCGGGTCCGCCGCGACCTGTTCCAGCCTGGCGCTGCCGCGCCGGCCCGAGCGGACCGCCTCGGCGGCCCGGAAGCTCGACGTACGGGCGATGCCCGCCTCGGCGCAGGCCGCCAGCCAGCCGACGACCACCAGCAGGACGACGCCGAAGACCAGGGGCAGGCTCACGAGACGGTCGGGGCGGGAGACGGACCGGTCAGCCCGCGCTCACCGCGCCAGCCGTCCACGATGGCCGCCTGGAGGCCGAACATCTCGGCCTTCTCGTCCGGCTCCTCGTGGTCGTAGCCCAGCAGGTGCAGCACCCCGTGGACGGTGAGCAGCTGGAGCTCCTCGTCCATGGAGTGCCGGGTCTCGGCTTCCTGGCCCTGCTTCTCGGCGACCTCGGGGCAGAGCACGATGTCGCCGAGGAGCCCCTGCGGCGGCTCCTCGTCGTCCTTGGACGGCGGACGCAGCTCGTCCATCGGGAAGGACATGACATCGGTCGGGCCCGGCAGGTCCATCCACTGGATGTGCAGCTGCTCCATGGCCGCGGAGTCCACCACGATCACCGAGAGCTCGGAGAGCGGGTGGATCCGCATGCGCGCGAGCGCGTAGCGGGCGATGTCGAGGATCGCCTGCTCGTCGACCTCGGTTCCGGACTCGTTGTTGACGTCGATCGACATGGTGCGCTGCTACTGCTTCCCGTTGTGACGGCCGCGGCCCCGATGGCCCCCGCCGTCCTGCTCGCCCTTGCTGCTGTCGTACTTCTCGTACGCGTCGACAATACGGCCGACCAGCTTGTGCCGGACGACATCCTGCGAGGTGAGCCGGGAGAAGTGCACGTCGTCGATGCCCTCCAGGATCTCCTGCACCTGGCGCAGACCGCTCTTGGTCCCGGTCGGCAGGTCGACCTGGGTGATGTCACCGGTGACGACGATCTTGGAGTCGAAGCCGAGCCGGGTCAGGAACATCTTCATCTGCTCGGCGCTGGTGTTCTGCGCCTCGTCCAGGATGATGAAGGCGTCGTTCAGGGTGCGTCCGCGCATGTAGGCCAGGGGCGCGACCTCGATCGTCCCGGCCGCCATCAGGCGGGGGATCGAGTCGGGGTCGAGCATGTCGTGCAGGGCGTCGTAGAGCGGGCGCAGATACGGGTCGATCTTGTCGAACAGCGTGCCGGGGAGGAAGCCGAGGCGCTCGCCCGCCTCGACGGCGGGGCGGGTCAGGATGATGCGGCTGACCTGCTTGGACTGGAGGGCCTGGACCGCCTTGGCCATGGCGAGGTAGGTCTTGCCGGTGCCGGCGGGACCGATGCCGAAGACGATCGTGTGCTTGTCGATCGCGTCGACGTACCGCTTCTGGTTGAGCGTCTTGGGGCGGATCGTGCGGCCCCGGCTGGAGAGGATGTTCTGCGTCAGCACCTCGGCCGGGGTCTCCGTGCCGTCTGCCTGGCCGTTGTCGGTGGCCTTGAGCATCGCGATCGACCGTTCCACGGCGTCCTCCGTCATCGGCTGCCCGGTGCGGAGCACGAGCACCATCTCGTCGAACAGGCGCTGGATCAGGGCGATGTCCGCCGCGTTGCCCGTCGCGCTTATGTCATTTCCCCGGACGTGGATGTCGGCCGCCGGGAACGCCGCTTCGATCACGCGCAGCAGCGAGTCGCCCGCTCCCAGGAGCATCACCATCGGGTGAGCGGCCGGGATGCTGATGTGGGCACGCGCCTGCGGCTGTGTGGGTGACTGAGTCATGGGCCGGCCCTCGGGCCTGCGCATACCTCCCGTTGCAGGGTTCTCGCTGCTCGAAAACCTCGTATGCCTCAAGCCTACGACTCCGCACCGACAACACCAGAGGGTTTTCGGGGCGGTGGGGCTAGGCGCGGAAACCGAGCGTGGGCAGGGCCCGGCGCAGCGGCCAGGGCCGGGCGGCGGCCGGCAGCAGGTCGTCCAGGAAGGCGTAGCGCCGCAGCGCGGCCGGGTCCTGCCCGGCGCAGCTGCGCACCCGCTGCCACCAGGCGGCGATCTCCGCCCAGCCGGGGGCCGAGAGCGAGCCGCCGAACTCCTGGACGGAGAGGGCCGCGGTGAGCCCGGCGAAGGCGAGGCGGTCGGCGAGGGGCCAGTCGGCCAGGGTGCCGGTGACGAAGCCGGCCACGAAGACGTCACCGGCACCGGTCGGGTCCAGCGCCTCCACGTCGATGGCCGGGACCTCGGCCGCGGTGCCGGTGGCGGCGTCGACCGCGTAGGCGCCCTCGGCGCCCAGGGTGACGACGGCGAGCGGTACGCGTTCGGCGAGGGCGTGCGCGGCGGCCCGGGGGCAGTCGGTGCGGGTGTAGCGCATCGCCTCCCCGGCGTTGGGCAGGAAGGCGTGGCAGTGCTCCAGGCCGCTCAGGGCGTCCAGGTCCCAGCGCCCGGTCTCGTCCCAGCCGACGTCCCCGAAGATCAGGGCCCCCCGGCGGGCGGCCTCGGCGACCCAGGGTTCGGTGCGGCCGGGCACCAGCGAGGTGACGGCGGCCCGGGCCCTGGGCGGGCAGCGGGGGAAGGCGGGGGCCTCGGGCGAGGCGGTGGCGGGGAGCGCCGGGGCCTCGTGGCCGTGCGAGACCATCGTCCGCTCGCCCTCGTACGCCATGGAGACGGTCACCGGGGAGTGCCAGCCCCGGACCGTGTGCGACCGGGAGAGGTCGATGCCCTCGCCCTGTTCGAGCGCGTCCCAGCAGTACTCGCCGTAGTGGTCGTCGCCGAAGGCGGCGGCCAGGGAGGTGCGCAGGCCGAGGCGGGCCAGCGCGGTGGCCATGTTGGCGACGCCGCCGGGGCTGGAGCCCATGCCGCGCGCCCAGGACTCGGTGCCCCGCACGGGGGCGCTGTCCAGGCCGGTGAAGATGATGTCCAGGAAGACCGTGCCGGTGAGGAAGACGTCGCAGTCGGGGTCCTGCGGGGCGCGCAGCCCGTCCAGCGGGTCGATCTGCGGAATGTCAGCGCTCACCTTGCACTCCCCGGTCGTGGCGGTTGCGGCCAGTGTGCCCGATACGCGGCGGTGTTGGACGAGTGCGCGCCGCGCGTGTGTTCACGGTCGCTGACCTGCGTAAACGTGCTTCGCTACCCATCCGCGAACCACGTAAACACAAAAGTGTCCCAGATCACAGAACACCGGCTTTCGGTGGGCCGGGAGCACTTGATACAAATTGGCCCGCGAGCACCGTTGGAGACGTACCCGACGGAAGCGCCGATTTTTCGCATTTCCCCCCTCCCTTCTGCCTCTTCTCGGCATGTCCTCAGGAACGCCCATGTCCTCGCGCCCTCGCGCCGCGTGGCCCCTGGTCGCCGTGTTCACCGCCGGCTACCTCGCCGCCTATCTCCTCCCCACCATCGTGGGACGGCTCTCCGTCTATCTGGGCCTCAGCACGGCCCAGGCCGGGCTCGTCGGCAGCGCGCTTCTGCTGAGCTCGGCCTCCGCCGGCTTCTTTCTGGCGGGACGCGTGGAGGCGTACGGGCCGTGCAGACCGGCGCGCGTGGGACTGATCCTGTGCGCGGTGGGGTACGGCTGCGCGGCGCTGGCCGGCACCGTGCCGCTGGTGGTCGCGGGCGCGGTGGTCGGCGGCTTCGGTTCCGGTACGGCGACCGCCGTCGCGGCGGCGGGCATCGCCGCCCAGAGCGACCCGCACCGCACCTCGTCCCTGGGCCTGCTGAGCGTCTCGGCGACCGCGGGCGCCCTGTATCTGACGGTCCCGCACCTGGGCGGCGGCCACCGGCTGCCGTTCGCCTCGATCGCCCTGGTCGCGCTCCTGGTCTGGCCGGCCGCCTCCCGGCTCGGCGGCCCGGGCGCGGCGGGGCCCGCCGCGCCCTCGGCGGGCCGGCTGCCGCACCGCCGCTCCGGAATGGTCCTCGCGGGCGGCATGCTCGTCTGGTCGATGGCGCAGAACGCGCTGTGGGGCGTGAGCAGCCGGATCGGCGTGGACCAGGTCGGGCTGTCCGAGGTGACGATCGGCGCCGTCTTCGCCGCCGCGCTGGGCGCCGGGCTGCTCGGCGTGATGGGTGCCGGGGTGCTGGGCTCGAAGCTGGGACGCGCGGTCCCGATCGGGGTGGGCACCGCGGTCATCGCGGGGAGCATCGTGCTCAGTTCGTCCGCCGGGAGCCTCGGCTCCTTCGCGACCGGCGAGATCCTGTGGAACACCGTCTACCCGGTGGTCCTGTCGTATCTGATCGGTCTGGCCGCCTCCCTCGACGTACGCGGGCGCTGGGCGGTCCTCGCGGGGTCCGCCTCGTCCGTGGGCGTCGCCTGCGGACCGGTGCTCGGCAGTGTGCTGTCGGAGGAGGCCGGGTTCCCGGGGATGGGCCTGGTCCTGGGCGCGGCGACCCTGCTGGTCGCGCTGCCGGTGACGGCCGTCGCCCTGCACGTCGGCGGCCGTCCGCTGGTGCCGGGCTCGGTACGCCGCCGGGGCGGTGCGCCGGCGGCCCTGCTGGCGGTCACCACGGGTGCGGTGCCCGGCGCGGTGCCCAAGGTGGGTGCGCCCGAGCAGGCCGTCGCGGAGATCAGCATCCCGGCCCTGCGCCGCCGCCGGCTGGGCCGGAACGCCTTCCGGACGGCCGGCCCGGCGGGCGGCGGTCAGTCGAACGCGTACGCCTCGACCTCGGACAGGTAGCGCGCCCTGCGCTCCTCGTCGTGGTCGAGGAAGGCCGCCTGGAAGGAGTTGCGGGCCAGCGTGCGCAGCTGCTCGCGGTCCAGGCCGAGCGCCTCGTGCACGGCGTGGAAGGTGTCTCCGACGTATCCGCCGAAGTAGGCGGGGTCGTCGGAGTTCACCGTGCACAGCAGCCCGGCCTCCAGCATCGCGGGCAGCGGGTGCTGCTCCAGGGTGTCGACCGCGCGCAGCCGTACGTTGGACAGCGGGCACAGCGTGAGCGGTACGCGCTCCGCGACCAGCCGCCGCACGAGGTCCGGGTCCTCCATGCAGCGCAGCCCGTGGTCGATCCGCTCCACGCCCAGCACGTCGAGCGCCTCGCGGATGTAGGAGGGCGGGCCTTCCTCGCCGGCGTGGGCGACCTTGCGCAGGCCGAGCTCCCCGGCCCGTTCGTACACCTCGCGGAACTTCGCGGGCGGGTGGCCGACCTCGGCGGAGTCCAGGCCGACGGCGCTGATCCGGTGCAGGTGGGGGCGGGCCGCCTCCAGGGTCTCCAGGGCCGATCCGGCGGACTGGTCGCGCAGGAAGCACATGATCAGCTGGGTGGAGATGCCGTGCTTCTCCTCGCTGCGCTCCAGCGCCCGCCCCAGGCCGTCGATCACGGTGCCGATAGGGACGCCGCGGGCGGTGTGGGCCTGCGGGTCGAAGAAGATCTCGGCGTGGCGGACGCCCTGGGCGGCGGCGCGGGTGAGGTAGGCGTCGGCGAGCTCGGCGAAGTCGTCCTCGGTCCGCAGCACGGCCATCAGCGCGTAGTAGAGGTCCAGGAAGCTCTGGAGGTCCTCGAAGAGGTACGCGGTGCGCAGGGCCTCGGTGTCCGGGTGGGGCAGGGTCACGCCGTTGCGCGCGGCGAGCGCGAAGGCCAGTTCCGGTTCGAGGGTTCCCTCGATGTGGAGGTGGAGTTCCGCTTTGGGGAGGTGCACGGTGGTCTCAATCGTGTGGGGGGTGGTGCGTGGAGCTACGCGTGCCGGCTGGGGACCGGTACGCGCATCAGGTCCTGGGCGACGGTCAGCTCGCCCTCGTAACCGGCGGCCCGGGCCTCCGCCTCGAACGCCTCCGGTTCCGGATAGCGCTGGGAGAAGTGCGTCAGGACGAGGTGCCGTACGCCCGCTTCCCGGGCGGCCCGGGCCGCCTGGGAGGCGGTCAGGTGGCCGTGGTCGGCGGCCAGCTTCCGGTCGGCGTCGAGGAACGTCGACTCGATGACCAGCATGTCGCAGCCCTCGGCGAGGGCGTACACGCCGTCGCAGAGCCTGGTGTCCATGATGAACGCGAACCGCTGTCCGCGCCTGTGCTCGGAGACGTCGGCGAGCGTGACCCCGCCGAGTGAGCCCTCGCGCTGGAGGCGGCCGACGTCCGGCCCTGCGATGCCGTGCTCGGCGAGCTTCGCGGGCAGCATCCGCCGCCCGGCGGGCTCGGTGAGCCGGTAGCCGTACGACTCGACGGGGTGCGAGAGCCGATGGCTGTCGAGCGTGTACGCGGCGGTGGTGGCCAGCGGTCCGTCGGCGGCGACCGGGGCCTCGGTCAGCCGCACGGTCTCGCGGTAGGCGGTCGCGTACCGCAGCCGGTCGAAGAAGCGCTGCCCGCTCGCCGGGTAGTGGGCGGTCACCGGGTGCGGGACCTGGTCGAGGTTGATCCGCTGGATCACCCCGGCCAGGCCCAGCGAGTGGTCGCCGTGGAAGTGCGTGACGCAGATCCGGTTGATGTCGTGCGCGGCGACCCCGGCCCGCAGCATCTGGCGCTGGGTGCCCTCGCCGGGGTCGAAGAGGATGCCCTCGCCGTCCCAGCGCAGCAGATAGCCGTTGTGGTTCCGGTGCCGCGTCGGGACCTGGCTGGCGGTCCCGAGCACGACGAGTTCGCGGGCGGACATTATCCGGGCGGCCATTCCAGACCCCGGCCGCCCAGCACGTGCGCGTGCGCGTGGAACACGGTCTGGCCGGCGCCGGCGCCGGTGTTGAACACGACGCGGTACCCGGTCCCGTCGATCTTCTCGTCGGCGGCGACGTTGCCCGCCTCGCAGAGCACGTCGGCGAGCACCTGCGGTTCGGCGGCACCGAGGGACGCGGCGTCCGGGTGGTGCAGGCGCGGGATGACGAGTACGTGGGTGGGGGCCTGGGGGTTGATGTCGCGGAACGCGACGGTGGTGTCGGTCTCGCGGACGATGGTGGCCGGGATCTCCCCCGAGACGATCTTGCAGAACAGGCAGTCGGGCTGCGGTTCTCCTGCCATTCGCTTACGCGCTCCTTGGTCTGACGATCCGTTGCGGCCCAGCCTATCCGGGGGTGCCGCCCCCCGGACCCCGCTCCGTCGATCGCCGGAGGGGCTCACCCTGCGGGGCGGGGTGGGGAACAGGCGCGCCGCTCCCCGCCCCGCCCGGCTCAGCCCGCGAGTCCCGGCGAACCCGGCAGCTCCGGCAGCTCCGGCAGCTCCGGCGCCACCTTCGCCGGCACCCGCTCCAGCGACTCCAGGCCGATCCGCACCGCCTCGTCCAGCTGGGGGTCACGCCCCTCGGCGTGGTCCCGAGGCGTCATCACGACCTCCACGTCCGGGTCCACGCCGTGGTTCTCGACGCCCCACCCGTATCCCTCCAGCCAGAACGCGTACTTCGGCTGCGTGACCAGCGTCCCGTCGACCAGCCGGTACCGGCTGTCGATGCCGATCACACCGCCCCAGGTCCGCACCCCGACCACCGGCCCGATCTTCAGCGCCTTGATCGCCGCGTTCACGATGTCGCCGTCCGACCCGGAGAACTCGTTCGCCACGGCCACCACCGGCCCGCGCGGCGCGTCGCCCGGGTAGCTAGCGGGGCGCATCCCGCGCGGCAGGTCCCAGCCGACGATGCGGCGGGCCAGCTTCTCCACCACGAGCTGCGAGGTGTGGCCGCCGCGGTTCTCCCGGACGTCGACGACCAGGCCCTCGCGCGCCATCTCGGTGCGCAGGTCGCGGTGGATCTGGGCCCAGCCGCCGCCGACCATGTCGGGGACGTGGAGGTAGCCGAGGCGCCCCCCGGACCGCTCGTGCACGTACGCCCGCCGGTCGGCGACCCACGCGTGGTAGCGCAGGGCCTCCTCGTCGGCGACGGGCACGACGACGACGTGGCGCCGGTCGCCCCCGTCGGCCGGCGCGACGGTCAGCTCGACGGGCTTCCCGGCCGAGCCGGTGAGCAGCGGCGCGGGCCCGGTGAGCGGGTCGACGGGGTGTCCGTCGACGGCCAGGACGGCGTCACCGGCCCGGACCGCGACGCCCGGCGCGGCGAGCGGCGAGCGGGCGGCCGGGTCCGACGTCTCGGAGGGCAGCACGCGGTCGATGCGCCAGCTGCCGTCCTCCGCGCGGGAGAGGTCCGCCCCGAGCAGCCCCTGCCGGGCCGCGTCGTCGCGCCATCCGCCGGGCGGGGTGACGTAGGCGTGCGAGGTGCCCAGCTCCCCCTGGACCTCCCAGAGCAGGTCCATGAGGTCGTCGTGGGTCGCGACGCGCTCCAGGACCGGCCGGTAGCGGTCGAGGACCCCGTCCCAGTCGACGCCGCCCATGTCCGGGCGCCAGAAGTTGTCCCGCATGACGCGTCCGGCCTCCTCGTACATCTGGCGCCACTCGGCGGCCGGGTCGAGGGTGCGGCGGATGCGGGAGAGGTCCACGGTCACGGAGTCGTCGTGGTCGTCGTCGCCCGCGGGCACCCGGCTGTCGGAGGGGACGACGGACAGCTTGCCGCGGTGGACGATCGCGAGACGCTTCCCGTCGCCGCTGACCGCGAAACGGCTGACGTCCGAGGACAGCTCCTCGCAGCGCAGCTTCTCCAGGTCGTACCGCTCCAGGACGGTGTCCGGACGGCGGGCGTCCGGGCCGGCCCCGCTGGTGCCGAGGACCCCGGTGAGCGGGTGGCGCAGCCAGAGCAGGCCGTCGCGCGCGGCGCGCAGCGAGGAGTAGACGGCGGCCTCGACGGGAAGGGGCACGATCCGGTCGGCGAGGCCGTCCAGGTCGATCCGGGTGATGGGGAGGGCGGTGGGGTTGTCCTCGCCGTCGCCGCCCTTCTCCTTCTCCGTGGGCCGGCCGTGGAGCTGCGGTCCGAAGGGGGAAGGGGTGGTGGCCGCGAGGGTGAGCAGGTGCGGCCGGCAGGAGCCGATGAACGCCAGGTCGAAGACGTGGGCGTCGTAGACGGGGTCGAAGGCGCGCTCGGAGAGGAAGGCCAGGTGCTTTCCGTCGGCGGTGAAGGCGGGCGCGAAGTCCCGGAACCGCAGGGGCGTCGCCTCGGAGACCGAGAGGTCGGCGATGTGGGCCAGCTTGAGCTGGCTGAGCGGCTGGGGGCCGGGGTGCGACCAGGCGAGCCAGGCGGAATCGGGCGACCAGGCCAGGCCGGAGGCGTCGCCGTTCTCGCTGCGGTCCACCTCGTGGATCTCGCCGCTCTCCCGCTCGACGATCAGCACCCGCCCGTCGTGCGCGGCGACCGCGAACCGGCTGCCGTCGGGGGCGGGGGCGAGGTCCAGGACGCGGCCCAGCCGGCCGGCCGCGAGGCGGCGGGGCGCGGCGCCGGGGGCGGTGCCGGCGGCGGGGGCGATCTCCAGCGCGTCGTCGCCCTCGGCGTCGGTGACCCAGACGACCTGCTGGTCGCCGTCGGCCTGGAAGGTGCGCGGCAGCCTGGCCCGTACGCCGGGCTCGGCGGCGAGCGCGCGGGCGGGGCCCTCACGGTGGGTGACCCAGTGGAGGGCGCCCCGCGACAGGACGGCGCTGCCCCGGCCGGTGCGGTCGGGCGACGCGCTGGTCAGGTGGCTGTCGGCGTGCAGCGGGTAGGGCTGGAGGTCGGCGCGCTGGCCGCCGAGCCGGACCTCGACGCGGCGGGGCCCGTCGCTCTCCAGGCTGTCCAGGAGCCACAGTTCACCGGCCGAGGCGTAGGCGACCCGGGTGCCGTCGGTGGTGGCCTGGCGGGCGTAGAAGCCGTCGACGGGGGTGTGCCGGCGCAGGTCCGTGCCGTCGGGCAGCGAGGAGTAGAGGGCGCCGGTGCCCTCGTGGTCGGAGAGGAACGCGATGCGCTCCCCCACCCACATCGGGCACTCGATGTTGCCGTCGAGGTCCGTGTGGATCCGGGCGAACTCCATCGGGTCGTCCTCGGCCGCGATCCAGAGCTTTCCGGCCGTGCCGCCCCGGTAGCGCTTCCAGGAGGCGGCCTCGCGCCCCATGGTGGCCGAGAGCAGCAGGACGCGCCCGCCGGGCCCGTACGCGAGGGAGCCGACGGGGCCGTACGGGAGGGTCCGCGCGGGACCGCCGTCGACCGGGACGGCCCGGGCCCAGGTGCGGCGCAGCGAGACCTGGCCCTGGGTGCTGGTGACCAGCACGTCGCCTTCGGGGGTCCAGCCGCGCACGGTGGTGCGGGCGTCGCCCCAGTGGGTGAGCCGCCGGGAGGGCCCGCCGTCGGCGGGGGCGATGTGCACCTCGGGCGCGCCGTCGCGGGTGGACGTCCAGGCGACGAGGGTGCCGTCGGGAGATATGCGCGGCTGGGTGACGGGACGGTTGTCTGCGCTGACCCGCCACGGCCGGCCGCCGTCGAGTGGGGCGATCCAGACGTCGTCCTCGGCGGTGAAGGCGATCAGGTCACCGTGGACATGGGGGTACCGGAGGTAGGAAGGCTGTGTCACACGATCACCCTAGGCCGCGGGGGTGCCGGGTGGCACGGGGTTGGCCGGAGTACGTCCTGCGGTGCGGATCGGCCACCGGGGAGCGCGGACCGGAGGCAGCCGCCAACTCCCGCGAAGGCGGGCTCACTTGCCGGGATAGGCGGTGACGGTCACCGTCACGGTGGCCGTCGGGCCGTCGCCCCGGCCCGGGGGAACGGCGGGCGGCGCGGTCGTGGCCGGGGCGGTGCAGTCGCCGAGCAGGGTGGCCCGGAAGACGGCGCGCCCGCCGGTCTTCGCGGTCATGTCGCCCCGTACGCACCGGCCTTCGACCGCGTAGGTCACCTGCCCGTCCAGCGCGATGTCGCCGCCGGACTCCGTCTTGCCGTCGCAGTGGACCTCCGCCGACCGGGGTGCGGCGGAGGGAGCCGCCGAGCCGGTGGCCCCGCCTCCGCCGAGCGAGGCCGTGCAGGTCAGCCAGCGCACCCGGACGCCTTCGTGCTCCAGGGCACGGGTGGCGGTCCGGTCGGTGGTGAAGGCGACGGCCGTGGTGTTCAACGCGCCGGTGGCGTCGGCCGGTTCACAGGCGGTGAGCCCGGCGACCGCGGCGGCGGCGAGGCAGAGCGCGACCGGAAAGCGACGGGCCGCACGACGGCCTGGTGCCCTTGATGTCCCCATACGGGCAGCTTCCCACCCCATGTGACGGTGCGGTAGACCGCTTCCGGGCACAACCACCCCATCGGGGACGGTTCACGACCAGCGCCCCGTGCGTCCCAGGAGCAGCGCCGTCGCCGCGGTGCCCGCCGTGGAGGTGCGCAGGACCGTGGGGCCTAGGCGGCAGGTGCGGGCGCCGGCGGCGGCGAACGCCTCCAGCTCGTCCGGGGACACACCGCCCTCGGGGCCGACGACCAGCACGATCTCGCCCTCGTCGGGCAGGGCGACGGTGGCCAGTGGTTCGCTCGCGTAGTCGCGGTCCTCGTGCAGGACGGCCGCGAAGTCCGCCGCGGCGAGCAGGCCGGCGACCTGTTTGGTGGTGGCCAGGTCCGCCACGTCCGGGAACAGCACCCGGCGCGACTGCTTGCCGGCCTCCCGGGCGGTGGCACGCCATTTGGCCAGGGACTTGAGGCCGCGGTCACCCTTCCACTGGGTGATGCAGCGCGCCGCCTGCCACGGGACGACCGCGTCGACGCCGGTCTCGGTCATGGTCTCCACGGCGACCTCGCCCCGGTCCCCCTTGGGCAGGGCCTGGACGACGGTGATCCGCGGCGCGGGAGGCGGCTCCTCGTGGACCTGGCCGAGGTCGCCGACGACCAGCCGGTCCTTGCCCTCGGCGGCGCGCACGACGCCCCGGGCCCACCGGCCGCGGCCGTCCGTGAGGACGACCTGCTCGCCGGTGCGCAGCCGCTTCACGGAGACGGCGTGGCGTCCCTCGGGCCCGTCGAGGACGAACTCGGGGGCGTCCGGCAGGTGTCCGACGACGAAGACGGGTGCTGTCACGGTGCGCTCCTTGTGCTCACTGCCGTCCGCGCGGCGTCCAGTTCTTCGGCGAGCAGCCGGACCAGCCGGCCGGCGGGCAGCTCGCGGGCCATCCGGTGGCCCTGCCCGGCCCACAGCGCCATCCCCTGGGCGTCCCCGACGCGGGCGGCGGCCTTGCGCAGCACGGAGGTCATGTGGTGGACCTGGGGGTAGGCGGCGGGGGCGTACGGGCCGTGCTCGCGCACGAATCGGTTGACCAGGCCGCGTGCCGGGCGCCCGGAAAAGGCCCTGGTCAGGGTGGTCCGGACGAACAGCGGGTTGGTCAGGGCCTGCTTGTGCAGGACGTGCGCGCCGGACTCCGGGCAGGCCAGGAAGGCGGTGCCGAGCTGGGCGGCGTCGGCGCCCGCCGCGAGGACGGCGGCGATCTGGGCGCCGCGCATCAGGCCGCCGGCGGCGACGACCGGTATCTGCACGGTCTCGCGGACCTGGGCGACCAGGCTCAGCAGCCCGGTCCCGCCGTCCTCGGTCGCCGGATCGTCGTGGAACGTGGAGCGGTGGCCGCCCGCCTCGGTGCCCTGCGCGCAGACGGCGTCGGCCCCGGCCCACTCGGCGGCCTGGGCCTCCTCCGGTGAGGTGACCGTGACCACGGTGTACGTACCGGCGGCCGCGAACGCGTCGAGCGTGTCGCGCGAGGGGCAGCCGAAGGTGAAGGAGACGACCGGGACCGGGGAGTCGAGGAGGACGGCGAGCTTGTCCTCGTAGCCGTCGTCGCCGGGGACGTCCGGGTCTCCGAGCTCCGTCTCGTAACCGGTGGCCTCGCCCGCGAGCCGGCGGCGGTAGTCGGCCAGTTCGGCGGGGTCCGCCGGTTCGCACTGCGGCATGAAGAGGTTGACGCCGAAGGGCTGTCCGGTCAGGGCGCGCACCTGCCGGACCTCGTCGCGCAGGGCGTCCGCCGTCTTGTAGCCGGCGGCCAGGAAGCCGAGTGCGCCGGCCTCGGAGACGGCGGCGGCGAGCTGCGGGCAGGAGGGACCGCCGGCCATGGGGGCCTGCACGAGGGGATACCGGCAGAGAGCGGTCAGCGCGGAGGGCATGACCGCATCGTGTCATGTCCTTCCTGTCCCGTGATGCCCGCCCCGCACCGGCGGCCGGTGCCGGGCGGTACGGACCCCGGGCCGGGTCCGTACCGCGTGGCCGACGGCCTCAGCGGCCGTTGAAGGCGTCCTTCAGGCGGGAGAACAGGCCCTGCTGGCCCGGCTGGAACTGGCCGGTGGGCCGCTCCTCGCCGCGCAGCTTGGCCAGTTCGCGCAGGAGGCGTTCCTGCTCGGGGTCCAGCTTGACCGGGGTGGTCACCTCGACGTGCACGATGAGGTCGCCGCGTCCTCCGCCCCGCAGGTGGGTGATGCCGCGCCCGTGCAGCGGGACGGACTGGCCGGACTGGGTGCCCGGCCGGATGTCGACCTCCTCCAGGCCGTCCAGCGTCTCCAGCGGCACCTTGGTGCCGAGGGCCGCCGCGGTCATGGGGATGGTGACCGTGCAGTGCAGGTCGTCGCCGCGGCGCTGGAACACCGCGTGCGGCAGCTCGTGGATCTCGACGTAGAGGTCGCCGGCGGGGCCGCCGCCGGGGCCGACCTCGCCCTCGCCCGCGAGCTGGATGCGGGTGCCGTTGTCGACGCCGGCGGGGATCTTCACGGTCAGCGTGCGCCGCGAGCGGATGCGGCCGTCGCCGGCGCACTCCGGGCAGGGGGTCGGCACGACCGTACCGAAGCCCTGGCACTGCGGGCAGGGGCGGGAGGTCATGACCTGGCCGAGGAAGGACCGGGTGACCTGGGAGACCTCACCGCGGCCGCGGCACATGTCGCAGGTCTGCGCCGAGGTGCCGGGGGCCGCGCCCTCGCCACTGCAGGTGGTGCAGACGACGGCGGTGTCGACCTGGATGTCCTTGGTGGTGCCGAAGGTCGCCTCGGCGAGGTCGATCTCCAGCCGGATCATGGCGTCCTGGCCGCGCCGGGTGCGCGAGCGGGGCCCGCGCTGCGACGACGTGCCGAAGAACGCGTCCATGATGTCGGAGAAGTTGCCGAAGCCGCCCTGGCCGAAACCGCCCGCGCCGGCGCCGCCGGACTGGGAGAGCGGGTCGCCGCCGAGGTCGTAGACCTGCTTCTTCTGCGCGTCCGACAGGACCTCGTAGGCGGCGTTGATCTCCTTGAACCGCTCCTGGGTCTTCGGATCGGGGTTGACGTCCGGGTGCAGCTCGCGGGCGAGCCTCCGGAATGCCTTCTTGATCTCGTCCTGGGAAGCGTCGCGGCGCACGCCGAGTACGGCGTAGTAGTCCGTGGCCACTTACGACTCCGCCAGGATCTGTCCGACGTAACGTGCCACTGCGCGTACCGCTCCCATCGTTCCGGGGTAGTCCATGCGGGTCGGTCCGACCACGCCGAGTTTGGCGACTGCCTCGTCGCCCGAACCGTAGCCGACCGCGACGACGGACGTGGAGTTGAGCCCCTCGTGGGCGTTCTCGTGCCCGATGCGTACGGTCATGCCCGAGTCCTTGGCCTCGCCGAGCAGCTTCAGCAGCACGACCTGCTCCTCCAGTGCCTCCAGCACCGGCCGGATCATCACCGGGAAGTCGTGTCCGAAGCGGGTGAGGTTGGAGGTGCCGCCGATCATCAGCCGCTCCTCCGTCTCCTCGACGAGGGTTTCGAGCAGGATCGAGAGGACGGTGGACACGGTTCCCCGGTCCTCGCTCTCGAAGGATTCCGGCAGGTCCTGCACCAGCTGCGGGACGTCCGCGAACCGGCGCCCCACCACCCGGCTGTTGAGCCGGGCCCGCAGATCGGCGAGCGAGGTCTCGCCGAACGGCGCCGGGCAGTCCACCATCCGCTGTTCGACCCGGCCGGTGTCCGTGATCAGCACGAGCATCAGCCGCGCCGGGGCCAGCGAGAGCAGTTCCACGTGCCGCACCGTCGAACGGGTCAGCGAGGGGTACTGCACGACGGCGACCTGCCGGGTCAGCTGCGCGAGCAGCCGTACGGTACGGCCCACGACGTCGTCGAGGTCGACCGCGCCGTCGAGGAAGTTCTGGATGGCGCGGCGCTCCGGGGACGAGAGGGGCTTGACGCCCGCGAGCTTGTCCACGAAGAGCCGGTAGCCCTTGTCCGTGGGGATGCGCCCGGCGCTGGTGTGGGGCTGGGCGATGAAGCCCTCCTCCTCCAGCACCGCCATGTCGTTGCGGACGGTCGCCGGGGAGACCCCCAGCTTGTGCCGCTCGGTGAGCGCCTTGGAGCCGACGGGCTCCTCGGTCCCGACGTAGTCCTGGACGATCGCGCGCAGCACTTCGAGTCTGCGTTCGCTGAGCATCGCGCGCACACCTCCAGCTGTCCACGTCGGTGTCCCGGGCCGTTCCCGGGCCTTCCCCTGGCACTCGGTGCGTACGAGTGCCAGCGATCCCCGGCCAGTGTACGGCGACGGGGTGGTGCCCTAGCAAGGGCGACCGGCCACGCCGCCCGGGTCGCTGCCGATAGCGTCGCCGCATGGATGCCTCTTGGGAAGACGTCGGGTGGGAGCGGCTGGGTCACGGAACGGGCCGCCGCCGCCTTCCGGTCTGGGACGCGACGGCCCTGCTGGTGGCCGGTCCGGACGGGGCGCTGCTCTGCGACACCGGCTCGTCACTGCGCGAGGGTGTGGAACTGCGCACCCAGGCCGAGGCGCTGCTCGGCCGGAGGGTGACGCACATCGCACTCAGCCACCCCCATTTCGACCATGTGCTGGGCACGGCCGCCTTCGCCGGGGCACGGGTGTACGGCTCCGAGGGCGCGGCGGAGCTGCTGCGGCGCGGGGCGGACGAGCTGTACGCGGACGCGGTCGCCCAGGGGCTGCCCGAGGCGGACGCGGCCGGGTCCGCCGATGTGCTGGTGGCCCCGCGCCACGAGGTGCGCGGGGAGCTGGCGGTCGACCTGGGCGGCGGCCGGGAGGTGGTCCTGGTGGACATGGGCGCGGCGCACAGCGGCCACGACCTCGCGGTGCTGGTCCCGGGCTCCCCCGGCTCCCCGGCGCTGGTGTACTGCGGCGACCTGGTCGAGGAGTCCGGTGAGCCGCAGGCGGGCCCGGACGCCCGCCCGGCGCGCTGGCCGGCGGCGCTGGACCGGCTGCTGGAGCTGGGCGGGGAGGACGCGCTGTACGTGCCGGGGCACGGGGCGGTGGTGGACGCGGCGTTCGTCCGGGCCCAGCGGGAGGCGCTGGCGGGGCGGTTCGGCGTGTCCGGCGTGTCCGGCGTGTCGTAGGGGGCGGCGGGATTGGGCGGGTCTCCGGCGGGGAAGGCGGAGGCCCGGGGCGGCGCCCGGTACGGCGTGTCGCGGGTCTTCCCCGCTTATCGTCGTGCGATGCGCAGCTACCAGCCCGATCTGACCCCGCCGTGGAAGAAGTCCGCCCCCGTCCCGGAGGTGCCCGCCGAGACCGGTCTCGTCGTGGAGGAGGCCGTCACCGGTTTCTGCGGCGCGGTCATCCGGTGCGAGAAGACCGCCGAGGGGCCGACGGTGACCCTGGAGGACCGGTTCGGCAAGCACCGCGTCTTCCCGATGGCGCCGCGCGGCTTCCTGCTGGAGGGCCGGGTCGTCACGCTGGTGCGCCCGTCGGCCGGGGGTCCGGTACGGCCGGCGCGTACGGCCTCCGGCTCGGTGGCGGTGCCCGGGGCGCGGGCGCGGGTGGCGCGGGCCGGGCGGATCTATGTGGAGGGCCGGCACGACGCGGAGCTGGTCGAGCGGGTCTGGGGCGACGACCTGCGCATCGAGGGCGTGGTCGTGGAGTACCTGGAGGGCATCGACGACCTGCCGGCGATCGTGCGGGAGTTCTCGCCCGCGCCGGACGCCCGCCTCGGGGTGCTGGTCGACCATCTGGTGCCCGGTTCCAAGGAGTCCCGGATCGCGGCCCAGGTGTCGGACGGCGACGTGCTGGTGGTCGGGCACCCGTACATCGACGTGTGGGAGGCCGTGAAGCCGGCGTCGGTGGGGATCGCCGGGTGGCCGGTGGTGCCGCGCGGGCAGGACTGGAAGACCGGCGTGTGCCGGGCGCTGGGCTGGCCGGAGAACACCGGTGCGGCCTGGCAGCGCATCCTGTCCTCGGTCCGCTCCTACCGGGACCTTCAGCCCGAACTCCTGGGCCGGGTCGAGGAACTGATCGACTTCGTCACCCTTCCGGGCTGAGGTCCGGGGGTGCCCGGCGTGGTGAGGGGGGCGTGCTCGGGGGCGTAGGCCTTGGACCGCGTACGCCCCCGAGGCGGGCGCCGGCTCAGTCCACCAGGTCGCGTACCACCGCGTCGGCGAGCAACCGCCCGCGCAGCGTCAGCACCGCCCGGCCGTCCTCGAACGGGGCCGGTTCCAGGAGGCCGTCGGCCACCGCGCGGCGGGCCGCCGCGAGTCCGGCGGGGGCGAGCAGCGAGAGCGGGCAGCCGTCCACGAGCCTCAGTTCCAGCAGGATGCGCTCGACGCGGCGGTCCTCGGCGGACAGGATCTCGCGCCCGGCCCCCGGTGAGCGTCCCTCGGCGATCGCCTGCGCGTACGCCCCCGGGTGCTTCACGTTCCACCAGCGCACGCCGCCGACGTGGCTGTGCGCGCCCGGCCCGGCGCCCCACCAGTCGGCGCCGCGCCAGTACAGCTCGTTGTGCAGGCAGCGGCCCTCCGGCGTCCGGGCCCAGTTCGACACCTCGTACCAGGAGTAGCCGGCGGCGGCCATGACCTCGTCCGCGATGAGGTAGCGGTCGGCGTGCGCGTCGTCGTCGGTCATCGGGATCTCGCCGCGCTTGATGCGGCGGGCGAGACCGGTGCCCTCCTCCACGATCAGCGCGTACGCGGACACGTGGTCGGGCCCGGCGCCGATCGCCGCGTCCAGGGAGGCGCGCCAGTCGTCGTCGGACTCGCCGGGGGTGCCGTAGATCAGGTCCAGGTTGATGTGCTCGAACCCGGCCGCCCGCGCCTCGGCCACGCACGCCTCGGGCCTGCCCGGGGTGTGGGTGCGGTCGAGGATCTTCAGGACGTGCTGCCGGGCGCTCTGCATCCCGAAGGAGATCCGGTTGAAGCCGCCCTCGCGCAGCTCGGCCAGGTAGGCGGGGCCGACGGACTCCGGGTTGGCCTCGGTGGTGATCTCGGCGTCGTCGGCGAGCCCGAACTCCTCGCGGACCGCCGCCAGCATCCGGACGAGGTCGGCCGCGGCGAGCAGGGTCGGTGTGCCGCCGCCGACGAAGACCGTGCGGACCGGGCGCGGGTCGTCGCCGAGGACCTTGCGGGCCTGGCGGATCTCCCCGATGAGGTGGGAGGCGTAGTTGTCGCGGGAGGCCAGCGCGCCGCCGGAGCCGCGCAGCTCGGTCGCGGTGTAGGTGTTGAAGTCGCAGTAGCCGCAGCGGGTCGCGCAGTACGGCACGTGCAGGTAGAAGCCGAGCGGGCGGCCGGCTGCGCCTTCCAGGGCGTGGCGGGGCAGCGCCCCGTCGTCGGGCACGGGTTCACCATCGGGCAGTACGGAAGGCATACCGCCCATTGTCGCGCGCCGTCCGGGAAACGTACGCCACACCCGGACGGGCGCTATTCGGCCTGGAGCACCAGCAGCGCCAGGTCGTCGTCCGGCGGGCGCTCGGCGAAGTCGTGCACGGCGTGCTTGATGCGCTCCGCGATCTCCTCCGCACTCAGTCCCGCGCACCCCGACAGCGCCCTCGCCAGCCCGTCCCCGTCGTCGAACATCAGGGCGCCCGAGCGCCGCTCCGTGACCCCGTCGGTGACGCAGAGCAGGCTGTCACCGGGTGCCAGGTCGAAGCTCTGGGTCTCGTAGACGGCGTCGTCCATCAGCCCGAGCAGCAGCTGCGGCTCGGCGGCGGGCCGCACGGTGCCGTCCGGGCGCAGCAGCAGCGGCAGCGGGTGCCCGGCGCTGGCCAGGGTGCAGCGGGCGCCGCCGCCGGGCAGCGGCACCAGCTCCCCGTACAGCAGGGACAGGAAGCGGGACTGCCCGCCGTTGTCCGCGGAGTGCTGGCCGCCGGCGGCGGCGACCATCAGCGCGGCGGCCTCGGCGGCCTCCATGGCGTCGTCCAGGAGCAGTCGGTTGAGGCGCACCAGGACCTCGTCGGCCTGGAAGCCCTCGCGGGCCAGCAGTCGCAGCCAGGGGCGGGCCAGGCCGGTGACGACGGCGGCCTCGGGGCCGCTGCCCTGGACGTCGCCGAGGACGAAGCACCAGCGGTCGCCGGGGCACGGGAAGATGTCGTAGAAGTCACCGCCGACGACGCCGTCGTCGCTCGGTTCGTAGACGAGGGAGCTGGCCACACCCGGTATCCGGGCGACCTGGCTGGGGAGCAGCCCGCGCTGGAGGATGCGGCTGATGGTGGCCTGGCGGGTGTAGGCGCGGGCGGCGCCCACGGCGAGGCCGACCCGGCGTACGAAGTCCTCGATGAGGGCCGTCAGCTCGTCGGGCAGCCGGTCGGTGGACTCGCGGCCCAGGAGTACGGCCCCGAGGGGGCGGCCGCCCGAGGTGATCCGGTAGGCGAAGGCGACGCCCTCCTCCTCGTCCGGCGGCTCGCCGTCCTCCGCGCTGCCGGGCCACGGCATGGAGACGGCGCCGGTGCCGACGCGCTCGGGGAGCCGGAGCGGGTCGCCCTCCAGCAGGGCGCGCAGCGGCCCGATCCGCTCCTCGTCCACGTGCCAGACCTTGGCGAGGCGCGGGACGGCCGCGGGGCCGCCGCTCTCGGGCTCCAGCCAGATCGCGCACCAGTCGGCGAGGCGGGGGACGAGTAACTGTCCGGCGAGGGCCGCCACGATGTCCTCGTCGAGCTGTCCGGCCAGCAGGTCGGACGCCTCGGCGAGGAAGGAGAGCGCGCCGCGCCCGGCCCAGTCCCCGTCGTCGCGGGCGGTGCGCCGGGCGGTGGGGGCCAGCAGTTCGGCGGCGCGCAGCCCGCGTTCGAGGCCGGTCTCGCCGCGCCCCTCGGGGAACGGATTCCAGTCGTCCACGGGGAGCCGGGCCCAGACGGTCTTCGTACCGGTGCGGTAGGTGATGCCCCACCGCTCGGCGAGGGCGGCGACGATGTCCAGGCCGCGCCCGTAGTCGGCCGGCTCGCCCAGGTGCTCGGCGCTGTGCGCGTGGTCGCCGCGGACCGTGCGGCCGGGGTGGTGGTCGGAGACCTCCAGGACCAGCGCGGAATCCTCGTTCTCGGTGGCCTCCTCCAGCCGGAAGAGCAGTTCGACCGAGGTGCCCGCGTGGACGACGGCGTTGGTCACCAGCTCGCTGACGATCATCGCCGCGTCGTCGGACAGCCGCTCGCTGAACCCGACCGCGGCGGGCAGCCCCAGGCCGGTCCACTCGTCCAGCGCGGCGGTGACGAACCGCCGGGCCGCGGCGGGCGCGAGGAGGTTGCCGGGCAGGCTCGTCCGGGCGACCGGCTGTGTGCCCGTGGCGGCGGTGGTTCCGGGACGCTGCACGATGTCCCGCTGCAAGGGAATGGACCCCACAGGGCGGCTCCTGACCTGTTCTCGCTCTGCCTGTTTCTCCGTGGTGTGCCGCTGACGACACGGACAGAGTGACAGATCGGCCCTTCACATACGCGCCGAGTTACCGAAGTGGGTGGTGAAGACGTCACGGCGAGAACGCGCCGTCCCCCCGCGCCGGAGCGCGCGGGGGGCTTTCGGGGGGCGTACGCAGCTGGGGCGGGCACCGGTCAGGCTTCGCGGGAGCCCGCGTACATCTCCTCGATCAGGTCCTTGTAGGTGCGCTCGACGACCGGCCGCTTCAGCTTGAGGCTGGGCGTGACCTCGCCGTGCTCGATGTCGAGGTCGCGCGGGAGCAGCCGGAACTTCTTGATGGTCTGCCAGCGCTGAAGGCCCTCGTTGAGCCGCTTGACGTAGCCGTCGATCAGCTCGACGGTCTTCGGGGACGCCACGACGTCCGCGTACGACTTGCCCTCCATGCCGTTCTCGGCGGCCCAGCCGAGGATGGTGGGCTCGTCCAGGGCGATCAGCGCGGTGCAGAAATTGCGGTCCGCTCCGTGCACCAGGATGTTGGAGACGAACGGGCAGACCGCCTTGAACTGGCCCTCGACCTCGGCGGGCGCGATGTACTTGCCGCCGGAGGTCTTGATCAGGTCCTTCTTGCGGTCGGTGATCCGGAGGTAGCCGTCCGCGGAGAGCTCGCCGATGTCGCCGGTGTGGAACCAGCCGTCGGCCTCCAGCACCTCGGCGGTCTTGTCCGGCAGCCCCTGGTAGCCCTGCATGATGCCGGGGCCGCGCAGCAGGATCTCGCCGTCGTCGGCGATCCGCACCTCGGTGCCGGGCAGCGGCTTGCCGACCGTGCCGGTGCGGTAGCTCTCGCCGGGGTTGACGAAGGAGGCGGCGCTCGACTCGGTGAGGCCGTAGCCCTCCAGGATGTGGATGCCGGCGCCGGAGAAGAAGAGCCCGATGTCGGGGGCGAGTGCGGCGGAGCCGGAGACGCAGGCGCGGAGCCGGCCGCCGAACGCCTCGCGGATCTTGGCGAAGACCAGTGCGTCGGCGACCTTGTGCTTGCTGCCGAGCGCGAAGGGCACCGACGCCTTGCCGGTGCGCCGGAAGTTGTCCTGGGAGACCCTGGCGTACTCGCGGGCGACGCCGGCCGCCCACTGGAAGATCTTGTACTTGGCGGCGCCGCCCGCGCGGGCCTTGGCCGCGACCCCGTTGTAGACCTTCTCGAAGATGCGCGGCACGGCGGCCATGTAGGTCGGCTGGACGACCGGCAGGTTCTCGATGATCTTGTCGACGCGGCCGTCGACGGCGGTGACGTGGCCGACCTCGATCTGCCCGGAGGTGAGGACCTTGCCGAAGACGTGGGCGAGCGGCAGCCAGAGGTACTGGACGTCGTCCTTGGTGATGAGGCCGGTGGAGACGGTGGCCTTGGCCATGTAGGACCAGTTGTCGTGCGGCAGCCGTACGCCCTTGGGGCGGCCGGTGGTGCCCGAGGTGTAGATGAGGGTCGCCAGCTGCTCGGAGGTGATGGCGTCGACGCGCTCGCGGACCGCCTCCGGGTGCTTCGCCAGGTGCTCGGTGCCCAGGGCCTCCAGCTCGGCCAGGGTGAGCACCCAGCCCTCGGGGTCGCCCTCGGCCGGACCGGCGCCCTCCGGGTCGATGACCACGACATGGGCCAGGTCCGGGAGCTCGGCGCGGCGTTCGCGGGCCTTGGCCAGCTGGGCGGCGTCCTCGGCGATCAGGACCCGGCTCTCGGAGTCGGCGAGGATGAACGCCGACTCGTCGGCGTTGGTGGAGGGGTAGACCGTGGTCGTCGCGGCGCCCGCGCACATGACACCGAGGTCGACGAGAATCCACTCGACCCGGGTGGAGGAGGCGAGAGCGACGCGCTCCTCGGGGTTCACGCCGAGCGCGATCAGCCCGGCCGCCACGGCGTACACCCGCTCGGCGGCCTGCGCCCAGCTCAGCGACTTCCACTCGTCGGGGCCCTCGCCGCCGGCCGCGGGCACGGGGTAGCGGTACGCCTCCCCGTCCGGGGTGGCCGCCACCCGGTCGATGAAGAGGGTCGCCACGGAGGGCGGACGGTTATCGATCATGGTCTGTGTGTCGCTCACGACATCCTCCGGGCCTGCGGCGGTGGTGCTTGCTGCTGTCTGCGTCTGCGTGCTGCGATCCCGCTTGCTTAACTGGCGAGTAACTAAGAAGTCGTGATCAGGGTAGAGCGCCCGCGCGCCCCGCGTAAGAGGCAATCGGACCCCGCTTGATAACGAACGGGCCCCCGCGTCGCAGCGTGCTGCGATGCGGGGGCCGCCGTCTCCGCCCGCCAGGACCACGTCCTGGCCGGACCGCCCCCGCGGGGGCGGGGACTACTTCTTGGCCTTGCCGTCCCCGGCGGACTCGTCGGTCGACAGCACGGCGATGAACGCGTCCTGCGGCACCTCCACGTTGCCGACCATCTTCATCCGCTTCTTGCCTTCCTTCTGCTTCTCCAGCAGCTTGCGCTTACGGGAGATGTCGCCGCCGTAGCACTTGGCGAGGACGTCCTTGCGGATGGCGCGGACGGTCTCGCGGGCGATGACCCGGGAGCCGATGGCCGCCTGGATCGGCACCTCGAAGTTCTGCCGGGGGATGAGCTTCTGCAGCTTGGCGACGAGACGCACACCGTACGCGTACGCCTTGTCCTTGTGCGTGACCGCGGAGAACGCGTCGACCTTGTCGCCGTGCAGCAGGATGTCGACCTTGACGAGCTGGGCCGACTGCTCGCCGGTGGGCTCGTAGTCGAGGGAGGCGTAGCCCCGGGTCTTGGACTTCAGCTGGTCGAAGAAGTCGAAGACGATCTCCGCGAGCGGCAGCGTGTAGCGGATCTCGACCCGGTCCTCGGAGAGGTAGTCCATGCCGAGGAGGGTGCCGCGGCGCTGCTGGCACAGCTCCATGATCGCGCCGATGAACTCGCTGGGCGCCAGGACCGTGGCCCGGACGACCGGCTCGTGCACCTTGTCGATCTTGCCCTCGGGGAATTCACTCGGGTTGGTGACGGTGTGCTCGCTGCCGTCCTCCATCTCGACCCGGTAGACCACGTTGGGCGCGGTGGCGATGAGGTCGAGGCCGAACTCGCGCTCCAGGCGCTCGCGGACCACGTCCAGGTGGAGCAGGCCGAGGAAGCCGACGCGGAAGCCGAAGCCGAGCGCGGCGGAGGTCTCCGGCTCGTACACCAGGGCGGCGTCGTTGAGCTGGAGCTTGTCCAGGGCCTCGCGCAGGTCCGGGTAGTCCGAGCCGTCCAGCGGGTAGAGCCCGGAGAACACCATCGGCTTGGGGTCCTTGTAGCCGCCCAGCGCCTCGGTCGCCCCGTTGTTCAGCGAGGTGATCGTGTCACCGACCTTGGACTGCCGGACGTCCTTCACGCCGGTGATGATGTAGCCGACCTCGCCGACGCCGATGCCGTCGGAGGGCGTCATCTCCGGCGAGGAGACACCGATCTCCAGCAGCTCGTGCGTGGCGCCGGTCGACATCATCCGGATCCGCTCGCGCTTGTTCAGCGAGCCGTCGACGACACGGACGTACGTGACGACGCCCCGGTACGAGTCGTAGACCGAGTCGAAGATCATCGCGCGGGCGGGCGCGTCCGCGTTGCCGACGGGCGCCGGGATGTCCTGGACGACGCGGTCGAGCAGCGCGTCCACGCCCATGCCGGTCTTCGCGGAGACCTTGAGCACGTCCTCCGGCTGGCAGCCGATGAGGGTGGCCAGCTCCTCGGAGAACTTCTCGGGCTGGGCGGCCGGCAGGTCGATCTTGTTGAGCACCGGGACGATGGTGAGGTCGTTCTCCATCGCCAGGTAGAGGTTGGCCAGGGTCTGGGCCTCGATGCCCTGCGCGGCGTCGACCAGCAGGATCGTGCCCTCGCAGGCGGCCAGCGACCGGGAGACCTCGTAGGTGAAGTCGACGTGGCCCGGCGTGTCGATCATGTTGAGGACATGGGTGCTGCCCTGGCCCTCACCGGTGGTCGGCGCCCAGGGCAGGCGGACCGCCTGGGACTTGATGGTGATGCCGCGCTCGCGCTCGATGTCCATCCGGTCGAGGTACTGAGCGCGCATCTGCCGCTGGTCGACCACCCCGGTGAGCTGGAGCATCCGGTCGGCAAGGGTCGACTTGCCGTGGTCGATGTGCGCGATGATGCAGAAGTTGCGGATCAGCGCCGGGTCGGTACGGCTCGGCTCGGGCACGTGGAGAGGAGTCGCGGGCACGCAGGGTCCTGATTCTTGAGACGCCGGACGCCGTGTCTCGGGTCGGTTCGGGTCGGGGCGGATCTGTACGTAGCCTCCATCGTCCCACGCCTGCGGGGCGGCGACCGGTTTGGGCCGGTCGGACCGCCCCTGCTACCGTGGACCGCTGTGCCATGTGGCTCTCGGGCCGCACGGACACACATCGAAGATCCAACGAACCTGAAAAGGCTCTTTCGTGGCGAACATCAAGTCCCAGATCAAGCGGAACAAGACGAACGAGAAGGCGCGCCTGCGCAACAAGGCCGTCAAGTCGTCGCTCAAGACCGCGATCCGCAAGGCCCGCGAGGCCGTCGCCGCCGGCGACGTCGAGAAGGCCACCGTCGCCGTGCGCGCCGCGTCCCGTCAGCTGGACAAGGCCGTCTCGAAGGGTGTCATCCACAAGAACGCCGCCGCCAACAAGAAGTCGGCGCTGGCCGCCAAGGCTGCCACCCTCCAGGGCTGAGCGATCTGATCCCACCGCCGGAACGGACCAAGCGGGCCCTCTACCCCGCTCCTGCCCGGCCCCCGCGCCGCACACCGAACCTGCGTTCGCCACGCGGGTGCGACGCACCCATCTGAAACCGAGGCCCCGTCACCCTTTCCCCAGGGTGCGGGGCCTTCGGCATGGGCGTTCTCCCGATCCCGTCCGGCGACCGAGGACGCCCGAACGGCACGTTCACGCCTGTCCGGCGATCGAGGACACCCGACATCCGAACCGAGGCCGCGAAACCCAGCCCGCACGTAGACCAAACCCGTCCGGCGGTCGAGGACGCCCGAACGGTACGTTCACGCCCGTCCGGCGACCGAGGTCATCCGCGGGCGCTCTCTACCGCGGGCCACGCCCGCCCCGCGCGGCGCCCGCCACGGCCACCACCGCCTTCTCCAGCGCGTACTCGGGGTCGTCCCCCCCCCCCTTCACCCCCGCGTCCGCCTCCGCGACCGCCCGCAGCGCAACCGCGACCCCGTCCGGCGTCCACCCCCGCATCTGCTGCCGCACCCGGTCGATCTTCCACGGCGGCATGCCCAGCTCACGCGCCAGATCCGCCGGCCGCCCCCCGCGCGCCGAGGACAGCTTGCCGATCGCCCGGACGCCCTGGGCCAGCGCGCTGGTGATCAGGACGGGCGCCACGCCCGTGGACAGGGACCAGCGCAGGGCTTCCAGGGCCTCCGCCGCCCGGCCCTCGACCGCCCGGTCGGCGACCGTGAAGCTGGACGCCTCGGCCCGCCCCGTGTAATAACGCCCGACGACCGCCTCGTCGATCGTGCCCTCGATGTCCGCGACGAGCTGCGACACCGCGCTCGCCAGCTCCCGCAGGTCACTCCCGATGGCATCGACCAGCGCCTGGCACGCCTCGGGCGTCGCGGACCGCCCCAGCGCGCGGAACTCCCCCCGCACGAAGGAGAGCCGCTCGGCCGGCTTCGTCGTCTTCGGGCACGCGACCTCACGGGCCCCCGCCTTGCGGGCCGCGTCGAGCAGCCCCTTGCCCTTGGCGCCGCCCGCGTGGAGCAGGACGAGGATGATCTCCTCGACCGGGTCGTCCAGATACTTCTTGACGTCCTTGACCGTGTCCGCGCCCAGATCCTGCGCGTTGCGCACGACCACGACCTTGCGCTCGGCGAACAGCGAGGGGCTGGTCAGCTCGGCCAGCGTGCCCGGCTGGAGCTGGTCGGGGGTGAGGTCCCGGACGTCCGTGTCGGCGTCGGCGGCGCGCGCGGCCGCCACCACCTGCTGCACGGCTCGGTCGAGGAGCAGGTCCTCCTGACCCACGGCGAGCGTGAGCGGGGCGAGGGGGTCGTCGGTGGAATTCCTTCTGGTGGCCATCGCCGTCCAGCATCCCACGGGCCGCTGACAGCCTTGCCGCGGCCGGGTCCGCCGTGCCCTCCCCCGTATCCGAGAATGGGCACGTGAGCGATGAGAGACATGTGCTGGTGCTGCCCGACCGCGAGGCTGCCGAGGAGCTGGCGGAGGAGCTCGCCGACCGCTTCGGCGTCACCGACGAACCGCAGCTCGTACGCGACGCGCTGGCCGGTGAGGACGATGCCGAGGACGCCCAGTGGCTGGTCGTCGTGGAGGACCCGGACCACCGTCTCGACCCGGCGGCGCTCGACGCCTTCGCCGCGGAGTACGAGGGGTGGCTGGAGGCGCCGTAGGCCCGGCGCCCCCGGTTCCCGTCCCGCGGCTGGACTCAGCCCTTCGGGACGATCTGGACGTCCATCTCGATGGAGATGCTCGGGCCGACGACGGCGATGCCGCGCGCCAGCATCGTCTGCCAGGTGAGGGTGAAGTCCTCGCGGTGCAGCTGCGTGGTGGCGCGGCAGGCGGCCCGGGACTCGCCCTCCATTCCGTTGCCGAGCCCGAGGTACTGGGTGTCGAGGGTCACCGTGCGGCTCACCCCGTGCAGCGTGAGCGCACCGGTCACACCCCAGCGGGTCCCGCCCCGGTGCACGAAGCGGTCGCTGTAGAACTCCAGCGTCGGGTACCGGCCGACGTCGAGGAAGTCGCTGGAACGCAGGTGGTCGTCGCGCATCTGTACGTTCGTGTCGATCGACGCGGCGTCGATGATGACGTGCATCGCCGAGTTCTCCATGCGGTCGGCGATGCGCACCGCCCCGGCGAAGGTGTTGAACCGGCCGTGGATTCGGGCCATTCCGATGTGCCGCGCGGTGAAACCGATCTGGGAGTGCGTCGGTTCGATCTCCCAGTCGCCCGGCTCGGGCAGCTGCGGCGGGGCGGCGACCTGGAGGGTCACATCGCCGAGGCTCGCATGGCCGCCCTCGGTGACCGTGGCCGAGCCGTGGAAGGGGGTGAAGCCCTCCGCCGTGACGGCCAGCCGGTACTCCCCCGCCGGGACCGTGGCCATGACGCTGCCGTACGGGTCGGTCTCGCCTCCGACCACCTTGCGTCCCACCCGGTCCGTCAGCACGAACTCCGCCAGCGGCACGGGCTCGTTGACCGGGTCGAGCACCCGGCAGCTGAGGACGCCCGCCGAGTCCGGCACCACCAGTCCGGCGAGGGCGTTGCCCCGAGCGGCACCCGTCGCACCCTTGTTTCCGAACCAACGGCCGAACATCTTCACGCACTCCCGGGCACTCGCTCACCTCGGGCCGGATGGCAGACATCGTTGTCGAAGCAGCGGCCCGCCGACGTGCATGCATTCGACCACCATTGAGGCGTTCGAGGCAAACAGAGTGGCTCGCAGTGGCTTGGGCGCAGGTGTTACCGAAGGTCCGTATTTCCGGGAAGCCGGTCCAGGCGCAGGCCGAAGTGGTTCCGATAGGCGGCCAGCACCTCGTCGTCGCCGGCCAGCGGCGTCTCGTGCCGCCGGCCGCCGATCGTGGTGAGGAGCTTGCGGCCGCTGAGGGTGATCCGGCCGTCGTCCGTGCAGCGCGAGCAGACCGGGGCCCGGGTGAAGTGGGAGTCGGGCGAGGTGCGGTGGTACCAGGCACCGGCCCGGAAGTCGGCCAGCTCCCTGGCCCGCCGCTCCAGCCGGAACCGGGGCCTGCCGTCGCACAGGACGTCGAGGTCCCCGGGCTCCCCGCCGTCGGCCCCGGCCGGGGCGATCCGGAAGACGCCGCCCGGGTCCTCCTGATCGGCGCGGTCGTCGAGCGCGAGCGGGTGCCTGGCGTGGTCGCCGAAACCGACGTCGGCGAGCCACGGCCCGGTCCCGTCCTCCGTCTCGACGCGCAGTGCGAGGTGGTCGTACGGGATGCCGAGCCGTCCCCCGTCACCGTGGGCCCGGGCCTGAAGAAGGGTGACGCGGAACCCGAGTGCCCGCAGCAGTACGGCGAACGCGCCGTTGAGTTCGTAGCAGAAGCCGCCGCGCTCGCGGGCCACGATCTTGTCCAGGAGCGGTCCTTCCTCCAGCACGATGTCCTCGCCGAGGTGGATGGAGAGGTTCTCGAAGGGCACGGTGAGGAGGTGGCGCCATTGCAGTTCCCGCAGCGCCGAGGCGTCGGGGCGCGCGGGCCTGGCCGCGCCGATGCGGTCCAGGTAGGCGTCGATGGTCTGCGGCAGCTGGGGGTCCATGGGGCCAGTCTGTGCCGCAGCCCCGGCCGCGCGCCATGCGCCACTGGTCCTAGGTCCGGCGACGGTGTTACGCCCACGGCGTGCCGGTTAGCGTGCGCCGCATGCCCCTCCCGGAACCGGCGCGCAGCCGTGAACAGCGCAAGCAGGACGTACTCGACCGCCTGGAGAAGGACACGGACGCCTGGGTGTCCACGGCCTCCGCCGACGGGACGCCGGCCCTGGTGCCGCTGTGGTTCCTGTGGGACGGGGAGACCTTGCTGATGGCGACCCGGCGCACCAACCCGACGGCGGTCAACCTGACGCCGGCCGGGAGGGCCCACATCGCCCTGGGCCACACCCGCGACGTGGTCATGATCGAGGCGTCGGCCGAGGTGGTGGAGGGCGCGGATCTTCCGCAGGAGTCCGGCGATGCGTTCGCCGCGAAGTTCTCCTGGGACCTGCGGGGGCGCCCCGCCTGGGTGTACCTCCGCTTCACCCCGTACGCGGTCCGGGCCTGGCGGGAGTCCAACGAGCAGCCCGGCCGCGAGCTGATGACGGACGGGCGCTGGCTGGTCTGAGGCCGGCGCCCCGGAGGCTGTCGTGGTGCCCGGCGCATCCGGCCGGACCGGCGCGTGGAGCACCGCGCGCCGCCTCGCCCCGTACCCCGTCATGACCGCCCCACCGCCCGCAGCCCGCTCCCCGCACCGGTCACCGCGATCGCCCCGTCCCTGTCGGTGCGGAGCACCACCGCCCCCTGCTCCGCGAGCGCGTCGACCGTCCGGGGCGCCGGGTGCCCGTACGGGTTGTCCCGGCCCACGCTCACCAGCGCGAACCTGGGCCGGACGGCCCGCAGCAGGGCGCTGTCCTGGTGCGCGGAGCCGTGGTGGGCGACCTTCAGCACGTCCACCCGGGGCAGCTCCGGACGGCTCAGCAGCAACGCCTGCTGGGCGGGCGGTTCCAGGTCGCCCGGCAGCAGCAGGGTGAGCCCGCCGGACCGGACGAACAGGGTGACGCTGGCATCGTTCGGGTCCAGCGGAACGTCGTACGGGGCGGGCCCGGCGGCCGGGGCGGAGCCCGCCGCACCCGGTGGCCACAGCACCTGCCAGTCCAGCTCGCCGATCCGCCGCCGCTCTCCGGGCGCGGCCCGCAGGACGGGCACACCGGCCCCCGCCGCCGTTCTCCGGACGAACGCGGCCTGCTCCGGCGGCTCGTCCAGGCTCGTCGTCTCGATCGCCCCCACCGCCCTGCCGCGCAGCACCCCGGACAGGCCCCGCACATGGTCGGCGTGGAAGTGGGTGAGCAGGAGCAACGGGACCCGGGTCACGCCCAGTTCGCTCAGGCACCGGTCGACGAGCCGGGGATCGGGGCCCGCGTCCACGACCACGCCGGAGCCCCGCCCCGCCGCGAGCACCAGGGCGTCCCCCTGTCCGACGTCGCACATGGCGAACGCCCAGCCGGGCGGCGGCCACCCGGTCAGCACCCGGGTCAGCGGCGCCGGCCGGAGGACCGCGAGGACCAGCAGCAGCACGGCGGCCGAGCAGACCCAGGGGCGGCGCCCGGCCCAGCGCGCGGCCGGCACCAGGGCCAGGGTCACGGCGGCCAGCAGCGCGGCCCCGGACAGGCCGTCGGGCCAGTCGGTCTCCGCCCCGGGGAACGCCGCTCCGGTCCTGGCCACCGAGGCGATCCACCCGGCCGGCCACCCCGCGACCCGGGCGAGCAGCCCGGCCGCCGGCATCGCCACCGGTGCCAGGGCCAGCGTGGCGAACCCGAGGACCGTGGCCGGCGCCACGGCGAACTCCGCCAGCAGATTGCACGGAACCGCCACCAGACTCACCCGGGAGGCGAGCAGCACGACCACGGGCGAGCACACCGCCTGCGCTGCGACCGCGGCGGCCAGCGCCTCCGCCAGCCGGGGCGGCACCCGGCGCCGGCGCAGCGCCTCGCTCCAGCGCGGGGCGAGGGTCAGCAGTGCGCCGGTGGCCAGCACCGACAGCACGAAGCCGTAACTGCGCGCCAGCCACGGGTCGTACAGCACCAGGAGCAGCACGGCGGCGCACAGCGCGGGGATCAGCGTCCGGCGTCGCCCGGTGCCGATCGCGAGGAGCGTGATCAGCCCGCACGCGGCGGCCCTCAGCACACTAGGTTCGGGCCGGCAGACCAGGACGAAGGCGAGCGTGAGCCCGCCGCCGAGCAGCGCGGTCATCCGCAGGGAGATCCCCAGCCTGGGCGCCAGTCCGCCGCGTTCGGCCCGCAGCGCCCGGCCGGGCGGCCCGATGAGCAGCACGAGCAGAATCGCCAGGTTCGATCCGGAAACGGCCAGCACGTGTGTGAGGTCGGTCGCCCGGAACGCGTCGTGCAGCTCGGGGGTGACCCGTGAGGTGTCCCCGACGACCAGTCCGGGCAGCAGGGCCCGTGCGTCGGGGCCCAGTCCGTCAGTGGCTTCGCGCAGCCCGGCGCGCAGTCTGCCCGCCGTGCGCTGGAGGAGGCTGGGCGGCCCGGTCACCCTGGGCGGTGCCTTGCCGTCGGGCCGCAGCACGGCAGCGACCCGTTCGCCCTTGTGCATGGGTGGCGCCAGCCGCCCGTCGATCCGCAGGCCGGTGGAGGGCAGCAGCCGCTGCCATGCCGCCGCCGCGCCGCCCGGCGGGACGATGACCAGGACCGGGGTCCGCAGCCGGACGGACGTGCCGTCGGGCCGCGTCAGCCGGGTGACCTCCGCGTCGAGGAGCAGGGAGGCGGGCGTGCTGTGGTCGCCGCGCACCCGGGGGAACGTGCGCCGGGCGTCGGAGGTGAGGGTGATCTCCGCCTGGACGCGCGCGAACTGCCGGGCCAGCCCGGGCACGGGGCCGCGGCGCGCGTCGGCGCCGTGCAGACCGGCGGACGCCGCCCCGGCCGCCGCGCAGAGCAGCACCGCCGCGACGGCCGTCGTCCGCAGCCGCCCCCGCGCGCGGGCGGCTCCGGGCACGGGGACGGCGTCGGCCGCGCTCCCCGCCCCGGCGTCACCGGCTTCCCCGCCCACGCCCGCCGCCCCGGCCCCGCCGCCCTCGCCCGCCGTACGGGACCGGCGCAGGCCCACCGCGAGGAGCACCATCGCCGTCCCCAGGCAGAGCACGACCCCCATCGCCGCCCAGTGCCCGGGAGCGCTCACCGCGAGCCCGGCACCTGCCCAGGCCGCCGCTGCCGGGGCGAGCAGCCGGAGGTCGGCCGGGCCCTCCTGCCGG
Source organism: Streptomyces sp. 130 (assembly GCF_007096885.1). Taxonomy (GTDB): domain Bacteria; phylum Actinomycetota; class Actinomycetes; order Streptomycetales; family Streptomycetaceae; genus Streptomyces. Next base: position 156,275 of record NZ_VJNO01000001.1, on the reverse strand, counting down.
GGGTCGGAGAGCCCCAGCCGCCTGCCCGACGCCGCGTGGATGTCCGGCTCCGCGTGGCCCCCCGGCTCGGCGCGCAGGCCCGGCGCCCCGGGGGCGTCCCCCGCGCTCACGGCCGCACCCGGGGCCGCAGATCCGCGAACCGGCGGTCGCCGATCCCGTTGACCTCGCGGAGTTCGTCGACCGAGCGGAAGCCGCCGTGCTGCGTGCGGTAGTCCACGATGTGCTGGGCGAGGACGGGCCCGACGCCCGGCAGCCCCTCCAGCTGTTCCGCCGTCGCGGTGCTCAGGCTCACCGGCCCGGCCCCCGCCCCGTCACCGGCAAGGCCGCCCGGGGCGGGCGCCGGCACCGGCGGGGCGCCCACCACGATCTGCTCGCCGTCCATGAGCACCCGGGCCCGGTTGAGCCCCGCCAGGTCCGTCCCGGGCCGGGCCCCGCCGGCCGCTGTCAGCGCGTCGTCCACCCGCGATCCGGCGGGCAGCCGGCGCAATCCCGGGTCCCGCACCTTGCCGCTGACGTCCACCACGATCTGCCCGCCGGCTCCCGCGGTGGGCGCGGCTCCGGGGGACGGCTCGGGCCGGCCGCCGTCCTCCGGAGCCGCGTCCGGCGCCGGCGCGTGCGCCGCCTCACCGACCGTGTCCGGTGCCCGCACGTCCGCGGGCCGGGCGGACCAGAAGTGCGTCCCCGCGAGCACGGCGGCCGCGACCAGGACCACGGCGAGCGCGGCGAGGGTCCTCGGCTCCAGGCCGCATCTGAGCTGCACCCACATCGGCAGCCGCTCCCGCACCGCGAACACGGCCGCCGTCCACCGCCCCACGGGCGCCGCGTCCGCCGCACCCGGGGGCGCCTCCCCCTCGCCACCCGCCGCACGGGGCGCCGCGGCCGGCACCGCGGCGACGGGCACGTCCGCCCCCCACCGCGCGACGCGGCCCCCGGACCCGTCCGCCAGCAGCGCGTCGGCCCTGCTGCGCGCCGCCGCGACCGCCTCCGCGCGGGCCGTGGTCCGGCGTCGGCGGCCTGGTCCCGGGCGCGCCGCTCGTCGCAGCCGCCCGTCGGAATCCGGGGCGCGGCCGGGGCCTGCGCCCGGTCCGCCGGGTCCGCTGGTTGCACGATGTGATCGGGAAGCCATGACCCAGGACGCTAAGCACTCCGGTCACATCCCGCTGAGCACCGGCGATTTCCGTGGACAACGGGCCCATTGTGGATAACTCGGCCACTCCGGAGAGTGATGCTTCCGCTGGGCGGGGTGCGCCTCAGCGCGGTGAGATCAGCGCGGTGAGATCACCGCGCCCAGCAGCCCCGGCCCGGTGTGCGCGCCGATCACCGCCCCGACCTCGCTGACGTGCAGGTCCGCGAGGCCGGGCACGCGATCCCGCAGCCGCTCCGCCAGCCGATCCGCCCGCTCGGACGCCGCGAGGTGGTGCACCGCGATGTCGACGGGCCCGCTGCCCGCGCGCTCGGCGACGATCTCCTCCAGCCGGGCGATGGCCTTCGAGGCCGTCCGTACCTTCTCCAGCAGCTCGATCCGGCCGCCGTCGAGCTGGAGCAGGGGCTTGACGGCGAGAGCCGAGCCGAGCAGGGCCTGCGCGGCGCCGATCCGGCCGCCCCGGCGCAGGTAGTCCAGGGTGTCGACGTAGAAGTAGGCGGAGGTGCCCGACGCGCGCTTCTCGGCAGCCGCCACCGCATCGTCCAGGCCGCCGCCCGCTTCGGCCGTCTCGGCGGCGGACAGGGCGCAGAAGCCGAGGGCCATCGCGACCATGCCCGTGTCGACCACGCGCACCGGCACCGGGGCGTCCTTCGCCGCGAGCACCGCCGCGTCGTACGTACCGGAGAACTCCGCCGACAGGTGGAGCGAGACGATGCCGCTCGCACCGGCCTCCGCGACGGCCCGGTAGGTGGTGGCGAAGACTTCGGGGCTGGGCCGGGACGTCGTCACGGAACGGCGTTTCTGGAGGGCCATAGCCAGCGAGCGGGCCGAGATCTCGGTGCCCTCCTCCAGGGCCTGATCGCCCAGCACCACGGTCAGCGGCACCGCCGTGATGCCGTGCCGCCGCATCGCGTCGGGCGGCAGGTAGGCCGTGGAATCGGTGACGATCGCGACATGGCGGGACATGCCCCGGAGGTTACCCGCAGTCGCGCGGGGCAGGCAGTCCGACCCCGCGCGACTGATCAGCCACGGTCGCTTCGCATCGCATCCTGCCACCCTCGGTCAGCGGTGGTCGCGACGTTCCCCGGAGCGTCCCGGCCGGCCGACGGGCGGCCGTCCTCAGAGGGTGGTCTCGGGGCGGGCCGTCTTCTCCCACGGGTAGGCGGTGCTCCGCCGGGCATCCCGGGCGGTGATGGCCTCGGGCGCCTTCCGGAGGTCCCCGTCCGGCACATCGGGCGCCTTCCGGAGGCCCCCGTCCGCGTCCGCCTCGCCGCCCCACTCCGGCGACGGGCCCGGCGTCCCTTCCGCCGTCGTCCAGTGCCGCAGCGCCCCCGCCTCCACGTCGATCTGCGCGTTCAGCGCCGACAGCTCGTCGTCGGCGAACTTGCGGGCCCGGTCCCGGGCCGCCCAGCGCAGCGAGTCGGCTGACCGGGTGATCTGCGCGGTGCGCTCCTTGAGGCCCGGAAGCCGCGAAGTGACCGTCGCCTTGTCGGGCTCGCGCTCCAGCGCCTTCAGCTCCGCGTCCAGCTCGTGTCCGTGTGCGCTGAGCCGGTCGAACAGTCCCAAGGACTCCGACAGCGACGCGTCCTCGGCCACGCCCGCCCGCAGGGCCTCCTGGGTGGCGCGCATCGACGTGCGCAGCGAGAGGCGCAGCTGCGCCAGCTCACCGCCGACGCCCAGCTGCCCGTAGCTCTTGGCCCTCAGGGTGGTGTCCTCGACGGTGCGGCGCGCCTGTGTGATCGTGCGGTCCACGCCACGCCTGGCCGCCCCGACCACCTTGACCGTCGCGTAGACGCCCAGGGCCATGAAGGCGACGACGAGCAGCCCCAGAATCAGGATCACGGCTTCCATGAGCGCCCCTCGGATCGTGTGACGGCCTTCGGTACAGCTACACCGGTTCTCTCCACCGTAAACGGAACGGGCAGGTTGGGGGTTCCGGCGGAACCCCCAACCTGCCCGTAGGGGAAAGCCCCCACCCGCCTTCGCGACTAGGCGGGAACGACGTTCACCAGCTTCGGCGCGCGGACGATGACCTTGCGGATGTCCGCGCCGTCCAGCGCGGCGACGACGGCCGGGTCGGCCAGGGCCAGGGCCTCCAGCTCCGCGTCGGTGATCGACGGGGAGATCTCCAGACGCGCCTTGACCTTGCCCTTCACCTGCACCACGCAGGTCACGGTCTCGTCCACCACGTAGGCCGGGTCGGCCACCGGGAAGGCCTGGTGCACGACCGACTCCGTGTGGCCCAGCCGGTGCCACAGCTCCTCGGCGATGTGCGGGGCCAGCGGCGCCACCAGCAGCACCAGGGCCTCGGCGACCGGGCGGGGCAGCGGGCCGCCCGCCTTGGTCAGGTGGTTGTTCAGCTCGGTGACCTTGGCGATCGCCGTGTTGAAGCGCAGGCCGGCCATGTCGCCGCCGACCCCGTCGATGGCCTTGTGCAGCGCGCGCAGCGTGTCCTCGCCGGGCTCGGAGTCGACCACGGTGACCTCGCCGGTCTCCTCGTCGACGATGTTGCGCCACAGCCGCTGCAGCAGCCGGTACTGGCCGACGACCGCACGCGTGTCCCACGGCCGCGACACGTCCAGGGGGCCCATGGCCATCTCGTACAGGCGCAGCGTGTCCGCGCCGTACTCCTCGCAGATCTCGTCCGGCGTGACGGCGTTCTTCAGGGACTTGCCCATCTTGCCCAGGACACGGGAGACCTTCTCGCCCTGGTAGTAGAACGCCCCGTCGCGCTCCTCGACCTCGGCCGCCGGAACCGCGATGCCGCGGCTGTCCCGGTAGACGAACGCCTGGATCATGCCCTGGTTGTACAGCTTGTGGTACGGCTCGGCGGAGGAGACGTGGCCCAGGTCGTGCAGCACCTTGGACCAGAAGCGCGCGTACAGCAGGTGCAGCACGGCGTGCTCGGCACCGCCCACGTACAGGTCGACGCCTCCGGTCGGCTGCCCCTCGCGCGGGCCCATCCAGTACTCCTCGACCGCCGGGTCGACCAGCTTCTCGGAGTTGTTCGGGTCCAGGTAGCGCAGCTGGTACCAGCAGGAGCCGGCCCAGTTGGGCATGGTGTTGGTCTCGCGGCGGTACTTCTTCGGCCCGTCGCCCAGGTCCAGCGTGACGTTGACCCAGTCGGCGTTGCGCGACAGCGGGGTCTCGGGCTGGGTGTCGGCGTCGTCCGGGTCGAAGGTGCGCGGCGAGTAGTCGTCGACCTCGGGCAGCTCCAGCGGCAGCATCGACTCGGGCAGCGGGTGGGCGATGCCCTCCTCGTCGTACACGATCGGGAAGGGCTCGCCCCAGTAGCGCTGGCGGCTGAACAGCCAGTCGCGCAGCCGGAAGTTGACGGTGCCCTCGCCGACGCCGTGCTCCTTCAGCCACTCGGTGATGCGGGCCTTGGCGTCGGCGACGCCCAGACCGTTCAGCGAGATCGCGTCGTTGGCGGAGTTGACCAGCTTCGCGTCGTACGAGGCGAAGGCCTCCTCCCACGTCGAGGCGTCGGTGCCGCGGTCGTCCGACGGCTCGACCACGCAGCGCATCGGCAGCTCGAAGGCGCGCGCGAACGCGAAGTCGCGCGCGTCGTGCGCCGGTACGGCCATGATCGCGCCGGTGCCGTAGCCCATCAGGACGTAGTCGGCGATGAAGACGGGGATCTGCTCGCCGCTGACGGGGTTGGTGGCGTACGCACCGGTGAAGACACCGGTCTTGTCCTTGGCCTCGGCCTGCCGCTCGACGTCCGACTTGGCGGCGGCCTGCTTGCGGTACGCGGTGACCGCCTCGGCCGGGGAGGCGTGGCCGCCCGTCCAGACCGGGTGGGTGCCCTCGGGCCAGGCGGCGGGGATGATCCGCTCGACCAGCTCGTGCTCCGGCGCCAGGACCATGTAGGTGGCGCCGAACAGGGTGTCCTGGCGGGTCGTGAAGACGGTGACGCTGCCCGCGCCGTCGACCGGGAAGTCGACCCGCGCGCCCTCGGAGCGGCCGATCCAGTTGCGCTGCTGCAGCTTGATCGCCTCGGGCCAGTCCAGCCCGTCCAGGTCGTTCAGCAGCCGGTCGGCGTAGGCGGTGATGCGCATGTTCCACTGGCGCAGCTTCGCCTTGAAAACGGGGAAGTTCCCGCGCTCGGAGCGGCCGTCGGCGGTGACCTCCTCGTTGGCCAGGACGGTGCCCAGGCCGGGTGCCCAGTTGACCGGCGCGTCGGACGCGTAGGCCAGCCGGTACTCGCCCAGGACGTCGGCGCGCTCGGCGGCGCTCAGCGCGGACCAGTCACGGCCGTCGGGGGTGGCGCGCTCGCCGCTCTCGAACTGGGCGACCAGCTCGGCGATGGGCCGGGCGCGGGCCGCCTCGGTGTCGTACCAGGAGTTGAAGATCTGCAGGAAGATCCACTGGGTCCACTTGTAGTACTCGGACTCGATCGTGGCGAACGAGCGGCGCTTGTCGTGGCCCAGGCCCAGCCGGCGCAGCTGTGCCTTCATGTTCTCGATGTTGGCCTCGGTGGAGACCCGCGGGTGCGTGCCGGTCTGCACGGCGTACTGCTCGGCGGGCAGGCCGAAGGCGTCGAAGCCCAGGGTGTGCAGGACGTTGTGCCCGGTCATCCGCTGGTGGCGGGCGACGACGTCGGTGGCGATGTAGCCCAGCGGGTGGCCGACGTGCAGTCCCGCACCCGACGGGTACGGGAACATGTCCATGATGAACTTCTTGGGCCTGGCGGCCAGCTCCGGGTCATCTGCCAGGTCACCAGACGGGTTGGGTGCCTCGTACGTGCCCTCGGCGTCCCAGAAGTCCTGCCAGCGTGCCTCGATGTCGGCGGCCATCGCTGCCGTGTAGCGGTGCGGCGCAGCGGCGTCCGCTGCGGTATTCGTCTCGCTCATGATCCTCAAAGCTCCATCGATCGTCATCTGCCGGCATCCACGTCTACGGACACACGTCCTTGGAAACGAAAAATCCCCTCGCACAGGAGGGGACGCCGCGCTGATTCCGACCAGGCGTTCTCACCGGTCGGGACTGATCAGCGCGGCTCGCTAAGCAGAAGGGCTACGGCACGCATGGCGCCAGGGTACCGCACCGGGCCGCTCCCCCTCCGGGCCATGGCCGCTGACCGGCCTCCGCACACAGAACGGCGGGCCATCCGATTGGGATGACCCGCCGTTCCTTCTTCGCTGTGGAGCTAAGGAGAATTGAACTCCTGACCTCTTGCATGCCATGCAAGCGCTCTACCAACTGAGCTATAGCCCCTCGTTGTGTTGCCCGGTCTCCCTGGCGACATCGAGAACAGTACCGGTCACCCGGGCCGTCCACCAAATCGATTCCCCTCCGCCCGGTTTTCGCCCACCGGAGGAGGGGAAGCGGTCAGGCCGTGGCGAAGGAGTAGAAGCGTTTGAGAGTGCAGTGCTCCTCGAGGAGCCGGCCGTAGATCGGCTCCCCCTCGAGCTCCCGGTAGGTCTCGATGGGGTCGCCTTTTATGATCAGCGCCCGCGCGCATTCCTCGCACCAGTACTGATAGTCCGCGTTGACCGGGTCCATGTCCCTGACGATGGGCGTACCGCTGCCGCACCAGTCGCACTTCCGCCTGTGTGCTCCCATGGATCAGCTCCGGCCCCGGCGGACGAAAGGCGGCTGCGGAACCTCGTGGCGGCTCCCAGGCATCGCGCACACCCTCCCGTTCGGTCCGTCGCCCCCTCCGGCGGTCCGATTCTGCCATGACCCCGCAAGAGGGTCAGCCGACCGCCGTTACCGCCCGCCGCCGCCGCACGAGCCCCGCCGCGGCCCCCGCGCACGCCACCGCGGCCAGGGCCAGTTCGCAGACCCACAGCGCGTGCCCCGACCCCTGCGGCCCCGGCGTGCCGAGACGGTTGAGGTAGAGGGTGCCGATGGCGGCGACGCCCATGACCTGCCCGAGCTGGGTCACGGTCACCAGCACACCGCTGGCGTCGGCGGCGTCCTGGGGACGTACGTCCGCCAGGGCGCCCGCGAGGTTGGGACTGAACGCGAGAGCCATACCCACGCCGATGAGCACGAAACCCGCGTACAGGGCGACGCCCCCGCCGCCCCCGTCCCGCAACGCAAGACCGGACACCGCGGCCCCGGCCACCAGCACCCCGAACCCGCCGGGCACCAGGTGGCGCCGGAGCCGGTCCGGCCACCGCCGCCACGTCAGCCCGGCCACGCCGAAGGCCACCGCCGTCGGTGCGCACATCAGTCCCGCACGCAGCGCCGAGTACCCGAGTCCGCCCTGGAGGTGCAGGGTCAGCGTGAAGAGGAAGCCCCCATTCGCGGCCATCACCAGCAGGAGGCGCACCGCCGCGACGGCGATTCCGGGCAACCGGAGCACACGGGGCGCGATCAGGGGCGCACCCCCGCGCGCGGCGAGCCGTGTCTCGTACGCCACGAAGGCGGCGAGGACCACCGCGCAGGCGACCAGGCACACCCACGTCCAGTCCGGCCAGCCCAGTTCCTGGCCGAGTACCAGCGGCACGGTCAGCAGCGTGACGGCCGCCGCGAGGAGGACCAGGCCCACCGGGTCGAACCCGCGCGCCCGCGCCTCCCGCCGGGCCTCCCCGGTGCGCGGCTCGCCCGGCAGCACCCGCACGCCGACCGCCAGCAGGACGAGCCCGATCGGGACGTTGACCAGGAAGACCGGCCGCCAGCCCGTCCCGAACAGGTCGATGCTCACCAGCACCCCGCCGAGGACCTGCCCCGCAGCGGCCCCGGTGGCCAGCACGGCGCTGTAGGCACCGATGGCGCGCAACCGCGCCGCTCCGGTGAAGTGCTGCTGGATCAGGCTGAGCACCTGCGGAATCATCACCGCCGCACCCGCCCCCTGGATCACCCGGAAGGCGATCAGCTGGCCCGAGCCCGTGGCCAGTCCGCAGGCGAGCGAGGCGGCGGTGAAGACGGCGAGTCCGGCCAGATGCGCGCGTCCGTGGCCGAACACACCGCCGAGCCGGGCGCCGGCGACGAGCAGGACGGCGTACGAGATGGTGTATCCGGCCACCACGAGCTGCAACTGGGCGTCGGAAGCGCCGAGTTCGGTACGGATCGTCGGCGCGGCGACGTTCACGATGATGATGTCGAGCATGGCCATGAACTGCGCCGTCAGCACGACGGCGAGCAGCCGCGCGGGGGTCTTGTCAGTGGCAGGGGCTTTACTGGTGACGGAGCGTGAGGCCGTCGTTTCGGATGTCGCGGTCATGCGTTCCAGGCTGGTGCCGGTCGCATACGGGTAACGAGAGCCCACCGATGCTGGTACTGGCAGCACCTGGCAACAGCCGGGCGCAGCACCGACGATGGGGGCGTGACGACGGTGACGACACAGCAGCACACCCGGCGGAACGGATCGGCGCCCGGCAGGCGCTCCGAGCTCGCCGCCTTCCTGCGTGGCCGCCGGGCCCGGGTGACACCGGCCGACGTGGGCATGGCGCCGGGCTTACGGCGGCGCACCCCCGGCCTGCGGCGCGAGGAGGTCGCCCAGCTCTCCGGCGTCGGCGTGACCTGGTACACCTGGCTGGAGCAGGGCCGCCCGATCAACGCCTCCCCACAGGTCCTGGACGCGGTGGCGAGGACCCTGCGGCTCGACCCGCCGGAGCGCGCGCACCTGTACGAGCTGGCGGGCGTCGCCTGTCTCCCGGGGAGGGAGTCCGACACCGTCGAGGTCGGCGACGAGGTCCAGGGCGTCATCGACGCGCTCGACCCGCTCCCCGCCGTCGTCTACAACGCGCGCTACGACGTGCTGGCGACGAATCCGGGCTACCGGGACCTCTTCGGCATTCCCGTCATGCGGGGCACCCGCGTGCGCAACGCGCTGTGGTCGCTGTTCACGGCGCCGGAGGAGGAGTGCCCGGTCGTGCACCGCTCCCAGGAGCTGCCCCTGATGGCGGCGACCCTGCGCAGCGGTTACGGACGCCATGCGGGCGAGCCCGCGTGGGAGTCGTTCATCGCGGCGCTGTCGGAGGCCAGCCCCTACTTCGCGAAGCTGTGGCGCAGCGGGGACGTCGTCCCGCCGGGGAGCCGGGTGAAGACCTTCCGGCACTGGGCGGTGGCCGGGGAGATACGGATGACCTCGGTGTCGCTGACCATCAACGGGCTGCCGGAGTGCCGGATCGTCACGTACACCCCGGTCGACGAGGAGAGCAGGGAGCTGCTCGCCGCGCTGCGGGCACACCACCGGAGCGCTGAAGACCGGTGACCGCACATGCGGGAATCCCGCCCCCTGACGGGGACGGGATTTCCGATTGTGGAGCTAAGGAGAATTGAACTCCTGACCTCTTGCATGCCATGCAAGCGCTCTACCAACTGAGCTATAGCCCCGCTGTCCGCTGTGTTTCCCTGCGCTCCCGCGCTGCGAACAAGAAGAACTCTAGCCTGTGACCAGCCGGAAAGGGAAATCCGGCCCCCACCGCCCCGGAGGGCGGCCGGCGACGACCGGTCAGGTGTCGTCGCCGAGCACCGGTTCGGGCAGGGTGCCGGCGTTGTGCTCCAGCAGCCGCCAGCCGCGGGCGCCCTCGCCGAGCACGGACCAGCAGCAGTTGGTCAGCCCGCCGAGCCCCTCCCAGTGATGGGCCTCCAGACCCAGCAGTCGGCCGATGGTCGTCCGGATGGTGCCGCCGTGGCTGACGACGACCAGCGTGCCGCCGTCGGGCAGCTTCTCCGCGTGCCCGAGGACCACGGGGGCGGCCCGGTCGGCGACCTCGGTCTCCAGCTCACCGCCGCCGCGCCGCACGGGCTCGCCGCGCTTCCAGGCGGCGTACTGCTCGCCGTACCGCTCCACGATCTCCTCGTGGGTCAGGCCCTGCCAGGCGCCCGCGTAGGTCTCACGCAGACCCGCGTCGTGCACCACGGCGAGCCCGGTGACCGCGGCCAGCTCGGCGGCCGTGGCCGCGGCCCGCCGCAGGTCGGAGGCCACGATCGCGTCCGGCTTCAGCGAGGCGAGCAGCCGGGCGGCCCGGCGGGCCTGCGCGACGCCGGTCCCGGTCAGCTCGATGTCCGTGGAGCCCTGGAAGCGGCGTTCCAGATTCCATGCCGTCTGACCGTGCCGCCACAGGACGATCCTGCGGCCCCTGCCGCTCCTGCTGCCGTTCAGCTCTGCTCACCTTCCGTACCGCCGTTGAGCTGCGCGTGCTCGGCGGCCTTGCCGCGGGTCTTCACCGCGTCCTCGGGCAGGTCGAGCTCCGGGCAGTCCTTCCACAGGCGCTCCAGCGCGTAGAAGACGCGCTCCTCGCTGTGCTGGACGTGGACGACGATGTCGACGTAGTCGAGGAGGATCCACCGGGCGTCGCGGTCGCCCTCGCGGCGGACCGGCTTGGCGCCGAGTTCCTTCTGGAGCCGCTCCTCGATCTCGTCGACGATCGACTTGACCTGGCGGTCGTTGGGGGCCGAGGCCAGCAGGAAGGCGTCGGTGATCGACAGCACGTCGCTGACGTCGTAGGCGATGATGTCGTGCGCGAGCCGGTCGGCGGCCGCCTGGGCGGCGGCGTTGATGAGCTCGATGGAGCGGTCAGTGGCGGTCACAAGCAGGCTTTCGTCGTCGGTCGGGTAGACCTCTAGGGTCTCACGGGGAACCGCCCGCCCACGCAGTCATATTCCGTGGCCGTCCGAGGCGCGCCCCGGGGAGGCCCGGGCCGCGCCGGCCCCGGGCCTCCCCGGCCGCTCCGCGGCTACTCGGCCTTGTAGTCCTGGCCGAGGAGGACGGACACGTCCGCGTTCCCGGCCGGCTTGCCCTTCTCGACCGAGCTCGTCGGCAGTCCCAGGGTCTTGGCGACCTGGGTCGCCTTCTCCTTGTCGGCCGCCTCGGCGTAGACCACCTGCGACGAGGCGACCGCGTCGGCCTTCCCGCTGTTGACGAAGGCGAAACCGCCGTTGACCAGCTTGCCCCGGGCGGACTCGGTGGAGCCGGTGTCACCGGTGGCGTTCCTGATCCCTACCCGGATCACCCCGTCCGCCGACGGCGCCTTGACCGTGCCGCCGAGGATGCCCTTGACCACGCTCTCGGTCGCCGCGTCGGTGAGGGTGCCGTCGTCCTGCACCGGCAGCAGCGCCGTCTTGTAGTCGCCGATCTTGGCGTGCTGGGCCAGCTTCGCCAGCGAGGCGCCGAGATCCTTCTCGGGCAGCGACGGGTCGAGGATCTGGGCCAGCGTCTGGACGGTGACCGTGGCGGCCTGCGGGTCGTCGGACATCTTGCGCAGCACCCCGCGCATGACCTGCCCGAACCGCATCAGCTGCTTGGCCTCGGCCTCGCCGGGCCCCCGGTACGTGGCGTACGCGACGGCCATCTGGCCGCTGAGGGTCTGCGCCTCGCCCTTCTTCACCAGGTCGCCGGAGCCCTTCTTCGCGCCCGGCACGGCGGTGTCGGTGTCGACCTCGATGTTGCCGACGAGGTCGACCAGATTCTCCAGGTACGGCGTGTCGAGCCGCCAGGTCCCGCTGATGTCGGTGCCCAGCAGGGCGTCCAGGGAATCCCGGGTCCCGGACGTGCCGTCGTCCTCGACCGACTTGCCGAGCGTGGTGGTGGTGCCGTCCTCCTCGGAGACCGCGAGGGAGTTGGGGAGCAGGACCGTGGTGCCCTGCTTGGTGGTGACGTTGTCGACGAGCAGGGCGGTGGACGTGCCGCCGGACTTGGTGTTGTGGAGGTGGACCACGATGACGTCCCGGCGCTGCGGACCGGTCGTCGCGGTGTTCTCCTTCTCCCCGTCGGACATGCCGGGGAGCTTGTCCGACGACCACAGGTAGCCGACGCCGCCGAGCACGGCCAGCACCCCGGCGACGAGCAGCGCGACGATCCGGTTGCGGCCCCGGCGACGCGCCTCCTCGCGGCGCTCGCTGCGGCTCTCGGTGAACTTGAGCCAGTCGATGACGTCCTCGGAGTCCTCGTCGGGCTCCTCGATGAAGGCGAACTGCTCGGTGCGGTAGTCGTCGCCGCCACGGCGCTGCCCGGGCACGGCCGGCTCCGGCGCCGGACGCGGTCCTGGCTCGCGGGGCGGGGCGGGCGCGGCGGGGGCCGCGGCCTGCTGCGGAATGCTCCACTGCTGGGTCGTGTCGACCGCGGCGGGCTGCTGTCCGGCGTCGTGGACGGGCTGCTGCTGTCCGGTGTCATGGACGGGCTGCTGCTGCCCCGTGTCGTACCCGTACCGGTCGTAGCCGTAGTCCTGGTGCGGGGCCTGCTGGGGCTGGGCCGCGTAGGGGTCGTACGGCTGCGGCGGAGCGGGGGGCTGCTGGGCGTACGGGTCGTAGCCGTACCCCTGCCCGCCGCCCTGGGGCGCCTGGCCACCGTACGGGTCCGGCTGCTGCTGCTGCTGCGCGTACGGGTCGTACTGCTGCTGGTACACCGGCTGCCCGTACTCGTCGTAGCCGATGATCTGCGGCTGCTGCTGGTACGGGTCGTACGGGTTCTGTCGGTCGTTCACCGGTGCCCCTTTCCGTGGCTCACTCGCCGCGGTACAGCTGGCGCTTGTCGATGTAGCGGACCACGCCGTCGGGCACGAGGTACCAGACCGGTTCGCCCTGGGCGACCCTCGCGCGGCAGTCCGTCGAGGAGATCGCGAGCGCGGGGACCTCCACCAGGGAGACGCCCCCCTTCGGCAGCCCGTCGTCCGTGAGCAGATGGCCCGGCCGGGTCACGCCGATGAAGTGGGAGAGCGAGAACAGCTCGTCGGCGTTGCGCCAGGTGAGGATCTGGGCGAGCGCGTCGGCGCCGGTGATGAAGAAGAGGTCCGCGTCCTCGTGGGCCTCGCGCAGGTCCCGCAGGGTGTCGATCGTGTACGTCGGGCCCTTGCGGTCGATGTCGCTGCGGCTGACCGAGAACTGCGGGTTGGACGCCGTCGCGATGACCGTCATCAGATAGCGGTCCTCCGCCGGGGACACGTGCTTGTGGCTCTTCTGCCACGGCTGCCCGGTCGGTACGAAGATCACCTCGTCGAGGTGGAACTGGGCGGCCACTTCACTGGCCGCCACCAGGTGTCCATGATGAATCGGGTCAAACGTCCCGCCCATCACGCCGAGTCGGCGTTTCACGCGGCCGGTAGGCACTTCCTGCTCTCCCATGCGTGCAGAGCCTACTGGCACAGCTGTACGCCTCTGCCTCAGCGGTCGCGGTTGAAGCGCGTGGTGATCCACAGAAGGAGGAGAAGCACGACAAAGGCACCGCCACCGGTGAGGTAGGGGCTGAGGCTTTCGTGATTGCCGCCGTGCTCGCCCTCGGCGGCGACGGTGACCAGCTGGTGTGCGGTGCTCGTGAGGCTCATCTTCGGCAGGACCTATCGATCGGGAGTCGGGGGGAAGACGTCGCGGACATCGTATGCGGGCGCCCCGGGCACGCTCACGCCGACTCAGTCGTTGTTGTCGTCGTTGCGGTATCCGCGGAGCAGGAACCAGGCCAGCAGAGCGGCTCCCAGCAGGGAGGCGACCAGCACGATGCGGATCGTGTTGCCCGGCCCCTGGTCCCCGGATGCGGCGGCGAACAGAGCAACGGTGTGCGGCATGTCGGGCGTCTCCTCAGTTATCCACAGCCCCCCGCACACCGTAGCCCCAGCACCTAGGCTGGGCGGCGTCAGGGGGCGAGCGACGTCTCGTACGAACACAGGGGGCCCATGTCATGACCAGCAGCCACGAGAGCCGGAACCACGTACCGAGCAGGCAGCGCAAGCGTTTCCCGGGAATCTCCTCCCGCGCGTACGAGCACCCCGCGGACCGGTCCGCGCTGGTCGCGCTGCGCAGGCTGAGCGGCTTCGACACCGTCTTCAAGGCGCTGAGCGGACTGCTGCCGGAGCGCAGCCTGCGCCTCCTCTTCCTGTCGGACTCCGTCCGGGTGAGCGACGCCCAGTTCGCGCACCTCAACGACATGCTCCGGGACGCCTGTTACATCCTGGACCTGGAGAAGGTCCCGCCGATGTACGTCAACCAGGACCCCAAGCCCAACGCCATGTGCATCGGGCTGGACGAGCCGATCATCGTGGTGACCACGGGCCTGGTGGAGCTGCTGGACGAGGAGGAGATGCGGGCGGTCGTCGGCCACGAGGTCGGACACGCCCTCTCGGGCCACGCGGTGTACCGCACGATCCTCCTCTTCCTCACCAGCCTGGCGCTCAAAGTCGCCTGGATTCCCCTGGGGAACGTCGCGATCATGGCGATCGTGACCGCGCTGCGCGAGTGGTTCCGCAAGTCGGAGCTGTCGGCGGACCGGGCCGGGCTGCTGGTCGGCCAGGACATACAGGCGTCGATGCGCGGCCTGATGAAGATCGCCGGCGGCAACCACCTCCACGAGATGAACGTGGACGCGTTCCTCGCCCAGGCCGACGAGTACGAGAAGTCCGGCGACCTGCGCGACTCGGTGCTCAAGATCCTCAACGTGCTGCCCCGCTCGCACCCGTTCACCACGGTCCGCGCCGCCGAACTGAAGAAGTGGTCGGAGACCCGCGACCACCAGCGGATCATGGACGGCCACTACCCGCGCCGGGACGAGGACAAGGACACCTCGGTGACGGACTCGTTCAAGGAATCCGCCGCGCATTACGCCGATTCGGTGCGCAACAGCAAGGATCCGCTGATGAAGCTCGTCGGCGACATAGCGGGCGGTGCCGGGGACCTGGGCGGCAAGCTGCGCGACAAGTTCACCGGCGGCGCCAAGGGCGGTGCTACGGGTGGCTCCGCGCGGCCGTCCGGGCCGGAGGGGCCGGAGGGCCCTGAGGACTCGCGGGGGCCTTCGGCGGAAGGGAGCTGACCTCCAGCGTCCCGCAGAGAGCGGCGACGGGCCGGTTGGTGGCGTACGGGTCGGTGCCGGCCGGTCCGCGCGAGACCGCCCGCTGGCCGGCGAGCAGCGGGCGCAGGGCTCCCGAGGCGTCGGCCGGGCAGGACTGCGGGCCCGCCTGGAGGTAGCTGGTCTGTGCCTCCAGCCGGTGCAGCCGCAGGTCCTCCCGGTCGAACCGGAAGCGCATCTCCCGCCGCACGGTGAACAGGGAGGCGCCGCCCTTCGGCTGGGGGCCCGACACGGCGGGCCGCAGGGCGTAGGTGAAGGTGTGGTCCGAGACGACCTCCAGGGCGTCGGACCCGGTCTGGGTGTAGCGCAGGGTGCCGCGGACCCGGATCTCGGGGTCCGGGGCGACCTGGGCCGGGTCGAAGCGGACGAGCCAGCCGGTCGCGGCGTGCTGCCCGTCGTCGTAGGGCTCGTCGACGCTGCGCTCGAACTGCTCCATCTGGTCCGGGTCGAGCAGTGCTTCCACAGGGCGCACCGTGTTTCCGCTGAGTACGTCGGGGTCGAGCGAGGAGGCGGCCAGATAGTCCTTGACGGTGGCCAGGGCGGCGCTCACCTCGCTCTCCGAGAAGTCGGCGGTGCGCCGGGCGGGCGGCGGGTTGATGCCGTCGCGGCCCTTCGGATAGTGGGCGGCGGGGCTGCTCGCGAAGAGGGCGGCGGGGGTGCCCGCGGGGACGGCGCCGCGCGGGGCGAGGGGGACGAGGGTCATCCGCAGGGGTTCGGGCTTCCGGGCGGTGGCGGGGGTCTCGTAGGGGTGGCTCAGGCCCATGAAGACGGCCGTCCCGAAGGCAAGGGCGATGAGGATCATCAGGGCGATGGCGATCCGGGAACCGTTGCGGTAGGCCCGGCCGGGCAGGCTCCGGACGGCGCGGGCGTGCTGCCCCATGCGTTCCTGGGCGGAGAATTCCTGCAGTCGGGCGGCCCGTACGAAGGACTCGTCGAAGACGAGTGAGCCGTAGTCGTCGTCCGGGCCGTGCGCGCCGTTCTCCGCCGGGCCGTCGGGCGGATCTCCGCGGTGTGCCATGACTTCTCCCGACTCCGTGAGAAGTCCCCTCTTCGGACGGAGGAGGGGTCATACCTTCAGGGTGGGTCGAACATGACGACGGTAAACGCGGTGACGCCCGGCAACCACCGGGGAGTTCCACCGGACCGCCGGACGGAGGAGCGAGGCCGCCGGCCCGCCCCCGGCCGGAGTGCGCGGGTCAGGGGTGCGCGCGGGTCAGGGGGTGCGCGGGACGGCGGAGACCATCGGGCGGGAGTGGTCGTCCGCGTCCGAAGGGGCGGAGCCGGGGCCCGGCGCGCTGTCCACACCGGTGGAGGCCGGCGGCGGGACCTGGTCCTGCCGGTCCCCCGAGCCGTTGCGGTAGACGGCGCTGAAGGCCAGGGCGACCATGCCGACGCCCATCAGGACGGCCAGCAGCCAGGCGACCGGCCGGTGCCAGCGGGCCGCCCCCCGGTACGGACGCAGCGCGCCGCCGTGGCGCCCGTAGGGCCCGTGCTCCCGGAAGTCGTCCGCGTCCAAGGGGTCGTAGCCGTCCGGGCCGCCGTAGCCGCCCGGACCGTAGCCCTCGTCGAACAGCTCGTCGTCGAAGGGGCCGCCGCGGGCACCGGCCCGCCGGGCGTCGGCCTCGGCCCGCGCCTCGGCCGCGGCCAGCAGCCGCTCGACGGCGGTCGGTTCGTGGAATTCGGCGGCCCGTACGAAGTCCTCGTCGAACACCACGGAGGCGAAGTCCTCGTCCGCGCCCCCGCGGTCGTCGTCGGGCTCCCAGCCGTCCGGGTACGGCCTGCCCCCCGCGTCGTCCGCCACGGTTTCAGACTAGCCCCGGCGGACCGCTTTGGGCAGGGAGACGGCGCATTCGCCTGTCACCGGGTCACCTCACATGGCCGTCGCCGGTGACGATGTACTTGGTCGACGTCAGCTCCGGCAGCCCCATGGGGCCCCTGGCGTGCAGCTTCTGCGTGGAGATGCCGATCTCGGCGCCGAAACCGAACTGGCCTCCGTCGGTGAACCGGGTCGAGGCGTTGACGGCCACCGTGGTGGAGTCCACCAGCTGGGTGAAGCGGCGGGCGGCGGCCTGCGAGGTGGTCACGATGGCCTCGGTGTGGCCGGAGGACCAGAGCCGGATGTGCGCCACGGCCGCGTCCAGCGACTCCACGACGGCCGCCGCGATGTCGTACGAGAGGTATTCGGTCTCCCAGTCCTCCGGGGTCGCCGCCACCACCGTGGCCTTGGAGCCCTCGGCGTACCGCAGCACCCGTTCGTCGCCGTGCACGGTCACCCCGGCCTCGGCCAGGGCGTCCAGGGCGCGCGGCAGGAAGGCGTCGGCGACGTCCTGGTGGACGAGCAGGGTCTCGGCGGCGTTGCACACGCTGGGGCGCTGGGCCTTGGAGTTGACCAGGATCTCCACCGCCATGTCCAGGTCGGTCTCCGCGTCCACGTACACATGGCAGTTGCCGGTGCCGGTCTCGATGACGGGGACGGTGGACTCCTCGACCACCGTGCGGATCAGCGAGGCGCCGCCGCGCGGGATGAGCACGTCCACGAGGCCCCGGGCGCGCATCAGCTCGCGCACCGAGTCGCGGCTCTCGCCCGGCACCAGCTGCACCGCGTCGGCCGGCAGTCCGGAGCCGCCCACGGCGTCGCGGAGCACCCGCACCAGGGCGGTGTTCGACGCGAAGGCGGAGGACGAGCCGCGCAGCAGGACGGCGTTGCCCGACTTCAGGCAGAGGGCGGCGGCGTCGACGGTCACGTTGGGCCGGGCCTCGTAGATGATCCCGACGACGCCGAGCGGCACCCGGACCTGGCGCAGGTCGATGCCGTTGGGCAGGGTCGAGCCGCGGACGACCTCGCCGACCGGGTCGGGCAGGGCGGCGACGTGCCGTACATCGGCGGCGATGGCGCGGATGCGCTCCGGGGTGAGGGTCAGCCGGTCCACGACGGATTCGCTGGTGCCCGCCTCACGGGCGCGCGCCACGTCCTCGGCGTTGGCCGCCAGGATGTCGCTCGTCCGTACTTCCAGCGCGTCGGCGATCGCCAGGAGTGCGTCGTCCTTCGCCGCGCGCGGAAGTGGCGCGATGTCGGCGGCGGCGGAGCGGGCCCGGTAGGCGGCCTGGGCCACGGGAGACATGTTGTCGTACGGCGAGAGCGTGGTCATGCCCGCAGGGTAATGCGCGCCCTGCGGGCATTCCGTACGCATCCCGTGATGCGAGACGGCCGTTTCGCCGGACGGCGGCCGGTCAGTACGGGTGGACGCCGACCGGGGCTGCCGGAGGCGGCCCGTATCCCTCGGCGACGCGCTGGTGGTAGGTCTCGCGGTCGATGACCTCCAGGCCGACGATCGCCCAGGGCGGCAGGCCGGCGGTGGAGCGGTGCTCGCCCCACAGCCGCAGGGCCACCGCCGCCGCGTCGTGCAGGTCGCGGGCCTCCTCCCAGTAGCGGATCTCCGCGTGGTCGTTGGCATAACGGCTGGTCAGCAGGAACGGGTGGTCGTGCGCGAGCTGTTCGAGCCCGCGTCTGACCTCCTTCAGGGGGAACTCGTTCCCCGAGACGCAGAGGGTGACGTGCCACAGCTTCGACGGGGTGTGCTCCTGGCCGGCCGGTCGCGGCTCCGGCCGGCCGGGGCGCTCGTCCCTCCGGTCCGGGGGCCCGCTCCCGTCGAAGCCGGCCCCCGCTCCCACACTGGTCAGGGTGCGGCCACCCGTTCCTCGGGGCGGCGCCCCCGGGCGCGCTCGTCTCACCGGCGGCCTCCTGTGATGTGTTGCTTTTGCTGTACCCCGCAGTTTCCCTGCTACAAAGTGGACCAGCCCGCGGGCCGGTGTGGGGCGGTTTTCGTGAAGGTCCCGGTCCGAAGGCTGGACTTTCAGCCGTTTCGGGGGCGTCAGCCGTGCAGGAGGACGAGATCGTCCCGGTGTACGACCTCGCGTTCGTAGGCGGGTCCGAGGTCCCGGGCGAGGTCGCGGGTGGAGCGGCCGAGGAGCCGCGGCATCTCCTTGGCGTCGAAGTTGACGAGCCCGCGCGCCACGGGCCGGCCCCGCAGATCGCGCAGCTCCACCGGGTCGCCCGCGGTGAACTCGCCCTCGACCGCCGCGATCCCGGCCGGCAGCAGGGAGCTGTGGCGCTCCACGACCGCCTGCACCGCCCCGTCGTCCAGGGTCAGCGAGCCGCGCGGGGTCGAGGCGTGGGCGAGCCACAGGAGCCGGTCGGCGGAGCGGCGGCCGGTGCGGTGGAAGTAGGTGCCGGTGTCGCGGCCGGCGAGCGCGTCGGCGGCGTGGCTCGCGGAGGTGAGGACGACGGGGATGCCGGCGGCGGTGGCGATCCGGGCGGCCTCCACCTTGGTGACCATGCCGCCGGTGCCGACGCCCGCCTTGCCCGCGCTGCCGATGCTGACCCCGGCCAGGTCGGCGGGGCCGGTGACCTGGGCGATGCGGGTGGTGCCGGGGATGCTCGGGTCGCCGTCGTAGAGGCCGTCGACATCGGAGAGGAGGACCAGCAGGTCGGCGCGGACCAGATGGGCGACGAGCGCGGCGAGCCGGTCGTTGTCGCCGAAGCGGATCTCGTCCGTGGCGACGGTGTCGTTCTCGTTGACGACGGGCAGCGCGCCCATGTCCAGGAGCTGGTCGAGGGTGCGGTAGGCGTTGCGGTAGTGGGCCCGGCGGCTGGTGTCGTTGCTGGTGAGCAGGACCTGGCCGACGCGGATGCCGTAGCGGGCGAAGGAGGCGGTGTAGCGGGCCACGAGCAGCCCCTGGCCGACGCTGGCGGCGGCCTGCTGGCGGGCCAGGTCCCTGGGCCTGCGGTGCAGTCCGAGCGGGGCGAGTCCGGCCGCGATGGCGCCGGAGGAGACGAGGACGACCTCGCGTTCGCCGCCGTCGCGGACCTTGGCCAGTACGTCGACGAGGGCGTCGACGCGGTCGGCGTCGAGGCCGCCGGCGGCGGTGGTGAGGGAGGAGGAACCGACCTTGACCACGATCCTGCGGGCTTCCGTCACGCCCTGCCTTGCCCCTGACACCCGGTCCCCCGCATTCGCTCGCTGGACCACGCAATCTACGCGACAGCGGAATCCGGCGCCTTCGCGTTCCGCACCCTGGAAACCTCCTCGTCGGCCCATGCCCCGTTCCGTGTCCGTTCGGCCCCCGGACTCGTTGGGCAGAGACACCGGGGCCGGCAGCGGGCCCCGCGGACCGCGAACAGGATGTGATCGCATGCGCCGGCTCTCCGTTCCCGGGGCCTGGGTGCACGAGCCCACGGTCTTCCCGGACGGCCGCGGCAGCTTCCACGAGTGGTTCCGGGCGGCGGACCTGGGGGCGGCGGCCGGGCACGCGCTGGGTCTGGCCCAGGCCAATTTCTCCAGCTCGCGGCGGGGCACGCTGCGCGGCATCCACTTCGCGGACGTGCCGCCGGGGCAGGCGAAGTACGTGAAGTGCGTGCGGGGCGCGGTGCTGGACGTGATCGTGGACGTACGCACCGGCTCGCCCACGTACAAGCGGTGGGAGGCGGTCCGGCTGGACGACACCGACCACCGGGCGGTCTACCTCGCGGAGGGGCTCGGGCACGGGTTCATGGCGCTGACCGACGACGCGTGCGTGCTGTACCTCTGCTCCGAGGGGTACGCGCCGGAGCGGGAGCACGGCGTCGACCCGCTCGACCCGGAGCTGGGCATCGAGTGGCCGGCGGACATCGCGCCGCTGCTCTCCCCGAAGGACGCCTCGGCCCCGAAGCTCGCCGAGGCCGAGGAGCGCGGGCTGCTGCCCTCGTACGAGGCGTGCGAGGCGTACTACGCGCGGCTGCGCGCGGACGGTCCGGCCGTCCCCGGGGGCCGGTCCGGCGCGTCGGCGTTCAGCCCGGCCGGGCGCTGACCCGGGCGTTCGGCGGCGAGGAGCGCGGGGAAGGCCGCGTGCAGCGCCGCACGCCAGTCGCGGACCGGGGCGATGCCCGCGGCCCGGAGGCGGTCGTGCGCGAGGACGCTGTACGCGGGCCGGGGCGCGGGCCTGGCGAAGGCGGCGCTGCCGACCGGGCGGACCCGGTCCGGGTCGGCGCCGAGCAGCCGGAACACCTCGCGGGCCAGGCCGTACCAGCTCGTGGCACCGCCGCTGGTGCCGTGGTAGACGCCCGCCGGGGCGCTGCCGTCGAGCGCGGCGAGGCCGAGCAGGACCAGCCGGGAGGCGAGATCCACGGTCCAGGTGGGCTGTCCGCGCTGGTCGTCCACCACGTCGAGGGTGTCCTTGACGGCCTCCAGTTTGATCATCGTACGGACGAAGTTGGCGCCGCCCGCGCCGTAGAGCCAGGCCGTCCGCACGACGTGGCCCGTGTCCGGCAGGGTCTCCAGGACGGCGCGCTCCCCGGCCAGTTTGGTGCGGCCGTACGCGCTGCGCGGGGCGGTCGGGGCGTCCTCCGGGTACGGCCGGTCCGCGTCGCCCGCGAACACGTAGTCGGTGGAGACGTGCAGCAGGACGCCGCCGTGGGTGCGGCAGGCGTCGGCGAGGACGGCGGGGCCGGTGCCGTTGACGCGCAGCGCCTCGGCCTCCCGGCTCTCCGCGTCGTCCACGGCGGTCCAGGCGGCGCAGTTCACGACGACGGCGGGCCGGTGGGCCTCGAACACGGCTCGGACCCGCGCCGGGTCGGCGATGTCCAGGGCCGCCCGGTCAGCGGCGACCACGGTGGCGCCCTCGCGGGCCAGGGCGGTCGTCAGGTCCCGGCCGAGCATGCCGCCGGCCCCGGTGACCAGCCAGCGCGGCCTCACAGGGCGGCCCTCTCCTTGAGCGGTTCCCACCAGGAGCGGTTCTCGCGGTACCAGCGGACGGTCTCGGCGAGGCCGGCCGCGAAGTCCTTGCGGGGCTCGTAGCCCAGCTCCTCGCGGATCTTGGCGCAGTCGACGGAGTAGCGCCGGTCGTGGCCCTTGCGGTCCTCGACATGGACCACATCGGTGTCCCAGTCGGCGTCGCACGCCTCCAGGAGCAGCCGGGTGAGCTCCTTGTTGGAGAGTTCGGTACCGCCGCCGATGTTGTAGACCTCGCCGGGGCGGCCCTTGGTGCGGACGAGTTCGATGCCCAGGACGTGGTCGTCGATGTGCAGCCAGTCGCGGACATGGGCGCCGTCGCCGTACAGCGGGACGGGCCGGCCGTCCAGGAGGTTGGTGACGAAGAGCGGGATGACCTTCTCGGGGAAGTGGTGGTGCCCGAAGTTGTTGGAGCAGCGGGTGACGCGCACGTCGAGGCCGTGGGTGCGGTGGTACGCCAGGGCGATGAGGTCACTGGACGCCTTGGAGGCGGAGTACGGGGAGGTGGGCGCGAGGGGTTCGTCCTCGGTCCAGGAGCCCTCCTCGATCGAGCCGTAGACCTCGTCGGTGGAGACGTGGACAAAGGTGCGGACGCCCGCCTCGTGCGCGGCGTGGACCAGGGTGTGGGTGCCCACGACGTTCGTGCGGACGAAGGCGGCGCCGCCGTCGATGGAGCGGTCCACGTGGGACTCGGCGGCGAAGTGCACCACCTGGTCGTGCCCGGCCATGAGCCGCCCCACCAGCACCGGGTCGCAGATGTCGCCGTGCACGAAGGAGAAGTCCGCACGGCCCCGGACCTCGTCCAGGTTGGCCGGATTGCCCGCGTAGGTGAGGGCGTCGAGCACGGTCACGGAGACGTCGCCGGGGCCGTCCGGGCCGAGCAGCGTCCGGACGTAGTGGGAGCCGATGAAGCCGGCGCCTCCGGTGACGAGGATGCGCGTACCGCTCATGAGGAGATCTGCACCTTGCTGTGGTCGCCGAGGACGAGTCGGTGGGCCGACGGGCTGCGGGGCGCGGGCGTCACCTCGACTTCGTGGCCGATCAGCGAGGCCTCCACGCGCCTCACCCCGTCGATGGACGCGCCCCCGAGGACGATGGAGTACTCGATCTCGCTGTCCTCGATGCGGCAGTTCTGGGCGACCGAGGTGAACGGGCCGACATAGGCGTCGCTGATCACCGACCCGGTCCCGATGACGGCGGGGCCGACGATCCGGCTGCGGGTGACCCGGGCGCCCGGTTCGATCAGCACCCGGCCGATGATCTCGCTCTCGCCGTCGACGTACGCGCCGTCGGTGCACGGCTCGATGCCCTCCAGCACGGTCCGGTTGACCTCCAGCATGTCGGTGACGTTGCCGGTGTCCTTCCAGTAGCCGCGGATGATGGTGGAGCGCACGTCGCGTTCCCGGTCGATGAGCCACTGGAGGGCGTGGGTGATCTCCAGCTCGCCGCGCCAGGAGGGGCGGATCGAGCGGACGGCCTCGTGGACGGCCGGGGTGAAGAGGTAGACGCCGACGAGCGCGAGATCGCTCTTGGGGTGCTCCGGCTTCTCCTCCAGGGCCACCACCCTGCCGTCCCCGTCCAGCTCCGCGACGCCGAACGAGGTCGGGTCGGGCACCCGGGTCAGCAGGATCCGCGCGTCGGGCCGGTCCGCGCGGAACTCCTCGACCAGGTCCGCGATCCCCCCGACGATGAAGTTGTCGCCCAGGTACATCACGAAGTCGTCGTCCCCCAGGAAACGCTGGGCGACCAGGACCGCGTGGGCGAGGCCGAGGGGTTCGGCCTGCGGGATGTAGGTGAC
Source organism: Streptomyces sp. 130 (assembly GCF_007096885.1). Taxonomy (GTDB): domain Bacteria; phylum Actinomycetota; class Actinomycetes; order Streptomycetales; family Streptomycetaceae; genus Streptomyces. The sequence goes on along the minus strand of NZ_VJNO01000001.1, from coordinate 132,834 downwards.
GTCGATGCCGAAGCGCGAACCGTCGCCGACCGCCGCGCGGATCTCCTCCTCGGTGTCGCCCACGATGATGCCGACCTCGGTGATGCCGGCCTCCGCGATGGCCTCCAGGCCGTAGAACAGCACCGGCTTGTTCGCCACCGGGACCAGCTGCTTCGCCGAGGTATGGGTGATGGGACGGAGCCGGGTGCCGGCCCCACCGGAAAGTACGAGAGCCTTCACTGTTCCTGCCCCCACGATGAGATGTGACGGCGGCCGCAGGGCCGCTACCCAGGGGACCTTACTGAGCTTTCCGCGCATCTTCCGCGACAAAACGGCCGTTGCCCCTGAATCCGGGGGAAAAGTGACGGTCACCCGTAACCCGGACCATCCCGCCGTACGCGAGGGGCCCGGCGCCACCCCGTGGAGCGGTGCCGGGCCCTTCGTACGGCCGTGCTTACGGGTGGCGCAGGCGCCAGCCCTGCCAGGCGGACTCGATCATCTCGTCCACGCCGTACCGCGCCGACCAGCCCAGCTCCTCGCGGATGCGCTCGGCGGAGGCGATCACCCGGGCCGGGTCGCCGGCGCGGCGGGGGGAGACCTCGACGGCGGCGCCCTCGTTGCCCGTGACCTTGAGGATGCGGTCGACCATCTCGCGCACCGAGCTGCCCTCGCCGCGGCCGATGTTCAGCGTGAGGTCCGTACCGGCCTCGGCCTCCTCCAGCCGGCGGGCGGCGGCGAGGTGGGCCGAGGCGATGTCCTCGACGTGGATGTAGTCGCGGACGCAGGTGCCGTCGGGCGTGTCGTAGTCGTCGCCGAAGATGCGCGGGGCCTCGCCGGCCTCCAGGCGCTCGAAGACCATCGGGACGAGGTTGAACACGCCCCCGTCCGCCAGCTCCGGCGATGCGGCGCCCGCCACGTTGAAGTAGCGCAGCGACGCGGCGCGCAGGCCGTGGGCCTTGGCCGCGGCGTGGATCAGCCACTCGCCGATCAGCTTGGTCTCGCCGTACGGGCTCATCGGCGCGCACGGCGTCGTCTCGGTGACGAGGTCCACGTCGGGCATGCCGTAGACCGCGGCCGACGAGGAGAAGACCAGCCGGCCGACACCCGCGGCGACCATGCTCTCCAGCAGGACCTCCAGGCCGGTGACGTTCTCCTTGTAGTAGTGCAGGGGCCGCTCGACGGACTCGCCGACCTGCTTCTTGGCCGCGACGTGCACCACACCGGTCACCCCGTGCTCGCTGATCGCGGCGTCCAGGGCCTCGCGGTCGAGCACCGTGCCGGTCACCAGGGGCACTCCTGCGGGCACCTTGTCGGCGCTGCCGGTCGACAGGTCGTCGAACACGACCACCCGCTGACCACCGGCGAGCATCGCGCGCACCACGTGCGCGCCGATGAACCCCGCCCCACCCGTAACCATCCAGGTCATGTTCGTGCGTCTCCTGTCAGCTGCTGTGCACCGTCGGCGTTCCACCCTACGTGGAAGGCCGGAGGCACTCCCCGGGCGCGGCCGGAGCGATCAATTACGCTGTCCGGGTGCCGGACGCCGACCACAGTCGCACGGTCCGACCGCGCCCCTCGTAAAGCCCCTGCGGACAGCCCTCTGGAACTGGTGGACGATGCCTCGACTGACGCTCATCGTGCCTGCGTACAACGTGCAGGGGTACATCGGGGAGTGTCTGGACTCCGTGCTCGGGCAGGACTTCGCCGACTTCGAGGTCATCGGCGTCGACGACTGCTCGCCGGACGGCTCCGGTGCGATCCTCGACACATACGCGGCCCGCGACGACCGGCTGCGTGTGCTGCACCTCACGGAGAACGTCGGCCTGGGCCGTGCGCGCAACGCCGGTCTCGAACAGGCGACCGGTGACTACGTCCTCTTCCTGGACAGTGACGACACCCTGGCACCGGGCTCGCTGTCGGCCATCGCGGCCCGGCTCGAGGCGACCGGCGACCCGGACATCCTGGTCTACGACTACACCCGGACCTACTGGGACGGGCGGCTGCTGCGCAACAAGCGCTCCGACCTGATGACCGAGGACGGCCCGGACGTCTTCTCGCTCGCCGAGCGCCCGCAGCTCCTGGACCTGCTCCAGATCGTGTGGAACAAGGCGTACCGCCGCGACTTCGTCACCCGGCACGGGTTCCAGTTCCCGCCCGGTTACTACGAGGACGCCCCGTGGACGTACAGCTCGCTCATCGCGGCGGAACGCATCGCCGTGCTCGACCGCTCCTGCGTGATGTACCGGCAGCGGCGTGAGGGCGGCAACATCCTGCGTACGGTCAGCCGGAAGCACTTCGACGTCTTCGACCAGTACGACCGGGTGTTCGCGTTCCTGGACGAGCGGCCGGACCTCGCCTCCTGGCGCCCGGCGCTGTTCCGGAAGATGGTCGACCACTTCCTGACCGTGCTGGAGAAGCCGGGCCGGCTGCCGCGCAACGCGCGCGCCGAGTTCTTCCACCGGGCCGCGAAGGACTACCGCGCGCGGCTCCCGGAGGGCTTCGAGCGGCCGGCGGGCGGGCGCGGTTACAAGTACGCGCTGCTCGGCGTCGACTCGTACTCCGCGTTCTTCGGTCTGACCCGCGCCAACAACGTCCGCCACCGCGCGCGGCTGGGCGGGCAGGCGCGTATCGGCCGGGCCAAGCGGGCGGCGCTCGGCGTGTTCTACCGGTCCCAGCTGCGGCTGCCGGTCGACGAGAACCTGGCCGTGTTCTCCGCGTACTGGGGCCGCGGCTACTCCTGCAATCCGGCCGCCATCGAGGCCGAGCTGGGCCGGCTCGCGCCGCAGGTGCGCCGGGTCTGGGCGGTGCGCTCCGAGCACCGCGACCGGGTGCCCGAGGGCGTCGAGAAGGTGATCGTCGGCTCACGCGAATACTGGGCGGTCATGGCCCGCGCCAAGTACCTGACGAACAACGTCAACTTCGGCGACACCATCGTCAAACGCGAGGAGCAGATCCACCTCCAGACCCATCACGGCACCCCGCTGAAGTCGATGGGCCTCGACCAGGCGCAGTACCCGGCGTCCACCAACATGGACATGGAGAAGCTGCTCCGCCGGTGCGACCGCTGGGACTTCAGCCTGTCGTCCAACCGCTTCTCCACCACCGTCTGGGAGCGGGTCTACCCCTGCCGTTACAAGACGCTGGAGACCGGCTACCCGCGCAACGACGTGCTGGTCAACGCCACCGCCGCGGACGTCGTGGCGGCCCGGCGGGAGCTGGGCCTCGCGGACGGCACGACCGCCTTCCTGTACATGCCGACCCACCGCGAGTACGAGAAGTCCTTCGCGCCCCGGCTCGACCTGTCGAAGCTGGCCGAGGACCTCGGCCCGGACGTCACCCTGCTGGTGCGCGGCCACTACTTCTACAAGCCCGCCGGCCGGCTCGCCGAGCTCCAGGCCGGCGGCCGGATCATCGACGTCTCCGCCCACGCCGACGTCGAACGGCTCTACCTCGCCGCCGACGCCCTGATCACCGACTACTCCTCGGCGATGTTCGACTACGCGAACCTGGACCGGCCCATCGTCATCCACGCCGACGACTGGGACACCTACCAGGTGGTGCGCGGCACGTACTTCGACCTGATGGCCGAGCCCCCGGGCGCCGTCGCGACGACCCAGGAGCGGCTGACCGAGATCCTGGGCTCGAAGGAGTGGTGCGACGAGAAGGCGGCGGCACTGCGCGCGGCGTTCCGGGAGCGGTACTGCGACTACGACGACGGGCGGGCCGCCGAGCGCGTGGTCCGCAAGGTGTTCCTGGGCGAGGAGACCCTGCTGCCGGTGGTCCCGCTCGCCGAGCGCACCCCGGCCCCCTCCCCCGCCGAGGCGTCGGCCCAGGTCTGAGGTTCCGGCACAACGGCCGCGGGCCCGGCCCCTTCCGGATGACGGAAAGGGGCCGGGCCCGCGGCCGTTCGTGCCTTACGCGAACGGGTCGAAGTCCCGGTACTCCGCGGCGGCCTCGTCGCGCTCCGCCTCGCGGTCGCGGCGGCGCTGGGTGGCCGGACGCGGCGCCTCCAGGCGGTGGTCCTCGCCACGGCGGCCCAGCATCTCGGCACCGGCGGTCACCGTCGGCTCCCAGTCGAAGACGACCGCGTTGTCCTCGGCGCCGATCGCCACGCCGTCGCCCGCCCGGGCCCCGGCCTTGCGCAGCTGGTCCTCGACGCCCAGCCGGGCGAGCCGGTCCGCGAGGTAGCCGACCGCCTCGTCGTTGTTGAAGTCGGTCTGGCGCACCCAGCGCTCCGGCTTCTCGCCGCGCACCCGGTAGATGCCGTCCTCCTCCAGCGTGACGGTGAACCCGGCGTCGTCCACGGCCTTGGGCCGGATGACGATGCGGGTGGCCTCCTCGACCGGCTTGGCGGCGCGCGCCTCGGCGATGATGCCGGCGAGGGCGAACGACAGCTCCTTGAGCCCGGTCCTGGCGACGGCGGACGCCTCGAAGACGCGGTAGCCGCGCGCCTCCAGGTCGGGGCGGATCATGTCCGCGAGGTCCTGGCCGTCCGGGATGTCGATCTTGTTGAGGACGACGATGCGGGGCCGGTCCTCGAGCCCTCCGTACAGCTTCAGCTCCTCCTCGATCATGTCGAGGTCGGAGACCGGGTCGCGGTCGGACTCCAGCGTCGCCGTGTCCAGTACGTGGACGAGCACCGAGCAGCGCTCGACGTGGCGCAGGAATTCCAGGCCGAGGCCCTTGCCCTGGCTGGCGCCCGGGATCAGGCCGGGGACGTCCGCGATGGTGTAGACGGTCTCGCCGGCGGTGACCACGCCCAGGTTCGGGACGAGGGTGGTGAACGGGTAGTCCGCGATCTTCGGCTTCGCGGCCGAGAGGACCGAGATCAGCGAGGACTTGCCGGCGCTCGGGTAACCCACGAGGGCCACGTCGGCGACGGTCTTGAGCTCCAGGACGATGTCGCGGGCCTCGCCGGGCTCCCCGAGCAGCGCGAAGCCGGGGGCCTTGCGGCGGGCGGAGGCCAGCGCGGCGTTGCCGAGGCCGCCCCGGCCGCCCTGGCCCGCGACGAAGGCGGTGCCCTGGCCGACGAGGTCGGCGAGCACGTTGCCCTGGCGGTCGAGGACGACGGTGCCGTCCGGCACGGGCAGGACCAGGTCCTGGCCCTCCTTGCCGGTGCGGTGGTCGCCGCCGCCGGGCTGGCCGTTGGTGGCCTTGCGGTGGGGGTGGTGGTGGTAGTCGAGGAGCGTGGTGACGGACTGGTCGACGACCAGGGTCACGTCGCCGCCGCGGCCGCCGTTGCCGCCGTCCGGGCCGCCGAGCGGCTTGAACTTCTCACGGTGAACGGAGGCACAGCCGTGGCCTCCGTTACCCGCGGCGACATGCAGTTCGACGCGGTCCACGAAGGTGGTCATGGGTGGAACCTCCAGTTGCATACCTGCGGAAAGACTTCGCTCGCCCCCGTAGGGGCAACACGCGAAAGGCGGACCCACTTCCCTCCTCGGGAAGTGAGGTCCGCCTCCGCGTCATACCGCTCGACGAGCGCCGGGAATTCAGCCGGCGATCGGAACGATGTTCACGACCTTGCGGCCACGGTGCGTGCCGAACTCGACCGCACCGGCGGCGAGGGCGAACAGCGTGTCGTCGCCGCCACGGCCGACGCCCGTGCCCGGGTGGAAGTGGGTGCCGCGCTGGCGGACCAGGATCTCACCGGCGTTGACGGCCTGGCCGCCGAAGCGCTTCACGCCGAGCCGCTGAGCATTGGAATCGCGCCCGTTCCGGGTGGACGATGCGCCCTTCTTGTGTGCCATGTGTTCTCAGTCCCTTACTTCGCAGCCGCGGGGATACCGGTGACCTTGATCGCCGTGTACTGCTGGCGGTGACCCTGGCGACGGCGGTAGCCGGTCTTGTTCTTGTAGCGAAGGATGTCGATCTTCGCGCCCTTGTGGTGGTCCACGACCTCGGCCTGGACCTTGATGCCGTCCAGCACCCACGGGTCGCTGGTCACGGCGTCGCCGTCGACAACGAGCAGGGTAGAGAGCTCTACCGTGTCGCCAACCTTGGCGGTGGAAATCTTGTCAACCTCAACGATGTCGCCGACAGCAACCTTGTGCTGGCGACCACCGCTGCGCACGATGGCGTACACGCGGATCTCACTCTCACTCGAAGCGGAAACCCCTGATGCCAGCCGCCCACACGGGTCCGGGAACCCGTGACGATCCGGAGTGGACGAGCGGCCTCTCCCGTACGAGCGGGAGGTCGGTGCTCAGAGGTGTGGCGAACAAACGCCGACGGTCAAGGTTACGGGGCCCCGCACAGCCGGTCAAACCGGGCCCTAGGCCGCGGCGCTCCTGACGTATGCGGCGTACGCGTCCCGGATGCCGTCCTCCGACAGGTTCAGGTGCTCCAGGATCGTGTAGCGGCCCGGCCGGGTCCTCGGCGCGAACGCCACCACCCGGACGAACTCCTCCGCGTCGAAGCCCATGTCCTCGGCGGTGACCGGCAGCCCGTGGCGCCGCAGCACCTGGGTCATGCGTACGGACTCCTGGACGGCGCCGCGCAGATGCATGGCGAACGCCGCGCCGAGCCCGCACTGCTCGCCGTGGCTGGCGGCCCGCTGCGGGAAGAGCAGGTCGAAGGCGTGGTTGATCTCGTGGCAGGCGCCGGAGGCCGGGCGGCTGTCACCGGCCACCGACATCGAGATCCCGGTGAGCACCAGGCCCTCCGCCAGCACCTGGAGGAACGTGTCGTCGCCCAGGCCGCCCGGGTGGCGCAGCACGGCCTCACCGGCCTGCCGGGCCATCGCGGCGGCCAGGCCGTCGATGTCCTCGCCGTTGACCCGGTGGGCCAGCTCCCAGTCGGCCACGGCCGAGATGTTGGACAGCGCGTCCCCGATCCCGGACCGCACGAAGCGGACGGGGGCCTCGCGGATGACGTCGAGGTCGATGACCACGGCGATCGGGTTCGGCACGCCGTAAGAGCCCCGGCCCGCGTCGTTGTCCAGCGTCGCGACCGGGGAGCACAGCCCGTCGTGGGACAGGTTCGTCGCCACGGCGACCAGGGGCAGCCCGACGCGCGCCGCGGCGAACTTGGCGCAGTCGATGATCTTGCCGCCGCCGAGGCCGACCACGGCGTCGTACCGCCCGGACTTCATGGCCTCGGCGAGCTTCACGGCGTCGTTCAGCGTGCCGCCGCCCACCTCGAACCAGGAGGCGCCCGGCAGGCTGCCCGAGAGCCGTTCCCGCAGGGCCCGGCCGGAACCCCCGCTGATCGCCACGGCCAGCTTGCCCGAGCCGGAGATCCGCTGATCGGCGAGGACGCCCGCCAGATCCGCGAGGGCCCCGGCCCGGATGTCCACGACGACCGGCGCGGGTATCAGCCGGGTCAGTACTGGCACGCGATCTTCCTGCCCTTGGCGAGGTCGTCGTGGTTGTCGATCTCGACCCACTTGACGTCGCCGATCGGCTCCACGTCCACCTTGAAGCCGCGGTTGACGAGCTCCTGGTAGCCGTCCTCGTAGTAGAGGTCCGGGTCGCGCTCGAAGGTGGTCTTCAGCGCGTCGGCCAGCTCCTCGGCCGCCTCGCCCTCGATGAGCGTGACGCCGATGTACTCGCCGGTGGCCTCGGCCGGGTCCATCAGCTTGGTGATCCGCCGGACGCCCTTGCCGTCCTCCACGACGACCTTCATCTCCTCGTCGGCGAGGTTCTTCACCGTGTCGAGGGCCAGGATGATCTTCTTGCCGTCGCCGCGGGCGGCCAGCAGCGTCTTCTCGACGGAGACCGGGTGCACGGTGTCGCCGTTGGCGAGGATGACGCCGTTCTTGAGGGCGTCCCGGCCGCACCACAGGGAGTAGGCGTTGTTCCACTCCTCGGCCTTGTCGTTGTCGATCAGCGTGATGCTGACGCCGTACTTGGCCTCCAGCGCCGCCTTGCGCTCGTACAGGGCCTCCTTGCGGTAGCCCACGATGATCGCGACCTCGGTCAGGCCGACCTCGGCGAAGTTGCCGAGCGTCAGGTCGACGACCGTCAGGCTCTCCTCGTCGCCCTCGGGGCCGACGGGCACGAGCGCCTTGGGCAGCGTGTCGGTGTAGGGGCGCAGACGACGGCCGGCGCCGGCGGCCAGAATCATGCCGATCATGGGGTTCTCCTCGGTGCGGTGTTACGGGTGTCTGGGATCAGGAGTACGGGGCCCGGCGGGGGTCAGAGTTCCGACGCGACATAGGCGCGCAGCCAGGCACGGAAGCCGGGGCCGAGGTCCTCGCGCTCGCAGGCGAGGCGGACGATCGCCCGCAGGTAGTCGCCGCGGTCGCCGGTGTCGTAGCGCCGGCCCCGGAAGACGACGCCGTGCACCGGGCCGCCGAGCTTCTCGTCGGCGGCCAGCTGCTGGAGCGCGTCGGTCAGCTGGATCTCGCCGCCCCGGCCCGGCTCGGTCTCGCGCAGCACGGCGAAGACGGCGGGGTCCAGGACGTAGCGGCCGATGACCGCGAGGTTGCTGGGGGCGTCGCCCGGCTCCGGCTTCTCGACCAGGCCGGTGACCCGGACGATGCCGTCCTCGGAGGTGGGCTCCACCGCCGCGCACCCGTAGAGGTGGCTCTGTTCGGGCGCCACCTCCATCAGCGCGACGACGCTGCCGCCCTCACGCGCCTGGATCTCGGTCATCCGGGTCAGCAGCGGGTCGCGCGGGTCGATCAGGTCGTCGCCGAGGAGCACCGCGAACGGCTCGTCGCCCACATGGGGCGCCGCGCACAGGACGGCGTGGCCGAGGCCGCGCGGGTCGCCCTGGCGGACGTAGTGCATGGTCGCGAGGTCGCTCGACTCCTGGACCCGGACCAGCCGCTCGGCGTCGCCCTTACGGGTCAGCGCCGACTCCAGCTCGTAGTTCCGGTCGAAATGGTCCTCCAGCGCCCGCTTGTTGCGTCCGGTGATCATCAGGACGTCGCTCAGCCCCGCGGCGGCGGCCTCCTCCACGACGTACTGGATCGCCGGCTTGTCCACGACCGGCAGCATCTCCTTGGGAGTCGCCTTCGTCGCCGGCAGGAACCGGGTACCGAGCCCGGCGGCCGGTATGACGGCCTTCTGGATCTTGCGCATGTGGGGGCTTTCGTGTCGGGGGCGGGAGGGCCCGGCGCGGGGGGGCCCCGGCCCCCGGCCCCCGGGGGGGGGGGCGGCCGGCCCGGGGGGCCCGGGGGGGGGGGGCCCCGGGGGGGGGGGGGGGGGGGGGGGGGGGGGGGGGGGGGGGGGGGGGGGGGGGGGGGGGGGGGGGGGGGGGGGGGGGGCGGGGGGCCCCCCCCCCGGGGGGGGGGGGGGGGGGGGGGGGGGGGGGCGCCCCCCCCCCCCGCCCGACCGGGTCAGCCCAGCTTCGAGATGTCGCGGACCGCGCCGCGGTCGGCGCTCGTCGCCATCGCGGCGTACGCGCGCAGCGCGGCCGAGACCTTGCGGTCGCGGTTCTTCGGGGCGTACACGCCGTTCAGGGCCTCGCGGCGGGTGGCCAGCTCCTCGTCGGAGACCAGGAGGTGGATCGAGCGGTTCGGGATGTCGATCCGGATGCGGTCGCCGTCCTCGACCAGCGCGATCGTGCCGCCGGAGGCCGCCTCGGGCGAGGCGTGGCCGATGGACAGGCCCGACGTACCGCCGGAGAAGCGGCCGTCCGTGATCAGCGCGCAGGTCTTGCCGAGGCCCCGGCCCTTCAGGTACGAGGTCGGGTAGAGCATCTCCTGCATGCCCGGGCCGCCCTTGGGGCCCTCGTAGCGGATGACGACGACGTCGCCCTCGCTGACCTGCTGGGTGAGGATCTTCTGGACGGCCTCCTCCTGCGACTCGCAGACGACCGCGGGGCCCTCGAAGGTCCAGATGGACTCGTCGACGCCGGCCGTCTTCACGACGCAGCCGTCCACGGCCAGATTGCCGCGCAGGACCGCGAGGCCGCCGTCCTTGGAATAGGCGTGCTCCACGGAGCGGATGCAGCCGCCCTCGGCGTCCTGGTCCAGGGTGTCCCAGCGCTCGGACTGGGAGAACGCCTCCGCCGAGCGCACGCAGCCGGGAGCGGCGTGCCAGAGCTCGACCGCCTCCGGCGCCGGGGAGCCGCCGCGCACGTCCCAGGTCTTCAGCCAGTCGGCCAGCGACGGGCTGTGCACGGAGTGGACGTCCTCGTTGAGCAGGCCCGCGCGGTACAGTTCGCCGAGGAGGGCCGGGATGCCGCCGGCGCGGTGCACGTCCTCCATGTAGTACGTACGGCCGTTGGCGACGTTCGGGGCGACCTTGGCCAGGCACGGGACGCGGCGCGACAGGGCGTCCATCTCGGTCAGGCCGTAGGGGACGCCGGCCTCCTGGGCGGCGGCCAGGAGGTGCAGGATCGTGTTGGTGGAGCCGCCCATCGCGATGTCGAGCGCCATGGCGTTCCCGAAGGCGGCGGCGGTGGCGATGTTGCGGGGCAGGACCGACTCGTCGTCCTGCTCGTAGTAGCGGCGGGTCAGGTCCAGCACCGTGCGGGCGGCGTTCTCGTACAGCGCCTTGCGGGCGGTGTGGGTGGCCAGGACCGAGCCGTTGCCGGGGAGGGAGAGGCCGATGGCCTCGGTCAGGCAGTTCATCGAGTTGGCGGTGAACATGCCGGAACAGGAACCGCAGGTGGGACAGGCGTTCTCCTCGATGCGGAGGATGTCCTCGTCGGAGATCTTGTCGTTGACCGCCTCCGACATCGCGTCCACCAGGTCCAGCGTGCGCACCGTGCCGTCGACCAGCGTGGCGCGGCCGGACTCCATCGGGCCGCCGGAGACGAAGACGGTCGGGATGTTCAGGCGCAGGGCCGCGTTGAGCATGCCCGGGGTGATCTTGTCGCAGTTGGAGATGCAGATCAGGGCGTCGGCGCAGTGCGCCTCGACCATGTACTCCACGCTGTCCGCGATGAGGTCGCGGGAGGGGAGGCTGTAGAGCATGCCGCCGTGGCCCATGGCGATGCCGTCGTCCACGGCGATCGTGTTGAACTCGCGGGGGATGCCTCCGGCGGCGGTGACCGCCTCGCTGACGATCCGGCCGACGGGGGCCAGGTGCGTGTGGCCCGGCACGAACTCCGTGAAGCTGTTGGCGACGGCGATGATCGGCTTCCGGCCGATGTCCGCGCCGGGTACCCCGGAGGCGCGCATAAGGGCGCGGGCGCCCGCCATGTTGCGGCCGTGGGTGACTGTGCGGGACCTCAGCGTGGGCATCGTCTTTTCGCTCCTTCTGCGTTGAAGACTGCTCTTGAGCGTACGCCGTTGGTGCCAGGATGTGGACCGGGTGTCCGCTATGCGGAAGCGGTGGGGGCGGGGGGTGGGGTGCGGGGTGCCTGCGGCGGGCCTGCTCCCCTGCCCGCCCCTTCCCGGAATCGGGGCGCTGCCCCCGGACCCCGCTGCGGGGGTTCGGGGGCAGCGCCCCCGTGACGGCGGCACGCCTTACGCGGACGGCTCCGTCAGGTAGCGCTGCAGCGTGGGGGCGACCATCGCGACGATCTTCTCCGGCGGTACGGACGCCAGCGGCTCCGCCCTCAACACGTACCGCAGTATCGCGATCCCCACCATGTGCGACGCCGCCAGCTCCGCGCGGAACGTCGCGTCCGGGATGTCCAGTCCCGCCGCCACGCGTTCCAGGAGGCGGCGGAGCACGAAGCCGCGGAGGACCTTCGCGGCGGCCTCGTGGGTGAGGGCGGAGCGGAGGACCGCGAGGAGGGGGGCCCGGGTCGCCGGGTTCTCCCAGATCCCGATGAAGGCGCGGGCCAGGCGCTCCCCCACGTCGCCGGTGTCCCCTTCGAGGACGGCCGGGACGAGCAGCGCGGGCTCGAAGGACAGCTCGATCGCGGCGGCGAAGACCTCGTCCTTGGTACCGAAGTAGTGGTGGACCAGCGCGGAGTCGACGCCGGCCGCACGGGCGATGCCCCGCACCGAGGTCTTGTCGTACCCGCGCTCGGCGAACTCCGTGCGGGCGGCCTCCAGGATGCGGGTGCGCGCGTCCGGGCCGGTGTCCGAGGCGGCGCGGGCGGGACGGCCCCGGCGCCGGGGGCCGGGCGCTTCCGGGGTCATGCGCGGGGGGCGCGCTCGGTGGACGCGGCGAGGTGGAGCCGGGTGAAGGCGAGCGCCTCGGCGAGGTCGGCCTCGCGTTCGGCGGTGGACATCGCGCGGCGGGTGTTGACCTCGATGACCACGTGCCCGCCGAAACCGGAACCGGCCAGCCGCTCGAGGAGTTCCGCGCAAGGCTGGTCGCCCCGGCCGGGCACCAGGTGCTCGTCCTTGTTGGAGCCCTTGCCGTCGGCCAGGTGGACGTGGGCCAGCCGGTCGCCCATCCGGTCCACCATCGCCAGGCCGTCCGCGCGGGCGGTGGCGGTGTGCGACAGGTCCACCGTGAAGTGCCGGTAGTCGTCGTTGGTGACGTCCCAGTCGGGGGCGTACGCGAGCAGCTCGCGGTCCCGGTAGCGCCACGGGTACATGTTCTCGACGGCGAACCGGACGTCCGTCTCGTCGGCCATCCGCCAGATCCCGGTGACGAAGTCACGGGCGTAATTGCGCTGCCACCGGAACGGGGGGTGGACGACGACGGTCGTCGCGCCCAGCTTCTCGGCGGCGGCGCGGGCCCGCTGGAGCTTGACCCAGGGGTCGGTCGACCAGACCCGCTGGGTGATCAGCAGGCAGGGCGCGTGCACGGCGAGTATCGGCACCTGGTGGTAGTCGGAGAGCCGGCGCAGCGCCTCGATGTCCTGGCTGACCGGGTCGGTCCAGACCATGACCTCGACGCCGTCGTAGCCGAGGCGCGCGGCGATCTCGAAGGCCGTCGCCGTCGACTCCGGATAGACCGAGGCCGTCGACAGGGCGACCTTCGCATCCGGGACGCGCACCACTGGTTCTGCCACGCAGCCAGCGTACGGGCAGTGGTGCGCCCCGCCGAGGGAGAGCGGCGGAAAGTGAGAAGGGCCGCACCACCGGCAAGGGCCGCACCACCGGCACCGCTCCCTTCAGGCCGGCACCGCTTGCCCGTCCGACGGCAGGTGGTCCAGGCGGCGCAGGATCACGCCCTCGCGCAGCGCCCACGGGCAGATCTCCAGCTCGTCCACGTCGAGCAGGTCCATCGCGCCCTCCGCGACCAGCGCCCCGGCGAGCAGCTGGGCTGCCCGGCCCTCGGACACGCCGGGCAGCATCCCGCGCTCCTCGGCGGTCATCGCGGCCAGCTTCGGGACCCACTCCTCCAGCGCCTTGCGGCTGAGGGTGCGCGGCACGTACTGGCCCTCGGCGGAACGGGCCGCGCCCGCGATCCTGGCCAGCTGCTTGAACGTCTTGGAGGTGGCCACCACGTGGTCCGGGCGGCCGATGCGGGTGAAGTCGCCGACGCTGCGGGCGATGCGCGCCCGTACGTGCCGGCGCAGCGCCTTGACCTGCGCCGGGTCCGGCGGGTCGCCCGGCAGCCAGCCCGCGGTGAGGCGTCCGGCGCCCAGCGGCAGCGAGACCGCGGCGGCCGGTTCCTCGTCCATGCCGTACGCGATCTCCAGCGAGCCGCCGCCGATGTCGAGGACCAGCAGCTTGCCGGCCGACCAGCCGTACCAGCGGCGGGCGGCGAGGAAGGTGAGCCGGGCCTCCTCCGTGCCGCTGAGGACCGTGAGGCCGACGCCCGTCTCGTCGCGCACCCGCTCCAGGACCTGATCGGCGTTGCTCGCGTCGCGCACGGCGGAGGTGGCGAAGGCGAGGACGTCCTCGCAGCCCTTGTCCTCGGCGGCTTCGAGCGCGTCCGCGATCGTCCCGATCAGCCGGTCCACCCCGAGCGGGCCGATCGCGCCGTCCTCGTCGAGGAGTTCGGCGAGGCGCAGCTCGGCCTTGTGCGAGTGCGCGGGCAGCGGGCGGGCGCCGGGGTGGGCGTCCACCACCAGCAGATGAACCGTGTTCGACCCCACGTCGAGGACTCCGAGTCTCATACGGGGCACGCTACTGCGGCCGGCGCACATACTCTGGGCGGGTGCCAAAGACGAAAAAGGCGAAGCCGGGCAAAGCCACGAAGAAGCGGGACACCGGGGCGGCGGCCCCGCAGGACATCAAGCACGTGGAGAAGGTGGAGATGCGCACGCCGGCGACGGCGGAGCCCGACCCTTCCGACGAGACGGAGCTGGACTTCGCGCGCGCCTGGGTGGAGTTCCCCGACCCGGCCGACGACGAGCAGGTCTTCCGCTGCGATCTGACCTGGCTGACGTCCAGGTGGACGTGCATCTTCGGCAGCGGCTGCCAGGGCATCCAGGCGGGCCGTGCGGACGACGGCTGCTGCACGCTGGGCGCCCATTTCTCGGACGAGGACGACGAGAAGCGGGTGGCCGGTCACGTCGCGCGCCTCACTCCCGAGCTGTGGCAGTTCCACGACGTGGGTACGGAGACGGGCTGGACCCAGACCGACGAGGACGGGGAGCGCCAGACGCGCCGCTGGCAGGGCTCGTGCATCTTCCAGAACCGGCCGGGCTTTCCGGCCGGGGCCGGCTGCTCGCTGCACATCCTGGCGCTGCGGGAGGGCCGGGAGCCGCTGGAGACCAAGCCGGACGTGTGCTGGCAGCTGCCCGTACGCCGTACGTACGAGTGGATCGACCGGCCCGACGACACGCGGGTGCTCCAGGTGTCGATCGGTGAGTACGACCGGCGGGGCTGGGGTCCGGGCGGCCACGACCTGCACTGGTGGTGCACGTCGGCGACGTCGGCGCACGGGGGCGGCGAGCCGGTGTACGTGTCGTACCGGCCGGAGCTCATCGAGCTGATGGGCAAGGAGGCGTACGACACGCTGACCGGGCTGTGCGAGCAGCGGCTCGCCTCGCTGCTGCCGATGGCCCCGCACCCGGCGGACCCGGCGTAGGGCCTGTCAGTCGGCGAGGGGCGGGGTGCTCGGGCCCTTCGGCGGTGCGGGCGGTCCGGAGGAACCGGCCGGGTCCGGGGTCGGGCTCGGCTCGGGCTCCGTCGGTGTGGGCGTCGGGTCGCCCGGGTCCGGCGGCGGGGTCGAGGGGTCCGGGGTGGAGGGGTCCGGGCCCGGCCGGGTGGCCGGCGGATGGACCGGCGGGCGCGGGTGCGCGCCGCCGCCGCGCGGTGCGGTGCCGGGGATGGGCGCCTTGGCTCCGTAGCCGTGCAGGGCGACGACCGCGCCCGAGGGGGCGACGGTGAGGTGGGCGGTCCAGGGCCCTGCGGGCTGCCGCGCGTGGTCCACGAGGGCGCGGATCGTGACGCTGCGGCCGGCCGGGAGCTTGCCGGAGGTGCGGCTCAGGCTCACCCAGGACCGGTCGGTGGCGGCGGACCAGGAGACCGGGCCGGCCTTCGACGCGGTGAGGGTGATCAGGGTGGCGGAGCCGGCGGTGCGGGTCCGCACGGTGAGCCGGCCCTCGCCGGGCGCGGCGGGGTCGCCGGAGGGGCCGGCACCCTTGCTGATGATCTCGGCGGAGACCTCCGGCGGGGAGTCCTCGCCGGTGAAGCGGGAGCCGCCGTCCGGGCGGGCGTTCCCGGCGTTCTCGTACTCGTCGTAGGGGGTCCGCGCTCCGTCGGTCCCGTTGTCGGCGGCGCTGACCGCCGGGCCGTCGCGGCCCTCGCCGGTGAGGGGCGCCCCCCGGTAGGCGGACCACAGGGCGATGACGGGGGCGGCGACGACGGTGGCGACGACCGTCGTCGTCATGACCCGGGAGCGCAGCCGGTCGCGGCGCGCGGCGTGGTCCTTGGGGTCCATGGGGAAGCCGGTGCGGTCGAAGCGCGGTGTGGCGGACCGATTCTTCTGGTGTTTCTGCGCGTGCAGCATGGCCACGTAAGCGGAGGGGCGCGGCGCCTCCACGACCGGCAGCACGGCGGCCGGGGTCACCGTCTTCCCGGGCCACGGCCCCTGCGCCCCGGCGCGCTCGGCGGCGCGACGGCAGCGCGGGCAGTCGTCCACGTGCCGGACGAGCTCGCGGCGCAGCGTGGGCGAGAGCAGCGCGCGGTGGTCGCCGGTGAGGCGGCCGGCCGTGGGGCAGTTGCCCGTCTCGACCACGGCGAGGGCGGCCCGGGTGCGCTCGACCTCGCAGGCGGCGCCGGCCAGCAGCTCGCGGGCGGCGGCGGGGCCGAGGCCGAGGACGGCGGCGACGGCCTGCGGGGCCAGTCCGTGCCGGACGGCCAGCTCCAGTGCCTCGCGCTGCTCCGGCGTGGTGCCCGCGGCCTCGGGCCAGGCCAGCTGGGCCAGCTCCCGGCGGTGCGCCTCGGCGGCGGGGCCTCCCGGGGGCTCCGGGGCCTGCGGGGGCTGCGACGCGGCGGGCGCGGCCGGGTGGGCGGCGGGCGGGGCGGTGCGCCCCGGGCGCCGGGCGGGGCGGGCGGCCGACGGGGCGTGGCGGTCCTCGTCGGCGGGCCTGCGGTGCGGGGCGCGGGCGGGGTCGGGGCGGCGGTGGGCGTGGCGGCCCTGCTTCTGCTCGGTGAGCCGGCGCAGACACGTCCACCGGGCCAGGGCGTACAGCCAGGCTTTACGTTCCTCCTCGTCGTCCGGGCAGCGGGAGCCCTGCCGTTCGGCCAGGGCGAGGACGCCGCCCAGCGCCTCGGTGGCGGCGTCGTGGTCGCACAGGACGGAGAGGCAGTAGGTGAAGAGGCCGTCGAGATGCGGCTCGTAACGGGCGGGCGGCTTCTTCGGCGCGGAGTGCGAGGTGTGGGGCGCGCGGCGCTGTCCCCGGTGCGCCCCCGGGGTGTTCGTCGGAGTCTCCAGCCTGCTGCTCGTCACCTTGCGACCGTAGGCACGGCAGACTCGCCCCTCGCGCTCCTTGAGTAGATTTAACCCTTACGGGTGAACGTATCGCGCGATAAGGGACAGGAGTTCCCGGCCGCGCTGTCAGTCCCCACCGATACGGTGGCGCCATGGCTGCCCGTACGAAATCCGCGAAGGACCGGCCGTCCTACCGCTGCACCGAATGCGGCTGGACCACCGCGAAGTGGCTCGGCCGCTGCCCCGAGTGCCAGGCGTGGGGGACGGTGGAGGAGTTCGGCGGCGCGCCCGCCGTCCGGACCACGGCGGCGGGGCGGGTCTCCACCGCCGCGCTGCCCATCGGACAGGTCGACAGCCGGCAGGCCACCGCCCGGCCGACCGGTGTCGGCGAGCTGGACCGGGTGCTGGGCGGCGGTCTGGTGCCCGGGGCCGTCGTGCTGCTCGCGGGCGAGCCGGGCGTGGGCAAGTCCACGCTGCTGCTCGACGTCGCGGCCAAGGCGGCGACCGACGAGCACCGCACCCTGTATGTGACCGGTGAGGAGTCCGCCTCGCAGGTCCGGTTGCGGGCCGACCGCATCCACGCGATCAGCGACCACCTGTATCTGGCGGCGGAGACCGACCTGTCGGCGGTGCTCGCCCACCTCGACGCGGTCAAGCCCTCGCTGCTGATCCTGGACTCGGTGCAGACCGTGGCGTCGCCGGAGATCGAGGGCGCGCCGGGCGGGATGGCGCAGGTCCGCGAGGTGGCGGGGGCGCTGATCCGGGCCTCCAAGGAGCGCGGGATGTCGACGCTGCTCGTGGGCCACGTCACCAAGGAGGGCGCGATCGCCGGGCCCAGGCTCCTGGAGCACCTGGTGGACGTGGTCCTGTCGTTCGAGGGCGACCGGCATGCCCGGCTGCGCCTGGTGCGCGGGGTCAAGAACCGGTACGGGGCGACCGACGAGGTCGGCTGCTTCGAGCTGCACGACGAGGGGATCACGGGTCTCGCCGATCCGTCCGGCCTCTTCCTCACGCGGCGCGACGAGCCGGTGCCGGGCACCTGCCTGACGGTGACGCTGGAGGGGAAGCGGCCCCTGGTCGCGGAGGTGCAGGCGCTGACGGTGGACTCGCAGATCCCGTCCCCGCGGCGGACGACGTCGGGTCTGGAGACCTCGCGGGTGTCGATGATGCTCGCGGTCCTGGAGCAGCGCGGCCGGATCAGCTCGCTGGGCAAGCGGGACATCTACAGCGCGACGGTGGGCGGTGTGAAGCTGTCCGAGCCCGCCGCCGACCTGGCGGTCGCCCTGGCGCTGGCGAGCGCGGCGAGCGACACACCGCTTCCGAAGAACCTGGTGGCGATCGGCGAGGTGGGGCTCGCGGGCGAGGTCAGACGGGTCACGGGGGTGCAGCGCAGGCTGGCCGAGGCGCACCGGCTGGGGTTCACGCACGCCCTGGTCCCGCCCGATCCGGGCAAGGTCCCGGCCGGCATGAAGGTGACGGAGGTGGCCGACATGGGCGACGCGCTCCGGGCGCTCCCGCGCCGGACCCGCGCACAGGCCCCCCGGGAGGAGGGCGCACGCCGGTAGACTTTGCCCTGGTCTCGCCCGTCCGTACGAACGGCACGAGGGACGGGGGTGCGCCAGACGCCCCCCGGGTCCTTCGATTGGACGGCCTGTTCCGACCGACAGGCCACGAGGGCACCGCAAACCTGTGACCGGAGGAGTGCAGTGGCAGCCAGCGACCGGGCAGCATCGCCCGGAAAGTCCGGCCAAACCACGGGCAACGAAGCGCTGATGCGCGCCTCGTTGAGCGCCGTCGCGCCCGGAACGGCCCTGCGGGACGGCCTGGAGCGCATTCTCCGCGGCAACACCGGCGGTCTGATCGTGCTCGGCATGGACAAGACCGTCGAGTCGATGTGCACGGGCGGCTTCGTGCTGGACGTGGAGTTCACCGCGACCCGGCTGCGGGAGCTGGCCAAGCTGGACGGGGCGCTGATCCTCGACAAGGACATGTCGAAGATCCTGCGCGCCGGTGTGCAGCTGGTCCCGGACGCGTCGATCCCCACCGAGGAGACCGGCACCCGGCACCGCACGGCGGACCGGGTCTCCAAGCAGTGCAATTTCCCGGTCGTCTCGGTCTCCCAGTCGATGCGCCTGATCGCGCTGTACGTGAACGGGGAGCGGCGGGTCCTGGAGGAGTCGGCGGCGATCCTGTCCCGCGCCAACCAGGCCCTGGCGACGCTGGAGCGGTACAAGCTGCGGCTGGACGAGGTCGCCGGGACGCTCTCCGCGCTGGAGATCGAGGACCTGGTGACCGTCCGGGACGTGACGGCGGTGGCCCAGCGCCTGGAGATGGTGCGCCGGATCGCGACGGAGATCGCGGAGTACGTGGTGGAGCTCGGTACCGACGGGCGGCTGCTCTCGCTCCAGCTGGACGAGCTGATCGCGGGCGTGGAGCCGGAGCGCGAGCTGGTCGTGCGGGACTACGTGCCGGAGCCGACGGCGAAGCGTTCGCGCACGGTGGCGGAGGCACTGACCGAGCTGGACTCGCTGACCCACACGGAGCTGCTCGAACTCCCGGTCGTGGCGCGGGCGCTGGGCTACAGCGGCTCGCCCGAGACACTGGACTCGGCGGTGTCGCCGCGCGGTTTCCGGCTGCTGGCGAAGGTGCCGCGGCTGCCGGGCGCGATCATCGACCGGCTCGTGGAGCACTTCGGCGGTCTGCAGAAGCTGCTCGCGGCGAGCGTGGACGACCTCCAGGCCGTGGACGGGGTCGGCGAGGCCCGGGCGCGCAGCGTGCGCGAGGGCCTGTCCCGGCTGGCCGAGTCGTCCATCCTCGAACGGTACGTGTAGGGCCCCGGGACACCGGCCCCGGAAGCCCTCCGGCGCTCAGTCCTTCGCGAGGACGAACGAGGCGCGCTGCACGGGCTCACCCGGCGCCTTGGCCTCCACGAGGTACGTGCCCGGCCCGGCCTTCCCCGCGGGCGGTGTCGCGCACTTGGGGGCGCTCTTCGCCCGGTCCCACTTCACGGTGTGCACGACGGTCGTTCCGGCGGGCACCTCGATCAGGACGGGCTCGGGGTCGCGCGGGCAGTCCTTGGAGGACCACACCTCTTCGTCCTCTCCGCCCGCCTCGGTGACGGTGAGCACCGCGCTCTTCGGCCCGAAGTCGGCCTTGCAGGCGGTGGACGAGGTGTTCGTGACGAACAGCCGGAACTCCGGCTTCTCGTCGGGGGCGTAGCTGAGTTCGGTCTTCAGGCCGATCCGGATCGCGCCCGCGGCGCAGTCGGGGAGCGTGGAGCCGGCCGGGACCGGACGCGCTGCCTCCACCCCGTCGCCGGTGCCGGAGCCGGTGGCACCGGAGGCGGAACCCGAACCGGTGTCCTGGCCACCGCCGTTGGCGTCCGAGGGGGCCGAGCCGCCGCCCGTACCGGCGGAACCGCCGTCCGAACCGCCGTCCTTGCCGCCGTCGCCGCCGCCGGAGCCGTCCGATTCGCCGCCCCCGCCGGGCTGTTCGGTGATCGCGGGGCCGGAACGGGAGGGTCCGGGCGTGATCGAGCCCGCGGGGCTGGAGCCGGGCGCCTTGGAGTCGTCGTGGCGATCCCCGTCGCCGCCACGGGAGGTGACGGCCCATGCGATCAGCAGCGCGAGCAGCACGACCAGGGCCGCCGCGACCGCCCTCCGTCGCCAGTAGATGCTGGAGGGTAGCGGACCGATCGGATTGCGCAGAGATCCCACGGCCCAAACTGTACGAGAGATCCGGCCCAACTCCCGCCCCACCCGCCGCCTTGATCCCCAAGTTTTGCGGATCATCATCCCGCGAGGGCCAGTTCGGGCGCCGGAAGCATTCGATATGACTCACCGCGACGAAACGTTCACGCACGGCACCTGCGTCGGGGCGGGCGGAAAACGGCCCATCGGCCAGTTGCCGCAACGGCTCGCGGGGCGTGGGCCCTCTTACCGGAACGCCGTGTCAGGATCGATGGTGCGATGACTGCCACGACTGCGACACAGACGCCCCCCGCCTCCCTCCACGCCCCCGTGATCGGGTGGTTCGACCAGCACGCCCGCGATCTGCCCTGGCGCCGCCCCGAAGCGGGGGCCTGGGGCGTGATGGTGAGCGAGTTCATGCTGCAGCAGACCCCCGTCAGCCGGGTCCTCCCGGTGTACGAGCAGTGGCTCGCCCGCTGGCCGCGCCCCGCCGACCTGGCGGCCGAGCCGCCCGGCGAGGCGGTCCGCGCCTGGGGCCGGCTCGGCTACCCGCGCCGCGCTCTGCGGCTCCACGGGGCCGCCCAGGCGATAACGGAACGCCATGGCGGCGACGTACCGAGTGAGCACGCCCAGCTCCTCGCCCTGCCCGGGATCGGCGAGTACACGGCGGCGGCCGTGGCCTCGTTCGCGTACCGGCAGCGTCACGCCGTCCTCGACACCAACGTCCGCCGGGTCTTCGCACGGGCCGCGACCGGCATCCAGTACCCGCCGAACGCGACGACCGCCGCCGAGCGCAGGCTCGCCCGGGAGCTGCTGCCCGACGAGGACGAGCGGGCGGCCCGCTGGGCGGCGGCCACGATGGAGCTGGGCGCCCTCGTCTGCACCGCGAAGAACGAGGACTGCTCGCGCTGCCCGATCGCGGAGCAGTGCGCCTGGCGGCTGGCCGGGAAGCCCGCGCACCAGGGGCCGCCGCGCCGGGGCCAGACCTACGCCGGCACGGACCGGCAGGTGCGCGGCAGGCTCCTCGCCGTGCTGCGCGAGGCGGTCGGCCCGGTCCCGCAGGCGGCGCTCGACGCGGTGTGGGACGAGCCGGTGCAGCGGGCCCGCGCGCTGGACGGGCTGGTCGCCGACGGCCTGGTCGAGCCGCTGGCCGACCGGCGGTACCGGCTGCCGCTGACCTGAGCGGCCGGGCCGTCTCCCCCGCGTAACAGCGTCCGCCCGCCTTCGTGACAACGGCGGGCAGGGCCCGCCCGCCCCGTGCCGATGACGGGGCGGGCGGGCCCTTCGCTCGTCCGGCGCGGGGTCCTTTGTCCGGTCTCCTCCCCACGCTGTTACACAACCGATGGGCAGCCGTGCGTCCGCGTACGGCTGCCTCGCACAGCCTCGTGACAACCGCTCCGTAGCGTCTGCGACGTCAGCCGGACCGACCACCGGCGGGCAGCGGCACGAGCGGTTCTCACGGGGATTCACGGGGATGGAGGCGGTTGTGATGGCTCAGGGCGAGGTGCTCGGCTTTGAAGAGTACGTACGGACCCGGCAGGAGGCGCTGCTGCGCAGTGCGCGCCGGCTCGTGCCGGACCCGGTGGACGCCCAGGACCTGCTGCAGACCGCGCTGGCCCGCACCTACGGCCGCTGGGACCGCATCGAGGACAAGTCACTCGCCGACGCCTATCTGCGCCGCGTCATGATCAACACCCGCACCGAGTGGTGGCGGGCGCGCAAGCTGGACGAGGTGCCGACCGAGCAGCTGCCCGACGCGAGCGTCGAGGACGGCACCGAGCAGCGCGCCGACCGCGCCCTGCTGATGGACATCCTGGGCGTGCTGGCTCCCAAGCAGCGCAGTGTCGTCGTCCTGCGACACTGGGAGCAGATGAGCACGGAGGAGACGGCGGCGGCGCTCGGCATGTCGGCCGGTACGGTGAAGAGCACGCTGCACCGTGCGCTGGCGCGGCTGCGCCAGGAGCTGGAGAACAGGGAAGCGGCGAGCCGGGAGGCCCGGCTCGCCGAGGAGCGGGGGCGGGAGCGGTGCGCGGCCTGACAGGCAGCGGTGACGACGGCACGGTCACCGGCACAACGGGCGGGGGAACGGCCCGCGTCGGCAAACGCCTGCTGACCGGCTGGGCGGCGAGCAGCGCGGCCCTGGCCGGCCTCGCCGTCTTCGGCCTGTTCGCCGTCAGCTGCTCGACCGGCGGTACGGGCACCCGGGACGAGGGCCCGGCGGGCGCCGAGCCGGTCGTCCAGGTCACCCCGAGCACGACGGCCGCCTCCACGGCGAAGCCCGCGCCCCGGGTGGACGCGGTGGCGCTGCTGAAGGCGGACCCGAAGGTGAGCGGGCGGGTCCGGATGGACCTGAAGGCGTGCGGCGGCGACGAGTATCCGGTGGACACCTCGTACGGCAGGATCACCGACGGCCCGTCCGCCGACGTCGTGGTGAACGTGATGACCTGCGGCGACTCGGTGGGCGTCGGCACCTACGTCTACCGGCCGCGTGCCGACGGCACGTACGAGAACGTCTTCACCGTCGAGCAGCCCGCCGTCTACGGCACCATCGACCGCGGGGACCTGGTGGTGACGACCCAGGTGTACGAGAAGAAGGACGCGGTCGCCTACCCCTCGGGCGACGAGGTGATCACGTACCACTGGGCGAACGGCCGGTTCGCCGAGCAGGACCGGGTGCGCAACGACTTCAACCGAGCCGTGGGGGCGGGTGACGAGGACCTGCCCGAGCCCACGGAACCGCCGAGGAACTGAGAGCTCACCGATGGCCGAGACCCATGTGCTGTTCGTCGAGGACGACGACGTCATCCGCGAGGCCACCCAGCTCGCGCTGGAACGGGTGGGCTTCGCGGTCACCGCGGTGCCCGACGGGCTGACCGGCCTGGAGGCGTTCCGGGCGGACCGGCCCGACATCGCGCTGCTCGACGTCATGGTCCCCGGTCTGGACGGGGTCAGCCTGTGCCGCCGCATCCGGGACGAGTCGACGGTCCCGGTGATCATGCTGTCGGCGCGGGCCGACTCGATCGACGTGGTCCTCGGCCTGGAGGCCGGCGCGGACGACTACGTCACCAAGCCCTTCGACGGGGCGGTCCTGGTGGCCCGCATCCGGGCGGTGCTGCGCCGCTTCGGCCACGCGTCGGGGGACCGGGCCGGCGGCGGGCCGCCGGAGCAGGAGGCCGTGGGCGGGGTGCTGGTCTTCGGGGACCTGGAGGTCGACACCGAGGGCATGGAGGTCCGCAGGGGCGGTGCCCAGGTGGCGCTGACGCCGACCGAGATGCGGCTGCTGCTGGAATTCTCCGCGGCGCCCGGCACCGTACTCTCCCGCGACAAGCTGCTCGAACGGGTCTGGGACTACGGCTGGGGCGGGGACACCCGGGTCGTGGACGTCCATGTGCAGCGGCTGCGCACGAAGATCGGCCAGGACCGGATCGAGACGGTCCGCGGCTTCGGCTACAAGCTCCGCGCATGAGGCGGCCCGCCCTGCGGACGGGCGTCCGCTGGAAGATCAGCATCGCGATCGCGGCGGTCGGCGCGCTGATCGCGGTCGCGCTGAGCCTGGTGGTGCACAACGCGGCCCGCGTCTCGATGCTGGAGAACGCCCGCGAGGTCCAGCTGGAGCGGCTGACCTACGCGCAGCTGCTGTACGAGGCGAAGAAGACGAAGAAGGCCGACCCCCGGTTCGGGGCGAAGCTCAACGATCCGACGATGCCGCGGAGCCTGCGCGAGGAGGTCCGGCGCAACCGCCGCGCCACGCACGTGGACGACTCCGGCGGGGTGCCCGACGTCTGGGCGGCGGTGCCGGTGGGCAACGGGAACGTGCTGTCGCTGCACACCCGGTTCGCGGACCGCTCGACCATGATCATGGGCGACCTGGACCGGGCCCTGCTCATCGGTTCGGTCTCGGTGGTCCTCGGCGGCTCCGCGCTGGGTGTGCTGATCGGCGGCCAGCTCTCGCGCCGGCTGCGCAAGGCGGCAGCGGCGGCGGGCAAGGTCGCCCAGGGCAACACGGAGGTCCGGGTCAGGGACGCGGTCGGCGGTGTGGTGCGCGACGAGACGGACGAGCTGGCCGGTGCGGTGGACGCGCTGACCGACGCGCTGAACGAGCGGATCGAGGCGGAGCGCCGGGTCACCGCGGACATCGCGCACGAGCTGCGGACCCCGGTGACCGGGCTGCTCACGGCGGCCGAGCTGCTGCCGCCGGGCCGCCCGACGGAGCTGGTACGCGACCGGGCCCAGGCGATGCGCACGCTGGTCGAGGACGTGCTGGAGGTGGCCCGGCTGGACAGCGCGTCGGAGCGGGCCGAGCTCCAGGAGATCGCGCTCGGCGAGTTCGTCAGCCGGCGGGTGGCGCTGCTGGACCCGGAGGTCCGGGTGCAGGTCGTCCACGAGTCCTGGGTCAACACGGACCCGCGCCGCCTGGAGCGCATCCTCGGCAACCTGCTGGGCAACGCGGCCAAGCACGGGGCGACCCCGGTGGAGGTCACGGTCGAGGGCCGGGTGGTCCGGGTCCGCGACCACGGGCCCGGGTTCCCGGCGACGCTGCTGCGGGAGGGGCCGAGCCGGTTCCGTACCGGGTCGGCCGACCGGTCCGGGCGCGGGCACGGGCTCGGGCTGACGATCGCGGCGGGCCAGGCCAGGGTGCTCGGGGCCCGGCTGACCTTCCGCAACGCGGCGCCGGAGGGGGCGGCGGAGGGCAGCGGCGGGGCGGTCGCGGTGCTGTGGCTGCCCGAGCACGCGCCGACGGCCACGGGCAGCTATCCGATGCTCCAGTTCGCGGAGCAGCGGGGCCCGGAGGCGGAGGGCTGACCTGGCCGAGGGCCCCGGGGACGCGTGGTCCCGGGGCCCTCGGCGTACGAGCGCGGCGGTCAGATCTCGGCGACCGCCGGGGCGGGCTCGGCCCCGGGGCCCGCGCCCCGCAGCGGGACCTCCTTGACGAACAGGGAGGCGACGACCGCGACCAGGCCGACGGACGCGCCGACCAGGAACGCGATGTGGGTGCCGGACGACACCGCGAACTCGTACGCCTCGCGCACCGGCGCCGGCAGCCCGGCCAGGCTCGCCGCGTCCAGCTGGGCGGAGTGCGCGGTGGCCGCGCCGCCGCCGCGGGACGCCATCTCGTCCTGGACCCGGCCGGTGAACAGCGCGCCCATGATGGCGACGCCGAAGGAGCTGCCGAGCGTACGGAAGAGGGTGGTCGAGGAGGAGGCGACGCCCATGTCCTTCAGCTCGACGCTGTTCTGCGCGACGAGCATCGTGATCTGCATCAGGAAGCCCATGCCGGCGCCGAGCACCGCCATGTACAGCCCGGACGTGAAGCGGCTGGTGCCGGTGTCCATCTGCGCGAGCAGGAAGAGCCCGGCGACCATGAGGATCGAGCCCACGACGGGGAAGACCTTGTACTTGCCGGTGCTGGTGGTGACCCGGCCCGCTATGAGCGAGACGACCATCATGGACAGCAGCATCGGCAGGAGCAGCAGCCCCGAGTTGGTCGCGGAGGCGTGCTGCACGGACTGCTGGTAGAGCGGCAGGAACAGCACCGCGCCGAACATGACGAACCCGGCCATGAAACCGACCACGGACATGAGCGTGAAGTTGCGGTTGCGGAAGATGTGGAGCGGGATGACCGGCTCGGCGGCCTTCGTCTCCACGAAGAGGAAGCCGGCCAGCGAGGCGACTCCGATGGCGATCAGCTCCATGATGACCGCGGAGTTCCAGTCGTACTCGGAACCGCCCCAGGTGGTGACCAGCACGATCGCGGTGATGCCGACGGTGAGCAGCGCGGCGCCGAGGTAGTCGACGTTCCGCTTGGTGCGCTCCCGCTGGGGCAGGTGCAGGACCGCGGTGATCATGATCAGTGCGACGGCACCGAGCGGAAGGTTGATGTAGAAGCTCCAGCGCCAGCCGAGGTGGTCGGTGATGGTGCCGCCGACCAGCGGTCCGCCGATCATGGCGATGGCCATCACGCCGGCCATCATGCCCTGGTACTTGCCGCGCTCCCGGGGCGGCACCAGGTCGCCGATGATCGCCATGACGCCGACCATCAGACCGCCGGCGCCGAGGCCCTGGACGGCCCGGAAGCCGATCAGCTGGCCCATGTCCTGGGCCATGCCGCTGAGGACCGAGCCGATCAGGAAGATCACGATGGACGTGAGGAAGATGCCCTTGCGTCCGTACATGTCGCCGAGCTTGCCCCAGATGGGCGTGGACGCCGCGGTGGCCAGGGTGTAGGCCGTGACGACCCACGAGAGGTGTTCGAGACCGCCGAGGTCACCGACGATGGTCGGCATCGCGGTGCCGACGATCAGGTTGTCGAGCATCGCCAGCAGCATGGCGATCATCAGCGCGAGGACCACCACCCGGACACTGCGCTGCGGCGGAGCCGGTGGCTCCGCCTTCGTGGCCGGCGGGCCGCCCGCCTGCCCGCCGGCCGTCTTGATCAGGTCCGCCATCTTCCCCAACTCCCCAGTCGCCCCGCCACCGGGCTCTTACTTGCCGCCCGGCTAGTTGCTTACACTGGAGGAAGGTAAGCCCGTAACTAGCCGGGCGTCAAGTAAGTTAATCGGGAGAGCACCATGGGCAGCACGCCGCAGCCGCGCCGGGGCAACACTCGCCAGCGCATCCAGGACGTCGCCCTGGAGCTCTTCGCCGAGCAGGGGTACGAGAAGACCTCGCTCCGGGAGATCGCCGAGAAGCTGGACGTCACCAAGGCGGCGCTCTACTACCACTTCAAGACGAAGGAAGACATCCTCGTCAGCATCTTCGAAGACCTGAACCGGCCGGTGGAGGAGCTGATCGCCTGGGGCGAGGCCCAGCCGCGCACGCTGGAGACGAAGAAGGAGATCCTCCGCCGCTACAGCGACGCGCTGATCCACGCGGCCCCGCTCTTCCGTTTCATGCAGGAGAACCAGGCGACCGTACGGGACCTGAGCATCGGCCACACCATCAAGAACCGGGTCCTGGGCCTGGTGGACCTGATCAAGGAACCGGACGCGCCGCTCACCGACCAGGTGCGGTGCTTCAGCGCGCTCATCACCCTGCACGCCGGAATGGTCGCCCTGCGGGACACCGAAGGCGACCCCGAGGAGAAGCGCAAGGCCGCTCTCGAAGTCGCCGTCGAGCTGGTCACCCGGGCCCACGACCCGGAAACCCCCCGGTGATCCCGCTCGGAGGCGGGGCCGGGGGGGCGGGGGCACGGGCCGGATCAGACGTTGATGCCGTGCTGGTGCAGGAAGTTGACCGGGTTGACCGCCGAACCGTAGTTCGGGGTGGTCCGGATCTCGAAGTGCAGGTGCGGGCCGCTGGAGTTGCCGGTGTTGCCGGACAGGGCGATCTTCTCGCCCTTCTTCACGTGCTGGCCGATGTGCACGTCGATGTGGGACAGGTGCGCGTACTGCGAGTACGTGCCGTTGCCGTGCTTGATCACGATGGCGTTGCCGTACGCGGGGCCGTCACCGGCGCCGTTCGGGCCGGCCTTCACGACCGTGCCGTCGTGGGCGGCCTCGACCTTGGTGCCGATCGGCACGGCGAAGTCCTGGCCGGAGTGCTTGTGGGCCCAGCGGCTGCCGTCGTTGCCGAAGCTGGCGCTCAGCTCGTAGTGGTCGACCGGGGTCTCCCACGGAAGCTTGGCGATGGCCTTCTTCTTGGCGGCGGCCTTCTTCTTCGCGTCCTCGGCCTTCTTCTCGGCCTTGTGCTCGGCGGCCTTGGACTGCGCGGTCGCCTGCTTGGCGACCGAGTCGGCGGTGGCCGAGCTGACCAGGGCCGGGGCCTGGGGGGCGTCCGCAGTGCCGGCCGCGAACGCAGCACCCGCACCGAGAACCATCGACGTCCCCAGACCGGCTGCCACCACGGCGCCGCGCATACGGGACACGGACGGGCGGCGGGACTGGAACGTAACGCGCTTCGACATAAGCGGAAATCCTCCGGAGATGACTGGACCCGGCGGTGTGCCGGGCTGGCCATACCTTGGTAACCCGCACCCCCGCCGGTGCTCAAACACCCCATCTACGATCAAAAGCCGTAGAAAGCGCCCCGGGAATTCGCCCGGAGGACCCGCGTCCGGCTCCCTCCGGAAGGCTTTCGGAAGTCCTCCCCGAAACAGGTTTAGGCCCAGCTACAAACCGCCCTAACCGGACATACGCCCCCTGTGCGGGCATACGCCCCCGAACGCGCGAAGGGCCCGTCCGCCGCAGGGCCGAAAGGCCCCCGACGGATCGGGCCCGTTGCTCCTAAGGCGGCTAGTAGGCCCGAAACGGCCTGTGCGCCTTGTCACCGGCGGTGGGACCGAAGGCCGTCCGTTTCGGGACCTTCGCCCCCGTGGTTCCGCGCTATCCCACGGGCAGCCCGGTCACCTTCTTGGCGTGCAGGGCGACCAGGCGCTTGGCGCCCGAGGCCAGGTACCAGCGGTCGATGTCGCCGGAACCGTCGTTGTACGTCCACAGCAGCTTGCCGTCGGCCGGGTCGAAGGCGTGGACGCCGCCGTTCTTGTCGAACTGGGTGGCCCCGTAGAGGACGCCGCCCACCTTGGCGAACTGCCAGGGGGCCGCGATCTCCAAGGTCTCCGGGTTGTGCCAGTGGCGCTTCCCGGTCGCCGGATCGACCGCCCACAGGGCGTGGGCGGTGTCCGAGACGTAGAGGACGCCGTCCAGCACGGCCGGATCGTTGAACCGGCTGTACTCCTCGGTCGCGAAGGACCAGCGCTCGGCGCCCGTCTCCAGGTCGAAGGCGCGCAGCTTGTCGCCGGTGGCGATGATGACCAGGCCCTCGTGGACCTCGAAGCCGCGGTTGCTGGTGCGGCCGATCTTCTTCGTCCAGACCTGGTGGCCGGTCGCGGTGTCCCGGACCGTGAGGTTCTCGCGAAAGTCCGTGTAGACGAGCCGCTTGCCGGAGACCCGCGCGGTGAGGCCGTTCGCCTCGGTGCCGTGGTCGCGCTGCTCGCGCCAGACGACCTTGCCCGAGGAGGTGTCGATGGCGGCGATCACGTTGTCGGGGGTGCGCAGGTTCTCGTCCAGAATCCCGGCGACGACGTAGACGTGGTCGGCGTCGGCGGCGATGACCCGGGGCTGGGAGTACTCCTTGTCGCCCAGCCGGCTGCGCCAGGTGTCCTTGCCGGTTTTGGGGTCGAGCCCGATGATGTTGCCGTCGTACCGGGCGCTGGCCAGGTAGAGGGTGCCGTCGGCGATGAGCAGGCTCGCGCCCGGGGTGGTCACCTCGGCGCGCGACCAGATCTCCTTGCCGGTGGACAGGTCGCGGGCCACCAGCGGGTCGCCGGAGACCAGCACCACGTCGTCGACCACGGCGACCGCGGATATCCAGGCCAGTCCGTCGTACGCGGTGGCGTGCTGCCAGGCCGGCTTCGGCTTCCCGCCCGGCTCGGGGGCGGCGCCCCCGGGCTCCCCGGACTCGCCCGGCTTCCCCGAACCGGAGCCGCCGCCCCCGGCCGGCTCCTCGACCGGGCCGCACGCCGCGGTCCCGGCGCCCAGCAGCGCCAGCCCCGCTCCGGCCCCGGCCAGCTTGATCATCCGCCTGCGCGACACATCGCCTCTGCCCATGGCGTCCCCCATCCCCCTCGCTGCTCGGCTCTCGGGTTCTTCGTTCTTCGTCGTTCCTCGTTTGCGAACGAAAAACCTGCCCCGGGCAGGCCGCCCGAGGCCGAGCCAGATTAACCGGCGAGTTTCGGCCAACGCGCGTAGAGAACGCGACCGGGACCTTCCTGTGACGCGCCTGTCACCGTGCTGCCCGGGCTCCGCATACGCAAAGAGGCGGCCCCGGCCGGTCGAAACCGGTCGGGGCCGCCTCTGCGGACGCTACTGCCGGGAGGGGCAGCGGACGCCTGTCACGCTTCCTTCGTCATGTTCGGGCCGCCGCCCGCCGCCTGCTCGATCGGCGGGACGTCGGGCAGGGCCGACTTCTCCTCGCCGCGGAAGGTGAACTTCTCGTCGTCGCCCTCGCCCTCGCTGCCGACGACCACGATGTGGCCGGGGCGCAGCTCGCCGAAGAGGATCTTCTCCGAGAGGACGTCCTCGATCTCGCGCTGGATCGTCCGGCGCAGCGGCCGGGCGCCCATCACGGGGTCGTAGCCCTTCTTGGCGAGCAGCTTCTTGGCGTCCGTGCTGAGCTCGATGCCCATGTCACGGTCCTTGAGCCGCTCGTCGACCTTCGCGATCATCAGGTCGACGATCTCGATGATGTCTTCCTGGCTGAGCTGGTGGAAGACGACCGTGTCGTCCACACGGTTGAGGAACTCGGGCCGGAAGTGCTGCTTGAGCTCTTCGTTGACCTTGACCTTCATCCGCTCGTAGTTCGTCTTGACGTCGCCCTGGGCGGCGAAGCCCAGGTTGAAGCCCTTGGAGATGTCCCGGGTCCCGAGGTTGGTCGTCATGATGATGACCGTGTTCTTGAAGTCCACGACCCGGCCCTGGGAGTCGGTCAGGCGGCCGTCCTCCAGGATCTGGAGCAGGGAGTTGAAGATGTCGGGGTGGGCCTTCTCGACCTCGTCGAAGAGGACGACGGAGAACGGCTTGCGGCGCACCTTCTCGGTGAGCTGGCCGCCCTCCTCGTAGCCCACGTAGCCGGGGGGCGAACCGAAGAGGCGCGAGACCGTGTGCTTCTCGCTGAACTCCGACATGTCGAGGGAGATCAGCGCGTCCTCGTCGCCGAACAGGAACTCGGCGAGCGTCTTGGACAGCTCGGTCTTACCGACACCGGACGGGCCGGCGAAGATGAACGAGCCGCCGGGACGCTTCGGGTCCTTCAGACCGGCCCGCGTACGGCGGATGGCCTGCGAGAGCGCCTTGATGGCGTCCTTCTGCCCGATGACGCGCTTGTGGAGCTCGTCCTCCATGCGCAGCAGCCGGGAGGACTCCTCCTCGGTCAGCTTGAAGACCGGGATGCCGGTGGCGGTGGCGAGGACCTCGGCGATGAGCTCGCCGTCGACCTCGGCCACGACGTCCATGTCGCCGGCCTTCCACTCCTTCTCGCGCTTGGCCTTCGCCGCCAGCAGCTGCTTCTCCTTGTCGCGGAGGGAAGCCGCCTTCTCGAAGTCCTGGGAGTCGATGGCCGACTCCTTGTCGCGGCGGACGCCCGCGATCTTCTCGTCGAACTCGCGGAGGTCCGGCGGCGCGGTCATCCGGCGGATGCGCATCCGGGACCCGGCCTCGTCGATCAGGTCGATCGCCTTGTCCGGCAGGAAGCGGTCCGAGATGTACCGGTCGGCCAGCGTCGCGGCCTGGACCAGCGCCTCGTCCGTGATGGACACGCGGTGGTGGGCCTCGTAGCGGTCGCGCAGACCCTTGAGGATCTCGATGGTGTGCGGCAGCGACGGCTCCGCGACCTGGATCGGCTGGAAGCGGCGCTCCAGCGCGGCGTCCTTCTCCAGGTGCTTGCGGTACTCGTCCAGGGTGGTCGCGCCGATGGTCTGCAGCTCGCCTCGCGCCAGCATGGGCTTGAGGATGCTGGCGGCGTCGATCGCGCCCTCGGCGGCGCCCGCACCCACCAGGGTGTGGAGCTCGTCGATGAACAGGATGATGTCGCCGCGGGTGCGGATCTCCTTGAGGACCTTCTTCAGGCGCTCCTCGAAGTCACCGCGGTAGCGGGAGCCGGCGACCAGGGCACCGAGGTCGAGGGTGTAGAGGTGCTTGTCCTTCAGGGTCTCGGGCACCTCGCCCTTGACGATGGCCTGGGCCAGGCCCTCGACGACCGCCGTCTTGCCGACGCCGGGCTCGCCGATGAGCACCGGGTTGTTCTTCGTGCGGCGGGAGAGCACCTGCATGACCCGCTCGATCTCCTTCTCGCGCCCGATGACCGGGTCGAGCTTGGATTCGCGGGCGGCCTGCGTGAGGTTGCGGCCGAACTGGTCGAGCACCAGCGACGTGGAGGGCGTGCCCTCCGCGGGGCCGCCGGCGGTGGCGGCCTCCTTGCCGCCGGAGTACCCGGACAGCAGCTGGATGACCTGCTGGCGCACCCGGTTCAGGTCGGCGCCGAGCTTCACGAGGACCTGGGCGGCGACGCCCTCGCCCTCGCGGATCAGGCCGAGCAGGATGTGCTCCGTGCCGATGTAGTTGTGGCCGAGCTGGAGGGCCTCGCGGAGCGACAGCTCCAGGACCTTCTTGGCTCGGGGCGTGAAGGGGATGTGGCCGGACGGGGCCTGCTGGCCCTGGCCGATGATCTCCTCCACCTGCTGGCGGACCGCCTCGAGCGAAATCCCGAGGCTCTCCAGGGCCTTAGCGGCGACACCCTCACCCTCGTGGATCAGGCCCAGGAGGATGTGCTCGGTGCCGATGTAGTTGTGGTTGAGCATCCGGGCTTCTTCCTGAGCCAGGACGACAACCCGCCGCGCGCGGTCGGTGAACCTCTCGAACATCGTTAATCGCTCCTCAGAGCGGTCAGGCAGTAAGGGGTCGGTCCCCTCCCTGTCCTTCCGCAGCTTAGTCCCGCAAGCGGGGACCGCTCATTTCAACTGCCGACACACGGCCTTGCTTCCTGGCGGATGCCCCGCCCCGAACGCCGACAACTGCTCCAACCCGATGGTGCGAGACGATGTTCCCGCAGGCCAGGCCAATACCCCAGTCGCCAGTACGCCGATGGCGAACGTGAGACGTGCATGGCTTGCGTGTCGCCCCTCCCCACTAGGGATGTCTTACCCGCAATTACAGACAGTCCATGCGGCGTACGCGGGTTCCCTCCGCTACGGGCGAACATCTTCGTACTCCTGAATGCGCCCGTACGCCCCCAACCCGGACACCCTACGCGGTCGCACGTGCGCACTACGTAACCCCTGGGGCCGGTCGGGGGTTGTCCCGTCATGACCCTCGCCGTCCCGCCGCCCCGCGTCCCGTCCGCCGTCGAGCTGGGCGGTGGCGCCCGGGAGGAGCCGTGCGACGGATGGGCCGGGTGGTACGAGCGGGAGATGGGCTGGGCCACGGCGGGCGGCCCGCCGGTGCGGCTGCTGACCGGGCTGCGGTTCGACGTGCTCGTCGTCCCGGCCGTCGCGGGTCACGCGGCGCTGCGGCGGGTGGGCCCGACGGGGCCGGTGGCGCTCATGGGGCCGCGGATGAGCCTGCTGGTGGCGCCGGGGAGCGCGGAGGAGCTGCCGGGGCTGCTCGACTGGCTGGAATGGGGCGGGGTCGCGCTGTCGCTGACCGGTCTGGGCGCGGGCGGGCGGATCACCGCTCCGCCGCCGCCCGGACGTCCGGTGGAGCCGGGGGCCGCCTCCTGGCTGCGGCCCCCCGGGCCGTCACGGGAGCAGGACGAAGCGCCGGTCCTCCCGGCCTTCTCCGGCTTCGGGAGCGCGCGTGGTGATGCTCCCGACCTCGTCCGGCTCGTGGACGCCGTGGCGACGGAATGCCACCGGGTGCGACTGGCGCGTGCCCGGGCGGGCTTGTTCCACGATGAGCCCCTGGCTCAGCCGTTGGCCTTCTCGTAAGCCTCGCGGATCTCGGCGGGGACGCGACCGCGGTCATTCACATTGTGGCCGTTCTCGCGGGCCCACTTACGGATCTCGGCGGTGTCCTTGTTGCCACCGGAGACGGCGCGGCCCTTGCCGCGTCCCGACGCCGCGCGGCCACCGGTACGCCGGCCGTTCTTCGCGTAGGGCTCGAGAAGGGAACGCAGCTTGTCCGCGTTGCTGGTGGTGAGGTCGATCTCGTAGGTCTTGCCATCCAGCGCGAACGTCACCGTCTCGTCCGCCTCGCCGCCGTCGAGGTCGTCAACAAGAAGGACCTGAACCTTCTGTGCCACCGGATTTCCTTTCATCGAAAATGGAGTACGCGGAAAGGAAACCGCTTTTCCCCGGAAAACACAAACCCCCGGGAGAGGTTCAGCAGCTCAAGGAGACGGGAAACGTGCGCGATTCGGACATAGGGGCGCGCCCCCTCTTCCCGCTCTTCGCGCGGTCACAGGTGCAGAAGCATCCGGCTGTTGCCCAGGGTGTTCGGCTTCACTCGTTCGAGGCCGAGGAACTCCGCGACTCCCTCGTCATAGGAACGCAGCAGCTCACTGTAGACATCTCCGTCGACGGGCGTCTCACCGATCTCCACGAAGCCGTGCTTCGCGAAGAAGTCGACTTCGAAGGTGAGGCAGAAAACGCGGCGGACGCCCAGCCAGCGGGCGGTCCGCAGCAGCTTGTCGAGGACCTGGTGGCCCACCCCGGCGCCCTTGAGGCCGTGGTCGACGGCGAGGGTGCGGACTTCGGCGAGGTCTTCCCACATGACGTGCAGCGCACCGCAGCCGACGACCGAGGCGTCCTCGTCCCGTTCGGCGACCCAGAACTCCTGGATGTCCTCGTAAAGCGTCACCGTGGCTTTGTCGAGGAGGATGCCTTCCCGCACGTAGCCGTCGAGGAGGCGGCGGACGGCGGGCACATCGCTCGTCCGTGCGCGCCGGACGGTGATCGCCACGTTTATAACCGACGGTTCGGTCCGGGAATCGGTTTGCGGAAGCTCTGAGGACATACGCAGACGCTATCGCCCGGTCTCCGGCTCCGCGCCATCGGCCGCTTCACCGGCTTCGCCATCGACGGCTTCGTCCGCTTGGACCGTGCCGTCCCCGGGAAGGGCGGGCAGAACGATCCGCATCGCGTCGCGCAGAGCCTCGCGCTGCTCGGCCGACATCATCCCGAAGAACGCGACCAGCGCGGCTGCCGGGTTGTCGCTGAGCGACCAGGCTTCGTTCATCAGGGCGGCGGCGTATGCGGCGCGGGTGGAGACGGCCGTATATCGATATGCGCGGCCCTCCACTTCGCGGCGGACCCAGCCCTTCTGATGGAGATTGTCCATTACCGTCATGACGGTGGTGTAGGCGATGGACCGCTCCTGCTGAAGGTCCTCCAGGACTTCCCGCACAGTGACCGGACGGTTCCATTCCCAGACCCGTGTCATCACGGCGTCTTCGAGCTCTCCCAATTGACGGGGCACAGCGTCACCTTAGTGCCAGATGTCTGAAATGCGTAACTATTTACACAGCAAAAGGGCGTACGACTCCTCGGGAGTCGCACGCCCTTTCGTACAAGGAAGCGCCGGAGCGCCCCCGGCGGGGTCAGGCCCCTTCGGTGCGCGGGGTCTGCTGCGCCGACTCGGCGCGGCTGATCGCCGCCTCCACGGCCGCGTCCTCCTTGGCCTTGTTGGGGCCGCCCTGGCTCTTGACGATCGTCACGACCAGGCCGATGAAGAAGGCGGCCATCACCACGGGGGGCACGAGCGCGGATACGTAGTCCATGCCCTCCAGAGTAGCGAGCCGCCTCCCGGCCCCTCGGAGCTACCCCGCGGCGCGCTGCGGCGGCTGCGGTACGGGGCGGCGCGGCGGGAAGACCTCGGAGGGCTTCGGCGCCGGGCGCTCGGACGGCGGTACGGGGCGGGCCGGGGCCGGCGGCGCCTTCGGCCGGTCCGGCTCGGCGGCGCGCCCGCCGGGCAGCGCGAGCAGCCTGCCGCGGGGCGCCGGGGCGGTCGCGGCCAGGGCCCGTCCGGCGAGCCGGGCCCGCACCGAGCGCTCCGCGATCATCTGGCAGCGCTCCAGGAGGGCCGCGGCGACCGGGCCGCCGCGCAGGGCGCGCAGCGCGGCCAGGTCCTCGGGGAGCGGGTCGTATCCGGCGGCCAGGGCGTCCTGGAGGAGTTCCAGATAGCCGGTGAGGGAACCGGGCAGGGCGTCGCGGTAGCGGACGAGGTCGGCGAGGAGGAAGGCGCGCAGCCGTCCGGCCTCGGAGACGGCCTCGTCCACGCTGCCCGCCAGCCGCAGGCAGTCCTGGACATCCTCGTCGGGCAGGGGCGCGGGGTGCAGCGCGAAGGCGAGGGCGCGTCGGAGCACTCGCAGCTCGTCCGCGCTGAAGGCCATACCGCCGCGTGATCCGTAGGGCGTGGGCATGACGCGACAATACGTGCTAATGGGACAAAATCGGCTTAACTGGTCGTCGGTGGCGCGGCGGCTCCGGAGCGCCGCCGCACCCGGAACCGCCGGTCAGGGGCCTGTTCCTACAGCCGCGACACGTTGCGCTCGTACACCAGGCGGAGGCCGATGAGGGTCAGCCAGGGCTCGTGCTCGTCGATGACGGAGGACTCGCCCAACACCATGGGAGCAAGGCCGCCCGTCGCGATGACGGTGACGTCGTCCGGGTCGGCCGCCAGCTCCCTCTTCATCCGCTCCACGACCCCGTCGACCTGGCCCGCGAAGCCGTAGATGATGCCCGCCTGCATGGCCTCGACGGTGTTCTTGCCGATGACGCTGCGCGGCCGGGCCAGCTCGATCTTGCGGAGCTGGGCGCCCCTGACGCCCAGCGCCTCGACGGAGATCTCGATGCCGGGCGCGATGACACCGCCGGTGTACTCGCCCCGGGCCGAGACCGCGTCGAAGGTGGTGGCCGTGCCGAAGTCGACCACGATCGCCGGACCGCCGTACAGGTCGACGGCGGCGACCGCGTTGATGATGCGGTCCGCGCCGACCTCCTTCGGGTTGTCCATCAGGATCGGCACGCCGGTCTTGATGCCCGGCTCCACGAGCACGGCGGGGACGTCGCCGTAGTAGCGGCGGGTCACCTCGCGCAGCTCGTGCAGCACGGCCGGGACCGTGGAGCAGATCGCGATGCCCTCGATGCCGTCGCCCAGCTCCATGCCCAGCAGCGGGTGCATGCCCATGAGGCCCTGGAGCAGCACGGCGAGCTCGTCGGCGGTGCGGCGGGAGTCCGTGGAGATCCGCCAGTGCTCGACGATCTCCTCGCCGTCGAAGAGGCCGAGGACGGTGTGGGTGTTCCCGACGTCGATGGTGAGCAGCATCAGGCGCCGGCCCCGTCGGTGTCGCGGAAGTCCAGGCCGATGTCCAGGATCGGCGAGGAGTGGGTCAGCGCGCCCACGGCCAGGTAGTCGACCCCGGCCTCCGCGTAGGCGCGGGCCGATTCGAGGGTGAGCCGGCCGGAGGACTCCAGGAAGGCGCGCCCGCCGGTCAGGGCGACCGCCTCGGCGGTCTCGGCCGGGGTGAAGTTGTCCAGCAGGATCAGGTCGGCGCCCGCCTCCAGCACCTCGGTGAGCTGGGCCGGCGTGTCCACCTCGACCTCGATCGGGAGCTCCGGGAACTCGGCCCTGACCCGCTTGAACGCCTCGGCGATGCCGCCGGCCGCGATGACGTGGTTGTCCTTGACGAGCGCGGCGTCGGACAGCGAGAACCGGTGGTTGACGCCGCCGCCGCAGCGCACCGCGTACTTCTCCAGGGCGCGCAGCCCGGGCGTCGTCTTGCGGGTGTCGCGGACCTCGGCCTTCGTGCCCTCCAGCACGTCGGCCCAGGCGCGGGTGGCGGTGGCGATGCCGGAGAGCCGGCAGAGCAGGTTGAGGGCGCTGCGCTCGCCGGTGAGGAGGTCGCGGGTGCGGGTGGTGACGGTCAGCAGCTTCTGGCCGGGGACGACGCGGTCGCCGTCCTCGACGTGCCGCTCGACCTCGAACTCGGAGGTGCAGACGATCGACAGGACCGCCTCCGCCACGCGCAGCCCGGCCACCACCCCGGCCTCGCGGGCGGTGAAGTCACCGGTGGCCATGGCGTCCTCGGCGACGGTGGCGACGGTCGTGACGTCCACCCCGCCGTCCAGGTCCTCGGCGATGGCGAGGTGCGCGATGTCCTCGACCTGGACGGGGTCCAGCCCGGATTCGGCGAGGAGCTGGGCGAGCGCGGGGTCGAGCCCGCACTCCTCGTACTCCTCGTCCCCGCCGCAGCCGCAGCCGTCCCCGCAGCCGCCCGCGGCGGGGGCGGGCGCGCCGACCCGGATCAGCGGTACGTCCACGGGGGTGGGGCGCGGATTCTCTTCGGGCGTGCTCACGGTTACGGCTCCTCGGGAGTGGGGTGGGTGGTGCTCGTCGCTGCGCAGTCTGGCGCCCCGGGCGCGTCCACGGGCCCGAACGCCTCGGTATCCGTCCGACGGAGGACGAGGCCGCCCTCGGGGTCGAGCCGTACGACGAGGTGGCGGCGCCAGTCCGCGTCGTCGCGCTCGGGGCGGTCCTCGCGCCAGTGGCAGCCCCGGGTCTCCTCGCGGGCGCGGGCGGCGGCGACCAGGGCCCGGGCGACGAGCAGCAGGTTGGTGGCCTCCCACGCCTCGACGCCGGGCACCGCGGGCTTCGCCTCCGCCGCCCCGTCCTCGCGGGTGCCGAGACGCAGCGCCTCCAGCTCGTCCGCCGCGGCGGCCAGGCTCTCGGCGGAGCGGAGCACCCCGGCGCCCCGGCTCATGGCGCGCTGCACCGTGAGCCGGGTCTCGGGGGCCTGCAGCGGGACGGGCGTCCCGGCGGGGCCGACGGCCGCGCCCGAACGAGGGCGGTCGGTGACGATGTCGGCGGCGATGCGCTCGGCGAAGACGAGTCCTTCGAGCAGCGAGTTGGACGCCAGCCGGTTCGCGCCGTGCACCCCGGTGCAGGCGACCTCGCCGCAGGCGTACAGGCCGGGGACGGTCGTACGGCCCCGCAGGTCGGTGCGGACGCCGCCGGAGGCGTAGTGCGCGGCGGGGGCCACGGGGATGGGTTCGGTGACCGGGTCGATGCCGTGGGACCGGCAGGCGGCCAGGATGGTCGGGAAGCGCCGCTCCCACATCTCGGCGCCGAAGTGGCGGCCGTCCAGGAACATGTGGTCGGTGCCCTTGAGCTGCATCTGGCGGGTGATGCCCTTGGCGACGACGTCGCGCGGGGCCAGCTCCGCGAGTTCGTGCTGCCCGAGCATGAAGCGCGTACCGGAGGCGTCCACGAGGTGGGCGCCCTCGCCGCGCACCGCTTCGGAGACCAGCGGCTGCTGGCCCTCGGAGCCGGCGCCGAGGAAGAGGACGGTCGGGTGGAACTGGACGAACTCCACGTCCGAGACCTCCGCGCCGGCCCGCAGCGCGAGCGCCACACCGTCGGCGGTGGAGACCGAGGGGTTGGTGGTGGCGGAGAAGACCTGGCCCATGCCGCCGGTGGCCAGGACCACGGCCGGGGCGTTGACCGCGCCGACGCCGTCGTGCTGGCCCTCGCCCATCACGTGCAGGGTGACACCGGCGGTACGGCCTTCGGCGTCGGTGAGGAGGTCGAGCACGAGGGCGTTCTCGATGGTGTGCAGGGCTGCCGCGCGGACCGCCTCCACCAGGGCGCGGGAGACCTCGGCGCCGGTCGCGTCGCCGCCCGCGTGGACGATGCGGCGGCGGTGGTGGCCGCCCTCCCGGGTGAGGGCGACGGAGCCGTCCTCGGCGGTGTCGAAGCGGGCGCCGGTCTCCATCAGCCGGCGCACCGCGCCCGGGCCGTCGGTGACCAGGGCCCGCACCGCGGACTCGTCGCAGAGGCCGACGCCGGCGACCAGGGTGTCGTCCAGGTGCTGTTCGGGGGTGTCGCCCTCGCCGAGGGCCGCGGCGATGCCGCCCTGGGCCCAGCGGGTGGAGCCGGCGTCGAGCCGGGCCTTGGTCACCACGACGGTGGCCAGGCCCGCGGCGGCGCAGCGCAGCGCGGTGGTGAGCCCGGCGACGCCGGAGCCGACGACCACGACGTCGGCGTCGATGGACCAGCCGGGTGCGGGGGCGGTCAGCCGTATACCGGTCACGGGGTCGCTCCGAAGGTGAGGGGGATGTTGTCGATGAGGCGGGTGGCGCCGACCCGGGCGGCGACGGCGAGGATCGCCTCACCGGCCGCGCGGTCGTCGGGGAGCTCGGTGAAGTCGGCCGGGTCCACGAGCGCCACGTAGTCCAGGGCGAGCGGCGGGCTCGCGGCCTCCGCCTCCTCCAGGACCGCGCGGGCGGCGGCGCGCACGGCGGCGGGCCCGGCGTCCGGGCGGGCCCGGGCGACCGCCTGGGCGTCGGCCGCGAGGCGGGCCTCGCCGAGCCGGTTGAGCCCGGCGGCCCGGTCCTCGGTGGCGCCGGTGGCCTGCGCGCGGGCGTGCAGGGCGGCCTGGGCGGCCAGCCGGTCCCGGGCCGCGAACAGGGCGCGGGACAGGGCGAGCGCGGTGCGGCGCTCGTGCGTGTCGAGGAAGCGGTTGCGGCTGGACAGCGCGAGGCCGTCCGGCTCCCGGACCGTCGCCACGCCGGTGATCTCCACCGGGAAGTTCAGGTCGCGCACCATGCGCCGGATCAGTGCCAGCTGCTGGGCGTCCTTCTGCCCGAAGAAGGCGGTGTCCGGGCGGGTGAGGTGGAGCAGCTTGGCGACGACGGTGAGCATGCCGTCGAAGTGCCCGGGGCGCGAGGCCCCCTCCAGGCGCTCGCCCATCGGGCCCGCCGAGATCCGGACCTGCGGCTCGCCGCCCGGGTAGACCTCGTCCACGGAGGGTGCGAAGACCACGTCGGCGCCGGCCGCGCCGGCCACCGCGAGGTCGGCGTCGAGCGTGCGCGGGTAGCGGTCGAGGTCGGCGGCCTCGCCGAACTGGAGCGGGTTGACGAAGACGGTGACGACGACCTGACCGGCGGGGCCCGCGTGGGCGCGGGCGGCGCGGATCAGCGAGGCGTGGCCCTCGTGCAGGGCGCCCATCGTCATGACGACGGCCCGCCGGCCCTCGGGGGCGTACGCGTGCAGCTCACCGGCCGTGTTCAGCAGGACCGGGGCGGTGGATGTGGTGGCGGTCATCAGGAGTCCTCCGGTCCGGTGCCGCTGTCATCGGAAGGGGCCGGTCCGCCGGGGCCGTCCGGGCCGGGGCCGCCTGGGCGGGGGCCGTTCGGGCCGGGGCCGCCGGGACCGTTCGGGCCGGGGCCGTTCGGGCCAGGGCTGCCCGAGCCAGGGCCGTTCGGGCCAGGGCCGCCGGGACCGTTCGGGCCGGGGCCGCCGGGGCCGTTCGGGCCGGGGCTGCTCGGGCCGGGGCCGCCGGGACCGTTCGGGCCGGAGCCGTTCGGGCCGGGGCCGCCGGGACCGTTCGGGCCGGAGCCGTTCGGGCCGGGGCCGTTCGGGCCAGGGCTGCCCGGGCCAGGGCTGCGGGTGCCCGCGCCGCCCGAGCCGGGGCCGTCCGGGCCGGGGCCG
This sequence comes from Streptomyces sp. 130, assembly GCF_007096885.1. Taxonomy (GTDB): domain Bacteria; phylum Actinomycetota; class Actinomycetes; order Streptomycetales; family Streptomycetaceae; genus Streptomyces. The sequence continues at coordinate 91,617 of NZ_VJNO01000001.1, read as the reverse complement.
CCGGGACCGTTCGGGCCAGGACTGCCCGGGCCAGGGCCGCGGGTGCCCGCGCCGCCCGAGCCAGGGCCACCCGAGCCGGGACCGCCCAAACCAGAACCGCCCAAACCAGAGCCCCCCGAGCCAGAACCGCGGGTGGCCGTGCCGCTGTCCGCCAGCGCGTCGAGCAGGTCCTCGGCCAGCTCCGGCTTGAGCAGGCCGTGGGCGAGGGCGCGGTCCGCCGTGGCGCGGGCCATCGCCACGTAACCGGCGACCGTGCGCGGGGCGTGGGCGCGCAGTTCGTCGAGGTGCGCGGCGACGGTGCCGGCGTCGCCGCGCGCGACCGGGCCGGTCAGCGCCGCGTCGCCGGAGCGCAGGGCGTTGTCCAGGGCCGCGCCGAGCAGGGGGCCCAGCATCCGGTCGGGGGCGGTGACCCCGGCGGTGCGCAGCAGCTCCATCGACTGGGCGACCAGGGTGACCAGGTGGTTCGCGCCGAGGGCGAGGGCCGCGTGGTACAGCGGACGGGACTCCTCCGCGACCCATTCCGGCTCGCCGCCCATCTCGATGACCAGCGCCTCCGCGGCGAGCCGCAGCTCGTCCGGCGCGGTGACCCCGAAGGAGCAGCCGGCCAGCCGCTGGACGTCCACGGAGGTGCCGGTGAACGTCATCGCGGGGTGCAGCGCGAGCGGCAGGGCGCCGGCCCGGCGCGCGGGGTCCAGCACCTTCGTCCCGTACCGCCCGGAGGTGTGGACGAGGAGCTGTCCGGGGCGGACGGCTCCGGTCTCGGCCAGGCCCTCGACCAGCCCGGGGAGGGTGTCGTCGGGGACGGTGAGCAGGACGAGCTCGGCGCGCGCGAGGACGTCGGCGGGCGTCACGAGGGGGACATCGGGCAGGAGTTCGGCGGCGCGCCGCCGGGAGGCGTCGGAGACCCCGGAGACGGCGACCGGACGGTGTCCGGCGAGGGCCAGGGAGGCGGCCAGGGCGGGGCCGACGCGGCCCGCCCCCACCACGCCGACGGTGAGCCGGGCGGGGCGGTCCCGCGCGTCGAGGGGGTCCTTGGGAGCTGTTGCGTTCACACTGCGGGCCTTCCGTTCCAGTCCGCGGGGGGTACCGGACGATTCCCTTGCATGCTACGCCAGCGACCGCCCCGCCCACCCGGCTGTCCACAGGCTGTGGATACCGCTCCGGGCGGGCCCGGGACACGCGGTGGGCAGGACCGGCGTTCTGCGTGATGATCGTCCCATGGCAGACATGAACACGCAGGTGACGGACGGGACGGCGGAGCCGGGGAGCGAGGAGGAGTGGCGGCTGCGCCGGCTCGCCGCGTGGCGGCGGGCCGGGCGCGCGCTGTCCCGCCTTCCGCAGGACCGCACGCTCGGCGAGCAGCTGGCCGCCCTGGCGGCGGACGCCGGGACGGTCACCGACGCGGGGCTGCCGGCCGACATCTACGGGGACGGTGTCGTCGGGGAGCTGGAGCAGCGGGTCGCGGGCCTGCTGGGCACGGAGGCCGCCGTGTTCTTCCCGACCGGGACGATGGCCCAGCAGGTCGCGCTCCGCTGCTGGGCCGGCCGCACCGGCAACCCCGTCGTCGCCCTGCACCCGCTCGCCCACCCGGAGGTGCACGAGAACGGCGCCCTGGGGTCGGTGAGCGGGCTGCGCACCGTCCACCCGACGACCGAACCGAGGCTGCCGACCGCCGACGAGGTCCGCGACTTCCCGGAGCCGTTCGGCACGCTGATGCTGGAGCTGCCGCTGCGGGACGCCGGATTCCTGCTGCCCGCCTGGGAGGAGCTGGAGGCCGTTGTGGCCGCCGCGCGCGACCGCGACGCCGTCGTCCACTTCGACGGGGCCCGGCTGTGGGAGTGCGCCACGCACTTCGGGCGCGGGCTGCCCGAGATCGCCGCGCTCGCGGACAGCGTGTACGTGTCGTTCTACAAGTCCCTGGGCGGCATCTCCGGGGCCGTGCTCGCCGGTTCCGCCTCGCTGGCCGAAGAGGCCCGGCTCTGGCGGCACCGGTACGGCGGTCAGCTCTTCCAGCAGTTCCCGGCGGCGGTCGCGGCCCTGGCCGGGCTCGACCGGGAGCTGCCGAGGCTGCCGTCGTACGCGGCGCAGGCGAAGGTGGTGGCCGGGGCGCTGGCCGAAGGCTTCGAGGCGGGCGGCGCGGGCTGGTTCCGGGTGCGTCCGCAGGTGCCGCACACGCACCAGTTCCAGGTGTGGCTGCCGTACGACGCGGAGGTGCTGAGCCGGGCCTCGGTGCGGCAGGCGGAGGAGACGGGCACGGTGCTCTTCCGCCGCTGGTTCACACCGGACACGGGCGCGCCGGGGGTGTCGTACACGGAGGTGACGGTGACGGAGGCCGGGCTGGAGTGGAGCGCCGAGGACGTACGGGAGGCGGTGGCGGCGTTTCTGGAACGGGTGGACGGGAAGAGCTGAGGCGGCCCCGCCTCCCCCGGACGGCCCCGGACGCCTCCCGGACAACTCCGGCCCGTCCCCGGACGGCCCCGGCCTGCCCCGGCCGGCCCACCGGGCCCCGGACCCCCCGGACAACTCCGGCCCGCCCCCGGACAACTCCGGCCCGCCCCGGACGACCCCGGCCCGCCCCCGGCCCCCCAGGCCCCCGGCCCGGCCCCCGGACGGCTTCGGTCGGGGAGGCGGATTGACGTCCGCCGTCAATCCGCGCTCCGGCTGTCACCCCCACCCGGCACCATGGACCGGTGAGCGTCACCATCGACATAGCGGGGCTCGACCCCGCCCGCATCGTCTTCCGGACCTCCCCGCTGGTCGAGCTGGGCGTCGCCCTGCACGCCCTCGCCGAGCCGGGGCACCACCCGGGCCTGCACGGCTGGGCGACGGCCACCACCACGGCCCTGGAGCCCGATCTCGCCGACCGGCTGCACGAGGCGGAGTTCCTGTGGCGGAACACCTTCTCGGACATCTTCATGCCGTTCGCCGGGGTCATCGGCGGCGACGGCACGACGGGCGACAGCCTCGCCGCCGACCTGGACATCCTGGACCGGCTGGACGACGACCGGTTCGTCTCCGCCGCCCTGGAGTTCACCTGCGCCGCGTTCTACGGGACCGGCGCGGCCTCCCCGCTGCGCAACGCGGAGGCGCGGACCCGGGCGCTGGACATGGCGGCGGCGCGCGGCCCGCGCCAGGTGGAGTTCACCGAGCGGCTGCTGGCCGACCCCGCTCCCGTGCGCCGCTGGCTGCGCCGCCTGTTCGAGGACTGCGACCAGGCGTTCTTCGCGGACACCTGGGAGCGGACCCGCGTCCAGCTGGTGGCGGACGCGCGGCACAAGACGGACCTGCTGCGGCACAAGGGGCTCGCCGAGGCGATACGGGCGGTCTCGCCCGCGCTCACGCTCGACGCGGACGGCGGCAGGATCAGCGTGGACAAGCTGACCGAGGGGGCGACCGACGCGACGGACCCCGCCGTCGGCCCCGGGCTCACACTGATCCCGACCAGCTTCGGCTGGCCGCATCTGATGGTGCTGCACGCCCCGGGCTGGCGTCCGGTGATCCACTATCCGGTGCACCGGCCGGAGCTGCCCGCGCCCGCCTCGGTGGAGCTGCTCCAGCTGCGGCTGGAGGCGCTGGCGCACCCGATGCGGATGCGGCTGTGCCGGAACATCGCGCGTTCCCCGTACACCACCGGTGAGCTCGCCGACACGAACGGGATCACCCCGCCCGAGGTCTCGCGCCATCTCGCGGTGCTCAAGAAGGCCGGCCTGGTCACGACCCGGCGCCGGGGCCGGTACGTCCTGCACCAGCTGGACCTGACCGTGGTGGCCCGGCTCGGCAGCGACTTCCTGGAGGGAATCCTGCGCTGACGCCGTCAGCCCGCGCCGCCGCCGGCGCGGACCAGCCCCGTCTCGTACGCGAGGACGACGACCTGCACCCGGTCGCGCAGGGACAGCTTGGTCAGGATGCGGCCGACGTGCGTCTTCACGGTCGCCTCGGAGAGCACCAGGCGGCCCGCGATCTCGCCGTTCGACAGGCCCTGCGCGACGAGCAGCATCACCTCGCGCTCGCGTTCGGTGAGCTTGGCGATGTCCTTGTGCTGCGGTTCCGGGGAGCCGCTGGGCAGCATCGGCGAGAACCGGTCGAGCAGCCGCCGGGTGGTGGACGGGGCGACGACGGCGTCCCCGCTGTGCACGGAGCGGATCGCGGCGAGCAGTTCGCCCGGCGGCACGTCCTTCAGCATGAAACCGCTGGCCCCGGCCTTCAGCCCGGAGAACGCGTACTCGTCCAGATCGAACGTCGTCAGGATCAGCACCTTCGGCGGGTCGGGCTGCGCGCAGATGCGGCGGGTGGCCTCGACGCCGTCCAGCTTCGGCATGCGGACGTCCATCAGCACCACGTCCACGGCGGTGGCGCGCAGGATGTCGATCGCCTCCGCGCCGTCCCCGGCCTCGGCGACCACCTCCATGTCGGGCTGGGCTGCGAGCACCATACGGAAGCCGGTGCGCAGCAGCACCTGGTCGTCGACGAGCATCACGCGGATCGCCATGGGGGCCTGTTCTCTCCTCGTTCGTTCAGCGGTCGGCGGCCTTGAGCGGCAGCAGCGCGCTGATCCGGAATCCTCCGCCGGGGCGCGGCCCGGCGTCCAGTGTGCCGCCGACCATGCCGACCCGTTCCCGCATGCCGATCATGCCGTGGCCGGCGCCGTCGGCGCCCCCGTCCTCGTACAGCTCGTGCGCGGCGCCCCTGCCGTCGTCCTCGACCAGCAGGCCGAGCCCGTCGTCGAAGTAGACCAGCCGCACACTCGCCCCGGCGTGCGGGCCGCCGTGCTTGCGGGTGTTGGTCAGGGCCTCCTGAACGATGCGGTACGCGGTCAGCTCGACGCCGCTGGGCAGCGGGCGGGCGGTCCCCTCGACCTTGAAGTCCACCGCCAGACCGGCCTTGCGGACCTGGTCGATCAGCTCCTCGATCTGCTCGACGTCGGGCTGCGGGACGTACTCCCCGCTCTCCTGCGCGTCGCCCGTCCGCAGCACCCCGAGCAGCCGCCGCATCTCCGCGAGCGCCTGGCGGCCGGTGCTGGAGATGGTCTCCAGCGCCTGCCGGGCCTGGTCGGGCGCCGCGTCCAAGACATAGGCGGCGCCGTCCGCCTGCACGACCATCACGGAGACGTTGTGCGCGACGACGTCGTGCAGTTCGCGGGCGATACGGGCCCGCTCGGCGGCCACCGCGACCTTCGACTGGGCCTCGCGCTCCCGCTCCAGCCGGGCCGCCCGCTCCTCCAGCTGGTCGAAGTAGGCCCGCCGGGTCCGCATCGAGTCGCCGAGCACCCAGGCCAGCACGAACGGCACCGTCAGCACGGCGACGACGAACACCGTCTGCGCCCAGTTGCGCGGCGTGCCCTCCTCGTTCGGCCAGCGGAGCTGGGACATCGTGGCGGCGGTGAGACTGCACGCCAGGGCGAGCCGGGAGGCCCAGCGCTCACCGACGGTGGCCACGGTGAAGGTGATGACGAGCATCGCGAAGTTCGCGGCGTTCGGCCGGACGCCGCAGATCAGCTGGGCGGCGCCCATCGCGATGGCGAGCAGCAGCATCTTCTCCGGTGCGCGCCGGCGCAGCGCGACGACGAGGCAGAGCCCGAGGACGACCGGTACGACCGCGATCCGTTCGAGACGCCCGCCGTGCCCGACGTCGCCCACCACGATGGTCATCCCGGAGAGCCCGAGGAGGAAGACAGCCCAGAAGCTGTCGACGCCCGTCGGGTGCCGGCGGATGAAGTCGTAGAGGCGCTGCACGTAACCCAGCGTAAAGAAGGCCGGGGGCGGCCGGGTCAGCCGAAGGGCCGATCCACGTCCCGGGACCGTACTCCCCAAGGTGGAGACTGGGCCCGTGACGGATGAGTGGCGCGGGTGGCAGGAGGCGGCGGAGGCCGCGCTCTACGGCGACGAGGGTTTCTACCGGCGCCCCGAGGGCCCCGCGGGTCACTTCCGTACCTCTGTGCACGCCTCCCCCCTGTTCGCCGCCGCCGTCGCCCGGCTCCTGGTCCGCACGGCGGCGGAACTCGGCACCGCGCAGGTGGACCTGGTCGACATGGGCGCCGGGCGCGGGGAACTCGTCACCGGCGTCCTCGCCGCGCTCCCGGCCGAGGGCGGCGGGGACCTCGCGGTGCGCGCGTACGCGGTGGAGCTCGCCGGCCGCCCCGAGGGCCTGGACCCCCGGGTGGAGTGGTGCGCCGAGCCGCCGCCCGGGGCGCGCGGGCTGCTCTTCGCCAACGAGTGGCTGGACAACGTGCCGCTGCCCGTCGCGGAGACGGACGCCGAGGGCGTGGAGCGGTACGTCGAGGTCCGCACCCGTGACGGCGCGGAGCGGCTGGGTGCTCCGGTGACCGGGGCGGACGCGGAGTGGCTGCGCCGCTGGTGGCCGTCGGCCGGACCGGGCAGCCGGGCGGAGATCGGCCGGCCGCGCGACGAGGCGTGGGCGGCGGCGGTGTCGTCCCTGTCCGCCGGGCTCGCGGTGGCGGTGGACTACGCACACGTGCGCGGGCGACGCCCGCCCTTCGGGACGCTCACCGGCTTCCGCGCGGGCCGCGAGGTCCGGCCGGTCCCGGACGGCACCTGCGACCTGACGGCCCACGTGGCCCTGGACGCGTGCGCGGCGGCGGCCCCGGGCGCGACCGTACGCACCCAGCGCGAGGCCCTGTCCGCCCTGGGCGTCACGGGCGGGCGCCCGTCCCTCGCTCTGGCGTCGGCCGACCCGTCCGCGTACGTCCGCGCCCTCGCGGCGGCGGGCGAGGCGGCGGAACTGACGGCGCGGGGCGGTCTGGGCGACTTCGGCTGGCTGGAACACGCGGTGAGCCCCTCCGGCGATTGAGGAGCGGGGTCGGGGGCAGCGCCCCGGGCAACGGGGCGGCACGCGATACTGACCCCATGACGGAGACGACCATCGGCATCGGCGGCGCGGCCGAAAGCACCGACATGGTGCTCAACATCGGCCCCCAGCACCCCTCCACCCACGGTGTGCTCCGCCTCCGCATCGTCCTGGACGGCGAGCGCGTCCAGCACGCCGAACCGGTCGTCGGCTACATGCACCGCGGCGCGGAGAAGCTGTTCGAGGCCCGCGACTACCGCCAGATCATCATGCTCGCCAACCGCCACGACTGGCTCTCCGCGTTCTCCAACGAGCTGGGCGTCGTGATGGCCGTGGAGCGGATGCTCGGCATGGAGGTCCCGGAGCGCGCGGTCTGGACCCGCACCCTGCTCGCCGAGCTGAACCGGGTCCTGAACCACCTGATGTTCCTCGGCTCGTACCCGCTGGAACTCGGCGGGATCACCCCGGTGTTCCACGCGTTCCGGGAGCGCGAGGAGCTGCAGGCGGTGATGGAGGAGGTCTCCGGCGGCCGTATGCACTACATGTTCAACCGGGTCGGCGGCCTCAAGGAGGACCTGCCGGCGGGCTGGCTCGGCCGGGTCCGGGACGCCGTCGCCTCGGTCCGCTCCCGGATGGACGTGTACGACGGACTGGTCCTCGGCAACGAGATCTTCCGGGGCCGCACCCGGGGCGTCGGCGTGCTGTCGGCCGACGCGGTGCACGCGTACGGGGTGTCCGGGCCGATCGCCCGCGCCTCGGGCGTCGACTTCGACCTGCGGCGCGACGAGCCGTATCTCGCGTACGGGGAGCTGTCAAAGACGCTGAAGGTCGTCACCCGGACCGAGGGCGACTGCCTGGCCCGGTTCGAGTGCCTGCTGGAGCAGACGCACAACGCCCTCGACCTCGCGGACGCCTGCCTCGACCGGATGGCGGACCTCGCGCCGGGGCCGGTCAACCAGCGGCTGCCGAAGGTCCTCAAGGCGCCGGAGGGCCACACCTACGCCTGGACCGAGAACCCGCTCGGCGTCAACGGCTACTACCTGGTCTCCAAGGGCGAGAAGACCCCGTACCGGCTGAAGCTGCGCTCGGCGTCCTTCAACAACATCCAGGCGCTCACCGAACTGCTGCCGGGCACGCTGGTCGCCGACATGGTGGCGATCCTGGGCTCGCTGTTCTTCGTCGTCGGCGACATCGACAAGTAGCCGCCGACGAGCACCACCGCGTTACGAGATCGCGCTGCGCAGCTCCGCCACGTCCAGCTGCTCCGTCTCGTCGTGCGCGGTGAGGTCGATGACCTTGCCGACGGCACGGTCCTCCGGCGCGTCCGGGCGCTGCGCGGCCAGGACCTCCTCGCCCACCACGTCGGCCAGGTCCTCGTGCTGCACGGACTCGATGGCGGCGCGCCCGGTCGCGGCGGGCGCCGCCTTCTGCGTACCGAAGAAGTCGAAGCCGCCCTGCGGCACCGGCTGGCGGCGGGACGCCGTGTACGGGACGACCGCGCTGGCGGCCGGCACCGGGCGCGGGGCCGGCGGCTGCGCGGCGGGCCGGGCGGCGGGCAGCGCGGACCGCGGTTCCTCCGCCTCCGGGGCGCGCTCCGCGAGGTCCTTCCCGGCCTCCTCCGCGATGCGCCGGGCCTTCTGGAGCGCCGCGTTGCGCGGGAGGTCGGCCAGCGCGCGGGCGGCGCGGGCATAGGCGTCGGGGGTGGGGGTGGAGCGGGCGGGGGGCAGGGCGCGGGCGGGCGCGGACGCCTCGATCGCGAGCTGCCGCCTGCTCTCCAGGACGCTGGCGCGCTCGGTCTCCGCGTTGGCGTACCGCCGCAGCAGCGCCGCGTGTTCGCCCCGCAGCCCGGCGAGCTCGACGCGCTTGCGGCGCAGCTTCGTCTCCAGGCGGGCGCGGATCTCCCGCGCCTCCTCCAGATCCGCTTCGAGCTCCGCCGCGCGTTCCTCGGCGCGCCATTCGTCGCTCGCACGGGCGCGCGTCAGCTCGGCGACGCGACGGCCCGCCTCGCGGTCCCAGCCGCGCATCAGGACCGCGCCGGTGACGGCGGCCGCCGCCGCTGCCGCGACCAGGGCGCGCAGGGCCATGGGTTCGGTCAGCAGCCAGGCTCCCGCGGCACACGCGACCGACGCTCCGGCGATTGCCGAAGGCGGAAGGATTCTGTGCAGTGGTGGCGAATGGCGATGGCGTCCACGGGGCATGGCCCGAAATTTACCGTGTGCGCGGCGAACTTGGGGAGCCGCCCGGCAATCTGTGCCCGGCAAGTTACCCGGCGGCTCCCGCGCCCCGTTCTCCGGGCGCCTTCGCCGGGGCCCTACTTCTTGATCAGTCCCTTCGACCGGAGATATTCACGGGCCGCGTCGGCCGGCTTGGCGCGCTCCGCGTCGACCTTGCGGTTCAGTTGTGCGAGGTCCTCGGTGGTGAGTGCGCCGGTGAGCTTGCCGAGGGCGTCGGCTATCTCCTGGTCGCCGGCGTCCTCGGCGTTCAGGACGGGCAGGACGTTGTCCGCGTTCTGGAGCTTCTTGTCGTCGTCGAGGAACACCAGGTCGTAGGTGTCGAGCACGGCGTCGGTGGTGGTGGTCAGGACGAGTTGGTCCTTGCCGTCCTTCACCGCCTGCTTGGCCTGCGGGGTGCCGACGCCCTTGGGGTCGATTCCGGTGACGTCGATGCCGTACGTCTTCTCGAGTCCGGGTGCGCAGAAGGGCCGCACCTCGCACTCGTCGCCCGCCGCGATCTTGACGGCGATCTTCGCGGCGCCGAGATCGGAAAGGGTCTTCAGCTGGTGCTTGTCGGCGAATTCCCTGGTCACCGCGAACGCGTTCTGGTCGACGGCCTTCCCGGCCGGCAGGACCTTCAGTCCGCGCGGCTCGGCGAGCTTCTTCAGGGCGGCGACGGTCGCGGCGGTGTCGCCCGAGGCGACCGGCTTCGACTCGGCGGCCTTCGCGCCGTTCACCTTCGCGTTGAGGAATTCCGCGATCGTCGCCGCGTATTCCGGGACGACGTCGATCTCGCCCTTCTCCAGGGACGGTTCGTAGAGTTCGCGGTTCTTCACGGTGGTGACCGAGGTGCTGTATCCGGCGTCCGCGAGAATCTGCGCGTACAGCTCGGCGAGCACCTTGGACTCGGTGAAGGCGGCGGCGCCGACGACGAGCGAGCCCTTCTTCCCGGTGTCCCGGCCGCCGGCCGGGGCGCCCTTGTCCTCCTCCAGGCTGTCCCCGCCGCACGCGGCGAGGGAGCCCGCCAGCGCGAGGACGCCGATGACGGCGCCGGCCACACGTGAGGTCCTGGTCATGTTCTTCTCCGTCCACGGCGGCGAAGCCGTATGCGACAAGCGATGGATGTGCGACATGCGTTGATGGATGGGCGACATGCGTTACGGATGCGGCGGCCGGAGCCCTCAGACCGGCCGGCGGCGGCGCAGCGGGGACAGCAGGCGGTCGACGGCCACCAGCGCCGCCTCCACCAGCAGGGCGAGCACGGCGACCAGCAGCGCCCCCGCCACCACCTGCGCGGTGTCGTACGTGTTGAAACCGGCGGTGATGATGCGGCCGAGGCCGCCCTGTCCGACCATGGCCGCGATGGTCGCCGTCGCCACGACCTGGACGGCGGCCGACCGCAGCCCGGTCATGATCAGCGGGTAGGCCAGGGGCAGCTCGACGCGCAGGAAGAGCTGGCCGCCCGACATGCCCATCCCGCGCGCCGCCTCCGCCACCGCGCGGTCCACCTCGGTCATCCCCACGTAGGCGTTGGTCAGCAGCGGCGGCACGGCGAACAGCACCAGGGCGATGATCGTGGGTATGTACCCCGCGTTGCGCAGGGGCGAGACCATGAAGAGGGCCAGCACCGCGAAGACGGGCACCGCGCGCCCCACGTTGGCCAGGTTCACCGCGAGGGCGCCGCCCTTCCTGATGTGGCCCAGATACAGCGCGAGGGGCAGGGCCACGGCGCAGGCCAGGGCGAGCGCCACACCGCTGACGTACAGGTGCTCGCTCAGCCGGTGGGCGGCGCCGCTCTCCCCCGACCAGTTGGCACCGGTGGTGAGCCAGCTCCAGGCGTCCCCGAGGACTCCCATGTCAGACCGCCTCCGTCCGCGCCGGGCCGGGCGCGGCGGCCCGTGTCCGCGTCCAGGGCGTCAGCAGCCGTTGGAGGCCGAGCAGCAGCAGGTCCGCGACGACCGCGAGCAGCACGCAGAGCACCGACGCGGCCAGCACCTGGGCCTTGAAGAAGCTCGGCAGCGCGTCCTCGATGAGATTGCCCAGGCCGCCCCGGCCGACGATGGAACCCACCGTCGTCAGCGCGATCGTGGACACCGTGGCGATCCGTATCCCCGCCATCAGCGCGGGCAGCGCGAGCGGCAGCTCCACCTCCCACAGCAGGCGGACCGGTCCGTAGCCCATGCCGTGCGCGGCCTCCTTCGCCTCCTCGGGCACCGCTTCCAGGCCCGCCAGGATGTTGCGTACGAGGATGGTCAGCGAATACAGCACGAGCCCGGTCACCACCAGGGCGGCGGAGAGCCCGAACAGGGGCAGCAGGAGCGAGAACATCGCGAGCGACGGCACGGTGTAGAGCACCGTCGTCAGCCCGAGGACCGGTCCGGCGAATCCGCGGCCCCGGCGTGCGAGGAGCGCCAGCGGGAAGGCTACGGCCACGCCGATCGCGACCGAGACGGCGGTGATCCAGATGTGCTGGACGGTGGCGTCCGTCAACTCCTGGCTGCGGGAACGGAGATACTCCCCGCAGATCCAGTCGTTCGTCACCAGGCAGTTCGATCCGGCCATCCGTCCCCCCACCTCCCGTTCGCCTTCTCGTACTGATGTCCGGCGAGCCTATCCTCGACCACTGACAATCGCCGGAGCCGTTGTATTCCAGCAACACGTCCTTCACAGAACACCCTTGACAATGGGGAACCATGATCCGTTTCGAGCACGTCACCAAGCGGTATGCGGACGGCACCACCGCCGTCGACGGCCTTTCCTTCGAGGTCGCCGAGGGTGAACTGGTCACGCTCGTCGGTCCGTCGGGCTGCGGCAAGACGACCACCATGAAGATGGTGAACCGGCTGATCGAACCGACCGAGGGCCGGATATTCCTCGACGGGGACGACATATCCGCCATCGACCCCGTCCGGCTGCGCCGCCGCATCGGCTATGTGATCCAGCAAGTGGGCCTCTTTCCGCACCGGACGGTCCTGGAGAACACCGCCACCGTTCCCCATCTCCTCGGCTGGAAACGCCAAAAGGGCCGCGCCCGTGCCGCCGAACTTCTCGACCTTGTCGGACTCGATCCCTCCGTTTATGGCGACCGCTATCCCGAACAGCTCTCCGGCGGCCAGCGCCAACGCGTCGGCGTGGCCCGGGCGCTGGCCGCCGACCCGCCGGTCCTGCTGATGGACGAGCCATTCGGCGCGGTCGACCCCGTGGTGCGCGAGCACCTTCAGAACGAATTCCTGAAACTGCAGGAACAGGTCCGCAAAACCGTCCTGTTCGTCACCCACGACATCGAGGAAGCGGTCCGTCTCGGCGACCGCATCGCCGTCTACGGGCAGGGCTCGATCGAGCAGTTCGACACCCCCGCCACCGTGCTCGGAGCCCCCGCCAACGCCTACGTCGCGGACTTCGTCGGCGCCGACCGGGGCCTCAAGCGGCTCTCGGTCACCCCCGTCGAGGAGAGCGACCTCGACCGCCCACCCGTCGTCCACCTGGACGACGCGCTGTCCGCCGCGACCGAACGCCTCCGCGCGGAGGGCGCCCGCTGGGCCGTCGTCCTGGACGGCGACGAGCACCTGCACGGCTGGATTCCCGCCGACGCCGCGCGCGACGGCTCCCGGGGCACCGTCCGCGACCACGCCCGCCGCATGGAGGCGTGGCTTCCCCTCGGCGCCCCGCTGAAACAGGCATTCGCCACCATGCTCCAGCACGACGCCGGCTGGATCGCCGTCACCGACGAGGCCGGCGAGGGCCGCTTCCTGGGCGTGCTCACCCCCGCCCGCCTGCACGAGGCGCTGCGCCGCTCGGTCGGCGCGGACGGCCGCTCGGTGCCGCGCGCGGAGGTCGAGGTCGAAAGCGTGGCGGGCACGGCGGGGATCTGAGCAGGCGAGACGGCGGGGCGGCGGCGCTTCGAGGAAGCGGGACAGCGGCGCTGCGGGGCTTTGGAAGGGCGCGTTCAGCTCTCGCTCAGCCGGCTGCTCAGCCACTCCAGCGCCGCCGGAATCTCCCGGCGCCACGTGTTGAAGTTGTGCCCGCCGCTGTCCAGCACGATCGAGGAGACCTGCGCCGGCCGCCTCACCTTGGCCACGAACCTCCGCGTGTCGGCGTAGTTCGCCTCGCCGTGCCGCGAGCTCGTCACCAGGAACGAGGAGCCCGGCTGCGGCCGGTTGTCCAGCGACCACAGCAGGTCCGCCCGGCGCCGCGCCGCCTCGTCGCCGTGGAAGAGGTCGCCCGTCGTCGGGTCCTCGGCCGCCTCGTAGTACGCGGAGAGCCCCGCGCTCGCGGCGTACCGGTCCGGGTGGTGCAGCCCGATCTTCAACGCGCAGTAGCCGCCCGTCGAATTGCCGATGATGCCCCAGTTGCGGGCCCGCTCGCCGACCCGGTAGCCGGCCGCCACCGCCCGGGGCACGTCCTGCGCGAAGAACGTCTCCGTCCGCGGACCGCCCTCCACGTCCACGCACTCGGTGTCCCGGGGCGGCGCCACCGTGGGACGCAGCATCACCAGGATCATCGGCTGCGCCCGGCCGGCCTTCACCCGTTCGTGTGCCGTACGCGGATAGCGCAGCCCCTTGATGAGGTTCTCCGAGGTGCCCGGGTAGCCGGTGAGCACCACCACCGCCGGGAACGTCCGCCGGGCGAACGCCGGCTGGAAGTACTCCGGCGGCAGATACACGTACGCCGTGCTCTCGATGCCCGAGCGCTCCCCCGCGATCACGACCTTGTCGATCCGGCCGCCCACCCGCGGCAGCGACCCGCCCGGCACGTCCGGCCGCTGCGAGCCCACCCGGACGATGTTCTTCGCGGCCAGTGTCCCGGCCGCGTGGTCGGTGACCACGCCCAGCTCCTGCTCGCGGCCGAAGAGGTCGGCCCAGGAGCCGTAGAACAGGAAGCTGTTGTTGGCCAGCAGGCCCACCGTGGCGAACACCGCCAGCTGGGTCGCGAGCAGCATGCCCACCCGGCCGAGCACGGCGGGCACGCTGCGCCGGGCGAGCCTCGGCCAGCACCAGACGGTCAGGGTGAACAGCACGACGGCCAGCACGATCGCGAGGATCAGCAGCGGCTTGCCGGTAAGGCCCATGGCGGGGGAACTCTCTGTCAGGAAATTTCCGGGCACCGGGTGAACCCGGGACCCGGAAGGATCGTCCTAGAAGGCGCACATCGTCCGCAGGGCCCCGGCCGCCGGACTCCAGGAAATCTCTCGCGGAACCACGGGAAGCGATGTCTGTCACGCTAGATGGGGACAAATCAGGATCGGTTCCGGTTCGCGCGCGCACGTTCGCGCGCGTGCCCCGGCCCAAGTCCGTGCCCGCGCTGGTCGGCACCGCCTGCACCACCGTCGGACTGATCGACGTCGCCGCCGGGGTCTTCCCGCGCTTCCGGCACAGCCGCGTGCACACCCTCGCCGAAGTACTCCCCGGAGCCCTCGGCCCCTTCGCCGCCGCGCTCTCGCTCAGCGCCGGTGTGCTGCTGCTCCTCCTGGCCCACGGCCTCAAGCGGCACAAGCGCCGCGCCTGGCGGGCCGCCGTCGTCCTGCTCCCGGCGGGCGCGCTGGCCCAGTTCAGCTACCGGCACTCGGTCCTCGGCACCCTGGTCTCGCTGGCGCTGTGCTGTCTGCTCGTACGCCACCGGAGGGAGTTCGCCGCCCTGCCCGACCCGCGCAGCCGGTGGCGGGCCCTGGCCAACTTCGTCCTGCTCGGCGCCGGCTCGCTCGGCCTCGGCCTCCTCATCGTCAGCGCCCACCCCCGCCGCCTGGTCGGCAGCCCCAGCATCGCCGACCGCCTCCAGCACGTGCTGTACGGCCTGGTCGGCTTCGAAGGGCCCGTCGACTACTCCGGGGACACCTCCTGGACCGTCGGCTGCTCGCTCGGCGCCCTCGGCCTGCTGACCGCCGTCACCACCGTCTACCTGGCCTTCCGCCCCGAACACCCGGCCGCCCGGCTCACCGAGGACGACGAGGCCCGGCTCCGCGCCCTGCTGGAACGGCACGGCGGACGCGACTCGCTCGGCCACTTCGCGCTCCGCCGCGACAAGGCCGTCGTCTTCTCGCCCAGCGGCAAGGCCGCCGTCTGCTACCGCGTGGTCTCGGGTGTGATGCTCGCCAGCGGCGACCCGATCGGCGACGTGGAGGCGTGGCCCGGCGCCATCGAACGCTTCATGGACGAGGCCCGGGCGCACTCCTGGGCCCCCGCCGTCATGGGGTGCGGCGAGACCGGCGGCGAGGTCTGGACCCGCGAGACCGGACTCACAGCCCTGGAACTGGGCGACGAGGCGGTGGTCGATGTCGCGGATTTCTCCCTCGCCGGGCGCGCGATGCGCAACGTACGCCAGATGGTGAAGCGCATTGAGCGCGGCGGCTACGAGACCCGCGTCCGGCGCGTGGCCGACATCGGCGAGACCGAACTCGCCCGCATCCGCCGGGCCGCCGCCGACTGGCGCGGCACCGACACCGAACGCGGCTTCTCCATGGCGCTCGGCCGGATCGGTGACAGCGCCGACCGGGACTGCTTCGTCGCCACCGCCCACAAGGCGGACGAGCAGAGCGCCGACTCCCCGTACGGCGATCTGAAGGCCGTGCTCCACTTCGTGCCCTGGGGCACCGACGGCATGTCCCTGGACCTCATGCGCCGCGACCGCTCCGCCGACCCCGGCATGAACGAGCTGCTGATCGTCGCCTCGCTCCAGGCCGCGCCCCGGCTCGGAGTCAGCCGGGTCTCCCTGAACTTCGCGATGTTCCGCTCCGCCCTCGCCCGGGGCGAGAAGCTGGGCGCGGGGCCCGTCCTGCGCGTCTGGCGCGGACTGCTGATCTTCCTTTCGCGCTGGTTCCAGATCGAGTCGCTGTACAAGTTCAACGCCAAGTTCCGGCCGCGCTGGGAGCCGCGCTTCGTGGTCTACCGCACCGCCCGCGACCTGCCCCGCATCTCCCTCGCCGCGATGCAGGCCGAGGGCTTCGTGCGCCTCGCGCTCCCCCGCCCCCTCCGGCCCGCCCCCCGCCGCCCCTGCGCCCACGTACGGCCCCCGGCGGGCGGGCAGGACGCCCGTCCGGCGTAGCGCCGTGCCCCACGGGCCTACGCTGGTCATATGAGTACGTTGCGCGGGACGGTCCAGGGTCTGCCGGAGTGGGACCGCTGCGCGGTCATGGGGGTCGTCAACGTGACGCCCGACTCCTTCTCCGACGGTGGCCGCTGGTTCGACACCACGACGGCCGTCAAGCACGGCCTCGACCTGGTCGCCGAGGGCGCCGACCTCGTGGACGTCGGCGGCGAGTCCACCCGCCCCGGCGCCAGCCGGGTGGACGAGTCCGAGGAGCTGCGCCGGGTGATCCCGGTCGTCCGGGACCTCGCGGCGGAGGGCGTCACGGTCTCCGTCGACACCATGCGCGCCCGCGTCGCCGAGCAGGCGATCGCCGCCGGCGCGGTCCTCGTCAACGACGTCAGCGGCGGCCAGGCCGACCCGGACATGGTCCCCGTGGTCGCCGCCGCGGGCGCCCCGTTCGTCGTCATGCACTGGCGGGGCTTCAGCGAGTCGATGAACAGCCGGGCGGTGTACGGGGACGTGGTCGGCGAGGTCACCGACGAGCTGCGCGCCCGGATGGACGCGGTGGTGGCCGGCGGCATCGCCCCGGAACGCCTCGTGATCGACCCCGGGCTCGGCTTCGCCAAGGACGCCCCGCACGACCTGGCGCTGCTGGCCGGGCTGGACGCGCTGCGCGCCCTCGGCCGCCCGCTGCTGGTCGCGGCGTCCCGCAAGCGGTTCCTGGGCCATGTCCTGGCCCGCGAGGGCGCCGCCCCGCCGCCCGCCCGCGAGCGCGACGCCGCGACGGCCGCCGTCTCCGCGCTCTCCGCCCGGGCCGGCGCCTGGGCGGTCCGGGTCCACGAGGTGCGGGCCACCGCCGACGCCGTCCGGGTCGCCCGCGCCATCGAGGAAGCCGCGTGACCGGGCCGGGCGACGAGGTGACCGGGCCGGGCGGCGAGCACCCGGACGCCGCCGCCGACATCGCGGCCGTGGAGCGGGCCAACACGGCGTACTACGAGGCCGTGGAGCGGGGCGACCTGGACGCGCTGACCTCGGCCTGGCTGCCGGACGAGGAGCTGACGGTCTCCTGCGTGCACCCGGGCTGGCCGGTGCTCAGCGGGCGGCGCGAGGTGCTGCGCAGCTACGCGCTGATCATGGCGAACACCGAGTACATCCAGTTCTTCCTGACCGACGTCGGTGTCTCCATGACCGGCGACACCGCGCTGGTGACCTGTACCGAGAACATCCTCAGCGGCGGCCCCGCCGAGGAGGGGGCCTCGCTCGGCCCGCTCGTCGGGCAGCTCGTCGTCGCGACGAATGTGTTCCGGCGCACTCCGGACGGCTGGAAGCTCTGGTCCCACCACGGCTCGCCCGTACTGGCCGAAACCGGTGAGGAAGAGGACGAAGACCCCGCGCCCTGAGCCGTCCCGCCGCGCCATCGGGCACAAAAGCCGGCCCGGGGTGATTGGAAGCGGCCGCATCGGGGTATCAGCGGCTATCTGTTCCGTGCCCGCAGGCCCGGCCCCCACGGGGGAGGGCTGTCGGTGCTCGCAGGTAGATTCGAAATCGGGCAGCCGGCCGCCCGCACGCGGCCGAGCCCCTACGACCAACGACAGCAGGAGTGATTCGCGTGGATCGTGTCGCGCTGCGCGGCCTCAAGGCCCGCGGGCACCATGGCGTCTTCCCCCGGGAACGGGAAGAGGGGCAGACGTTCATCGTGGACCTGGTGCTCGGCCTCGACACCCGCCCCGCGGCAGCCACCGACGACCTGACGAAGACCGTGCACTACGGCGTGGTCGCGGAGGAGGTCGTCGCGGTGGTCCAGGGCGAGCCGGTCGACCTGATCGAGACGCTCGCCGAGCGCATCGCCCAGCAGTGCCTCAAGCACGACGGCGTCGAGGAGGTGGAGGTCGTGGTGCACAAGCCGGACGCGCCCATCACCGTCCCGTTCGACGACGTCACCATCACCATCACCCGGAGCCGAGCATGACTGCATTTTCCACCGAAGGGCAGAGCGACCCGACCGTACAGCCGGTGCCCGCCTCCGTGGTCGAGCAGGTGGACGCGGCGGACATCACCCTCTCCAACCCCAAACTCGCCGTGCTCTCGCTCGGCGCCAACCTGGGCAACCGCCTGGAGACGCTCCAGGGCGCCATCGACGCCCTGGAGGACACCCCCGGCCTCCGGGTCAAGGCGGTCTCCCCGGTCTACGAGACGGAGCCCTGGGGCGTCGACCCGGGCTCCCAGCCCTCGTACTTCAACGCGGTGATCGTCGTGAAGACGACGCTGCCCCCGTCCTCGCTCCTGGAGCGCGGCCAGGCCATCGAGGAGGCCTTCGAACGGGTCCGCGAGGAGCGCTGGGGTCCGCGCACCATCGACGTCGACATCGTCTCGTACGCGGACGTCGTCTCCGACGACCCCGTGCTCACCCTCCCCCACCCCCGGGCCCGCGAGCGCGCCTTCGTCCTCGCCCCCTGGCACGACGTGGACCCCGAGGCCCAGCTGCCCGGCGCGGGCCCGGTCGCCGATCTGCTGACCGGTGTCGGGCGCGACGGCGTGCTCCCCCGGGCCGACCTGGAACTCCGGCTGCCCGAGTAGTCGTTAGGCTCACAGAACACAGCACGACGGACACCACGGACACAGGCGGCGAAGGGCGGCTCACCCGGTGAAGCAACTACGGCTCGGAGTCCTGGCCGGCCTCTTCGCCGCCGCCGGAGTCCTGTCCTGGGGCGCCGCCCGGCTCTGGGACTCCCTGGGCACGCTGCCGAGCGTGCCGCTCTTCGCGCCCATCGTCCTCGCGCTGATCGCCGTGGTCCTGCTGGCCACGGCGCTCTCCATCCGCGCCCGCCTGCGCGCCCAGCGCGAACGCCGCCCCGGCGCCAAGGGCGTCGAGCCCCTGATGGCCGCCCGCGCCCTGGTCTTCGCCCAGGCGAGCGCCCTGGTCGTCGCCCTGGTCTCCGGCATGTACGGCGGCACGGCCGTCTTCCTGCTCGGTTCCCTGGACAACCCGCCCCGCCGCGACCAGGCCGTCTACGCCGCCTTCGCGGTCCTGGCCGGCCTCGCGGTCATCGCCGCCGCCCTCTTCCTGGAACACGTCTGCAAGCTCCCGGACGACAAGGACGACAACAAGCCGGACGCGGCGGCGGCGTAGGGCCGGCCGGGGCGTCCGGCTCGGGCACGGCTCGGGGCGGGGTCAGCGCGCCATGATGAGGCTCATGGCCTCGGCGCGCGTCGCGGGATCGCGCAGCTGCCCGCGGACCGCGGAGGTCAGCGTCTTCGCCCCGGGCTTGCGGATGCCGCGCATCGACATGCACATGTGCTCGCACTCGATGACGACGATGACGCCGCGCGGCTCCAGGATCTCCATCAGGGACTCGGCGATCTGCGTGGTCAGCCGCTCCTGCACCTGCGGCCGGCGGGCGTAGACGTCCACCAGCCGGGCCAGCTTCGAGAGACCGGTGATCTTGCCGGTGGTGGCCGGGATGTATCCGACGTGGGCCACACCGCGGAAGGGGACAAGATGATGTTCACACGTACTGAACACTTCGATGTCCTTGACCAGCACCATCTCGTCGTGGCCCAGGTCGAACGTGGTCGTCAGTACGTCCTCGGGCTGCTGGTACAGGCCCGCGAATATCTCCTTGTACGCCCGCGCCACCCGCCCCGGCGTCTCCTTCAGGCCCTCGCGGTCGGGGTCCTCGCCCACGGCCAGCAGCAGCTCCCGGACGGCGGCCTCGGCACGCTTCTCGTCGAACTCGCCGATCGGCCCCTGGGGGTCCAGCGTCACCGGGTCGGTCATGTGTGCCTCGTTCCTTGAGCTGTCACTGCGGGGGCATTCGCGCAGGTGTACGGAAAAGCCGCGCCCCCAACAGGCTAGAACCTGGGGGGCGCGGCATCCATTCCGGGCCCGGTGGGAGCCCCGTGACGGGGGCCACACCGGGTCGGTGACTAGCTCTCGGGCCGGTCCTCGGGGAGGGGCTCCGGGCTCGTGACGGTGTCCGTGACCGAGCCGGCGGCCGTGCTCGCGCCGTTGGTGAGGGCGAGCTCCTTCGGGGAGAGGACCGGGGGACGGGTGGACGGGGTGCGCCGGGCGGAGCCGGTCCACGCGGGGCGGGCCGGGCGCTTGACGATCGGGGCGAAGATCTCGGCGATCTCCTCCTTGCCCAGGGTCTCCTTCTCCAGGAGGCGGAGGACCAGGGTGTCCAGCACGTCGCGGTTCTCGACGAGGATCTCCCACGCGTCGTTGTGCGCGGTCTCGATGAGCTTCTTGACCTCTTCGTCCACCAGCGCGGCGACCTCTTCCGAGTAGTCGCGCTGGTGGCCCATCTCGCGGCCCACGAACGGTTCGGTGTTGTCGCCGCCGAACTTGATCGCACCGAGCCGCTCGGTCATGCCGTACTGCGTGACCATCGCGCGGGCCGTCGCCGTGGCCTTCTCGATGTCGTTCGCCGCGCCGGTGGTCGGGTCGTGGAAGACCAGCTCCTCGGCCGCGCGTCCGCCCAGCATGTACGCCAGCTGGTCGAGCATCTCGTTGCGCGTCGTGGAGTACTTGTCCTCCTCCGGGAGCACCATCGTGTAACCGAGGGCACGGCCGCGGGAGAGGATCGTGATCTTGTGGACCGGGTCCGACTGGGGAGAAGCCGCCGCGACCAGGGCGTGTCCGCCCTCGTGGTACGCGGTGATCTTCTTCTCCTTCTCGGACATGATCCGGGTCCGCTTCTGCGGGCCGGCCACGACGCGGTCGATGGCCTCGTCCAGCGTGGCGTTGTCGATGAGCTTCTGGTTGCTGCGCGCCGTCAGGAGCGCGGCCTCGTTCAGCACGTTCGACAGGTCGGCACCGGTGAAGCCGGGCGTGCGGCGGGCGACGGCGCCGAGGTCGACGTCCGGGGCGACCGGCTTGCCCTTCTGGTGGACCTTCAGGATCTCCAGGCGGCCCTGCATGTCGGGCCGGTCGACCGCGATCTGCCGGTCGAAGCGGCCCGGGCGCAGCAGCGCCGGGTCGAGGATGTCCGGGCGGTTCGTGGCGGCGATCAGGATGACGCCGCCCTTCACGTCGAAGCCGTCCATCTCCACGAGCAGCTGGTTGAGCGTCTGCTCGCGCTCGTCGTGACCGCCGCCCATGCCGGCGCCGCGGTGGCGGCCGACGGCGTCGATCTCGTCGACGAAGACGATCGCCGGGGCGTTCGCCTTGGCCTGCTCGAAGAGGTCGCGGACCCGGGAGGCGCCGACACCGACGAACATCTCCACGAAGTCGGAGCCGGAGATCGAGTAGAACGGGACGCCCGCCTCGCCGGCGACGGCGCGCGCGAGCAGGGTCTTGCCGGTACCGGGGGGCCCGTAGAGCAGGACGCCCTTGGGGATCTTGGCGCCGACGGCCTGGAACTTGGCCGGCTCCTGGAGGAACTCCTTGATCTCCTGGAGCTCCTCGACCGCCTCGTCCGAGCCCGCCACGTCGGCGAACGTCGTCTTCGGGGTGTCCTTGGTGATCAGCTTGGCCTTGGACTTGCCGAACTGCATGACCTTGGAGCCGCCGCCCTGCATCTGATTCATCAGGAACAGGAAGACGACGACGATGAGGACGAACGGCAGCAGCGAGAAGAGGATCGAGACGAACGGGGACTGCTTCGAGGGCGTGACGGTGTACCCGTCCTTGATGTCGCCGCTCTCGTACTTCTTCTGGAGCATGTCGGCGAGCTGGACGCCCTGATTGCCGATGTAGCTCGCCTGGAACTTGCTGCCGGACTCGTCGGCCAGCTTCTGGCCGTCCTTCAGTTCGATCTTGATGATGTGATCGTCACCGGTGGTGAGCTTGGCCTGGTCCACCTGGTTCTTGCTGATCGCCTGGATCACCTGTCCGGTGTCCACCGTCTTGTAGCCGCCGCCCGAGCCGACGACATTCATCAACACGACCACGGCGAGGACGGCCAGCACGATCCACATGACCGGCCCACGGAAGTATCGCTTCACGTCCATCCATACGAGGCGAAGACGCCCCGTCCCTCCTGCCCGTAGGTAAATGCTGCTGTGAGTAAAGACTGTTCTTCGGACGGTACCCCAGCATGGTCACCGGCGTCCGCCTCGGACGTCCGGCAATCCCGCCTCGAAAGCTCAACGGCGGGCGCCCCTCAAGGGTTCCCGGCGGGCCCGTCGGCGGGCCCGCGGGCCCTCAGCCTCCGTATACGTGCGGGGCGAGGGTTCCGACGAAGGGGAGGTTGCGGTACTTCTCCGCGTAGTCCAGCCCGTAGCCGACGACGAACTCGTTGGGAATGTCGAAGCCGACCCACTTGCAGTCGAGCGCGACCTTGGCCGCGTCCGGCTTGCGCAGCAGGGTGCAGATCTCCAGCGAGGCGGGCTCGCGCGAGCCCAGGTTCGACATCAGCCAGGACAGCGTGAGGCCGGAGTCGATGATGTCCTCGACGATCAGGACGTGCTTGCCCTTGATGTCGGTGTCCAGGTCCTTGAGAATCCGGACGACACCGGAGGACTGGGTGCCCGCGCCGTACGAGGAGACGGCCATCCAGTCCATGGTGACGGGGGTGGACAGCGCGCGCGCCAGGTCCGCCATGACCATGACGGCGCCCTTGAGGACCCCGACGAGGAGCAGGTCCTTGCCGGCGTACTCCGCGTCGATCTTCGCGGCCAGCTCCACGAGCTTCGCGTCGATCTCTTCCTTGGTGAGGAGCACCGACTGGAGGTCGGTGCCCATGTCCTTCTCGTTCACCCGCGTCTCTTTCTGTGCCTGCCGGGTCCGGGGGTGGAGTCCCGGGCCCGCGCGGCCGTTCGCCCTGCGTGTCAGCCGCTCGTGCGTCAGCTCTGCCGGATGACCAGTCTGCCACCCTGGCGCAGGGCTTCCACGCGGCCGGGGAGGTTGATGGCCTGCTGGCCGCGCCAGCCGGTGACCAGGCGGTCCACTTCCTCGATGTGCCGGGCGAAGAGCGAGCCGGCCGGGGAGCCCGCCTCTATGACGGCCCGGCGCAGCACCCGGCGGCGTACGGCGGGGGGCAGCGCGTACAGCTTGGCGCACTCCAGACGGCCCGCGTCGTCGCGTACGTCACGGTCGGCGGCGGCGGCCCAGGTGTCGAGGGCGTCGGCGTCGTCGCGGGAGAGCTGGGCCGTACGGGCGAGGGCTTCGACCACGCCCTTGCCGAGGGCCTTCTCCAGGGCGGGCAGGCCCTCGTGGCGCAGCCGGGAGCGGGTGTAGGCGGGGTCGATGTTGTGGGGGTCGTCCCAGACGGGCAGGGACTGGGCGAGGCAGGCGGTGCGGGCGGTCTGGCGGTCGAGCTGGAGGAAGGGGCGGCGGTAGCGGCCGGCCGGGCCGGAGGCGGCGGCCATGCCGGACAGGGAGCGGATGCCGGAGCCGCGGGCGAGGCCCAGCAGGACGGTCTCGGCCTGGTCGTCGCGGGTGTGGCCGAGGAGGACGGCGGCGGCGCCGTGGCGTTCGGCGGCGGCGTCGAGCGCGGCGTAGCGGGCGTCGCGGGCGGCGGCCTCGGGGCCGCCCTCGCGGCCGACGTGGACGGCGACGGCGTCGGCGGGGCCGAGGCCCATGGCGGCGAGCCGGGCGGCGACCTCGGCCGCGCGGGTGTCGGAGCCGTCCTGGAGGCCGTGGTCGACGGTGATGCCGCCGGCCCGGACGGGGAGCTTGCGGGCCTCGAAGGCGAGGGCGGAGGCGAGCGCCATGGAGTCGGCGCCGCCGGAGCAGGCGACCAGCACCAGGGGGGTGTCGGGGCGGTCGGGGAGCGTGCCGGGGCGGCTGCCCGCGCCGGCCCGGGCGAGCTCGGGGTGCGGGGCGTGCCCGGCGCGTTCGGTCTGTTCGGCGTGTTCGGCGATGACGTCGTGGAGTACGCGGCGGACCGCCAGGCGTATCGCCGCGACCGCAGGATGGGGACCCATGTCCGGTGCCCTTCGTGAGGTTCTTCAGGGGTGTCTCGGAGTGCCGGGACGGGAAGGAGTGCCGTCACTCAGAGTGCGTCGATGGTGACAGAGCAATGCCGTCCATCGAGCATTGCACGCCTTCCCATGCCCCTACGGTCCCTCGGATGGGTGATTACCGGCGCGTTGCCTTCGTACCGGGGACCTTGATCACGACTCTGCCTTACGGTGCACCCTCGCGATCCAGTCCGCGGGGCGGGCGATCTCCGCCTTGGTGGGGAGGGTGTTGGGCGAGGTCCACACCCGGTTGAAGCCGTCCATGCCGACCTCGTCCACGACGGCGCGCACGAAGCGTTCGCCGTCCCGGTACTGGCGCAGCTTGGCGTCGAGGCCGAGGAGCTTGCGCAGGGCCTGGTCGAGGCGGCTCGCGCCGCGGGCGCGGCGCTGCTGGAACTTCTCGCGGATCTCGGCGACGGAGGACACCACCTCGGGGCCGACGCCGTCCATCACGTAGTCGGCGTGCCCTTCGAGGAGGGACATCACGGCGGTGAGGCGGCCGAGGATCTCGCGCTGGGCGGGGGTCTGGACGAGTTCGACGAGGCTGCGGCCGCCGCCCTCGTCGGACTCGCCTTCGGGTCGGCCGCCGGCGAGCGACTGGGCGGCCTCGCGCAGCCGCTCCAGGAAGGTCATGGGGTCGACGTCGGTCTCGTCCAGGAAGGACTGGATCTCGCCCTGGAGGTGGTCGCGGAGCCAGGGCACCGCGGTGAACTGGGTGCGGTGGGTCTCCTCGTGGAGGGCGACCCAGAGCCGGAAGTCGTGCGGGTCGGCCGCCAGTTCGCGTTCGACGTGGACGATGTTCGGGGCGACGAGCAGGAGCCGGCCGCCGCCGTCGGCGGAGGCGGGGAGTTCGCGGGTGGCGGGGGCGAAGGTCTCGTACTGGCCGAGGACGCGGGAGGCGAGGAAGGACAGCAGCATGCCGACCTCGACGCCGGTGACCTTGGAGCCGACCGCGCCGAGCACGGCGCCGCCCGCGCCGCCGGTGCGCCGTTCCTCCATCTTCTCCAGGAGGGGGCGCAGCAGTGCGCGGAAGCCGGCGACGTTGGCCTTGATCCAGCCGGCGCGGTCCACGACGAGGACGGGGGTGTCCTCCGGCTCGGTGCCCTCGGGGATCATCCGGGTGAAGGCGCGGACGTGCTCCTCCGCCGCCTTCGCGTGCCTGCGCAGCTCCGCGACGACCTCGCGGGCCTCCTCGCGGCTGATCTCGGGGCCCGGCCGCACAAGCCGGGTCGCGGTCGCGACCGCGAGGTTCCAGTCGACCATCCCTGCACCACCGATGCTCGTCATGCGTCAACCGTACGTGCTCATCCCCGGGAACGAGGAGGTGTTGACGGGCTCAACGCCTCCCGGCGCCGAGTGCGGTGGCGAGTGCGTCGAGGGCTTTCTGGGCCTCGGCGGGTGCGGTGGTGCCGGAGGCGAGGAAGGCGAAGGCGAGAAGCCGGCCCCGGGTGTCCACGACGGTGCCGGCGAGGCTGTTGACGCCGGTGAGGGTGCCGGTCTTGGCGCGGATGAAGCCGGTGCCGCCGGCCCTGGCGGTGTAGCGGCTGCTGAGCGTGCCGCTGAAGCCGGCGACGGGGAGGCCGGTGAGGACGGGGCGCAGTTCGGGGTGGGCGGGGTCGGCGGCCCGGGCGAGGAGGCCGGCGAGCAGGGCGGCGGTCACCTTGTCCTTGCGGTCGAGCCCGCTGCCGTCGGCGATGTTCACGCCCTTGAGCGGCAGTCCGAGCTTCTTCAGGCGGGCGGTGACGGCCCGTCGGCCGCCCTTGAAGTCGGCGGGCTGCCCGGCGGCGATGGCGGTCTGCCGGGCCAGCGCCTCGGCGATGTCGTTGTCGCTGTTGGTCAGGGCGCGTTCGACCAGTCCGGAGAGGGGGGCGGAGAGGTGGGTGGCGACGGTACGGGACTTCTCGGCGGCGCGGCCGGGGGCGGGTGCGCCCTTGGTGGTGACCCCGGCGTCGTCCAGGTATCCGGCGAAGGCGCGGGCGGCGTCGCCGGCCGGGTCCTCGCTGCGCGGGGCCGGGCCCTTGGCGGAGTCGTCCAGGCGGCCCTCGTTCAGCATCAGGGCGCTCATGGGCGCGATGTTCTCGTTGGGGCCGATCGGGTGGTGCGCGGGCCCCGAGTAGGCGGAGGCGTCGTAGCGGAGGCGTACGGAGGGGGCCTTGGCGGTCTTGAGGGCGCGGGCGGTCTCGGTGGCCAGGGCGCGCAGGGCGGCCTTGTCGAGGGTGGGGTCGCCGCCGCCGACGAGGGTGACGGTGCGCAGGTCGTCGGAGGCGCGCACGGTGGTGGGGATGCGGTGGGCGGGGCCGAGGGCGCCGAGCGCGGCGACGGTGGTGGCGATCTTGACGGTGGACGCGGGGGTCATGGGGGCGTCGGCGCCCTTGCCGTAGAGCCGTACGCCGGTGGCGGTGTCGATGACGACGGCGGCGCGGCGGGTGCCCAGCGCGTCGTTCTTCAGCAGCGGGTCCAGGACGGCGGGCAGGTCGCGAGTGGCGCCGGCCGGGGCGTTCTTCGCGCCGGTGCCGGTGCCGGCGGCGGACAGGGCGGCGAGGACGGCGGGGGCGCGGGGGGCGGGGGCGGGGCCCTCGGGGTCGCCGCCGTCGTGATGTGCGCCACCTGTGCGTCCGGCGGCGGTCGCCCGGTCGCGCTCGGCCTTACGCTGACCCGAGTCCCAGGGTCCGGCGGCGAGGACGGCGCCGGCCGCGAGGGCCAGTCCGACGACGGCGGACACGGCCGTGAACCGCCAGTCGTTCACCGCGCCGCGTACGCCCGGACGGGCCGCGATGGTGCCGCCGGGCGTGCCGGACGGTTCGGTCGACGGTCTTTCCACCGGCTCGGCCACCGTTGACCAGCCCCTTTCGCGAGCACTCATCTGCGTGAGGGACACTTAACCACCAGTCGTATGTGTTGATCATGGAGGAGCCACCCGTGGAGTTCGACGTCGTTATCGAGATCCCGAAGGGTTCGCGCAACAAGTACGAGGTGGATCACGAGACCGGCCGGATTCGTCTGGACCGTCGGCTCTTCACCTCGACCAGCTACCCGGCGGACTACGGCTTCGTCGAGGACACCCTCGGTGAGGACGGCGACCCGCTGGACGCGCTGGTGATCCTGGAGGAGCCGACGTTCCCGGGCTGCCTCATCAAGTGCCGCGCGATCGGCATGTTCCGGATGACCGACGAGGCCGGCGGCGACGACAAGCTGCTGTGCGTCCCGGCGTCCGACCCCCGGGTGGAGCACCTGCAGGACATCCAGCACGTGTCGGAGTTCGACCGTCTGGAGATCCAGCACTTCTTCGAGGTCTACAAGGACCTGGAGCCGGGCAAGTCCGTCGAGGGCGCCGACTGGGTCGGCCGCGCCGAGGCCGAGGCCGAGATCGTCGCCTCCCGCAAGCGCCTTGAGGCGCAGGGCGGCGCGCACTGACGTTCCGCTTCGTGTGAGCGGGTCCTCGAACGGGCGGTACACCCAGGTGGGTGTGCCGCCCGTTCCGTGTGCCCTCCCTTGGGCGTGGCCATACTGGGCAGGAGTGCGGCCGAGGACGCGCAGCCGAGGAGGAGCGAGGTCGAGTGGTGGCGGAACCGGACGGGCCCGACGACGAGAAGCCCCAGTCCGACGAGGCGCACAGCGCCTTCTCGCGGCCTGCCGGGACGGAACCTGCGGCGCCGCCCGAGGAGGACCACCCGACGTCGGAGTTCGCCCTTCCGGAGGGCGTGACGCCCGAGCCGCCGGCGCCGGGCTCCGGTTCCGGTACGGGTTCCGCTTCCGGGTCCGAGACGACCGGTTCGGCGTTCGCGCCGCCGAGCACGTACAGCTTCCGGGACTCCCCGCCGGCGTTCACCCCGGCGTACGGGGTGCCGATGGTCCGGCTGACCAAGGAGGCGCCCTGGCAGGACCGGATGCGCACGATGCTGCGGATGCCGGTCGCCGAGCGCCCGGCGCCGGAGCCGGTCCAGCGGCACGACGAGGAGGCGGGTCCCCCGGTCCCGCGCGTGCTCGACCTGACGTTGCGCATCGGGGAGCTGCTGCTGGCGGGCGGTGAGGGCGCCGAGGACGTCGAGGCGGCCATGTTCGCGGTGATGCGGAGCTACGGGCTCGACCGCTGCGAGCCGACCGTGACGTTCACCCTGCTGTCGATCTCGCACCAGCCGTCGCTGGTGGACGACCCGGTGACGGCGAGCCGTACGGTACGCCGCCGGGGCACCGACTACACGCGGCTGGCGGCGGTCTTCCGGCTGATCGACGACCTCACCACGGCCGACGACGAGGTGTCGCTGGAGGAGGCGTACCGGCGGCTCGCGGAGATCCGGCGCAACCGGCACCCGTATCCCGGCTGGGTGCTGACGCTGGCCGCCGGCGGGCTGGCGGGGGCGGCGTCCGTGCTGGTCGGCGGTGGCCCGCTGGTGTTCGTGATCGCGGCGCTGGGAGCGATGCTCGGTGACCGGCTGGCCTGGCTGTGCGCGGGGCGCGGGCTGCCGGAGTTCTACCAGTTCGCGATCGCGGCGATGCCTCCCGCCGCGATGGGCGTGGCGCTGACGCTGACGCACTGGTCGGACGTACGGCCGTCGGCGGTGATCACCGGTGGGCTGTTCGCGCTGCTGCCGGGGCGGGCGCTGGTGGCGGGCGTGCAGGACGGTCTGACCGGGTACTACATCACGGCCTCGGCGCGGCTCCTGGAGGTCATGTACTTCTTCATCGCGATCGTCACCGGGGTGCTGCTGGCCCTGTACGGGGGGCTTCAGCTGGGCGCGGAGCTGGACCCGGAGGCGCGGTTCATCACGCACGACCGGCCGGTGATCCAGATCCTGGCGTCGATGGTGCTGACCCTGTCGTTCGCGATCCTGCTCCAGCAGGAGCGGGTGACGGTGCTCGCGGTGACCCTGAACGGCGGAGTGGCCTGGATCATCTACGGGGCGATGGCCCGGACGGGCGGGCTGTCGGCGGTGGCCGCGACGGCCGCGGCGGCCGGGCTCGTCGGGCTGTTCGGGCAGCTGTTCTCGCGGTACCGCTACACGTCGTCGCTGCCCTACATCACGGCGGCGATCGGGCCGCTGCTGCCGGGGTCCGCGACGTACTTCGGTCTGCTGGGCGTCGCGCAGAACGAGCTGGACCGGGGCCTCGCCTCGCTGTCCACGGCGGTGGCGACGGCGCTGGCCATCGCCATCGGGGTGAATCTGGGGAGCGAGATCTCCCGGCTGTTCATGCGGGTGCCGGGCGCGGTCGGCGGGGCGAACCGCCGCGCGGCCAAGCGGACGCGCGGCTTCTGACCGGATCGGGGGCCGGGCCGGGTCAGCGCTTGGCGTGGCGGCCCCGGCGGCCGGCGGACGGGTCCTGCGGGGGCACCTCGCCGTTCCCGGCGGCGGGGCCCTCCTTCTTGGCCTTGCTCCGGGCGCGCAGGAACTCGATGGCGATCGGGATCACCGAGATCAGCACGATCAGGACGAGCATCGCCTCGATGTTCTCGTGGACGAACTCGACGTTGCCGAGGGCGGCGCCGAGCAGGGTCACCCCGACGCCCCACAGGACGCCGCCGATCACGTTGAACACGATGAACGAGCGGTAGTTCATCCGGCTGACGCCCGCGATGATCGGGGTGAAGGTCCGCACGATCGGCACGAAGCGGGCCAGGATCAGCGACTTCGGGCCGTGCTTCTCGAAGAACTCGTGGGCCTTCTCGACGTTCTCCTGCTTGAAGAGGCGGGAGTCGGGCCGGCTGAAGAGCGAGGGGCCGACCTTGCGGCCGAAGAGGTAGCCCACCTGGTCGCCGATGATCGCGGCCAGCGCCACCAGGACGCAGACCAGCCAGAGCGGGGTGTGCAGCTTGTCGGTCGTGACCAGCAGGCCGGTGGTGAACAGCAGGGAGTCACCGGGCAGGAAGAAGCCGATGAGCAGCCCGGACTCGGCGAAGACGATGACCAGCACACCGGCCAGGCCGAACTGTCCGATGAGATAGTCCGGGTCCAGCCAGCTCGGTCCGAGCGCAAGCGTATTCAAGGGTCCGGGCTCCAGGATGAGGTCGATAAGCGGCTGCGTGGCCGCCCCAAGCTATCAACGCCTCGGGGCGGCCCCGGGTTCCACCCGCCTCCCTTTACGTCCGGCGGCGCGCGTTCGCCTCGATCGCGTCGCGCAGGTGCTCGGCCAGGCCCGGCCGCATGGCGTCGTAGAACGCCTTGAACTGCGGATCGGCGACGTACATCCCGCCGAGGTTCCGGTGCATCTCGTAGCCGCACTCGTAGAACCAGGTGGAGATGTGGAGGCGGTGCTCCTCCGCGAGGTCCGTGGCGCGCTCGCCGCCGGCGGGCTCGCCGGCCTCCATCAGCGCCGCGTAGCGCTCGCTCCAGGAGTCGACCTCGGCCTTCATCCGCTGCCAGTCCTCCTTGGTGTAGCGGGCGGCCCGGCGCTGCGACTCGGCGTAGGCCTCGGTACCGCCCCAGCGGCGTTCGGCCTCCTCCGCGTGCGCCTCGGGGTCCTTGTCGCCGAAGACCTCGAACTTCTCCTCGGGAGTGAGGTTGATGCCCATCCTGCGTGCCTCCATCGCTGTCTCTACGGCGGCGGCCATCCGCTGGAGCTCCGCGATCCGGTGCGACAGCAGCGCGTGCTGGCGGCGCAGGTGCTCCTGCGGGTCCGCGTCCGGGTCGTCGAGCAGGGCCGCGATCTCGTCCAGCGGGAAGCCGAGCTCCCGGTAGAAGAGGATCTGCTGCAGCCGGTCCAGGTCGGCGTCGTCGTACCGCCGGTGGCCCGCGTGGCTGCGCCCGCCCGGTGAGAGCAGGCCGATGGAGTCGTAGTGGTGCAGGGTGCGCACCGTGACCCCGGCGTAGCCGGCGACCTGTCCCACGGAGTACTCCATGGCTCCCCGCTCCTTCCTGTGTGGGTACGCGTCCGAGCCTCGGCCCTCACGCGGCGTCAGGTGCAAGTCCCGCCTGCCACCCGCACCTTTTGAACGGTTTTACGGCTTTCGCATCGCTATGGTGTGCCGATGCCGACCGATTCCGCCGTCGCCGCCGAGCCCGCCCCCGCCCGGCGGCTGCTCGTGCTCATCGTGCCCGCCCTGGCCGTGGGCGTGGTTTCGGCCCTGGTCCTGCTCGGGGTCAGCCTGCTCGCGGAGCGCCTCCAGGACGTGCTGTGGGAGACGCTGCCCGACGCGCTGTCGGTGGGGCGGTACTCCTCGCTGTGGATGATCGTGATGCTCACGGTCACGGGCCTGGTGACCGGCCTGGTCCTGCGGGCCGTCCCCGGCCGGGGCGGCCCGGACCCGGCGACCACGGGCCTGGTCGACCCTCCCCTGCCGCCCTCCGTGGTGCCCGGCCTGCTCGTCGTCACCGTCCTGGCCCTGGCGGGCGGCGTCAGCCTCGGCCCGGAGAACCCGATCACCGCGGCCAACATCGCCCTGGCCGCCTGGGCCGGCCGCCGGATCGCGCCCGGCGCACCCGGTGAGCTGTGGCTCGCGCTGGCCGCCGCCGGCACCATCGGCGCCCTCTTCGGCACCCCGGTCGCCGCCGCCCTGATCCTCACCGAGACGCTGGCCGCCGCGCCCGGCGCCGGGGCGCTCTGGGACAAGCTGTCCGGGCCGCTCGCGGCCGGGGCCGCCGGTTCGCTCACCATGTCGCTGGCCGAGCACCCGAGCTTCGACCTGTCGCTGCCCGCGTACACGCACACCGGATGGGGCGACCTGCTCGCCGCCCTCGTGATCGCCTCGGCCGGAGCCGTCCTCGGCCTCGCGGCGGTGTACGCGTTCCCCTACGTCCACCGCTGCTTCCGGGCCCTGCCGCATCCGGTGCTCTCCCTGACCCTGGGCGGCCTCGCGCTGGGCCTGCTCGGGGCGCTGGGCGGGCACCTGACGCTCTTCAAGGGGCTGGACGAGGTGAAGACGCTCGCCGCCGACCCGGACGGCTGGTCGGCCGGCGGGTTCGCGACGATGGCGGTGGTGAAGGCCGCGGCCCTGGTGATCGCCGCGACCTGCGGGTTCCGGGGCGGCCGGATCTTCCCGGCGGTCTTCGTGGGCGTCGCGCTCGGCCTGTGCGCCCATGCCCTCGTCGACGCGGTACCGGTGACCCTCGCGGTGACGTGCGCGGTCCTGGGCGTGCTGCTGGCCGTCACCCGGCAGGGCTGGCTGAGCCTGTTCACGGCGGCGGTCCTGGGCTTCGACACGGCCCTGCTCCCGCTGCTGTGCGTGGCGTCGCTGCCCGCCTGGCTGCTGGTGACCGGCCGGCCGCTGATGCAGCTGCGCGAGGACGGCACGGCGCTGCGCTGATCCGGACGGCCCAGCGCCGGGTGCCGGGCGCCGGGGCCGTCCGTACCGTCGGACGCGTCCGGTCTCGCGGGCGCGAGCCGAGAAGGGCAGGTCCGTGATGCCGCTCCACCGGGGCTCCGCGCACGAGGGCGAACCGTCGGCCGCGCACAGCAAGCTGGCGCTCAACCCGTTCTACGGGGTCGCCGACCCGGTCGCCGGAATGGAGGCGGCCCCGCCCCGGCACCGGATGCCGGACGGGCCGCTGCCGCCCCACACCGCGTACGGGCTCGTCCACGACGAGCTGATGCTGGACGGCAACTCGCGGCTCAACCTCGCCACCTTCGTCACCACCTGGATGGAGCCCCAGGCCGGGGTGCTGATGGGCGAGTGCCGCGACAAGAACATGATCGACAAGGACGAGTACCCGCGCACCGCGGAGCTGGAGCGGCGCTGTGTGTCGATGCTCGCCGACCTCTGGCACGCGCCCGACCCCTCGGCGGCCGTCGGCTGTTCCACGACCGGGTCCAGCGAGGCGTGCATGCTCGCCGCGATGGCGCTCAAACGCCGCTGGGCGGCCAGGAACGCCGACCGCTACCCGGCGAGCGCCAGGCCCAATCTCGTGATGGGGGTGAACGTGCAGGTGTGCTGGGAGAAGTTCTGCACGTTCTGGGAGGTCGAGCCGCGCCTCGTGCCCATGGAGGGCGACCGCTTCCACCTCGACCCGGGGGCCGCGGTGGAGCTGTGCGACGAGAACACCATCGGGGTCGTCGGCGTCCTCGGCTCCACCTTCGACGGCAGCTACGAGCCGATCGCGGAGCTGTGCGCGGCCCTGGACGGCCTCCAGGAGCGCACCGGACTCGACATCCCCGTCCACGTCGACGGGGCCTCCGGCGCCATGGTCGCGCCGTTCCTCGACGAGGACCTGGTGTGGGACTTCCGGCTTCCCCGGGTGTCCTCCATCAACACCTCCGGCCACAAATACGGCCTGGTCTACCCGGGCGTCGGCTGGGCGCTGTGGCGCTCGCCCGCCGAGCTGCCCGAGGAGCTGGTCTTCCGCGTCAATTACCTGGGCGGCGACATGCCCACCTTCGCGCTGAACTTCTCCCGGCCCGGCGCCCAGGTCGTCGCGCAGTACTACACCTTCCTGCGGCTGGGCCGGGACGGCTACCGGGCCGTGCAGCAGGCGGCCCGGGACGTGGCGACGGGCCTGGCCGCGAAGATCGAGGAGCTGGGCGACTTCCGGCTGCTCACCCGGGGCGACCAGCTCCCCGTCTTCGCGCTCACCACCAGGCCGGAGGTGACGGCGTACGACGTCTTCGACGTGTCACGGCGACTGCGCGAACGCGGCTGGCTGGTGCCCGCGTACACCTTCCCGGCCAACCGGGAGGATCTGTCCGTGCTCCGCGTCGTGTGCCGCAACGGCTTCTCGTCGGACCTGGCGGAACTGCTCCTGGAGGACCTGCGGCTGCTGATGCCGGAACTGCGCGCCCAGCCGCACCCGCTGACCCGGGACGAGAACGCGGCGACGTCCTTCCACCACTGAGCTACCCGGTCGCGTACGGGTTCTCCTCGCCCTCCGCGAGCACGCCCACGAAGGGCGCGCCCTCGCCCGCGAACACGTACGCCCCGCCCTCGATGCGGGCGATCAGGCCGCGCGTCCACTCCGCGCCGGCGTCCGCCGAGTGGACCCAGAAGTTCATGACCTCGCCGATGTGGCCCAGCTGCTCCGGCCCGCCCTCGGGGAGGTAGTGCCCGGCGACGGCGGCCCGCCAGGCGGCGAGGTTCGTCAGCCGCTCGCGGAGCAGGGCGACCGCCTCGGCGCGCTCCAGGTCGACGATGAAGCCGATGCCCGCCGAGAGGACGTCCATCCGCTGGTCGTACGAGGTGAGCGAGGCACGCAGCAGGGCGAAGTACTCCTCGGTGCCGCGTTCGGTGATCTCGTACTCGATGCGCGGCGGGCCGCCCGCGGTGCTCGGGGCCACCTCGTGGGCGAGGAGCATGTCCTGCTTCGCGAGCTGCTTGAGCGCGTGGTAGACGGAGCCGGGCTTGGCGTTGGACCACTCGTGGGCGCCCCAGTACTCCAGGTCGTTGCGGACCTGGTAGC
Source organism: Streptomyces sp. 130 (assembly GCF_007096885.1). Lineage (GTDB taxonomy): Bacteria > Actinomycetota > Actinomycetes > Streptomycetales > Streptomycetaceae > Streptomyces. Next base: position 57,350 of record NZ_VJNO01000001.1, on the reverse strand, counting down.
CGTGGGCCCGGCCGTGCTGGCGCACGGCGCCGAGGACCAGCAGCCGGATCGCGGACATGCCCTCCACCTCTCTGGTCGGCCCGACCAGGGTAGCGGGCGGTGCGGGGGCGGGTCAGAAGGGGAAGACGCTGCGGCCGTGCTGGACGGAGATCCACTTCTGGGTGGTGAACGCGTCCACCGCCGCGTCCCCGTTCATCCGGCCGAGGCCGGAGTCCTTCTCGCCGCCGAAGGCGATGCCCGGGTCGTCGTGCACGGTGGAGTCGTTGACGTGGAACATCCCGCTGCGGATGCGCTGGGCGAACCGGACGCCCCGCCCGGTGCGCGCGGTGTGCACCGCGCCGCTGAGGCCGTACGGGCTGTCGTTGACGATCCGCACCGCCTCGTCCTCGCCGTCGAAGGGCGCCAGCAGCGCGACCGGTCCGAAGATCTCCTGGTGGAGCAGCGGGGAGCTCTCCGGCAGCCCGGTGAGCACGGTCGGCTCCACCAGATTGCCGCGCACCCGCCCGCGCACCGGCGCCTCGGCGCCGTCGGCGATCGCCTGGTCCACCAGGGCGGCCAGCGAGTCGGCGTGGAAGGTGTTGATGACCGGGCCGATGCTGGTGTCCGGCTCGCGCGGGTCACCGGTCTTCAAGGCGGCGACCCGGGCGCAGAACTTCTCCGTGAACTCCGCGGCCACCGGGCGGTCCACCAGGATGCGGTTGGCGGCCATGCAGACCTGGCCGGAGTAGATGAACCGGCTGAAGACGGCGGCGTCGACCGCGTAGTCGATGTCGGCGTCGTCCAGCACCACCAGGGCGCTGTTGCCGCTGAGTTCGAGGACGGTGCGCTTGAAGAGGGCGCCCGCGGTGGCGGCGACATGGCGGCCGACGCGGTCCGACCCGGCGAAGGAGAGCACCTGGGGCACGGGGTGCTCTATGAACGCGTCGCCTATCTCGGCTATGTCGGTGACGACCACGTTGAGCAGCCCGGCCGGCAGCCCGGCCTCCTCGAAGATCCTCGCGACGAGGCCGCCGCCGACGACGGGCGAGTTCTGGTTGGCCTTGACGACGACCGCGTTGCCGAGGGCGAGGGCCGGCGCGACCGACTTCATCGTCACCAGGAGCGGGAAGTTGAAGGGGCTGATGACGCCGACGACCCCGACGGGCAGCCGGTAGAGGAGGTTCTCCCGGCCGTCCGCGGCGGAGGGCAGGATGCGGCCCTCCGGGGAGAGCGCCTGCCGGGCGGCCTCGCGCAGGAACTCCTGGGTGAGGCTCAGCTCGTAGGCGGCCTTGGTCCGGGTGCCGCCCAGCTCGTCGATGATCGCTTCGGTGATCTCGTCGGCCAGCTCCTCGGTGACCCGCAGCGCGCGCTCCAGGACGTCCCGGCGGCGGTACGGACTCGCCGCCGCCCACTCCCCCTGCGCGCGCTCGGCGGCGCGGTAGGCGCTGTCCACCTCGGCGGCGGTGGCGATGGTGATCGCGGCGAGCTTGTCACCGTTGTACGGATTGAAATCGATGATGTCCCAGGAGCCGGTGCCCGTACGCCATTCACCGTCGATGTACTGGCCGGCCAGCTCTTGGAAGAAGGACATGCGATCCCTTAACTCAGGTGCAGACTCCTGTAGGAGCGCCATCGTACTGAAAAATCAGGAGAGTTGGAGAAGTCCTCGGAGCAGGTCACGACTCTCCTCCGGGCCGGGGCTCTCCTCGTGGAGTCGCGTCATCGCCTTTTCGTACTGGGCGACTTCTTCGTCCTTGTCCAGATAGAGCGCGCTTGTCAGCTGTTCCAGATACACGATGTCCGACAGATCGGATTCCGGGAATCGCAGCATGGTGAAGGACCCGCTCTCGCCGGCGTGCCCGCCGAAACTGAACGGCATCACCTGGAGCGTGATGTTCGGCTGCTCCGACATGTCGATCAGATGCCGCAATTGGGCCCGCATCACTTCACGTCCGCCGTACGGGCGGCGCAGCGCCGCCTCGTCCAGCACGGCGTGGAAGCGGGGGGCGCGCTCGGAGACGAGGACCTTCTGCCGCTCCAGGCGCAGGGCGACGCGGCGTTCGATCTCGGCGGGGGGCGCGCCGCGCATGCCCCGGGAGACGACCGCGTGGGCGTAGTCCTCGGTCTGCAACAGCCCGTGCACGAACTGGACTTCGTAGATGCGGATGAGCGAGGCCGCCCCCTCCAGACCGACGTACGTCTGGAACCAGCCGGGCAGCACGTCCCCGTAACTGTGCCACCAGCCCGCCACATTGGCCTCACGGGCCAGGGCGAGCAGGGAGTCGCGCTCCGCCTCGTCCGTGACGCCGTAGAGCGTGAGCAGATCCTCGACGTCCCTGGCCTTGAAGCTCACCCGTCCCAACTCCATGCGGCTGATCTTCGATTCGGAGGCCCGGATCGAGTAGCCGGCCGCCTCGCGCGTGATGCCTCGCGAGTCACGCAGTCTCCTGAGCTGAGAGCCCAGCAGGATGCGCCGCACCACGGACCCACTCGACTCGCCTGCCGCCACTGGTCCAACCCTCCCCATCGCTTCCTGGCTTCGAGGCTCCCCCTGAACCCCAAGTGCCGGATTCTGCCACCAAAACGCTTCTCCCCGTACTCATTCGATTACGGAAATGGGAAGAGCTTGGGAAGACGCCGAAACCGGGGCCGGGAAGAAATGACCAAGAACCGGACGGGGTCGGACAGGTCCGGCGCGTGCACGTGCATCTGCCCTTGCATCTGCTGTGCGCATTCGGAACCATGGAGCCCGCGCACCTGCGTTCTCGTTCGTGTTGTGCCGCTGTCGCCGGTACGGAGTACCGGTCCAGCCGCGATTCCCGGGAGTGCCTCGCATGGGGACGAATGGATCGACGATGCTCGAGCCGTTACGGCAGGGGCTTCCTCCCATCGACCCCTCGGCCGTCTCCGGGTCGGCCACCTGCACCCTGCCGCCGCACTACGAAGCGGTCGGCGGAGCACGGCGGTTCACCCGGGCCACGCTGGGGGGATGGGGGCTGAGCGAGCGCTTCGACGACGTCGCGCTCGTCGTCTCCGAACTGGTCACCAACGCCCTGCGGCACGCCCTGCCGGACGACATCCCGCGCGAGCCCCACGAGCCGCCGGTACGGCTGCACCTGATGCGCTGGACCTCGCGGCTGGTGTGCGCGGTGCGCGATCCGAGCCAGGCGAGCCCGGTCGCCTCCGAGGCGGCGGACTCCGCCGAGTCGGGGCGGGGGCTGTTCCTGGTGGAGTCCTTCAGCGACTGCTGGGGGTGGCACCCCTCGCCCGTACTGACCACCGGGGGCGCGCCGGGCGCGGCGGCTTCCCGGGGCAAGGTCGTCTGGGCGCTGTTCAGACTGTCCGACCCGGTGTGACGGGGGCGGTGCGGCCGGTCGGCGCACCGCGTGGCACACCGCCCGAGGGCCGAATCCCGCCGCACGCCTGCGGGGTTCGGCCCTCTGTGGTGCACGGGGCGGGGTGTGCGGGCCGCGGCTTACGGGAACGCCCCGGCCGTCAGCCCACGAGGTGGTCGAACTCGCCGTCCTTCACACCGAGCAGCAACGCCTCTATCTCGGCCGGTGTGTAGACCAGCGCCGGCCCGTCCGGGTGGCGCGAATTGCGCATCGCCACACCTCCGTCGGGCAGTTTCGCGAACTCCACGCAAGACCCCTGGGAGTTGCTGTGTCTGCTCTTCTGCCAGACGACTCCGCGAAGCTCTGTGGCCGCCATGCCGTTGTACACGTGGTGCACAGGACGCTCCCCGAGTTGCAAGGTGCAAGTGTCAACTGTCCCGGATCATAGCTGTGTTCAATTCTCGATGCATGAGCGGATGCACGGGCAGATGCACGTGCACGCGGGGTGTCGCCGCGATTACAGCTCTTGCCGGCTAAGACGTGTGAACGGCCCTTCCGGCTCCCGTTCCGGGGAGTTGACTTCTCGGTGCCCCTCGCGACCCACTGGTAGCTTGGATGGCCATTCGTCTTCCAGGGGGAATTCCAGATGCACAAGATCGCACGTACCGGCGCAGTCCTCGCCACCGGTCTGCTGACCGCGCTGGCGCTCACGGGTTGCGGAAGCGACGGCGACAAGGGCGACTCGGGCAAGGACTCCGGGGCCGACGCGAGCCCGACGGCGGGCGCGAGCAGCGAGGCGCCCTCCGGTGCGGACGGCGGTTCCGGTGACGGCTCCGCCGGCGACGCGAAGGCGCTGGAGGGCGCCTGGGCGGGCAAGACCGACGGCAAGGCGGTGGTGCTGTCCGTCGCCGCCGGGAAGGCCGTCGTCGTCGCCGAGTCCCACGTCTGCACGGGCACCGTGACGGACATGGGCAAGCTGATGCTGGACCTGAAGTGCGCCGACGGCGACACCGCCCGGACGATGGGGGCCGTCGAGTCCAACGACGGCGAGACCGTCGTGATCTCGTGGGACGCGGGGGCGAAGGACACCCTGGCGAAGACCGACGCGGACTCGCTGAAGGGCATCGCCGATCTCCCCGGCCTCTCCGACCTCCCCGACCTGCCCGACCTGCCGACGCCGTGACGCCGTGACGCCGCGGGCCGCGGCCTCGTGACGCCGCGGGGTCATGTGGCCAGCCCCCGCGAGAAGTCCTCCAGCGCGTCGAGGAGCAGGGCCGCGTTGTTGCGTACGAGTCCGGCGGCGGGCGGCGCCCCGCCCTCCGCCTCCTCCTCGCGCGCCCGGCACTCCGCCTCCCAGCGCTCCAGCGCCTCCCGCACCGGCGTCCAGTCCGGCACCCGCCGCTCCCGCACCGCCTTGGCGCCCCGGTCCGTGGCCCGGCGCAGCGCGTCGGCGAGCGCGGCGGCCCCGGGCACGGGCGCGGCCCCGCCGCGGGGCAGATGGGCCTCCAGAAGCATCGCGACCCGGCCGAACTGGGCCAGGGAGTGCTGGGTGGCGTCGGCGGCGGCGTGCGAGAGGCCCCGGTGGCGCACCGGTTCGTGCCGGGCCGTCGCCACCGCCTCCTGCCAGGCGACCCGGGCCTCGCGGGTGGCGAGCAGGGCGCGGCGCACATCGTCCTGGCCGCGTTCGGCCGGGTCCGCGTACTGGTCGAGGACCGCCGCCGCGTACCGGCCGTCCGTCTTCAGCCAGTCGCCGAGCCGGGTGCGCAGGCGCGGCGTCTCCCAGGCCGGGTAGACGGCGTACGAGATCATCGCCAGGAGCCCGCCGGCCAGCGTGAGGAGCACCCGCTCGAACACCGTCTGGCCCAGGTTGTCACCGGCCATGCCGAGCAGGAAGACGACGTAGGCGCCGACGCACGCCTGGGCGACCGCGTAGCCGGTCCGCATCAGCAGGTACATCAGCAGGGCGCAGACCACGGCGAGGGCGGCGAGCGGTCCGGTGCGCGGGTGCGCGGTCTCCACGATCGCGGAGGCGAGGAACACGCCGACGAGGGTGCCGCCGAACCGGGCGACCGCGCGGGAGTACGTCTGGGAGAACTCCGGGCGCATCACCATCACCGCCGCCATGGGCGCCCAGTAGCCGTGGCCGAACGGCAGCAGGCGGCCCAGGAGGTAGCCGACCGCGGCGACGGAGGCGATCCGGATCGCGTGCCGCAGGATCGGGGAGCCGTGGTGCACCTCGCGGCGCATCGCCCTGAGGATGACCGGGGCGAGACGCAGCAGACCGGGGCGCGGGTGGTGCTCGGCGGGCGGGCGGCTGTCCTTGAGCGCGTCGGCGGCCCGCTCGGCCCCGGCCCGCTCCTCCCTGGTGCCGTCGCCCTCGGCGGCCTCGATGACGTCGGAGAGGAGGGCGGTGAGCCGGTCGGCGGCGCGCAGCGGCGGGCCGGTGAGCAGGGCCCCGGTGTCGGGGGTCCGCAGCGCGGCGACGGCCGCTGCGGGCAGCCGGACCGGGGCGCCCTTGCGGATCGCCCGGGCCGCCGCGTCCAGCAGCGATCCGGCGGCGGCCAGCAGCTCGCGGACGCGGTCGCGCTCGGGGCCCTCGGCGGGCACGCCCATGGCCGGGTCGGCGAGCGAGGCGAGCACCGGTCTGATGCGCTCGGCGGCCCCGCGTGAGCCGTGCAGTTCGGCGGGGCGGCGGCGGGCCTCGCGGGCGGTGACGGCGGCGGCCCGGCGGGCGAGCATCAGCGGCACCGGGTCGAAGGGAGCGGCCGGGTCGTGGCGCAGCCGTCGCGCGTAGTCGGCCTCGGCGGCCAGCGCGTCGGCGAGCGCGTCGCGCTGGGCGCCCCATCTGCGGATCGGGAAGAGCACGATCAGCGCCGCCTGGACGACCCCGCCGAACATGATCATCGCGCCGTGCAGGGCCGCCTGCGCGGCGGAGGTCGGCAGGGTGATCGTGACGAGCATGATCGCGACGTTGGAGGCGGCGATGATGCCGCCGGTCGGGCCCGCCGCCCAGGCGAGCCCGGCGAGGAAGGTCCAGACGACCAGGAGGAGCAGGAAGAGCGGGAGATGGGGCCCGGTCACATAGCCCAGGAAGGTGGAGACGCCGAGGCTGACGCCGGAGACCAGGGCGAGGACGGGGCGGGGGCGCCAGCTGCGCTGGAAGGTGGCGATGGCCGCCTGGAACGCGCCGAACGCCGAGCTGGCGGCGACCGCCGGACCGAACAGCGCGAGGCCGGCCCCGATGACCAGCGCGAGCCCGACCGCGCCGCGCACCGCGATCAGCGGTTCGAGGCGCCGCCGCTCGATCTTCAGGCCGGAGCGGGCGGTCTCCTTCAGCGCCCGGAGCCAGCTCATGTGCCGAGCCTAACCGGAATTTCCGTTTTGCCCGAGTTGCGGTGGATCAGGATCTGCCCGGTGGTCACTCAGCCCCTGATGCCCCGTGACTCCCCGCCCATCCGTGCCCGGTCCGCCGCCCGGGTGCCGTGCGTCCAGCCGTCCAGGTCCGTCGCACCTCTGACCCGGGTGGTCGTGGTGCGGGGGAACATCCGCTCGGCGGTCTCGGTGACCGCCAGGTCGCGGGCGGCGAGCACCGGGAGCAGCGCGGTGTCGGCGGCCGTGTCGCCCTCCGCCTCGGCTGCGGCGTTCTCCGCCTCGGCCGTGGCGCGGGCGGTGCCGTCGGCGAGACGGCTGCCCAGGCGCTGGGCGTAGGCCATCAGGAAGGACTGCCGGAACGTCTTGGTCCGTTTACGCCCGCCGGCCCGCTGGCCCGCCTCCGCCCGGGTCATCGCGGCCGTGCCCTGGACGAGCAGCGAGGTGTGGAGCAGTTCGACGGCCTCCAGGTCCGCCTCGAAGCCGACGACCGTGGTGAAGCCCAGGTCGCTGTTCCACACGGCCCGGCAGCGGTTCGCCGAGGCCACCGCGTCGAGCAGGATCGCCTTGGCCGTCTCGTACGGGGCGTCCACCCCGATCCGGCAGGCACCGGGGGTGCGGTCGCCGTGCGTACGGGCCGCGAGCAGGGCCTCGTCGATGCTGTGCCGGGCCATCAGCTCCTGCGCCTTGGTGGTCAGCGCCTCCGCCTCCTCCGGGTAGCCGGTCGCCTCCGCCTTCGCGAGCAGGGCGCGGATGCGGGTCAGCATGCGGGGCTCCCCTGCGGCGGGCGGCCGGGTCAGGGCCTCGCGCGCCGCGCCCGGCGGCGGCCCGACGGGCTCGATGGCCGGGAGTGCGAGCAGCAGGCGGTAGAGCGCGAGGAGGGCGGAGGCGTACGAGAACCGGTCGGGCCGGCCCGGGGGCGGGGCGGCGGGCAGCTCGTCCAGCTGGGACCGCCAGCGCGCCGGCAGCTCCTGGTAGCGGCGGACCTCGGCGGCGATGAGCCCGGCGGCCAGGCCCGCCGCGTGCTCGTCCAGATCGCGGCGGACGAGGCGGACGACGTCGGCGGGCAGCCAGCCGCGCTCCCAGGCCCGGCGGACGAACTCCTCACCCCGGCGCACCAGCTCCGCGTCGGCCCGCGGGGCGGCGGCGAGCAGCGAGGCGCCGGTGTCGAGACCGGCGTCGCCCTCCGTGTAGAGGGCAGCCGCGAACGCCTGGTCGATCACCGATTCCATGAGGTCAGGGTAGGCGCCCGCGGTCGCCGGTCCGCCGTCCACAGGCTGTGGATATCGAACGTGCGCACGAAACGCGGGCTTCCGGCCGTTGTCAGTGCCGGGTGCCAGACTCGGCCGTATGACCGAACGCTGGGCGCTGGCCGTCACGGAGGGCGGGGGCGCGCGCCTCGCCCCGCTGGACCGCTCCGGCCGGCCGGCGGGCCCGGTCCTGACCGAGCCGGACCTCGCGGAGGCGGTCCGCTCCCGGCCGGACGTGACCCGCTGGGTGTGGCGCTCGACCGCCGGGGTCTATCCCCGGCTGCTGGCCGCCGGGGTGCGGGTCGAGCGGGCCTACGACGTGGAGGCCGCGGAATCCCTGCTCCTCGGCCACGAGGGCCGGCTCGGTGAGCCCCGCTCGGCCGCCGCCGCGCTCGCCCGGCTGCGCGGCGGCCCGGTGCCTCCCGATCCGCCGCCCAGGGCCGCGGAGCCCGGCTCCCAGTCGTCCCTGTTCGAGCCGCCTTCGGGCCCGGAGCTGCCGTTCGACGCGCTGACCGAGGTGTACGCGGCGCAGCTCGCGCGCCACGGGGCGACGGACCGGCCGGAGCGGATGCGGCTGCTGACGGCCGCCGAGTCGGCGGGGATGCTGGTCGCCGCCGAGATGAGCCGGACGGGCCTGCCCTGGCGGGCCGACGTCCACCGCGAGGTGCTGGACGAGCTGCTCGGCGAGCGGTACGCGGGCGGCGGCGAGCCCCGGCGCCTGGCCGAGCTGGCCGACGAGGTGTCCGCCGCCTTCGGCCGCCGGGTGCGCCCGGACCTGCCGGCCGATGTGGTGCGGGCCTTCGCGCAGGCCGGGATCAAGGTCCGCTCGACGCGCCGCTGGGAGCTGGAGACCCTGGACCACCCGGCGGTCCGGCCGCTCGTCCAGTACAAGAAGCTGTACCGGATCTGGACCGCGCACGGCTGGGCCTGGCTCCAGGACTGGGTGCGCGACGGCCGCTTCCGCCCCGAGTACCAGCCGGGCGGCACGGTCACCGGGCGCTGGACGACCAACGGCGGCGGCGCGCTCCAGATCCCCAAGGTGATCCGGCGGGCCGTCGTCGCGGACGAGGGGTGGCGGCTCGTCGTCGCGGACGCCGCCCAGATGGAGCCGAGGGTGCTGGCCGCGATCTCCCGCGACCCGGGGCTGATGGAGGTCGCGGGCCATGAGGGCGACCTCTACACCGCGCTGTCCGACCGCGCCTTCCACGGCGACCGCGACCACGCCAAGATCGCGCTGCTCGGCGCCGTCTACGGGCAGACCTCCGGGGACGGCCTGAAGAATCTGGCGGCGCTGCGCCGCAGGTTCCCGCGCGCGGTGGCGTATGTGGACGACGCGGCGAAGGCGGGCGAGGAGGGCCGTCTCGTACGTACGTGGCTCGGCCGGACCAGTCCGCCGGCGGCCGGGCACGGGGAGGACGGGGAGGCGGGCATCCCGCAGGAGGAGGCCGGGCGGCCCTCGGAGTACATCCCCGGTTACGCCTCGACGGACGCGAGGGCGCGCGGCCGGTTCACGCGGAACTTCGTGGTCCAGGGCAGCGCGGCGGAGTGGGCGCTGCTGCTCCTGGCGGCCCTGCGCCGGGCGGTCGCCGCCGGCGGGCTCCGGGCCGAGCTGGTCTTCTTCCAGCACGACGAGGTGATCGTGCACTGCCCGCTCGCGGAGACGGACGCGGTCCTGGCGGCGCTCCGGGAGGCCGCCGAGGTGGCCGGCCGGACGGCCTTCGGGGACACACCGGTGCGCTTCCCGTTCACCACGGCGGTGGTGGAGCGCTACTCGGACGCGAAATGAGAGCCACGACGGCCGGCCGCGGCGTGGCGGCCGGGCCGTGAGAGCCGCGACATGGCGGCCGGGACGTGAGAGCCGCGGCATGGCGGCCGGGCCGTGAGAGCCGCGGCGTGGCGGCCGGAACGTGACAGTCGCGGCATGACAGCCGGAACGGCCCGGGACCGAACCCCCTCCGGCCCGGGCCGTGCGCCGTACGCGCCCCGGGGAGAGAGCCCGGGGCGCGTGGCGCGGCGGTTACGGCCGCCCGGCCGTCTGCCTGTCTACCCGCGTTCCCACAACGCGGGGACATTCGGCGGCTCCCAGCCGGTCAGGGCGGTGTGAGCCTGCAGACAGCGGTAGGCGACCCCGCCGTATGTGACGCGGTCTCCCGCGGTGTAGGACGTACCGACCGCCCAGGTGCCGCCCGGGTTGGTCGGCGGGTCGGTCGGGTCGGTGGGCGGATCGGTCGGGTCCGTGGGGTCCTGGGCGACGTCGAGGACGAAGTCGAAGGTGCCCTCCTTGCCGGAGCCGACCGCCCGCACGTTCATCAGCAGCGCCGCGTCGTACAGCATGTCGGTGCTGTTGCGCGGCTCGCCGGGGAAGTACAGCTGGGTGGTGAGGATGCCCGAGCCGGGGGCCTGGGCCTTCACATGGATGTGCCGGGTGCGGCCGGGGTAGAGGCCGGGCACGATCGTGGTGAGCGTGAACGCGCCGTTCCGGTCGGTGAACTGGTGGCCGCGGAAGGCGTAACCGCTCATGTCGTACGCGCCGTTGGTGTCGGCCTGCCAGAAGTCCAGCAGCACGCCCGGGATCGGACGGCACTCGCGCCCGAAGACGTATCCGCTGACGGTGAGCGGGACACCGGGCGTCGACGAGGTCACCAGGCTGGTGCGGAGCGGGGAGTTGGGCTTGAAGTACGGGCCCTCGATCTGGTCGTGCGTCGGCTCGTCGCCGTCGTCGCAGTCCGGGGTCGGGGCGAGCGGCCGGCCGGTGTTCCCGGCGTCGCGCGCCAGCGCCACCCCGCCGCCCGCGAACAGCGGCACGGCGGTGGCCACGAGGGCCGCCTTGAGGAGGGACTTGCGGCTGATCGCCGGACCGCCTGCGGCTTCGGCGGTGGGCTCGTTGCTCTCGGGGGTCACGGGGGGCATGGCTGGCGGACTCCTCGGGGTGGTGGGGGAAGGGTCACGTGCGCGGTGCGGGGGCCCGGGGCGGTGTCGGTCGCCCCGGGCCCGTTCCTCGATCGCCTGAGGGGCGGGGGTGTTCCGCGGTTACAGGGCCTGCCACAGGGCCGGGACGTTCGGCGGGGTCCAGCCGGGCTGGGCCAGGTGGCCCTGGAGGCAGCGGTAGCTCGCCGAGCCGTACGTCACCACGTCACCGGCCGCGTAGGTGGTGCCGGCCGCCCAGGTGCCGCCCGGGTTGGTCGGCGGGTCGGTCGGGTCCGGCGGGGTGGTGGAGCCGTTGGTGACCAGGGTCACCCCGTACGCCTGGAGCGCCGGGTTCAGCGGCTGGAAGTACGTCACACCGCCCTGCGAGCAGTTGCCGGTGCCGCCGGAGGTGACGCCCTGGGCCTGGCTGCCCGAGATGAACGAGCCCCCGGAGTCGCCGGGTTCGGCGCAGACGTTGGTCCGGGTCACCCCGGAGACGGTGCCCTCCTGGTAGGTGACGCTGCTGTTGCGCTGCTGGACGGTGCCGCAGTGCCAGCCGGTCGTGGAGCCGGACCGGCAGACCGACGAGCCCTCGATCGCCTCGGTGGAGCCGGTGACCGTGATGTCGGGGTTGCCGTAGCCGTTGACCAGCGGGCGCGGCGTCCAGTTGGCGTTGGTGGCGACCCAGGAGTAGTCGCGGCCGGGGAAGGTGGAGCCCTGGAAGGAGCCCTGGGCCTGCTGGTTGTAGCCGCTGGTGGTGGTGCCCGGCCGGCCGCAGTGCCCGGCGCTGACGAAGCCGCTCTGGGTGCCGCGCTTGACGGGGAAGCCGATGGAGCAGCGGCCCGAGCCGTTCATGTAGTACGCGTCGCCGCCGCGCAGGTCCGCGAAGGTCCGGGGCTGCTCGGTGGACCGGGCGACGGTCACCAGGTCGCGGGAGACGCCGGCCTTCGCGAGGAACGCGTCGGCGGCGGACGCCTTCCCGGCCTGGACGACGACGCGGTTGGTGCGTACGTCGACGTACCAGGCGGGCACGTCCTTCGGCGCGGTGCGCAGCGCGACCCGGTCCAGGGCGGCCTTGGCGGCGTCGAGTTCGGCGAGGCTGTGGTCGACGACCTCGGCGCGGGCGCCGGCCTTCGTGATGCGGGCGGCGTCCGAGGCGTCGGTGGTGGCGACGGTCAGGTCCGCGTCGTCGCCGCTGACCCGGGCGCCGGCGAACCGGTCACCGAGCGAGTACCGCAGCCCGGCGGTGAGGGCGGCGGCGCGCGACTCATTGGCGATGCGGCCGCGGGCCTCGGTGGCGGTGAGCCCGAGGTCCCGCTGCATGGCCTTCAGCAGGCCGGGCGAGAGGTGGGCGGAGTCCGCCGCGGGGGGGGGGGCGGGGGCGGCGGGGTCGGCGGACGCGGTGCCGGACAGCCCGGCGAGTGCGAGCGCGCCGACGGCCACGGTGGCGGTACACGCGGCCAGGGCCCGCCGGCGGAGCATGGATCTCTCCACGGAACTCTCCTTGACTTCAGGGGAATCGCTTCGGAGGAATCGCTTCGGGGAATTGCTGGGGGGAAGCGTTTCGGGGGAATCGCCGCCAAGGTAGCCGCGTACACGTCAGCTTCAGGAGATCCCGTCCGCCCCATCGCACCGCGTTATGGGGCGCCGGTTCCGGTCCCCGAACTCCCTTTGTATACGGCCCCCGAGTAGGTTCCCCTCATGCGCATAGGCCGACTGCTGGGCAGTGGACGCGACGCGGACGTGTACGAACTGGACGAGGCGTGGGTGCTGCGGCGCTACCGCCACGGGATGGACGCCTCCCGGGAACTGCCGGTCATGTCCTACCTGTCCGCCTCCGGCTACCCGGTGCCCCGGCTGGGTCCGCCGCCTCCTTCGGCCGGGCCCGGCGATCTGGTCCTCCAGCGGCTGCACGGTCCGACGATGCTGGAGTCCCTGATGTCCGGGGCGATGGGCGCCGAGGAGGGCTCCGGCCTGCTCGCCGGGCTCCTCGCCGATCTGCACACCATTCCGGCGCGGCTCTCGCCCGACCCCGAGGACCGGGTGCTCCACCTGGATCTGCACCCGGACAACGTGGTGCTGACGGCGGACGGCCCCGCGGTCATCGACTGGAGCAACACCGAGGAGGGCCGGCCCGCCCTGGACCGGGCCATGTCGGCGCTGATCCTGGCGCAGGTGGCGGTGGACCCCGGCCACCCGGCGGCGGACGGGGCGCGGGAGCTGGTGACGGCCCTGGTGCCGCGTCTGGCCGCCGACGACGGCATTCCCGCCTCCCACCTCGCCGACGCGGCGGCCCGGCGCACCCGCAACCCGACGATGTCCCCGGCCGAGACGGCCCTGATCGGGGAGGCGACGGCCCTGGTCACCGCGCTCGCGGGGCGGTAGCACGGCCCTACTCCCGCGCCCCGGCGAGCTCCACCGGCCGGGTGCGCAGGGCGAGGGCGGCGGGCAGCACGGCGAAGACCACCGCGAGCGCCGCGCTCACCGCGACCGCCTGCCCGACCGCTACCCACGGCACGACGACCGCCGAGGGCACGGAGAGGCGGCCGAGCGCGGCCCGCACGCCGAGCAGGTTCAGCGCGGCCACCGCCCCGCCGAGCACCGCGCCCACCGCGACCACGGCCAGCGCTTCCGCCCCGGCCAGCCGCAGCACTTGGGGCTTGGTCGCTCCGGCGAGGCGCAGCACGGCGAAGTCGCGGACCCGGTCAGCCGTGGCCATGACCTGGGTGTTGGCGAGGGCGATCCCCGTGTAGACCAAGGCGATCGCGAGGATCATCAGCAGCCCGGTCCGTGTGGAGCCGCCGTCCCGCTCGAGGGTCCGGGCCCACTGCTCACGGGGCAGCACCTCGGTGCCGGTCGCCCGCCCGGCCGCGCGCAGCCCACGCGCGACGGCCTGCCGGTCGGCCCCGGCGCGTACGGCGATCCCGACGCGGTCGACGGGGGCGCCCGCCGCGTTGCGCGGGGTGAGGTAGACGCCGTTGTCGCCGGTGCCGGCGGCGAGCACGGCCGCGATGCGCAGGGTGACCTCGCGGCCGTCGCCGAGCCGGACGCGGACGCGGGCGCCGACCCGGTGGGTCTCCCACTCCTCGTTGACGACGATCGAGCGGTCGTCCAGGTCGGCGAGCCGGCCGGAGACCACGGGCAACGCGGAGACGGCGGCGAAGTCGGCCGGGTCCACCGCCCGGGCGTCGGAGCGGATGAGGGCGGTGCCCTCTTCGAGCACGGTGACGGAGGTGGCGTGCGAGGCGCTGACCCGGGCGCCCGGGACGCGGCGGGCGCGGTCCGCGAACTCCTGCGCGACACCGGCGTGTTCGCCGACGGCCAGGAAGTCCGCCGTGACCTGGCCGCGCGTCTCGGCCGCCTTGGCCGCGTCGATGGTGGCCTTGGTCCCCATCAGTGAGGCGGCCAGGGCGACGGTGACCAGCACCGGCGCGGCGACGGCGGCCGTCCGGCGCAGCCCGGCGGAGGCGTTCTCCCGGACCAGGAGCCCGGTGGCGCCCGGCAGCCGGGCGGGCAGCCAGGCCAGGAGCCGGATCGCGGGGCGCACCAGGACGGGCGCGAAGAGGGCGCATCCGGTGATCAGGAGCATCGGCTGCGTGGTGTACGTCTTGCGCTTGAGGAGCCCGGCCGGGTCCTGGACGAGCCCGAGCACCGCGAGCACCGCCCCGGTGAGCAGGACGGCGGCGCCCAGCACCACCCGTACCGGCGGCATCGTGCCGCTGTCCACGGCGGCGTCGCGCAGGGCCTCGGCCGGGCGGACGCGCCCGGCGCGGTGGGCGGCGGCGACCGCTCCGGCGAGGGCTATGGCGAGGCCGGTCCAGAAGGCGGTGTGCAGCGGCCAGTCCTGGTCCCCGATGGCGAACCAGGCCGGGGCGAGGCCCTTCCGGACCATCCAGGACGCGAGCCGGGGCGCCCCGAAGAGCCCCAGCCGACAGCCCGCCGCCGAGGCGAGGGCGCCGACGAGTGCGGCCTCCGCGTACACCAGGCGGCGCACCTGGCCGGGCGTCGCCCCCGCCATGCGCAGCAGGCCGAACTCGCGGCGGCGCTGGGCCACCGCGAAGGAGAACGTCGAGGCGACGACGAACACGGAGACGAAGGCGGTGATGCCGGCGGCGGTGCCCAGCAGGGCGTTGACCGAGACCAGGGCCTCGGCGTCCCGGTCCGGGTCGGGGTCGGCCCTGCGCCGCTCGTCGCCCGTGAGGACGTCCAGGCCCGAGCCGGAGCCCACGGCCGCGCGCCCGGCGGCCGGGTCGGCGTGCACGACGCCCGCGTCGATGCCCGGGGAGAGCCGGGCGGCCTCCGCCCCGCTGAAGAACACGGCGCGCTCGAAGGAGGCGGGGCGCACGGTCCCGGTCACCGTCCACTTCTCCTTGCCCGAAGGCGTGGTGAGGGCGACCCTGTCTCCCACGGCCCCCTCCCCCGCCGGGACCACGACCTCGCCGGACGTGGCGGGCGGACGCCCGGACAGCAGCCGGTACGGGGTCGCGGCGGCGACCGCCCAGGGATGGCCTACCGCCCCGGCCGGCCCGCTCCCCACCGACACCGGGAACGTGCGGTCCACCGCCGTCCGCCCCAGCCCCGCGAGCCGGGCGGCGACCTCCGCCGGGACGGGCCGGGGATCGGTGAGCTTCTGCGTACGGACGCCGATCGGCGTGCGTACGCGGACCTGGTCCGCACCCCGCACCACCACGGGCGCGGCGGCGAACCGCTCCGGCGCCTGGTCCGGGCCGCCGAAGGTGGCGGCGAGGGCGAGGCCCGTCGTGGCGACGATCCCCACACCGAGAGCGAGAGCGAGGAAGGAGCCGGCGAGGGTGACCCAGCGGGTCCGTATGCCCTGGAGGACCAGCTTCAGCACGGGACCGCCCCCATCCGCGTCATCCGGGCGGCGATCTCCTCGGCCGCCGGGGCGTGCAGCTCGTCACGCACCCGGCCGTCCGCGAGGAAGAGCACCCGGTCCGCGTAGGAGGCGGCGACCGGGTCGTGCGTCACCATGATCACGGTCTGGCCGTCGTCCGCCATGGTCCGGAGCAGCGTCAGCACCTCGCGGCCGGTCGTGGAGTCCAGCGCGCCGGTGGGCTCGTCACCGAACAGCACATCGGGCCGGGTCACCAGCGCGCGGGCCAGCGCCACCCGCTGCTGCTGGCCGCCCGACAGCTCCCCGGGTCGGTGCCCGGCGCGTCCGGCGAGGCCCACCCGGTCCAGGACGTCGAGTATGTCGGCGCGCTTGGGGCGGCGGCCCGCCAGTCTGAGCGGCAGGGCCACGTTCTGCTCGGCGGTCAGGGCGGGGAGCAGGTTGAACGCCTGGAAGACGAAGCCGATGCGGCTGCGCCGGAGCAGGGTCAGCCGGCGCTCGCTCAGCCCGGTCAACTCCGTGTCGCCGAGGAACACCTGGCCCGCGGTGGGGCGGTCGAGGCCGGCGGTGCACTGGAGCAGGGTGGACTTGCCGGAGCCCGAGGGGCCCATGACGGCGGTGAAGGAGCCCCGGGGGATGTCCAGGCTGACCGCGTCGAGCGCGGTGACGGCACCGGATCTGCCGGCGTAGGACCGGGTGACCGAGCGGAGTCGTACGGCTGCGTGATTCATGCCCTCAGCCAACCGCCGCGGGCCGCGCGGCACATCGCAGCGGTTTCCACTCTTGAGGTGGAGCCAGCTCCACCCCAAGAGTGGAAACCGCTGGGTGGTCCGGGTCAGCACGCGCCGTCTACCGTTCCCTCATGTCCTCCTCCCCCGGCCTCCAACAGGCCCTGTGGCAGCGGAGTTACCTGCGCGGACCCTGGCCGTGGCGGGCGGCGCTCTACCTGCTGACCGGCTCGCTCGTCGGAGTCCTGACGTTCGTGGTCCTCCTCCTGCTCGCGGTCGCGGGCGGCACGCTCGTCGTGCTTCTCGTCGGGCTTCCGCTCCTGCTCACCCTGGCCCTCTCCGGCATCCCGCTCGCCGCCCTGGAGCGCCGCAGACTGCGGCTGGTGGACCCCTGCCCGCTCGCCCCGGTCCACGGCGAACCGGACGGCACCGGGCTCACCGCCTGGCTGCGGACCCGGCTGCGGGAGCGGGCGACCTGGCGGGAGCTGGCGTACGCGCTGCTCACCGCGTTCGTCCTGTGGCCGGTGGAAGCGGTGACCGTGGGGGCGGCGCTGACGGTGTGCGGCGGGCTGATCGCGGTGCCCGTGGTGCTGGCCGTGAACGGCGGCGAGGAGGCCCGGGTGCTGAAGCTGTGGCTCGTCCACTCCTATCCGGCCGCCTTCGGGACGCTGCTCGCCGGGCTGCTGCTGCTCCCGGTGTTCGCGTATCCGCTGGGGGTGCTGGCGGCCTGGCGGGCCGCGCTGACCCGGGCGCTGCTCACGGACTCCGGGGCCGGGGAGCGGCTGCGGGAGCTGGACCGGTCGCGCAGTCGGCTGGTGGACGCCTTCGAGGCGGAGCGGCGGCGCATAGAGCGCGATCTGCACGACGGGGCGCAGCAGCGGCTGGTGGCCCTGTCGATGACGCTCGGACTGGCCCGCCTGGAGGGCCCGGCCGAGCCGCTGGCCGGGCTGCTGGCGAAGGCGCACGGCGAGGCGGACACCGCGCTGGTGGAGATCCGGGAGCTGATCCGGGGCATCCACCCCCGAGTCCTCACCGACCGGGGGCTCGGGGCGGCCGTGGAGGACGTCGCGGACCGCTCGGTGGTGCCGGTCGATGTGGACCTGCATCTGCCGGAGCGGCTTCCGGGGGCGGTGGAGAGCGGGGTGTACTTCGCGGTGTGCGAGGCGCTGGCGAACGCGGCCAGGCACAGCGGGGCCGCGCTGATCCGGGTGTCCGGGCAGGTGGTGCGCGGGCGGCTGGTGGTGGAGGTGGCGGACGACGGGCGGGGCGGCGCGGCGGCCGGAGGCGGGACGGGGCTCCAGGGGGTGGCCGACCGTCTCTCGGTGCTGGACGGCCGTTTGGTACTGTCCAGTCCCCCCGGCGGGCCCACGGTGTTCCGGCTGGAAGTCCCCGTACCGGGTGCGGGCGGAAGGACCTGAGGCGTTGCGGATCGTACTGGCCGAGGACAGCGTGCTCCTGCGCGAAGGACTCGTCGGCCTCCTCGAACGGTTCGGCCACCAGGTGGTGGCGGGCGCGGGGACGGCGGACGAGCTGATCGCGGCCGTCACCGAGCACGACCCGGACGTCGTGGTGACCGATGTCCGCATGCCGCCCGGATTCTCCGACGAGGGCCTGCGCGCCGCGCTCGAACTGCGCGCCAAGCAGCCCGGGTTGCCGGTGCTGGTGCTCAGCCAGTACGTGCAGCGCACCTACGCGGAGGACCTGCTCGACTCGGCGGACGGGCGGGGCGTCGGTTACCTCCTCAAGGAACGCATCGGCCACGTCGAGGAGTTCATGGACGCCCTCACCCGGGTCGCCGCCGGGGACACCGTGGTCGACCCGGAGGTGGTGCGCCAGCTGATCCGGCACCGCCGGGACCCGCTGTCCCGGCTGACCGAGCGCGAGCTGGCGGTGCTGGCCCTGATGGCGGAGGGCAAGTCCAACGCCTCGGTCGCGGAGGCCCTTTCGGTGAGCGAGGGCACGGTCAGCAAGCACTTCGGCTCGATCCTCGGCAAGCTCGGCCTGTCCGTGGACGACACCACCAACCGCCGGGTGCTCGCGGTGCTGGCGTACCTCAGGGGCTGACGGGGGCGGGCCGGTCAACGAGGCCGCTCAAGAGCAACGGCGGGCCCGCGCAAGGGGAGCCCTTGACGCGCGCCCCGGCGGTGGCAAGGATCGCCCCGTTATCGAAGCGCTTCGACAGGGGCGCCCGCCACAGACACGGCGGCACTCGCGCGACGTACAGGAACGGATGCCATGCCAGTCCGAGACCAGACGGGCACGACCGTCAGCAACCCGGTGATCCCCGGGTTCCACCCCGACCCCAGCGTCTGCCGCGTGGGCGACGACTACTACCTGGTGTGCTCCAGCTTCGAGTACTTCCCGGGCATCCCCCTCTTCCACAGCCGCGACCTGGTCCACTGGACGCAGCTGGGCAACGTCCTCGACCGGCCCGAGCAGCTGCACCTGACCCCGGGGACCCGGGCCTCCGGCGGCATCTACGCACCGACGCTCCGGCACCACGACGGCCGGTTCTGGCTCGTCGTCACCAATGTCGAGGTGGGCAACCTGCTGTTCACCACCACCGACCCGGCCGGCCCCTGGTCCGACCCGGTCCCGCTGCCCGGCGTGCCCGGCATCGACCCGGACCTGGCCTGGGACGAGGACGGCAGCTGCTGGTGCACCGTGGCCGGGGTCTCCCAGGTCCGCATCGACCCGCACACCGGCGAGACCATCGGCGAACCCCGCCGCATCTGGTCCGGGGCGCCAGGGGCGAAGGCGCCGGAGGCCCCGCACCTCTACCGGATCGGCGACCACTGGTACCTCGTCATCGCGGAGGGCGGCACCGAGCGCGGGCACGCGGTCTCCGTCGCGCGCGGTCCCTCGCCCGCCGGGCCGTTCGAGCCCTGCCCGGACAACCCGGTCCTCACCCACCGGGGCCGCGAGCACCCCGTCCAGAACACCGGCCACGGCGACCTGGTGCAGGGGCCGGACGGCTCCTGGTGGCTGGTGCTCCTCGGCGTGCGGCCGGGCGGCGGCACCCCCGGCTGGCACGTACTCGGCCGGGAGACCTTCCTCGCCCCGGTGACCTGGGTGGACGGCTGGCCCGTCGTCGGCGAGGTCGCCACCGAACTCCCGGCGCCGCCGTGGCCGTTGGCGCCCGCGCCGGCCGCGCCGGCCCGGGACGACTTCGACCAGGCCGAGCCGCGCCCGTACTGGATCTCGCCGCGCCGCTCGACCGCCGGGCGGGCCGGGACGAAGGAGCGGCCCGGCTGGCTGACCCTGCACGGGCGGGGCTCCACGCTGGACGACCCGGACGCGGTGTTCACCGGCCGCCGGCAGCAGCACCTGGCGTGCCGGGCGCGCACGCTGGCGGACGCGGCGGACGGCCACGGCGGGCTCGCGGTCCGGCTCGACGAGGCGCATCACTACGCGGTCGAGGCGGGCGGCGGCGAGGTCCGGCTCATCGCCCGGATCGGCCCGCTCCGCACGGTGGTCGCGTCCCGCCCGGCGCCCGCCGGACCGGTGGTGCTCGGCATCGACATCGAGCCCACCCGGGCCCCGCTCGACCCGTGCACGGGACCGGACACGGTGTCCCTGGGCTTCGAGGAGCCGGACGGCACGTTCACCGTGCTCGGCTCCCTCGACGGGCGCTACCTCTCCACGGAGGTGACCGGCGGCTTCACCGGCCGGGTGATCGGGCTGTACGCGGCGAGCGGCACGGTGCACTTCGACTGGTTCGCGTACGAGCCGCTAGGCGGCTGAGTTCCCCAGCGCGGCCGCTTCCGGCAGGGCCTTCAGGATGTCCCGGAGCAGGTCGATCGTCTCGTCCTCCGCGTCGGTCCCCAGCTCCTCGTTGAGCCGGTTGAGCCGGTCCGCCGCCTCGATGACGGCGGACCGGTCGCCGCGTGCCGCGTGCGCCCGGAAGAGGTCCCGGGTCAGCAGCTCGCTCTCCGGGGACGCGACCAGGCCGCGCGTGGCCGCCGCGACCGCGCCGGTGAGGTCGCCGGCCGCCAGGCAGCGCTCCGCCAGCTCGTGGGCGACGTCCACGACCGACGACACGATGTCGTGGAACAGGGCGTCCGCCCAGAGGTAGTTGCGCGGGTTGGTCCCTTCGAACGGGGTGCCCCGGACCAGCGAGAGCGCCCGCGCCAGCGCGGTGTCGGCGGCGGCGCCCCGGGCGTGCATGCCCTCCTGGTACAGCTCCTGGAAGTCCAGCCAGTCGCACCGCACGTACGGGGCGAAGGCGTACCGCCCGTCCGTCACGAACGGCAGGTAGGACTGGCCGCCCGTCCAGGCGCGCAGCTTGCTCACGTTGGAGTTGCGCAGCGAGTGCCCGACCTCGCGGCCCGGCCAGATCGCCTCGTCCAGGGCCCGGTGCTCCTGGCCCGGGTGCAGGACGAGCCAGGCGGCCATCTCGGTCAGCCGGCCACGCCGGTTGGACTCGACGGGGCCCTCGGCCGACTCCATCCCGACCGGCCCGAGCACCCGGATGTACGGGTGGGCGGGCACCGGTGCCGGAGCGGTGATCGTTTCCTCCACGGAAGCGGTGCGCACCGGGTTCCCGTCGTCCCCGGCGGCCTCCGGTTCCGGGGCGGCCATGACGGCGAGCGTGAGTCGCGGGTCGTGCGGCCGGGCCCAGTCGGGCGTCGGCTCGTCCGTGGGCCGCTCGGTGACCGCCATCAGTTCCAGCAGGGCCGCGTACTGGGCCGGTTCGAGGCGTTGCAGCATCACTTCGAGGTCCGTCTCCGGAATCGTGACGACGACGCCGGGCGCGGTGTCGACGCTCCAGGTCTCCGGCAGGCCGAGCCCGTCGTCGGCGCTCGTCACGGCGGCCAGCGAGGTGCGCGGCTGGGCCGCCGTCAGTTCGAGCAGGTCGAGCGCGCTCGGGTCCGAGCCGGTGAGCGGCAGGGCGCACAGCACGATCTGCGGTGCCCAGGCGTCCGCCCCGGTCCCCAGCAGCCGCGCCTCGCACAGGCTCTCCGCACCGCTCTCCGCCAGCGCCCGCCGCTGCGCCTCGTCGTGGCTCCTGAGGCCGGCGACGGCGGAGGCCAGGGTCGCGTGGTGCACGACCCGGCCCGGGAACGCGGTCTTCAGCTCCTCGCCGAAACCGACGAGCCGGACCGTGTGCTCGGCGTGCAGCGAGTCGGACGCCAGCTCCACGGCCAGCGCCAGCAGTACGGACCGTACGTCCTCCGTCTCGCCGTCGAGCCGGAGCATCCCGATGCGCTCCAGGTCGACCAGGACCGGGAACCCCTCGAAGCTGGTGCCCAGGCTGATCAGCGCCGGATACGGCAGCGCGGTCGCCGACGCCCCCTCGGCGGGCAGCAGCGCCCCCGAGTCCTTCGGGCACCACCAGATCTCGTCCCCGCTCACCACGGGCACGAACGGGGTTACGGGGGCGGCCGGTTCGCAGAGGTGGAGCGCGGCCCCGTCCGGGGTGACGACGACGGCGTCGAGCCGCGGCAGCGCGGTGCCCTCGCGCGCCAGCTCGGCGGAGAGGGTGCGCAGGGCGCGGTCCAGCAGGTCGAGCCCCTCCGGCACGTCCGCCGAGGCCGCCCGCATCCCCCTTTCCAGCGCGGCGGCATCGCCCTCGGGCAACGCGATGCGGCGCCGGGGGCGCCGGCGACGCTGCTGCACGATGCGGCGGGTGCCGAGGACGCCGAGGACCCCGGCGGCCAGCAGGGCGCCGATCCCGGCGCCGGTACGGGCGGAGAACCCGGCGTCCTCGTCGGCGGCGGGGGTCGGCTGCGCCGACTCGGCGGACTCGGCGGGCCCGGGCTTGGCGGACTCGGCCGGCTTGGCGGGCGCCGTCTCGGCCGGCTTCGGCTTCGCCGTCTCGGCCGGCTTGGCGGGCCCCGTCTCCGCGGGCTTCGGCTTCGCCGACTCTGCCGGCTTGGCGGGCCCCGTCTCCGCAGGCTTCGGCTTCGCCGACTCTGCCGGCTTGGCGGGCCCCGTCTCCGCGGGCTTCGGCTTCGCCGACTCGGCCGGCTTGGCGGGCGCCGTCTCGGCCGGCTTGGGCTTCGCCGTCTCCGCGGGCTTCGCGGGCGCGGGCCGGGCCGTCTCCGCCGGGTCCGGCTTACCGGTCTCCGCCGGACCGGGATTCGCCGGACCGGGCTTCCCCGGACCGGGGTTCGCCGGGGCCGGGTTCGCCGGGGCCGGTGCCGGGAGCTTCAGGTGCTGGCCCGGGATGATCAGGTCCGGGTTGGTGAACGTGCCGCCGCCCGGCAGCTCCGCACCCCGGTTGAGATCGAAGATCTCCCCGTAGCGCGCCGGATCACCGAGTTCGCGGTCCGCGATGGCACCCAGCGAGTCGCCGGGGCGGACCGTCGCCGTCCCGCCCGAGGGCGCCGCCGCCTCGGGGGCGGCCCCCGTGCCGGCCGGCATCCGCAGCTGCCAGCCGGGCTGGAGGAAGCCCTGGGCGTGGAAGACCGTGCCGTCCGTCATCACCCGGCCCTCGTTGAGCGTGGCGATCTCGTGCCAGCGGTTGCCGTCGCCCAGCCGGTCCTCCGCGATGCTCCACAGGCTCTCGGCCGGACGGATGTCCCGCACGGTGTAGGAGTCGGCCGGGGCGGCCTGCCGCGTGGTGCGGGCGTCCGGGGCGTGCGCGGTGTCCGTGGCGCCGGCGGGGGCGTACGACTGGGTGACGGAGACCGGCGCGGCGGCCGGGGCGGCGCGGGCCGCCCCGGCCGGCGGCAGGAGCCCCAGGATGGAGCCGATCAGCGTCGCGGCGGCCCGCTGGCTCGCCCCGAGGCCGCTCAGCCGGCGGACCGTGCGGCCACGCAGCTGGGCGGGGATCTCCAGCAGGACGGAGAAGGCGAAGCCCGCCCAGCCCACCCAGCCGGCGGCGGCGAGCAGGAGCAGGAAGGCGCCCCCGGTGTCCTGCCGGGAGAACAGGTGGGTCAGGTCCTCGATCCCGTTGTCGAGGACGACGCCGGTCGCCCACCAGAGGAGCACCGGCAGCCCGGCGAGCAGCGCCGCCAGGACGACGAGGCTCAGCAGGGCCCGTATCAGACTGCCGACCGTACGCACCGCGATCACGACCCTTCGGGGGCGACGACACCGTGGATGAGCGTGGCGTGCCCCTCCCCGTGGACGGACATGGAGGAAATGCCGACGACCGTGAGGAAGCGGGTCTCGTACGTGTCGGTCACGGTGACCGTCACCCGCTTCCCGTCGGCCGACACCGTCGCGCTGCCGTGCGCCCCGGCCGCCGAGAGGTACGCCGCGGCGGCGGCGCGCGCGGCGGCGGGCTGGGCGACGACGGCCTTGCCCGGGATGGCCTGGGCGGGATCGATGGCCTGGCCGCCGGCCCGGGCGGCCTCCATCGCGATGGCGTCGGCCCGCTCCGTGGCGCGCAGCTTGCCGCCGCCGTCCACGGTGATCCCGATGACGGCGAGGAGCGCCACGGTGATGATGGCGCTGTAGACGGCGATGCCGCCCCGGTCGTCGTACGTACGCATCAGTCGCGCTCCCGGTACGCGTCCACCGCCGAGGTGAACGTCGACGTGAGGGTGTGGCTGCCGGGGGCGCCCGGCAGCATCAGGTCGGACAGCGGGACGGTGCACGCGACGGTCACGCGGACCGTTCCGACGGTGCCCAGGGGGGCGTTGAGCCCCGACGCGTCCACGCTGACGCGCGTGCCGGAGCAGGTGAGGCCCTGGTCGGCCAGGGTCTCCCGGGCGGCGGCGAGGGCGTTGCTCCGGGCGGCCCCGGCGGTGCGCGAGATGGACGCCTCGCGCGCCGCGTCCTCGGCGGCGGCGTCCACCTTGTTCCCGGCGGTCACCACCCGGCCGCCCGCGAGGGCCAGACAGAGGAAAATGATCATCAGCGGCGTGACGATCGCGGCCTGGACCGCCTCGCTCCCCCGGTCGTCCCACTTCATCTCATCCCCCGGTCGTCCAGCGCTCCACCGGCCCGGACGCGCTCTGTGTGATCGTCAGCCCCGGCACCCCGGGCAGCAGCGACGGGGCGCGCCCGGTGACCTGGACGCGGACGCGCTCCGCCGTACTGCCGCCCGTGGAGACGGACGGGCCGAGCAGCGTGTTGCCCGCGATCCGGCCGAGCACGGCCTGCGCGCGCTCCGCGCCGGCCCCCCGGCCCGATTCGTAGACCCGTGCCGCCGCGACGCCCTCGCGCGCGGCGGTCAGGGCCACGTTGCGCGCGTAGTACCAGAGCGACACCTGCACCACGGCGATCGTCAGCAGGATGACGAAGGGGAAGACGATCGCCATCTGGACCGAGGTGTCGCCGCGGTCGTCCAGCGGGCGGCGCGCGACGACCGCGGGCTTCATCAGATGCCCGCCAGCTTGCCGTTGTACCTGGAGATGACCGTGGCGATGGTGCCTGCGATGAGCAGCGCGCCCGTCACGGCGGCGACCCAGATGATCACCGTGGTGATGGAGACGTCACCGCGGTCGGGGTCCTTGGCGCCCTGCTCCACGCGGTCGGCCAGCACCGCCAGGACCATGGTCAGGGATACAGCGGCCCGGTTCGTGAGCTTGCTGATCGCGTTCATGCTGCGAGCCTCCTCGTTCCTTCTCTTGTGTGCGTCGACTCCCTGGTGAGGGGACGCGGTCGGGTGTGACGGCGGTTCGGCCCGTAGCCGGTTGTTACCGCTGTTACGTCGCCATGATGTTGATCACCGCCGGGAAGGCGACCATCAGCATCACGAGCACGGCGAGGAGCGCGCCGGGGGCGGTCATCTTCTCGCTGTCCTCGTTCGCCTCGGCGGCCTGCCTGGCGAGCAGTTCGGTCCGCAGGGACTTGGACCGGGCCCGCAGCGTCGTGTAGACGGCGGCGCCGTCGTGCGCCGACATCCGCATGATCTCGGCGACGTCCTCCAGGACCGGCAGGTCCAGCTCCTGGGTCAGCCGGCCCAGCGCCTCCCACGGCGGGACCTTGTCCACGCGGGCCCGCATCATCGCCTCCTGGAGCCGGGTGAAGGCCCAGCCCCGGCCGACGGCGGCGGCCCGCTCCAGGGCCTCGGTCGGCCCGGCGTCGGCGGCCCGCTTGAGCGCGACGAGGTCCAGATAGGCGGCGATCGCGTGCGAGAACTCCTCGCGCGCCCGCGCCGCCTGGTCCCGTACGGACAGATCGGGGACGAACCAGAGCAGCGCGCCGAGCACCAGACCCACCACGACCGGCAGGTAGAACGGCACGCCGAGCCCCATCAGCGTCCAGGCACCGACGACGACCGGCGGAATCAGCAGACCGCCGCCCGCCAGCGCCGCCTTGAGCAGCAGGAACCGCTCGGGGGTCTGCCCGACCAGCGCCAGGTCCTTGCGCGGGACGGTGACCCCGGGCAGCCCCTGGAGGTGTTCCAGCAGCCAGGCGCCCCACTCGTCGTCCCGGCTGGCCGGGCCCGTCTCCTGGTCCGGTTCCGGCGCGGTGGCGTTCAGGCGGCGCAGGCTGGACGCCAGATCGGGCTGCGGGCCCACCAGTTCCCGGATGAGCAGGGCGAGACCGCCGCCCACGGCGAGACCCGCGAAGATCGCGGCCGGGGGTATCACGACTGGGCCTCCTGGAGCGGTTCGGGAGCTTGCGGCAGCTTGACCCGGCTGCGCGGATCGGCGATCAGGAACCGGGCCACCGGGCGGTGGTCGGCCAGCGAGCGCATCCAGATCAGCACCCCGGCGAACGCCGCCGTCAGCAGGGCGAGGACCAGCTGCCCGAGGAGCGTGCCGTAGGGCGCGGTGTAGCTGGGGACGAGGAATCCGGCCCCGACCACGCAGAGCGTGATGATGGTCATCCACCGCACGGTGGTGCGCGGCTTGGCCCGGTCGGCCTCGATCTGGCGGCGCTTGCCGACCTCTTCGCGTACCGCTTCGGACAGGTCCTCCAGCGCCTGCGCGAGACCGGGGCCCCGGTCCGAGGCACAGAGCATCAGTGCGGCGAGGACCTTGTCGGCGGTGACGTCGTCCAGCGCGTCGGCGAACGACTCCAGCGCCTCGGCGGGGCGCCAGCCGACCTGGAGGCGGTCGGCGAGGTCGGCGATCTCGTGCTCCAGCTCGGCGGGCGCGCCGCGGCGGCTGGCGATCATCGCCTGTTCCAGGCCCATCCCGAGCCGCAGCACGTCGGACAGGCGCTGGGTCCACTCGCCGAGCGCCTCCAGCTTGTCGATGCGCACGGCGGCGTTCTTCGTGGGCGAGAGCAGCCAGGGCACCCCGACCACGGCGGCGCCGACGAGCAGCCCGCCGGTGAAGACGCCGGTGATCACCCAGACGGCCAGGCCGACGGCACCGCCCGCCGCCCAGCGGGTCCGGCGCCGCAGGGCCGCGTCGTGCTCCACGCTGCCGCCCGGACCCTTGCGCGAGCGGCGGACCGGGCGGGGTGCCGTCGTACCGACGAGCCCCGCGACCAGGCCCACCAGGCCGCCGGCGACGGCGAGTCCGGCGAGCACCCACATCAGCATCAGATTCATCCGGCCCTCACCTGGAGATCCAGCGGGCGCGGCCAGGAGCCGCGCGGATTGTCCAGCAGGTGTACGGGGAAGCCGACCCGGACCAGGTCCTCCAGGCAGGAGGGGTGCATGTGCGGGACGGCCCTCGGCTCGCCGGGGCGCGGCGCGAAGATCCGGTTGGTGGCGGGCCGGCCGTTCTCGCCCATGCCGGTGACCTCCAGGACGTGCGAGACGAACCGGTGGCGCCTGCCCCCGATGCGGGTCTCGTCGCGCATGGAGACGAACACGATGAAGTCGAGCCCGTTGGCCGCCTGACGGTAGGCCAGCTGTTCGGTCATGTTGTCCTGGGCCAGCAGATACAGCTCGGCGATGCGGTCGAAGACGATCTCGGGGCGGCGGGCGTGGATCGTGCAGAGGTTGCCGCCCTTGCCGTTGGTCATCGCCTGCATCATGGCGACGATCTCCTGGCCCCGGACCTCGCCGACGACGACCCGGGACAGCGACATGCGCAGCGCGCGGTGGATGAGGTCGAGCAGGGTGATCTCGCCCGCGCCCCGGCCGTCGGCGGCGCGTTCGCCGTTGGACTCGCGGGACTCCATCGGCACGACCTGGCGGTGGAAGCCGTTGGTGTGCGCGAAGAGTTCGAACTCGGTCTCGATGGTGGCGAAGCGCTCGTCCGGGTCGATCTCCTTGAGCAGGGCGCGCAGCAGCGAGGTCTTCCCGACCGCCTGCTCGCCCGTGATCATGATGTTCTTCTCGGCGCGCACGGCGGCGGCGAGGAAGGCCGCCAGGGTCTCGTCGATGGCGCCGAGCCGGACCATGCCGTCGAGGTCCACGTCCTTGACGCGGTGCCTGCGGATGGTGACGAAGGTCTTCGGGGTGACCCCGGTGACGGCCTGGAGCCGGGAGCCGTCGGCGAGGCGCAGCGCGAGGAACGGGTCGGCGGTGGACAGGGTCCGCTCGCTCTGCCCGGTGCGGCGCGCCAGGTCCCGCAGCATCTCCTGGAGTTCCTCGTCGGAGTCCGCGACGGGCGGGACCCGGACCCGCCCGCTGTCCCCGTAGTCGAGCCAGACCTCGTCGTAGCCGTTGATGAGGATGTTCTCGACGCGCTCGTCGTCCAGATAGGGCTGGAGCCGGCCGGCCCGGAAGAGCATGTCGTAGACGGCGGAGGCGAGGGCGACGTCCTCGGCCTGGGTGGTGCTGGCCCCGCGCTCGACGGCGATGGCGTCGGACCAGACGGCGACGGCCTCGTTGATCAGCGCCCGGCCGCGCTGGGCCTGGGACTCCGGGCTCATCCGGGCCGACGCCTTGATCTCCTGGGCGAGCCGGTCCGCGACCCGCTTCTTGATCTCGCCGGCGACCCGGTGGTCCACGGTGGCCCGCGGAAGGTGTTCCTCGCCGACCGCCCTGATCGAGGAGACCCCGGCGGCGGGCCGCTGCGCGGCGCGCGGGCCGGTCCGGGGCGGGACGGGCGGGCCGGGCTCGCCGCGCTCGAACGCGACGGTGGGCCCGGTGGCCGGGCCGGGGCGCATCACGGGGTCGGGGTGCAGCGGGTTAGCGCGCATGGGCCATGTCCCCTTCCCCGTAAGGGCCCTGCTGGGTGTACGGGCCCTGGCCGTGCGGTCCCGGGGCGCGGGGTGCGAGGCGGTCGCGGCGCAGGGCGACCCGCTCGCGCAGCGGTCCGGTGGCCGCGCGGGCGGCGCGCATCAGGTCGGAGCGGTCGAAGCGGCTGCCGCCGTCCACCCCGTCGGACAGCACCTCGGCCTGCTTGGGCCGCCAGGGGATCGTGGCGAGCACCGGCACCCCGAGCGCCTTCTCGACCTCGCCGGACTTGTAGGGCCCGCCCTCGACCAGCAGGACGGCGAGCGCGTCGGCGCCGGTGCCGCCGGGCCCGGCCAGCGACTTGCGCAGCGCCTCGACGCGGACCTGGGCGCTCTGGACCCCGCGCAGGGTGTTGCGGACCACCATCACCACGACGTCCGCCCGCTTGGCGAGCACCGCGGAGGCGCCGAACGCGCCGCGCCGGCCGAGGTCGACCAGGACGTCGTGCTGGTGGTCCTCGATGCGGGCGAAGAGTTCGGCGAGGCTCCCCCAGGCCGGGTCGAGCCCGGCGGCCTGCGCGGGGTCGGTGATCCCGGGCAGCAGGAGCCGGCTGCTGCTGTTGTCCTCGGAGATGTCGACCAGCTGCCGCCAGAACGCCTCGACCAGTTCGTCCTTCCGCTGGGCGACGGCGAGGTTGCGCAGCCCGTAGCGGGCGTCCATCCGGCCCTGGAGCGCGCCCGCGAGGACGGCCCCGCCGTCGGGGTCGCACTCGGCGAGGATCAGCCGGCGCCCGGGGTCCAGGGGCCAGGCGAGCAGCAGGGCGAGCGCCGTGCTGGTCACCCCCGGGGCCCCGGTCCCGCCGGCCAGCGCGATCACGGACATCAGGAACCGCTCCCGCTCTTCACGACGATCGCCACCCGGCCGGTGGCGGCCCGCGCCGCGAGGGCCGGTCCGTCGGTCGCCGGGACGGCCACGTCGACGGTGGCGACCCCGGTGGCGTCGGCCGGGTCGCCGACCGCGACGACGGTGGCCGCGATGGTCTGCGGCGGGGCGTCGGACATCTCGTCGTTCTCGCCCGGGGTGCTGACGATGAGCACCTTGCGCCCGGGGAACAGCCCGGAGGTGGGCCGCTGGGAGGGCTTCGTGGCGACACCGACGAGGGTGTCCCCCTGCTTGAGGAGGCTGGCGCCGGTGTACTGGTCGCGGGCGAGCAGGGCGCCCGGGGTGAGCGCGACCGCGGCCCGCTTGCCGACGACGGCGCCCCGGTTCGCCGCCTTCACGGGCTTGAGGGCCGGGTCGAGGGAGATGGAGACCTCGGTGAGGTCGCCGTCCTCGATGACCTCGCCGGCCGCCACCTCGTGGCGGACGGCGAGCACGTCGGTGCGTTCGCCGGTCGCCGTGAACAGCAGGGCGCCGGAGAGGCCGCCGACCGCGGTCAGCGCGAGGGACAGCGCGATGAGCGCCGGGCGGCGCCGTCGCTGCTTCAGTGCCCGCGGGGGTGCCACCGGGGCGGGTCCCGGGGTGCCGGGCGCGCCGCCCTGGTAGGGCGGGGCGGCGGTCTTGGTCCTGCTCAATGGGTGCCTCCAGCAGTGCTTTGGCTGCGCGCGCTCGTCATCGGGCGGTGGTGCGTCCCGGTCGTCAGCCGACGACCTGGAGTTCGCCGACGGCCACGGTGGTGGCGGACTCCCGGGTCTCGGTCAGGTCGCCGCTCTCACCGCCGCCCTCCCAGTGGATGGTCCACGTGGACGTGGCGGTGACCTTGAACGTGTTTCCGGCCTCGCCGCGCGAGGTGTGGCGGTAGACGTGCCCGCAGTCGGGGGACTCCCGCTTCCCGTAGGACGCCCGGTAGGGCTCGCCGGGCTTCGTGCAGGTGACGGAGGAGCCGTCGCCCATGTTCCACACGACCTTCGACACCTTGGCGGTGGCGGTGACCGTGACGGACCCGGCGGTGACGGTCCTGGTCTGCGGTCCGGTGGTGTTCGGGTGCTGCTTGTTCCACATCCAGACCGGCAGGCCGACCAGCCCGGTGCGGCCCGGCTCCGGCGCGATGCCGATGTCGGCGCCCTTGAGCGTCATCTGCGCGACGGCGCGCTCGGCCACCTCGGCGGGGGTCGGCCCGGCGTCCTCGCCGATCGAGCCGTTGGGGAAGAACGTGTCACGCGGCACGAAGGTCCCGGCGCCCTCGTACGGGAAGTCGGGGCAGTTCGTGGGGTGGTAGATGTCGCCCTCGTCCGGCTTGTGGTTGCCCCACATCATGTAGTCGTCGGCCGGCGGCTGCGGGTCGAGCAGGACCCAGTAGCAGGACACGTTCCAGAAGCCGAGCCCCGGCACGTAGCAGGGGATCTCCTGGCCGTTCTCCCGGTGGCACGTGCGGCCACCGCCCGAACCGCCGCCCGTGCCCCCGCCGGAGCCGCCGTCGTCCCCGGGCTCGCCCGGGTCCTCGGCGGTGATGTCGCAGACCTGGACACCGGGCGGGCACTTCACGCCGCTTCCGGCCGCGGCCGTCCGCGTTCCGGTGACCGCCAGCGCGCCGGCGGCCAGGGCGACGAGCGCGCCGCGCGCGTACCGCCCCGCGGTCAGCACGTCCGGTCCTTGTCGATCGTGTAGTCGACGATCCGCCAGCCGCCCTTGCCGTCCTTGGCGGTGGTGGCCTTCGCGGTCCAGGGACGGCGGTCGTCCTCCTTCGCACCCGCAATCGGTTTGCCCGTCGCACGGCGCACCACGATGCCCGTCACGTCGACGCAGTCGGTGATCGTCGCGGTGTGGACCGAGGAGTCCACGTCGACGGCCGTGACCTTCGGCGAGATGACCGGCGGGCCCGTGAAGGCGATGTCCGTCTTCTGGTAGTACGTGAAGGCTTCGACGATGTGCGCCGCGGCGTCGCCGGTCGTGTAGTCGCCGAGCTCCACGCCCTTCATGCTGCCCGTGGAGTACGCCTTGGTCTGCGCCTTCCACATCCCGCGGTACGCCGCCAGGGCGTCCCGCTCGGCCGCCGCGCGCTTCTTCTCCGCGCCGTCGTCCCGGGTGGCGCTCGCCGTCGGCCCGGACGGCTTCCCGTCGTCCTCCGCGCCGCAGCCCGCGGCCAGTACGAGGAGGCAGGCCGCCACCCCCGAACAGGCCATCAGGCCGGTCTTCTTCCCGCGTGCCATCGGACCCCCCTGGTCATGCGCCGTGGTGTGCATCGTCGTCTGCGTCCGGAAAGTGATGTGCCGTCATTCTGCATGACGGGCCGACGCCGAACGGGCGCCGTTCTGTCACAACTATGTCCGACTGCGGTGACAGAAGGGCCTGTTGATGACCTGCGTGTGAGCAGAATCTGATCGCCTCACCCGCCACAGCGATCACTTCCCTGCCGACAGACCGGCAGTGAAGACGAGTTGGCCGGTCAAGACCTTGTCCGCGACGCCGAACCCCCCTTGTCCAGGGGGCTGTTCCGCGCGGACAACGGGGCGGACAAGGGGCGAGGCGCACCATCAGCCGTGTTCCACAGCACGTCCAGGGGGAGAAGATCCAATGCGCACCGACGCACCACCGCGTACCCGAAGCGAAGGGCTCGTGGGCCGCCTCAACACCGAGTGGGCGGACCTGATCCGGGACGAGTCGGCCCGGGCCCACCTGCGCCGCTGGTACGGCGACCCGGCGCTCACCGGACCGCAGTCCGTGCTCGACGCCCTGCGCGCCTGCCGGACCACCGGCGCCCAGGACCGCCTCCTGCTGCCGCTGCTCAGGGCGGCCGTCACGGGCGGGCCCGGCGCCCAGCTCGCCGCCCGCACCGTGGTGCAGACGATGCTCCCGAAGGCGGTGCGCATCGCCCGCAGCCAGCTGCGCCCGCAGTACGACTGGGAGGAGACGGTCTCCCTCACGGTCGGCGCGCTCTACGAGGTCGTGCGGACCTACCCCGTCCACCGCCGCCCCCGGCGCATCGCGGCCAACCTCTCCCTGGAGACCCTGCGCCTGACGCGCCGTCTGATCGGGGACGACGCGTCCGCCGTGCCCCTGGACCCGGACAGCGCGGCCGGGCTCTTCGCCGCCGGCCCCTGCCCCGCGTCCCAGGCCGAACTGACCCTGCTCCTCGCGAGGGCCGCCGACTACCGGCTGCTCGCCGAGGACGAGCCGGGGCGCGCGGCCGGCTGGGACGCCCGCGCGGAGCTGGTCGAACTCCTCGTCTGGGCCCTGGAGTCGGGCGCCCTCGACGTGGAGGAAGCGCGCCTGATCACCGGCTACTACCGGGACCGGCCGGCCGGCCACCCCGTCACCCCGCGCCCCTCCGCGCGGGACGGCGCCCGGCAGCGGCAGCGGCGCAGCAGGGCCGTCCGCCGGCTCGCCGTCGCCGCCTCCGGCAGGCTCGCGGACCCGGACGGGGCCGCCGCCCCGGACCGGCCCGCAGCCTCTGACAGGTTCGCGACAGCGAAGTGACGATCCAGTGACACACGTCACCCAGGATGGTGGCTCGTCGACGTCACACCCGTACGGCCGGAACCACCTGCCCCGTGCACACCC
Organism: Streptomyces sp. 130; assembly: GCF_007096885.1. Classification (GTDB taxonomy): domain Bacteria; phylum Actinomycetota; class Actinomycetes; order Streptomycetales; family Streptomycetaceae; genus Streptomyces. Next base: position 24,507 of record NZ_VJNO01000001.1, on the reverse strand, counting down.
GATGCTGCGGACCGCTCAGGGAGACATGCGATGAAGCGCGGCCTCAGGCTGACGAACAAGAAGCAGAAGACCACCGAACAGGCACCGCCGGGGCCGAAGGCCACGCGCACCTCGCGTTATGCCCCGGCCCCCCGGGCGGTGCCCGCCGAGGCGTCCGGCGAGGAGGAGACCGACGAGCTGGACGAGGCGGCCACCGGCTGGCAGCAGACCACCGTCAAGATGGCGGGGCTCACCAAGCTGGTCACCGCCGTCGTCTGGATGCTGGTCGTCGCCGGACCGCTGCTGGGGTTCTTCGCGGTCGCGCTGGCCGGCTCCTCGAAGGGGGCGACCTCGGCCGCCGAGCGGAGCCGGACCGAGTCCGCCCCGTCGGCCACCGGGCCCTCCGGGTTCGCCGAGCTGTACGTCGCGGCGTACCTGGCGGCGGGCGAGGGCACGGAGGACGACCTGCTTCCGTACTACTCCGAGCCCGTGACCCTCGCCAACGAGCCCGGCTCGCGCACCGCCTCGGACGTCGTCACCGTGGCGGCCCGGCAGGCCGAGGAGGGCTACTGGTCGGTGACGGTCGCGGCCCGGGTCTCGGCGAAGGACAAGGCCGGCAAGATGAGGGACCGGGGCATGCACTACTACCGGGTCGGCGTCCAGGTCTCGGGTACGCCGGACGCGGGCGGCACGATCGCCCCGTCGCCGGCCGCCCCGGACCCGGCCCCGTCCGCGGTGCGGTCCTCGCCCGCCGCCCCGGCGTCACCGACGCCGACCGGCTCCGCGTCGGCTCCCGCGCCCCGGGGCCCGGCCACGCTCTACGCCGCGACCTCGCTGCCCGCCGAGGTCAACGCGCCCGCCTCCGCGCAGCACGGCGGGCTCGTCTACGGCACGGGCCGGGGCCCCAGCTCCGAGGACCCGGTCTCCGACACCGTGAGCCGCTTCCTCGCCGCCTACCTGACGGGCCAGGGGGAGCTGAACCGCTATGTCTCCCCCGGCCTCCAGGTCACGGCGATCTCCCCGGCCCCGTACGAGTCCACGCTCGTCACCGGCGTCCGGGACGACGCGCCGCAGGACGCGGACGACACCGTCCCGCAGGACGGCACGCAGCGGCACGTCCTGGTCTCCGTGAGCGCGACGACCGGCGGCCAGGACTACCTGCTCAGCTACGCACTCACCCTGACCACCCGGGACGGGCGCTGGGAGGTGGCGTCGTTCGACCCCGCCCCGGTGCTGTCCCCGGACCAGACCGGACCGGTCGCCGACGACACCGCGCCCACACCGGACGCCCCGTCGGACGAGTCCTCAGACGCCTCGGCGGAAACCGCCGGGGAGTGACGCACCACCCAGCTGATCACACGAGGGGAAGCACAAGTGAGTTACGCGAACACCGACATGGTGCAACTTGCGGCCAACGGCCAGATCTTCGACTGGGTCTCGGACACGATCGCCAACGTCCAGACCCTCGCCGTCTCGGCGGCCCTGGCCATGGCGATCGTCGGCACCGTCCTCGCCTACGTGAAGACGAAGTCGTGGGCGGGCACCCTGACCGCGGCCATCCTGGGCGCCGTCGTCGTCTTCGCCGTCGGCAACATGGACGCGCTGAGCAACATGGTCGACAGCGAGGTCCCCGACGCGCCCGCCCAGAGCGCGGTCTCCGTGGTCCAGCCCTATGAGCCGCCGGCCGCCCCGGTGAGCCCGGCCGACCTGCTGTGAGCGGCGGGCAGCCGTCCGACGGGAAGCCGCTGATCGGGCGTTCGTACACCCGGGCACGCAAGCACCCTCTCGTCATCGGCAAGCTCCCCGGCGGCGGACGGATACCCGGCGGCCCGTACACGATCACCCAGATCGTGACCATGGTGGGGGTCTTCGTACTCCTGCTGGGCCTGCGGGATCTGTGGGCGTTCTTCGGGCTCGGGAACGCCCTGGTGCTGGTCGCGGTCCCGTGGGGACTCGCGTGGCTGATGCGGTACGCCCGGATGGACGGCCGCGACCCCGCGCGGGCCCTGCTCGGATTGCTGGCCTACGGCACCTCGCCACCGGGGGGCCGGCTGGCCGGCCGCCCGCAACGCACCTTCAAGACCCGGCTGGTGACGGGGCGGGTGACCGTCCACGTGCGGCTCCCCGCCGAGCCCGCACCGTCCCCCGCCCCCGAGGCCCGCCCGGTGCGGCTCGTCACCACGACGGGCCGTACCGGCGGGTCCCCTGCCGAGACGGCACCGCCCGTGGCCGGCACCGCGCCCGCCCGGCCCCGTACCCGCCTCCAGGAACTGCTCGACGAAGCAGAGCGGCAGCACTGACCCGAAGGATGGATGAACTGCCATGCGTCTTCCCGTGCGCCACATCAGCGGCCATCTGATCTGGACCACCAACGCGACGGTGTGGGCCGTGTGGCGGGTCGATTCCGACAACTACAGCCACGCCTCCAAGGCGGCCAAGCACGAACGCCTCAACGCCCTGGAGTCCCTGTTCAAGGCGATCAAGGGCGAGGCCCTGCTGCTCAGCCTCTGCCCGCAGGTGGACGCGGCCAGCGTGGTCACCCGCATGACGGCGGGCATCGACCTGGACGCGTCCCCGGAGTACGTGGACCTGTCGCTGCGGGTCCTGGACGAGCTGGAGGAGATGGAGCTCTCCGGGCGGGTCGACTTCCTGGCCGTCCCGATGAAGCACACCGACTTCAAGCAGGGCGCGTTCGCGGTCCTGTCCTCCGCCCACTACGAGGTCATGAACACCCTCGGGCTGCCCACCACCCCGGTCAGCAGGTCCGAGGAGGAGCGCCGGCTCGAACAGGCCCGGCACCTCGCCGCGACCTGGCCGACCGCCATCCGGCTCCGGCCCGCCACCGAGGGCGAGATCCTCTGGATCTACGGCCACTGCGCGCGCCGGGGCCTGGCGGAGCCGCTGCTCCCGGAGCACGACGAGCCGCGCTCGGTGGTGGGGCGCGGGCGCCCCGTGGCCGCGTACAGCGAGGTCATCCTCGACGAGGGCGGGCGCGGCGACGGCATCCAGGAGCGGCGCGGCGTCCCGCTCAACCCCTTCCGGCACCGCTATGTGAAGTCGAGCACCGAGTTCGGCGACAGCTACCAGTCCTTCTCGGTCCTGGCCGAGATGCCGGACTCCTTCGCCTTCCCCGGCAGCGAGTACCTGGCCGCCCTGGACGACTTCGGATTCCCGGTGGACTGGGCGGTCCGGCTGCACATCGAGCAGGGCGCCAAGGCCGAACCGAAGTCCCGCCGGCAGGCCCGCGAACTCGCCCACCAGCGCGGCGAGTACGACGGGGAGACGGCGGGCGTCCCGGCCAGCCTGGACAAGGCGAGCACCGCGCTCAACGAGTACCGCTCCCGGCTCACCTCCTCCTCGACGGAGGTCGAGATCAGGGCGAGCGTCGTCACCTGTGTGTGGGGCGGCACCCCGGAGGAGACCGAGGAGAAGGCCGCCGCGCTGATCAACCACTTCGGCGGCAACGACTACACGCTCGTGCGCCCGATCGGTGAGCAGACGGCCCTCTTCCACAGCATGCTCCCGGGCACGCCCACGCCCCGGGTGATGAACGACTACGCGCAGTTCCTGCTGGCCAGGGACTTCGCGATGTCGCTGCCGTTCTGCGGACAGTCGCTCGGCGACGACGGCGGTTCGCTCTTCGGCCTCCAGCTCAACGGCGGCGGCGCCCGCCCGGTCCTGGTCGACTTCAGTCTGGGCCCGCGCATGAACGCCTCGGCGTCCGCCGTGTTCATCGGCGAGCTGGGCTCGGGCAAGTCGGTCGCCATGAAGACCGCGATGTACTCGATCCTGACGACCGGCCGGCGCGTCGGGCGCTCCCGCAGCCGCGGCCGGGCGCTGGCCATCGACCGTACGCCCCAGCAGGAATGGGCCCGCTTCGCCCGCGCCTGCCCGGGCGAGACCCAGGTGATCACCGTCGACGAGGACGCCTCGGTCTCGCTGGACCCGCTGCGCGTCTTCAAGGGCCCGCGCGCCGCCCGTTACACCGAGTCCTTCCTGACCCCGCTGCTGGACATCGCCTCCATGTCCACCGAGGGCGTGACGCTCGCGGACGCCATCGACGCCACGCACAAGGCGCCCCGGCCCAGCATGCGGCTGCTGCTGGAGACCCTGACCGAGCGCGCGCAGACGCCCGATCCGCAGGACCCGGACGACCACAACGTCCGGGCGGCGGCGAGCGAACTGGCCCGGAAGCTGCGGTCGCTGGCCAAGAAGGACCTGGGCCGGGTGATCTTCGACCCGAGCCTGCCGATCGTGGAGATCACCGACGCCGACACGATCATCTTCTCGGCCGCCAACATCGGACTGCCGAAGAAGACCGAGCTGGAGGGCCACCGGCTGTCCAGCCTGGAGGTCGAGAAGAAGTTCGGCTGGCGCCTGATGTATCTGGTGGCCGCCCTCTGCCGCGAGATCGCCTTCGCCGACCCGGAGGAGTTCGTCGGCGTCTTCCTGGACGAGTGCTGGTGGCTCACCTCGTCCGCCGAGGGCACGGAACTGCTCCTGGAGATCATCAACGACGGCCGCAAGCACGGCTGCGGCGCCTTCGCCGGCTCCCACGACCCGTACGACGTCGGCCCGGCCAACTCGGAGTACGGCGAGAAGATCCGGGGCCTGGTCTCGCACCGGTTCCTCTTCCGCCACCGCAACCGCCAGCTGGCCGCGCGCGGGCTGGAGTTCCTCGGCCTGGACGGCACCGATCCGGAGCTGCTGAAGCTGGTCACCGAGAACCTGTCGCCGATCAACGTCTCCGACGACGAACGGCTGCTGCGCTCCGGCGAGTGCCTCTACTACGACCTGAGGAAGCGGATCGGCGGCATGAAGGTCCTGATCCCGGCGGACGAGCACGCGGCCGAGGCCATCCACACGACCCCGGGCCGCGCCACGCTGGACGAGCCCGCCGAAGCCGTCGAGGCGGCCGACGCCATGGAAGCGGTGGAGGCGCAGCGCATATGACCGCACTCACGGGGGTGATCCAGCAGCGCCGCACCTGGCTGCGGCTGCTGGTGCTGGTCGGCGTGCCGATCGTGCTCATGGTGGTGTTCTCGCACCACGCCTGGGCGGACGGCTGCAGCCCGAAGGACAAGGTTCCCAATCTCTTCTGCGAGCCGCCGAAACCGAAGGACAGCGGCAAGGTCCTCGGCATCTTCGACGTCGTCGACAAGAACGGCGTCCCGATCAGCGCCTACGGCCTCAACGTCGACCAGGGCGGCACGCTCGACGTCATCAGCAAGATCATCGCCTTCCTGATCGGCGTCGGCTTCAACGTCCTGCGGACCGTCATCGGCTTCGCCTGCTGGCTGGTCGACTGGGCCCTGGACTTCGGTCTGGCCAAGCAGCTGCTCGACCCGGTCTCCGACGTCGCCGCCACGATCAAGGCCCAGGTGATCGACAACCTCGGCCTGAAAGTCCTCTTCCTGACGCTCGTCGCCGTGTACGCCGGCTACCTCATCCTCTTCAAGCAGCGGTCCAAGGGCTGGATCGAGATCTGCACCTCCCTCGTGATCGCCTCGATCGCCACGGTGACCCTGGCCAGTCCGGGAACGTTCCTGATCGGCAACGCCGACGACACCGGCGTGCTGGGCAAGACCAAGCAGTTCTCCCTGGACATCGCCGACGTGATCCTCGAAGACCGGTGCGCGGCGGACGGCGTGTCCCCGGCCGAGCAGGACGGCCCGGCCAGCACCTGCAACGGCCAGGGCCAGGGCAGGTCCAAGAGCGATTCGGTCGCCAGGCCCATCACGGACGGGCTCGTGGACGCGTTCATCCAGCGCCCGGTGTGGGTGCTGTACACCAACAAGCCGATCGACGGTGCGTGCAGTGCCGCGTACGGCAAGGCGACGCTCGCCCGGTACAACTTCAACCGGCTCGTCCTGCCCCGGCTCATCGAGGAGGAGAACAACAAGGGCTGGATGGAGAAGCTGGGCAACGCGTTCAGCGAGGTGTTCTCCCTCGACGGCCTCAAGGACAGCCTGCTGATCGCCACCGGCAACCCCTGGGCCATCTACACCGTGGTGAAGGACGAGCAGAAGGAGGCCGTGGAGGAGTTCAAGAAGAAGGCGGAGGGCACCGACGCCTGGAAGACCTACATCAGCGGCAAGGACGGCTCCGACCTGGCGGCCGACCCGAAGGTCCAGCAGGCGTGCGGCGGCGACGTCCCCATGGACGACCAGCAGATCTCCGCCTCGCTCGACAACCTCCTCTCAATCTGGTTCATCGCCCTCGCGGCCCTCATCGTCGTGGTGCTGGTGGTCGCGGTCTCCTGCACCTTCCTGATCTCCCAGGTCTGGATGGCGCTCGAGGTCATCCGCGCCCAGCCGGCGCTGGTGGCGGGCATCCTGCCGGGTGGCGGACGCACCGCCATGTGGAACTGGGTGTCGGGGGTCGTACGCGTCATCCTGGCCATCTTCCTGTCGGTGATGTTCCTGGCGTTCTTCCTCGTCATGGTCATCGCCCTGCTGAACGCCGACACCGGCGAGGTCATGACGGTCAAGTTCCTGACCATCGACTTCCTGGCCGTGGCGTTCCTGGTCTTCCGGAAGAAGATCACCGCGGCGGCCAAGAACATCTCCAGCAACTTCGGCCAGCGGATGGCCTCCAGGACCGGAGGCGGCGTCGACCCGGACGACGCGCCCCCCAACTCCTTCCAGGGCGCCACCGAGAACGGCAAGTCCGGCCTCGAACAGCTCAAGGACGACGGCGCCACCCTCAGCAAGGTCGGCGGCCGCGCCCGCGACCTCTGGAAGGGCAAGGCGCCGGGCGGCGGAGGCGGATCGGGCGGCGGAGGCGGAGGCGGCGGTACCGGCTCCGGCAAGCCGAAGAAGAACCTCAAGGACCGGGTCCAGGGCGCCGTCAAGCTGGGCACCACCGTCGCGGCGGCCGTCGGCTCCGGCGGCACGAGCGCCGCGGTCCAGGCCACGGCGAAGGCCGCCCTCAAGGCCCGCCTCAAGAAGGCGGCGAAGAACCGGCTCCAGAAGAACCGCGTCGGCCGGGCCACCCTCACGGCCGCCCGCACCGGCCGGTACCTGAAGAACGACGCGCCCATCACCCGGAGCAGGTTCCGGAACGCGGCGGCGGCCGAGCGGCGCAACCTCGCCGACAGCGTCCCGCCGAGCGAGGATGAGCGCCGCCGCGACTCGCAGCGGGACGCCGCCCGCCGGATGCGCCAGGCCAGGAGCCGGCAGCGCAGCGACAGCCAGCGGCTGAACCGTACGGTCAACGGCCGGCGCAACCAGCAGCGCAACGCGCGGCGCTCCTCCGGCCGGGGCGGCCGGCGCACCCCACGCGGAGGAGGCGGCGGCGGAGGTAACGGCAGGTGAGCCCAGCCGCCAAGGCCGAGCCGATGAGCAGCGGCAAGAAATGGGCCATCGGCTTGGCCGTCACCGCCTTCGCCCCGTGGATCTTCTTCATCATCGCCACCTTCATCGCGGCGAGCATGCTGCCGGGGGGCCAGACGAGCGAGGAGCACGTTCCGGTCGAGGTCAGCTGCGTCAAGGTGTCCGGCATCCCCAAGCCCACCTGCGAGGCGTATCTGTCGGCGGAGGAGAAGATCAAGGAGGTCCGCCCCAAGTGCAAGAACCTCAGCTGGACGCTGCTGGCGGGCATCGGCAAGATCGAGTCCCACCACGGCACGTTCATGGGCCGCAAGGTCATCGACAAGTACGGCGACAAGTACGGCAACGTCGAACCGCCGGTGATCGGCCCGGTCCTGGACGGCACCAACAACACCCAGCGGATCTACGACACCGACAACGGCAAGTACGACAACGACACCGTGTACGACCGGGCCGTCGGGCCCACCCAGTTCATCCCGCAGACCTGGGAGAGCGTCGCCCAGGACGGTGACGACGACGGTGACACCGACCCGCAGAACGTCTTCGACTCGGCGCTGAGCACAGCGGCGCTCCTCTGCGGCAAGGGCGCCGTCGACATGTCCGACCCGAAGACCGAGCACGACGCGATCTTCCGTTACAACCACTCGGAGCAGTACGTCACCGACGTGCTGAACGCCAAGGCGGAATACGACGCCCTGGGCGACATCTCCGGGCCCGTCAACGCCTCCGGAAAGGCGAAGCAGATCATCCAGGCCGCCAAGTCGCAGAAGGGCCAGCCCTATTCCTGGGGCGGCGGGGACACCCTGGGCCCCTCGTACGGCATCTGCTGCTCCCCGGGCGGCTACTCCGGCCGGCACATCAAGGGCTTCGACTGCTCGGGCCTGACCGAGTACGCCTACGGGAGGGTGGGCATCATGATCGGAAGCACCGCGCAGGCGCAGCACGACAGCGGGAAGGTGCGGGTCACCCACCAGCGGAACCTGAAGGGCGCGCAGCCGGGCGACCTCCTGTTCTTCTCGGACAACCCGGGGAGCGGGAAGGGGATCTTCCACGTGTCCATCTATCTGGGCGGCAACCGGCAGATAGAGGCGCCGAGGCCGAACAAGGTCGTCACGGAGTCCGACGTCCGGATGGGTTCGCTCGACAGCATCGGACACCTGAAGTGACCGGCGCGGAGCGCTCCGGCATCGTGATGCTCGCCATGGCGGCGGTGCTGTCCGTGGTCGGCGTCGCGCTGCTCTGGCCCGACATGAGCGGCGGCCGGGCCCCGGTGGCCCGGCCCCCTGCCACCTCACCGGCCCCGTCGCCCACGACGGCCCCGCCGTCGCCCGCGGTCACCCCCACGGTGGAGCCGGAGCCCAGTCCCTCCCGCACCACGGAGAAGCCCTCGCCGTCCCCGTCCGCCTCCGCTTCCCGGGACGGCGACGACCTGGCGGGGACGGTCAGCGACGCGGCCCTGCTGCACTCGCTGCGGCTGAGCCGCCAGGCCGACATCCCGCCCACGCTGGAGGAGCGCCTGGTCGCCCTCGGCGGAAAGGTCCTGCTCGCCGACCTCACCGGCACGGGCCGCAAGGCGTTCCCGGACTACTTCAAGGGCGCGTCGGCCACGGACCGCTGGCGCGACTGCCGCATCCGCGCGGGGGTCGGGGAGCGCTACGACAACCGCTCGGACGCGGCCCTCATCCACCTGGTGTGGGCCGGTACGAGCCCGGAGGGCGAACGCGAGGACCGCCGCCCGGCGACGGTCCTGCTGGTGCGGGACGTGGACGGCACCTGGGCACCGCAGCCGCTGCCCGTGGAGGACGAGTGATCACTGTGCGCGCGGCAGCAGCGCCGCCCGGACCGGCCGGTGGTCGGAGCCGAGACCGGGAAGCACCTCCCCCTCGGCGACCGCGTACCGGCGCGGTACGAGGATGTGGTCGAGCTGGGCGACCGGCCGGCCGGCGGGCCAGGTCCGGCCCGTTACCGCGCGCCGCCGCCGGGCCAGGACGGCGGCGGCCGGGCCGACCATGTTCAGGTCGCCCATCACCACGGCGTCGCTGACCGGGCCGAGCCGGCGGACGAGCCGGCGCAGCTGACGGGGGCCCGCGTGCAGCCGGTGCGTCAGGTGGGTGTTGACCACGTGCAGCGTGCCCCCCGAGGGGAGCTCCAGCACGACGGACAGCGCCGCCCGGCGCACCGTGTCCCCCGCCGCCCGGCCGAGGTCCAGGACGCGGTGGCCGACGACCGGGAAGCGGGTGAGGACGGCGAGGCCCCAGGACCCCGTCGCCTCCGGCTCGCGCTCCACGACCCGGAAGCCGTCGATGTCGGCCATGCGGGTCAGCGGAAGCTCCCTGATCCCGTAGCCCAGCTCCGAGGCCGCCCGCGCGGCGGCGCTCGGTCCGCCCCCGGGCGTCCACACCTCCTGGAGGCCGATCACATCCGCTCCGAGGGCCGCGCAGGCGGCCGTCACGTCGAAGGGAATTCCATCACCGCCGCATCCCCAGTGAAGGTTGAAGCAGGCGACCTCGATCCGGTCGAATTCCGTCAACTCACAACCCTTGCTTCCGCCGCCGACGACTCAACCAATCTTATTCGCAGGGCAGTTCACACACATGCACAAGGGGAAAGCATGACGTCCGCAACCATTCAGCCGATTCCCGGCGCCGGGGAAGTCCCCGACATATTCAGGGGCCGTTCCCTCGTGGTGCTCTCGCCCCACCTGGACGACGCTGTCCTGTCGTGCGGCGCGCTCCTGTCGGCCTGCCCCGGCTGGGGTTCCCGGGTCACGACCGTCACCGTGTTCAACGGAAGGCCCGAGGGCCCGCTGTCGGAGGCCGCGGTGAGCTTCCACGAGTCGATCGGCCTGGTGGACGACCCCATGGGCCCGCGCGAGGCCGAGGACGACCGGGCCCACGGGCTGCTCGGCGTCACCGGCACACGGCTGGGCATGCCGGAGGCGCTGTACCGGTGCGACGCGACCGGACACCATCTCTACCCCCATGACCAGGACATCTTCGTCTCCGGGCCGGCCCGGGACCTGGAGCCCGGGCTGACCACCCGGCTGGCCGCCGCCCTCCGCGCCCTGCCCGCCGTCCAGGAGGCCGATCTGGTCCTGGCCCCGCTCGGCGTCGGCCGCCACGCCGACCACGTCCTGGTGGCGGCGGCGGCCCGGCTGCTCGACCGCCCCCGGGACTCCGTCCTCTGGTACGAGGAACTGCCGTACATCCTCTACGACCACTGCGCGGGCTGGGAGGCCGATCTCGCCCCGGGCACCCCGCTGATCAGCCGGTATCCCCGCGAACACTGGGAGCGCAAGCTCGACGCGATCGACTGCTACGCCTCCCAGCACCCCATCCTCTGGTTCGAGCCGGAGTCCCGCCGCGAGGAGATCACCGCGCACGCCGCCGCCCTGGGCGGCGGAAGCCCGGCCGAGCGGTACTGGTGGCGGCCGTGACCCTGCCGTGCGTCCTCCACGTCATCCGCCCGCAGCCCCCCGGGGAGGTCGGCGGCGCGGACCTGCACATCGCCGACCTCGCCGAGGAACAGAACCGAAGCGGCGCGCGAGCGGTCGTCTGCCATTACGGAAATCCCGAGTACGGCGCCCTCCTGGACGCCCGGGGCATCGAGAACCTCGGCGTGCCGGCCGACGGACTGCGCCGGTGGACGCGCCGCCTCCGGGCGTACGTGCACGACATCGGCCCGACTCTCGTGCACTCGCACGGCTACGACGCCGACTACGTCGCGACCGCCGTGAAGCTGACGGCGGGCCCGAGGGCCGGCGCGTTCCCGCCCTACGTCATCTCCGGCCACGGCTTCATACGGACCGGGGTCAGACTGCGCGCGATGACCTTGCTGAACGAACGCTGCCTCCGCTTCGCCGACGCCATCATCACCGCCGGCGCGGCGGAGGCGGCCCGGCTGCGGTCGCTCGGCCACGCCGACGTGCAGTACGTGGCCAACGGCGTCCGGCCCGCGCCGGACAGCGCGAGTTCCCACCTCACGGACGAGCTCCCGCTGCCCCCGGAGGGCCCCAAGGTCGTGTACGTCGGCCGCCTCTCCCCCGAGAAGCGTCCCGATCTCTTCCTCGGCGCGGCGCGGACCCTGACGCGGGAGCGCGCCGACGTCTCCTTCGCCGTCATCGGGGCGGGCCCGCTGCTCACGGAGTACGAGAAGCGCTCCGCGGACCTCGGACTGGCCACCCGCGTCCACTTCACGGGGCTGCGCCGCGACGTCCCGGCCCTGCTGGCCGGCGCGGACGTCCTCGTGTGCTGCTCGGACACCGAGGGCACCCCCCGGGCCGTCGTGGAGGGGATGGCAGCCGGACTCCCCGTGGTGGCGACCCGGGTCGGCGGCCTCCCCGACCTGGTGGACGACGGCACCACGGGCCTGCTGACGGACGCGGGCTCCGAATCCCAGCTCACCGATGCTGTGCGGAGCCTTCTGGAGGCGCCCGAGAAGGCGAGGGAAATGGGTGCGGCGGGCCGCCTCCGCGCCATGGAGAATTTCGGTGTCGCCCGCATGTGGGCGGAAATCAGCGAGGTATACGCCCGGGCGACGTCGGCCACCTGGCCTTTCGCCGCCTCGCATTCCCGCTGACCGCCGGGGGCGCCGGGTCCGGGGCGGGCGGTCCGTGTGCGCCCCCGCCCCGGACCCGGCGTGCGGCGCCCTCCGCGCCCCGAACACGGCCGTCCCCGGCGGCCCCGGTTCCGGTACGCTGCCCGGATGCGCTATTTCATCCAGTACCCCGCCGGGACCAGCGAACTCGTCGCGGATGCCATGTCGCACTTCGTCGACGACTTCCGTGCGGAGTACCAGGACGACAGCGCGATGCTCTTCTCCTCCAGTTCACCGATGGAACGCGTCGCGGACATTCCCTTCGCGAAGAACGCCTTTGCGGTGATCACCGAAATCCGGCGCGGCGACATCAATGCGAATGTGGCGCAGCTGGCCGGCTCGCTGAAGAAATCGCAATTCCCGCCGCTCCCCGGTCCCCGTGCCCGGGGTTTCCGCGTGATGGTCCACGTCGACGGCGAACTGGCCTCCGTCGCGGGCGCCCCGAAGCGGGAGATCGAGCGCACGGTGTCCGCCTGCACGGGCATGCGGCTCGAACCGAGCGGCCGGGGCCAGGAGTACTGGGTCATCGGCCGCCTGGACATGCGGGACCTCATGTTCTGCGCCCGGCTGCCCAAGCCCGCCCGGCCCAAGAAGGCGCGCGGCGCCCTGTCCCACGAGCTGTCGTCCATGCTGGTCCTGGCGTCCGAGCCGCAGCCCGGGGACACCTTCCTCGACCCCTTCGCCGGCAGCGGCTCGTTCGTGGTCGCCCGGCTCGCCCTGCCGGCCCGGGAGGTCGTCTACTCCGACCTGGACCTCGCGGAGCACCGCGACCAGCTGCCCGGCGAGGCGCTGCGCGACCGGCGGGTGCGCCTGCTGGACGAGGACGCGATGGTGCTCCCGTCGGTCCCGGACGGCTCGGTGGACGCCGTCGTGACGGACCCCCCGTGGGGCGAGCACGAGGAACTGACCGTGCCGTACGAGGAGTTCGCCCGGACCACCGCCCTCTCGCTGGCCCGGGTGCTGCACCCGGCGCGGGGCCGGTACGTGCTGCTCTGCGCCCGCCGGGGCGCGCCCGCGTTCGAGGCGGCGCTCACGGACGCCGGCCTCGCGGTCCGCGCGACGCACGAGATCCTGGTCAACGGCCACCCGGCCACGGTCTTCATCGGCGACCGGTGGTCCGGCGCGGAGCCGGCCCGGGAGCCGGCGAAGTCCCGGGAGCCGCAGGCCCCCGAGCCGCCGCAGGCTCCCGAGCAGCCGCAGGGCGACGGGCGGCGCCGGGCGCCCAGGACTCCCGCCAAGCCCCTGCTCATCGGAATGGGCACCTACCGCCGCTCGCTGAACCGCTTCTCGCGCTGACGCCGGGACGGACGGGCTGGCGGGCGGACGGGCCGTCGGACGGGCGGACGGAAGGGCCGTCGGGCACACGCGCCGTCGCTCGCGCCCACCCCCTACCGCACGCGCCGGAACGACATCCGGGTCAGTCCCACCGCTGGCGGCACGACCGCGTCCACCACGCGCGCCACCGGAAGCACGGCGGCCTCGGCCCGGACGTGCCGCCGGCTCGCCCGCGCCCCTTCGTGCCGCCCGCCCGACGCGGCGGCCCGGACCAGCGCGGCGGACACCTCCTGGGCGCTCAGCCTCAGCCGCTCGGAGACGACCGGGGTGAAACCGGCGTCGCGGAGCGTCGCCGCGTACCACGAGGGCCGCCGCAGCCAGTGCGAGGACCGGTCGCGCACGGGCAGCACGGCGGTGTCCTCGAAGAGGTGCACCTCGCGCTCGGCGACCCTGGCCATCTCCAGGAGCAGCGAACGGGCGTCCTCGGGCGGGTTGTGCTGGAGGACCGTGGCGACGAACACCGCCTCGAAACGGCGGTCCTCGAACGGCAGGGTCCGTCCGTCGATGCGGACGAACCCGGCGTCGACCGTGCGCCGGGCGTGCCGCAGCATGGTCTCCGAGAGGTCCGCGCCGACGACCTCCTTGCCCTGCTCCGTCAGCCACCGGACGTTGCCGCCGGGCCCGCAGCCGACCTCCAGGACCGTGGACGCGTCCCGGAGGGCCGGGCCCAGGAACCGCCGCATGAACATGGAGCGCTTCAGCCGGTAGAACTCCGTGTCGTCCCCGGCGACCACGCCGCCGCCGTCCGAGCGGTCACCGAGGTGGCCGGCCACCTCGTCCCAGTACTGCTGTGCCGCGTATTCGGCCATCTCTCTCTTCACCTCACGTTGCGGGCGGTTCAGTTGGGCTGGGTGGCGTTGACCCGGACTTCGCGCAGCACCGGGCTCCAGACCTGGTACGTACGCCCGCGCCGCTCGTCGATGGCCCCCTGCACCCGGGCGGCCAGCTCGACTCCGCAGAGCGTGGCGAGGGTGAGCACCCGGCCCGGTTCCTCACGCACCACGTTGAGGGCGGCGCGTACGACGTTCCGCTTCCGCAGCGTGGCCGGCCGGTAGGACAGCCGGCGGCCGGCCGCCCGGTGCTGGCACGCGATGCGGCGACGCTGGCCGTAGAACTCGCGGACGTCGCTCGGCGGGAAGTTCCGCACCTCCGCCTCGGAGACGTACGCCAGCAGCCCGCCCCGCCGGATCACCTCGGCCTCCATCACGACCTCGTCGCAGTGGATGCCCGTGGGCAGCCCGTGCGGCACGAACTCCGCGCGCAGGGCGACGACTTCACCGAGCTTGGGCTGGACGGCGGCGATCTCGTGGTGCATGCGCCAGAGCAGATCGTGCATCCGCCCGGTCAGCCCCGGGGTGCCGTAGGCGGCGACCCGGGGCCCGGTCATCCCGCACCGGGCATCGCGCCGCATGGGCTCCACCAGGCGCTCGACCAGTCCGGGCGTGACCACGAGGTCCGCCCCGGCGATCACCAGGACATCGCCCGTGGCGCGGGAGAGGAAGTCGTTGATGGCGGCCAGCTTGCCCTCGCGCTTCGGTCTGTCCACCACGGTCAGGCGCGCGTCGCGGCGCGCGTACTCCTCGGCGGTCCGCACGGTGCCGTCCGTGCTCGCACAGGACATCACGAATATCTCGAGTATCTTCGCCTGCTCCGGTTCCTGCGCGAGCACGGCCTCGATCGCCCGGCCCACGGTGCGTTCCTCGTTGTGGGCGAATATGCCGATACTGACCTTCACTCCGTTCCTCCTCTGCTCAATAGCGGTCGAGGTCGCGCGGTGGTCCGCTGATCATGTTGAGGTACTCGTAGAAGCCGAAGCCGTAGAACTCGCGGCGCTCCGGCGACAGCGACTCCAGCACCGAAGGGTCCATGCTCAGCTGGAAGTTCTCCTGCTGGCGGATGTACGGACGGCAGTAGTACGCGAGCACGCCGGTGCGCTGGGCGCCGGCCGAGCGGTTGGCGCCGGTACCGTGCCAGATCCGGCCGTCGATGACGAGGGCGGTGCCGGCGGGGCCGGTGGCGGGCACGAGTGAGCCCTTGGGCGGTGGCCCGTCGAGGAGATGGCTGCCGGGAGCGACCAGGGTGGCGCCGTTCTCTTCCGTGAAGTCGTCGATCATCCAGATGACATGGGCCGCCAGTGCCAGCGGCCAGGGCCGCGCGGCCCAGTCCTGGTCCCAGTGGGGGGTCATGGCACCGCCCCCCCCCGGCCCGGTGATGTTGGCGCTCAGGTTCGACATGCGCACATCGGGGCCGAGGCAGGACTCCATGAGCGCGAGAGCGGCGGGGTGCTCCGCCAGTCGCAGGAACCGCTCACCGCGGTTGAAGAGCGCCCAGACGCGCTGGTTCGACCCTCCGGAATAGACGTGATCATTGTCCGCGGCCAAGTCCTTGGCAGCCTCCGCATGAATGGATTCGCGGATCTCGCCGACTTCTTCCCGGGACAGGGCACCCGCCAATCGCGCACACCCGTAAGTGCGGAGGTGCTCGGCCGCGAGGTCCAGTTCATCGGTTATGCCGGGAAGACCGGGCATGGTGTCGGCTGCGTCTGTCACTACATCCCCCTCGTAAGGTGACGAGATCTTCAGTCGGCGATCAGTGAAGCACATCGAGCCACCTCGGTGCCGAGAAAATGGGGGCCGTCCGGAGCGACATCGCGGACATCTCCATCGCTGGCGGACAGGCGCCCGGGACATGTGCCCCCACGTGTCACACACGCCCTCACATGCACACCTACAGGGGGTAGTTGACGTCGCGTGCCGTCTGCGGCAGGGCCTGGTACGACCCCGGGCCCCTGCCGCGGAAGACGCTTGACGACGCAATCTCGCTGGGTAGTATCAAGCCAGACACGGGGGAGGAACATATTAATTGCATGATGCAATGCTGCTCCGCGCAGCCGACGCCAGAGAATTCGTTGAGAGCTGGCATCCGGGAATCATCGGCACGGATTTCATAAGCCCTGAATGGGTCCTTTCCTCATGGGATACCCTTACCCAGCTCGGAAGCCCGGCCGTCGCTGTCGTACGTGACGGAGACATATGGGCGGCAGTGACCCTGACGGAGAAAACGACGCCGAAAGGACCCGTATTCGGCTTCGCCGGCCAGCCCCTGGGTGACGAGCACGACGCGGCCCTCTCCGCCCCGTCCGCGGTGCGCCTGCTTCCCGATCTCCGGCGCCTCCTCGAACGGACCGCCGCGAAGAGCGCGGACCTCGTGCTCGACTGCCTGACGACGGACGGCCATCTGGCCCGGGAGCTGAGTCGCGCGCCGCGATGGGACCTGGAACCACTGGCGGCCCCCGTCATCGCACTCGCGAACATGCGCGTCAGCGCGAAGGGCCACGCCCGCAGGCTGCGGAACCTGAGCGCGCTTGGTTCGCTCCGCTTCGACGTCATCGACGGCCCGGAACTGACCGCGGCCGAAGGGGAACGCTTCATCCGCGCCAAGTGGGACGACTGGACGCGCCAGGGCCGCATCGACACGCTGCCCCCGGTGGAACGGCTCGCCGGCTTCCCCCACTTCATGGGCGCGGCCGTGAGCGGACTCGCGCGGCGCGGCCGGGCCCGGCTGTGGACACTCAGCCTGAACGGCGACCGGGTGGCCGAGGACCTGCACATCGGCCCGCCGTCGGCCCCCCTCATCTACATGGGCAGTTACTCCCACGACCTGCGGACGTACAGCCCGGGCCGGGTCCTGCTGGAGGAGACCCTGGGCCGACTGGCCGCCCGGGGATGCGCGTACGTCCGCATGGGCCGTGGTGACGAGGCCTACAAGAAGGAGGCCGGCGCGGGAGACGAGACGGTCCTCAGAGCGGCCCCGGCCCGCGACTGACACTCCCGCGCCGCCGTCCCACACCCCCACACCCACACCCACACCCACGCACGATCCCGCGCGCCGGCTCCGTTCCGGTGCCCGCGGGGCACTACCTGGAGGATTGCAAGTGAACGAGACCGAGCGCTATCTGTTCGACCTGAACGGCTACATCGTCCTGCGCGACGTCCTCGGCCCGGAAGAACTCGACGCCCTCAACACGGGTGTGGACGAAGCCGGAGTGCCCGGGCTGCTGGAAGAGGTGAACTACATCCACACGGGCTTCCCGGACTCCGACGACGGCAACTCCGACCAGGCCGCGGGCCCGGTGGACCTGACCAACGGCCTGCTCACCGACTGGGGCAAGCCGTTCCGTGACCTCGTGGACCACCCGCGTGTCCTGCCCGTACTCGAGCAGCTGCTCGGCCCTCAGCTGCGCCTCGACCACAGCTACGCCATCTTCATGCGCGCCGGCGCCGGGGAGAGCACCCCGCACCACCTGCACAACGGCGGCACCCCCTTCGACCCGTCGCAGTACTACCTCGTGCGCGACGGCCGCATGCACAACGGCCTGATCGTGGTCTCCTTCGCGCTGAGCGACGTCAACCCCGGCGACGGCGGCTTCTGCGTCATACCCGGCAGCCACAAGTCGTCCTTCCCGGTACCCGACGAGATCCGCGCGATCACCGGCGAGGAACCGCCCGTCGTGCATGTGCCCATGAAGGCGGGCGACGCCGTCGTCTTCACCGAGGCCGTCACCCACGGCTCGATCCCGTGGAGCGCCGGGCACGACCGGCGCGCCGTCCTGTGCAAGTACGCGCCGGGCCACATCCAGTGGGAGCAGAACTCCCCCTGGGTCAACCACGACCACCCCTGGACCCCCCGCCAGCGCCGGCTGCTCACGGGCCCCTACGCCGGTGGGCGCCCCGACGTCGCCATGCCGGCCGAGTAACCACGGGCCGGGCTCCCCCGGCAGCCCCCGAGGGCCCTTCCCAGCCGTCAGCGCACCCGACCCCGATCACGAGGAACCAGTACGGTGATCTCCACCATCGACACGTACCAGCAGCCCACCCTTGAGGCGGACGTCGTCGTCGTCGGCTCCGGCCCCGCCGGCCTCGCCGTGGCGGCCGGCCTCTCCGACACCGGCCGCCGTGTCCTCGTACTGGACAGCGGAACGTTCAACCCCGCTCCCGACCCCGACCTGGGGAGCGGGCGGATCGAAGGAAGCAACCCGTACTACAACCTGGCCGAATGCCGTTCCCGCGGCCTCGGCGGGAGTACGACCCTGTGGGGCGGGTGGATCGAACCCCTCGACGCCATCGACTTCGAGACCCGGCCCGAACTCACCGACGCGACCGGCTGGTGCCTGTCCCGCGCCGACCTCGACCCGTACTACACCGAGGCACTCGCCTTCTGCGCCGTGCCCGAGAAGGTGGACGTACGCGAGTGGAAGCGGCAGGACGAGGCGCGAGCGGCGGGTGCACCGCTGGAATCCCGGGCCTTTCCGGCGCTCGGCCCCCTTCAGCTCGGTCACCGGCACGCGGACGTCTTCACCACGGGCACGACGGACCTGCTGCTCCGGGCGACGGTGACGCGCATCGTCACCTCGCGGGACGGCGCGTCCGTCGACCACCTGGTCGTGGCCTCCCCGCAGGGCGAGTACCGCGTCACCGGCGACACCTTCGTCCTGGCGACGGGAGGCTTCGAGACCCCGCGCCTGCTCCTCGCGTCGCCGAACCGGCACTGGCCGGAGGGCCTGGGCAACGGCCACGACGTCGTGGGCCGGTACTTCATGGAACACCCCCACCTCGACGCCCTCCGCCTCCGCGGCGACTCCGCGGCGCTCGACATGTCCTTCTTCGACGGCGAGCCGGCCGGCACCTCCCGCGACGGCGCCCCCATGTCCGTCATCGGCGCGCTCATGCTGTCGGACGAGGCGTGCCGCTCGGCCGGCGTCGGACGGGCCCAGCTGTTCCTGGAGGACGTGGGCCTGCACACCCAGCACCGGGTCGCCGTGGAGCACCGGGGCCGGGCCCGGCCCCTCGCCCACAGCGTGCCCGCCACCAGCGACGAACTCGCCCTGGTCGCGGTGACCGAACAGGTCCCCAACCGCGACAGCCGCGTCGTCCTCGGCGAGGACCGCGACCGCTACGGCGTACCCAAGCCGGTCGTCCACTGGGAACTGACGGACACGGACCGCCGCACGGTGGACGTCGCGACGTCCGCCGCCCGCGACCTCCTGCTCGCCCTGGGCGCCACCGACGTCCGCGTGCGCCCCGACGCCTGGTCCCTGGACACGGTGGGCGGCCCCCACCACCTGGGCACCACCCGCATGGCCCACTCCCCGTCGAACGGCGTCGTGAACGCCGACAGCCGCGTCCACGGCGTGAGCAACCTGTACATCGCGGGCGGCTCCGTCTTCCCCACCGGCGGCTACGCCCCACCCACCCTGACGGCAGTGGCCCTGTCCCTCCGCCTCGCCCACCACCTGACGCCCTGACGCCCCAAACCAAGAACCCCAGGCCACGAAAGTGACCTGGGGTTCAACGGAGCCGCCTTCGGGATTCGAACCCGAGACCTACGCATTACGAGTTTGCTGACCGATTGGTCACGGCCGGTCGTAGCTAGTCGTATGCGCAGGTCGGAGACGGTTTCGACTCTACCTGACCGCCCCCGACCCGTGGCGAACCGCAACGGCAATTGCAACGGCGCTGCACGCGCGCCGCCGCGCCGTCCTGCTTCCAACGCAGAACGGCGCCGCCCGGTGGTTGCACACCGGGACGACGCCTTGATCCGAACCCCTTCGGTACAAGGAGTCCTGACCCATGCAGAACGTACCCGAGCCCGCCCGTACCTCGTACACCGCGCTTTACGACGCCGAGCGGGACGGCAGCCCCTACGTCCCGCCGCTCGCCAACGCGCTTCGCCTTGCCCGGGCGACGCTCGCCGAGAAGGCGGCAGCGAACATCCACGATCACGACGAGATGCTTCGCGCCGCCGTCAGCCTGGAGGCCCGCCTCCGCGCCCTCGTCGCCGCCCTCGACAAGGAGGCCGGCCGATGACCGCCCCGCGCACCGTGACGGTGCCGACCCTCGACCACGGACCGGTCGTCATGACCGAACCGGCCTGGTGCGCCGGCCACGCCGACGAACCGACCGAACTCCGCTGCGACACCGGCCACACCGGCACCCCCCACCCCCTCATGTACGAGGGCCTGGAACTCGCCTACAGCGTCCCGGTCCAGGACCCGTTCGCCCCGTCCGGCCGCCGCAGCGTCGGCGTGCTCGTGGAGTTGGGGCCGCTCGCGAACCGCCTCACGCCCGCCGAACTGGACGTGCTCGCCGGGCTGCTGGTCGACTACGCGGGCACGCTGCGCCGCCTCGCCCGCCAGCTGTCCGCCCTCCACGCCGGGGAGGCCCGGTGAAGCGCGACTACCTCCTGTGGGGCGCCCTCGGTGCCGTCCTCGTCGTCCTCGCCTCGGCGGAGTACGACCTCGCCCGCGCCTGCGGATTCGGCGAACTCGTGGCCGCCGGTGTGCCGGCCGCGCTCGACATCTACGCCGTACGGGCCCTGCGAGCGAAGCGCGACGTCCTGGTCGTCGTCGCCGCCCTCATCGCGGTGAACTCGGCTTCGCACCTCCTCGCGGCCGGGGTCCTCACGGTCACGCCGTGGCTCATCGTGCCCGTGTCCTCGATCGCCCCGCTCGTGCTGTGGCGGGTCCACCAGCTGGGCCACCACGCCCCGCAGCAGGGGCAGGCGGAACCGATCTCCGCCCTGGCGGAACCGGCGGAACCGGCCCCGGTTCCGGTCGCTGTCGAGCGCGTTCAGGAGCCCGTCGACACCGCGCCGGCCGGGCCCGTCCTCGGGCCGTGGTCGCCCCTGCCGGAACTGGGCACCGGAACCGGCGGAACCACGGCCGGAACCGGCCTTGAGCAGGACCTGTTCCAGCACTGGGAAGAGGCGCTGGCCGTGACCGCGCCCCTACCGGAACCCGTCGACACAGCCCCGGTTCCGCCGGTTCCGGACCCCGGTTCCGGTGGTGCCGATCTGGAGTCCGCCGACAGCGGCAACACCACCTTCGAGCGGCAGGTGGCCGACGCCCGGGACTGGCTCACCGAGGACCCGGAACTGACCGGAACCGCCATCGGTCAGCGGCTCGGAACCAGCGACGCCTACGGGCGCCGCGTACGCCGCGCGGCCCTCGCCGCCACCTGATGTTCGGCGTGTTCTTCGCCGTCTCCGTCCTGGTCGCCCTCGCGGGCCTCGGCGCCGTGGCGCTCAACGACGTCCCCCGCATCAGCGGAACCGTCGCCCTCGTGCTCACCATCGCGGCCCTCGCGGTCGCCATCCTCCACTGAGGCACCCCATGACCGACCGCCCGATCACGCCCACGCGGATCATCCCCGCCGGGGCGCCGCTCCCGAACCGCGGCCCCCGCCCGGGGGAGCTGCCCCCGTGGTGGGAGCAGCCCGCACCGGCCCCCGCACCCCCGGCACCACCCGCACCACCGGCCCCGCCCGCCGTATCCGTGCAGGCCGCCGCACCCGCGCCGCTGCCCCCGCAGGTCCACGTCCACGTCGTCATGCCGTACGAGCCGGCGCCCGAGCCCACCCGGTGGCAGCGCCTCACCGCCTGGCTGCACTGCTTCGGCCGGCCGTGGCAGATCAGCGGCGCCCTGCTCCTCACCGTTCTTCCCTTCCCTGGCACCCGCTACAGCGCCGCCGCGACCTGGGCCTACGCCACCGGCGAGGCACGGGCCGAGTGGGGCGCCCCCACCGGGTACGCCCTCGCCCTGCTCCCCCTCGCCTGGGCCCTCACCCGCACCGCCCGCCACGGCGCCACCGTCCTGCGCCTCTGCGTCATCGTCGTCGCCGCTGCCGGCGTCCTGGGCGCCCTCGACCCCTTCGACCTCGTCACCGCGTACACCGGAGTCCACCGATGAAGATCACCCTCACCGGCGCCACCCTCGCCGCCTGCGTCTTCGCGATCGCCTTCATGGTCATCTACCTGCGGAAATGGTGGGTCGGCGGCCGCGCAATGAAGGACCTGGCGAGCATGATCCAGGGCTTCGTCAACGGAGCGCTCGCCACAGTCTGCTTCGGTGGCCTCGGCGGCTGGCTCGCCGGATGCGCCCGTCAAACCGCAGGCGGCGTAGGCGGCAAGGTCATCAGCGGAACGACCGGCACCGACGCTGCCACGCCCATGGCCACCGCATCGCTGGGCCAGCTCACACCCGAAGGCGGCACCGTCGTCTTCTTGCTCTTCGTGGTCCTCTTCTTCTCCTACAAGGCCGCCTCCAAGGAGGACAAGGGCCGACTGCTCGCATTCGTGTTTGCCGGGATGGTGCTCTGCGTCACCGCAGGCGTCGCCGGGATGCTCGACGGCCTTCCCGACCTCGTCAACAGCTTGGGCCTCTCCGGCCGCAACGCCATCGAGGGGCACGTCTGATGACCACCGAACCCACCAAGGCCCAGCGCCACGCACGCACCCTCGTCGCCGGACAGCGCATCCTCGTCCGCCAACTCGCCACCCGCGCCGCCGCCTGGATTCGCGCCGGCCGCCGAGATGACCTCGACGGCGTCGCCGCGATCCTCGGCTGCATCCTCCGCATGGTCATCCTCGGCGGCGCCGCGTACGGGGCCTGGTGGGCAGTCCGCCGCTGGCCCGTCATTCTCTGGGCCGTCGTGCCGCTGTGGCTGTGGGCTGCCGTCCGCGCCCTCGGCCACGACGAGGACGACGGCCCCACCGACGCCCCGGCCGCCGACACCGCCGCCCAGCGCGAGCAGCTGCACGCCCTCGTGCGCGACCTCATCGGAGACCGCCCCGGCGTCCACCTGAGCACCCTCCTGGACCACCTCCAAAAGCACGGCCAGGGGGAGGGCTGGACGGTGTCCGATCTGAAGGCCCGCCTGCCCCGGCTCGGGGTGCCCGTACGGCGCTCCGTGAAGGTCGGCAAGAAGGTCGCCACCGGGGTCCACCGCGACGACCTCCCGGCCCCTTCCCCGGCCGAGGGCGAGCAGCAGGCCGCCTGAGGTCTACCACCCCCGTCTACCTGCGGATCTACCACCCGCGCTACCCCGAACTACCGGGTCGGCTACCGGCCGATCTACCCCTGCTGTCAGACCCTCGCAGTAGGGTGGGGAACGGCGAGGGCCCCGTACGCGGTTGCGTGCGGGGCCCTCTGGTGTGTCGGGGGTCAGCGGCGGTGACACAGGCAGCCGCAGCGGTAGGTCTCCAGTGGGCGCTCCCACTCCGGGGCGCCTGGCCGGCGCACGACGTGCGGCCCCGGGCACTCGCGATGCTCCCCGATCCGGCACGCCGGGGCGGACGCGTCGGGGCGGGACGGGGCGGTCGTCACCGCGGGGCGCCGTACGGGGCGAGACCGCGCTGCTCCCGGCACGGGGCACACGCGTACAGGCTGCCCCCGGGCCCCGACCCCTGCTCGATCACCTGCACCAGCACCGCGGTCTCGGACGGGCCCTTGTGCCAGTGACACCAGCCGAAGATGGACCCTGCCTCTACCGGCTGCTGGTCGGTACGCTCTGCCATGGCGTCGCCTCCACGCGTCGTCCACACCCCCGGACCGTGCCATCGGTCGCGGGGGTTTCCTCTTCCCACCGTAGCGCGACTGCGTCCCACCGCGTCCCCCTGCGTCGGGACGCGTCCCCACGATGCCGACCGCAGTAGGCAGCGGGACCGTGAGGGTATGAGCGCGCTCCCGCAGTACGAGTACGTGAAGCTGGCGGACCGCATCGAGGCGGACATCCGGTCCGGCACCCTGCCGGACGGGGCCGCGCTGCCCGGCGAGCGCGCAATGACGGAGATCTACCAGGTGAGCATCGGCACCGTTCGGCGCACGGTCCGGGAGCTGCGCGACCGCGGCCTGGTCGCCACGCTGCCGGCCAAGGGCACGTTCGTCACGGCGCCCCCGCCCGAGGCGTAGGCCGGGCAGGGGCGTCAACGCGCGCGAGGGCCCCCACCGCGAGGGTGGGGGCCCCGTCTGTGCCGCGCGCTAGAACCTCAGCCCCTGGGCTGCGGTGCGGGCGTACTGCTGGATCTGGCCGTCGGCCACCACCCGCATGCGCGGGGTGAACTCCTCGTCGCCGATGAACAGCTGCACATTCACCGGGCGGGCGGCCGGGGCGGCGACCCCGGCCAGCTGAAGGCCAGCACTGGCGAAGCGGGGGAGGTTCCGGGTGAGCTGGGTCAGCTCGTCGCGCACGTTCGGCATCTCGCTGCGGAACCCGTCGATGAGGCTCTGCATGATCAGCTGCCCGTTCGGGGTCAGCAGCCGGGCATCCACCTCCGCCGGGCCCTTGATCTTGGGAATGAGCTTGGTGATGCCGCCAAGGGTGGACTTGAGGGAGCTCACCTTGGACTCGATTCCGTCGATGAGTCCGCTGATGAGACTCGCGCCCGCGTCGTACAGCACGTGGCCCAGGTCGCCAACCGCGTTCGCCGC
>NZ_VJNO01000019.1 GCF_007096885.1 Streptomyces sp. 130 | reverse complement strand
AGGGGGGACCCTGTGGGAGAGTAGGACGCCGCCGAACTCCTTTTAGGAAGAGCCCCGTGCCCTTGTGGCACGGGGCTTTTTCGCGTTCCCAGGGGCGCCCGGCACCCCTGTGCGCTCGGCATCCGGGGCTGAGGGTAGGGTCAGGGGGCATCGTTGGCACGTTCTTGACACAGGAGGCCCCCGGGTGGAGGTCCAGGAGACCCGCGTTCAGACGGACCGGGTACTCACCATCCCCAACATCCTCAGCATGTTGCGCCTGGTCGGCGTACCCGTCTTCCTGTGGCTGATTCTCCGCCCCGAGTTCGGCGGGCCCGAGAGCGACGGCTGGGCATTGCTGGTCCTGATGTTCAGCGGCGTCAGCGACTACCTCGACGGCAAGCTCGCACGCCGCTGGAACCAGATCAGCAGCCTCGGCCGGCTGCTCGACCCGGCCGCCGACCGTCTCTACATTCTTTCCACTCTCGTCGGACTCACCTGGCGCGAGATCCTGCCTCTCTGGCTCACCATCGCCCTGCTCGCCCGCGAGCTGATGCTCCTCGTGATGGTCGGAATCCTGCGCCGGCACGGCTATCCGCCGCCCCAGGTGAACTTCCTCGGCAAGGCAGCCACGTTCAACCTCATGTACGCATTCCCCTTGTTGCTGCTCAGCGACGGGCATGGTTGGCTGGCAGAGGTGGCCACCGTTTTCGGATGGGCGTTCGCAGGGTGGGGTACAACCCTCTATTGGTGGGCAGGAATCTTGTACGTGGTTCAGGTCCGCCGCCTGGTCAAGGCGGATGCAGTAGCCGATTGAGCTTCGCTGATGTGGTGCCGTGCAACGCCGCCGGCCCGCGGCTGATGACACAGAAGCCGCCCTGACGGGCGAAGTCGGCTCGACCGTCGTCTCTCAAGGAGGACGTTTCCGACATGAAGGCCGTCGTAATGGCTGGCGGCGAAGGCACTCGCCTTCGCCCCATGACCTCGAGCATGCCCAAACCGCTCCTGCCCGTGGCCAATCGGCCGATCATGGAGCATGTGCTCCGGCTGCTGAAACGGCACGGGCTCAACGAGACGGTCGTGACCGTTCAGTTCCTAGCCTCCCTGGTGAAGAATTACTTCGGAGACGGCGAAGAGCTCGGCATGGAGCTGAGCTATGCCAATGAGGAGAAGCCGCTCGGCACCGCCGGCAGCGTGAAGAACGCCGAAGAGGCGCTGAAGGACGACACCTTCCTCGTCATTTCCGGTGACGCGCTCACCGACTTCGACCTCACGGATCTCATCGCCTTCCACAAGGAGAAAGGCGGCCTCGTCACCGTCTGCCTCACCCGCGTTCCCAATCCACTGGAATTCGGGATCACGATCGTGGACGAGCAGGGTCAGGTCGAACGCTTCCTGGAGAAGCCGACCTGGGGCCAGGTCTTCTCCGACACCGTGAACACGGGCATTTACGTCATGGAGCCCGAGGTCTTCAACTACGTCGAGGCCGATGCCTCGGTGGACTGGTCCGGGGACGTCTTCCCGCAGCTCATGAAGGAGGGCAAGCCCATCTACGGCTATGTCGCCGAGGGCTACTGGGAGGACGTGGGCACCCACGAGAGCTATGTGAAGGCCCAGGCCGACGTGCTGGAGCGCAAGGTCGACGTCGAAATCGACGGCTTCGAGATCTCGCCCGGGGTCTGGGTGGCCGAAGGCGCCGACGTGCACCCCGACGCCGTGCTGCGCGGCCCGCTGTACATCGGGGACTACGCAAAGGTCGAGGCCGGCGTGGAGATCCGCGAGCACACGGTCATCGGGTCCAACGTCGTCGTCAAGAGCGGCGCCTTCCTGCACAAGGCCGTGGTCCACGACAACGTGTACATCGGCGACCACAGCAACCTGCGCGGCTGTGTGGTCGGCAAGAACACCGACATCATGCGTGCCTCCCGGATCGAGGACGGCGCGGTCATCGGCGATGAATGCCTCGTCGGTGAGGAATCGATCATTCAGGGGAACGTCCGCGTCTACCCCTTCAAGACCATCGAGGCCGGCGCCTTCGTCAACACCTCGGTGATCTGGGAGTCCCGCGGCCAGGCCCACCTCTTCGGGGCACGCGGCGTCTCCGGCATCCTGAACGTCGAGATCACCCCCGAGCTCGCCGTCAGGCTGGCCGGTGCCTACGCGACGACGCTCAAGAAGGGCTCCACCGTCACCACCGCCCGGGACCACTCCCGAGGCGCACGGGCGCTCAAACGCGCCGTGATCTCCGCGCTCCAGGCCAGCGCCATCGACGTACGGGACCTGGAGAACGTGCCGCTGCCCGTCGCGCGTCAGCAGACCGCGCGCGGCAGCGCCGGCGGAATCATGATCCGTACGTCGCAGGGCGTGCCCGACTCCGTCGACATCATGTTCTTCGACGAACGCGGGGCGGACCTCTCTCAGGCGCGGCAGCGAAAGCTGGACCGCGTCTACGCCAGGCAGGAGTACCGGCGTGCCTTCCCCGGCGAGATCGGTGACATCTACTTCCCGTCCAGCGTCTTCGACTCGTACACCGGGTCACTGCTGCGCAACGTGGACACGACCGGGATCGCCGACGCCCAGCTGAAGGTCGTCGTCGACGCCTCCAACGGCAGCGCGGGACTCGTGCTGCCGAGCCTCCTCGGACGGCTGGGCGTGGACGCGCTGACCATCAACCCCGGCCTCGACGAGTCCCGGCCGACCGAGACGGCCGAGGCCCGGCGCAAGGGTCTCGTGCGCCTGGGCGAGATCGTCTCCTCGGCGCGGGCGGCCTTCGGCGTCCGCTTCGACCCCGTGGGCGAGCGGCTGTCCCTGGTGGACGAACGAGGCCGGATCGTGGAGGACGACCGGGCGCTGCTCGTCATGCTCGACCTCGTCGCCGCCGAGCGGCGCAGCGGGCGGGTGGCGCTCCCGGTCACCACGACCAGGGTCGCCGAGCAGGTCGCCGCGTACCACGGCACGCAGGTCGAGTGGACGACCACGTCGCCGGACGACCTGACCCGGGTGGGGCGTGAGGAAGGCACCATCTTCGGAGGAGACGGGCGCGGCGGCTTCATCGTTCCCGAATTCGCCAGTGTCTTCGACGGGACGGCCGCATTCGTGCGGCTCATCGGGCTCGTCGCCAGGACCCAGCTCACGCTGAGCCAGATCGACGCCCGCATCCCGCGCGCCCATGTCCTGCGCCGTGACCTGGCGACACCGTGGGCCGTGAAGGGCCTCGTCATGCGCCGGGTCGTGGAGGCGGCCGGCGACCGGGACGTCGACACGACGGACGGCGTGCGGGTCGTCGAGGCGGACGGGCGCTGGGTCATGGTGCTGCCGGACCCGGCCGAAGCCGTCACCCACCTGTGGGCCGAGGGGCCCGACGACGCCTCCGCCGAGGCGCTGCTCGACGAGTGGGCGGCGGTCGTGGACAGCGCGGGCAACTGAGGCCCGGCCGCGGGGGACGGGCGCGGGCATCGCCCGTCCCCCGCGCGGCTGAGCAGCCACAGGTGGGGCCATTCGGCGTAAGCCGCCGCGACATGCGACGATGTGCGGCATGTCGCAGCAGCCCCCCGGTCGGAGCACGGCCCCGCCGCCCAAACGCCCCGACGCGTCCATGCTGCTGCTGACCAACGTGATGGAGCACAGCCTGGACGACGGCTACGCCGAAGCGGCGGCGCGGCGCGAGGCGGAGGGGCGCGCCGGCCTGCCCCGTACGCTCAAAGCCAAGCTGGGGCTCGCCGCCTGCCTGGTCCTCGCCGCCCTCGTCGTCACGCTCGGCGCCGCCCAGGCCCGGGTGACCGCGCCGGTCCTGGCCAAGGAGAAGCAGGAGCTGATCGACCGCATCGACGCCGAGACGGCCGCCGCCGACACCCTGGAGACCCAGGTGGAAGAGGTCCGCGACGACGTCGGCGAGCGGCAGCGCAAGGCCCTGCAGGAGCACGGAGGAGACCAGGGCCAGCTGGTGGCGCTGCTCTCCGGGGCCACGCCCGTGCAGGGGCCGGGGCTCAAGGTCGTCGTGGACGACGCCGAGAACACCGAACAGGGCGGCGGCGGACCCCGCGAGACCAGCGGCTTCTCCGACACCGGACGGGTCAGGGACCGGGACATGCAGCGCGTCGTGAACGGGCTGTGGGAATCCGGCGCCGAGGCCATCGCCATCAACGGACAGCGGCTGACGGCCCTGTCGGCGATCCGGGCCGCGGGCGACGCCATACTGGTCGACAACAAACCGCTCGTGCCCCCGTACTCGGTGCTCGCGGTGGGGGACGGCAAGAAGCTGGGTACGGCCTTCCGGGACAGTGCCGACGGCCAGTACCTGCAGGCGCTGAAGGACACCTTCGACATCCGGACCAGCATCTCCGCGCAGGAGGAGCTGAGCCTTCCGGCCGCCCCGAGCCTGATCGTACGGACAGCAGAGCCATACAAGGCCGCAGACACAGGGAAGGGCACATCGTGATCGCCGTACTGGGCCTCGTCGTGGGAGTCGTGGTCGGACTGTTGGTCCGGCCCGAAGTTCCGGCGGTGGTCGAGCCCTACCTCCCCATCGCCGTCGTCGCCGCGCTCGACGCGGTGTTCGGCGGGCTGAGGGCCATGCTCGACGGCATCTTCGTCGACAAGGTCTTCGTGGTCTCGTTCCTCTCGAACGTGGTCGTGGCGGCCCTCATCGTCTTCCTGGGCGACAAGCTGGGCGTCGGAGCCCAGCTCTCCACGGGCGTGGTGGTCGTGCTGGGCATCCGGATCTTCTCCAACGCCGCGGCGATCCGCCGCCACGTCTTCCGGGCCTGATGCCGATGAGCAACGACGACATCAACGACGGCGGGGAGTCCCGGGCGGACACCCCGCGGGAACTCACCGGGCGTCAGCGGCTGAAGGCCGGCCTCTGGCCGCCCCGGGTGACCCGCGCCCAACTCATCGTCGCCCTCCTGCTGTTCGGCCTCGGCCTCGGGCTCGCCATCCAGGTGCGGTCCAACAGCGACGGCAACGCCCTGCGGGGTGCGCGCCAGGAGGACCTGGTGCGCATCCTGGACGAGGTGGACGACCGCACGCAGCGGCTGGAGGACGAGAAGCAGCGCCTCGACGCCCAGCGCACGGAGCTGGAGAACAGCTCCGACCAGGCCGAGGAGGCCCGGAAACAGACGGTCGAGAAGGAGCGGCAACTCGGCGTGCTCGCCGGGACCGTGGCGGCCCACGGCCCCGGGATCACCATGACGGTCAACGACACCGGCGGTGCCGTGCGGCCCGACATGCTGCTCGACGCCCTGCAGGAGCTCAGGGCGGCCGGCGCCGAGGCCGTCGAGGTCAACGGGGTCCGGGTGGTGGCCAATACGTACTTCTCCGGTGACGCGGGAGCCGTCAAGGTCGACGGACGCAAGATCACCGCCCCGTACGTCTTCAAGGTCATCGGCAAGCCGCAGGATCTGGAACCGGCGCTGAACATCCCCGGGGGTGTCGTGCAGACGCTGGAGAAGGAGCAGGCCACCGTGCATGTGCTGCGGGCCGACGACATTGTCGTGGACGCCTTGCGACCGGCGGAGCGGCCTGACTACGCTCGGTCGTCGGGCCAGTGATCCCCGGGCGCCCGGGCGTCGGGGAACACGAGCGGACGGTTGCGGGGGGTCGCCGCTTCGTAATCGTGGCGCGTGGTGGAAACTGTCGGGTGGATACGGACGTTGTGCAGATGTCCGGGTCGGCAGGTGTGTTCATTCAGGGTTCGTCCTGCCCCACGGGCGGGTCTGTTTCGGTCAAGGGGAATCGCCCGTGAAGTTGTTTGCGAAGTTGTTCGGCAAGAGCGCCCGCGATGAGGCCGCGCGTCATCGCGCGCCGCGCCATGGTCAGCCCGACGAGCAGGGCGCGGAGCGCCCGCTCTTCCGCGACCAGGTGACAGGCCAGGGGGGTGACTACCCGGGCGGTCCCGGCGCGTCGTCCGTTGACCCTGCCGGTCCCGGCCGCATAGGTTTCGGAGCCCCGAGCCAGGAGGCTTCGTCCATGCCGGTGTGTACGAGGTGCGGCCACCGCAATGCCGAGGCCAGCCGTTTCTGCTCCAACTGCGGTGCGCCGCTGCGGGGCGGAGTCCCGGAGCGCGCCTCGGAGACGACGTCGACCATCTCGATCTCGGGCCTCGAGGCGTACGAGGCGGAGGCCACCGGCCAGACCGCCCTGCCGTCGCTGTCGCCAGAGGCGCAGGCCGCCGTCGACGCCCTGCCGCTCGGCTCGGCGCTCCTAGTGGTGCGGCGCGGCCCCAACAGCGGCAGCCGCTTCCTGCTGGACGGTGAGCTGACCACGGCCGGCCGTCACCCGCAGAGCGACATCTTCCTGGACGACGTGACGGTCTCCCGCCGCCATGTGGAGTTCCGCCGGGGCGCCGACGGCAGCTTCACGGTCGGGGACGTCGGCAGCCTCAACGGCACCTATGTCAACCGTGAGCGGATCGACTCCGTCGCCCTGTCCAACGGCGACGAAGTGCAGATCGGCAAGTACCGGCTGGTCTTCTACGCGAGCCAGCGGGGCATCTGACCCGCCCCCGGACGCCGTCCGGGGGGAACCCCAGGAAGGTCCATGCTGAGAACACCGAGCGGCGGTGCCCGACACGGCACCGCCGCCGACGGCCGGCCGATGAGCATCGGCACGGTGCTCCTGCAGCTGCGGGAGGAGTTTCCCGAGGTCACCATCTCCAAGATCCGCTTTCTGGAGGCCGAAGGGCTCGTCGAACCGCAGCGGACCCCTTCCGGCTACCGGAAGTTCGTCGCCGCGGACGTCGAGCGGCTCGCCCAGGTGCTCCGGATGCAGCGGGACCACTATCTGCCGCTGAAGGTCATCCGCGAGCACCTGGACGCCCTGGCCCGCGGTGAGCAGGCCGCCCTGCCGTCCCCCGACGGGGAACCGCGGCAGGCGGACGGTGAGCCGGCCGGGGTGCCGGGCCGGGCCACCGCCGCGCGCATCGGCCGGGCCGAGCTCCTCGTCGCCGCGGAGGTCACCGAGAGCGATCTGGACGACTGGGAGTCGTACGGCCTGGTCGTGCCCACCGCGGACGGCGGGTACGACGCCGAGATGGTGACCGTCGCCAGGCTTGTGGCGGAACTGGGGCGATTCGGTCTGGAACCTCGTCACCTGAGGGCCGTCCGGGCCGCCGCCGACCGGGAGGCCGGGCTCATCGAGCAGATGGTCGCGCCGCTGCGCCGGCACCGGAATCCGCAGACCAGAGCCCATGCGGAGGCGACCGCGAAGGAGCTGGCTGAGCTCTCCGTACGGCTGCACTCCGCGCTCGTACAGACCGCCCTGCAGGTACGGCTGCACTGAAGGCGGACCAGCCCGACTACCCAAACCTGCCGAGCACGTCCTAGGGTTGCTGTGTGAACGAGCTCGACGTTGTGGGTGTCCGGGTGGAAATGCCCTCCAACCAGCCGATCGTGCTCCTGCGTGAAGTGGGAGGCGACCGGTACCTCCCCATTTGGATCGGTCCTGGTGAGGCGACCGCGATCGCCTTCGCCCAGCAGGGCATGGCTCCGGCCAGGCCGCTGACCCATGATCTCTTCAAGGATGTGCTCGAGGCCGTCGGCCAGGAGCTCACCGAGGTCCGGATCACGGACCTCCGCGAAGGGGTCTTCTACGCGGAGCTGGTCTTCGCCGGCGGTGTCGAGGTGAGCGCGCGGCCTTCCGACGCCATAGCCCTCGCCCTGCGCACCGGCACGCCGATCTACGGCAGTGACGGGGTGCTGGACGACGCGGGGATCGCGATCCCCGACGAGCAGGAGGACGAGGTGGAGAAATTCCGCGAGTTCCTCGATCAGATCTCTCCGGAGGACTTCGGGACGAACAACAGCCAGTGACGTCTCCGGGGCGGCCACCGGCACATCCGGTGAGCCTTTCCCCGTCAACGGTCACGCGAAACCACCCTCAGGGTGATTATCACTCGGCGTGCCGAGTGTGGCGATCGTTGACGCACCCCGGGTGACTGCCTACCTTCGAGTGGGCAGGTCAAGGACGGAGGTCGGCGTGAGAAACAGCGGCGACGGTACGGCAGCGGGTGCGCCGTATCCGCAGCAGGGGAGTACGGCCGGCCGGACCATCAGGCAGTCGGCTGCGCCGGCTGCGGCGGCGGGGGGCGGCGTGGCATCGGCCGACGACATCGGCTACCGCGGGCCCACGGCGTGCGCGGCGGCGGGGATCACGTACCGGCAGCTGGACTACTGGGCGCGCACCGGCCTCGTGGAGCCGAGCGTCCGCCCGGCTTACGGGTCGGGCACCCAGCGGCTATACAGCTTCCGGGACGTCGTCCTGCTGAAGATCGTGAAGCGCTTCCTCGACACCGGAGTGGCGCTCCAGAACATCCGGACCACCGTCCAGCACCTGCGGGCCCGGGGCTTCCAGGACCTGGAGCGGATGACGCTGATGAGCGACGGGGCCACGGTCTACGAGTGCTCCTCGCCCACCGAGGTGGTCGATCTGCTCCAGGGCGGTCAGGGCGTCTTCGGGATCGCCGTCGGTGTCGTGTGGCGCGACGTGGACGCCGCCCTGTCGCAGCTGCACGGGGAGCGCGTCGACACCGGCGAGACGCTGATCGGACACAACCCGGCCGACGAGCTCGCGCGGCGCCGCAACCGGGCCGTCTGAACCGCTGAGGGCCCGCCCCGGGGGGCGGGAATCGCGGGCGCCGGGCCGTGCTGGCGCGGCGATTGTCAGTGCCGTAGGGCAGCATCGGCTGATGTGAGAGCCGCGCCCACCATCCTGCATCTGGACATGGATGCCTTCTACGCCTCCGCGGAGCAGGCGGCCAAGCCCAGCCTGCGCGGCAAACCGGTCGTGGTGGGCGGGCTCGGGCCGCGCGGGGTCGTCGCGACCGCCTCGTACGAGGCACGGCGCTTCGGGGTGCACTCGGCGATGCCGATGGCGCAGGCCAGACGGCTCGCGCCGAACGCCGCCTATCTGGTCCCGCGCTTCACGCTGTACCGGTCGGTGAGCGACCAGGTCATGGAGCTCCTGGGCCGGCTCTCGCCGCTGGTGGAACCGCTCAGCCTGGACGAGGCGTTCGTGGACCTCGAAGCAGGCGGCACCGCCGACGACACCGCCTCCGCCCTGGAGATCGGCCGGGAACTGCGCGCGGCCATCCAGGCGGTCACCGGACTGAGCGGATCCGTCGGGCTCGCCGGCTCCAAGATGCTCGCCAAGATCGCCTCCGAGGAGGCCAAGCCCGACGGGATACGCCTGATCGAGCCGGGCACCGAGCGCGCGCACCTCGCGCCCATGCCGGTGCGCACCCTGCCCGGCGTCGGCCCCGCCACGGCGGACCATCTGCGCCGCGCCGGCATGACGACGGTCAACGACCTCGCCGAGGCGGGCGAGGCCGAGCTGATACGGCTGCTGGGCAAGGCGCACGGCGCCGCGCTGCACCGGATGGCCTACGGCTTCGACGACCGGCCGGTGGTCGCGGAGCGCGACGCGAAGTCCGTCTCCGTCGAGGACACCTTCGACATGGACCTGCACGACCGCGTCCGGGTGCGCACCGAGGTGGAGCGGCTGGCCGACCGGTGCGTCCAGCGCCTCAGGGGCGCGGGGCGCTCGGGGCGCACGGTGGTGCTCAAGGTGCGCAGGTACGACTTCTCCACGCTGACCCGCTCCGAGACGCTGCGCGGGCCGACGGACGACCCCGCGGTCGTCCGGGAGGCCGCCGCCCGGCTCCTGGAGGCGGTCGACACCACCGGCGGGGTGCGGCTGCTGGGCGTCGGCGTCACGGGGCTCGCCGACTACACCCAGGAGGACCTTTTCGCCCAGGCCGCCGGGGCGCGGGCGGCGGCAGCCCCGGAGGACGACGTGGCCGCGCCGCAGGAGGCCGCCGAGGCCCGCGCGGGCGCGGCGGACGACGGGCCGGGGGCGGAGGAGGCTGCCGCCGAGCAGTTGGCCGCTCGCCGCTGGCCCGCCGGGCACGACGTGCTCCACGAGGTCCACGGACACGGCTGGGTGCAGGGGAGCGGGGTCGGCCGGGTGACCGTGCGCTTCGAGGAACCGGGGGCGGCGGCCCCCGGCCGGGGGCGCCCGTTCCGCGTGGACGATCCCGCGCTGCGGCCCGCCGACCCCCTGCCGCTCGTCCCGGACCCGCCGGACTACTCCTCCTGGCCCGCCAGCCGGCCGAAGTCGCGGTCCGGGGCCGGTGCGCCGGGGGCGGCATCCAGGCCGTAGTGCCGGTAGAGCTGGAGTTCCTGCTCGGGGGAGAGGTGGCGGCCCACGCCGAAGTCCGGCGCGTCCTTGATCAGCGCCCGGTCGAAGGGGACACGGAGGGTGTCGTCCACGAATTCGCTGGGTTCCAGAGGGACGAAGGCGTCACGGCTGAAGAGCCCGGTGCGCACGGCCGCCCATTCGGGGACGCCGGTCGCGTCATCGAGGTACACCTCGTCCACGGTCCCGATCTTGGCGCCCTTGCGGTCGAACGCCTTGCGGCCGATCAGGCTGCGCGGGTCGATGTCGGTCTGCACGGTCCCTCCCACACGGGTCGCGGCTGGTCCACAGGGACTACAGAAATGCAGTTCCATGGTCTTGGCCACTCGAGAATTCCCGTCCTGTACCCCGCTGGTAGTCTGGTCATGGCTGCTGACCCCGTGCGGGAGAGTCGTCCGGAGCCGATCCGGAGGACGCCGAAGGAGCAAATCCTCCCCGGAATCTCTCAGGCCCCCGTACCGCACGGACGAGGTCACTCTGGAAAGCAGGGCGGGTTGTGCGCGGCCGATGGGCCGTACGGAGCCTCTCCCTCACCGACGGTGAAAGCCGGCGCCCGTGTGGTGCCGGTGAAGCTCTCAGGTTGAGATGACAGAGGGGGAGGCCGTCAGGGCACCCGGCGCCGCGGTGCCCCTCGCAGGTCGTGACAGACCAGGAGGCCTCCACCATGACCCCCCGACGCACCCCGCTCACGCAGCTGGAACAGGGCATTCCGTTCGAGCAGCGCCACATCGGCCCCGACGCCGAGGCGCAGGCGAAGATGCTCGCCCAGGTCGGCTACGGCTCGCTGGACGAGCTGACCGCAGCCGCCGTGCCGGACGTGATCAAGAGCGCCGAGGCGCTGGCACTGCCGGAGGCCAGGACCGAGGCCGAGGTGCTGGCCGAACTCCGCCGGCTCGCCGACCGCAACCAGGTCCTCGCTCCGATGATCGGGCTCGGCTACTACGGCACGTTCACCCCGCCGGTGATCCTGCGCAACGTCATGGAGAATCCGGCCTGGTACACGGCCTACACGCCGTACCAGCCGGAGATCTCCCAGGGCCGCCTCGAAGCCCTCCTGAACTTCCAGACGATGGTCGCCGAGCTCACCGGCCTGCCCACCTCCGGGGCCTCGCTGCTCGACGAGGGCACCGCCGCCGCCGAGGCCATGGCGCTCGCCCGGCGCGTCGGCAAGGTCAAGAACGGCGTCTTCCTGGTCGACGCCGACACCCTGCCGCAGACCGTCGCGGTCATCGAGACCCGCGCCGAGCCGACCGGCGTCGAGGTCGTCGTCGCCGACCTCACCGAGGGCATCCCGGCCGAGGTCGCCGAGCGCGGCGTCTTCGGCGTGCTCCTCCAGTACCCCGGCGCCTCCGGGGCCGTCCGGGACCTCAAGCCCGTGATCGACCGGGCGCACGAGCTGGGCGCGATCGTCACCGTCGCCGCCGACCTGCTGGCCCTCACGCTGCTCACCTCGCCCGGCGAGCTGGGCGCCGACATCGCCGTCGGCACCACGCAGCGCTTCGGCGTCCCGATGGGCTTCGGCGGCCCGCACGCCGGCTACATGGCGGTCCGCGACAAGTTCGCCCGCAGCCTGCCCGGCCGTCTGGTCGGCGTCTCCGTGGACGCCGACGGCAACAAGGCGTACCGCCTGGCCCTCCAGACCCGCGAGCAGCACATCCGCCGCGAGAAGGCCACCAGCAACATCTGCACCGCCCAGGTGCTGCTCGCCGTCATGGCCGGCATGTACGCCGTCTACCACGGCCCCGAGGGCCTGCGCACGATCGCCCGGCGCACCCACCGCTACGCCGCGATCCTCGCCGCGGGCCTGCGTGCCGCCGGCGTCGACGTGGTGACCGGTTCCTGCTTCGACACGCTCACCGTCCGGGTCCCCGGCAAGGCGGGCGAGGTCGTCGCCGGCGCCCGGGAGCGCGGGGTCAACCTGCGCCTGGTCGACGCCGACACCGTGTCGCTGGCCTGCGACGAGACGACGACCCGCACCCAGGTCGCCGCCGTCTGGGCCGCCTTCGGGGCCGACGGGGACGTCGAGGCGCTGGACGCCACCACCGAGGACGCGCTGCCCGAGGCGCTGCTGCGCACCGACACGATCCTCACCCACCCGGTCTTCCACCAGCACCGGTCCGAGACCGCGATGCTGCGCTACCTGCGCAGGCTCGCCGACCGCGACTACGCGCTGGACCGCGGCATGATCCCGCTCGGCTCCTGCACCATGAAGCTGAACGCGACCGCGGAGATGGAGTCGATCACCTGGCCCGAGTTCGGCGCGCTGCACCCGTTCGCGCCCGCCGAGCAGGCGCAGGGCTTCCTGACGCTCATTCGCGAGCTGGAGGAGCGGCTGGCCGAGGTCACCGGTTACGACGCGGTGTCCATCCAGCCGAACGCCGGCTCGCAGGGCGAGTTCGCGGGGCTGCTGGCCGTCCGCGCGTACCACCGCGCCAACGGCGACGAGAACCGGACCGTCTGTCTGATCCCGTCCTCCGCGCACGGCACCAACGCCGCGAGCGCCGTGATGGCCGGCATGAAGGTGGTCGTCGTCAAGACCGCCGACGACGGCGAGGTCGACATCGAGGACCTGCGCGCCAAGATCACGCAGTACCGCGACGAGCTGGCCGTGCTCATGATCACCTACCCGTCGACGCACGGCGTCTTCGAGGAGCACGTCGCCGACATCTGCGCCGAGGTGCACGACGCCGGCGGCCAGGTCTACGTCGACGGCGCCAACCTCAACGCCCTGGTCGGCCTGGCCAAGCCCGGCCGGTTCGGCGGCGACGTCTCGCACCTGAACCTGCACAAGACCTTCTGCATCCCGCACGGCGGCGGCGGCCCCGGCGTCGGCCCGGTCGGTGTGCGCGCCCACCTGGCGCCGTACCTGCCCAACCACCCGCTGCAGCCCGCGGCGGGCCCGGAGACCGGTGTCGGCCCGATCTCGGCGGCCCCCTGGGGCTCCGCCGGCATCCTCCCGATCTCGTGGGCGTACGTACGCCTGATGGGCGGCGAGGGCCTGAAGCGGGCGACGCAGGTGGCCGTACTCGCGGCCAACTACATCGCCAAGCGTCTCGAACCGCACTACCCGATCCTCTACAACGGCCCGGCCGGTCTGGTGGCGCACGAGTGCATCGTGGACCTCCGGCCGATCTCCAAGGCGACCGGCGTCAGCATCGACGACGTCGCCAAGCGGCTCATCGACTACGGCTTCCACTCGCCGACCATGTCGTTCCCCGTCGCCGGCACGCTGATGATCGAGCCGACCGAGAGCGAGGACCTCGCGGAGCTGGACCGCTTCTGCGACACGATGATCGCGATCCGCGCCGAGATCGAGAAGGTGGCGTCTGGGGAGTGGAGCGTGGACGACAACCCGCTCGCCAACGCCCCGCACACCGCCGCAGCGCTGGGCGGGGAGTGGGAGCACGCGTACAGCCGCGAGGTGGCGGTCTTCCCGGCCGGTGTTTCGGCCGCCGACAAGTACTGGCCGCCGGTGCGGCGGATCGACGGTGCTTTCGGTGACCGCAACCTCGTCTGCTCGTGCCCGCCCCTGGACGAGTACGACAACTGATCGGGTGAGCGAAGCGGTGTGACGCGGACACGCGTCGGGGCCGGTGCGGAGACTTCTCCGGCCGGCCCCTTTTCCGTACCGGGCCGCTCAGGCGGCCTTGACCACCCGGCTTGCCGCCAGGGGCCTGTGCGGGGCGATGATCTGCCCGTCCGGAAGCAGCTCACCGGTGTCCTCGAAGAGCAGGACGCCGTTGCACAGCAGGCTCCAGCCCTGCTCCGGGTGGTGGGCCACCTGGCGGGCGGCTTCCCGGTCGGCTGAGTCGGCTGTCGGGCAGGGTGGCTGATGCTGGCACATGGATGGGTTCTTTCGCTGCGTCGAGTTGAGTGGCCTGCGGTGTGACGAGGTGTTCATGACCGCCCCCGTGTCGATCGGTCGCATCCCAGTGTTGCCCCACGGGCGACAATCCGCAGGGATTTCGCCGCAGCGCTTCCACTCCTCCCATGACGCGTCACCCACCCGGACGGTTCAGCTCAACTGCACTGTCATTTCGGGGGGTTAGGGGTAGCCGGATGGGGCTAGTCCGGATGGGCGGGGTGTCGTACGCGCGTCCGCGTGCGGTGCCCCGCCGCCGGAAGGGGCGACGGGGCACCGCACGCGGACGGGAGGCCGCGGGCCTCAGGCCGGGGCCGGCGAGCCCAGCAGCGGGCCGGGGCCGGGGGTGATGCGGGTGGTGATCACCGGCAGCAGGTCGGCGGCCCGGTGCGGCCGGTGGGCGGCGAAGCCGGGAGGCGCCGGGGACAGCGGTACGAGCACGTCGTCCGGGCCGGGTGCGCCGCAGGAGGCGTCCGCCGTGGGGTCGCCGTGCAGCCACAGGGCCAGCATGTAGAGGTCGGGGATGGACAGCAGCCTCGGCTGGTAGGGGCCGCTCATCCCCTCCGCCTGGCGCAGCGCCAGCTCCGTCGAGGCGATGTACGGGCCCTCGAAGAAGTGCGAGAAGGCCCAGCCGTCCGCGGTGAGCATGGTGTCCGCCGCCGCCACCGCCCGCTCCGCGCTGCGGATCTGGAAGCGCCAGGCGGCGAGCCGGGTGGCGGGTGCGACATCGCCCGGGGCGACGCCCAGCACATGGACGGGGAGCGGGTGTTCGGGGCTCAGGGGTCCCTGGGCGGACCGCAGGGCGGGCGTGCGGGCCTCGCGGACGGCGGTCGGTGAACCGAGCGCCGCGAGAACGCTGCGCAGCGCGGGCGCGGGGGCCGGGGGAACATGCAGCGGCATATTGGGTCGCCTCTCACTTCGGAGACACGGTGGTGCGCGGGCGGGTGCGGACGGCGTTGTCGGCGTGCGGGGCCAGAGGAGGCCGGTGACTGAGCCGGTGCGTCAACTCTCTGCCTCGTCCGCGGAGTTTATACGACACGTGTTCACGCGGTGTTTCCACTAGCCGCCACGGCTATTGCCGGCAAGGCGGTATCCGGACTTTATTATGCGGAGATCATGCTGATTCGGCGCGAGCGGCGCAGCCGCCGCCTCGGGTTTTTCCCGCGCTGCGGTCGGCCGAAACCCGTCGGGGCTTTACGAGCCCGCCGTACGGGGAAACGGCCCGGTGCGTCATGCCGAGTGAATGTGCCCGCGGCCCCGGCGCTCAGATTAGCGTGTGTGCGCCGTCCGCGGGGCGTTACGGATCACGTCCTGCGGGCATTATCGATCGTGATGCGGGCGGCCCGGGCCGCGTGCCGGCCATGTGAGGAGGACACTTCGATGGGGGAGAAGGTCGTCGCGGGCGCCTTTGACCTGTCCGACCGGCAGAGGTACCGGAAGAAACTGCAGCAGTGCCTGGAGGCGCTGTCCGGGCTCCTGGCCGAGCGGCGGTTCGACCGGCCGCGCAACCTCATGGGCATGGAGATCGAACTCAATCTCACGGGCGCCGACGCCATGCCGAAGATGTTGAATGGGCAGGTGCTGGAGCGCATCGCGAGTCACGATTTCCAGACGGAACTGGCGATGTTCAATCTTGAGGTGAACATAGTCCCTCATCATCTGTCGGGGCGTGTATTGGATCAGTTGGCCGAGGAGCTGCGGGCCGGGCTCGGATATGCCGACCGGAAGGCCGGGGAAGTCGACGCCGGGATCATGATGATCGGAATCCTGCCGACGCTCGGCCGTGCCGACATGGTCCGGTCCAATCTCTCCGACGTCGACCGCTACACCCTCCTGAACGATCAAATGCTGGCGGCGCGCGGCGAGAGTTTCTCGCTCGATATCGAAGGCGTGGAGCGGCTGGTCGCCACCGCCGGTTCGATCACCCCGGAGGCGGCCTGCACCTCGCTGCAGCTGCATCTCCAGGTCACTCCGGAACGCTTCGCCGACGTGTGGAACGCGGCGCAGGCCGTCGCCGCCGTCCAGGTGGCCCTGGGCGCCAACTCGCCGTTCCTCTTCGGCCGGGAGGTGTGGCGGGAGTCGCGCCCACCGCTGTTCGAGCAGGCCACGGACACCCGGCCGCCCGAACTGCGCAACCAGGGCGTGCGGCCCAGGACCTGGTTCGGGGAGAAGTGGGTCGGCTCGGTCGAGGAGCTCTTCGAGGAGAACCTGCGGTACTTCCCGCCGCTCCTGCCCATCTGCGACGAGGAGGAGCCCCTGCGCGTCCTCGCCGACGGCGGGGTGCCCCAGCTGAAGGAGCTGGTCCTCCACAACGGCACGGTCTACCGGTGGAACCGCCCGGTGTACGGGATCGCCGACGGCGTCCCGCACCTGCGCGTGGAGAACCGGGTGCTGCCCGCGGGCCCGACCGTCGCCGACGTCATCGCCAACACCGCGCTCTACTACGGCCTGGTGCGGGCGCTGGCGGACGAGTCGCGTCCGGTGTGGACCCGGATGCCGTTCTCCGCCGCCGCGGAGAACTTCGAGACCGCGTGCCGCCACGGCATCGAGGCCGAGCTGCTGTGGCCCCGGCCCGGCCGTTCCGGCGGGCTGACCCGGGTGCCGGTGACGAAGCTGGTGCGCGACGAGCTGCTGCCGCTCGCCGCCGCCGGGCTCGACGGCTGGAACATCGAGCCGGCGGACCGGGACCACTACCTCGGGATCATCGAGGGGCGCTGCAAGCGGCGGACGAACGGCGCGTCCTGGCAGGCGGACACCTACCACCGGGCGCGCGAGGCCGGCCTGGACCG
Source organism: Streptomyces sp. 130 (assembly GCF_007096885.1). Lineage (GTDB taxonomy): Bacteria > Actinomycetota > Actinomycetes > Streptomycetales > Streptomycetaceae > Streptomyces. The sequence goes on along the minus strand of NZ_VJNO01000019.1, from coordinate 107,970 downwards.
GGGCGCCGCGCTCGCCGCGATGACCCGGCGCTACGGCGAGCTGATGCAGGGCGGCGACCCGGTGCACACCTGGCCGGCGGGCATCCCGGCGCCCTGACGGCCGGCCGGTCCGCCGCGGCCGGCCGCGCCCGCCCGCCGGCCGCGCGGGCGCCTGGCACGCCGTCATCACCTCCTGGTTTTCCGCTGTCTCGTCCGGTTCCCCGCTGTCCGCCTCCGACCCGACCGCTCGGCCCGGTCCGCCCCGTCCGTCGATGGCCGCGTCCGCCGGCGGTGCGGCGGGCGGTCCCCGCCTCCGGTCGCCGCGCGGTCATCGGGCAAGCTGTGACCTCCCATGCCGGTGGTGCCCCTCCTTGAGGACGTACGAGGAAAAGGGGGACCACGCCATCGGCAATGGCGCTCGTCCCCCGACCGGTCGCGCATGATCTTCGTGCCTGCGTTCGAGGCCCCGGCGGGGTGGCGAGGGGCGTGGGACACGAACGCACAACTGAGGGCAGGTGTACAGGTGGAGGCGGGGCGCGTGGCTGATTCTTTTCCCCAGGAGACCGTGTCACGACGGATTCTCCGGTCCGAGACGGTGCTGGTCCTGGCCCTCTCGCTGGGGGCGAGTGGTGTGTCCGCCCTCATCAGCTTTGTCGGATCACTGACGAAACCAGGGGGGTTGAAGGATCAGGCGGCGACCCTCAACAGCTCGGCCGCCCCGGGCCGCCCCTGGCTGGATCTCGCCTGGCAGCTCTTCGGCATCACGACCGCGCTGGTGCCCGTCGCACTCGTCGCGCATCTGCTCATCCGCGAAGGGGCCGGGCTGCGGGTCCTCGGCTTCGACCGCACCCGGCCCGGGCAGGACGTGGCACGGGGCGCGGTCGTCGCGGCGGGCATCGGCAGTGCCGGGCTGGCCTTCTACCTGGTGGCCAGGGCGGCGGGCTTCAACCTCACCGTCGTCCCGGAGTCACTGCCCGACGTGTGGTGGAAGTTCCCCGTGCTCATCCTGTCGGCCCTCCAGAACGCCGTACTGGAGGAAGTGATCGTCGTCGGATACCTGCTGCGCCGGCTGGGGCAGCTGGGCTGGACGCCGACGGCGGCGCTGCTGGCGAGCTCGGTGCTGCGCGGCTCGTACCACCTCTACCAGGGCGTCGGCGGGTTCATCGGCAACATGGTGATGGGCGTCGTCTTCGTGCTGCTGTACCGGCGCTGGCAGCGGGTGGGCCCGCTCGTCGCGGCGCACGCGCTCCTGGACATCGGCGCGTTCGTCGGTTACGCGCTGCTCGCCGGGAAGGTGGGCTGGCTGCCCACGCCGTGAGCCCCCCGGGTCACGGGCCGACGAGCAGTTCGCCGTCCAGCACCGTGACCGCGCGGCCCGTCAGCAGGGTGCGCGCGCCGCGCAGCGAGGTGTGGACGAGACCGGAGCGGGCGGAGACCTGCAGCCCGGTCAGCCGGTCGCGGCCGAGCCGGGCCGACCAGAACGGGGCCAGAGCGGTGTGCGCGCTGCCGGTCACCGGGTCCTCGTCGATGCCCACGGCCGGGAAGAAGCCGCGCGAGACGTAGTCGTACGCACGCGCCGGCGTGGCGGCGGCCGTGGCGATGACGCCGCGCCGCGAGAGCGCGGCCAGCGCCGCGAAGTCCGGGGCCAGGCCCCGTACGGTCGCCTCGTCCCGCAGCTCCACCAGCAGGTCCCCGACCTGCGCGCCCGTGTCGTGCACGGACAGCGGCTCCGCGCCCAGGGCCTCGGCGAGACCGTCCGGGGCGGGCTCGGGCGTCAGCGGGGCGGTCGGGAAGTCGAGCGTGAGCGAACCGTCCGGGTGGGCGGCCGACGTCAGCGTGCCGCACCGGGCGGCGAAGCGGACCGTGCCGGTCGCGGCGCCCGTGGTGTGCAGGACGTGGGCCGTGGCCAGGGTGGCGTGGCCGCACATGTCCACCTCGGTGACCGGCGTGAACCACCGCAGCGCCCAGTCCGCGTCGCCGCCCGGCGGCACTGGATGGGCGAACGCGGTCTCGGAGAGGTTCAGTTCGGCGGCGACCCGCTGGAGGAAGGCGTCCTCGGGGAAGCCCTCGGGGCCGAACAGCAGGACACCGGCGGGGTTGCCGGTGAAGGGGCGGTCGGTGAACGCGTCCACGGTGCGAATCCTCATAGGCCGACCGTAGGGCTCCGCCCGGGCCGGGGACCAAGGCCAATCGCGGACCGGTGGCCCCTCAGGGCCTCTCCGGGCTTGACCTTGCCACGGTGTCAAGCGCTTCACTCGGCGGCGAGGAGGTGGTCCGGATGACCACGGCGAACGAGGACACGGCCGTCGCGCGTGCGGTGCGCGGGCTGGAACACGGTGACGCTTCGGTGCGGTTGCGGACCGCGCTGGCGGTCGGATCGGTGCCGGACGCCCGGCTGGTGGACCGGCTCGTGGACCGGTGCGCGACCGAGCCCGACTTCTCCGTGCGGGAGATGCTGACCTGGGCGCTCACCCGGCACCCGCGGGACCTGACGGTCCCCGCGCTCGTCGGCGAGCTCCGCTCCGAGCGCCCGCAGGCCCGAAGCCAGGCGTTGCACACGCTGTCCAAGACCGGGGACCGGCGGGCCTGGCCGGCGATCACCCGGGCCCTGCTCACCGACCCCGACGACGAGGTGGCACGCGCCGCGTGGCGGGCCGCGGTCGCCCTCGTGCCCGAGGACGGGGCGCCCGCGCTCGCGGACGTGCTGGCCGGGCAGCTCGGGCGCGGCGGACGCGAGACGCGGCTGAGTCTCAGCCGGGCCCTGATCGCACTCGGCGCGGCGGCCGTACCGGCGCTGGACGCCGCCGCCGCGCACCCCGAGCCCCGGGTCCGCGAACACGCGCTCGCCACCGAGGAGCTGCGGCGCGACCCGGACGCCGGGTTCGACCTCGCGATCGAGGAAGCGAAGCGGAGGGTGGCCCTCGGGGCGTACGGTCAGGAGAGGTGAGGGTGATGCACGGTGCTGATCGGTGAGGTGGCGCGGCGGTCCGGGGTCAGCGCGCGCATGCTCCGGCACTACGAGTCGCTGGGACTGGTGCGGCCCACGGGGCGCAACGACGTCGGATACCGGGAGTACTCCGGCGAGGACGTCCGGCGCGTCTTCCACATCGAGAGCCTGCGGTCCCTGGGCCTCTCGCTGCGCGAAGTGGGGCGTGCCCTGGACGATCCCGGTTTCAGCCCGGCCGGTCTCGTGGAGGACCTGGTCCGGCGGACCCGGGAGCGGATCGCGAGCGAGACGGAGCTGCTGACGCGGCTGAGCCGGATCGGTGCCGCGGAACCCGGGGACTGGGATGAGGTCCTGCGTACCGTCGCCCTCCTCCAGGCCCTGGGCTACGGGAGCCCGGGCACCCGTCAGCGGGCGGCGCTGTCCTCGACGGGCGAGGCGCCCGTGCCGGCGGAGGCCCTGGCCGAGGCGGTGCTGAGTGAGCCGGACCCCAGCGTGGCCGGCGCGCTGCGCTGGGCCCTGGCGCGGGCGGGCGACGGGCTCGGCCCGCTGGCGAAGGGCCTGGACTCGCCCGTCGCGGCGGTGCGCGCCCGCGCGGTGCGGGCGGTCGCCGCGATCCCGGGTGAGGCGGCGAGCGCGCTGCTGCGGGACGCCCTCGGGCATCCCGATGCCGCGGTACGCCGGTACGCGGCGCCGGCGCTCGGTGCGCGCGGGGTGGCCGAGGCGATTCCGACGCTCATCGACATGGTCGCGGAGGCGGTGCGGGACGTGGACGCGGCCGACGCCCTGGGGGTGCTGGCCGCCGCTCCGGAGACGGCCGAGCGGATCGCCTCCGCGGTCGTCGACCGGCTCGCCGGCGCCGCCGTCGACGCGCCCGCCCGCCGCCGCCTTACCCAGGCACTGGCGGACATCCCGGGCCCGACGGCGACGCGGGCGCTGGAGGAGCTGGCGCGGGACGGGGACCGGGGCGTGGCGGTGACGGCGGTGTACCTGCTGGGGCTGCGGGGGCGCTGAGGGCCGGGCCGCGTCCCGGTAGGGCCGCCGCGGCGTCGAGCGGGGCGCGGACGGCGCGGGGCTCGTGCGGGCGCGTACGGCGCAGGCTTCGTGCGGGGCGGGGGCGCCCCGCACACACACGTACTCCAGGACTCCGGAGCCCGGGAAGGCTCGACGGGGTTGTCATGCGATCTGTTCCGATATATCGTTGAGGCATCGCGACAGTGCAGCGATAGGTAATAGATCGACGCAAGCAGAGGAGTACGTCATGCGTTCACACGGATTCGAGCATGGACACGGACACGGGCATGGCCGCGGGCGCGGCCCGTACGGCCCCGAGGGGCAGCGGGGTGGTTTTGAGGGGCAGCGGGCGGCCTTCGGGCCGTTCGGGCCGCCGTTCGGCGGCGGGCCCTTCGGGGGCGGACGGAATCGGGGCGGCGGCCGGGGGAGGGCGCGGCGCGGCGATGTGCGCGCCTCGATCCTGGCGCTGCTCAAGGACCGGCCGATGCACGGGTACGAGATGATCCAGGAGATCGGCGAGCGCAGCGGCGGGGCCTGGCGGCCCAGCCCCGGCTCGGTGTACCCGACCCTTCAGCTGCTGGAGGACGAGGGGCTGATCACCAGCGCGAGCGAGGGCGGCAAGAAGCTGTTCACGCTCACCGGCACCGGCCGCACCGAGGCCGAGACCGGGCCCGAGGCGCCCTGGGAAGAGGCCGGGCGCGGTGTCGACTGGGAGAGCGTGAACGAGGTCAGGCAGGCCGGGTTCGCTCTGATGGAGGCGTTCGGCCAGGTCTGGAAGACCGGCTCGGCCGACCAGCGCGACAAGGCGGTCGCCGTCATCAACGAAGCCCGCAAGAAGCTGTACCTCATCCTCGCCGACGAGCACTGAGCCCCGCCGTGGGCCGGTGTCACGGAGCCCGGTGGCCCAGGCCGCCGGGCTCCCTCGCTGTTCGGGCCCCCGTCGCGACCGGCCGGATCCGCGCCGCGTCGAAGCGGTCGGACGTACGGGGGTGCGGGCCGTCGTCGTGGCGGTGAAAGGCGCACCGGAACAGATCCGCGGGCAGGGCGTCCGGCGGTGCGTGGACCCGGCAGACGTACTCGCGCCCGTCGAGCGCCGGCGGGGACACCAGCCGGCTCACCCGGCCCCCTTCCCGCGCCGCGGACAACCGCTACGCGCTGGGGGACGTGTACGGGCGGGGCCTTGGTTGCCCGGTCCGGCGGAGGGCCGGTCGAGTCAGGTGTCACCGGGATGACGCTCCTGACCGCAGCTGTCATGATGTGCCGATGCACGCGTCTCAGGGGAGAAGCGCCGGCCTGGGACTCGCCCTCGCCTCGGCCTTCGCATTCGGCGGTTCCGGAGTGGCGGCCAAGCCGCTGATCGAGGCGGGGCTCGACCCGCTCCACGTGGTCTGGCTGCGGGTGGCGGGCGCCGCACTCGTCATGCTGCCGGTGGCCTGGCGCCACCGGGCGCTGGTGCGGAGCCGGCCCGTGCTCCTGCTCGGCTTCGGGCTGCTCGCCGTCGCGGGCGTGCAAGCCTGCTACTTCGCCGCCATCTCCCGTATCCCGGTGGGCGTCGCGCTGCTGGTGGAGTACCTCGCCCCGGCGCTCGTCCTCGGCTGGGTGCGCTTCGTGCAGCGGCGGCCGGTCACGCGGGCGGCGGCCCTCGGGGTCGTCCTCGCGGCCGGCGGGCTCGCCTGCGTGGTCGAAGTGTGGGCCGGGCTGAGCTTCGACGTGGCCGGGCTGGTCCTGGCGCTCGGCGCGGCCTGCTGCCAGGTCGGCTACTTCGTCCTCTCCGACCAGGGCGGCGGCGGGGCCGAACCTCCGCATCCGGTCGGCGTCATCGCGTACGGACTGCTGATCGGCGCCCTCGTGCTCACGGTGATCGCCCGTCCCTGGGACATGGACTGGCCGGTGCTCGGCGGGGACACCGTCATGGACGGCGCCGCGGTCCCGGCCTGGCTGCTGCTCGCCTGGATCGTGCTGCTGGCCACCGTCATCGCCTACGTCACCGGGGTGATCTCCGTGCGTCTGCTCTCACCGGCCGTCGCGGGCGTCGTCGCCTGCCTGGAAGCGGTCATCGCGACCGTGCTCGCCTGGGTCCTCCTCGGCGAGCACCTGGCCGCCCCGCAGCTCATCGGCGGCGCGCTCGTGCTGGCCGGCGCCCTCATCGCGCAGTCGGCCACGCCCCGGCCGCCGTCCGGGCCGGTGGCCTCGGGGGTGCCGGAGGCCACCGGGGAACGCGCCGACGCCCGGCTCTAGACCCGGACTTCGCGGGTCACCGTCTCACATCCTGTGACTGGGGCTGAACGGTTACGGGGCCGCCTCGCGGAAGAGGGCCAGGAGGGCGTGCGCCTGCGGGGCACCCGCGTCGAAGAACTGCGTGGCCAGTGCGGGTGGCACGGCGGTTCCGTGCATGCGGACCTCATGGCAGGTGAAGCAGAACGCCGCCTCGAACAGTGCCAGGTCGAGCGTGTCCGCGTACGCCCGGACGCTCCAGCCCGGCGAGAAACCGCAGCGGTGCTGCTCGCTGCCGGGCAAGCTCTCGATCAGGGCCAGGACGCCGGCTGCCTCGCTCCCGATCCAGTGGGCCCCCGCCCTGCCGGGATAGGGGGCGCCCCGTTGTGCCGGGAGTTCGGAGATCCTTATGACCTCCAGCAACACGGCGGTGGCCACGGCTTCGGCGGGGAGCTGCATGTGCGTAGTCTGCCCGCGTCCGACGACCCGCGAAGTCCGGTTCTAGAGCAGGTACGCCGGTACGCCGACCGACGGGTCCAGGCCGTCCGCCGGGACCGGGGAGCCGTGGGCCGGGGCGACGGGGACGACGCCCGCCCAGTAGGGCAGGGTGAGGTCCCGGGGGTCGTCGTTCGGGCCGCCCGTGCGGATCTTGGCGGAGACCTCCCGCAGATCCAGCCGGACGACGGCCGTGGCGGCCAGCTCCTTGCCGTCGGCCGGCCGCGAGTCCTTCGAGCGGCCCGGCACCACCTGGTCCACGATCGCGTCCAGGGCGACGCGCCGCTCCTCCGGGTCGGTCACGGTGTACGCGGTGCCGTGGACGACCACCGAGCGGTAGTTGAGCGAGTGGTGGAAGGCCGAACGGGCCAGCACCAGGCCGTCGACATGGGTGACCGTGAGGCACACCGGCAGTCCCTCGTCGCCGCCCCCGGCCGTCCGCAGCGGACGCGAGCCGGTCGAGCCGTGCACGTAGAGCCGCTCGCCGACCCGGCCGAAGAGCGTCGGCAGCACGACCGGCGCGCCGTCGCGCACGAAGCCGAGATGGCAGAGGTAGGCGGAGTCGAGTATCGAGTGGACCGTCTTCCGGTCGTACGCGGCGCGGTCCCGCGACCGGGTGGGGACGGTGCGGTCCGTCGGCTCGTAGCCGGATGACGGGTCCGGGGACGTGGTCTGCTGGGAAGCGGTCTCCGGCATTGCGAACTCCATTGCACTAGTGCATACTGTTGTTTGTGCTAGGAGAGTATCGGATCAGTGGGCGGCGTGCACAGGAAATCGCCGCCAGCGTCGAACGCGGGGTCGCTTCGGGCGATCTGCCACCGGGGCATGTGCTGCCTCCCATGCGGGAGCTCGCGGCCCGGCTCGAGGTGAACCCGAACACCGTCGCGGCGGCCTACCGCACCCTGCGCGAGCGCGGGGTGATCGAGACCGCCGGGCGCCGGGGGAGCCGGATCAGACCGCGCCCCGCGAGCACCGCGCGCGGTTCGATGCGGGTCGAGGCGCCGCCGGGGGTGCGCGACCTGGGCGACGGCAGCCCCGATCCGGAGCTGCTGCCGCGCCTGGGCGAGGCGTTCGCGGCGGTCGCCGAGGCGTACGCGCGCGAGCCCGGGCTGTACGGGCAGGCCGCCCTCGACCCGGAGTTCGCCGCACTCGCGCGCGCCGCGATGGACGCCGACGGGGTGCCGGCCGGGCCGGTGGCCGCCGCCTCCGGCTCGCTGGACGCGATCGAGCGGGTGCTCGCCGCCCACCTCAGGCCCGGCGACCGGGTCGCGGTCGAGGACCCCGGCTGGGGCGGGCTCCTGGACCTGGTGCCCGCACTGGGCATGCGGCCCGTGCCGATGGCGCTGGACGACGACGGGCCGTTGCCGGACGCGCTGGAGGCGGCGCTCCTGGCGGGCGCGCGGGCCGTCGTGATCACGGACCGGGCGCAGAATCCGACCGGGGCCACGCTCTCCGGGGGCCGTGCGGCGCGGCTGCGGGGCGTCCTCGCCCGGTTCCCGGACGTCCTCCTCATCGAGGACGACCACGGTCACGCCATCGTGGACCAGCCGCTGTACCCGCTGGCCGGGTCCACGGGCCGGTGGGCGCTCGTCCGCTCGGTGGCCAAGGCGTACGGGCCGGACCTGCGGGTCGCGGTGCTGACCGGGGACGCGGTCACCGTCGACCGGGTGGCCGGCCGTCAGCGGCTCGGGCCCGGCTGGGTCAGCCGGCTGCTGCAGCGGACCGTGGTGCATCTGTGGAGCACCGGCGCCGTGGACGCGCGCGAGGTGGCCCGGTCCTACGCCCTGCGCCGGGACGCCCTCGTCCGGGCACTGGCGGAGCGGGGCGTGGCGGCGCACGGCCGCAGCGGGATGAACGTGTGGGTGCCGGTGAGCGACGAGACGGGGGCGGTGGCCCGGCTGCTGCAGGCGGGCTGGGCGGTGGCGCCCGGGGCCCGGTTCCGGATCGCCGCGCCGCAGGCGGTCCGGATCACCGTGTCCCCGCTCACCGACGCCGACATCGCGCCGCTGGCCGACGCGGTGGCGCGTGCGGCGGGGCCGGCGAGGCCGCTGAGTTACGGATGAGGCCGCGGCGCCACGGGCCGGGGCCGGGTCCCTCAGCCGCGCCGTCTGCTCCGGGTGAGCGCGGCACCGGCCAGGACGACGAGCGCGCCGACGGGGGTGTTCCAGCTCAGCCGCTCGCCGAGCACGGCCACGCCGGCCGCCGTGGCGATGACCGGGATGAAGTAGGTGACCATCTGCGCGGTGGTCGGCCCGACCTCGTTGACCAGGCCGTACTGGAGCAGCACCGCGAGTCCCGTGCCCAGCGCCCCGAGCGCGACGACGGCCAGGGTGGGCAGGACGGGGAAGCTGTCCGGGGCGGTGGTGAACAGCGGGGTGACGACCGCGAGTTGCACGGTGCCGAGGAAGAGCTGGCTGCCGGTGAGCGCGAGGGTCGACGCGCCGCTGCCGGCCAGCGTCCGGCGCACGTAGATCCAGCCGACCGGGTAGCTCAGCGAGGCCAGGAGCGCCATCGCCGTGCCGCTGAAGTCCAGCCCGGAGAAGCCCTGCCAGGCGCCGAGCACCGTCAGGACGCCGAGGAAGCCGAGGCCGAGACCGGCGACGCGGCGGCGGGTCGGCCGGTCCTCCGAGAGGGCGACGAGCGACAGCGCCATGCCCCACAGCGGCGAGGTCGCGTTGCAGATGCCCGCCAGCGTCGACGGAATGGACAGCTCGGAGTAGGCGAACAGGGAGAACGGCAGCGCGTTGAGCAGGAACGCCGCCACCGCCAGATGGCCCCAGGTCCGTGCGGAACGCGGCAGCCGCTCCCGCTTCACCGCCATGACCACCGCCAGGACCGCCGTGCCCGACAGCAGCCGGCCCAGGGTCACCTGGAAGGGGGCATAGGCATCCGTCCCCACCTTGATCAGCAGGAAGCTGAAGCCCCAGATCAGCGAGAGCGCCGCGAACCGCAGCCGCCAGTCCAGGGCCGGCCGGCCGGCGGGGGCGGCCGGCGGCTCGGGGAGTGCGGCCGGGGACGGCTGGGGCGTGGCTCTCGGGGCGGTCGGGACGCTCATGGTGACCACGATCGCCGCCACCACCTCGTAGCACAAGTGAGATTTCGTACGCTGATTCGCGTAGCATCGCTTACATGTTGAACCTGGAGCGCCTGCGCACCCTGGACGCCCTGGCCAGGCTCGGTTCGGTCAGCGGCGCCGCCGAAGGGCTGCACGTCACGACGTCGGCCGTATCGCAGCAGATGGCGAAGCTGGAGCGCGAGGTCGGCCAGCAGCTCCTCGCCAGGAACGGGCGCGGGGTGCGGCTCACCGACGCGGGCCGGCTGCTCGCCGACCACGCGGCCCGCATCCTCTCGCAGGTCGCGCTGGCCCAGTCCGACATCGAGGCCCAGCGCGGCGAGGTGGTGGGGGAGATCCGCCTCGGCGCGTTCCCCACGGCCGCGCGCGGCCTCTTCCCCGCCACGCTGCTCGCCCTGCGCGCCGGCCACCCCGAACTGCGGGTGCGCACCCTGGAACTGGAGCCGGAGGACGGCATCCGGGCGGTGCTCAGGGGCGACATCGATCTCGCCGTGGTCCTGGACTGGAGCAACAAGCGGCTCCCGGTGCCCGGCGGACTGACCCGGGCGGAGCTGCTGGACGACGCCCCGGACATCGCGATGCCGGCGAGCCACCCGCTCGCCGACCGGTCCGAAGTGGACCTGGAGGACTTCGCGGACGACGACTGGGTGTCCTGGCCCGAGGGCGAATTCTGCTACGACTGGCTGATGTTCACGCTCCGCTCCAAGGGCATCGAACCGCGCATCGCCCACCTCGCGGGCGAACACCACACCCAGCTCGCGCTGATCGCGGCCGGGATGGGCGTGTGCGTGGCGCCCCGGCTCGGCCGCGGGCCCGTGCCCGACGGGGTGCGGCTGGTGCCGGTGCGCCAGCGGATGCGCCGCCATGTCCACGCGGTGTGGCGGACGGACGCGGACCGGCGGCCCTCGCTCCGGGCGGCGGTCGCGGCGCTGCGCGAGGCGGGGCGCGGGCTGGACGACCCCATGGGGTGAGCCGGACGGCCCCACGGGCTGACGGGGCGCGCGGTCAGGCCCGCAGCGCCTTCCGCAGGAAGTCCCGCTCCAGTCGCAGCAGCCCGCTCGCCGTGCGGTCCCGGCCCACCAGATGACCGGCCCCGGACAGCGGCAGCACCGTGTGCGGGCGGCCGGCGGCCAGCAGGGCCGAGGAGAGGCGCAGCGTGTGCGCCACGGTGACGTTGTCGTCGCCCAGCCCGTGGACCAGCATCAGCGGCCGGGTCAGCGACGCGGCCTCGTCCAGCAGCGAATTGCGGTCGTAGTTCTCCGGCAGCACGTCCGGGTGGCCCAGGAAGCGCTCCTCCCAGTGGGTGTCGTACAGCCGCCGGTCCGCCGGGGCCGCGCCCGCCACCGCCGCGTGGAAGACCTCCGGGTGCCGGAGCACCGCCGCTGCCGCGAGATACCCGCTGAACGACCAGCCACGCATCGCCACCCGGGTCAGGTCCAGCTCGGGACGGTCGGCGGCCACCGCGTGCAGGGCGTCGATCTGGTCCTCCAGCACGGCCGTCAGCCGGTCGCCGTGCACCGACTTCTCCCACGCCTCACCGCGCCCCGGGGTGCCCCGCCCGTCCGTGACCAGGACCGCGAATCCCTGCTCCGCGAACCACTGGGCCACCGCAGTCCACCAGGCCCGCACCTTCAGCACGACCTGCATGCCGTGACCGGCGTACGGGCTCAGCAGCACCGGCAGCGGCCCGTCGCCGGGCCGGTGCCAGGACGGCAGGTGGAGGTGGCTGCGCAGCTCGCGCACGCCCAGGCTGAGGGCCAGGGGGCGCGGAGCGACGAGCGGTTCCTCGGCCAGGACGGCGATCCGCCCCGCCTCCGCACCGTCCCGCAGCACGGTCACCGTATGGCCGTCCGGGGTCCGGCTGTCGAGGACCACCACCGGGCCGCCGACCGCGGCGGTGTGCACCCCGGGCACGCCGGACACCCGGGCCGGGCCCCCGGCCGCGTCGTACGACCAGACGTGGATCTCGGTGGGCTCGTGGCCGCCCGTGAAGTACACCCGTCCGTCCGCCGCGCCGAGCACCTCGCGCACCTCCAGGCCCGGAGGCGTCGAAGCGCCGCCGACGTCCAGGCCCTGGGTGTCGCCGCCGGGACGCGCGGGCACCACGAGCGCGCCGGACGGCAGCCGCAGCGGAGTGCCCGGGCGCAGGGCCACCCAGGCGGGGTCGTGGGCGCGGTGCAGGGTCCTGGTGGCGCCGGTCGCCTCGTCCACCGCCAGCACGTGCACGGAGCGCTGGTCCCGGGTCTGTACGGAGACCAGGGGACCCCGGTCGTCCCAGTCCGCCGCGACGACGTACTCGAACGCACGGTCCGTCCAGGCGGCTTCGGGATGCCCGTCGCCGGCCGCCTCGGGAAGCCGGACGGGGACGCGCTCGCCGGAGAGCCGCACGAGGTGCAGCGAGACCTTCGCGTTGGGGGTCCCGGCGGCCGGGTAGGCCAGCTCGCGGGGCGGGCGCTCGGGGTGCGCGGGGTCGGTGAGGTAGCGGCGCCGGACGCCGGCGGTGTCGGTGCGGGCCACCAGGAGGGCGTCGCCGCGCGGGGACCACCAGTAGCCGCGCGTACGGCCGATGGACTCCTGCGAGACGTGGTCGGACAGGCCGTACGTGACGGACGCGCCGTCCGGGCCGGCGAGCGCGCGGTCCCCGGTGCCGTCCGCCCGTACCGTATGCAGTGCCCCGCCGCAGACGTACGCGACCAGCGAGCCGTCCGGGGAGGGGCGGGGGTCGACGGCGGGCCCGGCCGTCGGCAGGCGGCGGGGTGCGGAGCCGTCGGTGGAGACGGCCCAGAGGGTGCCCGCGAGGGCGAAGGCCGCCAGGCGCACCGAGGCGTCGGTGGCGTACGCGACCACTCCGGAGGAGGTCTCGTGGGCGCGTTCCCGCCGGGCCCGCTCCTTTGGAGGGACCTCCCCGGCGGCGTCCTTCGCGAAGCCCGGCGCGAGCGGGTCGGCGAGCAGCCGCTCCGTGCCGTCCTCGTACAGCCAGAGCCGGCTCACCGGATCGGAGCCCGACGTGCCCCGGACGAACAGGACCCGCTCACCGCCGGGGGAGACGGTGAACTGCCGGGGCACGCCCAGCGAGAAGCGCCGGGTGCGGGCGAACTGGTCGGGGAAGGCGTCGGCCGCGCGGCTGTCGGAAGAGGGCGTCATCTCGACACCATGACAGCTCGCGCGGCCCGTGAGCCGTCCGGGGCCGGTTCACCGTGAACGGGCCCCGGACGGCCGCGATCAGTGCGCGGCGGGCGCGGCCGGCTGGGCCGCCGCAGTCTCCTCCGCCAGGCGCTCCATGCCGCTCTGGGTGCGCAGCGGCTTCTCCTTGATGAAGATCACCGCGACGAGTGCCAGGAAGGCGAAGGGGGCGCCGATCAGGAAGACGTCGGCGGTGGCGACGCCGTACGCGTTCTCCACGATGACGCGCGCCGGCTCCGGCAGCTTGCTGAGCTCGGGGACACCGCCTCCGGTGCCGCCGCCGGCCGCCCCGCCGAAGCCCTTCTTCAGCTCCTCGGCAACCCGGTGGCCGAGGACCGCGCCCAGGGCGCTCGTACCGATGGCGCCGCCGAGGCTGCGGAAGAACGACAGGACCGAGGTGGCGGCGCCGAGTTCGGAGGCGGGCACGTCGTTCTGGGCGGCCAGCACGAGGTTCTGCATCAGCATGCCGACGCCGACGCCGAGGACCACCATGTAGACGCTGAGCAGGCCGAACGAGGAGTCGGCGCCGATCGTGGAGAGCAGCCCCATGCCCGCGGTCATGATGACGCCGCCCGCGATGAGGAAGCCCTTCCACTTGCCCCGGGCCGAGATGATCTGCCCGGCCACGGTGGTCGAGATCATCAGGCCGAGGATCATCGGCAGGCTCATCAGGCCCGCCATCGTCGGGGACTTGCCCAGCGAGATCTGGAAGTACTGCGAGAGGAACACCGTGCCGCCGAACATGGCGACACCGACGAGCAGGCTCGCCACGGTCGTCAGCGCCACGGTGCGGTTGCGGAAGATGTCCAGCGGGATGATCGGTTCCGACACCCGGGACTCGACCCACACCGCGGCGGCCAGCAGGACCACACCGGCGGAGACGAGCGCGGCGGTCTGCCAGGACGCCCAGTCGAAGTTGTTGCCTGCCAGGGTCACCCACAGCAGCAGCGAGCTGACACCGCTCATGATGAGGACGGCGCCGACGTAGTCGATCTTCACCTCGCGACGGATCGTGGGCAGCTTCAGCGTCAGCTGGAGCAGCACGATCGCGAGCAGCGCGAACGGCACGCCGATGAAGAAGCACCAGCGCCAGCCCAGCCACGAGGTGTCCACGAGGACCCCGCCGATCAGCGGCCCCGCGACCGTGCCCACGGCGAAGACGGCGCCGAAGATGCCGGAGTAGCGGCCGAGTTCACGCGGCGGGATGATCGCCGCCATCACGACCTGGGCGAGGGCGGTGAGACCGCCCGCGCCGATGCCCTGGACGACACGGCTGACGATGAGCAGCCCGACGCTGTGCGAGAAGCCGGCGACGAGCGAGCCGACGACGAACATCGACAGCGAGAGCTGGATGAGCAGCTTCTTGTCGTACAGGTCGGAGAGCTTGCCCCAGATCGGCACGGTCGCCGTCATGGCGAGGAGTTCGGCCGTGACCACCCAGGTGTACGAGGACTGGGTGCCGTGCAGGTCGGCGATGATCCGGGGCAGGGCGTTGGAGACGACCGTGGAGGCCAGGATGGCGACGAACATGCCGGCCATCAGGCCCGACATGGCCTGGAGTATCTGGCGGCGCGTCATGCCTGACGCGGCCCCCTCGGTCGCACCGGCGGCGCCGGTTTCGGGTGTGACGGCAGCGGTCATCGGCTGACGTTCCTCATTCTCTGGTGACTGGCTCCGCGCCCAGCGGTGCGGCGCGGAGGGTGGTGCGGTGGACGGCTCAGTCCCTCAGACCGGCGGCCAGCGAGGCGAACGCCTCGCGGTACAGACCCTGGAAGGTACGGGTACGGCCCGTGGCCACCCAGACCTCGACCGCGGCGCGCACCGCGGCCAGGGCCACATGCGCGAGGAGCCGGGGCTGGAGGTCGGTCTCGGGGTCCTGGCCGAGGCGTTCGGCGACGACGGCGACCATGGCGGTCTCGTCGGTGCCCCGGGCGGTCAGGAAGTGGGGCAGCAGGGCCGGGCTCTTCTTCAGCACCTCCAGCTGGAGCTCCCAGCGCTCGTGGTCCTCCTCGATGGAGGCGAGCTCCTGGGCGATGGCCTCGCTGAGGGCTTCGAGCGCGGTCAGGTGCGCGGGGGCGTTGAGCACGGCCCGCCGGGTCCGCTCGGCGTTCTCCTGGGCGGGGCGCAGGATCGCGTCCTCCAGGCACGGGAAGTAGTTGAAGAACGTGCGTACGGAGACCCCGACGGCGTCCGTGACCGCTTCCACGGTCACGTGTTCGAAGCCGCGGTCGGCGGCCATGCGCAGGGCCGCACCCGCCAGGGCGTCACGCGTGGCGCGCTTCTTGCGTTCACGCAGCCCGAGGGGCGGGTCGTCGCTCATGAAGGTGCATGCTATGCAATTTTGCAGGCTGGGCAAAATTGCGGCCGGCGCCCCGCACGGCCGGGCCGGCCGGGGACGCCGGCCGCACCTTTTACGCGAAGGCCGCGCGAGAGAGGAGCCGCGGGGGTGGCCGGTGCGGCCGGTCCGGCCGCACCGGCCATCCCCGGCGGGTCAGGCGCCCGCCCTCCGCTTGTTCCACACGTCGAAGCCGACCGCCGCGAGCAGCACCAGGCCCTTGATCACCTGCTGCCAGTCGGTGCCGACACCCACCAGGTTCATCCCGTTGTTGAGCACACCGAGGACCAGGCCGCCGATGATGGCCCCCAGCACGGTGCCCACACCGCCGCTCATCGACGCACCGCCGATGAACGCGGCGGCGATGGCCTCCAGTTCGAAGTTCACGCCCGCCTTCGGCGAGGCCGCGTTGAAGCGCGCCGCGAAGACCAGACCGGCCAGCGCCGCGAGCATGCCCATGTTGAGGAAGACCGCGAAGGTCACCTTCCGGTCCTTGACCCCGGAGAGCTTCGCCGCGGGCAGGTTGCCGCCGATCGCGTACACATGGCGGCCGATGACCGCGTTGCGCATCACGTAACCGAAGCCGACCAGCAGCGCCGCCAGGATCAGCAGCACCACCGGCGCCCCCTTGTAGCTCGCCAGCAGCAGGGTCGTGACCAGCACGGCGGCGACCAGCGCCGTCACCTTCAGCGCGAACAGGCCCGTGGGCAGGGTCTCCAGCGTGAACTCGCGCTGCCGCCGGCGGTCCCGGAACTCCTGGAACACCACGTACGCGGCCAGCCCGAGGCCCAGCAGCAGCGTGATGTTGTGGTAGTTGGTCTCCGGCCCCGCCTCGGGCAGGAAGCCGTTGGCGACCCGCTGCATGCCCTCCGGGAACGGACCGAGGGTCTGCCCCTTGAGGAAGATCTCCGTCAGCCCCCGGAACAGCAGCATGCCCGCGAGCGTCACGATGAACGACGGGATGCCGACGTACGCGATGAAGAAGCCCTGGAGCGCCCCCGCGACGGCCCCGAGCAGCAGGGTGAGGGCCACGGCGACCGGCCAGGCGACATGGTGCTCGACCATGAGCACCGCCCCGACGCCTCCGACCAGCGCCATCAGGGAGCCCACCGACAGGTCGATGTGCCCCGCGATGATGACGATCATCATGCCGATGGCCAGGATCAGGATGTAGCTGTTCTGGAGCACCAGGTTGGAGACGTTGCGCGGCAGCAGCAGGTCGCCCCCCGTCCAGACCTGGAACAGGAGCACGATCAGGCCGAGCGCGAAGAGCATGCCGTACTGGCGCATGTTCCGCCGTACGCCGTCCAGGAGCACCCGGACGACCGGGGCTCCCGCCGGCGGTGACCCGCCCCGGTCCGTGGGCGGGGTGGCCTTGGAGGTGCTGACGTCGGTGCTCATGCCTGCTGTCCTTCGGTGGGGGTGGTGCCCGCGACGGCCACCGGTGGTACGCGGGTGTCCTGGGTCATGTGCCGCATCAGCACTTCCTGGGTGGCGTCCTCGCGGGCGACCTCACCGGTCAGCCGGCCGGCGGCCATGGTGTACACGCGGTCGCACATGCCGAGCAGTTCGGGCAGCTCGGAGGAGATGAAGAGGATCGCCTTGCCCTCGGCGGCGAGGCGGTCGATCACGGTGTAGATCTCGAACTTGGCGCCCACGTCCACACCGCGCGTGGGCTCGTCCAGGACGAGGACGTCCGGACCGGTGAGGATCCACTTGCTGAGGACGACCTTCTGCTGGTTGCCGCCGGAGAGCCGGCCGACCGGTTCGAGGACGTTCGGCGTCTTGATGTTCATGGACCGCCGGTAGCGCTCGGCCACCTTCCGTTCCTCGTGGCCGTCCACCACACCCCGCCGGGCGAGGGCGCCGAGCGAGGCGAGCGAGATGTTGCGGCCCACCGAGTCCCCGAGGTCGAGGCCGTAGTGCTTGCGGTCCTCGGTGACGTACGCGATGCCGTGGGCGACCGCCTCGGGCACCGTACGGGTCCGCACCTCGCGGCCGTCCCTGAGGACGGAGCCCCGCTCGTAGTGCCCGTACGAACGCCCGAAGACGCTCATCGCGAGCTCGGTCCGGCCGGCGCCCATGAGCCCGGCGATGCCCACGATCTCGCCGCGCCGGACCTGGAGCGAGACCCCGTCGACCACCTTGCGGGCGCGGTCGAGCGGATGGCGCACCGTCCAGTCCCTGATCTCCAGGGCGGGCCGGGCGTCGGCCGCGCCGGTGTACGGGGTGCGGTCGGGGAAGCGGCTGTCGAGGTCCCGGCCCACCATGCCGCGGATGATGCGTTCCTCGGTGGTGGCCGGGTCGTTGACGTCCAGGGTCTCGATGGACCGCCCGTCGCGCAGGATCGTGACGGAGTCGGCGATCCGGGCGATCTCGTTCAGCTTGTGCGAGATGATGATCGAGGTGATGCCCTGGTCCTTCAGCTCCCGCATCAGCCGCAGCAGCTTGGCGCTGTCCGCGTCGTTGAGCGCGGCGGTGGGCTCGTCCAGGATCAGCAGCCGGACGTCCTTCGCCAGCGCCTTCGCGATCTCCACCAACTGCTGCTTGCCGACACCGATGTCGGCGACCCGGGTCTCCGGATGGTCGTCCAGACCGACCCGCTTGAGCAGCGCGGACGCCCGGCGCAGCGACGCGCGCCAGTCGATGATCCCGCGCCGGGCCGGTTCGTTGCCCAGGAAGACGTTCTCGGCGATCGACAGATGGGGGACGAGCGCGAGTTCCTGGTGGATGATGACGATCCCCCGCTGCTCGCTGGCCCGGATGTCCTTGAAGCGGCACGGTTCGCCGTCGAGGAGGATCTCCCCCTCGTACGAGCCGTGCGGGTGGACGCCGGAAAGCACCTTCATGAGCGTCGACTTGCCGGCACCGTTCTCCCCGCACAGGGCGTGCACCTCGCCGCGCCGCACGGACAGGGTCACCTCGGACAGCGCCCTGACACCGGGGAACGTCTTGACGATGGACCGCATTTCCAGGACGGGGCCGGGCGCGGCGGGGGCTTCGGGCGCGGCGGGGCTCACCCGAGCTCCTTGGCGTCGATGTAGCCGGAGTCGACCAGCACCTTCCGGTAGTTCGTCTTGTCGACGCTGACCGGGTCGAGCAGGAACGCCGGCACGACCTTCTCGCCGTTGTCGTACGTGGACTCGTCGTTGACCTCGGGCTTCTTGCCGTTCAGGACCGCGGTCACCATGTCCGCCGCGACCTGGGCCAGGGCGCGGGTGTCCTTGTAGACGGTCTGGGTCTGCTGGCCCGCGATGATCGACTTCACCGAGGCCACCTCCGCGTCCTGACCGGTGACGACCGGGAGCGGCTTGGACTTGCTCCCGTAGTCGTCGGACTTCAGGGCGGACAGGATGCCGATGGAGATGCCGTCGTACGGGGACAGCACCGCGTCGACGTGCGCGCTGGAGTACGAGGAGGTCAGCAGGTCGTCCATGCGCTTCTGCGCGGTGCCGCCGTCCCAGCGCAGGGTGGTGACCTGGTTGAGCCGGGTCTGCCCGGAGCGCACGACCAGCTGCTTCTTGTCGAAGTAGGGCTTCAGCACCTTCATGGCGCCGTTGAAGAAGTACTTGGTGTTGTTGTCGTCGTTGGACCCGGCGAACAGCTCGATGTTGAACGGGCCCTTCTTCGCACCGTCCTTCAGCCCGAGCTTGTCGACGATGTACGTGGCCTGGAGCTCGCCGACCTTCTCGTTGTCGAAGGAGGCGTAGTAGTCGACGTGCGGGGAGCCCAGGATGAGCCGGTCGTACGAGATCACCGGGATGTCGGCGTCCGCGGCCTGCTGGAGGACGTTGGACAGGGCCTCGCCGTTGATGGCGGCCACGACCAGCGCGTCCACGCCTTGGGTGATCATGTTCTCGATCTGGGCGACCTGCTGGTCGGGGTCGTCCTCCCCGTACTGGAGCGTGGTGGCGAACCCGGCCTTCTTCAGGCTCGTGGTCATGTTCCTGCCGTCGGCGATCCACCGCTCGGAGGACTTGGTCGGCATGGCGATGCCGATGGTGACGTCCTTCTTGTCCTTCTTCTCCTGGCTTCCTCCCTCGCTGTCCTGTCCGCAGGCGGTGAGAAGCAGAGCGCAGCCGGTGGTCACCGCCACGAGGGCGGACGCGGCTCGGAGGTTCTTCATGGGCATGACCTGACAATCCCGTCGTCGCGGCGGCCTTGATGGTGCTCGATTGTTAGCGCTCGCATCAGAGGGGTGCAAGGGGCCCTCACGTCTTTTCTTGCGCCGGGGCGCGGCCGTAACCGGAGGAAAGGGAGGTAATCGTGGCGCATCCCGCAGGCTCGTTCTACAGGGGGAGTTGGCCGCACGGTCGGTGTCGCCGCCGGGCCGGAGGGGAACGACAAAAGTGCGCACAGCTCTTGCCCCCATTACTTGTGAGCGCTAACAATCTTGGGGGGCCCACTGCCGTCCCCGCCACCCCTGACGAGAGAGACCGCATCGTGACGCCACACGCCAGTTCCGGCCCCGTCGAACGTCACCATCCCGACGCCTGCACGGTCGGAGTGGACTTCGGCACCCTCTCCGGGCGCGCCGTGGTGGTCAGGGTCCGCGACGGCGCCGAACTCGGCTCGGCGGTTCACGACTACCGCCACGCCGTCATCGAGGACCGCCTCCCGCTCACCGGCGTACCGCTGCCCCCCGACTGGGCGTTGCAGCACCCCGAGGACTGGTGCGACGTGCTCCGCACCGCGGTCCCGGCGGCGGTCCGGGCCGCCGGGGTCGACCCCGCCCGCGTCATCGGCATCGCCACCGACTTCACCGCCTGCACGGTCCTGCCGGCCATCGCCGAGGGCGTCCCGCTCGCCCTGCTGCCCGAGTGGGCCGGCCGGCCGCACGCCTGGCCGAAGCTGTGGAAGCACCACGCCGCCCAGGAGCAGGCCGACCGCATCAACGCCCTGGCGCACGACCGGGGCGAGAAGTGGATCAGCCGGTACGGGGGCAGGATCTCCTCCGAGTGGCAGTTCGCCAAGGCCCTCCAGGTGCTGGAGGAGGACCCCGGGGTCTACGCCGCCTGTGCCCGCTGGATCGAGGCGGCCGACTGGATCGTCTGGCAGCTCACCGGCGCCGAATCGCGCAACACCTGCACCGCCGGCTACAAGGGCATCCACCAGGACGGGGCCTACCCCTCGGCCGCCTTCCTCGCCCGCCTCCACCCGGACTTCGCGGACTTCCCCGCGACCCGCCTGGAGCACCCGCTGTCGGCCCTGGGCTCACGCGTCGGCGGCCTGAGCGCGCGCGCCGCCGACTGGACCGGCCTGCCCGAGGGCATCGCCGTCGCCGCGGGCAACGTCGACGCCCATGTCGCCGCCCCCGCCGCCGGGGCCGTCGAGAACGGCCGGCTGCTCGCCATCATGGGCACCTCCACCTGCCACGTGCTCAACGGCGCCGCCCTCGCCGATGTCCCCGGCATCTGCGGGGTGGTCGAGGGCGGCATCGTGGCAGGCGCCTACGGCTACGAGGCCGGACAGAGCGCGGTCGGCGACATCTTCGCCTGGTGGCTCCGGCAGGGCGTACCGGACGCCTACCGCACCGAGGCGCGGGACGCCGGGGAGGACCTGCACCAGCTCCTGACCCGCAAGGCCGCGGGGCAGCCGGTCGGCGCGCACGGCCTGGTCGCCCTGGACTGGATGAACGGCAACCGCTCGACCCTCGTCGACCACCACCTCTCCGGAGTCGTCGCGGGGCTCACTCTCGACACCCGCCCCGAGGACGTCTACCTCGCCCTCCTCGAATCCACCGCGTACGGCACCCGGGTCATCGTGGAGGCGTTCGAGGCCGGCGGGATTCCCGTCGAGGAGTTCATCGTCACCGGCGGCCTGAAGAAGAACGCCCTCCTGATGCGGATCTACGCCGACGTGCTGCGCCGCCCCGTCTCCCTCGGCACCTCCGAGCAGGGGCCCGCCCTCGGCTCCGCCATCCACGCCGCCGTCGCCGCGGGCGCCCACCCGGACGTCCGGACCGCCGCTGCCGCGATGGGTAGCGTCCAGCGGCACGCGTACACCCCGGACCCCGGCCGGGCGGACGCCTACGACGCGCTGTTTCGCGAATACCGCGCCCTGCACGACCACTTCGGCACCGGCGCCGACCTCCTCCTGCACCGCCTGCGCCGGATCCGCAACGCCGCGCGCACCACGACCGCCGGCTGACCGGCAGGGACCCTCTTTCCAGCACAACGAGGAGCACACCCGACATGACGCTCGCCCAGCCCGACCGCGAGATCTGGTTTCTCACCGGGAGCCAGTCGCTCTACGGCGACGAGACCCTGGCCCAGGTCGCCGACCAGTCACGGGTCATCCGCGACACCCTCGCGGACCAGCCGCAGATGACGGTGCGCGTGGTCTGGAAGCCCGTCCTCACCGACGCCGCCGCCATCCGCAGGATCTGCCTCGACGCGAACGCCGACGACCGGTGCATCGGCCTCATCGCCTGGATGCACACCTTCTCCCCGGCCAAGATGTGGATCGCCGGCCTCGACGCGCTCAGCAAACCGCTGCTGCACCTGCACACCCAGGCCAACCGCCGGCTGCCCTGGTCCACCATCGACATGGACTTCATGAACCTGAACCAGGCCGCCCACGGCGACCGCGAGTTCGGCTTCGTGCAGACCCGCCTCGGCGTCCCCCGCAAGACCGTCGCCGGCCACGTCACCACCCCCGAGGTGGTCGACCGCATCGCCGGCTGGGCGCGCGCCGCCGCGGGCCGCGCCGAACTCGCCGGCCTCAGACTCGCCCGGTTCGGCGACAACATGCGCGACGTCGCCGTCACCGAGGGCGACAAGGTCGAGGCCCAGCTGCGGTTCGGCGTCTCGGTCAACACCTACGGCGTCAACGACCTCGTGACCGCCGTCGACGCCGCCGGCGAGGACACCGTCACCGCGCTCGTCAAGGAGTACCAGGACCTCTACGCGCTCGCCCCCGAGCTGCGGCCGGGCGGCGAGCGCCACGAGTCCCTGCGCTACGCCGCCCGCATCGAGGCCGGACTGCGCGCCTTCCTCACCGAGGGCGGCTTCCGCGCCTTCACCACGAACTTCGAGGACCTCGGCGGCCTGCGCCAGCTGCCCGGACTCGCCGTCCAGCGCCTGATGGCCGACGGCTACGGCTTCGGCGGGGAGGGCGACTGGAAGACCTCCGTCCTGCTGCGCACCCTCAAGACCATGGCGCACGGGCTGCCCGGCGGCACGTCCTTCATGGAGGACTACACCTACGACCTGACGCCGGGTCAGGAGCTCATCCTCGGCGCCCACATGCTGGAGGTCTGCCCCTCGCTCACCACGGCCACCCCCAGCTGCGAGATCCACCCGCTCTCCATCGGCGGCCGGGAGGACCCGGTCCGGCTCGTCTTCGACGCGGCCCCCGGCCCCGCCGTGGTGGTCGGACTCGCGGACATGGGCGACCGCTTCCGGCTCGTGGCCAACCACATCGACGTCGTCACCCCGCCGGAGCCGCTGCCCGCGCTGCCCGTCGCCCGCGCCGTGTGGCGGCCCGCCCCCGACCTGCGCACCTCCACCGAGGCATGGCTGACGGCCGGAGCACCGCACCACACCGTCCTCACCACCGCGCTCGGCGGCGAGGAGCTGGAGGACCTCGCCGAAATGCTGCGCACCGAACTCGCCGTCATCGACCGGGACACCACGATCCGCGGCTTCACCCGCGAACTGCGCTGGAACCAGGCGTACCACCGGCTGGCGCAGAGCCTGTGACCGCCGCCGACACCTCCACCAGGACGGAGCCCTCCGTGACCGGGACCGTATCCGAAGAGCTGCGCCGTGAGGTACTCGAAGCCAACCTCCGCATCCCCCGGGCCGGGCTCGCCACCCTCACCTGGGGCAATGTGAGCGGCGTCGACCGGGAGGCCGGCGTCTTCGTCATCAAGCCGTCCGGGGTCTCCTACGACGCGCTGCGCGCCGACGACCTCGTCGTCGTCTCGCTGGCCGACGGGAGCGTCGTGGAGGGCCGGCTGCGCCCGTCCACCGACACCGAGACGCACCGCAGCCTCTACCTGGCCTTCCCCTCGATCGGCGGGGTGACCCACACCCACTCCACCCACGCCGTCGCCTTCGCCCAGGCCCGGCGCCCGATCCCGGTGCTCGGCACCACCCACGCCGACACCTTCAACGGGCCCGTCCCCGTCACCGCCGCGCTGACGCCCGAGCAGTGCGCCAGGGACTACGAGTACAACACCGGGCAGGTCATCGTGGACCTCCTGGAGCGCGACGACACCCGGGCCGGGGAGGTGCCCGGAGCCCTCGTCGCCCACCACGGCCCGTTCACCTGGGGCGCCGACGCCACCAAGTCCCTGGAGCACGCCATCATCTGCGAGGCGGTGGCGGAGATGGCCCTGCACACCATCGCCCTGGGCCCGGTGGCACCCCCGCAGCACCTGCTGGACCGCCACTTCACCCGCAAGCACGGCCCGGACGCCTACTACGGCAACCCCGGAGCCGCCTGACACCGGCGCACACCGCCCGCGCCCGGGCCCCGCACCCGGCGTGCGGGGCCCGGTCAGCGGCCGGCGGGGGGCCGCACGCTCTCCCGGCGGACCAGCTCCGGGGTGATGACGGGCTGCGCGCCCTTCGGCTCGGCACCGTTGACCAGGCCGAGGAGCAGGTCGAGCGACGTGGTGGCGACCGCGCCGAAGTCCTGGCGCACGGTGGTCAGCGGCGGCGAGTAGAACGCCGACTCGGGCACGTCGTCGAACCCGATGACGCTCACTTGGTCCGGGACCGAACGCCCCCGCTCGGTCATGGCGCGCAGGGCGCCGAGCGCCTGGTGGTCGTTGGCCGCGAAGACCGCGGTGACCTCGGGCATCCGGGCCAGCATCTGCCCCGCCCGGTACCCGGAGGCGGCGGACCAGTCGCCCGTGCTGACCGGCGGCACCTCCGCCCCGGCCTCCCGGAGCGCGCGGCGCCACCCGCGGATGCGGCCCGCCGCGTCGAACCAGTCCGGCGGGCCCGAGATGTGCCACACCGTCTCGTGGCCCGCCTCCAGCAGGTGCCTGGTGGCCTCGTAGGCGCCCTGCTCCTGGTCGACGGAGACCATCGGCGCGCCGCGCTCGGGGTCGCCGTCGATGGTGACCAGGGGGACCTCGGCGGGCACCCCGGCCAGCGCGGCGTCGGCCGAGGCGGTGGGCGCGATGACGACGATCCCGGCCACGCGCTCGTCGCGGTGGCGCTCGACGGCGGCGGTGATCGAGGACTGGCCCAGCTCGGGCACCCGGTGCACGCTCACCGCGAAGCCCTGACGGGCGGCGGCGATCTCGAAGGCGGCCAGGAGCGAGGAGGGTCCGTACAGCGTGGAGTTCTGGGCGATCACGCCGATGAGCTGCGAGCGGCCGGTCACCAGGGCGCGCGCCGCGCGGTTGGGCCGGTAGCCCAGCTCCTTCACGGCCGCGAGCACCCTCAGCCGGGTCTGCTCGCGCACGTTCGGATGGCTGTTGAGCACCCGGGACACCGTCTGGTGGGACACGCCCGCGAGCCGCGCGACATCCGTCATCGCCGGTTCCCGCACCACTGGACTCGTCGCCGTGGCGTCCTCCACACCCATCTCCTCCTGACGGTGGCCGCCCCCGACCCGGCTGTCCGCCCGGGGTCGCGGGTGATCCGCATGAACGTTCAATCTACGCCCCGGCCAAGGTACGGCCCCGAGGCCCGGGCCTCCTCCCGTCACCCCGCGCGGCCAGACGGCAACTCCCTCAGTGAGCGCTAACAGTCTCACTCACAACGACCGCGCGCCGATGCGTAATTGGCTGGCCCAGGGGAGAAACAGGGGGAGACGCCGTGAATGTTAGCGCTCACCACCGACGTCCGTGGCCCCGATCGCGAGGTCGGCGGCAGGGACGCACGGTTCACGAGGGAGGACGGCCGGCGCCAGTCCTCGTGCGACAGCGGCGGTGAACGGCCCTTACGCACACCACTCCGTGCCATTACGCTGCGGCCATGGCGACCGCCCGGGAACCCGCCCTGATCGAGCCCAAAGGCCCAGGGATCACAGCCGCCGAATGCGTGGTGGGCGCGCTGCTGCTGCTGGGCGCCGGCGGGTTCTGCGTCCACGCCACGGTCCGCACCGTGGCCGAGAGCGGTGAGACCGGCGCCGGGTGGGGATGGGCCGGCCTGGGCGTCGCCCTGGCCGCGGCGTTCGTCGCGTGGATCGGCCTGGGCACCATCATCAACGCCCGCGACGAACGGCGGGCCACTCAGCGGCTAGCCGCCCAGGGCGTCGACGCGACAGCGCTGGTCCTGGCGGTCGCGTCCGCCTCGCCCACCAACGACTACCGCGACCGGATCCGGCTCACGCTCCGTGTCAGCGGCCCTGGATTCGACCCGTTCGAGTGCGCCGACAAGGTGCTGAAGGACCGGTTCGGCGGTGCGGCGCAGGGCACCGTGCTGCCGGCCCGGGTCAATCCGGTGACCCGCGAGTTCAGCATCGAGCGACCGCCACCGCCACCGCCCCCCGGCCGCGGGGACGCCTCAGCCCCGGCCGAATGATCACCCCCGCCGTGTCGCGCCCCTGCGCCCGCGGCCGTCTGCGGCGTCGGCAGATCAGGCACACCATCCCGTGCGGCGGGACCAGCGGGACCATTGCCGGCGCCGTGGCAGTACGGGGCCGGCCGGTCGGCCTCGACCGGCAGCTGCACCGGCGCCGGTCCTCGGCGCGACGCGAGGGCGGAAGCGCCCGCCGCCCCACGGTGGAAGCGGCGGGCGTGAGGGAGGAGCGTCAGTGCGGGCGGCGGTGTTCTCGGGGTCGCGCGAGCCGGGGATGGGGACGGTGTAGTCCTACCGCGCGAGCAGCCAGGCCGGAGCGAGCTGGGAGAGGGCGGCGCCCTTGGCTTCGGCGAGCTCGGTCAGGCTGCGGACGACGGCGAGGCTGGTGTCACGGAGCGGTCGAGTACGCCCGTCGCGACGGAGCAGGCTGACGGTGTCGAAGGCGTGCCGGGCGCGGGCCGCCGTGCTGGGCTTGACGGCACCCGGGGCGGCACTCGTCGCCCCGTTCGACGGGCCTCGGGGACGGACTCCGCTCCGCGCCTGCGATCACCCTCGGTTACGATACTCACTTCATGCCGGAAACCGGCGGCAAGGGGCGCGGCACCTTCGACGGTCTGCTCGGGAAGCGGGGGACCGGCTCGCCGGCCGGACTCCCCGGATTCTCCCCGGCGCCGTCGACTCGTGATCCCTCCCGCTCCGCTCCGGAGAAGTGGTCCGTGGACTGTATGGCTGAAGAGATGGGTGGCCTGAGAAAGTGCTGGAAGAGGTCGTAGCGACCCGCTATGTCACGCCCCTGCGTGAAGGCGGGTCGCTCCCGGGGATCGTCGAGGCCGACGACCTCGGCACGTACGTCATGAAGTTCACCGGAGCCGGGCAGGGCCGGAAGACGCTGGTCGCGGAGGTGATCTGCGGGCAGCTCGGGCGACGGCTCGGGCTGCGGGTGCCCGAGCTCGTGCGCATCCAGCTCGACCCGGTCATCGGACTGGCCGAGCCGGACCAGGAGGTGCAGGAGCTGCTGAAGGCCAGCGGCGGCCTGAACCTCGGGATGGACTTCCTGCCCGGCTCGCTCGGCTTCGACGCGCTCGCCTACGAGGTGGACCCGCGCGAGGCCGGGCGCGTCGTCTGGTTCGACGCGCTGATCAACAACGTCGACCGGTCCTGGCGCAACCCGAACATGCTCGTCTGGCACGGCGACCTCTGGCTCATCGACCACGGCGCCACCATGATCTGGCACCACAACTGGCCCGGCGCCCAGGCGTCCGCCGCCAAGCCGTACAACGCCTCCGACCACGCCCTCGCCCCCTTCCGGCCCGACATCGCCTCGGCCGCCGCCGAACTCGCCCCGCTGGTGACGCCCGAGCTGCTCGCCGAGGCCGCCGCCGACGTCCCCGACGAGTGGCTGGTGGACGAGCCGGGCTTTGGCTCGACTGACGAGCTGCGGCAGGCGTACGTGGACGCGCTGGCCGCCCGCGCGGCCACCGTCCACGAGCGGATCGTCATGGACGCGCCCACCCCCGACAAGCCGTCCCAGGCCCCGGGCTGGATCACCGAGCGCCTGGCCCCGCGCCCCCGCGCGACGGACGGCGAGAAGGGCGGCCGGGCATGAGCGGACGCGATGTCTTCGAGTACGCGCTGCTGCGCGTCGTCCCCCGCGTCCAGCGCGGGGAGTGCTTCAACGCCGGGGTGGTGGTCTACTGCCGCGCCAAGGGCTTCGTGGCCGCCCGCACCGAGCTCGACGAGGCCAAGCTGAAGGCGCTCGACCCCGGCGCCGACGTGACGGGGGTCCGGGCCGCGCTGCACGCGGTCGAGGGCATCTGCCGCGGCGGCACGGACGCGGGCCAGGCCGCCGGCGACGACGCGGGCAGGCGCTTTCGCTGGCTGATCGCGCCGCGCTCAACCGTCGTACAGCCCGGGCCCGTGCACAGCGGCCTCACCGCCGATCCGGAGGCCGAGGTGGAGCGGCTGCTCGACCTGCTGGTGCGCTGACCGCCGCCCCGGCCGCCGCCCGTCCACCGCGTGACGGCGGCCGGGCGGAGTGTGACATGCGCCGCTGCGCCCGTGGCCCGTTGACACCGGGTGCCAGGGCTTCTAGCGTCTCGTCTGCTGAAGGTACTAAGCGGTTGCTCAGTCATCGGGCGGTTTCTCTCCGGAGCCCCTGACGTCCGCTGAGCCGCTATCCAAGGGCGAGGAGAGCCAAGCATGACGACCAGCGAGCAGCGCGTAGCCATCGTGACGGGAGCGGCCCGGGGCATCGGTGCCGCCACCGCGGTACGTCTGGCGGCCGAGGGCCGCGCCGTCGCCGTACTCGACCTCGACGAGGCGGCCTGCGCGGACACCGTCGAGAAGATCACCGCTGCCGGGGGCAAGGCCCTCGCCGTCGGCTGCGACGTGTCCGACAGCGCCCAGGTGGAGGCCGCGGTCGCACGGGTCGCCGCCGAGCTCGGCGCCCCGACGATCCTCGTCAACAACGCGGGCGTGCTCCGCGACAACCTGCTCTTCAAGATGAGCGAGTCCGACTGGGACACCGTGATGAACGTGCACCTCAAGGGCGCGTTCCTGATGGCGAAGGCCGTCCAGAAGCACATGGTGGACGCCAAGTTCGGCCGTATCGTCTCGCTGTCCTCCTCCTCGGCGCTCGGCAACCGCGGCCAGGCCAACTACTCGGCGGTCAAGGCGGGCCTCCAGGGCTTCACCAAGACCCTGGCCAAGGAGCTCGGCAAGTTCGGCATCACCGCCAACGCCGTCGCGCCCGGCTTCATCGTCACCGAGATGACGGCGCAGACCGCGGCCCGCGTCGGCATGGGCTTCGAGGAGTTCCAGGCGGCCGCCGCGACGCAGATCCCGGTGCAGCGCGTCGGCGTCCCCGACGACATCGCCAACGCCATCGCCTTCTTCACGGGCGACGCCGCCGGCTTCGTCTCCGGCCAGGTCATGTACGTGGCCGGCGGACCGCTCAACTGACCCGAAGGGCTGCGGACATCATGACTGTGCAGGACAGCGGCAAGGTCGCGCTGATCACCGGTGCGAGCCGGGGCATCGGCTACGGCATCGCGCAGGCGCTCGTCGAGCGCGGCGACCGGGTGTGCATCACCGGGCGCAACGAGGACGCCCTGAAGGAGGCCGTCGAGACGCTCGGCGCCGACCGGGTCATCGGCGTCGCCGGCAAGGCGCACGACGAGGCGCACCAGGCGGAGGCCGTCGCCCGCACCATGGAGGCGTTCGGCCGGGTCGACTTCCTGGTCAACAACGCCGGCACCAACCCGGTCTTCGGGCCGATCGCGGAGCTCGACCTGAACGTCGCCCGCAAGGTCTTCGAGACCAACGTGGTCTCGGCGCTCGGCTTCGCCCAGCAGACCTGGAAGGCGTGGCAGAAGGAGAACGGCGGGGCGATCGTCAACATCGCCTCGGTCGCCGGTGTCTCGGCCTCGCCGTTCATCGGCGCGTACGGGATGAGCAAGGCGGCCATGGTCAACCTGACCCTTCAGCTGGCGCACGAGTTCGCGCCGGTGGTCCGGGTCAACTCGATCGCGCCGGCGGTCGTCAAGACCCGGTTCGCCCAGGCGCTGTACGAGGGCCGTGAGGAGGAGGCGGCGGCGGCCTACCCGCTCGGCAGGCTCGGGGTGCCGAAGGACATCGGCGGCGCCGCGGCCTTCCTCACCTCCGACCAGTCCGCCTGGATCACGGGCCAGACCCTGGTGGTCGACGGCGGCATCTTCCTGAATGCCGGAGTCGGCTGATCCGGGCTGGGCCGATATGGTCCCGATTGCCTCAAGTGCCCTGCCAGGCCTGCGGGTTGACCTGGCGGGGCACTGCGGTATGGTCTGCCGACCCACGGCTGATCGAGGAGCGTGCACGTGTTCTACCGGGCCAGTCTGCAGGTCGCTGCAGCCCTTGCGTCCCTGTTCTTGCTGGCCGGCTGCGGGCTGCTGCCCGGCGGTGGGTCGGATGTGGAGCAGAAGCTCGCGGTCGGGACGACCAGTGAGCCTTCGACCCTGGATCCGGCGGCGGCGTGGGACGGCTCCTGGGAGCTGATGCGGAACGTCTTCCAGACCCTGGTGAGCTTCCCCACCGGCAGTACGACGCCCGAGCCGGACGCGGCCGAGGAGTGCAGGTTCACCGACCGCACCAGCACCGCCTACCGCTGCAGGCTCCGCGAGGGGCTGAAGTTCTCCAACGGCGACAAGCTGGACGCGGCGGCCGTGAAGTACTCCATCGACCGGATCTCGGAGATCGGCGTCAAGGGCGGGCCGGTCGGCATGCTCGGCTCGCTCGACCGGATCGAGACCAAGGGCGACGACGTCGTCGTCTTCAACCTGAAGAAGCCCGACGCCACCTTCCCGTTCGTGCTGGCCACCCCGGCCATGTCCCTGGTCGCGCCGAGCGCGTACTCGCAGCACAAGATCCGCGACGACGGCAAGGTCACCGGCTCCGGGCCCTACCTGCTGGACGCCTACGAGCAGGGCGACCGCTCCGAACTGGTGCGGAACCCCGACTACAAGGGGTTCGCCGACCGCAAGAACGACGCCGTGACCATCCGGTACTTCAAGAACTCCGGCGCCATGGTCAAGGCGCTCCGGAAGAACGAGATCGACGCCACCTACCGCGGTCTGTCCGCCGAGGACGTCGTCGGCATCGAGGACGGCAAGAGCAACGGCGACGGGGAGGGCGCCGACCTCCAGATCGTGGAGTCCACCGGCGCCGACATCCGCTTCCTGGTCTTCAACCCGGACGACCCCGCCGCCGGGAAACCGGCCGTCCGGCGGGCGATAGCCCAGCTGATCGACCGGGACGCGCTCGTCGCCAAGGTCTACCGGGGCACGGCCGAACCGCTGTACTCGATGGTCCCCAAGGGCATCGCGACGCACACCACCAGCTTCTTCGACACCTTCGGCAACCCCAGCCGGGACAAGGCCCGCCGGATTCTGGCCGACGCGCAGATCACCACGCCCGTCCCCATGACCTTCTGGTACACGACGGACCGCTACGGATCATCGACGGCACCGGAGTTCGACGAGCTCAAGCGCCAGCTGGAGGCGTCCGGCCTCTTCCGCATCACCCTGAAGCACCGGCCGTGGAAGACCTTCCAGGAAGGCTTCAACAAGGGGGAGTACCCGGTCTTCGGCCGAGGCTGGTTCCCGGACTTCCCGGACCCGGACAACTTCATCGCCCCGTTCGTCGGCAGGAACAGCGTCACGGGCATGCCGTACCTGAAGGACGAGATCACCGGGCGGCTGCTGCCCCAGTCCCGCCGGCAGAGCGACCGGGGCGCGGTCTCCAAGGAGTTCGAACGGGCCCAGGAGATCCTGGTGGACGATGTGCGGCTGCTGCCGCTGTGGCAGGGCAAGCTGTACGTGGCGGCGGGCGAGGACATCGGCGGCGGCGAACGCGCCCTGGACCCGCAGACCGTCATGCAGATGTGGGAGCTGTACCGCAAGACCAGCTGGTAGCGCCCAGCGGGCGGGCCCGGCGGTCCGCCCGGACCGCGTTGTCAGTGCCGCCCGGTAGGTTCTGGGAGCAAGAACGGATTGCTTACCGGAGGTTGTTCACGTGACCGACACCGACCTGCTGCCCGAGTCCTGGCGCGGCGTCCTCGGCGAAGAGCTGCAGAAGCCGTACTTCAAGGAGCTCACCGAGTTCGTCGAGGAGGAGCGCTCCGCCGGACCGGTCTACCCGCCCCGGGAGCAGGTGTTCGCGGCCCTCGAAGCGACCCCGTACGACAAGGTGAAGGTCCTGGTCCTCGGCCAGGACCCCTATCACGGCGAGGGCCAGGGCCACGGTCTGTGCTTCTCCGTGCGGCCCGGCGTGAAGACCCCGCCCTCACTGCGCAACATCTACAAGGAGATGAAGGAGGAGCTGGGCCTGCCCGTCCCGGACAACGGCTATCTGATGCCGTGGGCCGAGCAGGGCGTCCTGCTGCTCAACGCCGTGCTCACCGTCCGGGCCGGCGAGGCCAACTCGCACAAGGGCAAGGGCTGGGAGAAGGTCACCGACGCCGTGATCCGGGCCGTCGCCGCCCGCCCCGACCCGGCGGTCTTCGTCCTCTGGGGCAACTACGCGCAGAAGAAGCTCCCCCTGATCGACACCGAGCGCCATGTGGTGGTGAAGGGCGCGCACCCCTCGCCGCTGTCGGCGAAGAAGTTCTTCGGCTCCCGCCCCTTCACCCAGATAAACGAGGCCATCGCCCGGCAGGGCCACCAGCCCATCGACTGGCGCATCCCCGACCTGGGCTGAGTGGCGCCCGAGCCTCCACGCGTCCA
Organism: Streptomyces sp. 130; assembly: GCF_007096885.1. Lineage (GTDB taxonomy): Bacteria > Actinomycetota > Actinomycetes > Streptomycetales > Streptomycetaceae > Streptomyces. The sequence continues at coordinate 75,992 of NZ_VJNO01000019.1, read as the reverse complement.
CCCGTCCCGGCGGCTAGCGTCGGAAGCCGGACCGCCGGGTGCGGGCGGACGGGCGCGAGGAGGCCGTGGTGACGGAGCAGCGGGAGGCGTCGGAGGACGTCTTCATGACCAGGATCGGCCAGGCGGTCATGCTGCTGCACGGAGGCGACCGGGAGGAGGCCCGCAACCGCTTCACCGTGCTCTGGTCCGAGATCGGCGACGAGGGCGACGCCCTGCGCCGGTGCACCGTGGCGCACTACATGGCCGATACGCAGGACGATCCGGCCGACGAGCTGGCGTGGGACCTGCGCGCGCTGACCGCGGCCCGGGGCCTGTCCGACGAACGTCTGGCGGGAGACCGGGACGCGCTCGTCCTGCGCGCCTTCTACCCGTCGTTGCACCTCAACCTCGCGGCCGATTACGTGAAGCTCCAGCGCCCGGCTGCCGCCCGGGACCACCTGGAGCGGGCCCGGGCGGCCTCGGCGGTGCTGGCGGACGACGGCACGGACGACGGGTACGGGGGAGGCGTCCGGGCGGCTATCGGCCGGCTGGAGCGGCGGCTGCGCGAGTGGTGACCGGCGCCTGCGACGCGCCGTCGCTTCACCGCCCGTAGGCGCGGTCGCAGATCCGGGACTGCGGGCTGCCCGCCGGCCAGTGGCCGTAGCCCCGGCCGAGGTCGCACACCCCGGACCCGCCGCCGGGCGCGGGCAGGACCGGCGCGGGGGCGGGCGGGGCGATCCGGCGCGGGAGCGGCGGGTCCGGGGCGGGCGCGGGCCGGCGCGGCAGCGGGAGGCGCGGCGCGACGGGGCGCGCGGCCGGGGTCCCCGGCGACGGCTTGTGCGCTGCGGACGGCGGGGCCGCGCGGGACGGCTTCGCCCTCGGTACGGCCTCCAGCGTGTCGTGCACCGGCGGGCCGGCGGTCTGCGGCGCCAGGTCGTGGGCCGGGCGGGTGACCCCGGGGCGCGGCGGGGCGGCCGGACGCGGCTGGACGGACACGCACCCGGACAGGGCCGCGACCGTGAGGCAGACCAGGAGTTTCACGGCGGTTCTCGTTCGTTGCACGCGATCAACTCTGGGGGGCCGGTGACCCGGTCCATGCCTCCGTCGCCCCCGATCCGCCCGCACGAGTGACGCCGGTCAGCACGGCGCCGCCGGAACGGCGCGCCGGTGTCCCGGCCCCGGTCGGCTGACGGCAGGCGGCCCTCCCGCACCGGTCATCCCGCGCGGCGGCAACGCACACGACTACATCAGCCCCCTCGAACCAGGCCGCCTCGGGACAGCGTGTGACGTTCCGGTCCCGGCGGCCCGGCCGCCGCCATCGGCGCCCCCGGCGCCGCGCGCAGCCGCATGCCCGTCGCGTCGCAATGCCCGTCGCGTCGCGATGCTTGTCGCGCCCCCGGCGCCGCGCGCAGCCGCACGCCCGTCGCGTCGGACAGCTCCCGGGGGCCGGGCCCGGCCGTCGCCGCACGCGACTTCCGCATGTTTACCGTCTCCCCGCGCGGCCCCCGTCCCCGCCCGCGCACCTTCGACGGGATCGCCGGCCGGCGGCCCCCGGGCGCCACGTATGCTGCCGGGACGACGGAGGAGGCGCCCGGCACACGGCGCTGACCAGCGAGAGGAACGCCAGTGAAGGTCGGCTGCATCGGGCTCGGGGACATCGCGCGGAAGGCGTACCTGCCGGTGCTCGGCGCCCTGCCGGGCGTGGAGCTCCACCTCCACACCCGTACTCCGGCCACCCTGGCCGCGGTCGCCGCCGCCCACCGCGTCCCGGCGGACCGGTGCCACCAGGACCTGGACTCGCTGCTCGCCCAAGGGCTCGACGCCGCGTTCGTGCACGCCTCGACCGCCGCCCACCCCGAGATCGTGGGCCGGCTGCTCGACGCGGGCGTCCCCACGTACGTCGACAAGCCGCTCGCGTACACGCTGGCGGAATCCACCCGCCTGGTCGAGCTCGCCGAGGCGCGCTCCACCGGCCTCGCCGTCGGCTTCAACCGCCGGCTCGCCCCGGGCTACGCCCAGTGCGCGGACCACCCGCGTGAGCTGATCCTCCTGCAGAAGAACCGGGTCGGGCTCCCCGAGGAGCCCCGGACCATGGTGTTCGACGACTTCATCCACGTCGTGGACACCCTGCGCTTCCTGGCGCCCGGCCCCGTCCAGCGGACCGTGGTCAGCGGCCGGCTCGTGGACGGTCTGCTGCACCACGTCGTGCTCCAGCTCTCCGGCGACGGCTTCACCGCGATCGGCGCGATGAACCGGCTCAGCGGCTCGACCGAGGAGCGCCTCGAGGTCTCCGGCCAGGACTCCAAGCGCGAGGTGCTCAACCTCGCCGAGGTCATCGACCACAAGGGCCAGCCGAGCGTGCGCAGGCGCGGTGACTGGGTGCCGGTGGCCCGTCAGCGCGGCATCGAGCAGGCCGTGCTGGCCTTCCTGGACGCCGTGCGCGAGGGCCGTCCGCTGAGTGCCCGGGACGCCCTGGAGACCCACGAGCTGTGCGAACGCGTCCTGCGGGAACTCGACGCCGCCTGACCGGTCATTTCGGAATGAAGTGCGCAGCCGCCTCGAGCAGGTGAGGCGGCAGGCGAGTCGGAGCGGTCCGAGACGGAGGCCGGCTCGTATCCCGTAGCGGAACCGCCGGCGCTCGAACCGGCGGGGCCAGGCGAAGGACCGCTCGACGACCCACCTCGTCCTGCCGGGGCCTGGTCCGTGGGGCGGTGCCCTGGGCGGTGCCCCTGCGGGCGATCTTCGGCGTGACGCCGCGAGCGCGGAGGCGCCGCCGCCGGAGCTTTTCGTCGCCGCGGCCGGCGAACAGCCGCCGTGACCGGTGACGGGCCGGCCCACCAGGCGGGAGCAGCGGAGCGACCCGATCCTACAGGTCATCAGGCACCGGATCGTCCGACCCACACACGCAGGACTCCGCCGCCCACCGGACCAGCCGCCACGTCAGTGAGCCGAATCCAAACACGGCCCCTGGCCCCGTGCGGGTGGGGCTGAGCGCTCGCCGACCCGGTACCGGCGTGTCCGACCGCATGTCAGGTGGTGCCGGTCCGCTCTCGGCCCGCGCGCCGGGCCGACGCGCGCCGCACCCGCCCCGGCCTGCCCGCCGGAGGTCGCGGTGCTGAACCGGCCGTGCCGGCCGTGCCGTTCATCCTTGCCGAGCGGCGTGCAGCTAGGTGCAGGACAGCTTGCTGCACCGGGCATCGCTGGCGGTCGCGCCCGCCGCTGCGGCAACGTGAGGCATGTGCCCGACGCACTGCCGCCCCGCACCGGAATTCCCCGTATCCCGGCCGGCGGCCGGCCGTGCGGAACTGCCCGTGGCCTTCGAGGGCCGCCCGCATGATGCGCCGTCGGCGCACGCCCGCGCCGACCGGAACGGATTGAGGAACGATGCAGAGTCTGCACCTGCCGACCGAGCGACGACCCGATGCACGTACCGAGCACGTCCCGCCCGGGGGCATAGGCGGCCGCCACCGGTCGTACGCCACATGCACCCCCGCCGAACTTCTGCGCGCGCTCCCGCTCTCCCCGGCCGCCGCCCGGTCGGTGCACACCGGCCGCGCCCTCGTCCGGCGCGTCCTGCGCGAGGAGGACGACCGCCTGCTCGTGCTGGTCGGCCCCTGCTCCATCCACGACGTCGAAGCCGGGCTCGCCTACGCCGCCGCGCTGCGCGCCCAGGCCGACCGGTTCGCCGACGACCTCGCCGTCGTCATGCGGGTGTACGTCGAGAAGCCCCGCACCACCGTCGGCTGGACCGGGCTGCTCCCCGACCCGGCCCTGGACGGCAGCCACGACTTCGACCGGGGCCTGCGTACCGCCCGGTCCCTGATGCTGGCCGTCGCCGAGCAGGGGCTGCCCATCGCCACCGAGTGGCTCAGCCCGGCCGCCCCGGCGTACCTGGCCGACCTGATCTCCTGGGGAGCCATCGGCGCCCGCACCGTGGAGAGCCAGGTCCACCGGCAACTGGCCAGCGGCCTGCCCATGCCCGTGGGCATGAAGAACGGCAGCGCCGGCTCCGTGGGCGTCGCGGTCGACGCCGTGCGGTGCGCGGCCGCGCCCCACGCCTACCTGGGCCTGGACCCGGACGGCCGCCCCGGCACGCTGCGCACCAGTGGCAACCCGGACTGCCACGTGGTGCTGCGCGGCGGCGCGGGCCGGCCCAACTACCGCCCCGGCGACGTGCGCGCGGCGGTGGCCCTGCTGGCCGCCGCCGGGCTGCCGACCGGCCTCGTCATCGACGCCAGCCACGGCAACAGCGGCAAGGACCACGAACGGCAGGCCCAGGTCGCCCGCGAGATAGGCGCCCGGGTCGCGGCCGGTGACACGGATGTGCGCGGGGTGATGCTGGAGGGCTTCCTCGTCCCCGGCCGCCAGGATCTCGGCCCCGGCGAGCCGGTGTTCGGGCAGAGCGTCACCGACGCCTGCATGGGCTGGGACGCCACCGTCGACGTCCTGGCCGACCTCGCCGCCGCCGCCCGCAGCCGCCGCCACACCGCGCCTGCCGCGGCCCGCTGACCGGAGGGAGGAACAGGAATGAGTGTGCTGGACATCCCCGCCCTGGGACCGTCCGGTCCCTACCGCACCAGGAAGCGCGGCACGGTGACCGACGCCTCGGGCATCCCCGCGCTGGAGCTTGCCCTGGTCCCGGGCCTGGTCGCCGCCGACTGGACCGACCGGCTGCGCGGCAGCGCCCCGCCGCCCGCCGCGGAGACGACGGCCGTGCTCGCCAAGGCCGCCGACGTCTTCGAGCACCAGGACGTCCTGGGCGACGACCTCGCCGCCCACGAACAGCGCGTGGCCCGGCTGACCGGCACCCCCATCACGGTCGTACGGGAGTGCGACCGGATGATCGCGGCGGCCCTGCGCGACGCGTCCCGCGCACCGGACGCGGCGCGCCCCCGGGGCTGCTCACCGCCCGGCACCCCGGCCGCCGACGCGCCGCCCGCAGGTGCCGCCTGGTGCCGCGCCGGTGACGTCCTCGCCGTACAGGCGGCGGGCAACAGCCCCGGTGTGCACGCCCTGTGGCCCGAGGCGCTCGCGCTGGGCTACCGGGTCGCCGTCCGTCCCTCCCAGCGCGACCCGCTCACCCCCCTGCGGCTGGTGCTGGCCCTGCGCCGGGCGGGCCTGCCCGACGACCGGCTCGTCCTGGTGCCGTGCGAGCACGCCACGGCGGACCTGCTCGTCGACCGTGCCGACCGCGCCGTGGTCTACGGCGGCCAGGCCGTCGTGGACCGGTACCGCCACCGCGCCGACGTACGCGTCCAGGGCCCCGGCCGCTCCAAGCTGGTCGTCGCCTCCGACGCCGACCGCGCCGCCGGACTCGAACTCGCCCGTACCGGCGCCCTGTACCACGCGGGCACCGCGTGCACCGCCACCACCGGCGTCCTGGTCGAACGCGACGCCACGGAGTTCGCCGGAGCGCTCGCCGCCGAGCTCGCCGGCGTACGGCCCGCGCCGCCCGAGGACGACGACGCCGTCCTGCCCTGCCTGCCGCTCGAGCAGGCCGAACACCTGGCGGTCACGGTCCTCCAGCGGGCGGCGGACGCGGGTGCCGCGGTCCGGCTGGCACCCCGGGCGCACCCGCTCGGCGGGCCGGGCACCCTGTCGGCCGTCACCCCCGCGGTCGTCGAGCTGCCCGCCGCCCGCCACCCCCTGCTGGGCCTGGAACTGCCCTTCCCCTGCGTATGGGTGGCGCCCTTCGACCGCGCCGCCACCGACAGCCTCGACGACTCCCTGGTGCTCTCCCTGCACACCGCCGAGCCGGCCCTGCTCGACCAGGCCCTCGGCAATCCCTCGGTCTCCAACGTCTACCGGGGCCGGCCGACCTCCTGGACCCACCCCGACGTACCGCACGACGGCTTCCTCGGGGAGTTCCTGATGCGCGCCAAGGGCCTGGCCCGCGCCGACGAGAAGAGGAGTGACACGTGAAGATACACACCCGAAGCGGCCTCGACTTCATGGAGCGGATCCAGCGGGAGGTCACCGCCGCCCGCCGCGGTCCCGGCGCCGCCGACGCCCACTACGCCGCCAAGCTGGCCGAGGTCTGGGAGCGCGCCCGGCGGACGCCCGCCTACGCCGCCCTCGGCCCGTACTCGGCGGGCGCCTTCCGTGACCTGCCCGTCACCTCCAAGGACACGCTCAAGGCCCGGCCCCTGTCCTATCTGCGGGTGCCGGTCGACGCGGGCCTGAAGTACTACCAGACCACGGGGACCACCGGGGTGCCCACTCCCACGCCCCGTACCGCCCTGGACATGATCGCCAACACCGTGTCGGTGGCCGAGGCGTGGCGGCCGATGCTGGCGGACCGCGGCCACCGGGCGCTGATCCTGCTGCCCTCGGACATCGTGCCGGTGGCCGACCTGATGGTCGGGGTCTGCGAGTTCCTCGAAGTCCCGCACGTCAAGGCCTACCCCTACACCACCGGCATCTCCGACTGGGACCGCATCGTCGGGCTGTGGGAGGTGTTCCGGCCCACGACCCTGTTCGTGGCGCCGGGCGTGCTCCTGGAACTCACCCAGGTGCTGAAACGGCGGGGACTGCTGGCGAAGCTGTCCGCCGGTGTCGACCTGCTCATGCTGCTCGGCGAGGTGAGCACCCCCGAACTGCGCGCCATGACCGGCCGCTGGTGGCAGGCCCGCGCCTACGACGCCAGCTACGGCAGCACCGAGAGCGGCACGCTGGCCGCCTGCTGCGCCGAGGACCGGCTGCACCTGCTGCGCGGCGCCAACTACTTCGAGATCGCCGACGGCGACACCGTCCGGCCCGCCGAGGCCGGCCGCGACGGCAGGCTCGTCGTCACCCCGCTCAACAACGACGCCCGCCCCCTGCTCCGCCTGGACATGGGCGACGAGGTCTCGCTGACGGGCGACTGCCCGTGCGGCGACGACGCCCCGGTGGTGACCGTGCACGGCCGGGACAGCGACGGCACCCGGATCAAGGGCAGCCGGGTGCGCACCCGCGACCTGGAGGGTGTGGTGTACGCGGACAGCGGCGTCATGGGCTACCTGATCGAGACCGTCGAGGACGGGAGCTGGGCCCGGCTGCTGCTGGAACGCGAACCGGGCACCGACCGGGACGCCGAGGCCGGGCGCGACGCCCTCATCCAGCAGCGCACCAGCCGGCGCCTGGGCTTCCACTGGGACGAGGTCCGCTTCGTCAACCGGCTGCCGGCGACCACGAAGAGCGGCGGCTCCCAGAAGAGCTGGAAACGCTCCAACTTCCGGGTCGTGGGGGAGGGGGCGCCGGTATGACCTCCCGAACCTCCCACCGGACCTACGAGGTGCTGCGCGGGTCGTCCGGGGTCGTGTCCGGCGAGTCCGACCTGTGGTGCACCTACGCGGCGGTGCGCACCCTGTCCTGGCTCGGCCGCACCGCCGACCTGCCCCGCCCCGGCGAGGTGGCAGCCTTCCTCGCCTCCCGGCAGAACGCCGACGGCGGCTACGCCTGGTCGGCCGGCATGAACTCCGACGCCTGGGCCACCTACTACTGCACCCAGGCCCTGGCCGACCTGCCCGCCGAGGCCCGCGGCACCGCCCGCGCCTCCAGCGGCGACTGGGTGCGCTCGACCGCCCACCCGGACGGCGGCTACGCCATGACGCCCGGTCAGACGCCGGACGTGTGGGCCACCTACTACGCCGTCCGCGTCCTCGTCGAGATCCACGGCGAACGCCCGCCCGCGGAACTGACCGACTGGCTCGGAGCGCTCCAGGCCGCGGACGGGGGACTGGCGTGGAGCCCCGCCCACGCCAAGGACGGCACCTCCGACGCCCGGGCCTGCTACTACGCCGTGACCGCCTGGCACACCGCCACCGGCGGCCGGGGCCCGCTGCCCTGGGACCGCGACCGGCTCGTGCGGTGGCTGCGGGACCGGCAGGGCGCGGGCGGCGGCTTCACCTTCCAGGACGGGGACGCCACGGAGTGCCTGTGGGCGACCTTCCGGGCCGTCAGCGCCCTGGCCCGGCTGGGGGAGAGCCCCCGGGACCCGGCCGGGTGCGTCGCCTGGATCACGGACCGGCTGCGGCCCGGCGGCTCCTTCACCCGCTGGCCCGGCTACCCCGTCCCCGACGTGTGGGCCGCGTTCTGCGGCGTGGGCGCGCTGCGGGAACTCGGCGCCGATCCGGCGGGCCTCGCCGACCGCGTGGTCGCCGCGGTGCTGTCGTTCCGGACGGAGCAGGGCGGCTTCACCTACCGCGCCCCCGAGCTGGCCTCCGACGTGCTCACCACCTCCGCCCACCTGCTCTCCGGGCGGCTCGCGGACGACGCGGCACGGACCGCCCTGCGCTGGACGGAGGGCTGCGTGCTGCCCAACGAGCACGGCGTGATGTACATGCCCGGCCGGGGCAGCGAGGTGCGCTGCACCCTCTGGGCCCTGGCGGCGGGGGCCTTCGCCGACGACGCCGCCGCCCGCACCGGGATCGCCCGCTGGCTCACCGGCGCCATCCAGAACCCCGACGGCGGCTTCGGCTACTGGGAGGGCCGCGCCTCCGACACCGTGTCGACCTGCGCCGCCGCCGAGATCCTCGCCGCCACCGGGAGCACCGACGCCGCCGCCCGGCGCGGCATCGCGGGGTACCTGTCGAGCTGCGAGCGGGCCCCGGGCCAGTACGCCAACGTGCCCGGCGGCACGCCCACGCTGCGCGCCACCCTCCAGGCGCTGCGGGCCCTGCGGCTCACCGCCGGGGCGGACCGCGCCGCCGTCGAGGAGGCCCTGGCCCGGCACCGGGTGCGCGGCGGCGGGTACGGAAACGACAACCACCGCGTCCCGGACCTGCTGAGCACCTACGAGGCCACGCTGACGGCGGACGCGTTCGAGATCGCCTGGGAGGCCGGGCACCTGGCCCGCTTCCTGGACAGCGTGCGCACGGCGGACGGCCGGTTCGCCTGGACCCCCCTGATGGCCACGAGCGGCGGCCCGCTCGCCGACTGCCTCGGACACCGCCTGGAACTGCGGCTGTCGTCCGAGCGGTGTGCCCTGCCGCCGCTGGCCCTGTCCTGAGAGGCGGCCCGCTCATGCCGACAGTCGAAGTGACCAGCGACCCGCTGACCCCCTCCGCCCGGCTGCGGACGGCGCTGCGCCTGACCCGGTGGCTGACCGCCCGGGGCTCCGCGACCGCACACGTGGTGGTCTCCTTCCGCGCCGCCGAGCCCATGGCGTACTTCGCCGGCGGCGTACCCCCGACCACCTGGCAGGACGGCACGGACGACCGCTCCCGGCCGCGCTGGGCGTCGGTCGTGTGCCGCGTCCACCCCGACCGCGACCGCGCCTACCGGGCCGCCCTCGCCGACGAGGTGCGGCAGGCCCTCGGCCTGGACCGGGACGACGCGCACCTCACCGTCCGCTTCGAGCCCACCGAACCCGGCCGGATGTACTACCTGGAGGCGGGATCGATGACCAGCGCCGACGCCGTACCGGCCGGCCGAGGCCCTCAGAAAGGCCAGTGACATGCAGACCCTTGAACCGACCGTCATCAACGCCCGCCTGGTCGCCGTCCTGGAGCAGCGGTTCGGCGGGGCCGCCCGCGCCCTGCCCGGGGACGCCGACCTGGCCGACGCGCTGCCGGGCTTCGACAGCCTGGCCGCCCTGGAGTACGTCACCGCCGTGGAGGCCGCGTTCGGCATCGAGGTGGACTTCGTGGGCGACGACGTGCGCTACCAGTTCAGCACCCTCGACCGGACCACGGAGTACGTGCGCGAACGCGTCGAGGACCAGGCGGCATGACCGCACGCCCGTACCCCCCGGCCCCCGGCGGCCCCGGCGGCACGACCGTACGCCCGGACCGCGCGGCTCCCGGCCACCCCGGCGGCGACCTGCCGTTCGAGACGTCCGGGAGTACCGGAGCCGCCCGCCGCTGGTGGCGGCGGCCCGAGCAGATGGTGCGCGAGGTCGAGCTGATCGGCACCCATGTGCTCGGCCCCGTCGACCACGTCGTCAACTACGCCCCGCCGCGCCACCTGTTCGGCGCGCTGTTCGGACAGTGGCTGCCCCGCACGGCGGACATCCCCGTCCACCAGGCGTGGCGGCAGCCGCTGCGCCCCCCGCCCGTCCCGGCGGACGCCCGCGTCCTGGTCGTCTGCCTGCCGATGACCTGGGAGCTGCTGCGACGCCACCTGAGCAGCTGGCAGCGGGCCGGCTCGGTCGTCGCCCTGCACAGCGCGGCGGCCCCGCCGCCCGCCGCCCACCGGCTGGTCCGCCGGGCCGCGCCGCTGCTGCGCGCCCACGAACTGCTGGGCTCCACCGAGACCGGCGGCATCGCCCACCGGCCGGTGGCCCCGGAGGGCGAGGCGGCGGCCCCCTGGCGGCTGCTCCCCGACGTCACCCTGGCCGGGGACGGCGCGGCACCGGCCGGGCGGGCGGCGGAACTCGTGGTCGCCGGACCCCGGCTGGCCCGCCCCGACGGCGCCCCCCGGCCGCCCGCCCACTGGGCCACCGGTGACCTGGTGGAGTTCACCGCTCCCGGCACGTTCCGGCTCGTCGGCCGGAGCAGCTCGCTGGTCAAGGTGAACGGCGTCAAGGTCCACCTGGCCCGGGTCGGCGAGCGGTTGGCCGCGCTGCTGCCCGGGGCGGAGTGCGTGGCCCTGCCCCGGACCGGCGACCCGCTCGGCGGCGAGGGGTACGTGGTGTTCTGGGCCCGCCGCGCCGCCGGGGTGAACACGGCGGACATCCAGGACGCCCTACGGGACTTTCCCCGCCCGTCCCGGATCGTGGAGGTCCCGGCGGTACCGAGGACCGCCGCCGGGAAACCGGACCGGGCGGCCCTGCTCGCGGCCGCGTCCCCGTGACGCCGAGGGGCCCACGGAACCCAGTCGCTATCGGAATCCAGTCGCATCTTCGAACCCTTGGGAGGGATCGGTTCTGTCCAGGTTGATCGTGGTGACCGGCGCGAGCGCCGGCATCGGCAAGGCCACGGCGAAGCGCTTCGCCACACCCGCGCGGCACGACGGCGCGTCCGGCACCCGTGACAAGGTGCTCATGGTCGCCCGGCACGAGCAACGGCTCGTCCGGGCGGCACGGGAGATCGAGGAGAGCGTTCCCGGAGCCGACGTGGAGACGCTCCCGCTCGACCTCTCCGACGCCGACGCGGCCAAGACCCTCCGGGACCGGGCCGGGGCGACCGGGCTGCCGGTCGGCGCCCTGCTGTGCTGCGCCGGTGCCGTGCCGCCGCCCGCCGACCCGGACGCGGGCGACGTGGCCGCCGTCCTGACCGAGTGGGAGGGCGCCTACCGCGCCAACGTCGTGACCGCCGTCGTCGCCGTGGAGGCACTGGTCCCGTCGATGACGGACGGCGGCGGCATCGTGCTGTACAGCTCCATCGCCGCCTACCGGGGCTCCGGCGGCTCGGGCGGCTACGGCGCCGCGAAGGCCGCCCTGCACTCCTACGTCCACCTGCTCGCCACCCGGCTCGGGCCGCGCCGGATCAGCGTCAACGCCATCGCGCCCGGCTACGTCGCCGGGACCGACCTGTTCGGCGGCGCGCTGCCCGCCGCCCGGGAGAAGACGCTGATCGGCCAGACCGTGCTGGGGCGCGCGGGCGACCCGGTGGACGTCGCGGAACTCGGCCACTACCTGTGTTCGCCGCCCGGCGCCTACATCACCTCCCAGATCCTCCAGATCAACGGCGGTTCGCTGCACGGCGTCTGACCGCCGTGCGGCGAACCGGCCGCCATCCGTCCACGGCGTGCCCCGGCACGCCGGAACGACCGAGAAAGCGCGGTGATCCGCCATGAACCCCCAGGAACAAGCCGACGCGCACGTCAGGGCGATGATGCGCTGGCACTTCGATCCGGCGACGGGCTCCCGCTACTGGGTGGAGCGCCGCGGCCGGCTCGGCTTCGACCCGCTGGAGGACGTAAGGGGCGTCGACGACCTCCTGAGGTTCCCCAACCTGATCGACGAACTCCGGGACGTGCCGGTCGAGGACCTCGTCCCCCGGGGCCTGGACGCCACGGAGGAGGTGTGCGCCGTGTACGAGAGCGGCGGCACCACCGGGGCGCCCAAACGCTTCGTGATGTTCGAGAGCTGGTTCGAGCAGTACATGGACTGGGAGAACCGCCACTACCCCGACGACGGCACGGGGCACGCGCTGGCCGTGGCGCCCAGCGGCCCGCACATGCTCGGCGAGTACTCCCGGCGGATCGCGCGGGCCAGGAACGGCATCCGCTTCGCCGTCGACCTGGACCCGCGCTGGGTGAAACGGCTGTTGGCCGAGGGCGACACCGCCGGCGCCGCCGCCTACGTCGACCACCTCGTCGACCAGGCCGAACTGGTCCTGCGTTCCCAGGACATCGCCTTCCTGATCACCACGCCCCCGCTGCTGACCCGGATGTCCGAACGCCCCGCGGTGCGCGCCCTGATCCAGGAGAAGGTGCGCCTGATCATCTGGACCGGGGCGCACATGGACCCCGACACCCTCGACTACCTCGCCACCGAGCTGTACCCGAAGGCCCGGTTCCGGGGGTCGTACGGCAGCACCTCCGTGCTCTCCGGCACCGTGCAGCGGCCCGGCCCCGAGGGCACGGGGGAGGTGGTCTTCGACTCCTACGCCCCCTACGTGCTCTACCGGGTGGTCGACCCCGCCACGGGCGAGCCGGTCCCCTACGGGGCGGAGGGGGCCGTGGTGATGAACCACCTCACCCGGTACGGGCTCGTCCCCAACAGCCTGGAACGCGACCTGGCCACCCGCGTCCCCGGCCCCGGAGGCGTCGGGGACTCCCTGAAGGACATCCACCCGGTGGCCGAGGCGGACGGCCGCAAGCTCATCGAGGGCGTCTACTAGGGCCTTTCCGCCGGACAGCCCCTTGCGGCGCCCCGGCCCCGGACACGTAGGAGGAGATCCCCATGTCGCACAAGAACGCAGCCCTGTTCGCCGCCGCCCTCGGCGCCGGCGCGCTGACCCTGGCCCTGGCCGCCTTACCGGCCACCACGGCGCGGGCCACGCCCTCACCGACCGTCATCGACCTGGCCATAGGCAACGACGGCGTCAACCAGACGGACGTCGGCGCCCCCGGGCTCAGCGTCGGTGACGAGTTCGTCTACGCGGACACGCTCTACCGCGACGGCCGCCGGGTCGGCGAGGACGGCAGCTCCTGCCAGGTGACCCGGGTGGAAGGCGAGCGGATCACCACCAGCTGTGTGCTGTCGGTGCTGCTGCCGGAGGGGCAGATCACCGCGCAGTCCCTGTGGACCAAGGGCACGGACACGGTACGGATGGCCGTCACCGGCGGGACCGGTGCCTACCGCGGGGCCTCCGGGGAGCTGACGTGCAACGACATCCAGACCCCGCGGGAGACCTACCACATCGAGCTGGACCGGTGACCTTCCGCGTCCGTGCGGAACAGTTGTGACGACAGCCCGTCCCACGGGACGGCGCGGTGAGGAGCGGTGCCGATGAGCACTACACGATTCGGGACGGGCACCGAGCGGACGACGAGGACGGAGCCGGCCGGCTCGGCCACCGCGGCGCTGGTCGCCGCCGTCCTCGGTTTCTTCGTGATCACGCTCGACGTCTCCGGGGTGAACGTCGCGCTGCCCGCGGTCGGCGACGACCTCGGCGGCTCGCTGTCCGGCCTCCAGTGGGTGGCCGACAGCTACACCCTGATGTTCGCGGCGCTGATGCTGTCCGCCGGGGCGCTCTCCGACGCGGTGGGCGCGCGCCGCGCCTTCGGCTGGGGCCTGGCCGTGTTCACCGCCGCCTCCCTGGCCTGCGGGGTGGCGCCTTCACTGGGGGCGCTGACGGCCGCGCGGGTGGTGCAGGGCAGCGCGGCGGCGGCGATGGTGCCCGCCTCGCTGGCGCTGATCCGGCACGCCTTTCCCGACCCGCGGGCACGGGCGCGCGGCATCGCCCTGTGGACGGTGGGCGGTGCCGTCGCCATCGCCGCGGGGCCCGTGCTGGGCGGGCTGCTCACCACGGAGTGGACCTGGCGGGCGGTGTTCTTCCTCAATGTGCCGGCCGGGCTCGCGGGCTTCCTGACGCTGCTGCGGGCGCCGCACTCGCCGCGCCGCCCGGCGGTCTTCGACTGGCCTGGCCAGATGCTGGCCGTGCTGGCGCTGGCCGCGCTGACGTTCGCGGTGATCGAGGGCGGCCACCACGGCTTCACCGGCACGGTGTCGGCCGCGGCGGGCGCCGCGGTGTTCGCCGCGGCCGGATTCGTGGCCGTCGAGGCGCGGAGCAAAGCCCCGATGCTGCCGCTGCGGCTGTTCGGGGAGCGGTGCGTCACCGTACCGGTCGTCGCGGGCTTCGCCTGCAACGCGGCCTTCTACGGCGGGGTGTTCGTACTGAGCCTGTTCTTCCAGGACCAGCGGGGGCAGTCCGCGTTCTCGGCCGGCCTGATGTTCGTGCCGATGGCGCTGATCACCGCCAACTTCAACTACCTGTCCCCGAAGGCCGTCGCGCGGTACGGACCGCGCGCGGTGGTCGTCGCGGGTCTGCTGGTCGGCACCGCCGGGTGCTGCGGACTGGCCGCCGTGGGCCCGGACACGCCCGGCTGGCTGATCGCCCTGCCGATGATCCCGCTGGGCATCGGCGGCTCCCTCGCCATGCCGGCGCTGACATCGCTGATGCTCGACAGCGTCGCCGCGGAACGGGCCGGCACGGCGGCGGCCCTGCTCAACACCAGCCGCCAGGCGGGCGGTGCCCTCAGCATCGCCGTCTTCGGCGCCCTCCTGGCGGAGGACTTCGTACCGGGCATGCGCGAGAGCCTCCTCCTCGCGGCTGCTCTGCTGGTGGCCAACGCCGTGCTGGCCATCGCCGTACTGCCCCGGCGGACGGGCGAGGCGGACGGCTAGGGCCTGTCCGCGAAGGCCCTCCTGCCTGTCGGGCCCCGACGACGGCGACGGACCGGTGCAGCAACGTGCAGCACAACATGCTGCACCGGGCCACCGTGGCGCCGCCTCCCACCGCCCGGGCAGGCTGCGAACCGTGCCCGGACGGCATCGCGGCCCCGGAGCGCTTCCCGTAACTGCCCCCCAGTCCAAGGGAATCAGTCATGCCCAGCAGTCTCGCCCTGACCCTGCCCGCCAAGGGCGCCCCCTTCACCGTGACGGCCATCGAACGGCGCGTCCCGCGTGACGACGACATCCGCATCGACATCCGGTACTGCGGCATCTGCCACACCGACCTGCACTTCGGCCACGACGACTGGGGCGGCACCCTCTTCCCCCTCGTCCCCGGCCACGAGATCACCGGCGTGGTCGCGGAGGTCGGCGCCGCCGTCACCTCGCTGGCACCCGGCGACCGGGTCGGCGTCGGCTGCATGGTCGGCTCCTGCGGCAAGTGCGGCCCCTGCGCGGCGGGCGAGGAGCAGTACTGCGCCGAGGGCTTCGTCAAGACGTACTCGGCCCGCGACCGCGACGGCACGGTGACCCAGGGCGGCTACAGCCGGTCCATCGTCGTCCCGGAACACTTCGTCCTGCGCATCCCCGACGCGCTTCCCCTCGACCGCGCCGCCCCGCTGCTCTGCGCCGGCGTCACCGTCCACTCACCGCTGCGCCGCTGGCAGGCCGGCCCGGGAAGCCGCGTCGGCGTCCTCGGCATGGGCGGCCTCGGACACCTCGGTGTGCGGATCGCCGCCGTCCTGGGCGCCGAGGTCACCCTGCTGGGCAGCTCGCCGGAGAAGGCGGCGGACGCCCACCGCCTCGGCGCCACCCGCTTCGCCGACCTGCGCGACCACCGGCAGCTCGCCGCGCTCCGCGGCCACTTCGACCTGCTCCTCAACACCGTCCCGGCACCCCTCGACATGGACCTCTGCCTGGGCCTGCTCGGCCTGGGCGGCACCCTGGTCAACGTCGGCGCCCCCAGCGACCCGGTCGCCTCGTACAACACCTTCTCGCTGCTCGACGCCCGCCGGGTGATCACCGGATCGTCCATCGGCAGCGTCCGCGAGACACGGGAGACGCTCGACTTCTGCGCGGCGCACGGCATCGGCGCCGAGATCGAGACCATCCCCGCCTCCCGGGTCCCGCACGCGTGGCGGACGCTCGCCGAGGCCCGCTACCGCTACGTCATCGACATCGCCACCCTCACCGCCCCGTGACGGCGTACCCCCCGACCCCGCACACCATCGCACCGGAGGTAGATCGCGTGTCAGTCCAGCGAGTTCCCGTCCTCGTCGTCGGCGGGGCCTACACCGGGCTCACCACGGCCCTGAGCCTGGCCGCGCGCGGCGTACGCCCCCTGCTGGTCGAGCGGCGCCCGGGCGCCGCCCCACTGCCCAAGGCGTGGGGCCTCAACACCCGCGCCCAGGAACTCCTGCACACCCTCCCCGGGGTCAGGCAGCGCCTGGAGCAGGCCCTCGGCGAAGTGCGCTGGCCCCGCATGAGCCACGGCGACAGCCTGGCCGACCCCGGCCGGCGCTTCCTCGACCCGGCGCAGGGCCGGCCCGACCCCCAGCCGCTCTCCCCGGTGCCGCCGCTCGCCTGGATATCCCAGGCCCAGGTCGAGGGAATACTCCGGGCCTGCGCCGAGGACGCGGGCGCGGAACTGCGCCACGGCACCGAGGCCGTCTCCCTCACCCAGGACGGCGACAAGGCCACCGTGACGCTCCGCGAGGCGCGCTCCGGCCGCCACTACACCGTCGAGGCGGACTACGTGGTGGCGGCCGACGGCAACACCAGCCCCGTGAGGGAGATGCTCGGCGTCCCCGTACGGGGCGGCGGAGTCATCGGGCACATGTACATCATCACGTTCGAGGCCGATCTGACGCGGTACGTCGAGAAGGGAGCGGTCGAGGTCATCGGCATGCCCGGCAGCGGCTCCAGCTTCATCCTGGACGGCTCCGAGCGCCACACCCTGTGGGTCGACTACTTTCCCGAACGCGGCGAGAGCCCGGCGGACTTCACCGAGGAACGCTGCCTGGAGCGGGTCCGCCGCGCCATCGGAGATCCCTCGGTCGACGTCACCTTCGTCAACGCCCGGTCCTTCCCCATCAACCACAAGATGGCCGACCGCTTCCGGACGGGCCGCGTCTTCCTCGCCGGTGACTCCGCGCACGCCTGCCCGCCCAACGGCGGCCAGGGCGGCAACCTCGCCATCCAGGACGCCTACGACCTGTCCTGGCGGCTGGCCCTGGTGCTCGGCGGACAGGCCGGGCCCGGCCTCCTGGACACCTACGAGGCCGAACGCCGGCCGGTGATCCGGATCACCCTGGACCGCGAACTGGCCCTGGCGAAGGTCTCCGAGGGCCGGGTGCCGGCCAGCTACAACCCGGCCGACCCCGACGCCCCCGTCCCCACGCCCAGGGAGTTCCTCGGCTTCCGGTACCACTCGGCCGCCGTGTGCACCGAGCCCGGTGACGACGGCAGCCTCCAGGAGGACCCGTGGCACCCGACCGGGCGGCCCGGCGGACGGGCCCCGCACGTCGAACTCACCGACGGCTCCCGGACGCTCTCCACGCTCGACCTCTTCGGCGCCGGGTTCGTCCTGCTGGCCGGGGCGGAGGCCGCCGACTGGGCCGCCGCCGCGGAACGCGCCGCCGAGCGCCTGGGGGTCGGCCTCGTGGCCCACCGCATCGGCGACCGGCTCACCGACCGCGACGGCGTCTGGGGCGTCCGGTACGGCGTGGCGCCCACGGGCGCGGTGCTGGTCCGGCCCGACGGCGTCATCGCCTGGCGCGGCAGGGCCTCGGCGGCCGACCCGGAGGGGGAGCTGACGGCGGCGCTCACCGCCGTACTCGACCGCTGACCCGCGAGCGGCGCCGGGCGGAGCCGAGCCCGCCCGGCGCCGCTCAACGCTCCTCGGCCGCCGCCCCGGCCCTTACGGCGCCGCGCATGCGGTCGCGGGCCATCCAGCCGGCCTGGAACCGGCTCTGCGCGCCGAGGTCGTCGAACAGTTCGGCGATGTACTTCCGGCAGGTCCGCACCCCGATGCCCAGCCGCCTGGCCACCACCTCGTCCTTGTAGCCGGCGGCCAGTAACTGGACGATGGCGGTCTTCGTCTCCCGGGTGAGGCTGGCCGGGATGCGGTTGCCGCCGTCCGACCGGTCGAAGACGGTGCCGGTCGCCCAGGCGCTCACCACCATGTGCACGATGAAGCCGACCAGGGCGCCGTGCCGCACCAGGTGCGCCCGGCCCGTGCCCGCGCCCTCGGCACCGCCCGCTCCGTCCCCGGGACCGGCCCCGGCCTCGAAGAGGAAGGCGGTCGTACGGTCGAACACCAGCAGCGGCGGCAGTGACGCGGCCGTGGTGCGGACCTCGCCGCCCGACGCGATGATCCGCGCGGCCCGGTGCCGCACGTCCGCGTCATGGCGTGAGAGGTGGGGGAGGAGGACCCGCACCCCGGCCCCGGGCGGCACGGGTTCGCCCGTGCCGCACACCAGGTCCCGGGCCGGGGCGGGCGTCTTCTGCCCGAGGGGCTGCACGGCGAGGACCTCCTCGGTGCAGCGCCGGGCGGTGGCCGCCAGGGCGTCACGCAGCTCGGCCGCGCCCTCGATCGTGACCACGGGGCTGGGCGACCCGCCCGCCGGGTCCGGGGAGCACATGCCGGACAGCGCGTCGAGCTGTGTGCGCAGCTCTTCGAGCTGGGCCTGCCACGCCTCGACGACGCCGGTGAGCGGCTCGGCGTACCGGAGCTTGACCATGTCGGGGTGGACGGCGGTCCAGTCGCCGGGACCCTCCGGCCGGGGCCGCGCCAGTCTGTTCCTGCTCAGCCAGGACAGCACGCGCTCCGTGCGGCCGGGGCTCCAGCCCAGACTGCTCGCCAGTCTCTCCAGCCGGGCCCCGCCGGTCGCCACGAGGAACTGGTACGCGGCCAGCTCCTCGTCTCCCATCAGCGGAACGATCTGGGCGATGTCCATCCCTCTTCCCCCTGATCTGCTGCAACAGCGAAACAACAATAAACACGAGTCTACTTGTACACGCAAGTACAAGTTTTTCGATGCGTAAGTACGTGGTCGTCCCGATGATCGGCCGCTCACTCGGGAGGCAAATTGGTCCCGGGTGTATTTTTGGATCGCATTCATGTGATCAGTGGTTTGATCGTCCCCGTCTGTCCAGCCATCGACCTGGAGTCCTCCATGCGCCCGAAGCTGTCCAGCACGACACCCCTCGCCATCGTCGGCATGGCGTGCCGGTTCCCCGGGATCGAGAGCACCGACGACCTGTGGAACGTCCTGGTGTCCGGCGCCGACATGGTGACGCCGGTCCCGCGCGACCGGTTCGACGCCGACGCCTGCCACGCCACCGCCCCCATGACCGCCGGCCGCACCGTCTCCCGGCACGGCGGGTTCCTCACCGACGCGTTCGGGTTCGACCGGGAGTTCTTCGGCGTGCCGCCCGCCGCCGCCCTCGCCATGGACCCGCAGCAGCGGCTCCTGCTGCACGTCGTGTGGGAGGCCCTGGAGTCGGCCGGCATACCCCCGACGCGGCTCGCCGGCAGCACCACCGGCGTCTTCGTGGGGCAGGCGACCGCCGAGTACGCCGACACCGACCCCCGCCCGGACGAACCCGACGTGCGCGCCATGACCGGCAGCCGCCTGCGCGCCGTCACCGCAGGCCGGATCTCCTACGCGCTCGACCTGCGCGGCCCGAGCGTCGTCCTGGACACCGCCTGCTCCTCGTCGCTGGTCGCCGTGCACGCCGCCCGGCAGAGCCTGCTCACCGGCGAGAGCGACCTGTGCGTGGCCGGGGGCGTCAACGTCATCCTGTCCCCGCACGACGCCATCGGCTACTCACAGGGCGGCATGCTCTCGCCCACGGGCCGCTGCCGGTTCGGCGACGCCCGCGCCGACGGCTTCGTGCGCAGCGAGGGCGTGGGCGCGGTCGTCCTCAAGCGGCTGGACGACGCGGTGCGCGACGGCGACCCCGTGCACGCGGTGCTGCTCGGCAGCGCCGTCACCAACGACGGCGCGAGCGCCGGGGTGCCGCTGCGCCCGTCGGTCCCGGGCCAGGTGGAGATGGTGCGCGCCGCGTGCGCCGCCGCGGGCGTCGCCCCCGGCGACCTCGACTACGTGGAGGCCCACGGCCCCGGCACCGAGGTCGGGGACGCCGTGGAGCTGGAGGCGCTCGCCGAGGCGGCCGGCGCCGGACGGCCCGGGGACCGGCCGCTGCTGACCGGGTCGGTGAAGACCAACATCGGACACGCCGAGGCCGCCGCCGGCATCGCCGGTCTGCTCAAGGCGGTGCTGATCCTCCGGCACGGCGTCGTCCCGGCCTCCCTGCACCTCGGTGAACCGCACCCGCTGCTCACCCGGGACGGCTTCCCGGTCCGCGTGGTCACCCGCGCCCGGCCCCTGGACCCGGCCGGTGAGCGCGCTCTGCTCGGCGTCAGCTCCTTCGGCCTGTCCGGCACCAACGCCCACGTGGTCGTCGGCGCGCACCTGCCCGACCCCGAGCCGGCCGCCCCCGACCCCGCCGATCCTCTCCCCGAGCCGGCCGGGACCGGCCCGCACCTGCTGGTGCTGAGCGCCCGCACCGCTGGCTCCCTGCGCCGTCTGGCCGCCCGGTACGCCGACTACCTCGACGAGGACGGAGCCGGCCGCCGCCTCCCCCTGCGGGACGTCTGCGCCGCCGCGGCCACCCGCCGCGACGCCCACCCCCACCGGCTGTGGGCCACGGGCGCGGACCACGACGCCCTGGTCCGCGCGCTGCGGGCGCTCGCCGCCGGCGAGGCCACCCCCGACGGCGGCACCGGCGGCGCGGTGCCGCCGGGCGGGCGGCGCGTGGCGTTCGTCTTCTCCGGGCAGGGCGCGCAGTGGGCCGGCATGGGCCGCGCGCTGTACCGCTCCTCACCCGCCTTCAGGGCCGCGCTGGACGCCTGCGACCGGGCCGTCCGCGCCGAACTCGGCTGGTCGGTCCTGGACCGGCTGCTGTCCGGCCCCGCCGACCTGCCCACCGACGTGGACGTCGTACAGCCCGTCCTGTGGGCCCTGCAGGTGGCGCTGGCCGCCGCCTGGCGGGAGCGCGGCGTGCGGCCGGAGCTGTGCATGGGGCACAGCATGGGGGAGGTGGCGGCGGCCCGGACGGCGGGCGCCCTCTCCCTCGACGACGCGGCCGCGGTGATCTGCCGCCGCAGCACGCTCATGCAGCAGACCGCCGGGCGCGGCGCGATGCTCGCCGTCGAACTCCCCGCCGACCGGGCCCACCGCCGCGCCGGGACGTACGGCGAAAGGGTCTCCGTGGCCGTCGAGAACGCCCCCACCGGCACCGTCCTCGCGGGCGACCCCGCCGCCCTGACCGCGCTGCGCGGCGAGCTGGAGCGGGACGGCGTCCTGTGCCGCCCGGTCAAGGTCAACGTGGCCTCCCACTCGCCCTACATGGACGCCGTACGGGAGAAGCTGCCGCTGGCGCTGGACGGGCTCGCCCCGGCTCCCTGCGGCACGGCCCTGGTCTCCACCGTGTACGGCCGGCCCGTCGAGGGCCCGGCGCTGACCCCCGCCTACTGGGCCGAGAACGTGCGCCGCCCGGTGCGGTTCGCCGGCACCGTACTCCGGGTCGCCGAGGAGGCGGAGACCGTCTTCGTCGAGGTCGGCCCCCACCCCGTCCTGCTCGCCGCCATGGAGGAGACCCTGGGGGCCCGCGGCGCGGCGGTGGCCTCGCTGCACCGCGACTGCGACGAACCCGCCGAACTGGTCCGGGCCGCCGGGCGGATCTTCGCGCACGGTGGCCGGGTCGACTGGCACCGCTGGTACGGCAGCTCCCCCCGGCACGTGCCGTCCCTGCCCACCTACCCCTGGGACACCGCCCCCTACCGGCGCGCGTCCGCCGGCCCCCTGCCGCGGACCTCACCGGAGCGGCGGTTCGACCTGGCCGGATGGGGCGGCACCGCCGACTGGGACGGCGGCATCGCCGTGCACGGGGTCGCGGGCGTGCCGCCGGTCGTCCTCCTGGAGGCGCTGCGCGAGACGGTACGGGAGGCCGACGGCGACGGCCCCTTCGAGCTGCGCGGCATCCGGCTGGGCGGCACCCCGCTGCCCGTCGACGCGCCCGCCGGCACGACCCTGCGCGTGACTCTGGAAGGCCCCCGCGACGACCGTGCCGTGACGGTGCGGGCGTCCCTGCCCGGCGCCCCGGAGCCCCTGCTGTGCGCCACCGGGCGAGCCGTCCGGGCGGTGGCCGGGGAGCCCGGCCCCGAGGGCGCCGGGCTCCTCGACGCCGCGCTCGCGCGCTGCCGTGACCACCTCCCCGCCCACGAGTTCTACGCGCTGGCGCGGCGCCACGGCTACGACATCCCGGAGCCGTTCGCGGGCGTGGAGCACCTGTGGCGGCGCGAGGGCGAGGCCGTGGCCCGCGTCCGGCTGCCGGGCCCGCTGCCCCGGGCGGGCTGGGAGGTGGGCCTCCAGACGCTGCTGGCGGCCCGGCCCCGGGCCGCGTCCGGCTCGGACGACACCGCCCACATCCCCGTCTCCTTCGGTTCCGTGCGGTTCCACGCGCCGCTGGAGGCCGAGTTCTGGAGCGTGAGCAGGGTGCGCCAGGACGGGAAGGGGACGATCACGGCAGACGTCCTGCTGCTCTCGACGGACCACCGGGTCCTGGCCCGCTTCACCGGCATCCGGCTGCGGCGGCTCGGCCCGGCCCGGACCGCCCGGAGGCCGCTGTCGTACCTCACCGCCCTGCGGCGCCTGGCCGGTGGCGCGGCCCGGCCGGCCGGCCGCGTCCGGCCCGTCACCCCGCCGCGCCCCGCCCCGCGCGTCCCGGCCCAGCGCGGCGCCCCGGACCCGGCCCCGGCCCCCGGCGCCCCGGCGAGCGGCGCGGCCGACACCCTCCTCACGTACGCGGCCGAGCTGCTGGGCCTGCCCGCGGCCGGCCTGGACCCACGGCTTTCCCTGCGCGAACTCGGCCTGGACTCCCTCATGGCCGCCCGGCTCCGCCACCACCTGCGCACCGTCCACGGCACGGAGCTGAGCGCCGGCCGGCTGCTCGGCGCGGAGAGCCTCGCCGAGCTGCGCGCCGCCCTCGGCGCGGACGACAGCCGCACCGGCCGTTGCCCCGTGCCGGTGCCGGAGTAAAGTTGCACCCAAGTACAAAAGAATGTCGGGGGTACGGCGCGGGGCCGCCGAGCCGCGCGTCCGGTGAGTTCGGCAGAAACGGGAGTGAACGGAATGGACTCGTGCGCGACAGAGCCGCCGCCGCAGGTCAGCCGTCGGGAACGGAACAAGCGACGCGTCAGGGAGCGCCTCTACTCGGCCGCGATCGAACTCATCGTCGAGAAGGGATATGACCACACCTCCATCGAAGAGATCGCGGAACGCGCGGACGTCGCCCGCGGCACCTTCTTCAACTACTTCCAGCGCAAGGAAGACATCATCACCGAGTGGGGGGAGCGCAGGCGCACCGCACTGGTCACGGGACTGGACGAGGAGGGAGTCTTCATGCCCGGCTCCGTCGCGCGGCTGCACCGGTGCATGGCGGTCCTGGTCCGCATCAACCAGGAGGAGCCCCAGCTCACCACCTCCATGCTGACCGCGTGGGTGCGGGCGGGCCGCCCCATCCTGGAGGACCCCTACGTCGCCGAGTTCTTCGCCGAGATCGTCGACAGCGGCGTACGCCACGGGGAACTGTCCCCGGCCCTCTCCCCGGTCCTCGCCGGGAACGTCCTGCGGGACGTCTACCTCGGTGCCCTCTACCGCTGGGCCAAGCAGCCGTCGGACGCCACGGACTCACTGGCCGAGGAGCTCCGGCAGATCCTCGGCCTCCTCCTGGACGGCATGGCCGCCCCCCGCACCGGCTGACGACCGCCACGGCTCCCGGCCCGCCAGGGAGGGCGAACGGAGCCGGGCCCGCGTCCGGACCGCCGGACGCGGGCCCCTCGAACGGGTCGGGGCACGGGGCAGCGCGTCGTCGTCCGCGGTCCGTCAGGGCCGGGACGCCCGGGACGGAGGCCGGAGCGGACGCGCCGGGACGCCCGGGACGGAGGCCGGAGCGGACGCGCCGGTGGAGATCCGGAGGCGGTACGCCGGTGCCGCGCGCCCGGTCCGTGGTTCTCCGCACCGTCGTCCCGGCCACCCCGCGCGTACGCGGCGCGGGGGAATCAACGAGAAGCCGTGGCCGTCTCCACCGGCCGCGTACGCCTCCGGGCGCGCGCGGCCCGTACGCCCTCCGCCGCGCAGAAGACGGCCAGCACCCCCAGCGCCCCGTACAGCGCCCAGTCGCCGAACCGTACGTACAGCGTCGTGCCCCGGGCCAGCGGCACCCCGTAGACGGCGGTGCCGCCGGCCTCCGTGCCGAGGCGGGGGCCGGCGGGCTCGCCGCCCGGGCCGTACACCGCGCTCACGCCCGTGAGGGTGGCGTGCACCATCGGGCGGCCGCTCTCCGCCGCCCGCAGCGCGGCGAGCGAGGCGTGCTGGGCCGGTGCCCAGCCGTGCTGGAAGGACGAGGTGGAGGACTGGGCGACCAGGAGCCCCGCGCCGTCCCGGACCAGACGCCGGCTCATGTCCGGGAACGCGGACTCGAAGCAGACCAGCGGACCGATGCGCAGCCCGTCCGCGCCGGGCACCCGCATCGTGACCGGGCCCGTGCCGCGCAGCCGGTCCTCACCCGCCGCCCGGCCCATCGAGGTCGCCCAGCCCAGCGCCGCCCGGGCCGGGATGTACTCACCGAAGGGCACCAGCCGCATCTTGTCGTACCGGTCCCCGGTGAGCCCCCGGGGCCCGACCAGCACGGCGCTCTTGAAGATCCCGGTGCGCCCCGCCGCGTCGGTCTGCCGGGCGTCCACGTTCACCAGGAGGCCGGCGCCCACCGCCCGCGACAGCGCCGCGAGCCGGGCCGCGACGTCCGGCCGCCGGACCGGATCGACGCCGACGCTGCTCTCGCCCCACACCACCAGGTCCACGCCCTCGCCGGCCAGCGAGCGGGTCAGCTCCTCGCCGCGGGCGAACCTGCGCTGGACGCTGCCCGGCCCCGCCACGATCCCGGGCTGCACCACGGCCACCCCGACCGTCCCCGTCCGCTCCGGCTGCGGCGACCACACCCAGACCGCCCCGACCGCCAGCGCGCCAGCCAGGAGCGACACGGCGGCCACGGCCCGGGCGGCGGTGTGCACCAGCAGCACGGTGACCGCCGTGTTCACCGCCACCACCAGCAGACTCACCAGCCACACCCCGCCCACCGAGGCCAGCCGGAGCGCCGGCCCCACCTGCCACTGGCTCGCCCCCAGCAGCCCCCACGGGCCGCCCAGCGCCTCCCAGGACCGCACCAGCTCGATCATCAGCCAGCCGCACGGCACCACGACCACCGCCGCGACCGCCGCCCGCCCGCTCAACGGGCCCCGCAGCAGCCGGTGCGCCAGTACCCCCCACGGCGCCCACAGCAGACCCAGCAGCGCAGCCAGGACCACGATGAACACGTGCAGACTCGGCATCAGCCAGTGGTGCACGGCGATCATGTAACCCGTGCCGCCCAGCCACGCGTCGCGCGCCGCCCCGCGTCCCGTCCCGGCCGACCGGACCAGCAACAGCAGCGGGACCAGGCAGACATAGGCGAACCACCACAGCGAGGGCGCGGGGAAGGCGAGCGCCGGCAGCGCACCGGCCACCAGAGCGGCAGCCGCGCGCCCCGGGGCCCGGTCCAGCACACGCACGCCCCGCCCCCGCCATCCGGTCAACGCGTCCATGCCGCATCTCCTCGCCTCGCCCGCCCGCGGGTCCGTCCGACGTCCGGTCCCGGTCTCCCGCCCAGTGTGCGGCAGCGGGCGCGGCCCGGCCGTCAGCAGGGGACCACGGCCACCGGGCCCATCGCGTGGGTGAGCGTCGTGTGCGCCACCGGGGACAGCCCGAGGCCCAGCGACTCACCGCCCCGCCGCCGCCCGATGACCGTCAGCGACGCCGTCGCGGAGGCGGTGACCAGGGTGCGTGTCGCGGAGCCGTTGACCGGCTCCTTCATCACCTCGACCTGCGGATAGGCGGCACGCCACCCGGCGGTGAGCTCGGCGAGCGACCGCTCGGCCGCGTCCGCCGCCGCGTCCCGGTCGAAGACCGGCCCACCGGACAGCATGGACGAGAACATCGTCCAGCCGTGCACGATCCGCAGCCGCGCACCCGGGTGTGCCGCCGCCGTCCCGAAGGCGAAGTCCAGCACTCCTTCGCTGCTCTCGTCGGCGGCCACCCCGGCGACGATGTCCTGGAAGACCTCGCCCGCGCCCTGGGCCGGCTCCTCGTCGTCCCGGCCGCCGTGCACGATCACCACGGGGCACTTCGCCATGGACGCCGTCGCCAGGCTGTTGGACCCCAGCATCAGGGACCGGAACCCGCCGAGCCCCCGCGAGCCGAGCACCAGCAGCGAGGCGTCCCGGCTCAGCGAGACCAGCGCCGCCGACGGGAAGTCGAGCGGCGCGAGCGTCGTGGGCCGCAGCCCCGGGGCGGCCTGCGCGACGCGGTGCACGGCCGAGGCCAGCAGCTCACCCGCCTCCCGTTCCCGCACTTCCTGGTCGGTGCGCCGGGCCAGCTGCCGGACGTGCACGATGAGCAGCGGCCAGTCCCGTACGACCGCCTCACGGGCCGCCCAGTCCAGCGCGTCCCAGCCGTGCGAGGAGCCGTCGACCGCCGCGATCACGGGAAGCTCGGTGCCGCTCATGGGTTCCTCTCCGCCGTCCTGACCTGTTCCGTACGCTACGGCGGTGCGGGCGCCGGTGCCGAGGCGGAGGCGGCCGTCCGGGCCCCGGCGCGGCAGGACCTGGCACGTCGTCGTCCCTCTGGGCCGGTCCGGCTGCGCCTATGCTCGCGGTATGGAGCAGAGCGAAGTGGTGAAGCGTGTGGTCGGCATCCTCACCGAAGCGGGGGAGATGCGCCGGCTGCTGGAGGAGAACCCGGACCGCGACGACGCCGACACCGACTCGACCGTGGTGACCGCCCTACTCAACGAGACCATGCCCCGGATCGCCATCCCGGAGGACGCCACCGTCGAGGACGTGGTGGTCGTCGTCGGACGCGAGGTCGGCGGTGCGGTGGAACAGCTCGTCGGGGCGTTCACCCTGGCGTTCGCCATGCTGGCCCAGGTCCACGACTCCGGGCAGACGGACGTGACCTCGGCGGACGTGCTCCAGGACCTCGCCCTGCGGGCCGAGCAGTTCGGCGCCGAGGGCCCCGGAGACCCGGAGATCTGACGCGGTGTGCCGCCCCCGGTCACGGCCGGGGGCGGCACACCGCGTCAGCCCGCGGACTCGCCCGCGTGCGGGCTCAGCGCGTCCGTGCCGACCAGGACGAAGATCAGCAGGCCCAGGATGATCCGGTAGATCACGAACGGCATGAAGCTCTTGGTCGTGATGAACTTCATGAACCAGGCGATGACCGCGTACCCCACCCCGAACGCGATCACCGTCGCGAAGATCGTCGGGCCCCACGAGACGTGTCCCTCGCCCGCGTCCTTCAGCTCGAAGACGCCCGAGGCGAGCACCGCCGGGACCGCCAGCAGGAACGAGTAACGCGCCGCCGCCTCCCGGGTGTAGCCCATCAGCAGACCGCCGCTGATCGTGGCGCCGGACCGCGAGACGCCGGGGACGAGGGCCATCGCCTGGCAGCAGCCGTAGATGAGGCCGTCCTTGACGCCCAGTTCGCGCAGGGTCTTGCGCTGCTTGCCGGCCCGGTGCCTGCCGCCCTTCTCGTCGCGGGCGGCCATCCGGTCCGCGAAGCCGAGCACGATGCCCATCACGATCAGGGTGGTGGCGATCAGCCGCAGATCGCGGAACGGGCCCTCGATCTGGTCCTGGAAGGCCAGGCCGAGGACGCCGATCGGGATCGAGCCGACGATGACCAGCCAGCCCATCTTGGCGTCGTGGTCGCCGCGCATCGAACGGTCCGTCAGCGACCTGAACCACGCCGAGACGATCCGGGCGATGTCCTTGCGGAAGTAGATGAGGACCGCGGCCTCCGTGCCGATCTGGGTGATCGCGGTGAAGGCCGCGCCCGGGTCCTGCCAGTCGGCGAACGCCGCGGTGAGCCGCAGGTGCGCGCTGGAGGAGATCGGCAGGAACTCGGTCAGTCCCTGGACGAGGCCGAGGACGAACGATTCGAACCAGCTCATGGGGCTTGGGCCATCCCGGGGTACTCGTGCGCCGGCCGCCGGCGTCGGGCGCCGGAGGCGTGCGGATTGCGGTCGTGCGAGGACAGGGCCCGGACGGGCCCCGTTTCGTCGGTCGGTCGCGGGCAGCGTATCGCCCCCGGGTGAACGCCCGGCGACAACCCCCGCGCGCCCCGCCCCGTCGCCGTCAGCCGCCCAGGCGGTGGCGGCGGCGCCAGGCGACCACGGCCGCCCCGGCCCCCGTGAGCACGATGAAGCCCATCGCCGCCAGGAACGCGGGCGAGGTCGGCGACGACGCCTCGCTCCCCGCCACCACATACGCGGCGGTGTTCGGGATCGATCCCAGGCCCGTCGCCACCAGGAAGGGCGGATAGCCCATGCGGGAGACGGCCGCGCAGTAGTTGGCGGCGGCGAACGGCACCCCGGGGAAGAGCCGCAGCGCCAGCATCGAGCGGAAGCCGTGCCGGCTCAGCTGCCCGTCCGCCGCCCGCAGCCAGCGCCCCCGCACCAGGGTGCGCAACGCGTCCTGGCCCAGGACCCGGCCCAGCAGGAAGGAGACCCCCGCGCCCAGCACCGTGCCGCCGATCGCCGCCGCGAGGCCCGCCTGCGCCCCGAACAGGGCGCCCGCCGCGAGATTCAGCAGCGGACGCGGCACGAACGCCACCGTGCAGACGCCGTACGCGAGTCCGAAGAGCACCGCCGCCATGGAACCGCCGCTCAGCTCCCCGAGTCTCCCGGAGGTCAGCAGCCGCTGCGGTTCGAGCAGCAGCACGGCCGTCGCGGCGGCCACCAGCACGGCGACCAGCAGCGAGAGCCGGGACCACGGCGACAGCAGCACCCGCGCGCAGCGCACGGCGAGGCCGGGGGCGGGCCGGGTGGCGGGGACGACGTCGAGCATTCGGGGAGCGTAACCGACAAAGGTGTGTGATCGCCGTAATGCGTTTGCGCCGGCCGCCCGGCGACCCGCGCCCAATCCCCGTGCGGCCCGCCGTAATTCGCTCGACGGGCCGACGGACCGTGGGGGATGATCGGGCCATGTCCCGGTACGCCTTCCTCGCAGCGCCGTCCGCAGTCGCGGACGCGCCGAAGGCTGCCGTGTGCGCACTCGCAGCAGTCGTCGCCGCAGCGGTCACCGCTGCCGCAGCGCCCCTCGGCGGCGCCCGAAGCTGACCCTCCCCCGACTGTCCGGCGGACCCCGCGAGGGGAGGGTCGGCCGGACCCCGGGGTCCTCACGTCACGCTTTGCATCCCAAGGAATGAACCCATGCCCAAGACGGCATACGTGCGCACCAAGCCGCATCTCAACATCGGCACCATGGGCCACGTCGACCACGGCAAGACGACCCTGACCGCCGCCATCACCAAGGTGCTCAGCGACCGCGGCACCGGCACCTTCGTCCCCTTCGACCGCATCGACCGTGCGCCCGAGGAGGCCCAGCGCGGCATCACCATCAACATCGCGCACGTCGAGTACGAGACCGGCACCCGCCACTACGCGCACATCGACATGCCCGGCCACGCCGACTACATCAAGAACATGGTCACCGGGGCCGCCCAGCTCGACGGGGCGATCCTCGTCGTCTCCGCGGTCGACGGGATCATGCCGCAGACCGCCGAGCACGTCCTGCTCGCCCGCCAGGTGGGCGTCGACCACATCGTGGTGGCGCTCAACAAGGCGGACGCCGGCGACCCCGAGCTGACCGACCTGGTCGAGCTGGAGGTGCGCGAGCTGCTGTCCGCGCACGGCTACGGCGGTGACACGGTGCCCGTCGTACGGGTGTCGGGGCTGCGGGCGCTGGAGGGCGACCCGCGCTGGACGGGGGCCGTGGAGGCGCTGCTCGACGCCGTCGACACCTACGTACCGATGCCCGTGCGCTACACCGACGCGCCGTTCCTGCTGCCGGTGGAGAACGTCCTGACCATCACCGGCCGGGGCACGGTCGTCACCGGCGCCGTGGAGCGCGGCACGGTCCGCGTCGGCGACCGGGTGTCGGTGCTCGGCCCGGACATCGAGACGGTCGTCACCGGCCTGGAGACCTTCGGCAAGCCGATGGAGTCCGCCGAGGCCGGCGACAACGTCGCGGTGCTCCTGCGCGGCGTCGACCGCGACCGGGTGCGCCGCGGCCACGTCGTCGCGGCGCCGGGCAGCGTCACCCCGAGCCGGCGCTTCACCGCGCGGGTGTACGTCCTGTCGGGGCGGGAGGGCGGCCGCACCACCCCGGTCACCACCGGATACCGGCCGCAGTTCTACATCCGCACGGCCGACGTGGTCGGCGACGTCGACCTCGGCGGGGCGGCGGTCGCGCGGCCCGGCGACACGGTCACCATGACCGTCGAGCTGGGCCGGGACGTCCCGCTGGAGCCGGGCCTCGGCTTCGCGATCCGCGAGGGCGGCCGCACGGTCGGCGCGGGCACGGTCACGGAGCTGCTCTGAGCCGCGCGCACGACCGCGGGCCCGCCTCCCCGTTTCCCGGCGGGGGCGGGCCCACCCCGTTTTCCGGCGGGGGCGGGCCCGCCCCACAATGGGGGAGTGAACGAGTCGATACCCGTCATCCGGGACGTGGACCACGGCACCGCCCGCCTCCTCCCCGACGTGGACCGGGAACGGGCCTGGCTGCTGACGGTCGACGGCGCCCCGCAGTCCTACGTCGACCTCGACGCGCCGGAGCACCTGGAGTTCGAGTACGCCCGCCGGCTCGGCCATGTCGTGGACTGCGCGGCGGACCCGGGCGAGCCGCTGGACGTCCTGCACCTGGGAGGCGGCGGCCTCACCCTGCCCCGGTACGTCGCGGCCACCCGCCCCGGCTCCCGGCAGGAGGTCGCGGACGCGGACCGCGGGCTGCTCGGCCTCGTCGCGGAGCACCTGCCGCTGCCCGCGGACTGCGGGATCACCGTGCACGCGGCGGACGCCCGCGCCCGGCTGGAGGGGACCGCCCCGGGCTCCGTGGACCTGCTGATCGCGGACGTCTTCGGCGGCTCCCGGGTCCCCGCCCACCTCACCTCGGTCCCCTACGCCAGGGCGGCGGCGCGGGCGCTGCGCCCGGGCGGGATCTACGCCGCGAACCTGGCCGACGGGCCGCCGTTCGGCTTCCTGCGCCCGCAGCTGGCCACCTTCGCGGCGGTCTTCGCCGAGCTGGCGCTGATCGCGGAGCCGGGCGTGCTGCGCGGGCGCCGCTTCGGCAACGTGGTCCTCGTCGCCTCCCGCGTCCCGTTCGACACGGCGGCCCTGGCCCGCCGGTGCGCGGCGGACGCGTTCCCGGCGCGGGTGGAGCACGGGGAGTCGCTGGCCGCGTTCGTCAACGGGGCCCGGCCGGTCGCGGACGAGGACGCGGTGGCGTCACCCCAGCCGCCCGACGGCGCCTTCCGCGTCGGCTGAGGCGGGCGGCACGGGCGGGGCGGCGGCCACCTCGACCGACTCGGTGCGGCGGGTCAGATTGCGTACATCCGGAACGAGCAGCACCAGCCCCGTGACGAGGACGACCAGGCCCGCGCACCCCCACAGCGCCTGGGAGCGCCCGACCAGGGACTCGACCGGTCCGGCGAGCGCGGTGGCGACCGGCACCATGGCCACCGAGCCGAACCAGTCGTAGGCCGAGACGCGCGACAGCTTCTCCTCCGGGATCTCCTGGTGCATGGCCGTCATCCAGGAGACGCCGAACACCTCGATCGCCGTACCGCTGACGAGCATGACCAGGCAGAGCCAGGTCGCCGACAGCGGCACGGCGAGCCCGGCCGACGGGAGGGCCAGCGGGAAGACGCAGAGCGTGCCGGCCAGCAGCAGCCGGCGCGGCTTCCACCGCATCATCAGCAGCGCCCCGGCGAGGTTGCCGACGCCGAACGCGGCGAGCGCGAAGCCCCAGGGCCGGGCGCCGCCCAGCTCGTCGCGGGCGACCAGCGGCCCGTAGACCGCCTCGGCGGCCCCGACGGCGGCGACCACCACGGAGAACTGGGCGACGATGGACCAGAGCCACGGGCGGCCGGTGAACTCCTGCCAGCCGTCCCGCAGGTCCGCGAGCAGCCCGCCGCCGGGCTCACGGGCCGGGATGTGGCTGACGTCGAGGAAGGCGCGCAGGGCTCCCGCGACCGCGAAGGCCGCCGCGTCCACGGCCAGCACCCAGCCGGGGTCCATCGCCGCGATCATGGCGCCGCCGAGGGCCGCACCGCCGATCGCGGCGCCCTGGGTGGACATCCGGAAGAGCGCGAAGGCGCGGCTCGCCTGCTCGCCGCTGACGCTCGACATCAGCATGCCCTCGGCGGCCGGGCTGAAGAACGCCTGGCCGGTGCCGCAGAGCGCGGTGAGCAGCATCATCTGCCACAGCTTCGGCTCACCGGCCAGGACCAGCAGGGCGAAGAGCCCCTGCGAGACGCAGTTGAGGGTGTTGGCCGCGACCATCACCCGGTGGCGCGGCACCCGGTCGGCGATCGCCCCGCCGATGAGCAGGAACAGCACCAGCGGCACGGTCCTGGCGGCGGCGACGAGACCGACGTCACCGCCGTCGCCGCCCGCCTGGAGAACCGCGAACGCCGCCGCGATCAGGGCGCCGTGGGTGCCCAGGGCGGTGATGATCGAGGCGGCGGTCAGCAGCCGGTAGTTGCGGCCCGCCGGGACGGGTCGGGTGGTGCGGGGGGCGGGGGCGGCTGCTTCGGTCACCCAGGGACTATCGCGGCCGCCGCCCGGTTGTGCAAATGAGTTCCCGGACCGGGGTCAGGAATCCTCGTCGGAGTCGACCACCGGCACCAGGCGCACGGTGCTGAGGATCTTCTCGATCGTCGCGTTCGGCAGTTCGTCGTCCACGTCCGCGGCGGCGTACAGCACCCACGAGGCGAACTCGTTCTTGCTGTTCTTGAAGGTGAAGGCGTACGTCTTGCCGTCGCTGCTGCACTTCGAGCGCTTGGTGACGTTGGGCGCGGTCGCGGTGACCAGGCTGCCGGTCAGGCCCGACTTGGTGGTGTACTGCTTGGCCTCGCTGATCTTGATGCTCTTCTTCGGCATGTGCTGCGCGAACGCGGCCCAGGCCCAGGTGCCCGCCTCGTTACGGGCGTTCACATCGGCGTCCGTGGCGCCCTGCGCGCCCCGGGTGCCGGCGCCGGCCAGGCTGTACTTGTCCTCCGTGCCGTCCTTGTCGGCGTCGTCGGTGCACCACTTCTCCTTGAGGTCCGCCGGCCCGGTGAAGCCGATGAGCGGCAGGCCGTCGTTCTTCTTCTCGTCCTCGAAGAAGGACAGCACGCCGGGCGGGGACACCTCCCAGTCGCCCGGAACGTCGAACTGGGTGCCCCACTTGGGGTTCGTCACGACCTTCCAGCCCGCGATCTGCGGCTTGGCGTCCTCGCCGCCGCGCGGGTTGGCCTCGGTCGGGGACGCGGACTGGGACGGCTTGACGGGCGCGGACGACTTCTTGCCGTCGGCGACGTTCTTGCCGTCCTTGTCGTCGTCCTTGTTCAGCACGATGACACCGGTGACCGCGGCGGCCACCACGACCGCGGTCGCCGCGACGATGGCGACGACCGTCGTCCTCTTCTTGTCGTTGCCCGGCTGCGGGTCACCGGGAGGGCCGGGCACCGCGTACTGCGGAACCGTCGGCTGCTGGTACGGGTTGGGCTGCCCGTACCCCCCCTGCCCGCCCTGCTGCGGGTAGCCGTAACCGGGCTGCTGGCCCGACGGCTGGCCCTGCTGCTGGTATCCCGGCTGCTGATAGGGATTCGGCTGCTGGTATCCCGGCTGCTGGTACGGGTTCTGGTTCTGGTCCTGCGGGTTCTGCTCGCCCCCGGGCGGCTGCTGTCCTGGCCACATGGCGAGTAACGATAGAGGGGCTCCGCCCGGCGTGCTACGTCCGCCCCCGTGTGCGAACGGTGAAGGAGCGGCGGCGGCCCGGCCGGTGCGTGTCCGCGGAGGCATGGCCAAGACGCCTACCCGTGAGTAACATCCCGTTTCATGAGCGCTGAACAGATGACCGCGGGCGACATGCTCGCCGCGACGGTTCCCATGGTCCGGACCCTCGACCTCGAATTCCTGGAGACCACCGCCGACCGCGCGGTGGTCCGCCTGCCGGACCGGGCCGACTACCACAACCACATCGGCGGACCGCACGCCGGAGCGATGTTCACGCTGGCCGAGTCGGCGAGCGGCGCCATCGTCATCGCCGCCTTCGGCGACCAGCTCTCCCGGGCCGTGCCGCTCGCGGTCAGTGCCGAGATCGGCTACAAGAAGCTGGCCATGGGCGAGGTCACCGCGACCGCCGTCCTCGGCCGCCCCGCCGCCGATGTCGTCGCCGAACTCGACGCGGGCGAGCGTCCCGAATTCCCGGTGACGGTGGAGATCCGGCGCGGGGACGGCGCCGTGACCGGTGAGATGACCGTCGTCTGGACCCTGCGCCCGAATTCCTGATCCGCGGACCGCGTGCGACGAGAAGGGCCGCCCGGCACCGGCGGCCCTTCTCACTGTCCGCCTCCGTGAAGCTGAGGGTAGGCTTCCCGCGGTGCGCCGATGAGTGTCCGGCGGGCGACAGGACAACACACGTAAGGAAACGGCGTTGCACATCCAGGAGTGGCTGGAGACCGTCCCCGCGATCAGCGTCTACATCCTGGTGGGCGCCGTCATCGGGCTGGAGAGCCTGGGCATTCCGCTGCCCGGTGAGATCGTCCTGGTCAGCGCCGCGCTGCTGGCCGCCAGTCACGACGGCATCAACCCCTGGATCCTGGGCGCCTGCGCCACGGCCGGCGCCGTGATCGGGGACTCGATCGGCTATGCCATCGGCCGCAAGGGCGGACGGCCGCTGCTGGCCTGGCTCGGCGGGAAGTTCCCCAGGCACTTCGGTGAGAGCCACATCGGCATGGCCGAGCGCTCCTTCCAGAAGTGGGGCATGTGGGCCGTGTTCTTCGGCCGCTTCGTCGCCCTGCTGCGCATCTTCGCCGGTCCGCTGGCCGGTGTGCTGCACATGCCGTACTGGAAGTTCCTCATCGCCAATGTGCTCGGCGGGATCGCCTGGGCGGGCGGCACCACGGCCGTCATCTACTCGGTGGGCGTCGTCGCCGAGGCGTGGCTCAAGCGGTTCTCCTACCTCGGCCTGGCCATCGCGGTCCTGATCGGCCTCGCCTCCATGCTGGTCCTCAAGAACCGCGCCAAGAAGGCCGCCGCCGCGCACTCCGCCGCGACCGCCGAGCCGGAACCGGGAACCGTGCCCGTCGCGGACTGAGCCGGGCGGGCCCGGGCGGCTCCTCAGCCCGCGCAGGCTTCCCGGTGCGCCCTGGCCAGCTCCACGTAACCCACCGCGTTGAAGCGGACGCCTTCCAGCTCCTCCTCGGTCAGCGGACGCTTCACCTTCGCCGGGACCCCCGCGACCAGGGAACCCGGCGGCACGCGCATGCCCTGCGGTACGAGGGCCTGCGCCGCGACCAGCGAGCCCGCGCCGATGTGCGCGCCGTTGAGGACGGTCGCCCCCATGCCGATGAGGACGTCGTCCTCGACGGTGCAGCCGTGCAGGACGGCGTTGTGCCCGACCGAGACCCGCTCGCCGACCGTCACCGCGAAGCCGGGGTCGACGTGGACGCTGCAGTTGTCCTGGATGTTGGAGTCCGCGCCGATCACGATGGGCCCGCAGTCCGCGCGCAGCACCGCCTGGTACCAGAGGCTGGAGCCCGCCGCCATGGTGATGTCGCCGATCGCCACCGACGTCGGCGCGGTGAACGCCTCCGGATCGATGACCGGCTCCTTGCCGCCGATCCCCATGATCATCGCCTGCTCCGCCATCGCCCGTTCCTCCGTGCTCCGGTGCCGTCGGCCGCCGCGGAAACCGTATGCCACGCGCCGGCACCGCCCTCTGGTGGGGTGAAGATCACAGGCCGGTGCCGCCGCCCGTCCGGCGGGCTCGGCTTACGGTGAGCCCGTGCCGAAGAACCGGAATCCGCTCGCCGCCCTGACCGCGTGGCGGCGGCGCGCCCTGTCCGGGGCCGTCCACCGCTGCTGGCGCTGGGCGCGCGAGGCGGGCGCGGTGACCGCCGAGCACCCCGGCGGGCTGCGCTTCGCCCGGATCGGCGAGGGCACGCGGCTGGCGTTCCCGCAGGGCACGGTCTTCGGGGAGCCGTGGATCCGGCTCGGCGACCACTGCGTCATCGGCGAACAGGTCACGCTGACCGCGGGCCTCATGCCCGACCTGGACCTCGGGCCGGACCCGATCCTCACCCTGGGCGACGGTGTGGTGCTGGGCCGGGGCAGTCATGTCGTCGCCGACACCACGGTGACCATAGGCGCGGACACGTACTGCGGTCCGTACGTCTACATCACCTCGACCAACCACAGCTACGACGACCCGCACCAGCCGGTCGGCAAGCAGTGGCCCCGGATGGAGCCCGTCTCCATCGGGCCGGGCTGCTGGATCGGCACCGGCGCGGTGATCCTGCCCGGCGCCCGCCTCGGCCGCAACGTCGTCGTGGCCGCCGGCGCGGTCGTCCGCGGCGAGGTGCCCGACCGCGCGGTGGTGGCCGGAGCGCCCGCCCGTGTCGTACGCGGCTGGGACCCGGAGAAGGGCTGGCAGCCGCCCCTGCGGACACCGGCCCCGGTCCCGATCCCCGAGGGCGTCACCCCGGAACAGCTGCTCGCCGCGGCCCGGCTCGACGAGGGCTGACCGCCTACCCCGTCGCGAGCAGCACCGTGCCCACCAGGGCGAGGCCGGCGCCCGCCGCCTGCACACCCCGCAGCCGCTCCTTCAGGAACCCGCGCGCGGCCAGGGCCGTCACCACCGGGTAGAGCGAGGCCAGCACGGCGGCGACGGTGACCGGGCCGTGCTGGGCGGCCACGGAATACGTGCCGTTGGCCGCGACGTCCGCGAGGCCGACGAACGCCAGCGCCGGCAGCGCCGCCCGGACCGCCGCGCCGCCGTCCTCGGGCAGCGCCCGGCCGCCGCGCCGCACCGAGACGTACAGCGCCCCGCCGCCCACCACCACGTTGGTGACCCGCTGGACGAACAGGGCGAGGAACAGCCCGGTCACCGTGGTCGACGCCTCGGCGATCAGCGACATCACGGCCCCGAAGCCGAAGGCCGCCACCAGCGTCAGCAGGATCGCCCGCCGCTGCACCGGCGCCCCGCGCAGCTGCGGGCCGCCCGCCATCACGATGCCCGCGACGGCGACCGCGACGCCGGCGCCCTGGAGGAGGTCCGGGCGCTCCCCGGCGATCAGCCCGATGCCCACCGGTACGGCGACCCCGAGCGAGCCGAGCGGGGAGACCACGCCCATCGGGCCGAGCGCGAGCGCCTGGTAGAAGCAGAGCATCGCCACCGGTCCGACGACCCCCGCCGCGACCGCGTACCAGAGCCGGGGCCCCGCCTCGCCCCAGCCGCCCGTGGCGGTCACGGTCACGCCCAGCACCACCGCCGTGATCGCCTGCGAGACCACGACCACGGTCAGCGCGGGCATCCGCCGCGTCAGCAGACCGCCCCCGAAGTCGGCCAGCCCCCACAGGAGGCTGGTGGCCAGGGCGAACAACGCGGTCATGGGGGCCTCGCAGTACAGTGCG
Source organism: Streptomyces sp. 130 (assembly GCF_007096885.1). GTDB lineage: Bacteria > Actinomycetota > Actinomycetes > Streptomycetales > Streptomycetaceae > Streptomyces. The sequence continues at coordinate 38,569 of NZ_VJNO01000019.1, read as the reverse complement.
GCGAACGGTTGGGTACACCGCACCGTAGTGCAAAATGCTGGACCATGTCATACAGAATATTGGACGGAATGTGACTGACCTCGATCAGCTGACCCAGTCCCTCGCGCGGAACCTCAAGCGCTGGCGCGGTGAACGCGGCTTCACCCTGGACCAGTTGGCGGCCCGTGCCGGGGTCAGCCGCGGCATGATCATCCAGATCGAGCAGGCCCGCACCAACCCGAGCGTCGGCACCACGGTCAAGCTGGCCGACGCGCTCGGCGTGAGCATCACCACCCTGCTCGACTACGAACAGGGCTCCCCGGTCCGCCTCGTCCCCGCCGACCAGGCCGTGCGCCTCTGGTCGACCGAGGCGGGCAGCGCCACCACGCTCCTGGTGGGGACGGAGGCCCGCGGCCCCCTCGAACTCTGGTCCTGGCGGCTGATGCCCGGCGACGGCAGCCGGTCCGACCCGCACCCCGAGGGCACCGTCGAACTGCTCCACGTCACCGCCGGCACGCTCACACTCGTCGTCGCCGACACCCCGTACGCGGTGGACGCCGGCACCTCCGCCACCTTCGAGGCGCACCACCCGCACGCCTACCGCAACGAGGGCACCGAACCGGTCGAACTCACCATGGCCGTCAGCATTCCGCCCGCCAGATGAGACGCCCGGCGCCCCCGCATGCGGCGCTGTTAGCGTGACGCGCATGCGCGCACCCATCGGCTCCTTCGAGAACGCCGGCCCCGCCGTCGACCGCCAGGACCTCCTCACCGCCCCGGTGGCCGAGGCGGTGCGCACGGGCTGGGCCGGCGTCACCCCCGACCAGGTCCTGCACGTGGACACCGACCCGGAGATCGCCGACACCGCGGCCTTCGTCGCCCACCACGGGGCGGACCTGCTCGGCCACTCGGCGAACTGCGTGGTCCTCTCCGGCAAGCGCGGCGCCGACGTCACCCTCGCCGCCTGCCTCGTCCTGTCGCACTCCCGCGTCGATGTGAACGGCGTCGCCCGCAAGCACCTCGGCCTGCGCAAGGCGCGCTTCGCCTCGATGGACACGGCGGTCGGCGCGACCGGCATGGAGTACGGCGGCATCACGCCCATCGGGCTCCCCGCCGCCTGGCCGCTGCTGATCGACTCCGCCGTCGTGGACGAGGAGTGGGTCCTGATCGGCAGCGGCTCGCGCCGGGGCAAGCTGATCGTGACCGGCAAGGCACTGGGCGCCCTGCCGGGCGCGGTCGTGCTCGACGGACTGGGCGTCCGCGCCCCGGAGCGGCCCTAGGCTCCGAGCCTCGGGATCTCGATGGCGGGGCACCGGTCCATGACCATGTCCAGGCCGACCGCCCGGGTGCGTTCGTACGCCTGCTCGTCCACCACGCCGAGCTGGAACCACACGGCCCGGGCGCCCTTGGCGACCGCCTCGTCGGCCACCGCGCCGGCCAGCTCGCTGTTGACGAAGACATCGACCACGTCCACCGGGAACGGGATGTCCGCCAGTGAGGCGTAACCCTCCTCGCCGTGCACCCGCTCGGCCTTCGGGTGCACCGGGACCACGCGCTTGCCGAAGCGCTGCAGCACCTCGGCGACCCCGTAGGCCGCCCGCGAGCGGTTGTTGGACAGCCCCACCACCGCCCAGGTGTCGCCGCTGTCCTGCAGGATTCTGCGGATCGTCTCCGTGTCTGCGTACATGCACCGGACAACCGGCTGCCCGCCCCGGCCATTCCCGCAGGTGCGCATAGGGTGGCGGGATGCAGGAGGAGTACCGGACCGTCGCCCGTGCGGGCGTGCACGAGAGCGAGATCAACCGGTCCCGCTTCATCTGCGCGCTCGCCCCCGCGGCCACCGAGGAGGAGGCGCAGGAGTTCATCGCCCGCGTCCGCAGGGAGCATCCGACCGCCACGCACAACTGCTACGCGTACGTGATCGGCGCCGACGCCTCCGTGCAGAAGGCGAGCGACGACGGTGAGCCCGGCGGCACCGCCGGCGTGCCCATGCTCCAGATGCTCACGCGCCGCGAGGTCTGCTACGCCGTCGCCGTCGTCACCCGCTACTACGGCGGGGTGAAGCTGGGCGCCGGCGGGCTGATCAGGGCGTACGGGGGAGTGGTCGGCGAAGCCCTGGACGCGCTCGGCACCCGCACCCGGCGCCGCTTCCGGCTCGCCACGGTCACCGTCGGCCACCAGCGGGCGGGCAGGCTGGAGAACGAACTGCGCGCCACCGGACGGACGGTGCGCGAGGTCCGTTACGCGGCCGAGGTGACCATCGAGATCGCGCTGCCGGACGCCGACGTCGAAGCGTTCCGCCGCTGGCTGGCCGACGCGACGGCGGGCGAGGCGCGGGTCGAGCTGGGCAGCGAGGCGTACGACGACGCGTGAGGCGCCTTGCCCGGGCCCGGGCCCGGGCAAGGGCAAGGGGCGGGATGGGAGACTGTGGGGCGTGAGGGCACAGGGGCGGAGGAAGCGCATGCGGACCGGAGCCGGGTCTTGAGGATTCTGCACACATCGGACTGGCACCTCGGCCGGTCGTTCCACCGGGTTTCCCTGCTGCGGGCCCAGGCCGCCTACCTCGACCACCTGGTCGCCACCGTCGCCGAGCACGAGGTCGACGTCGTCGTCGTGGCGGGTGATGTCTACGACAGGGCGGTCCCCCCGCTGAGCGCGGTGGAGCTCTTCGACGCCGTCCTGCACCGCCTCGCCGCCGCCGGGGTGCCCACGGTGATGATCTCCGGCAACCACGACTCGGCCCGCCGCCTCGGCGTGGGCGCCGGGCTCATCGGCCGGGCCGGCATCCACCTGCGCACCGACCCCGCGCACTGCGCGACGCCCGTCGTCATCCCCGACGCGCACGGCGACGTGGCGTTCTACGGGCTGCCCTACCTGGAACCCGCCCTGGTCAAGGACGTCCTCAAGGCCGGGCGCGCCGGGCACGAGGCCGTGCTGACCGCCGCCATGGACCGCGTCCGCGCCGACCTCGCCACCCGCCCGGACGCCACCCGGTCCGTGGTCCTGGCCCACGCCTTCGTCGCCGGCGGCGAGCCCAGCGACAGCGAGCGCGACATCACCGTCGGGGGCGTCGCCGCGGTCCCGGCCGGGATCTTCGACGGCGTCGACTACGTGGCGCTCGGCCACCTCCACGGCTGCCAGGCCGTCACCGACCGCGTCCGGTACTCCGGCTCCCCGCTCGCCTACTCGTTCTCCGAGGCCGCCCACCGCAAGACCATGTGGCTCATCGACCTGGACGCCTCGGGGGCGGTCACCGGCGAACGGATCGACTGCCCGGTGCCCCGCCGCCTCGCCCGGCTGCGCGGCCGGCTGGACGACCTGCTGGACGACCCGGCACTCGACCGCCACGAGGACGCCTGGGTGGAGGCCACCCTCACCGACCCGGTCCGCCCGGCCGACCCGATGGCCCGGCTCACCGAGCGCTTCCCGCACGCCCTCGCCCTCGTCTTCGAGCCGGAGCGGGCCCCCGGCGACCCGGAGCTCTCGTACGCCCGCCGCCTGCGCGGCCGCGACGACCAGACCATCGCGGAGGACTTCGTGGCCCACGTGCGCGGCGGCGCGGGGACCGACGAGCAGGAGCGGGCGGTGCTGCGCGGCGCCTTCGACCATGTCCGGGTGGACGAAGGCGTGCGCGAGGTGAACCGGTGAGGCTCCACACGCTCCGCGTGACCGCGTTCGGCCCCTTCGGCGGCACCCAGGAGATCGACTTCGACGCGCTCTGTGCCGCCGGCCTCTTCCTGCTCCACGGGCCGACCGGAGCCGGCAAGACCTCCGTCCTGGACGCCGTCTGCTACGCCCTGTACGGGGCGGTCCCCGGCGCCCGGCAGAGCCCCGGCACTTCGCTGCGCAGCGACCACGCCCCCGCGGACCTGCCCACCGAGGTGCTGCTCGACCTCACCGTCGGCGGGCGCCGCCTGGAGATCACCCGGAGCCCCGCCCAGCCCCGCCCCAAGAAGCGCGGCAGCGGCCACACCACGGAGAAGGCACAGAGCCGGCTGCGCGAGTACCACCCCGAGGACGGCTGGCGGGCGCTCGGCAAGTCGCACCAGGAGATCGGCGAGGAGATCATCCAGCTCGTCGGCATGAGCCGCGAGCAGTTCTGCCAGGTGGTCCTCCTGCCGCAGGGCGACTTCGCCCGCTTCCTGCGCGCCGACGCCGAGGCGCGCGGCCGGCTCCTCGGCCGGCTCTTCGACACCCGGCGCTTCGCGGCCGTCGAGGAACGCCTCGCCGAGCTGCGCCGGACGGCCGAGGCCCAGGTCAGGGCCGGTGACGACCGCATCCTCGCCCTCGCCCAGCGCATCGCCCAGGCCGCCGGGCCCGCCGCCCGCGAGTGCCCGCTGCCGGACCTCCGGCCCGGCGACCCCGGCCTCGCGGACGCGGTCCTCGGCTGGGCCGCGACCGCCCGCGCCGGCGCCGGTGAACGCCTCGACATCGCCGCGTCGGTCCTGGCCGCGGCGGAGCGCCGGCACGCCGCCGCCCGCGTCGCCCTGGACGCCGAACGGGAGCTCGCCGCGCTCCAGCGGCGGTACGCCGAGACCCGCCGCCGCGCCGACGCCCTGGAGGCCGGCCGCGCCGCGCACGAGGACGCGCGCGACCGCCTCGCCCGGGCCCGCAAGGCGGACCTCGTCGCCCCCGCCCTCGAACTGCGCGAGGCGGCGGAGCGGGCGTACCGGCGGGCGCGCGAGGAGCGGGACCGCGCCCGGAGCCGGCTGCCCGAGGACCTGGCCGACGCGGGCGCCGAACAGCTGGCGGCCCTGGAGCACCGGCTCCGCGAGGACCTGGGCGGCCTGGAATCGGCCCGGCGCGCCGAACAGCGGGCCGCCGAGATCGCCGAGGAGCGCGCCGCCCTGGACCGGCAGGCCCGGGCCGACGAGGAACTGGTCCGCGACGCGGAGGACTGGCTCGCCGGCTGGGAGACCACCCGGCAGGACCTCCAGGCCCGCCTGGACGCGGCGCTCGAAGCCGCCACCCGCACCGAATCCCTGGCCCACCGCCTCGACGCCGCCCGCCGCCGCCTGGACGCGGCGCGCCGCCGCGACGCGCTGGCCGCCGAGGCGGCCACGGCCCGGCAGGCGCTGACCGAGGCCCGTGAAGACGCCGCCGCCGCTCACGAGCGCCGGCTCGACCTGCGCGAGCGCCGGCTGCGCGGCATCGCGGCCGAACTCGCCGCCCAGCTGGCCGACGGCACCCCCTGCGCGGTCTGCGGCGCGACGGCCCACCCGTCCCCGGCCCGCCCCGGCGACGGGCACGTGGACCGCGCGGCCGAGGAAGCCGCCGAACGCGCCCACCGCGACGCGGAGCAGGCCCGCGCTCAGGCGGAGCAGTCCCTGGCCCTGGTGCGCGAACGCCATGCGACGGCTCGCGCGGAGGCGGCGGGGACCGCCGCGGCGGCCGGTGACGGGGGGACGGCCGCCGCCTCCGCTCCGGCCGCCGACGCGGACTCCGCCGGGGCCGCGACCGCCGGTGGTGCGGCCTCCGCTCCGGCGGCTGCTTCCGGGGAAGGCACCGGACCGGACGGCTCCGCGCGGACCGGGCTCACGGCGGCCGACGACCCCACCGTCGCCGAACTCGCCGGCCTCGTGGCCGGGCTCGCCGCCGAGCACGCCGAGGCGTACCGGCTGGCCGCCGGGGCGCACGCCGCCCGGGAGGCGCTGGCCGGGGCCGAGCGGGAGCAGCAGCGGCGGGCCGAGGAACGCCGGCGGGTCGGGCAGCGGGGCGCCGCGCGGTCCTCGCGGCGGGAGTCGCTGGAGAGGGAGCGGGCGGACATCGACGCGGTGCTGGACCGGGCGCGCGGGGGGCACCCGAGCGTCGCCGAGCACGCCGCCGTGCTGCAGCGGCGGGTCGCCCTGCTCGCCGGGGCGGGCGGGGCGGTGCGTGAGGAGGAGAGCGCGGCGGCACGGCTGAAGGAGGCCGACGACCGGCTCGCGGACGCCGCGTTCCGGGCCGGGTTCGAGACGCCGGAGGCCGCCGCCGCGACCCTGCTGGACGAGGCGGCACAGCGTACGCTCCAGCACCGGACCGACGCCTGGCAGGCGGAGGCCGCGGCGGTCGCCGACCGGCTCGCCGAGGCCGACGCCCGGGCCGCCGCCGACCGCCCGCCCGCCGCACCGGAACCGGCCGGGGAGCGCTTCGACCGGGCCGAGCGCGCGCTGCGCGAAGCCGCCGCCGGTCTCGACGCGGCGCGGGAACGCCGTACCGAACTCGCCGGGCTCTCCCGCCGGGTGGCGGACGAGGTGCGCGCGCTGGGACCCGTGCGCGAGGAGTACGAACGCGTCGCCAGGCTCGCCGGGCTCACCGCCGGCACCTCGGCGGACAACGCCCGCAAGATGCGGCTGGAGTCGTACGTGCTCGCCGCCCGGCTCGAACAGGTCGCGGCGGCGGCCACCGCCCGGTTGCGGCGGATGTCCTCGGGCCGCTACCAGCTCGTCCACTCCGACGCGCGCACCGGAGGCCGCCGGGCGGGGCTCGGGCTGCACGTCATCGACGCCTGGACCGGCCGGGAGCGCGACACGGCGACGCTGTCCGGCGGCGAGACGTTCTTCGCCTCGCTCGCCCTGGCGCTCGGCCTCGCCGACGTCGTGACCGACGAGGCCGGAGGCGTACGGCTGGACACCCTGTTCATCGACGAGGGGTTCGGCAGCCTGGACGACCAGACGCTGGACGAAGTGCTCGACGTGCTCGACTCGTTGCGCGAACGGGACCGCAGCGTCGGCATCGTCAGCCATGTCGCGGACCTGCGCCGCCGCATCCCCGCCCAGCTGGAGGTGGTGAAGGAGCGGAACGGATCGGCCGTGCGGCTGCGGGCGGGGGCGGACGGGCTCAGCGACTGATCGGCCGCCCCGGCAGCGGCGAGGAGTAGACCACGCTCGTCGTGACGGAGCCGAGCGCGCCGATCCTCCCGGACACGGTCTCCAGATGGCTCATCGAGCGGGCCGTCACCTTGAGCACGAAGCAGTCGTCGCCGGTGACGTGGTGGGCCTCCACGATCTCCGCAGTGGTCTCCAGCAGATCGTGGAAGGGCTTGTAGTTGCCGTGCGGATACCTCAGCCGCACGAAGGCCAGGATCGGCAGCCCGAGCCGTTCCGGATCGACCACGGCCGCGTAACCGCTGATGATCCCCGCCTCCTCCAGCCGGCGGACCCGCTCGGTCACGGCGCTCGGCGACATGGCCACCGCCCGTGCCAGCTCCGCGAACGAGGCGCGGCCCTCGCGTTGCAGTACATCGAGGATGCGCCAGTCGGTGGCGTCCGGGGAATAGTCGCTCATACGGACAGGCAACCGTTGAATCCCCGGCGAATCAAGGCCGTTGCCGGGGATCTCGCCTTCCGGACCAGCGGCGGCGATCATAGATTCTCCGTCATGACTTCCCAGCCCGGCGTCCTCGCCGCCCACCCCGTCCTGAGCGTCCCGCCCGCCGAACCGGCCGACGCCGCCGCCTACTTCGGAGCCTCGCTCGCCTTCCACGCCGATGTCTCGGACGTCGCCGCGGCGCTGGCCGCCGGAGGGGACCCCGGATTCGTCCTGCTCGACTCCCGGTCCACCGCGTCCTGGGACCAGGGACACATCCCCGGCGCCCTGCACCTGCCGACCGCGCTCATCGCCGAGCAGGCGCCGCGGCTCCTCGACCCGGCCGTGCCGGTGGTCACGTACTGCTGGGGCCCCGGCTGCAACGGCGCCACCCGCGCCGCCCTCGCCCTGGCGCGGCTCGGCTACCGGGTCAAGGAGATGCTCGGCGGCTTCGAGTACTGGGCGCGCGAGGGATTCCCGTACGAGACCCATGAGGGCGAAGGCAGGCGCACGGCCGACCCGCTGACCGCACCGGCCGGCACGGACGACTGCGGCTGCTGAGAACGGCCGGTCCCGGGGCCGGCGCCCCGGGACCGGCCGCATCCGGTCAGAGCTTCGACAACTCGTCGACCAGGTCGTCCAGGCCCAGCGGACCCTGGGACAGGGCCGCCATGTGCCACGCCTTGAGGTCGAAGGCGTCCCCGTGCGCCGCCCGCGCGTTCTCCCGGCCCAGCAGCCAGGCCCGCTCGCCCAGCTTGTAGCCGATGGCCTGACCCGGCATCGAGAGGTAGCGGGTCAGCTCGCTCTCCACGAAGTCGGCGGGACGGCCGCTGTGGTTGCCGAAGAACTCCTGCGCCAGCTCCGGCGTCCACCGCTCGCCCGGGTGGAACGGCGAGTCGGCCGGGATCTCCAGCCCCACGTGCATGCCGATGTCCACGATCACCCGGCAGGCGCGCATCATCTGCGCGTCCAGGTAACCGAGCCGGCGCTCCGCGTCGGGCAGGAAGCCCAGCTCGTCCATCAGCCGCTCCGCGTACAGCGCCCAGCCCTCCGCGTTGGCGCTGACCATGCCGATCGACGCCTGGTAGCGCGACAGGCTCTGCGCCACGTGCGCCCACTGCGCGAGCTGGAGGTGGTGGCCGGGCACGCCCTCGTGGTACCAGGTCGACACCAGGTCGTACACCGGGAAGCGGGTCTCTCCCATGGTCGGCAGCCAGGTGCGGCCGGGCCGCGAGAAGTCCTCGGAGGGGCCCGTGTAGTACGGGGCGGCGGCGCCGCCGGGCGGGGCGATCCGCGACTCCACCCGGCGCACCCGCTCGGCCAGTTCGAAGTGCGTCCCGTCCAGCGCGTCGATCGCCTCGTCCATCAGGCCCTGGAGCCACGCCTGGACCTCGTCCACGCCCTCGATGTGCTTGCCGTGCACATCGAGATGGGCCAGCGCCTCCCAGGGGCCCGCGCCCGGCAGCACCTTCTCGGCCTCGGTCTTCATCTCGGCGAGCAGCCGGTGGTATTCGGACCAGCCGTACGCGTACGCCTCGTCCAGATCCAGGTCGGTGCCGTTGAAGTAGCGCGACCAGCGGGCGTACCGCTCGCGGCCCACCGTGTCCGGCTCGCCCTCGACCGCCGGCGCGTACACCTCGCGCATCCAGTTCCGCAGCCCGTCCAGGGCGCCGGCGGCCAGCGCGGCGGCGGCGTCCAGCTCCTCGCGCAGGGCCTCGGGGCCGTTGGCGACGAAGTCCTGGAAGAAGCCCTTCGTGCCGTCCCCGACCCACTCGTCGAGCTGGCCGATGAAGGTGGCGGTGGCGCGCGGACCGCCGTACAGCTTGCGCTCCAGACCGAGCGCCAGGGACTCCTGATAGCCGGCGAGCGCCGCCGGGACGGCCCGCAGCCGCTCAGCGACGGCCGCCCAGTCCTCGTCCGTCTCGGTCGGCGTCACCGTGAACACCTCACGGACCGAGTGCGCCGGGGAGTGCAGGTTGGAGACGGCCCGCAGCGCCTCGTCCGCCTCGTGGACGGCGAGTTCGGCGGTCAGCCGCTCCCGCAGCAGCCGGCCGCAGCGGCGCTCGGCGTCATCGGCGGCCCCGGGCAGCTGCTCCGCGCGGTCCAGCCGGGCGAGCGTGTCCCGGGCCAGCGCGGCCAGCTTTTCCTGGCCGGCGGGGGAGAAGTCGGGAAGGCGGCGCGAGCTTGCCGCGACACCGAGATAGGTGCCGGAGATCGGGTCGAGTTCGATGAAGGCGTCGACGTAGGCGTCGGCGACCTGGCGCGGCAGTGCGCTGCTGGAAGAGTCTGACATGTGGACATCCTCGTACGGGGAGGCCCCCCGCGTCACTACCTATCGGCAGGACGGACCTGACCGGGGACCGGCCCGGCCGCCCCCGGCACCGGCGGGAGCAGCGGCCCGCACTCCCACTGCTGGAAGATCAACCGCGTCTCCACCCGGGCCACTTCACGCCGCGAGGTGAACTCGTCCAGCACCAGCCGCTGCAGATCCGCCGTGTCCGCCACCGCCACATGCACCAGGTAGTCGTCGGGGCCGGTCAGATGGAACAGGGCCCGGGACTCCGGCAGCGACCTGATCCGCTCCACGAACGGCCCGATGAGCTCCCGCCGGTGCGGCCGCACCTGTACGGAGAGCAGCGCCTCCAGACCCCGGCCCAGCCGGGCCGGGTCCAGCCGCAGCCGGTGCCCGACGATGACACCGGTGCGGCGCAGCCGCGCCACCCGGTCCAGACACGTCGAGGGAGCCACGCCGACCTCGGCCGCCAGCTCCCGGTACGTGGTCCGGGCGTCGTTCTGCAACAGCCGCAGAATGTGCAGATCCACCGTGTCGAGAGCGACGGAATCAGTCATTCGGCGAACGTAGCACGGGCTTCGGGCCGCATCTTCCGTCGTGCGTTCAGAGTGCGGCGCATGGACAACGACTCCGTGCCGCCGCCCGCGACCACCCCGTCCCGGGCGCTTGCCACCGAAGCCGTGCACGCCGGACGCGACGACCTCGCGGCCCTCGGTCTGCACGCCGCACCGATCGACCTGTCGACCACCTACCCCTCGTACGACTCCCGCGCCGAGGCCGGGCGGATCGACGCCTTCGCCGCCACCGGGGCCCGCCCGGACGGACCGCCGGTCTACGCGCGGCTCGACAACCCCACCACCGCCCGCTTCGAAACGGCGCTGGCCCGGCTGGAGGGCGCCGAGAGCGCGGTGGCGTTCGCCAGCGGCATGGCCGCGCTGACCGCCGTGCTGCTGGCCCGGGCGAGCGCCGGGCTGCGCCACGTCGTGGCCGTACGGCCGCTGTACGGATGCAGTGACCACCTGCTCGGCGCCGGGCTGCTGGGCACCGAGGTGACGTGGACGGACCCGGCGGGCATCGCCGAGGCGATCCGGCCCGGCACGGGTCTGGTGATCGTGGAGACCCCGGCCAACCCGACCCTGGCCGAGGTGGACATCCGGGCCGTCGCCCACTCCTGCGGTTCGGTCCCGCTGCTGGTCGACAACACCTTCGCGACGCCGGTCCTCCAGCGCCCCGTCGAGCTCGGTGCCCGGATCGTGCTGCACAGCGCGACGAAGTACCTCGGCGGGCACGGCGACGTGATGGGCGGAGTCGTCGCGTGCGACGAGGAGTTCGCCGCCGTGCTGCGCCAGGTGCGCTTCGCCACCGGCGGGGTCCTGCACCCGATGGCCGGCTATCTGCTGCTGCGCGGCCTGTCCACCCTGCCGGTGCGGGTCCGGGCCGCCTCCGCGAGCGCCGCCGAGCTGGCCCGCCGGCTCTCCGCCGACCCCCGGGTGGCCCGGGCGCACTACCCGCGGACCGGCGGCGCGATGGTCTCGTTCGAGGTGTACGGGGACCCGCACCGGGTGATCGCGGGGGTGCGGCTGATCACCCCCGCCGTCAGCCTCGGCAGCGTCGACACCCTCATCCAGCACCCGGCCTCCATCAGCCACCGCATCGTGGACGAGACGGACCGGCACGCCTCCGGCGTCGGCGACCGGCTGCTGCGGATGTCGGTGGGCCTGGAGGACGTCGAGGACCTGTGGGCCGACCTGAGCCAGGCGCTGGACGGCGCGGACCCGGTACGCGAGGGGGCCGGTCAGCGCTCGGCCTGCTCGTAGGGCGGCTGCGGCAGGGAACGCGCCGGGGGCGCCGCAAGGCGTGCGGTGATCACGAGGGTGCCCTCCTCGATCTGGTAGTCGAGCGGCAGCGAGAGCGAGCGCATGGCGGCGACCATGCCGGTGTTCGACGCCTGGGTGACGGCGTAGACGTTCTCGCAGCCGGCCTCGACGGCCAGCGCCACCAGGCGGGCGAGCAGCTCGGAGCCGATCCCGCGCCGCTGCCACTCGTCCTCCACGAGGAGGGCCACCTCGGTCTCGTCGCCGTCCCACAGCAGATGGCCGAGGGCGACCAGCCGTCCGGACGCCGTCTGCACGGCCAGGGTGCGGCCGAAACGCGGGCTCAGCAGGTGGTCCAGATAGCGGTCGGCGTCCCGGACCGGCCCGTGGTAGCGCAGCCGCAGCGTCTGCTCGGAGCACCGTCCGTGCATCCCCACGGCCGCCTCCAGGTCGGCGCGGTCCGCCCGGCGCACGGTGATCTCGTCGCCCTCGGGCAGCCTGAGCACCTGCTCGCCGCGCGGGAGCCGGGGGCCGAGGCGGGCGTCGAGCTCCACCAGCGCCCGGGCCCGGGCGAACTCCGTGGGAGTGAACGGCAGATAGGGCCGCTCCACGGTGATGACCCCGCCCGACGGGTCGCGCAGCCGCATCACCGTCTCCTCCAGCACCCCTTCGACCGGGGCCGTCTCGCCGGTGGCGCGTCCGGTGACCGACACGGCGGGCAGCGAGTGGATCGTGCACCGGCCGAGCAGCTGCCGCAGTGCGAGGGGGAGTTCGGCGGCGTCCAGAGCGGTACGGGTGGCGAGGCCCAGCACCCGCGTCGGCGCGTCCACCAGATCGTGGGCGTCCGCCCGCTCCGTCCAGGTGGAGCTGCCCCCGGCGTCGGCGACCGCGCGGGACAGCTCCCGGGCCGGCAGGGAAGCGGGCACCCTCAGCAGGAACTCGTCGACGGTGCCCTGCGCCAGCGGGTGCGTCTGCAGCGTGAGGATGTCGATGCCGTGCCGGGCCAGCACCGTGCACAGCGCGGCCAGGCTGCCCGGCACGTCCCGCACCGTGGTCCGCATCCGCCACAGCACGGTCTCACCGGGCGCGGCGGATACGGGGGCGCCGGGCGCGGCGGCCCCGGCGGCCGGCGCCACGCCCGCCGCCGCGCCCGTGGCGTCCGGCGGAGGCGGCGCGTGGCTGTGGCGCCGGGCCCACCAGGTGTGGAACGCCGCCGTCGCGGTCAGGGCCACGGCCGAGGCCACGAGCAGGTACGGGCCGTCCGGCTGGTGCCCGATCAGGTTGGCGATCGCGTCGGCGACCGCCACCGCCGTGAACAGCGCGGCGAGTTCGATCACGTCCCGCCGCCAGTGGTGGGGGCGGTGGGCACTCTTCGCGGATGTCACATCAGTCATGAATCCACTGTGACCGCGCGGTGTTGCCTGATCACGAACGCTTTGTGACCGATGGGTTAAAGGGCAATCGGGCTCCCTGTCGTCGGTTTCGAAGGTGTTGGAGGGGTGTTTCGAAGGGCGGCGCGGCCGGCGGACACCGCCGCGCGGGGCTCAGCCGGTCCCCGCCCGGCAGGCGGTCTCCAGGCGTATCGCCTGCCGCACCAGCTGGGTCGTCCCGCCGCGCGCGGCCGTCTCCGCCAGACCCGCTATGGGGCCGGTGGCCGGCGGCCCGCTGTGCTCGGCGCACTCCGCCGCCACGGCGAGCAGATCGCCCAGCCCCCGGGGCGCCCGCTCCCGGGCCAGCAACGCGGGCAGCAGCGGCACCAGGACGGACAGGACCGTCCCGTACGCCCCGGTCCCCGCCGCGGTCCGGGCCGCGTCGGCCAAGCGATTCGGCTTGACCGACTCCCCTTCGAGCAGGGCCGCCAGTTCGCCCCCGAGCAGCCCCGCGTCGAGGCGGCCCCGCGCGGCCAGCACCAGCAGCGCGTCGACCGCCGCGAGCCGGTCCTCCGGATGCCGGGCGCCCAGTCCGTAGGCCAGGGCGAGATGGATCGCCCCGGCTGCCGCGCCGCCGGTCTCGGCCAGAGCGGGCAGCAGCCAGGTGCCGCCCCGCTCCTCCTGCACGCACGCCGCGACGGAGGGCAGCAGCCAGGCCGCGAGCGTCTCACCGTCCTCAGGGAGGGTGGCGGTCCACTGGGGCGACTGTGCCACCCAGCAGTAGCACTTCTGGTTGCGCGGGGAGTGCGCGCTCCCGAGCCAGTGGAAGGCGCGCGGGAACCTCTCCCGGACGAACGGGTTCTCCCGGGTCGCGAGCAGCAGGCGCCGCGCCCTGACCACCGTCTGCCGCACCCAGTCGCGGGCGACGGGGACATCCGTCTCCACGTGCCGGGGGACCACGGCCGCCACCGGCTGGTCCGCCCGGAGCCACGCCGCCAGCCGGTCGCCCTGCACGGTCCCCAGCGCGGATGCCTGCCGTGCGGCCTCCTCCGCGTCCGTGCGCCGGACCCGGAGGAGCGCCTGGGCGAAGTCCACCGGCCCGGCCGGCACGCCCAGCGCCTGGTAGCCGCGCAGCCGCTCGACCAGTTCCGCCGCGTCGATCGTGCCCGTGTGCCAGGTGGGCGTCGCCAGCAGATACGGCAGCCTGCCCGACCGCACCTCGGCGGCAGCCTCCCAGAGGCGGGCGTACAGGATGCCGTTGAGCGCGTCGTGGCAGCAGCTGCCCGACCCGGCCCGGCGGGTCTGCGCGTCGTGCACGGCCCGACGCGGGATCCGGCCGAGCAGGGACGCCGCGACGATGTGCAGACCGTCGTGCTCCCGGGACAGCCGCCGCTCGACGTCCTGCTCGGGGGCGGCGGCCCACCACATGCCGGCGAGTGCGGGCTCCAGGACGGCGACCAGCTCCTCCGGTGCGCTGTGGGCGTACCGGACGAGTCCGTCCAGGGCCCGTTCGAACGCGGTGACGTCCTCCTGCCGCGGGCGGAGCAGGACCGCTGTCACCTCCTCGGCCAGCTCGGCCGCCGAGCCGGGCGGCGGGCCGAGGGGGCGCGGGGCGGGAGGCGGCGGCAGGATCTCCTCGTACGCGGCCTGCGGCCCGTCCTCCAGCAGCTCACCGAACACGGCGCGCGCCGCCTCCCGGTGCACCGGGCCGAGCAGCGAGGCCATCCGGCCCGTCTCCTCCCGCACCCCGGGCGTCGCGGCCGGCAGGGCGCGGGCCGCGAGCTTGAGCGCCCGCTCCTGCGTGTCGGTGTCCGGATGCCCGAAGGCGTCCGCGATCACCGGCAGCAGATCGTCGGCCGCCGAAGGCTCCCGGCGCAACACCTTTCCCAGGAGGATCAACTGGGCGCGCACCAGCTTCTTCTCCGTGCGGAAGAGCACCGCGCCGGACACCTCGGCCAGCTGCCGGACCGACAGGGCGCCCCGCGCGTCGAGCCGGGCCAGCACCTCCTGGGCGTGACCGGCCACCGGGGAAGGCCCGTCGGCGGCCATCGCCATCCAGTCGGCGGTCCGTGCCGCCTCCTCCTCCTCGGTGGGCCCGAGTCCCCGGACGACCGTCAGGCAGAAGCGGAGATCGGTGGGCTTGCCGCCCCGCAGCAGCCGCGCGACACAGCCGTCGAGCAGGGCCGCGCGGTCGAGCAGGCCCTCGGCCACCAGGGTGGTCAGCGCGGCGGGCCAGCAGCCGGCGGCGGAGCGGCTGTCGACCCACGCCACCACCGGCGGCAGCTCCGGCATCGTCAGGAGATGCGGCACGAGGGCCGCCAGATGGGCGTCCGGCCGCAGCACATCGACCACGGGCTTCTGGGCCCCGCCCTGCCATCGCGCATGGTCGGCCCGCTCCGCCCACGCCCGGACCATGCCGTCCGAGACGGGCAGCGGACAGCCCGCCCGGCGGGCCAGCTCCTCGACCAGCCGGTACTCCGCCTCGGACTCCACGGCGCGCGCGGCCAGCCGGCGGGCGAGATCGGCGAGCCAGTCCGGCTCGCGGTCGCCCAGCACCTCCAGGACCCACGGGTACGGCGAGTGTGTCCAGTCCCGCATGTCCCTGGCCCCGAGCCACGTCGCACAGCCCGCCGCCCCCGTGTGGCAGCCCGCACCGGCCACCAGGATCGCCTTGCGGACCCGGGTCCGCTCGCCCCAGCGCCAGCCCCGGGCCTCCTTGCGCAGGGACTTCAGCTCCTCCAGCACGGCCTTGCGTCCGCCCCGGTCGAGCCGGGCGAGCAGGGGCCGGATGTCGTCCATGCGGCCCTCCCGGACCGCTTCCAGCAGCTCCTTCACCGGGCACCTCCGGCGACCGCCGCGCCCCGCCGGACCATCCGGACCGCCAGGGCGTGCTTGCACGGGCCCCGGCGGCCCCGGTAGTCCGCCCACCACTGGCAGGTGCAGCTCAGCGCCCCCGCCCGCTCCCGGACCTGGTAACGCCGGTCGCCCGAGCGGACCGCCGCCAGCTCACCGTCCAGGACCACCGCGCCCTCCCGGGCCAGCCGCCGCGCCGCGACCAGCCGGGGGTTGTGGCGCTCGGCCCGGTCCGCGTCGTACGGCAGCTCGCGGTGGAAGTACGCGGCGTCCGCGAGGTCGTAGCCCACCCGGCCTGCCGTGCCCAGCCGGACCAGCGCGGCCCGGACCCGCTCCACCGGCAGGCCCGCCTGCTCCGCCAGCCGGTCCGGCTCGATCCGGGGCTCCCACGCCAGCAGCACCGAGACCAGCTCCGCGTCGGCCGCGGCGTCGTCCGTGGCCAGCGCCTCCAGGACCCCGCCCTCACCGGAGAAGCCGCGCGAGGCGTCGGGCGACAGCGTCAGCGTGAGCCGCATCCCGGGCAGCACGACCTCCCAGGCACTCGCGGCGGCCGCGCCGTCGGCCACCGGCCCGTACACGCGGAGCGCCGACGCGTACCGCAGGACCCGTTGCAGAGCGGCCAGCCGCTGCGGTCCGGGAAGGCAGACGGCACCGGGCACCGGCCGCGTCGTGGGCCGGAGCGCCCGTCCGGCGGGCACCACCCACCCCGCGCCGCGCGCCGCCGCCCCCGAGGACGCGGGCAGCGACCTCAGGAACCGCACGGCGTCCGCCGCGGGGAGCTCCGCCCGCAGGTCGAAGGCGGCGGAGGCCACCTGCGCCTCCGCGAAGCCCCGCAGCCACCGGTCCGGCAGCGGCACCTTCTTCTCCACGACCGCCCCGTCCGTCGTGGTGACCGCCATCTCCTGCGGACCCACCCGCAGATGCAGCGGCTCGTCGCCGCCCAGCCGCGAAAGCGCCTCCCGCAGCGGGTGGTTCACGTCCACATTGGTGGTGCCGTGGCCCGTCGCCACGCCCTCCAGGCCCTCGCTGAGCACATCGAGCCGCGCGTACACCCCGCAGCAGCCGGAGAACGACTCAAAGCGCAGCCGGTCGCCGTTGCCCGTCACCACCGGGTCCAGGGAGGACGGAAGGGTCCGCTGGTAGTAGCGCGCGGCGGCGACGTCCGCGACGGCGAGCAGCCCCCGGGCCGCTATGCGCGGCGAGGCCAGGAACCCCGAGAAGAACCGGGGGTGGGCCTCGGCGCCGTGGGGTGTGGAGCCGCCGGCCGTCTCCAGGCCGAGGGACCGTCCGGCTCGCGAGGAGGCCAGGGCGGAGGGACGTGAGTAGGCCAGGGCCTGCACGGTTCGGGTCATGGGAAAACCGTAGAACCCGCCACTGACAATCGGTCATCACCGCAGGTCAGGCCTGCTGTTGGGCGAGGGAGGCCAGGGCGCGCACCCCGCGTACGATGTCGGCCGGCACCAGATGGGCGTAACCGAGCACGAGGCGCACGCAGCCGTCCGCGGGGCGCTCCGTACCGTACTCGCGCAGCAGTCGCACGGCGACCCCGGCAGCCGCCGCGCGCCCGGCGAAATCCTCGTCCGGACCCCAGCGTTCCGGGAGCCGCGCGATGGCGTGCAGCCCCGCCGCGACGCCGCTCACCTCCGCGCCCGGAATGTGCTCGTCCAGGGCCCGGGTCAGCACGTCGCGCCGCTCCCGGTAGGCGCGCTGACACCGCCTCAGCTGCCGGTCGTAGCCTCCGCCGGTCACGAAGTCGGCGAGCACCGCCTGTTCGAGCGACGGGTTGCCGAGATCCATCATCCGCTTCCGCTCCACGAGCTCGCCGGTCATCGACGCGGGCGCGATCAGCCAGCCCAGACGCAGCCCGGGGGCCAGTGACTTGCTGACCGAGCCGGTGTACGCGACGCGTTCCGGATCGAGCCCCTGGAGGGCGCCGACGGGGGCGCGGTCGTACCGGAAGTCACCGTCGTAGTCGTCCTCGACCAGCAGCCCGTCCGTCTCCCGCGCCCACTCCAGGAGCCGGCTGCGCCGCGCGGCGGAGTACGCCACTCCGGTCGGGAACTGGTGAGCCGGCGTCGTCACCACGGCACCGGCCCCGGAACGTTCCAGCGGCTCCGGGGCCAGGCCCTCGGGGTCCAGCGGGAGCATGGTGACCGCCACCCCGGCGGAGGCGAAGAGCGCCGTGTGCTCGGGACTCCCCGGGTCCTCCACGCCGACCGTGCGCACCCCGCGCCCGTGCAGGACGAACCCGAGCAGCGTCGTCGCCTGCGCGACCCCGGAGCACACCACCAGCCGTTCCGGATCGGCGACCACCCCGCGCCGCCGCGTCAGCAGCGCGGCCAGGGCCACCCGCAGCTCCGGCAGACCGCGCGGGTCCGGATAGCCGAGCGCGCCGTGCGGCAGCCGCCCGAGCGCCGAGCGGTGGGCGGCGGCCCAGGCACTGCGCGGAAAGAGGGAGAGATCGGGCGTCCCCGGCCGGAAGTCCACCCGCACCCCGCGGGCGCGCGGCGCCAGGTCCCGCGCCCCGCTCGCCGCCGCCCGGGCCGACCCGCTCACCCACGTCCCCGCACCGCGCCCGCTGCGCAGATAGCTCTCCGCCGTCAGCTGCTCGTACGCCTCGGTCACCAGCCCGCGCGAGACCCCCAGATCGGCGGCCAGCTCACGGCTCGACGGCAGCCGGGTCCCCGGTGCCAGACGGCCGGAGCGGACCGCCTCGCGCAGCGCCGACTGGAGGGCCCGGCCACGGCCGCGCGCCGGAGCCGACGCCACCGGAAGCAGCAACTCCCAGGCGGCGGAAACGGACTGACGGCCACCGCCGCCGGCGCCGGACGGCTGATTGGTCCCCGAAGCGGTCATGGAAGTGGACCTTAATCCGGCCCACCCGCCTCCCTAGCGTCGGTTCCATGAACGCGACCTCTCCGCGCGGCGCCCTGCTCGCCGCCTTCGCCTGCGTCCTCCTCGTCGGCGCCTCCTTCACCGCCAACAGCGTCCTCGGTGACTACCCCTACGCGGGCGGCCAGGCACTCCGCTACGGCCTCGCGGCACTCCTCCTGCTGCCCCTGATCCACCGTCCCGGCGAGCGCCGCCCCGCCGCCGTGCTCCGTCTGCTCACCGGGCGGCAGTGGGCGCGGCTGGCCCTCCTCGCCGGCGTCGGCATGGTGGGCTTCAACTTCGCCGTCCTGGCCGCCGAACGCTCCGCGGAACCCGCGGTGCCGGGCGTCTTCGTCGGCTGCGCCCCGATCCTCGTCGCCGTCCTCGTGCCCCTGCTGGAAGGACGCCGGCCCACCCGGCCCGTGCTGTACGCGGCGGCGCTGGTCGCCGCCGGGGCGTTCACGGTCCAGGGCTGGGGGCGCACCGACCTGAGCGGCGTCCTGTGCTCGGCCGGCGCCCTGGCCGGCGAGGTGGGCTTCGCCGTGATCGCGGTGCCGGTGCTGCGCCCGCTGGGCCCGAAGCTGCTCTCCGCGACCGTGTGCGCGATCGCGGCGGCCGAGTCGGCGGTCCTGGGCCTGGCGCTGGACGGCGGCGGCTTCCTCCGCGTGCCGACCGGGGCCGAGGCGGTGGCCCTGATCTGGCAGGCGGCCGTGGTGACGGTCATCGGCTTCGTCTGCTGGTACATGGGCATGCAGCGCGTCGGCGCCGAGCGCGCCACCCTCTTCTCAGGCCTCATCCCGGTATCCGCCGCGCTCACCGCCCCGCTCGCCGGCGCCGGTTCCTACGGCCTCGCGCAGGCCGCCGGGTCCTGCCTCGTCGGGCTCGGAGTGGCCATCGGCTCGGGGGTGCTGGGGCGGCGCGGCGCGACCGGCCCGCGGGCGAACGCCCCGGCTCCGAAGGCGGACGCCGGGCCGCGCGCGGTGCGCCGGTCCGCGAACGTCCTGTGAACGCTGTGCGGCGCACCTTCGATTCACAGGGTCCCCGGCGCAGGATTGGTCTTGACCAAGGGGGTGCGCCGTCCTATGGTCTCAACGTTAAGACAGGAACCTTTAATAAATAACGTCGCGGAATAAGCCGCTGGGCGATTGCGGAGGACAGGGTGGGGACCACGCAGCTGGAAACGGTGCAGGAGCCGAAGTACTGGCACCTCAAGACCGTGCTCAGTGAGGCACTCGACTCGGACTTTGCGGGGGGGGAGATCCTTCCCAACGAGCGTGAGCTCGCCGCCCGGTTCGGCGTCGCCCGGGCCACGCTCCGGCAGGCCCTGGAGCAGCTCGAACTCGAAGGCAGGCTCCACCGCCGCCGCGGCGTCGGGACCACCGTCGCCCCGCCCCGCGTCGGCGTGGCCGTCTCCACCGCCCGCAACGACTGGACCGACGGCGGGGCCGACACGGCCTGGCAGCCGGTGGACTGCGAGAGCGCTCCCGCCCCGGCCGCCGTCGCCGCGACGCTGAACGCCGGCGCCGAGGAGCCCGTCCACATCGTGCGCCGCATCCGCACGAGCCACGGCCAGGTGGTCGCCGCCGAACTGCTCTACGTGCCGTCCTCCTCCGTGCCCGAGCTGTCCGGCATAGACGCCCCGTCCGGCGCCGCCCGCGCCCGCAACGTCGTCCGCGAACTGCACCGTCTCGGCCTCGACGGCCAGGACCGGTCCGTCGAGCTGGGCTCCGCCCGCGCCGACGACGCCAGGGAGCTGGACCGCCTCCCCGGCGCCCCCGTCCTCGTGGTCACCACCCGCTACCTCGCCGCGGGCGGCACGGCGGCGGTCTCGGTCGCCACGTACCGGGCCGACACCTGCCGGCTCACCTTCGGAGACTCGGGCGACCTCGAGATCAGCCACCAGGCCCACGAGCGCCGGGCCTCCTGACGCGAGGCGCGTCAAGGATCGAGCACCCCACGGCCCGTCGCGTTCAGCGGCGGGCCGTCACCGTTCCCTCGACGGCGAACAGCTGTTCCTCCACATGGTCGAGCGCGAGCCGCAGCGCACCGGTGGCCACCGCCGCCTCGCCCAGGAGCGACAGGCACACCCGGGGCGGGCGCAGGCAGTAGCGGGCCAGCTCGCCGCGCAGCGGGTCCAGCACCCCGTCCAGGCCGGCGGCCCAGCCCCCCACCACCACCAGCTCGGGGTCGAGCGCCAGCACCAGCGCCGCCACGTCGTGCACCAGGCGCTGGATGAACCGCTCCACCGCGGCCCGCGCCTGCTCGTCCCCGTGCCGCGCCTTCGCGAACACCGCGGCCACCGCGTGCTCGTCCAGCGGGTCCAGCGGGGTGTCCGTCGTGGACAGCAGGTGCTCGGGCGTCACGTCCCGGCCGAGCAGGTGCAGCGCGCCGATCTCCCCGGCCGCGCCGCCGAACCCGCGGTGCAGCCGCCCGCCGATCAGGGAGCCGGCGCCCGGACTCAGCCCCGCCAGTACGAACACGACGTCGTCGGACTCCGTGGCCGCGCCCTTCCAGTGCTCGGCGACGGCGGCGGCGTTGGCGTCGTTCTCCACCAGGACCGGGCAGCGGAAGGAGCGCCTCAGCCGTTCGCCCAGGGGCAGGCCCGTCCAGTCCGGCAGCGCGGTGCCCAGCCGCACGGTCCCGTCCGCCTCCACGATGCCCGGGCTGCCCACGCCGACCGCGCGCAGGCTGCTGCGGGCCACGCCGGTGCGGCGCAGGACGTCGGCGACCACGGCACGGACCCGCTCGAGCCGGTCGTCGGCACCGGCGGTCTCCGAGACCTCGCGGGAGCCGGCGCCGATGATCCGGCCGTCCAGCCCGGACAGCAGCGCGGAGACGCGGTGCGGGCCGATCTCGATGCCCAGCAGGTGCCCGGCCTCGGCGCGGAAGCGGAAACGGCGGGCGGGACGGCCCTGACGGCGGGTTTCGGCCCCCTCCGGAGCGCACTCCACGACCAGGCCCGCCTCGAAGAGCCCCTCCACGACTCCCTCGACCGTCGGGCGGGACAGGCCCGTGATCCGGGTCAGGTCCGTGAGGGTCGAGGAGGACGCGCCCCGGAGGGCGTGCAGCACCACCGCGGAGTTGATCCGCCGCAGCAGCGAGGGGTCCCCACCGGTCAGCCGGCCCACGGTGTGTCCTCCCAGCTAGTGCGCATGTCAGGCGGATCGTACTCGCTGCTCAGGGGGGAGGCGACCGAGGGATGCGAAGCCGTTAGGAAGGGGTCCGGCACACCGGGCGCGGCTGCCGCGGGCCCGGGTGCGGCGGCCGGTGCCATCTCCTGCGGCGGGCTGCCGAGTTGGTGCTCAGAGGGGGCCAACTGCGGGAGCGGCAGCCGGAACGAGGTGGCCGAAATCGTCTCAAAGTATGGGGCGGAGCCCCGATTGTCAGTGGGGGAAGGTTTACTGACGGCATGACCACCGCACATCACCTCCGCCTCATCGACGGGATGCGCGCCCGGGAGTTCCCCGCGGAGCGCGTCCGGTCGGGTTCGGGAGTCAGCGGTCCCGGTTACCACACGGCGTACCTGTACGCGGACGACGTCTGGGAGGACGACGAGGCGGGCCGGCTGGAGCGCCGCACCCAGTGCCTCGCGGACCACGAGGCACTGGTCACGCTGCTCGGCAGCCGCTGGGGCGAACCGCAGCTGGTCAGTCTCTTCGGCGCCCAGGAACGGATGCTCGCCGGTGAGGAGATACCCCAGCCGTGGGCGGACACCGTCGCGGGCTGCGAGTACCTGCGCCTCTGGTACATCGAGGAGCGCTGGATCGCGCTGGCGCTCTATCTGGAGGAGGGCGGCTCCGGCTGCGAGCTGAGCGTGGTGGTGACGGAGACGGACCCGCCCTGAGCGCTGCCGGCCTCCACCGCCGCGCGCAGCCGGGCGTACTCCTCGGCCATCGTGGCGACCGTCCAGTGGGCGTTGAGGCCGCTGGGGTTGGGCAGCGCCCAGACCCGGGCCCCGCCGACCGTCCGTTCCTGCGGACCGATCGCGGCCCCGCGCTCGCCGAACGCCGAGCGGTAGGCCGTGATGCCCACGACGGCCAGCCAGCGCGGGCGCAGCCGCTCGACCTTGGCGGTGAGGTTCCGTCCGCCCTCGCGGAACTCCTCGGCGGACAGCTCGTCGGCCCGGGCGGTGGCCCTCGCGACGACGTTGGTGATGCCGAGCCCGTGGTCGAGCAGTTCGGCCTGCTCGGCGGGGGCCAGCCGGCGCGGGGTGAAGCCCGAGAGATGGAGCACCGGCCAGAATCGGTTGCCGGGGAAGGCGAAGTGGTGCCCCGTCGCCGCCGTGGTCAGGCTCGGGTTGATTCCGCAGAACAGGACGCGCAGGTTGTCCGCGACCACGTCGGGAACGACGCGGTCGCGGACGGCCTGGAGCTCTTCGGGCGTCATGCGCGGGGGCGGATCGGCCGGGGCGCCGTCAGAGGATGGAGCCGGGTGCGTAGCCGGCGGCCTCGGGGTGCTGCTTGGTGATCTCCTCGATCCGCGCGACGAGCGCGGTGACCTGGTCGCCGGCCGCCCCGGTGAAGGACAGCTTGTCCGCCATGAGCTCGTCCAGCTGGGCGCGGTCCAGCGGGATGCGCTCGTCGGCCGCGAGCTTGTCCAGCAGTTCGTTGCGCTCGGTGCCCTGCTCGCGCATGGCGAGGGCGGACGCGACGGCGTTCTCCTTGATGGCCTCGTGCGCGACCTCGCGGCCGACGCCGGCGCGCACCGCGCCCATCAGGACCTTGGTCGTGGCGAGGAACGGCAGGTAGCGGTCCAGCTCGCGGGCGACCACGGCCGGGAACGCGCCGAACTCGTCCAGCACCGTCAGGAACGTCTCGACCAGCCCGTCGAACGCGAAGAACGCGTCCGGCAGGGCCACCCGGCGGACCACGGAGCAGGAGACATCGCCCTCGTTCCACTGGTCGCCCGCCAGTTCGCCGGTCATCGACGCGTAGCCGCGCAGGATGACCATCAGGCCGTTGACGCGCTCGCAGGAGCGGGTGTTCATCTTGTGCGGCATCGCGGACGAGCCGACCTGGCCGGGCTTGAAGCCCTCGGTGACCAGCTCGTGGCCGGCCATCAGCCGGATGGTCTTCGCCACCGACGAGGGCGCCGCAGCCAGCTGGACCAGCGCGGTCACCACGTCGTAGTCGAGCGACCGGGGGTAGACCTGGCCGACCGAGGTGAAGGCGTGCGCGAAGCCGAGGTGCGCGGCGATGCGCTCCTCGAGCTCGGCGAGCTTCCCGGCGTCGCCGCCCAGCAGGTCCAGCATGTCCTGCGCGGTGCCGACCGGGCCCTTGATGCCGCGCAGCGGGTAGCGGCCGAGCAGATCCTCCAGGCGGCCGTACGCCACCAGCAGCTCGTCGGCCGCGGTCGCGAAGCGCTTGCCGAGGGTGGTGGCCTGCGCGGCGACGTTGTGGGAGCGCCCGGCGACCACCAGCTCGCGGTACTCGCCCGCCAGCTTGCCCAGGCGGGCCAGGACGGCCACCGTGCGGTCGCGCATCAGCTCCAGGGAGAGCCGGATCTGCAGCTGCTCGACGTTCTCGGTGAGGTCGCGCGAGGTCATGCCCTTGTGGACGTGCTCGTGGCCGGCGAGGGCGTTGAACTCCTCGATCCGGGCCTTCACGTCGTGCCGGGTGACCTTCTCGCGCTCGGCGATCGAGGCCAGGTCGACCTGGTCCAGGACGCGCTCGTAATCGGCGAGGGCGGCGTCGGGCACCTCGATCCCGAGGTCCTTCTGGGCGCGCAGCACCGCCAGCCACAGCCGGCGTTCCAGCTTCACCTTCTGCTCGGGGGACCAGAGGACGGCCAGCTCCGTGGAGGCGTAGCGGCCGGCCAGGACATTGGGGATGCGAGGCTTCGCAGACACAGCAGTCACGTGTACGGATTCTACTGGCGGTTTGTGCAGCTCAGCGCCGAGGTCCGGTTTGTGCGTTGCTACGAACCGGACGCGTCCCGCGCCCCCCGCTCACCGGACTCCACCTGCCGCCACGTCGCCACCGGAGCCGCCCAGCCGTCCTCCTCGGGGGTCACCCAGAAGGCCCGCCCGAGCTCGGCGTCGTACTGCGCCCCGGCCCGTCCGTCGCCCGACGAGCGCCCCGTGAGCCGCCGGCCGATCCAGGGCAGCAGGTGCTGCCGGGCGAAGCGCGCGTCCGCCACCCGCCGGGCGGCCCAGCGCGCCGGGGCCGAGGCGGGCAGCGGGGCCCGCCAGTCGCTCTCCGGCGGCAGCCCCAGCGCCTGCCAGACCGCCTCGGCCACCCGGCGGTGCCCCTCGGCGGTCAGATGCAGCCGGTCCACGTCCCAGAGCCGCGGGTCGCCCAGCGCCGGGGCGCCGTACAGGTCGACCACCACCGCGTCGTGCCGCGCGGCCAGCTCGTCCACCAGCGCGAACAGCTCCTCCATGCGCGGCCGGAACCGCTCCATCACGGGGCCGTTGCGGCCGGGGCTGCGCATCAGCACCAGCTTCTCGCAGGACGGTGCCAGACGCTCCACCGCCTCTTCGAGGCGTCCGCGCACCATGCCCATGTCGCACTTGGGCCGCAGGGTGTCGTTGAGGCCGCCGACCAGCGTCACCACATCCGCCCGCATGGCCGCCGCCACGTCCACCTGCTCGTCCACGATCTGGCCGATGAGCTTCCCGCGGACCGCGAGATTGGCGTACCGGAAACCCGGCGTGCGGGCCGCGAGCCGGGAGGCGAGCACATCGGCCCAGCCCCGGTAAGAACCGTCGGGCAGCAGGTCCGACATGCCCTCGGTGAACGAGTCGCCGACCGCGACCAGACTGGTGTATGAGGCATTGATTTCCATGGCGCTGCGATCGTATCGCGGTGCCGTACGCCCCCGGCGGGCGAAGGGCGGCTCCGGACCGGGGCCCGGAACCGCCCTGGCTCAGCGGCTCTGCGGCCGTCCCACCAGCTCCCGGAGCACGTCCTCCATCGTCACCATGCCCGCGAGCCGGCCGTCCTCGTCCAGGACCGCCGCCAGGTGCGTCCGGCTGCGCCGCAGCGCGGTGAGCGCGTCGTCCAGCGGAGTCGCCGCCCGGACCCGGGCGATCGGCCGCATCGAGGAGACCGGGAACGGCATGTCGCGCGGGGTGACGTCCAGGGCGTCCTTCACATGGAGGTAGCCGAGGATGCGCCGCTCGGCGTCCATCACCGGGAAGCGCGAGAACCCCGTCTCGTACGACAGCCGCTCCAGCTCCTCCGGTGTCGCCCCGACCCGGATGTACATCACCCGGTCGACCGGCAGCACCACGTCCCGTACCGGCCGGCGGCCCAGCTCCAGCGCGTGGTGCAGGCGCTCGGCCGCCCGGTCGTCCACCAGCCCCGCGTCACCGGCGTCCTTCACCAGGCGAGCCAGCTCGTCGTCCGAGAACGTCGCCTCCACCTCGTTCTTCGTCTCCACCCGCAACAGCTTCAGCAGGGCGTTGGCGAAGGCGTTGATCGCGAAGATCACCGGGCGCAGCGCCCGGGCCAGCGTCACCAGCGGCGGGCCGAGCAGCAGCGCGGACCGCACCGGTTCGGCCAGCGCGATGTTCTTCGGGACCATCTCGCCCAGCAGCATGTGCAGATAGGTCGCCACCGTCAGCGCGATCACGAACGAGGCCGGGTGGACCAGGCCGTGCGGCACGCCCACCGCGTCGAAGACGGGTTCCAGCAGGTGCGCGATCGCGGGTTCGGCGACGATACCGAGCACCAGGGTGCACAGCGTGATGCCCAGCTGCGCCGCCGCGAGGAGCGCCGAGACGTGTTCGAGGCCCCAGATGACGCTGCGCGCCCGCCGGTTGCCCTGCTCGGCCTGCGGCTCGATCTGGCTGCGGCGCACCGAGATCAGGGCGAACTCCGCGCCGACGAAGAAGGCGTTCACGACCAGCGTCAGCAGACCGATGAAGAGCTGTACGGCGGTCATCGCTCGTCCTCCGACGGCAGGTGGGAACCGGTCAGCGGCGCGTGCAGCAGCGCCCGGGCGGCGCGGCGCCCGGAGGCGTCCACCACGTCCAGCCGCCAGCCGGCCAGCTCGATCGAGTCGCCCACGGCCGGGATGCGGCCGATCTCCGTGGCGATCAGGCCCGCCAGGGTCTCGTACGGGCCGTCCGGCACGCGCAGCCCGATCGTCTCCAGCTGGTCCGTGCGGGCGGCACCGTCCGCCGACCACAGGACGCGCCCGTCGGCGTCCTCGCCGGCCGGGGCGAGGTCCGGCGTCTCGTGCGGGTCGTGCTCGTCGCGCACCTCGCCGACGACCTCCTCCACGATGTCCTCCAGCGTCACGACGCCCGCCGTGCCGCCGTACTCGTCGATCACGACCGCCATGGCGAGCTTGCCGGACAGCCGGTCGAGCAGCCGGTCCACGGTCAGCGTCTCGGGCACGAGCACCGGCTCGCGCAGCATCTCGGACACCCGCTTGCGGGGCCGCTGCCCGGCCGGGACGGCCAGCACGTCCTTGATGTGGGCGACGCCGACGACGGTGTCGAGGCTGCCCCGGTAGACGGGGAAGCGGGAGAGGCCGGTGGCCCGGGTCGCGTTGGCGACGTCCTCGGCGGTCGCGCTGACCTCCAGGGCGGTGACCTGCACGCGCGGGGTCATCACGTTCTCGGCGGTGAGCTCCGGCAGGTTGAGGGTGCGGACGAACAGCTCGGCGGTGTCCGCCTCCAGCGCGCCCTCCTTGGCGGAGTGCCTGGCGAGCGCCATCAGCTCCTGCGGGCTGCGCGCGGACGCCAGCTCCTCGGCCGGTTCGAGCCCGAAGCGGCGCACGATCCGGTTGGCGGTGTTGTTGAGGTGGCTGATGAAGGGCCGGAAGACGGCGGTGAAGGCCCGCTGCGGGGTCGCGACCGTCTTCGCGACCGCGAGCGGTGAGGAGATGGCCCAGTTCTTCGGGACCAGCTCACCGACGACCATCAGGAACACCGTGGACAGCGCCGTACCGATGACGAGCGCCACGGACGAGGCCGCACCGGGCGAGAGGCCGACGGACTCCACCGGGCCCCGGATCAGCTTCGCGATCGACGGCTCGGAGAGCATGCCGACGACCAGGTTGGTGACGGTGATGCCGAGCTGCGCCCCGGACAGCTGGAAGGTGAGGCCGCGGACCGCCTTCATGGCGCTCGCGGCGCCGCGCTCGCCCTGCTCGACGGCCCGCTCCAGCTGACCGCGCTCCACCGTGGTCAAGGAGAACTCGGCCGCGACGAAGGCGCCGCAGGCGAGGGAGAGCAGTACCGCAACGAGCAGCAGAAGCACTTCGGTCATCGGTTCACCTCCGTCCCATGATCGGACAGGGACCGGCGGACCGCGCGGTGTCGGTGGCTTCTGATACTGGGAGGCTCGCCCATGGGCGGACGCTCACACCTTTCGTCGGAAGGGGCAGGACTGCCTCCCCATAGTAAAGGATAGGCAAAATGGCGGGTGTGGCCGGTCACCTGCCCCCTGTGCCCGGGCGGAGCGGCTTCACCCACCGCCGCCAGTGGTTCTCCCGCTGGTAGCCGGCCGCCCGCCAGGCGTGGTGGGCCCGCTCGTTCTCCTCCAGGACCATGGCGTCCACCCGCCGTCCGCCCAGCTCGGCGAAGCGCCGCTCGGCCGCCTCGAGCAGCGCGGTCGCGATGCCCTGCCGGCGGTGGTCCGGGTGGACGGCCAGCCGGTAGGCGGAGCACCGCCAGCCGTCGAAGCCCGCGATGACGGTCCCCACGAGCACGCCCTCGCGCTCCGCGAGGAGCAGCGCCCCCGGGTCCCGGCCGATGAGCCGGGCCACCCCCTCGTGGTCGTCGCTGATGCTGGTGCCCTCCGCCGCCGTCCGCCAGAACAGCAGCACGGGGTCGATGTCGGAGAGGGCGGCGGGGCGTATCGGGAGATCACTCATGGGGCGAGCACATCAGAGATCCGTTTCCCCGGACAATCGCTTTCCCTCCGTACGGGACGGCTCAGCGCAGTCGCGCGGGCAGCGACTCGACGCCGTACACGATCGACAGCTTGCGGAAGGAGAGGTCCTGCGGCGGGACGGCGAGCCGCATCGCGGGGAAGCGCCGGACCAGGGCCGGGAAGGCGGAGCGCAGTTCCATACGCGCGAGCTCCGCGCCGATGCAGCGGTGGATGCCGTACCCGAAGGCGAGATGCCCGGCCGGGGTGACCCGGTCCACGTCGAACCGCCCGTCGTCCGTGACGTACGCCGGGTCCCGGTTGGCGCCGCTCAGCGAGCAGAGCACCATGTCGCCGCGCGGGATCACCACCCCCGCGATCTCGATGTCCTCGCGGGCGAACCGGGGGAAGGCCATCTGCACGGCCGACAGATAGCGCAGCACCTCCTCCACGAAGGGCGCCGTCACACCGTCGTCCGCGCGCAGCCGGTCAGCCACCCCCGGGTTCCGCAGCAGAACGAGGGCGCCCAGCGCGATCGTGCTGGCGGTGGTCTCGAAGCCCCCGGTGAGCACCCCGTCCGCCAGGCCCGCCAGCTCCTCGTCGTCCACGCTGTCCCCGTGCTCCCGCACGATCATCCCGAGCAGGCCGTCGCCCGGCGCCCGCCGCTGGGCCCGCACGACGCCCCGGAAGTAGTCGAGCGACGCCGACATGGCCCCGAACGGCGCGGTGGTCCCCGCGAACAGGTCGAAGCGGTCCATGGCCAGCTTCTGGAAGTCGTCGCGGTCCTCGTAGGGCACCCCGAGCAGTTCGCAGATGGTCAGCGACGGCACGGGCAGCGCGAACGCGTGCACCAGGTCGACCGGCCCCGGCGCGGCCGCCATCGCGTCCAGGCGCTCCGCGACGATGGCGTCGATCCTGGGCGTGAGCCTGCGCAGCCGGCGCATCGTGAACTCCGGCGTCAGGATGCGGCGCAGCCGCGTGTGCACCGGCGGATCGCTGAACCCCAGGCCGCCGGGGCTGTGCTCGGCGGCTATGCCCGCGTTGCCCGCCAGATGGGCGAAGTCCGTGCTGAAGCCCTCGGCGGAGCCGAGCACGGCCTTCGCCTCCTCGTAGCCGGTCACCACCCAGGCGTCCATGCCGAACGGCAGCGCCACCCTGGCCACCGGTGCGCTCGCCCGGGTCTCGGTGAGCCGCCGGACCGGGTCGAGCCCCTCCCTGCGCAGCGGCATCAGCAGCTGTTCCGGGAGCAGTTTCATCGTGGTCGACCCGAATCCGTGCTTCTGGATCCTGGCCAGGTAGCCGCGCCCGAGCCGGGCCGTGATGCGGGAACGGAACGTCGTCGTACTCAATGTCACTCCATGAGTCGTCGCGAGAACTGGTCGGTTGGCGCGCTGCTTCGCCAGGACGTGGCCGACCGCGGTGACTTCGGCTACCTGAGCCCTGAGCAGGAATTATGACCAGGTGTTCGACCAATGGGGGGCCGGGGTACGGAATCCGTCCGGGACTGCCCGGTGAACGGACGTGCGGGCGCCCCTCGGACGCCCGCACACCGGGATCTCGTGTCTTCTCCTCGGTCTCGGCCCGGCGGCCGGCCGCTCAGCCCGGCAGCCGGTCGCCGCCCAGCGGCCCGGCCAGCCAACTCGCCGCCCGCGCCCGGAAATCGGCCGGTGCGAGCGACCCGGCGCCCTCCGGGACGACGCCCAGCAGCGGGGCCCCGGCGGCCACCGGGAGGTCCGTCACATTGCAGCGCGCCGCCAGATCGGGCGCGGCCGGCATGCTGCCGATGACCACCCCCGGGCAGTCGAGCCCCCGGGCCCGCAGCGCCTCCGCCGTCAGGGCGGTGGAGTTCAGCGTGCCCAGACCGGCCGGGGCGACCACCAGGACCGGGGCGGCGAGCAGCCGGGCCGCGTCCGCCAGGGTCGCGCCCTCGTCGTCGAACCGTACGAGCAGCCCGCCGGCGCCCTCGACCAGGACCAGGTCGTGGTCGGCGGCCAGCTTCCCGGCGGCCTCGGCGACCTCGTACGGACGCACCGGGTCCAGCCCGGCCCGGCGGGCGGCCGTGGCGGGTGCCAACGGCTCGGGGAAGCGGGCCAGTTCGACCGCCGTGACGTGGCCTCCCGCCAGTCGCGCCACCTCCGCCGCGTCACCGGGCTCGCCCGGCGCCAGACCGGTCTGGGCCGGTTTGAGCACGGCGACGCGGCGGTGCGCGGCAGCCGCCGCCACGGCCGCAGTCACGATCGACTTGCCGATCTCCGTACCGGTACCGGTCACCACCAGAACGTTCACGCCTCAGCCCTCCCGCGCCGCAGCGCACACCGCGCGGCAGATCCGTGCCACATCGTCGTCACCCGTCACATACGGCGGCATGGTGTAGACGAGGTCCCGGAACGGCCGCAGCCACACCCCCTCCCGCACCGCCGCCGAGGTCGCCGCGGCCATGTCCACCTCGTGGTCCAGCTGGACCACCCCGATGGCGCCGAGCACCCGCACATCGCGGACCCCGGGCAGCTCCCGCGCCGCCGCCAGGCCCTCGGCCAGACCGGCCTCGATCCGCTTGACCTCCTGCTGCCAGTCCTGGCCGAGCAGCAGGTCGATGGAGGCGCAGGCCACCGACGCGGCGAGCGGGTTGCCCATGAACGTCGGGCCGTGGGCGAGCACCGGCACCTCGCCGCGCGAGATGCCGTCCGCCACCTCGCTCGTGCACAGCGTCGCCGCCATCGTCAGATAGCCGCCGGTCAGCGCCTTGCCCACGCACATCACGTCGGGACAGACCCCCGCGTGCCCGGCGGCGAACAGCTTTCCGGTACGGCCGAAGCCCGTGGCGATCTCGTCGAACACGAGCAGCACGCCGTACGCGTCGCACGCCTCGCGCAGCACCCGCAGATAGCCGGGGGAGTGGAAGCGCATGCCGCCCGCGCCCTGCACCACCGGCTCCACGATCACCGCCGCCAGCTCGTCCGCGTGCCGCCCGATCAGCTCGCGCAGATGGGCCGCGTACGCCGGGTCCGGCTCGGAGCCGTAACCGGCGGGCGGTTCGTCCGCGAAGACCTGGCGGGGCAGGGCGCCGGACCACAGCTCGTGCATCCCGCCCTCGGGGTCGCACACGGACATCGGCTGCCAGGTGTCCCCGTGGTAGCCGCCGCGCCAGGTCAGCAGCCGCTTCTTGGCCGGCCGCCCGGCCGACCGCCAGTACTGGAGGCACATCTTCACGGCGACCTCCACCGACACGGAGCCCGAGTCGGCGAGGAAGACGTGGCGCAGCGGCTCCGGGGTGATCTCCACCAGCCGGGCCGCCAGCCGGACGGCGGGCTCGTGGGTGAGCCCGCCGAACATCACATGGCTCATCCGGTCCAGCTGGCCGCGCGCCGCCTCGTTCAGCACGGGGTGGTTGTAGCCGTGCACGGCCGACCACCACGAGGACATCCCGTCGACCAACTCCTCGTGGCCGTGGGCGGGTTCGGCGAGCCGCAGCCGGACCCCGGAGGCGGACTCCACGACCAGCGGTTCCTGCCGGCCCGGCATGGGGCCGTACGGATGCCAGACGTGCGCCCGGTCCAGCTCCCGGAGTGCGGCGGGGGAGAGCGGCTCAGGCATTGGGGGCGAGGTCCGTGCCCGCGCCACGGCGGCGGACCGCCACCAGATCCGTACGGGCGCCCGGCGTTCGCGGCACCTCGGCGGCGGCTACGGGCTCCGCCCCGGCGCCGTCCCCGCACGGCCCGCAGCCGCCGCCCGCGTGCGGTCCGCGGCCCCCGGCCTCGGAGGCACAGCCTCCGCCCGCGTGCGAACCGCAGCCGGCCGCCGCGTCCGCGCGGTGCCGGGGGAGCGTCGTCGTACCTGCGCCCTCGACCTCGAAACCGGCGTCCGCGATCATGTCCAGGTCCGCCTGTCCGGCCTGGCCCTCACTGGTCAGGTAGTCGCCCAGGAAGATGGAGTTGACCAGGTGCAGCGCGAGCGGCTGCATCGAGCGCAGATGGACCTCGCGCCCGCCCGCGAGCCGCACCTCCACGTCCGGGCAGACGAACCGCACCATCGCGAGGATGCGCAGACAGCGCTGCGGCGTGAGGTTCCACTCCTCGGCGAGCGGCGTCCCCTCGAACGGGATCAGGAAGTTGACCGGCACCGAGTCCGGGTCCAGCTCGCGCAGCGAGAAGACCACGTCGACCAGATCGGCGTCGCTCTCGCCCATGCCCGCGATCAGACCCGAGCACGCGGAGAGGCCGGCGGCCTGCGCCTGCCGCACCGTGTCCACGCGGTCGGCGTAGGTGTGGGTGGTCGTGATCTCCCCGTAGGTCCCCTCGGAGGTGTTGAGGTTGTGGTTGTACGCGTCGGCGCCGGCCGAACGCAGCCGGTCGGCCTGCCCGTCGGAGAGCAGACCGAGGCAGGCGCACACCTCGACGTCCTCGTGCTGCTCCTTGATGGCCTCGATGGTCTGCGAGACCCGGTCGACGTCCCGGTCCGTCGGCCCCCGGCCGCTGGCCACCAGGCAGACGCGCTTGGCGCCGCCGGCCACCCCGGCCGCCGCCGCCTTCGACGCCTCCTCCGGCTTCAGCCAGGTGTACTTGAGGATCTCGGCCTTGGAGCCGAGCCGTTGCGAGCAGTACGAGCAGTCCTCGGGGCAGAGCCCGGACTTCAGATTGACCAGATAGTTCAGTTTCACCCGCCGCCCGAACCACTGACGGCGCACCTTGCCGGCCGCGGCCACCACGTCGAGCAGTTCGTCGTCCGGGGTCGCCAGTACGGCGAGCGCTTCTTCACGGGTCGGCAGCTCGCGCCGCAGCCCCTTGTCCACCAGCGTGTTCAGGAGGTCCATGGCGATGATCCTGACGCACCGCACCGCCCGGAGCCAAGGAGGAACCGGACAACAGAGCTGACGCGGGGTGTGTGTATCGCCACACCGTGTCCCGGCATGAGCCCGGTTAGGGTCTGTGAGCTGCCTACAAAAGGGACCGCCCATGCCCGTCACCCCGTTCGACTGGATCGACGACGAGGCGCGCCGGCGCGCGGACGCGGGGCTCGTCCGCCGGCTGCGGCCCCGCGAGGCCGACGCCGAGCTCCTGGACCTGGCGAGCAACGACTACCTCGGCCTCACCCGGCACCCGGAGGTGACCTCCGCGGCGGCGGACGCGGCGCGCCGCTGGGGCGGCGGGGCGACCGGCTCCCGCCTGGTCACCGGCTCGACCGCGCTGCACGCCGAGCTGGAACGCGAACTCGCCGCGTTCTGCGGCTTCGAGGCCGCTCTCGTCCTCTCCTCCGGCTACGCCGCCAACCTCGCGGCCCTCACCGCGCTCACCGGACGCGGCGCCCTCATCGCGTCGGACGCGGGCAACCACGCCTCCATCGTGGACGGCTGCCGGCTCTCCCGGGCCGAGACCGCCGTCGTCCCGCACGCCGACCCGGAGGCCGTCCGCAAGTCGCTGCGCGGGCACCGGGGCCGCAAGCTGGCCGTCACCGACTCGGTGTTCTCCGTGGACGGGGACGCAGCGCCGCTGGCCGCGCTGGCCGCCGTCTGCCGGGCGGAGGGCGCCGCGCTGCTGGTGGACGACGCGCACGGACTCGGGGTGCTCGGGGAGGGCGGACGGGGGGCGCCGGCCGCGGCGGGGCTCGCGGGCGACGCGGACGTCGTCGCCACGCTCACCCTGTCCAAGTCCCTGGGCAGCCAGGGCGGTGCGGTCCTCGGGCCGGCCCGGGTCGTCGACCACCTGGTCAACACCGCCCGGACGTTCATCTTCGACACCGGACTCGCCCCGGCCGCCGTGGGCGCCGCCCTGGGCGGACTGCGGCTGCTGCGCCGCGAACCGGAGCGCGCGCTCAGGGCGCGTACGGTCGCCGACACGCTGTACGAGGGGCTGGCGGCGGCCGGGCTGAGCGCGGTGCGGCCGGACGCGGCGGTCGTCTCGGTCCGGGCGCCCTCGGCCGACGCCGCCGTGCGCTGGGCCGCCGACTGCCGGACGGCCGGGACGGCGGTGGGCTGCTTCCGGCCGCCGTCCGTCCCCGACGGTGTCTCGCGGCTCCGGCTGACCGCCCGCGCGGACCTGACGGACGAGCAGATCGCGCGGGCGGTGGAGACGGTGCGGCGTACCGCGCCTCGGCGCTGAGGCGCGGTATGCCTCAGCGTTTCAGACCGGAGACGAAGGACGTCCAGGCCGTGGCGGAGAACTCCAGGGGCGCCCTGGCCGCGTCCTTCGAGTCGCGGACGGCCAGCAGCCGCCCGCTCCCGGACGGCGCGGTCTCCACGCAGTTGTTCATTCCCGTGCTGTAGCTGCTGCTTCGCCAGCGTAACGCGGGCCGGGCAGGCTGATCGGACATGGCGCTTCCTCCGGGCGGTGGGGGGTCACCGGTCGCCGCGGTCGATCGCGGCGATCAGATCCAGCGTGTGCTCCGGCGACAGCGCGTGCGACTGAAGGGTCTCGAAGGCCGAGCTGTACGCCGCGAGGTCTTCTTCCCGTTCCAAATAGAGGCTACTCGTCAAATGGTCAAGAACGACCACGTCAAGGTCGGAAGCGGTCGGAAAGGAGAAGATTACGAAAGGACTGGTGAGGCTCACATAGCCGCCGACCGAGAACGGAAGCAACTGGAGTCGCACATGGGGAAGTTGTGCCACCCGGGCGAGATGGCGCAGCTGCTCCCGCATCACTCTTCGGCCACCGACCTCCCGGCGCAGCACCGCCTCGTCCAGGACCGCGCTCAGCCGCAGCGGAGGATCGCTCCGCAGCACCCCCTGCCGGGTCAGCCGCACCTCCACCAGCGAGTCCAGCTGACCGGACGGCAGCCCGTCCAGGGAGGCCCGGGTCACCGCGCGGGCGTAATCGGCCGTCTGCAGCAGACCCGGAACCACCGAGGTCTCCAGCGTGCGGGCGGTGCGCGCCTGCGACTCCAGGCTGATGAAGTCACGGTACTGGGGCGGGATGAGCCCCCGGTACGCGTGCCACCAGCCGGCGCCGCCCCCGCCCGCCGCCCCGGCGAGCGCGCCGAGGACCTCGCGGAGCTTCGGATCGTCCATGCCGTACGCGTCGAGGAGCCGGTTCACGTCATCCGGCCGCACCCCGCTCACACCTGTCTCGATCCGGCTCACCTTCGACTGGTGCCAGCCGAGCAGCACCGCTGCCTCCCGGCTCGTGAGACCCGACGCGTGACGCAGGCGCCGCAGCTCCTCTCCCAGTTTGCGGCGCCGTACCGCAGGGCCGTGCTGCATCCGATGGCTCCCTCCCGCTGCCCGACGAGCAGACAGTCTGACGCCGGAGCGGGCCCGGGCGGGGAGAGTTCACCGGTTTGAGCGACAGATATATGCACATCTTGGTGGATCGCCGCCACGGAGGGCAGCATCGGTGGCAATCTGGCGCGAAGCACAACCGGACCGCTCGCCGGGCCGGTGACGGGTGGGAAAGGGACGGCTCGCCATGGCAGACCATCAGGAAGCACGTGTCACCCTGCCGAGCGAGCCGGTCTCGGTCTCCACGGCCCGGAGGTTCGTCGCCCGGGTGCTCACGGAATGGGGCCTGCCCGAGGACGCGGAGGCGGCCGACACCGTCCGCCTCATCCTCTCGGAGCTGGCCACCAACGCCGTGCTGCACACCTTCGGGCAGTCACCCACCTTCACCGTCGAGGTGCGGCTGGAGCGCGACGAGGAGCTGCGCGTCGGTGTGACGGACAGCCATCCGCGCCGGCCCCGGCGGCTGCCCGCCGCGGTCCAGCAGGACAACGGCCGGGGCATGGTCATCATCCGCTCGCTCGCCAAGGAGCAGGGCGGCCGGCTGACCGTCACCCCCACCGCCGACGGCGGCAAGACCGTCTGGGTGGCGCTCCCGTGGCAGGTCCCCTTCCGGCCCTGACGGGCCCGGGTCAGGCGACCCTGCCGTAGTAGACGCTCCTGGTCCAGATCTTCTCCAGGCGGACCACGGCGCCGGTCTTCGGCGAGTGCCAGATCTTCCCGCCGCCGGCGTAGATGCCCACGTGGTAGACGCTGCGCCCGGAATGGAAGAAGACCAGGTCACCTCGTTGGCGCTGGGACGCCGAGATGTGCCTGGTCCGGTTGTACTGCTGCTGGGCCGTCCGGGGGAGCGCCCTGCCGGCCTTCTTGAACGAGTAGAGCGTCAGCCCCGAACAGTCGAAGCTGCTGGGCCCGGTGGCGCCCCAGCGGTAGGGCGCCCCCTTCTTCGACGCCGCGATCTTCAGGGCCTTCATCGCGTGGCCGGCCGCCTGCGCCTCGGGGGCGGCTCCCGGCACGCACAGCGTGCCGCCGACGGCGGCGAGAGTCATGACCGAGGCCGTGGTGGCCCGGGCGAGCAGAGACGGGACATGAACCTGCGCACTCATGCGCAACCCTTCGTCAGCCGCCTGTGAAGGATGACCTGTCGGGTTCGGGCTGGCGAAGTTGCCCGGCCGCGCGCGGCGGCTTCACCCCGAGGGACAACCGGAGGTCCGGCGGTCCCGTAGTGCTCGGGTCCTCCACTCCTGCCGATCCACTCCTGTCGACCAGTCATCCGCGCGGCGGCAGGACTCGGCGTCCGCCCGGACCGCCCCGCCGCGGTGGCGGGGGCTTGTCGTCCCACGGATCTTGACTCACCTCGTGCCGGATTTCCGAGCCGGAACAGCCATCGGTGAATTCGGCCGCGGATGGCCCGTTCAGGTGGACCGGCACCCGTACGGCGGTCCGCCCGCCGTCGCCGGCCACGGCCGTACCAGCGGTGTCGCGAAGGAATCCGCCCCCCGTGCATCGGGAAAAGGCAAATCGGTCCCTCGCTCGTGAGAGGGAACGCCTACGCCGAACGAGCGAGCAATTTCCGCGCGCTCCTCGGGCGTGTCGGTGACCTACGGTGTCTCAGCCCGGCGGAGCCGGCGGCAGGGCGACCCGGGCCGCCCGCCGCTCGCCGTCCAGCGCCCGCAGCGCGCGGGTCAACGTGGCGCTGTGGACACGCGTTTCGCCGCGCCGGTGCATCAGCGCGAGGGCGTCCCGCAGCTCCGCCGCGTACGAGGCGAGCGCCTGAGCCGCGCGCAGGGCCGTATAGGTGTCGTCGCCGTGCGCCGGGTTGATCCGGCCCACCTGGTCGACCACCCGCAGATAGCGGTCGACGAACTCGGCCTCCGCCCGGGTCAGGGCGGGCAGTGGCGAGAACTCCGGTGGCTGCACAGCCGGTTCACCACCCGGACCGCGGCGGCACCGGGACGCGGCTGCGCACGATGTGGTCCACCAGCCCGTACGCCAGGGCCCCCGCCGCGTCGAGGACGAGGTCGCGCTCGGTGTCCTCGGTGACCTGCTGGACCGAACGCCCCGTGTGCCGGGCCAGCATGCCGGTCATGGTCCCGCGCATCCGGGCCAGTTCCCGCGCCTCGATCTCCAGGTCGGAGGGCTGCCCCTGGACCGGCTCGTCCAGTGCGGGCTGGCTCACGACCACCTTCGCGCCGGGCAGCATGTGCCGCCGGCCGGGGGCGCCCGCGGCGAGCAGCACCGCCGCCCCGGCCCCCGCCCGGCCCAGGCAGTAGGTCTCCACCTCGCAGCTGAGGAAGTGCATCGTGTCGTACAGGGTCGTCATCGCGCCGAACGAGCCGCCCGGCGAGTTGATGTACAGCGAGACGGGCCGGTCCGGCGCGTCGTGCTCCAAGTACATCAACTGGGCGACCAGGTCGTTGGCCGCCGTCTCGTCGAGGTCGGTGCCGAGGAACACGACGCGCTCGGCGAGCAGCTTGGAGTACGGGTCGAGGGTCCGGGACCCCTGGGAGGTCCGTTCGGTGAACTCGGGCAGGACGTGACGGGCGACGGGACGGTACACGGCTGTGCCTCTCCTCCGGTCGCGCGGGCGCCGCGGGGCCCCCGCCCACGCTTCCGTAAAAAATGTACAGGACGTACAGAAGGTTATGATGGGAGCATGGCTTACGAGATTCCGGTGACGCAAGCCCGGGCTGAACTCGCCGAACTGATCAACCGAGTCGTCTACGGCGGCGAGCGCGTGGTCGTCACGCGGCACGGCAAACCGCTCGTCGCCCTCGTATCGGCCGCTGACCTCGAACGAATCGAGAAGGCGGAGGCGGCGGAGCAGGAGCACGTGATCAGCTCGGTCTCCCCGATCGGCTCCGCCCCGTCCGCTGCCGGCGAACGGCAGCGCTTCGGCATCGCGGCCGAGCACCGGGGCCACCACGGCCGGGACGACTGACCCGTACACAGGAGTGGGGCCCCCCCCCCCCCGGCGGGGGGGGCGCGCCGGGGGCGCCCCCCCGGCCGCCCCCCCCGGGCGGCCGCCCCCCCGGCGCCCGCGCCCCGGGGGGGGCCGCCCCGCCCCCCCC
>NZ_VJNO01000111.1 GCF_007096885.1 Streptomyces sp. 130 | reverse complement strand
GCAACCTGGGTGTGCCGGTCACGGGTGACGACGTGGCGTGCGTGATGTTCACCTCCGGCTCCACCGGCCGGCCCAAGGGCATCCTCTCCTCGCACCGCAACCTCGTCTCCACCGTCACCGCCCAGACCTACGGCAACTTCGGCCCCGACCAGGTATTCCTCCAGTGCTCACCGGTCTCCTGGGACGCCTTCAGCCTCGAATTCTGGGGCGCCCTCCTCCACGGCGGCACCACCATCCTCCAACCCGGCCAGAAACCCGAACCCGCCCTCATCGCCGAACTGTCCACCCGCCACGGCGCCACCATGCTCCAACTCTCCGCCAGCCTCTTCAACTACCTCACCGACGAACACCCCGAAGCATTCACCACCGTCACCACCGCCTACACCGGCGGCGAAGCCGCATCCCCCCCCCACGTCCACAAACTCCAACAACTCTCCCCCCACACCACCGTCATCAACGGCTACGGCCCCGCCGAATCCATGGGCTTCACCACCACCCACACCATCACACCCACCAACACACCCCACCCCACCATCCCCATCGGCACACCCCTCACCAACAAAGCCGCCTACATCCTCGACCCCACCCTCCAACCCGTCCCACCCGGCGTCACCGGCCACCTCTACCTCACCGGCCACGGCCTCGCCCACGGCTACCTCAACCGCCCCGACCTCACCGCCACCACCTTCACCCCCAACCCCCACCGCCCCGCCGGCACCCGCCTCTACCGCACCGGCGACCTCGCCCACTTCGACCACAACGGACAACTCCACTACCACGGCCGCGCCGACAACCAACTCAAAATCCGCGGCTTCCGCATCGAACCCGCCGAAATCGAAGCCGCACTCCTCACCCACCCCCACATCACCCAAGCCACCATCACCACCCACCACGACCAACTCGCCGCCTACCTGGTCACCGACACCGCAACCCCGACAGAGGACATCCGCCGGCACCTCGCCAACCAGCTCCCCGAGCACATGGTCCCCACCTACCTCACC
>NZ_VJNO01000018.1 GCF_007096885.1 Streptomyces sp. 130 | reverse complement strand
GGGGCCGGGGGGGCCCCGGCCCCCCCCGGGGTGCCCGCGCCCCCGGCCGGCCCCCGGGGGGGGGGGGCCCCCGCGGGGGGGGGCCGCCCCCGCTTCGGTGCGCCGGGTTCAGTTGAGGGTCAGCAGGGTGCCGGCCCCGTTGGCGTACTCGATCCAGGTGTGGGACCGGGAGCCGGCCGGGACACCGGACCAGCTCGCGGTCAGGTCGGTCGGGGTGCCGGGGGTGACCCGGGCCCGGTCGGGCGTGACCGTGACCTTGCCGGTGACGGGGGCGTCCTCGGTGACGTTGTTCACCTGGTAGGTGTACGGGGTGACGGCGTCCTCGGTGGCACCGACGGCGAGCACCGCCACGAAGATCTCCCCGGCCGTCGGCCGCGGCAGGGTGATGGTGGACGTCCCGTCGCTGTCGGGCAGGGCGAACTGGGCTTCGTCGACGACCCCGTCGACCTTCGGGCCCCAGACCAGGCCCGCGATGCCGCCCTCCGGTATGTCGAAGTGGACGGTGATCTGCGACGCCTTGGTGCCGGCCGGGATCTTCACGTCGTAGTCGATCTCCTGCGTCCCGGTCAGGGTGCCCTCGGTGACGGGTGAGGAGACCGGTCCGTAGGCGGTGGCCGTCAGGGTGCCGGTGGCCGAGGTGACCGGGAAGGTGGTCCTGCCGGCGGCTCCGGAGCCCTTGATCTCCGCGGGGGCGCGAACGCTCTGCGGGGTGACGACGATCGGGCTGCGGACGGTGGTGCGGCCGGAGGTCCAGGTGAGGGAGCCGGTGTCGGGGCGTCCCGCCTGAGCGGTCGTCACGTCGAGGGTGACGGTGAAGGTGCGCTTCTGGCCGGGGTGGCTGAAGTGCAGCACGGGCGGGCGGACGGTGGCCTTGACGCCGGGGAGATCGACCCGGGCGCGGTAGGTTCCGGCCTCGGTCGCGGTGACGGTGCGGGTGACGGTCTGCTTGTCGAAGAGGTCACCGATCGCGATGGAGGGGTAGTTAAGGTCGCTCGGGTCCACGGCCTCGGTTCCGGTCCCGGTGTCCACACCGACGCCTTCGAGGTACGCGAGCCAGTCCCGCTCGCCCGAGTCGTAGACGAGTCCGGGCCGCAGCATGGCCCGGGCGTCGACCTCGCCGGCGCCCTGCGCGAAGGCGTCGCGGCTGTCCGCGCCGTCGGCGGTCTTCGTGGGGGTGGCGGTGGTCATCATGGCCGACTTGATGCTCATCGGGGACCACGTGGGGTGCTCGGAGAGGTAGAGCGCGGCCAGGCCGGCGATGTGCGGGGTGGCCATGGAGGTGCCGGAGTAGTAGTCGAAGTCGTGACCGTTGTTGCCGACGGGGGACACGGCCGCGAGGATCGTGGCGCCGGGCGCGGTGATGTCGGGCTTGAGCAGGTCACCGTTGCCGATGAGCGAGGGACCGCGCGAGGAGAAGCCGGTCACCTGCGGGTAGACGTCCGGGGTGCCGCCCTCCGCGAGGGCCGCGGTCGCTCCGTCCGTGGCGGCGTAGGCGCGGACGTCGTTGGCGTCCGGGGTGTTGATGTGGACGACCGGGAGGCTGTGCAGGTCGCCGTCCGTACTCTGGTCGCGGGTGTTGACGAGGACCACCCCGATGCCGCCGGCGCGCTTGACCTCGGCGGACTTGTCGACGCGGCCGTTGACGCCGCGGTCGCAGACGACGATCTTCCCCGCGGCGCGGGCGGGGTCCAGGGTGCCCGCGACGCAGTAGCCGGCGTCGGTGGCGTCGGCGCCGGTGACCCTGACCGCGGAACCCAGCACGAGGGGCGCGGGTCCGACGGCCCGGTGCACGGTGGTGCTGACGCCGGTGTAGCTCTTGTCGTTGCCGAGGGTGACCGTGCCGGTGGGGGACGCGATGGTGCCGGCGGCGACCGTGGTGGTCCAGGGGGCGGTGTTGTCGAGGGTCGACGCCCCGGGGCCGGCGTTGCCTCCGGCGGTGGCCACGAAGACCCCGGCCGCGGCGGCGTTGCGGAGCGCGACCTGGGTCGGCTCGTCGT
Organism: Streptomyces sp. 130; assembly: GCF_007096885.1. Taxonomy (GTDB): domain Bacteria; phylum Actinomycetota; class Actinomycetes; order Streptomycetales; family Streptomycetaceae; genus Streptomyces. The sequence continues at coordinate 126,376 of NZ_VJNO01000018.1, read as the reverse complement.
AGCCGCTCTCGTACATGCCGCCGAGGGAGTAGTTGATGACGTCCACTCCGTCGGCGACGGCCTGGTCGATGGCGGCGACGAGGTCGCTGGTCAGACCGCCGTCCTGAGCGCCGTTCCTGCTCTGCCAGAGGGCCTTGTAGACGGCGATGGAGGCCGCGGGGGCCACGCCGGAGACGGTTCCGAGGTCCTCGCCGCCGACCGTGGCGCGGACGCCGGCGTTGCCGGCGGCGGTCGACGCGGTGTGGGTGCCGTGGCCCTGACTGTCCCGGGGTGAGACGTAGCCGGCGCGGTTGGACTCGGGAACGGTCCGGAGCCAGGAGTCGCCGAAGTAGCGGGCGCTGATGATCTTCTCGTTGCAGTCGGCCGCGGTGAAGTCGTCGCCGCTCTGGCAGGTGCCCTTGAAGGTGCCGCCGTCGGCCTTGTGCATGACGGTGGTGGTGCCGTCGAGGTAGGGGCGGTAGCGGTCCTTCCCGGAGGGCTTCCGGGAGGTGAGGGCCGGCGCGTCGAACGAGGCGCTCTCGGGCCAGATTCCCGTGTCGATGTCGCCGATGACGATGCCCTTGCCGGCTTCGGCGGTTCCGCCGAGGGCGTTCCAGAGCCCCTTGCGGCCGGAGAGGCCGAGGAAGTCGGTGGAGTTCCGGTCGTCGGTGGCGTGGTGGAACCGGTCGGGGGCGATGTGGACGACGCCCTCGGTGCGTGCCAGCCGGAGGAGTTGGCGGGCGTCGAGCCGGGCGCTGAAGGTGTTGGTGGTGACCGCGTAGTGCTGCCGGACGGTGGCGCCCACCTTCTTGGCGACATGGGTCTGCTCGTCGGTCAGGTGGGTGCGGTAGCGCTTGGCGGCGGCCGAGGTGACATCGAGCTTGCCGCCCTGGGCGGGCTTCGTGGCGGAAAGGCCGTCGACGCCGCCGTCGTAGGTGGCGAGGGGCTGGTCGGCGAGGGTCACCAGGTAGGTGCCGGTGACGGAGGGGGCGGGCGGCTGGGCGGCGGGGGTGGCGGCGACGGGGGTGGCGAGGGGGAGGCTGAGAGCGGCGAGGCCGGTGGTGAGCAGGGCGCCGATGACCGCTCGTGGGGTCCGGGACGCTCTTCGTGACTGGGGTGACACGGGCTCTCCTCACGGAATTCCGCGCATGCCGGAGGGGCGAGCGTGGGTGCTCGCCTGCGGCGTGCGCCGGGGGCGGGAAGACGGCGTACCGCTCCTCACCTGGGGTGAATGACGTGCGGTACGGGATGAGTGAACGCTGTGCGATCACCCGCTGTCCAGATAATCTGATGGCGTCTTTGGCGTGGTGACCAAACGCGCCACATGCGGGGACCGGTCGGCCGGAACGGGCCGTGGGTGCGCCGGGCGGCCCCTCTCGTGTGGCAGGGAGGGATGGCTGTGCTGGAAGCGGTGGGCGTGAACGCGTTCGACGAGGGCGTGTACCGGGCGGTGTTGTCGGGGCCGCAGTGCGCGGTGCGTGATCTCGCGCAGAGCGCGGGGGCCGGAGTGGCCCGTACGGGGCAGGCGTTGAAGCGTCTGGCCGGTCTGGGCCTGGTCCGCCGGGTGGGGCGGGGCCGGTGGGAGGCGGTGAGCCCGCGGTCGGCGCTGTCGGCGCTGCTGGACCGGCGGCGCTCGGAGGCGGAGACGATGTTCGGCGAGGTGGAGTCGGAGCTGGCCGACCTCCACCGCCTGCACCGCGCGGGGCAGTTGAGTTCCGACCCGGACGCCCTGGTGGAGGTGCTCTCGGACCGGGAGACGATCGCGAGACGCGTCGACGAGGTGAACCGCTCCGTCACCACCCACCTGTGGACGCTGGACAAGCCGCCGTACCTGGAGGCGGTGGGTCAGCCGCACTTCCACGAGCAGGAGACGGCCTCCACCCGGGAGTTGCTGGAGCGCGGGGTGGACATCCGGGGCGTGTACTGCCTGGAGTCGATCGAGCCGCCCGGCCGGCTGGAGACGATCCTCAACCTCGCGGCTCTCGGCGAGCAGTCGAGGCTGCTGCGCCATCTGCCTTTCAAGGCACGGATCGTGGACCGGAAGGTGGCGATGGTGCCGCTGACCGGGGGAAGCAAGGAGTCCATCGTCCTCGTGCACCCGTCGGGGCTGCTGGACGGGCTGGTGGAGCTGTTCGAGGCGTACTGGGAACGCGCCGAGCCCTTGCTCGTCGAGCGGGTGGACGACGTGGCGGAAGGGCCCAGCGAGGAGGAGCTGGTGCTCGTACGGCTGCTGCACGCCGGTTTCAAGGACCAGGCGATCGCACGGCAGTTGGGGGTCAGTGTGCGCACGGCGACGCGGCGGGTGGCGGCGCTGATGCAGAGCCTGGACGCGAGTACGCGGTTCCAGGCGGGGGTGCGGGCCCGCGAGCGCGGCTGGGTGTGAGACCCGGCGGGGCCGGTGAGGAGATGCCCGGGCTTCACGGCGTCGGGCGGCCCGGTCCTTGATAGCGTCGCCCCAGCGACTGCGGAGCACTCCCCGCCGGGGTCGCCGCTCTCGGCCGGGACGGCGCTGCCACCGCGGGGGCGGGTGCGGGTGGCAGGGGAATCTTCAGGCAGGGACGAAGAGAGCCGACGCATGAGCCTCGCGCAGTTGCACTACACCTCCGCGGCGGACGGGGACGGGACCGGCGAGGACGGGCCGGCCGCCGCCCGCTTCACCTCCGTCGACGCCTCGATACCCGCCTCCGTGCTGTCCGAGGCGGGGCCGCTGCTGGCGTACGAGGCGCCGCGCGGCACCCCGGACCGGCTCACGGACGCCGCCCTGCGCGCCCTGCCCGAGGCGTACAGCTTCAGCCTGCTCTCCGACGGCAGCGGCCTGCTGGCCCGGACCGTCCCGGTGCGCTCCCCCCGCACCTCCGCCGTCCGCTTCCACGCCCACGCCGTCCACCTCCCCTCCGGCACCCGGCTCCCCGGGGGGACCCTGCCGCTCACCGCCTGCCGGTCCGCCCGCTGGGCCGCCGCCACCCCGGACCGGCCGCTGCCCGACCCGCTCGCCGCGCCGCCCGCCCCGGCCGGCCACGAGGCCCGCGAGCGCGAGGCGCTCAACGACTTCGCCGTCTCCCGCGGCCCCTGGCTCGCCGGGGTGCTGTCCGACCTGCGCCGCCTGCACGGACCGGACGGACCGGAGCGGGTCGTCCTCGTCGAGCGGCAGAGCGCGGACGTCGCCCGGTGGATCGCGCTGGCCGGGCTCGCCCTGCCGGACGGGCTCGCCGAGCAGCTGACCTTCACCACGTACACCCGCCGCCCCCGCGAGGCGGCCGGCCGGGTGGTCGGGGTGCTGCCGGAGGACGCCGAGGACCTGGCGGACTCCGGACTGCGCGTGCACGTGTGCACCGGCCCCCGCCCGGAGGGGCCCGTCGGCGACACCTGGGCCGAGACCGCGGCCCGGATCTGGCGCGGCCGGGCGCCGGAGCTGTTCCGGGAGGCCGCCGCGCTGCCCGGGGAGCCGTTCGCGGCGGGCCCGCTGGCGGTGACGGCCCTGTGCGCCGGCATACCGCTCGGCACCGAGGAGCGCGCGGCAGCCGCCGACTGGGCCGCCGAGCGGCCGTACGCCCTGGACGGGACCCGGACCCGCCTGCTGGTCGAGGCGCTGACCTCGCCCGGGACCGACGACCGCTCCGGACCCGAATTCGACGCTGCCGGGCGGCTGTTCGCGGCACTCGACGGCCGCGCCCCGGCCACGGCCACCGCCCCGCTCGCCGCGATGCTGGTGACGGAGGCGGTGCGCGGCGGCAACGGCTCGCTGGAGCTGCCCGGCCGCACCGCCTTCAGCGGCCCGGAGGGCGCGGCCGTCGCCGGGGTGCTCGGGCCGGAGATCCTGACCGAGCTGGGTGGCGCGGGCGTCGGCCTGGACGTGGCCCGCACGGTGCAGCTGCTGCGGGTGGCCCGGCTGCTCGGGGTGGACTGCGCCGGGCTGCTGCCCTTGGTGGTGGACCGGCTGGCGCCCGCGCTGCTGACCGGCGGCGAAGAGGGCGCCCCGGGCTGGGCGCCGGCGCTGCTCGAGCTGATGGACGAGCAGTTCGATGTGCGTACGGCGCTGCTCGGCGCGCTCGACCGGATCGCACCGGACCATCCGGCCGAGGTGGCGCGGCTGCTGAGCCGGGTGCCGCTGCCGTTCACCGGCACGCAGGCGCTGCCGCACCTGCGGATGTGCGCCGGGGCGCCGGAGGCCAGGGCCGGCTGCGGCGGCGACCGGGTCGCGACGCTCCAGCGCACCCTGCGGGCCGGCGGGGTCTCCCCCTTCGCGGAGCCGCTGGTGCTGCGGACCGGGGTGGGCCTGGTGTGGGACGAGGAGGCGCCGACGGCCGCCGAGGCCCGGCAGCTGCTGGAGGCGGCGACCTCGGACGCGCACCGGGCGGCCGGCACCTGGTCGCTCCTGGTGGCCGCCGCACTCGCGGCCGGCCCCGACGACGCGGCGGCCCCGGAGCTGGCCCACGACCTGCTGCGCGGCTTCCCCCGGGAGACCGGGGGCCGGGTGCGCGCGGCGCTCCAGCTGCTGGAGTTCGCCCGCGAGGTGCGCTCGGGCGCGGCGGAGCCGGAGTGGGCCGAGCGGGTGCGGGCGCTGCGCGCGGAGGCGGAGCCCGTGGAGCCGGGCGTGCTCGGGCAGGCGTGCGACGCGGTGGCCGGGCGGCTGCTGGCGCCGGAGCGGCCCGACGACGAGCTCTACGCCCTGGTGCGGAGCGGGGACGCGGACCTGATCGCCGCCTACGCCCGGACCGCGCGCGGGGACGGCGTCCGGGCCCGGCTGGCCGCCGACCCGGCCTACGCGGCCGACTGCTTCACCGTGTGGACGGCCCACCCGCACGCCGGCCGGGTGTGGACCGAGGCCGCCGCCGGGCTCCTCGACGAGGTGCTGCGCCCCGTGGTGCGGGGGCTGCCCGCCGACCGGGTCGCGGCGGTGGCGGACGCGGTCGGCCGGACGGGCAGCAGCGGCCGGGCGGACGCCTTCCGCGACTGGCACCGCCGCGACCGCCGCACCCTGGGCCGCCTGGGCCGCCGCATCGCGGGGCGGGTGCGGCGGGCCTGAGTTCCGCCGCCCCGGTCAGGCGTCGGCGTCCGCCGTCCGGCGTCAGCGTCAGGCGTCAGGCGTCAGGCGTCAGGCGCAGCGAGATCGAGTTGATGCAGTAGCGCTGGTCCGTCGGGGTCGGGTAGCCCTCGCCCTCGAAGACGTGGCCCAGATGGGAGCCGCAGCGGGCGCAGCGGACCTCGGTGCGGACCATGCCGTGGCTGTGGTCCTGGACCAGCTCGACCGCGTCGGTGTCCTTCGGGTCGTAGAAGGAAGGCCAGCCGCAGTGCGACTCGAACTTCGTGTCGGAGCGGAACAGCTCCGCGCCGCAGGCCCGGCAGGAGTAGACGCCCGCGGTCTTGGTGTCCGTGTACTCACCGACGAACGCGGGCTCGGTGCCGGCCTTGCGCAGCACCGCGTACTCGGCGGCGGTGAGCTCCTCCCGCCACTGCTCGTCCGGCTTCTCGACGTCGTACGTCACGGTGGCTCCTTCAGCTCGACAGGTGGTCCAGGATGCGCGGGCCGAGGTCGGTGACGTCGCCCGCTCCCATGGTGAGAACCAGGTCTCCGGGCTTCGCCATTCCCGCGACGACCTCGGGGACCCGGTCCTTGTCGTGGACGGCGGTGACATCGGCGCCGGCGGCCGTCGCGGCGTCGATGATCAGGGCGCTGGTGACGCCCGGGACCGGGTCCTCGCGGGCCGGGTAGATGTCCAGGACCACGGAGGCGTCGGCGAGGGCGAGGGCCTGGCCCATCTCCGTGCCGAGCTCCTGGGTGCGGGAGAACAGGTGCGGCTGGAAGACGACGAGGAGGCGGGCGCCGGACGCGGCGCCGCGCATGGCCTCCAGGTCGGCGGTCATCTCGGTGGGGTGGTGGGCGTAGCTGTCGATGACCTGGACGCCGGCCGCCTCGCCCTTGAGCTGGAGGCGGCGCTTGACCCCGGTGTACTTGCCGAGGGCCGAGGCGAGGTTGTGGGCGGGGACGCCGAGGGCGATGCCGGCGGCGAGGGCGGCGACGGCGTTGAGCGCGTAGTGGCGGCCGGGCACGGAGACCGTGAAGGTGAGGAACTTCCCGCCCAGGACCACCGTGACCTCGCTGGTCAGCCCGCGCGGGGTGATCTTGTGGACGCGCACGTCGGCGGCCTCGGCCTCGCCGTAGGTGACGACGGTGAGCGCGGGCAGGGCCGCGCGGACCCGGCGGGTCAGCTCGACGGCGCCGGACTGGTCGGCCGAGACGACGAGCGTGCCCCCGGGGACGATCTTCCCGGCGAAGGTCTCGAAGGACTCGTAGATCTCGTCCATCGAGGCGTAGTTCGCGTGGTGGTCCAGCTCGACGTTGAGGACGATCGCGACGTCGGGGTCGTACTTCTGGAAGCTGCGGTCGCTCTCGTCGGCCTCGGCGACGAAGATGTCGCCCTCGCCGTGCGTGGCGTTGGTGCCCGGGCCCGCCAGGTCGCCGCCGATGGCGTACGAGGGGTCGAGGTCCAGCTCGCTCAGGGCGACGGCCAGCATCGAGGTGGTGGTGGTCTTGCCGTGGGTGCCGGCCACGGCGATCGAGCGCAGCCCGCCCATCAGCGAGGCCAGGGCGTCGGAGCGGTGCACGACGGGGACCGACAGCTCCCCGGCGCGCACCAGCTCCGGATTGTCGGGGCGGATGGCGCTGGATACGACCACGCAGCTGGCGTCGTCGGCCAGGTGCCCGGCGGCGTGGCCGATGTGCACGGTCGCTCCCAGCGCGCGCAGCGCCTCGGCCGTGGCGGACTCCTTGGCGTCGCTGCCCGCGACCTTCGCGCCGCGCTGGGCGAGGATCTTGGCGATGCCCGACATTCCGGCGCCGCCGATGCCGATGAAGTGGGGTCGTTCCATGGCGGCGGGGATGCCGGGTGCCATACGTGTCTCTCCCAGGTGCGTACGGGTAAGGGCTCCCAGCCTATTCGCTGTGGGCGAAGAGCTTGAGCACCGGGACGCCGACCTTGTGCCGGGCCCGGGACGCCCAGTCGCGGTGGAAGAACTCCTCGACGTAGTGGGGCGCGGTCAGCACGATGACCTCGTCGGCCCGGGACTCCTCGACCACCGAGGTGAGCTTGTCCAGGGGGTGGCTCTCGATCACCTGGCCGACGGCTTCGGAGCCCGCCTGGCGCAGGGCTTCGAGGGAGACCTGGAGGGCGAGCTCGGCCGACTCCCTGGCGCTCCTGCCCTCGGGCTCCTCGCTCTCGCGGGCCGCCTCCTTCAGTTCGCCCATCGCGAGGTCGTCGATGGCCCGCAGCAGGACGTCCGCCTGGTCGCCGCGCGGCTGCATGAGGACGACGAAGGAGGTGCGCTCCTCCCCGTGCAGGGTGGTGACGAATTCGACGTCCCCGGCGGTGAGGGCCTTCTCGATCATCAAAACGCTGGTGAACACCACAGAGCCCTTCTCTTCAGCGGCCGTCGCCGGCCACTGCCGAAACCATCCTTCCCCGCGCTCGCACGGGGTCTGCGAGATCCATTCTGCCCACCGAACGCTAACCGGAACGTGATATTCCGCTAATTGCCGCCGCAGGGCCCGGCGCGGGGAGAGCCCTGGGGCGTACGGGGCCGGCGCGGCTCAGTTCCGGCGGTAGCGGGTGAAGAGGAAGCCGTCCTCCTCCAGCAGCGAGGCCAGGACGAACCGTTTCGGCACGCCGACGGCGGGCCCGCCCGCGATCCGCTGGGCGTCACCGGCCGTGAGCATCGGCGCGACGGTCAGGCACAGCTCGTCCAGCACGCCTTCCGCCACGAACTGGCCGAGCAGCCGGGGCCCGCCCTCGGTGAGCAGCCGCCGGTGTCCCCGGTCGGCCAGCTCCCGCACGGCACGCGCGGGGTCGACGCGCGAGCCCTCGCCCGCGATCACCACCTCGGCGCCCGCCTTCCGGGCCGTCGCGATCCGGTCCGGGGGCGCGCCCGCACCGGTCAGCACGAGCGTCGGGACCAGCGGCGAGACGAAGAGCGGGAGCGAGAAGTCCAGGTCCAGGCTGCCGCTGACCACGGCGACGGCCGGGGCCGGGGTCTGGCCGGCCTCCGCCCGGCGGGCCGCGAAGGCGTCCCGCGCCCTGGCCGGCCGGTAACCCTCCTGGCGTACCGTCTCGGCGCCCGCGATCACCACGTCGGCCAGGCCCCGCAGGGTGCCGAAGATCCGCATGTCGCTCTCGCAGGAGATCGGCTGCGAGCGGCCGTCGTGCTGGGCGGCCCCGTCCAGGGTCGACACCATGTTGGCGCGCAGCCATGGGCCGTCCACGGCGGGATAGGCGTAGGCGTCGGCGAGGCGGTCCAGGCTCCAGTCGCCGGAGACGTCGGCCGCTGTCAGGTCGGTCACGGGGAACAGGCGTCGCATGTCCGGCAGTCTGGCACGGGTCGTAAACTTGACGGTTGTGTCGTCCTCCTACGCCGTGCCGGGGTCCAGCCCCATAGCCGATACGGCCCCGCTGTCCCTGTGCGCCCGCGAGCCGCACGTCCCCGCCGACCGCCTGGTCGCCGAGATGGTGCCGCCGCCGCGCTTCGACTCGGTGCGTTTCGATACGTACGTGCCCGACCCGAACCAGCCGAGCCAGACCGAGGCGGTCCGGGTGCTCAGCGACTTCGCCGCCGGGCTCGGCGGGGCGCACGCCTCGGGCTCCGGCAAGCGCAAGTGGTTCGGCCGCAAGGCGGCGGCTGCGCCCTCCGGCCCGCGCGGGGTCTACCTCGACGGCGGGTACGGGGTCGGCAAGACCCACCTGCTGGCCTCGCTCTGGCACGCCACCCCGGCCGCCCCCTCGCTGAAAGCTTTCGGCACCTTCGTGGAGCTGACCAACCTGGTGGGCGCGCTCGGCTTCCAGCAGACCGTGCGGACGCTGAGCGGGCACCGGCTGCTGTGCATCGACGAATTCGAGCTGGACGACCCGGGCGACACCGTGCTGGTGTCCTCGCTGCTCAGCCGGCTGGTCGAGGAGGGCGTGGCGCTGGCCGCGACCTCCAACACGCTGCCCGGCAAGCTCGGCGAGGGCCGGTTCGCCGCCGCCGACTTCCTGCGCGAGATCCAGGGCCTGTCCGCGCACTTCCGCCCGCTGCGCATCGACGGCGAGGACTACCGCCACCGGGGTCTGCCCGAGGCCCCGCCGCCGTTCTCGGACGAGCAGGTCACCAAGGCCGCGTACGCCACGCCGGGCGCCAGCCTGGACGACTTCCCGGCGCTCCTCGACCACCTGGCCCGCGTCCATCCGAGCCGCTACGGGGCGCTGACGGACGGGGTGCGGGCGGTGTGCCTGACGGAGGTGCGGCCGGTGCCCGACCAGTCGACCGCGCTGCGGCTCGTGGTCCTCGCCGACCGGCTGTACGACCGGGAGGTGCCGGTCCTCGCGTCCGGGCTGCCCTTCGATGAGCTGTTCAGTGAGGAGATGCTGAACGGCGGGTACCGGAAGAAGTACTTCCGGGCGATCTCCCGGCTCACGGCGCTGGCGCGTGACGCGAAGGGGCTGGTGGCGCAGTAGGTTCGGGGGCGTAAGGACGTACCACCGGCGGCGTACGACGCAGTGCCCCGCCGTCCCCGTACAACCGCGCATTCCGTTCGAAGGGAACCAGCATGGCTACCACGCGTCAGGCTCACACGGTCTGGGAAGGCAATCTGGCCGAGGGCTCGGGCGTCGTCACGTTCGACTCCTCCGGGATCGGCGACTACCCGGTCTCCTGGCCGTCCCGCGCGGAGGAGGCGAACGGGAAGACCAGCCCGGAGGAGCTGATCGCCGCGGCCCACTCCAGCTGCTTCTCGATGGCGCTCTCGCACGGCCTGAGCGGCGCCGGCACCCCGCCGGCCCGGCTGGACACCAAGGCCGAGGTGACCTTCCAGCCGGGCACCGGCATCACCGGCATCCACCTCACCGTCGTCGGCGAGGTGGATGGTCTGGACGAGGCCGGCTTCGTCAAGGCGGCCGAGGACGCCAAGGCCAACTGCCCGGTCAGCCAGGCGCTTTCGGGCACCACGATCACGCTGAGCGCGTCGCTCGCCTGACCTTCTCCCCCCTGTGTCCCCGGGCGGTCCGCCCGGGGACACAGCCGTTTCCGCACCGGCCGTGTTCACCTCCCGGCCATCTCCGATTCTCCTGCAATCCACCCTGGTTTCTCATCGCTTCCTCATCCGTCGTTGGTTCCGTGGCGCGGGCCGGCCGGTCCGGCACGGACGACGAAGGAGGCGCACGGTGTCGCGACCCGACACAGCCACGACGGACCCCCCACCGCTGCATGTGGCGAGCAGGCTGCACGCCTTCAACAGATACGAGCTGAAGTACCTGGTCCCGGTCGAGCAGGCCGCCGAACTGCGCGACGAGCTCGGTGAGCGGATGGACCGGGACCTGAACAGCCCGGCCGGCGGGTACGGGGTGTGGAGCCTGTACTACGACTCCCCCGGGCTGCGGTTCTACTGGGAGAAGATCGAGGGCCTGAAGTTCCGCCGCAAGCTGCGTGTCAGGCACTACGGCGATCCGGCCGGGGTCACGGACGCCTCCCCGGTCTGCGTCGAGATCAAGCAGCGCGTCAACCGGGTCACCCAGAAGCGGCGCATCACCCTGCCGTACGCGACGGCTCGTCAACTCTGCGACGGGCGCGAGCTGGTGGACCACTCCCCCAGGGAGCGCGCGTTCGTCCACGAGGTGCTCGACCTGGTCGTACGGCTGAACCTCAGGCCCACCGCGATGACCGGCTACCAGCGCGAGGCGCTGGTCGGGCGCGCCGCCGACACCGGGCTCCGGGTCACCTTCGACCGGCGCATCCGGGGCCGCGACCGCGACTTCCACTTCGGGCAGCCCACTCCGGAGAACCGGTTCACCGTGCCGCCGCACCTGGCGGTGATGGAGATCAAGGTCAACGAGCGCACCCCGCACTGGATCACCGACCTTGCGGCCCGCCGCAACCTGAGCCTCGTCCGGGTCTCCAAGTACGTCCAGTCCATCGAGGCGTTCGGGCTGGCACCCCGGTCCGTCTTCCATCTCGCGGTACCCGAAGCAGGAGCACAGTGAATCTCGATCTGCAGGAACTCAGCGGGACGTTCAGCGTCGCCGACGTGGTCGCGGCGATGGCGCTGTCCTTCGTCCTGAGCACGCTCATCGGCTACGTCTACCGGTACACCCACCGGAACGTCTCGTACAGCCAGTCCTACGTCCAGACCCTGGTCATCGTCGGCATGATCGTCGCCCTGATCATGCTCGTCGTCGGGTCCAACCTGGCGCGGGCGTTCTCGCTGGTCGGCGCCTTGTCCGTGGTCCGGTTCCGGAACGCGGTCAAGGAGACCCGGGACGTCGGGTTCATCTTCCTGGCGATGGCGATCGGCATGGCCTGCGGCGCCCGCTTCTACACCCTGGCCGCGGTCGGCGCGGTCGTGATCTGCGCGGTCGTCGTCATCATGCACAAGTTCGACTGGTTCGCGCTGAACGTGCAGCGCCAGGTGGTCAAGGTCCAGGTCCCGGCGGGCGAGGACTACACACCGGGCATCCGTGACGTGCTGATCAAGTACACGACCGAATTCGAGCTGGTCTCCACGGAGACGATCCGGGGCGGCGCGCTGAACGAGGTGTTCTACACGGTCCGGATGAAGAAGGGCACCGAGCCGAGCGACCTGGTCACCGCCCTCCAGGAACGCACCTCCGGCCAGCGCGTAACGGTTCTGACCGGTTACGACACCACGGACCTGTGAGCCCCGTCGACGGCACGCCCCGCGGTCGACGGCTGCGCGACCGGGTGCCCGTGCGCCTGCGGCACCACTGGAAGCCCGCCGGCGCGCTGTGCGCCGGGCTCGCGGTGATGCTGTACGCGTTCGGCGACGCCCGGATCTCCCCGTACGTCACCTCCGCCTCGCGGGTGGAGGCGGACACGATCACGGACGACGTGCGGGGCACGGTCGGCCTCTACGACACGTCGGTGCGGCACTCCGTCCAACTGGAGTACGAGCAGACCGACTTCGACAAGATGATGAAGGAGTTCAAGAAGGACGGCACGAAGGACTCCATCCCGGCCGACCTCACGATCGACGGGGTCTTCCTGAGCGATGTCGGCATCCGCCTCAAGGGCAACTCGACCCTGAGGTCCCTTCAGGGGGGCAACCGGGGCGGTGGCCAGGGCGGCGGTCCGGGAGGCATGCCGGGCGGGATGCCTGAGGGGATGCCTGACGGCGGCATGCCGGCGGGCGGTACGGGACAGCGCGGCGGGCAGGCCCCGGGCGGCCCGGCCGGTGGCGGGCAAGTCCCGGGCGGGGCGGCCGGCGGGCGCGGCGGCGGAATGGCGCAGTACGACCTCTCCGCCGACAAGCCCGAGGAACTGCCCTGGCTGATCAAGATCGACGAGTACGTGGAGGGCCGCGCCTACCAGGGTGAGCGGGAGATCTCGCTGCGCCCGGGCAGCAACGCGCAGGTCCCCCTCAACGAGGCGCTGGCGCTCTCGCTGATCGACGGCACCGGGGAGCCGGCCGAGCGGTACGGCTTCACGACCCTGAAGGTCAACAACCGGCCGACGGCCGTCCGGCTGATGGTCGAGAACCCGGACACCGAGTACGCGGAGGCGGCCGGGGGCGAGTCCGTGGTCTACAAGGCGAGGGCGGGCGGCACGTTCGACTACCAGGGGGACGACCCGTCGAAGTACGAGACGTCCTTCCGGCAGCTCAACAAGGTCGGCAGCCAGGACCTGGAACCGGTCATGAAGCTGACCGAGTGGGTCGAGAAGTCCTCCGACGAGGAGTTCGCCGCCGATCTCGGCACGTACGTCGACGTCGACTCGTTCGCCCACTACGTCGCCACGCAGAACCTGCTGATGAACTTCGACGACATGGCGGGCCCGGGGAAGAACTACCTCCTCGGTTACGACCTGAACAGCAAGAAGTTCTCGGTGCTCGGCTGGGACTACAACCTCACCTTCAGCGGGGACGCGACGGCGGGGCCGGACGACCGGATGAGCATGGGCGCGGGACCCGGCGGCGGCCGAGGCGGCGGCCCCGGCGGAGCGCAGGGCCCCGGCGGAGCGCAGGGCGGCGGCCAGCAGCCGGAAGGCATGCCCGAGGGGGCGCCCGAGGGTTTCCCCGGCACACCTGACGGCGACGACGCGGCCGGCGGGCGGCGCGGCGGCGGCATGATGTCCGGGCACGCCCTCAAGGACCGGTTCCTGGAGCTCGACGCCTTCGACGCGGTCTATCAGGAGGCGTACCGGGACCTGTACGAGAAGTTCTACGCCTCCGGGAAGGCGACGAAGTCCCTGGACGACCTCGCGGAGCAGGCGACCCGCGCCGGTGTCCCCGCGAAGGACGTGAAGAGCGCCGTCGGCGCCCTGCGCACCACGGTCACCGAGCGCACGGCGGCCCTGGCGAAGGACAAGGAGGTGACCGGCTGACCCCGGCGCGCCCCGGGCCCCCTCCGGGGCGCGCCGCCGTTCCTGTGAACGCGCACAAGTTCGGCCCGTAGCATCGCGCCGCACGGCGCCGCCCGGACCGTGTCCGCAACCTCGCGAGGTGATCCTTCCCATGGGCGACCGGTCCGCCCGGCACCGCGTCCTGGTCGTCGAGGACGACCCCGGTATCCGTACGCTGCTCACCTCCGCCCTGACCGCGGCCGGTCTCGGCGTCGCCTCGGCGGCGAACGGGCGGGACGCGCTGGACGAGGTGGCACGCCGCCGCCCGGACCTGGTCGTGCTGGACGTGACGCTTCCGGACACGGACGGCTTCGCCGTGACGCGGGCGCTGCGGTCCCGGGGCGACTACACCCCGGTGCTGTTCCTGACCGCGCGCACGGACATCGAGGACCGCATCATCGGGCTCAGCTCGGGCGGCGACGACTACGTCACCAAGCCGTTCCACATCCAGGAGATCCTGCTGCGCATCCGGGCCATCCTGCGCCGCACCGGCGGCGCGCCCCGCCCGCCGGCCGAGCAGCCGCCGCTGCGGTACGCGGACCTGAGCGTCGACCGCGAGCGGCACACCGTGCACCGGGGCGGGGAGCCGGTGCGGCTGTCACCGACCGAGTTCCGGCTGCTGGTGTGCCTGGTGTCGCAGGCCGAGAAGGTGCTGGAGAAGCAGGAGATCCTGCTGGACGTGTGGAGCTACGGCTTCGCCGGCGACACCCGCATCGTGGACACGTACATCAAGAACCTGCGCCGCAAGATCGACCGCGCGGACCGGCCGCTGATCCACACCGTGCGCGGCGTGGGCTACTGCCTGCGGCTGCCGCGCGAGAACGCCCCGTGAGGTTTCCGCCGCGCCGGCCCCGCTCGGTGCGGACCCGGCTGGTGCTGATCTCGGCCGTCCTCGCCACCGCGGCCGTGCTGGTCTCGCAGGCGGCGGGGCTCGCGGTGATGCGGTCGTGGCTGACGGGGCAGATCGACCAACGGCTCGTCCAGTTCCGCCCGCCGCCCCCGGCCGCGTACGGGAGGCCGCTCCACGGCCCCGCGCCGGAGGAGGCCCTGCCCTCCGACTTCCGAGTCTTCTTCTACGGCTCCGACGGGCGGCTCCGGCCCGATTCGCTCGGCAGCGGCGCCGGACGCCCCCGGCTGCCCGCGACCGCCTCCGGCCTCGCCCGGGAGCGCGGCCGGCCCGCCACCGTGCCGGACGCGGAGGGCGGTTCGGCGTGGCGGGTGGTCGCCGACACGGGTCCGGACGGGCGGCGCGTCGTCGTCGCGCTGCCGCTGGGCACGGTGGAGGGGGCCACGGCGAAGCTGCTGTGGTTCAGCCTCGCGATCGGGCTCGCCACCGCGGCCGGGGTCGGGCTGCTGGGCAGCGCCGCCGTGCGCCTGGGGCTGCGGCCGTTGGCCCGGATGGAGCGGACCGCGCTGCGGATCACCGGCGGTGAGTCGGCCCTGACGGTCACGGACACCGACCCGCGCACGGAGACCGGGCGGCTCGGGCTCGCGTTCAACACGATGCTCGGCCAGGTCCGGGCCGCTCTGCACCGCAAGGACGCGTCCGAGCGGCGGCTGCGCCGTTTCATGGCGGACGCGGGGCACGAACTGCGCACCCCGCTCACCTCGATCCAGGGGTTCGCCGAACTCCTCGTGGAGCAGCCGAGCCTGCCCGCCGCCCGCCGGCGCGAGGCCCATGTGCTGATCGCCCGGAACGCAGAGCGGATGAGCCGGCTCGTGGACGATCTCTTCCTGCTGGCCAAGCTGGGGTACGCCCCCGTGGCGCACCGCGAGACCGTGGACCTGCTGTCGCTCGCGGCGGACGGGGTCGGCGCGGCCGTGGTCGCGCATCCGGGCCGCGACGTGAGGCTGGCATCGCTGGCCGGGGGCGGAGGGGGCGGGTCCGGGGACGCGCTGGACGTGGTGGAGGCGCTGGGCGACGCCCACCAGCTCTCCCAGGTCATCGGCAATCTGCTGGCCAACGCCTGCGTGCACACCCCGCCCGGGACGCGCGTCGAGGTGCGGGTCGGCTCCGTGCGCACCGGCCCGGACACCGGCGGGACCGACCGGCCCGGCCGCTGCGGGGCGACGGCGGCGCTGCCCGCCGGGGTGGCGGCGTGCGTGGTGGAGGTCGCGGACGACGGGCCCGGGCTGGCGGCCGACGCGGCCCGGCAGGTGTTCGAGCGGTTCTACCGGGGGCCGTCTGCGGACCGGGAGGGCGGTCGGCCGGGGTCCGGGCTCGGCCTGTCGATCGCGGCGACCATCGCCGAGGCGCACGGGGGCCGGCTCGAAGTCGACACCCGGCCGGGCTACGGCTGCGTCTTCCGCCTGCTGCTGCCCCGGAGCGTCGGCTGCGGTCCGTGAAGGCCGGCATGACAACGTTCACCGGTGGCCTCGGATGGGCAGGGCTGCTCTTGACGAAGCCATGCCACCTGTCCCCCCAGCAGGGAGTCGCTCATGTCAGTCGCACCCCGCCCCGCCGCCACCCGGCGGAACGTTCTTGCAGCGGGCGGCGCCGCCGCCGTCTCGATCGCCTTCACCGGGGCGTTCACCGAACTCTTCGCGGGCACCTCCGCCGCACGCGGTCACGAGGGTTACGGCCCGCTGGTGCCGGACCCGGACGGCCTGCTCGACCTGCCGAAAGGCTTCCACTACCGGGTGCTGTCCCGGGAGGGCGACCGGCTCCGTTCCGGCGAGGGGCGGGTGCCCAGCCACTGCGACGGGATGGCCGCGTTCAAGGCCCGGGGCGGGCACGTCCGGCTGGTCCGCAACCACGAGAACCGGGTGGACGCCGCGATCCCGGTGCCGGTGGTCGAAGGGCTGACGTACGACCCGACGGGCAAGGGCGGGTGTACGGCCCTGGAGCTCGACGGCCACAACCGCGTGCTGTCCGAGCGCGTCGCCATCGCCGGCACGGCGGTGAACTGCGCGGGCGGGCGCACCCCCTGGAACACCTGGCTGACCTGCGAGGAGACCGAGGACAAGGCCGGCACCAACGGCTACACCAAGGATCACGGCTACGTCTTCGAGGTGGACGGCGCCGACCCGCGCCGCACCGGCGCCGTCCCGCTCACGGCGATGGGCCGCTTCCAGCACGAGGCGATCGCGGTGGACCCGCGCGACGGGACGGTGTACGAGACGGAGGACGCCTTCGAGAAGCCGTTCGGGCTGTTCTACCGCTTCCTGCCGGAGAAGCCGCTGGGCGGCACGGGTTCGCTGCGGGCGGGCGGGCGGCTGGAGGCCATGCGGGTGCCGGGGGTGCCCGACCTCTCGGCCGTCCAGGAGACCGGGACGGTGTTCGACGGCGTCGAGTGGGTGCCCGTACCGGACCCGCAGGCCGTGGAAACGCCCATCCGTTTCCAGGACTTCGGCCGGAGGGGCATCACCCATGGCCAGAAGCTGGAGGGCTGCTACTGGGGCGGTTCGTGCGTCTACTTCGTCTCCAGCTTCGCGCACAGCGCGGAGGGCTCGGCGGCGGACCACTACGGGCAGGTCTGGCGCTACGACCCGCACCGCCACCGGCTCACGCTGGTCATCGCCTTCGGCCCGGACACCGGTCTCCAGCTCCCCGGCGAGTCCCCCGACAACATCACCCTGGCCCCCGACGGCGGCCTGATGGTCTGTGAGGACGGCCAGGGCGCCCAGCACGTGTTCGGCCTGACCCGGCGCGGCGAGGTGTACCCGATGGCACGCGGCCGGCAGAACATCGGGACGCCCGAGGAGCCGGAGTGGGGCGAATTCGCGGGCGTCACGTTCGCACCGGATTACGGGACGATGTACGTGAACGTCTATACACCGGGCACGACCTTCGCGGTCACGGGCCCGTGGCGCTGACGGGCTGACCGGAACCACGGCGCACCCCGCCGCGTCTTTGCATACGGCAACAAGGGGTTTGATCCATCCCGGTTGCCGGTGCAGGATGGCGGGGTGCGCTTCGGTGCGCCCGTGCTTCGGCGCGCCGGCGCCCGGACGCCGGGTGGAAGCGATTCTTTACGGGGGGCACCGTGACCAAGTGGGACATCGACCCCGACGGCGTGCGTCGGGTCCTGACGAAGACCGCTGAGGTGGGCGGCGACTTCGAGGCGGAGTTCACGTCGTACAACGACGGTCTGGTGGGGTCGGCGACATCGGCGGGCACGATGGTGCTGGGCGGCACCGAGATCCCGGCCGGTGGCGCGTTCGGGCCGGTGGCCCAGGCGTTGCAGGAGTTCCAGCAGCACACGCTCGACGACCTCAAGTTCCTCCCGGTGCGGGCGGCGAAGTCGATGACGGGGGCGCGGCTGGCCACTGAGGCGTACCTCGCGGGCGATCTGGAGATGGCGAAGAACAAACAGGAGCAGTATTCCAAGGCGCCGACCCCGGAGGAGCTGAAGGGGAAGGGTCCCGAGAAGTGATCGACCTGGCGAAGATCCCCTTCTTCACCGGCAATCTGGAGGCCCTGGAGAAGCACGCGGCCACGCTGAAGACGACCGCCTCCGACATCCGGACCACGGGCAAGGACGTCCACACGGCCTTCCAGGCGCTGGACCCGGTCTACGACGCCCCGGAGCAGGAGGAGTTGCTCGACTCCACGATGCCGGTACGCGACAAGGCCGACGCGTTCGCGGACAAGCTGGAGTCGGTGAGCGGGGCGCTCTCGGGGTTCGCGACGGCGGCCCGGCCGCTGGTGGCGAAGATGAACCGGCTCCGGGAGGACGCGGCGCGGTTCGTCGCGGAGAACAGGGACGACGACGACTGGCAGCAGGACCAGGACAAGATCGACGAGAACGCCCGGCTGGTGCACGAGGTCGGCACGACGTGGGTGGCCTTCCAGGGCGCCGAGCGCGACGCGGCCAACAAGATCACGGCGCTGGTGGGCGGGACGCACTTCGTCGTGGACGACGGTTCGCACAAGGCCGGGATGTACGGCTTCAAGGCGGACGACGTCAAGGACGCCGGTGAGACGCCGTGGGGCACGGTCGACGAGCGCGAGTACACCGGGCTGCGGGCCGCGTGGGAGTGGACGAAGGACAACGTCGGTGGTGCGCTGAAGGGGTTCTTCGTCGACGGGGTCTGGGGCACGATCACGGGCCTCGGCAGCATGGTCAACGTCTTCGACTGGGACAACTTCAAGAAGACCTGGTCGGGCATCGGTGACGTCTTCGGCGGCATCAGCGCGTACATCATGACGCCGTACGACTGGGCGATGGACAAGATGTTCGGCCCGGCGGACCACAGCGACAGCGACCGCCAGAAGGCGGCCCTGCGCAATTTCGGCAAGTCGCTGGTGGCCTGGGACGAGTGGGGGCACGACCCGTCACGCGCCTTCGGCACGGTGCTGTTCAACGTGGTGACCGTCGGTTCCGGCTCCCTGCTGAAGCTGGGCAAGGCCGGCAAGCTGGGCGCGGTCGCGGACGCCGCGTCGGTGGCGGGCAGGGCGGGCGCGCTGGTCGACCCGATGAGCTACCTGGGCAAGGCGGCGGGCGTCACCAAGATCAAGGTCGGCGACCTGCTGGACAGCCTGAGGACGAGTTCCGCGGGCGTGGACGACATGGCCCGTACGGCCCCGTCCGGCACGGCCCCGCACCCGACGGCCGAGACCCCGGGCCTCCACTACACCGACCACCAGGGCAACCCGCGCGTCGTCGGCGAGGACGGCGTCATCCGCGACGAGCACGGCAACCCCGTACCGGACACCGAGCCGGTCCCGGAGCCCCACAAGAACGAACTCCCGGACACGCACGAGCGCGTCCCGGACCGGGAGAAGGTCCTGGAGGGCGCGGGGGGCCCGGGGCACGTGGAGAACTCCGCGAAGCCGCCGCACTCCTCGCCGGAGGGGACGACGACGCACCACACCTCCCCGTCGACGGGCGGACATGTGACGGAGCACCCCACCGGCGCCGGTGGCGAGTCCGGTGCGGGGTCGCACACCGGCACCGGTGGTGGCAACAGCGGCGGCTCCGACACCGGCACGCCGGGCGGTGGCGGTGGCCACGGCGAGGGCGACAACGGATCCGGTGGCGGCGGGGACGGGCCTTCCGAGGGCCCGCACGGGGGCGGCGAACGCCCGAACGAACCGCTGCCCGCGTTCACACCGGAGGAACGGGCAGCCCACTGGGGCCACCTGGACGAGGTGGAACAGCGAGCCCCGGAGGAGTTCGACCATTTGAAGCACGACCCCGATCACAAGGGCCAGGTCGACGACAAGTCGATGGATGAAGCACGCGTCGGTCTCGATCTCCGCGAGAGCGGGCGCCTGCCGGAGGACATCCGGCGACCGGATGATGCCGACATGGGCGAATTCTACTCCGAGACCACCGGTGAGTACTATGACATCAAGGGTGTCCACTCCGACTACCCACCTTTCAATAACGTGCGCGACAAGTCGCAACCGTTCAAGGGTGCGTACGATCCCGCCAATAACGGCGCCTGGGTCAAGAAGCAGTTGGCGAAGCAGATCGAAGTCCGAGGCCGCATCGTCATCATCGATGTCCGTAACGCAAATCAAGCAGCGATAGACAGCGTCAAGGCAGCCGTCGAGAGCAATGGTTGGGGAGACCGTGTCATCTGGTATCCGTAAGAACTGGAATCCGGCCGCATTCCCCGCCGACCCTGCGGCCGTGAAGCAGCTCCGTGAGTGGCTCGCCTCCGATGAATTCAACCTCAACGGGATGGAGCGGGATTTCCGGGGCGCAGACCTCTCGGGTGGGGATTTCTCGAATTGCTGGTTCACCGACGCCGTACTCGTCGGTGTACGGCTCGTCGGAGCCTCCTTCTACCGTGCCGATCTCCAGTCGGCAGACCTGACGGGCGCGGACCTGACGGCAGCGGACCTGGTGAAGGCGAACCTGGATGAGGCCGTTCTCCGCTCGGCAGTGCTCGACGGGGCGGACATGGTCGGAGCCTCGTTGTCCGACGTGGACGCGAGGGGAGCCAGTTTCCGCGGAACACATTTCATCGGCGCGGAGTTGCTCGACACCGACATGAGGGGAAGCGACCTGTCCGACGCCGTGGTCAAGGAGAACTACTTCGAGATCAAGGTCGACGAAACCACGGTTTTTCGCGGCTTGACGGGCACGGTGTTCGGGCCGATCACCGTCATCAGTGATAATTCCTCGCGCCAAGTGGGCGGTGCGGAACTTGAGGCATGGATCAGTACGCGCGGCGGGCAGGTTCAGGTGATCCCGCCGCGCCGACCAGCAGTAGGTACGCGTTGACGAGAGTTCTGGGACCTGGACGACGTGGTGGAGCGGAACGCGACCGCGTCGCCGGGCTCGTCCATGTGATGAACGACCCCGGCGCCCCGCCCATGGACCGGTTTCTGGCCTGCCGGGATCTGACGGAAGAGGGCGAGGCGGCGGGGTTCGAGGCGGTGATCCGGGCGGCCGGTGAACCGGAGGGCACCCCGTGGTACGAGTTCTCGATCGACCGGAAGTTCTCCGTGGACAGCACGTTCTCGCAACTGGCGGTGGCCGTGGACGCGAGCCGCTACGAGGTCGAGGAGAAGGGGACGGCGGCGCTGCGCGAGGAGGCGTTCCGCGCGCTCGTGCGGCTTGCCGACACGCAGTACTTCGAGGACCGGCTCGGTGAACTGATCGACAGCGCCACGGTCAGGGCGGCGCTCGGCGGGATCAAGGAAACCATCGGCCGTGGCGTGCGCGCCCTGGCCGCCGGTGAGAAGCAGCGGTTCGACCTGGCCACCCAACTCGTGGACCTGGCCTGCGCCGTCGCCCCGGTCGACGGGCCCCTGTCGGTCGAGCTGGCCATGAGCGTGCTACGGGTCAGCGCCTCGCCCCGCACACTGGAGCACGCCGTCACCATCGTGTACCGGGCCCAGGGGCCGGAGATCCGGGAGTTCGGCGCGTACCTCACGACGGTCGGCAACGAGCGCGTACGGACGGAAGTCCGCGAGGCGTTCGAGGGCTCGCGGTGACGGAGACTCCGGTCCCGTGGCGGCCCGCCTCGTTCCCCGCCGACCCGGCAGCGGCGCGGCAGTTGAGGGAGTGGCTCGATGACACGAGTTACGCCCTGTACGGGGCGGGGCACGACTTCCGGGGTGCCGACCTCACGCACGGCGAATTTCCCGGCGCGTGGCTCGTCGACGCGGTGCTCACGGGTGTGGAGCTCGCGAACGTGTGTCTCTACCGTGCGGACGTGAGCGAGGCAGACCTGACCGGGGCGAACCTGGCCGGCGCCGACCTCGTCCGGGCCAAGCTCGACCGGGCCGTACTCCGGTCCGCCCGGCTCGACCACGCCGATATGGTCAAGGCGTCACTCCATGGCGTCGACGCGGCGGGGGCGAGCCTGCGCGGGACGCGCGTCATGGGCGCCTCGCTGTACGACGTGGACCTGCGGGGCGCGGACCTGACGGACGCCGTCCTGTCCCACAACACGTTCAAGGTGACCGTGGACGACACCACGCTGGTACGCGGCCTCACCGGCACGGTCTTCGGGCCGGTGACCGTGGTCGGCGGCGAGGGCCCCCGGCACGTGGGCGGCGCGCACCTGGAAGCATGGCTCGGCGCGCGCGGCGGTCAGGTCCGCGTACTCGAACCCCACCACACCCGAAGGACCCCCGCATGACCCAGGACGTCGTCGCACTCACCCGGCGCATGCCCGACTCGCTCAGTGTGCTGGCCGGACTGCTCGCCGGCGGGCCCGACTTGCGGGTGGGGACCGCCAAGGAGGGGGCGGTCGTGCAGTTGTGCGACGACGAGGGCCGGCCGCTCGTGTCCGTGGAGGTGCCGCTGTTGATCCAGGTGCCCGGGGAGGCCGTTCGGCTGCTCGGGGCGAAGGCCGCACCGGAAGGGGACGGGCCCTGGTGGTGGGTCGAGGCGCGGGCCGCCGCCGGGGTGGCCCGGGCCGAGGAGCTGGCCGGGGCCTTCGCCGCGCGGCTGACCATGCTGCTCGGCGGCACGGTCTGGCCGGCCGACGCCCCCGGCACCACCGGCGCCGCCAGCCCCGTCGACGTCTCGGGCATCACGGCCGTGCCCTCCCCCGCCGCCGCGCAGCCCGCCGTCGACATGCTCACCGCCAAGGCGGCCGTCGTCCTCCAGGACCGCCCGGTCGTCCCCATGACGAGCTGGCTGACGGAGGCGCTGCGGGCCACCGTGGAGAGCGACCGGTCGCTCCAGATCGTCACCCCGCCGCACTGCACGCTCTCCCTGCCGACACGGCTGCTGCTCCAGTCCACCTCCTCCCGCTGGGTCGTCCAGGACGAGCGCTGCGGCTACTACGACGGGCTCACCGGTGCCGTCCTGCGCTGGCAGGACGACGCGTTCGCGCCCGACCGGCGCGAGGACGGGCAGACCCCGGTGGCGGAGGCGTTCACCGAGGCCGGGCCCACCGGTGAGCGGCAGCTCGTCGTGTCGCTCCGGACCGTGCACCGCCCCACCGCCGACCTGGTGCTCGGCGGCGCCCTGGAAACCGCCTGGGAGGCGCTGACCGGCGCGCCCCCGGCCGGCTGGGGGACCTCGGAGCCGGCCGGGCTCACCTGGTCGCGGCGGCGGCTGACCGACCTGGCGTACGAGCGGGCGCCCCGGCCCACCTGGCTGGTGGCCGTGGGCGACCCGGACCGCCCGGCCGTCGCCACCCTCCAGGTGAACCGCACCCCGGACGGGGTGGAGGAGGACATCACCCTCGTCCTCGGCTACGGCCCCGACGAGGCACCGGCCCTGGAGGCGCTGCCGGGGCTCGCCGACGAGCTGGTCACCCGGCACGGGCTGCGCACCATGCTCTGCCAGCTGGCCGAGGGCCGCCGCGACCTCAACGCCCCGCCCCGCTTCGAACGTCCCCCGCTCCCGTACGCCTTCGCGCTCGGCTCCGCCGAGGTGACCGAGGTGGGACGCGACACCGCCGCCCGGACGCCGCTCAAGGAGGCGCCGGTGCGGCTGGGTCCCGGGGGCCGGCCGGGCTACTACTACCCGCTCGGCGACGGCGAGAGCGCCGAGAGCTGGGCGGCCCTGGAACAGCTGATGCGCCATCTGCGTGGGGCGCCGCCGGTCTAGCGCGCCAGCCCCGCACCCCTCCGGACGATCGGCTAGCGTCCGGAAATGATCAGATTTGCATATAAAGCGGTCGCTCTGGGTGTGCTGGGTACGGTGCTCGTCGGCTGCGGCCGGGCGCAGCCGACGAGCACCGCCGTCGAACGGCCGCCCGCCCCTCACGTCACGGAAAAGCCCCCCGTCATGGCCCCCGGTCCCGGCGGGCTGACCCCCGTCTTCAAGCGGGGGCCGCAGCAGGCCGCGAAGGTCGTCGCGCTGAGCTTCGACGCCGACATGACGGCCGACCAGGGGCCGCGCGCGGCGGCCGGCGAGCACTTCGACAACCCGGAACTGATCGCCCTGCTGCGCCGCCTGAAGGTGCCCGCGACGGTGTTCATGACCGGGCGCTGGGCCGAGGAGTACCCGGACCAGGCGCGCTCCATCGGCACCGATCCCCTCTTCGAGATCGGCAACCACTCCTACAGCCACTACGCCTTCACCACGCCCTGCTACGGGCTGCCGACGGTGGCGGAGGGCGCGGTGCGCGAGGAGGTCCAGCGGGCCTTCGGGGCGATCCGGGCGGCCGGCGCCCGCAATGTCGTGCCGTACTTCCGTTTCCCCGGCGGCTGTTACGACGACGCCACGCTGCGCGCCCTCGGACCGGAGAAGGTGACCGCCGTGCAGTGGGACGTCGTCAGCGGCGACGCCTTCGCGACGGACGCGGACGCGGTCGCCGAGCAGGTGCTCGACGGGGTGCGGCCCGGTTCGCTCGTCGTCATGCACTGCACCCGGAGCGCGGCACCGGTCACCGCCGAGGCGGTCCGCCGGGTCGTGCCGGAGCTGCGGAAGCGCGGCTACCGCTTCGTCAAGGTGTCCGAGCTGATGGCGGCCGGCTGAAGCGCCTCAGCCGGAGCAGGCCGTGCGCTGGGCCTCCTGCCACTCGCACACCGGGCACAGCGTGATCCCCTTGACCGACTCGGCGTATTCGGTGGGCTTCCGGCACAGCACGCACTCGGCGTACGGCGGCCCCTCGGCCCGTTCCGGCGACTCGGCGGGCGTCTCGCAGTAGGACCCGGATTCCGCTTCGGCCTGCTCGTTCCTGTCCTCACTCATACGTACGAGCCTACTCAGCCCCGCACCGAAGTGAGCCGGCAGACGAGCGCGAACGCGGCGGCCGTGACGGCGGCGGCCCCGAGCAGCGGCAGCACCGGCACCTGGACCGTGCCGGTCAGCGAGCCGGTGACCAGGCCCGTCACCGCGTACTTCGCGGGCGATCCGGCGGTGACCAGCGCCAGCAGCGCCACGAGCGCCGTCGCCGCGATGGACCAGCCGCGCCCGTGCAGCAGCGGCCGGGCGCACAGCGCACCGGCCGCCGCGCCCAGCAGCACGCAGCACGCGGTGGCGAGGAGTCCGGCGGCCCCGGCGGGCGGCAGGGGCACCCGCACCGAATGGTCGGTGCTCGCCGGGTCGCTGATCGCCAGGACCACGGCGGTGGCGGCGGTGCCGAGGAGCGCGGCGCCGCCCAGCGCGGTGAGCAGGGCCGCCAGATGGGCCCGGGCCTGCCCGCCGGCCGCCGCCGCGACGACCGCCCGGGCGGCGGGCGGCTCCTGGCCGACGCAGACGCGGACCAGCCAGGCGGTGACCGGGACCGTCCCGGCGGCGGTGTAGCCGAGCGAGTCGAGGACGGGCTGCCCGGAGCGGACGCCGACGGCGAGGAAGGCCAGGTACAGCAGCACCGGGGCCAGCCAGCGCTGGGAGCGTACGAGCAGGGCGGCCTGGTAGCGGATGAGCGCGGTCACGATGCCGGGTCCTCGTCCAGAGAGGGTGAGCCGTGCGGCTGAGGGACTCCGCCCGGCCCCGGCACCGGTCCCACCCGCCCGATGTGCCACGCCGGCCGGGCCGACAGCAGCGCGCCGAGCAGAGCGTCGGAATGCGCCGCCGGGACCGTGAGGCGGGCCGTTCCGTCGTCGGTCAGGGTGCACGCGGGGGTCCCGGGCAGCCCGGACGGGAGCGGGGTCCCCGGCGGGGCCGTCGCCTCGATGAGTACGCGGGGCTCAGGGCCCGCCGCGAGCGGGACGGCGGTGAGGCCCAGGCCCTCCGTCCGGTACGCCGCGTCGACGGCGCCCGCCAGGCGGCGCGGGTCGTGGTCGACGTACACCACCGTCGCCCCGGCGGCGACGCGCTCGGCCACGGCCCGGTCCAGCGCGCCGCGCGCCTCGGTGTCGAGGCCGGTCCATGCCTCGTCCAGCACCAGCAGTTCCGGTTCGGCGAGAAGCGCTTGGGCGACGGCGACCTTCTGGCTGGTGCCCTTGGAGAGTTCGGCGAGGGGCGTCCGGGCGTGCGCGGCGGCGCCGAACCGGGTGAGCCAGTGGTCCGCCCGGCGGGCAGCCTCCGAGGCGCGCAGTCCGTGGACGCGGCCGAGGTGGACGAGATACCCGGCGGCCGTGAACGGCAGGGCCGCCGGGAACCGCTCGGGGACGTACGCCGTGCGCGGCCGGCCCGTGATGCGGCCCTCGGTGGGGGCGTCGATCCGGGCCAGCAGCCGCAGCAGGGTGGACTTGCCGGTGCCGTTGGCGCCCTCGACGCGGACGAGGGCACGCGCGGGCAGGGCGAGGTCGACCCCGCGCAGCACCCAGGGGCCGGTGAGCCCGTACCGCCGGCCGGCTCCCCGCAGTCGCAGGACCTCCGTACCGGTGCTCAGTGGGAGGACGCCTTCTCGGGCTTCAGCTCGCTGGGCCGTACGATCACGAACCCCTGCCCGTCCAGGCGCAGTTGCACGGCCTCGCCCGAACCGCCCCGGATCATCGAGCCGACGCTCTGCGAGCGGTGCAGCGAGGTGTTCAGCTGGGCGCTCCAGCCAACGACGGCGTCGGTGTCCACGAAGACCGGCTGCTGCGGGGTGACGGGGATGACGATGGGATACCCGTCACACATCAGGCCCAGCTTGCCGTAGCCGGTGAAGACGCTGTTGAAGAGACCGCCGCCGGTCATCCCGGCGCCCTTCACGGTCTTTATCTCGTACGAGAGCGACGCGTCGAAGCACAGGACGTTGCGGCCGTTGATGGTGAGGGCGTCGCCCTGCTCCATCTCCACGATGAAGCAGTTCGCGGCCTCGTGCGCGAACCACGCCTCGCCCTGGCCGCGTACGGCCATCAGCGGCAGACCCTCGCCGGTGACCGCCCGCTTGAGCAGACCGCCGATGCCCTGGCTCTTGTGCTCGAACTGGAGGTTCCCGCGGAAGGCGACCATCGATCCCTGGCGGGCGTGCATCTCCCCGTTGACCGCGTACTTGATGGACTTGGCGTTCTGCAGCGTCATCCCGGGGACGGTCGCCTGCTCGGCCATGTGCTCACTGGAAAAGAGATCGCTCTTCATGAACGGCATCCTCACCCGGAGCCTTCTATTCCGCCAAGAACGGTGTCCGGGGCGGCTGGCAGACTGGGCGGGTGAGCAGCAACGACATTCCCGCGTCCCCGTCCGCCGAGCCCGCCGCCCTGCCGGTGGACAGCCCCTTCCGGTCCGAGCGGACGGACCGGGACGAGGCACCGCAGTACGTACTGCCGCTGGTGGTGCACATCGAGAAGACCGCGCCGCCGGCCCGCACCGACGCCCTGCGCACGGCCGCCCGCGCGGTGCTCGTGATGCTCTCCGACGAGCGGTCGGTGGGCGAGGGCGAGTGGGCGCGGGTGATGCGGGACTGGCAGGACGCCCGCATCCGCAAGGTGGTCCGGCGGGCCCGGGGCGCGGAGTGGCGCAAGGCGTCCGCCCTGCCCGGGATCACGGTGACGGGCGAGGAGGCGGAGGTGCGGGTCTTCCCACCGGTGCCGCTGGACGGCTGGCCGAAGGAGCTGGCCAAGCTCCAGGTCTCCGGGACGGACCTGGACGACCCGGAGCCGCCGGCCGCGCCCGACCCGGCGCACCCGGTGCTCTGGCTCAACCCGGACCTCGGCATGTCGGCCGGCAAGGAGATGGCGCAGGTCGGCCACGGGGCGCAGCTCGCCTGGTGGGAGCTGACGGAGACCGAGCGCAAGGCGTGGCGCGAGGCCGGCTTCCCGCTCTCGGTGGCCACGGCGGAGCCGGGCCGCTGGGCGGAGCTGACGGTGAGCGGGCTGCCGGTCGTGCGGGACGCGGGCTTCACGGAGATCGCACCGGGCTCGTGCACGGTGGTCGCCGACCACCCGGCGCTGCGGCGTTGAGCCCTGGGGAACCTCAAATGAAGCTCTGAACGTCCCCCCTTCCGGATTCGGGGCCGGGCTCCGGGGCCATCACCCCTGCACGAAGCGAGGGGGAAGCACCATGGGGGACGGGATGAGGCTGGGCATCGGGATCGGCTGGCGGCCGGAGATCGCCGGCGAGGTGGAGGCGCTGCCGGGGATCGACTGGGTGGAGGCGGTCGCGGAGAACCTCTGCGCCGACCACCTGCCCAACTCCCTGGTACGGCTGCGGGAGCGCGGGGTCACCGTGGTGCCGCACGGCGTCTCGCTGGGCCTCGGCGGCGCGGACCGGCCCGACCCCGGCAGACTGGCGGACCTCGCCGCCCGTGCCACGCTGCTCGGCGCGCCGCTGGTCACCGAGCACATCGCGTTCGTACGGGCGGGCGGGGCGCGCACCGGTTCGCCGGCCCTGGAGGCGGGTCATCTGCTGCCGGTGCCGCGCACCCGGGCGGCGCTGGACGTGCTGTGCGAGAACGTGCGCATCGCGCAGGACGCGCTGCCGGTGCCGCTGGCGCTGGAGAACATCGCGGCGCTGGTCTCCTGGCCGGACGAGGAGCTGACCGAGGGGCAGTTCCTGGCGGAGCTGGTCGGGCGGACCGGGGTGCGGCTGCTGATCGACGTGGCCAATCTGCACACCAACCACGTGAACCGGGGCGAGGACCCGGCGGTCGCGCTGGACGAGCTGCCGGTGGAGGCCATCGCGTACGTGCATGTGGCGGGCGGGGTCGAGAAGGACGGCGTGTGGCACGACACGCACGCCCACCCGGTGACCGCCCCGGTGCTCGACGTGCTGGCGGAGCTGCGGTCCCGGGTGGACCCGCCCGGCGTGCTGCTGGAGCGTGACGAGGCGTTCCCGCCGGCCGGCGAGCTGGCGGGCGAGCTGGACGCGATCCGTGGGGTGCTGGAGAAGGGCGGGGGCGCCTCGGCTGCCTGGGCGCCGCCGGAAGTGCCGCCCGCCTCGCCCGTCTCGGAGTCCGTACGGGACGGCGTCGCGGTCGCGCAGACCGCGCTGCTGTCCGCCCTGGTCGCCGGGACGCCCGCGCCGGAGGGGTTCGACCGGAGCCGGCTCCGGGTGCAGAGCCGCGCCCTGGCCGCGAAGCGCGCCGGTGTCGTGGCCAGGGTGGCGCCCGAGCTGCCGGAGATCCTGGGGGCCGGCTACCGGGCGGCGTTCCTGGCGTACGCCGGGGCGCGGCCCATGGCGTCGGGGTACCGGCGCGACGCCCTGGACTTCGCCGAGCACCTGCTCATCGCGGGCCGCCCCGAGGACGACGCGGCCCGCCGCCGGCTGACGCGGTGGTGGCGGGACCGGGCCGCCCCCAGGCCGCCCGGGCGCGCGACGCGGCTGGCCCGAGCGGCCCGTTCCGTGCTGGTGGGGCGGTGACGGGCATGGACGGAATTCTGGTGTGCCTCACGCTCGCGGTGATCGCCTCGTCCACCGTGCTGGTCTCCGGCCTGGCCCGCGCCCGCCGGGGGTCGGGCGGTCCGGCGCACGACCTGTCCGAGGCCGCGTTCCTGAACGGCGGGCCCGGCCGGGTCGTCGACTCCGCGCTGGCCGCCATGCACGCGGACGGCCGGCTGGCCGTCGGCGGCCCCGGCATCGTCGCCGTGCTCCGGCCGGTCGCGCACGACCCGGTGGAGCGGGCGGTGCTCCACGAGCTGGCCGCCGCGCCGAGCGGGGCGCTGGCAGCGCTGCGGGCGGCCGTGATGCGGCACCCGGCGGTGCAGGAGACCGGCGACGGTCTCGCCGCGCGCGGGCTGCTGGCCCGGCCCGGCGCCAACGCCGTGTGGCGCGTCTGGGGACCGATGCAGGCGCTGCTGTGCCTCGTGTCCGGCCCGGTCACGATCGGCCTGGCCATCGGCCACTTCATGGCGGACGACGGCGGTTCCGACTGGGCGCACCCGTTCGCCGTGGCAATGATCCCGGCCGTCGTCGTCGGCGTGGTGTCCGGGCTGGTCTGCGCGGCGGTGGCCCGGTCCCGGATCACCCGCGCGGGGCGCAGGGCGGCGGCGGAGTTCGGGGCCGCGCACGCCCACCGGACCGACCCGGCGTTCCTGGTGGCGACCCGGGGGCTGCGCGGCGTCCCGGACGCGGAGCTGCGGACGCACCTGGTCACGGCGGCCCGGACCGGGTCCGCCTCCTCCTCGCCCACCTCCTCCGCCTCCTCCTCGTCCACCTCGGACGGCTCCTCGGCGCTGCTGGTCGCGCCGGCCGTGTGGTGCGCGGGGGCGAGCCCCGGCGGCGGCTGCGGCAGCTCCTCGGGCAGCGGCTGCGGCGGAGGCGGCGGGACGAGCTGTGGCGGCGGCAGTAGTTGCGGCGGCGGCTCCAGCTGCGGGGGCGGCAGCAGTTGCGGGGGCGGGTCGAGCTGCGGCGGTGGCTCCAGCTGCGGGGGCGGGTCGAGCTGCGGCGGCGGGTCCTGAGACAGGCCGTCCGTCTGCTGGACAAGCTATGGCGCAACGGGCGGTTCCGGCATAGAAATCCGGCATGGTGCCGTTTCTGTTGCTGCTGGTCGCGTGGGGTGCGGCGGGTCTTTCCTGCGCCAGGCTCTGTCTCGCCGGGGCCCGCGCGGCCCGGCGGCCGGAGGGTGCGACCGGCGGGCGCGGACGGCAACTCACGCTGTACGAGGCGGCGTTCCTGGCCGGCGGGCCCGGCAGGGTCGCGGACCTGGCGCTGGTCTCCATGCATCTGCGGCGCCGGCTGCTGCTGGCCCACACCGGGTGGGCGACGGTCGTGGACCCCGAGGGCCGCGACGAGGTGGAACGTACGGTGATCCGCGCCATAGGGCCGGAGGGCCAGTCGCCGATAGCGCCGGTGCGCGCGTCGGCCGCCGCCGCCGACGCCGTACGCGCCGTGGCCGACCGGCTCGTCGCCGCCGGGCTGGCGGTCCCGCGCGGGGCGGACGTCGCCTCGGCGGTGCGGGCGGTGCGCGGGGCGGCGCTGCTGGTGGCCGCGCTGGGCGCCGCCGCCCTGCTCGCACCCGACGGCGGGGGCGTGGCCCCGAGGCCGGTGTGGTTCGCGCTGCCGCTCACGCTGACCCTGGGCTGCCTGGCCATAGCCCGGATCGAGGCGCACCCCTACGGTGCGTGGGCCTCCCCGGACGGGCAGCGGCTGCTGGCGGCGTGCGCGGTGCCGGGGGACGGCGCGACGGGGGACACGCTGGTGACGGTCGCGGTGCGCGGGGTGGAAGCGGTGGACGACCCGGCGCTGCGGGCCGCGCTGACCGGCCGGGCAGGCGTACGCGGCCGGCTGGGCCTGGAATGACGAACGGTGCGGCGCGCCCGAAGCGCGCCGCACCGCTGAGCCGAACCCGGTGTCGCTGGACCAGCGGGCGGCACGAAGTGCCGTATGCCCGCCGTCTGATCTTCCGGGTTGGGGTGGTCACAAGCCCGTTCGCTAGGCGAGCCCGGCCACCAGGTCCGCGACCGACTTGCGCCGGCCGGTGAAGAAGGGGACCTCCTCGCGGACGTGCATCCGCGCCTCGGAGGCCCTGAGGTGACGCATCAGGTCCACGATGCGGTACAGCTCGTCCGCCTCGAACGCCAGCATCCACTCGTAGTCGCCGAGCGAGAACGAGGCGACGGTGTTGGCGCGCACGTCGGGGTAGCCGCGGGCCATCTTGCCGTGGTCGGCGAGCATGCGGCGGCGGTCCTCGTCGGGCAGCAGGTACCAGTCGTACGAGCGCACGAAGGGGTAGACGCTGACGTAGTCGCGCGGCGTCTCGTCGGCGAGGAACGCCGGGATGTGCGACTTGTTGAACTCGGCGGGGCGGTGCAGCGCCATGTTCGACCAGACCGGCTCCAGGTGGCGGCCGAGCCGGGTGCGGCGGAAGAGGTTGTACGCCTCCTGGAGCTCGTCCGCGGTCTCCGCGTGCCACCAGATCATGAGGTCGGCGTCGGCCCGGAGGCCCGAGACGTCGTACGTGCCGCGGATGGTGACGTCCTTGCCGGCGAGCTGGTCGAACAGCTCCTGGACCTCGCCGGACACGGCCGCGCGGTCGGTGTCGGCGGGCAGGACGTCGCGCAGCTTGAAGACGGACCACAGCGTGTAGCGGATGACCTCGTTGAGGTCCTTGGCCTTCTTGCCGGCGTTCGGAGCCTTGCTTGATGTCGCAGTCTCGGGTGCACTCATACGGCTATTGTCCCGCCTCGCTCCGAGTGCCCTGAACCAGGGTGGGGGTGGCGGTGATCTCCCCGGTGACACCCCCGCCGAGGTCCCCGGCGATCTCGTCCGCGGCCCGGTGGGCGCTCGCCACGCAGGCCGGGATGCCGACCCCGTCGTAGACCGCCCCGCACACCCGCAGCCCGGGCAGCTTGGCCACCTCGTCGCGGATGCGGGCGACCCGGGTGAGATGGCCCACCGGGTACTGGGGCAGTCCGCCGATCCACCGGGTGACCTCGGTCCCCACGGGCCGGGCGGTGAGTCCGGTCGCGGCGGCGAGGTCGCGCAGGGACACGCCGACGAGCTCGCCGTCCTCGCGGTGCAGGTGCTCCTCCTCGCCGTACCGGCCGACCGAGGTCCGCAGCACGAACAGGTCCGGGGCCGCGTCGGCCACCCACTGCCACTTGTGGGTGGAGAAGGTGGCGGCCTTGATGGTGTGCCCGTCGACCGGCGGTACGAGGAAGCCGGAGCGCCCGTCGAAGGCCGTGCCGGTCACGTCGGAGCGCCGGAACGCCATGGTGACCAGCGCCATCGACGCGTACTCGACGCCCGCGAGCTCGGCCGAGGCGCCCGGTGACTCGGCGGCGAGCAGGGTGGCGGCGGACCAGGCGGGGACGGCGAGGACGACGCCGTCGGCGGAGACGACCCCGGTGTCGGTGCGGACGTCCCAGCCCTCGGCGGTACGGGTCAGGCCCAGCACGGGCGTCTCGGTGCGGATCTCGCCGCCCCCGGCGCGCACGGCGTCGGCGACGGCGCCCGGGAGGCTGCCGATGCCTCCCTCGATGCCCTGGAAGACGGGCCCGGTCCGCTGCCGGGCGGCGGCCCGCTCCTGGAGGCGGGCGACCCCGTCGAGCAGGGAACCGCCTTCCCGGGCGGTCTCGAAGAGCTGCGGTACGGCGGCGCGCATCGAGATCCGGTAGGCGTCCCCCGCGTACACCCCGCCGAGCAGCGGCTCCACCAGCCGGTCCACGACCTCGCGCCCCAGCCGGTCCGCCACGTACGCGCCGACGGCGACGTCCTCGCCGATCACCGCCGGGGGCAGCTCGCGGTCCTCGGCGATCCGGGCGAGCCCCTCGGCCGACAGCACCTCGCCCATGACGGACGGGTCACCCGGGACGCCCATCACATGGCCCTTGGGCATCGGGCGCAGCGCGTCGCGCGTCCACAGCGCGGCGGTGGCCGTGGCGGGCGGCTGGAGGCGGTCGCCGAGTCCCACGGCACGGGCCAGGCCGACCGCCTCCGGGCGGCGGGCGAGCATGGACTCGGCGCCGAGGTCGACCCGGACGCCGGCGACCTCGCCGGTCATGAGCTTGCCGCCGAGCCGGTCGGTCGCCTCCAGGACGGTGACCCTCAGCCCGGCGCCGACGAGCCGGTGGGCGGCCGCGAGCCCGGCGATGCCGCCGCCGATGACGACGACATGGCGGGGGGCCCGGTCCGCGCGGTGTGTGGATGGCTGCATGGCTCCACTCTCTCAAACCGGTTCCGAGTCCCGGCCGTGGCCGGTTCGAAACCGGGTTTCCCGGGTCCGCCCGCGGGGAAGCGCGCCTCCCGCACCTCGGCGGCCGGGGACGTCACCGGCCGGACCGCCACCCGGCGGGCCGGCCGAGGTGGTCACACCGGAAGGCGAACTGAGCAGCCGTCAGGCGGCCCCGGTGGCGCTGCTCGCCCGGGGTTCCCGGACGCCTGCGCAGCGCCGCCGGGGCGCGAAGGGCGAGTGAGTGTGCCGCCGGCGCGGGCCGCCCCGTAGCGTGGGTGCTTTCGTCAAGGCTTCGGAGGGACCCGGCATGGCGGCGGAACGACTGGTGATCATCGGCGGGGACGCGGCGGGAATGTCCGCCGCGTCCCAGGCCAGGCGGCTCAGGGGCCCGGACGAGCTGAGCATCACCGCCTTCGAGCGGGGCCACTTCACCTCGTACTCCGCGTGCGGAATCCCTTACTGGGTCAGCGGCGACGTCACCGGCCGGGACGACCTCATCGCCCGTACGCCCGAGGAGCACCGGGCCCGCGACATCGACCTGCGCACCCGCACCGAGGTCACGGAGATCGACGTGGCGGGGCAGCGGGTGCGCGCCCTCGACCGGGAGTCCGGCGAGGCGTACTGGACCGGGTACGACAAGCTGGTGATCGCCACCGGGGCCCGCCCGGTGCGTCCGGACCTGCCCGGCATGGACGCGGCCGGGGTGCACGGGGTGCAGACCCTGGACGACGGGCAGGCGCTGCTGGACACCCTGGAACGGACGGAGGGCCGTCGCGCGGTCGTCGTCGGGGCCGGATACATCGGCGTCGAGATGGCCGAGGCGATGCTGAAGCGCGGCTACGAGGTGACCGTCCTCAACCGCGGCGAGCAGCCGATGGCCACGCTCGACCCGGACATGGGGCGCATGGTCCACGACGCGATGGACGGGCTCGGCATCACCACGGTGAACGGGGCGGAGGTCACCGGGATCAGGACCGGTCCGGACGGCCGGGCCGCCGAGGTCGTGACGGATCACGCGTCCTACCCGGCGGACGTGGTGGTGCTCGGCATCGGGGTGCGGCCGGAGACGGCTCTGGCCCGGGAGGCCGGGCTGCCGCTCGGACCGCACGGCGGGCTGGTCACCGACCTGGCGATGCGGGTCACCGGCCACGAGAACATCTGGGCGGGCGGCGACTGCGTGGAGGTCCTGGACCTGGTGGCGGGCCACACCCGGCACATCGCGCTCGGCACGCACGCCAACAAGCACGGCCAGGTCATCGGCTCCAACGTCGGCGGCGGCTACGGCACGTTCCCCGGTGTGGTGGGCACGGCGGTGAGCAAGGTGTGCGACCTGGAGATCGCCCGGACCGGGCTGCGCGAGAAGGACGCCCGGGCGGTGGGCCTGCGGTACGTCACGGCGACGATCGAGTCGACCAGCCGGGCGGGCTACTACCCGGACGCGCGGCCGATGACCGTGAAGATGCTCGCGGAGTACCGCACGGGCCGGCTCCTCGGCGTGCAGATCGTCGGCCGCGAGGGCGCCGGCAAGCGGGTCGACGTGGCGGCGGTGGCGCTCACCGCCCGGATGACCGTGGAGCAGATGACCGCCCTGGACCTGGGCTACGCCCCGCCCTTCTCACCGGTCTGGGACCCGGTCCTGGTCGCGGCCCGCAAGACCGTCTCGGTGCTGCGGAAGGCGGGCACGGCCTGAGCGGCGCCCGCCTCCGCGCCGGTTCAGCGGGCGGTGCTGGTGTGGACGTACTCGACGAGGCGCGTGAGCGCGTCCGGGTCCATGTTCGGCATGACGCCGTGCCCCAGGTTGAAGATGTGGCCCTCCAGCCCGGCAGCCGCCTCCAGCACCTCCCGGGTCTTGGCCTCCACCGCGGAGGTCGGCGCGAACAGCACCGCCGGGTCGAGGTTGCCCTGGAGCGCCTTGCCGGGGCCGACGCGGCGCGCGGCCTCGTCCAGCGGCACCCGCCAGTCGACGCCGACGACGTCCGCCCCGGCCTCGCCCATCAGGCCGAGCAGTTCGCCGGTGCCGACGCCGAAGTGGATGCGGGGGACGCCGTACGCGGCGACGGCGTCGAAGACCTTCGCGGAGGCGGGCAGCACGGAGCGCCGGTAGTCGGCGGGGGCCAGGGCGCCGACCCAGGAGTCGAAGAGCTGGACGGCCGAGGCGCCGGCCTCGATCTGGACCTCGAGGAAGGCACCGGTGATCTCGGCGAGCCGGTCGAGCAGGTCCGCCCAGAGCTCCGGGTCGCCGTACATCATGGCCTTGGTGTGCTCGTGGTTGCGGGAGGGCCCGCCCTCCACGAGGTAGCTGGCGAGGGTGAACGGCGCGCCCGCGAAGCCGATCAGCGGGGTCTCCCCCAGCTCGGCGGTGAGCAGCCGGACGGCCTCGGTGACGTACGGGATGTCCTCGGGGGTCAGATCGCGCAGCCGGGCGAGGTCGGCGCGGGTGCGGACCGGCTCGGCGATGACCGGGCCGACGCCGGGCTTGATGTCGAGGTCGATGCCGATCGCCTTGAGCGGGACGACGATGTCGCTGAAGTAGACGGCGGCGTCGACCTTGTGGCGGCGGACGGGCTGCATCGTGATCTCGGCGACGAGCTCCGGCATCGTGCAGGACTCGAGCATCGGGATGCCTTCGCGCACCTTCAGGTACTCGGGCAGCGAGCGCCCCGCCTGGCGCATGAACCAGACCGGCGTGTGCGGCACCGGCTCGCGCCGGCACGCCTTGAGGAACGCCGAGTCGTAGGTGGCGGAAGTCTTCGTCTGCTGCCCGGAGGGGCGGTCGTTGGCACTCACGCACAGAATCTTCGCACGCGCGGGAAACGAGCCCGGCCCCGCACGGGTGTCCTTCCGCGCGCGGAGCCCCCGTTCCGCCTACTCTTCCCCGCATGGCTGCGGCTCAGGGACACATCTCCGGTCAATCCGATGGCGCTGACGGCACGGACGGCGCGGAGGGTGGTGCCGTCCCGTCCGCGTTCCGCTCGGCGGTGGACGCGCTGCGCGCGGCGCGGCTGCGCCCCGAGCTGGAGGTGGAGCCGACCCGGCCGCCGAAGCGGCTCGCGCCGCACGCGTACGCGCTGGAGGCGGCGGTCGTCGACGGCGAGGACGACCTCGCCGACGGACGGCTCGTCCTGCTCCACGACCCGGCCGGCCACGAGGCGTGGCAGGGGGCCTTCCGGCTGGTGACCCTGGTCCGCGCCGAGCTGGAGCCGGAGATGGCCGCCGACCCGCTGCTGCCCGAGGTCTGCTGGTCCTGGCTGACCGGCGCGCTGGAGGCCCGCGGCCTGTTCTACGGGGAGGCGGGCGGGACGGTCACCATGGCGGGGTCGCACTACTTCGGCGCGCTGGAGACCCGGCGCCCCGCGACACAGATCGAGATCCGGGCGTCCTGGACCCCGCGCGAGGGCCCGGGCGGGGCGCCGGACGCGGCGGCCCATTTGGTCGCCTGGGGCGACCTGCTCTGCCAGATCGCGGGCCTGCCGCCGTCGGGACCGGTCGACGCGGCGGTGGTCACGCTCCCCCAGCGCCGGGGCCCGCAGGCGCCGTGATCCCCGCCGTGACCGGGGCGATCGGGGCGGCCTTCGGGCCGCCCCGCTGTGCGTGACAGCCCGTCATGCGATCAGTTTCAGCCAGTGGAAAACGCTCTCAGGAATCGACCGAGAACCCCATTTGCCCGAATTGTTACTCAACAAATCGTGATCTTCCCCTAAAGGAGCAGGGGTCTGCTGCCGAAGGAGTCAATGACCCTTCAAGCACGGTTCGCCCCGGCTTCATCCCCGAGCCGGCCCGTCCCGCCACTCCCCAGGAGGCCTGGTGTCCGTTCTCCTCGAGCAGCCCGCAAGCCTGGTCGCCTACCGCCCGAACAAGCCGACGGCCATGGTCGTCGTGGCCGACCCGCGCGTCCGTTCCACCGTCACCCGCCATCTGTGGGCCCTCGGAGTTCGTGACGTCATCGAGGCGTCGTCCATCGCGGAGGCCCGTCCCCGCGTCGGCAACCCGCGCGACATCTGCGTAGCCGACGTCCACCTGCCCGACGGTTCCGGGCTGACCCTGCTGTCCGAAACCCGAGCCGCCGGCTGGCCCAACGGGCTCGCCCTGTCCGCCGCCGACGACATCGGCGCCGTGCGCAACGCCCTCGCGGGCGGCGTCAAGGGCTACGTCGTCACCGGCACCCGCACCAACATCGGCCACCCGGCCCGTCCCGGCGTCGCCCCCATCGGCGCCACCGCCGCCCGTATGCACCGCCGGCCCCCCGGCACCCCGAGCCACCCGGGCGGCTACCGCGAACTCTCCGGCCGCGAGGTGGAGGTCCTGCGGCTCGTCGCCGAGGGCCAGTCCAACAAGGCCATCGGCGTCTCCATGGGGCTGTCCGCCCTGACCGTGAAGAGCCACCTCGCCCGCATCGCCCGCAAGCTGGGCACCGGCGACCGCGCCGGCATGGTGGCGGTGGCCCTGCGGACGGGCATCATCCACTGACCCTCCGCCCCGGCCGGTGCGCGGTGTGCGACACCGGCTGGATTATGTGCATGGCGCCTGCCGACGGAACGTTCCGTCGGCTGGCGCCGCGCACACACAGATACCCTTGACACGTGACCGACGCCCAAGAGACCGCAGCAGACACATCACTGCGAACCACCGGGGGCGCTCCCCCGGACGACGTCGCCCCGGCGCCGATCCCCTTGCTCGAACCGCGCGAGGGCATTCCGCCGGTGGTGGCCTCCGACGACGCCCTGGCCGGGGTGATCGCGGCATTCGCCGCGGGCTCGGGCCCGGTGGCCGTGGACGCCGAACGGGCCTCCGGCTACCGCTACGGACAACGCGCCTACCTCGTACAGCTGCGCCGTGACGGGGCGGGCAGCGCGCTCGTCGACCCCGTCGGCTGCCCCGACCTGTCCGGGCTCGGCGAGGCCCTGCGCGGCACCGAGTGGATCCTGCACGCGGCGACGCAGGATCTGCCCTGTCTCCGCGAGATAGGGATGACGCCGACCGGGCTCTTCGACACCGAGCTCGCCGGGCGGCTGGCCGGCTTCCCGCGCGTCGGCCTCGGCGCCATGGTCGAGAACGTCCTCGGCTACTCGCTGGAGAAGGGCCACTCCGCCGTCGACTGGTCCACCCGCCCGCTGCCCGAGCCCTGGCTGCGTTACGCCGCGCTCGACGTCGAGCTCCTCATCGACCTGCGCAACGCGCTGGAGGACGAGCTCGACCGGCAGGGCAAGCTGGAATGGGCCCAGGAGGAGTTCTCCGCCATCGCCTCGGCGCCCCCTGCTCCCCCGCGCCAGGACCCGTGGCGCCGCACCTCCGGAATGCACAAGGTCCGCCGCCGCCGGCAGATGGCGGTCGTCCGGGAGCTGTGGAACACCCGGGACCAGATCGCCCGGCGGCGCGACATCTCGCCCGGCAAGGTGCTCGGGGACGCGGCGATCGTCGAGGCCGCGCTCGCGCTGCCGGCCAACACGCACGCGCTGACCGCCCTCACCGGCTTCGGTCCGCGCATGGGCCGGCGCCAGCTGGAGCAGTGGCAGGCCGCCGTGGACCGGGCAAAGGCGCTGCCCGACACGGAGCTGCCGCAGCCCGGGCAGGCCCTCGCGGGTCCGCCGCCGCCGCGCGCCTGGGCCGACAAGGACCCGGCCGCCGCCGCCCGGCTCTCGGCGGCCCGCGCCGCGGTGTCCGCGCTCGCGGAGCGGCTGCACCTGCCGCAGGAGAACCTGATCACGCCGGACACGGTGCGCCGGATCTGCTGGGAGCCGCCGAAGAACCCGACGCCGGAGACGGTGGAGTCCGCGCTCGCCGGGTACGGCGCGCGGCACTGGCAGATCGAGCAGGTGGCCCCGCTGCTGTACCGCGCGCTGACCCGGCCCTCGTAAACGGCACGCGGCCCCGACGGCTCGGGGCAGGGGCGTGATCACGCCAGGTTCCGCTTGCACCGCCCCATGGCCCGGACGGACTCGAAAACGAGTCCGTCCGGG
This sequence comes from Streptomyces sp. 130, assembly GCF_007096885.1. GTDB lineage: Bacteria > Actinomycetota > Actinomycetes > Streptomycetales > Streptomycetaceae > Streptomyces. Next base: position 87,269 of record NZ_VJNO01000018.1, on the reverse strand, counting down.
CCATTCGCCGTGTGCGGAGGGGCGCTCTGCGGGCAGTTTCCGCGTGTGACCTTCGCCGCTCCGGCACCAGGGGGTGGGCAGTCTGGTTACCCGCAAGTAGCATGACCGGAGCGGCGTGCCCCCGGGCGCGCCCCGCAGCAGTGCCATCCCGCACCCTGGAGGAGAGCCATCGTGCCTCGTACCATCCGGGACGTCGTCTTCGTAGACGGCGTCCGCACCCCGTTCGGCAAGGCGGGCCCGAAGGGCATCTACCACGAGACCCGCGCCGACGATCTCGTCGTGAAGGCCATCCGGGAGCTGCTGCGCCGCAACCCGGACCTGGACCCCAAGAGGATCGACGAGGTCGCCATCGCCGCGACCACGCAGATCGGCGACCAGGGCCTGACCCTCGGCCGCACCGCCGGCATCCTGGCGGGACTGCCGCAGTCCGTCCCGGGCTACTCCATCGACCGCATGTGCGCGGGCGCCCTGACCGCCGTCACGTCGACGGCCGGCTCCATCGCGTTCGGCGCGTACGACGTCGTCGTGGCCGGCGGTGTCGAGCACATGGGCCGCCACCCGATGGGCGAGGGCGTGGACCCCAACCCGCGGTTCGTGTCGGAGAAGCTGGTCGACGAGTCCGCCCTGTTCATGGGCATGACCGCGGAGAACCTGCACGACCGGTACCCCACGATCACCAAGGAGCGCGCCGACGCCTACGCGGTGCGTTCGCAGGAGAAGGCCGCCAAGGCGTACGCCGACGGCAAGATCCAGCAGGACCTGGTGCCCGTCTCGGTGCGCCGCACGAACGCCGAGGCCGGTGAGACGGGCTGGGGCCTGGTCACCGCCGACGAGCCGATGCGCCCGGGCACCACGATGGAGTCCCTGGCGAACCTGAAGACCCCGTTCCGCGCCCACGGCCGCGTCACCGCCGGCAACGCGGCGGGGCTCAACGACGGCGCCACCGCCTCGCTGCTCGCCGCCGAGGACGTCGCCCGCGAGCTGGGCCTCCCGGTCAAGATGCGCCTGGTCTCGTACGCCTTCGCGGGCGTCGAGCCGGAGGTCATGGGCTACGGGCCGATCCCGGCCACCGAGAAGGCGCTCGCCCAGGCCGGCCTGTCCATCTCGGACATCGGTCTCTTCGAGATCAACGAGGCGTTCGCCGTACAGGTGCTGGCGTTCCTGGAGCACTACGGCATCGCCGACGACGACGCCCGCGTCAACCAGTACGGCGGCGCGATCGCCTACGGCCACCCGCTGGCCTCCTCCGGCGTCCGGCTGATGACGCAGCTGGCCCGCCAGTTCGAGGATCATCCCGAGGTCCGCTACGGCCTCACGACCATGTGCGTCGGCTTCGGCATGGGCGCGACGGTCGTCTGGGAGAACCCGCACTTCGAGAACGCCGGAGGCGACAAGTGAGCACCACCACCGAGCTTCTGAAGGGTGCGGCCGAGCTGTTCCCGGGCGAGGTCGTCACCCAGGCGCACGTACGCCACCTGGACCTGCCGGCCGGTGCGGGGCGCTTCGCCCTCATCACGCTGGACAACGGCCTGGACCACACCAAGCCGACCACCTTCGGACCGCAGTCGCTGGCGAACCTCGACGCCGCGATCGACCAGGTCGAGAAGGAGGCCGCCGAGGGCGCGATCACCGGCGTCGGCATCACCGGCAAGCCGTTCATCTTCGCGGTCGGCGCCGACCTCAAGGGCGTCGAACTGCTCAAGGAGCGCAAGGACGCGCTGGCCATCGGCAAGGGCGGCCACGACGTCTTCCGCCGGCTCTCCTCCCTCGCGGTGCCCACCTTCGCGTACTACAACGGCGCGGCGATGGGCGGCGGCGCCGAGGTCGGGCTGCACTGCTCGTACCGCACCGTCTCCAAGGCGCTGCCGGCGTTCTCGCTGCCCGAGGTCTTCCTCGGTCTGGTCCCCGGCTGGGGCGGCTGCGTGCTGCTGCCGAACCTGATCGGCGCCGACCGCGCGGTCTCGGTGATCATCGAGAACTCGCTGAACCAGAACCGCCAGCTCAAGGGCGTGCAGGTCTTCGAGCTCGGCATCGCGGACGCGCTCTTCGAGGGCGCGGACTTCCTGGAGCGGTCCCTCGTCTGGACCGCGGACGTGCTGAACGGCACGGTCACGGTCGAGCGCCCCGAGGTGGACCGCGGGGACGCCTGGGACCAGGCCGTCGCGCGCGGCCGGGCCATCGCCGACTCCAAGGTGCACGGCGCGGCCCCGGCCGCGTACCGCGCGCTGGAGATCGTCGCCGCGGCCAAGGACGGCGACCTGTCCGCCGGCTTCGACCGCGAGGACCAGGCCCTGGCGGACCTGATCATGGGCGGCGAGCTGCGGTCCGGGATCTACTCCTTCAACCTGGTCCAGAAGCGCGCCAAGCGCCCGGCCGGGGCCCCCGACAAGAACCTGGCGCGCCCGGTCACCAAGGTCGGCGTGGTGGGCGCGGGCCTGATGGCCAGCCAGCTCGCCCTGCTGTTCCTGCGCCGCCTGGAGGTGCCGGTCGTGCTGACCGACATCGACCAGGAGCGCGTCGACAAGGGCGTCGGCTACGTCCACGCCGAGATCGACAAGCTGCTCTCCAAGGGCCGCGTCAACCAGGACAAGGCCAACCGCCTGAAGGCCCTGGTCTCCGGTGTGCTGGACAAGGCGGAGGGCTTCGCCGACGCCGACTTCATCATCGAGGCGGTCTTCGAGGAGATCGGCGTCAAGCAGCAGGTGTTCGCGGAGGTCGAGGCGGTCGCCCCGGCGCACGCGATCCTCGCCACCAACACCTCGTCCCTCTCGGTCACCGAGATGGCCTCGAAGCTGAAGAACCCCGAGCGGGTCGTCGGCTTCCACTTCTTCAACCCGGTCGCGGTCCTTCCGCTCCTGGAGATCGTGCGCGGCGAGAAGACCGACGACGCGTCGCTGGCCACCGCCTTCGGGGTCGCCCGCAAGCTGAAGAAGACCGCGGTGCTCGTGAAGGACGCCCCGGCGTTCGTCGTCAACCGCATCCTCACCCGCTTCATGGGCGAGATCCAGAACGTCATCGACGAGGGCACCCCGGTCGAGACCGCGGAGAAGGCCATCGAGCCGCTCGGTCTGCCGATGTCCCCGCTGGTGCTCCTGGAGCTGGTCGGCCCGGCGATCGGCCTGCACGTCTCCGAGACCCTGAACCGCGCCTTCCCGGAGCGCTTCACCGTCTCCGAGAACCTGGCGGCGGTCGTGAAGGCCGGCAAGCGCGGCTTCTACGTGTACGACACGGGCGCCCCGGTCCTCGACCCCGAGGTCGCCGCCCTCCTCAAGCAGGGCGACACCGTCCTGACCGAGCAGCAGGTCCGCGACCGCGTCCTGGACGCGGTGGCCCAGGAGATCGGCCTGATGCTGGACGAGGGCGTCGTGGCCGAGGCCCAGGACATCGACCTCTGCCTGATCACGGGCGCCGGCTGGCCCTTCCACCTGGGCGGCATCACGCCGTACCTGGACCGCGAGGGCGTCTCGGAGCGGGTGAACGGGAAGAAGTTCCTGGCGGCGGGCGTGGCCAGCGTTCCGGCGTGACGCTCAGCGCCTGACTGGAAGGGGGCACCGCGAGACCGGCTCGGGCCGGCCGCGCGGTGCCCCCCCTTCCGTGTCACCAGGCGGGCAGCGCCGGATAGTGCTTGCAGCCCGGACCGCAGGGCAGACGTGAGGACATCGACGTGTGCAGCCAGCTGTCCTCGGGCACGCCGTGCACCTTCAGCTCCAGCCTCGTCGCAGGCGAGTGGATGGCGCTGAACACGGCCACGAACTCGACGGTGTAGGTGCCCGGTCGCCAGTCGTGGGCGTGGGCGACCCGCCAGCTGCCGTCCTCCTGCACCGGTGCCTCGGCTATGAGCCGGCCCTGCTCCAGCACCATGACCTTCTCGACGCCGCGTCCCGCCTTGCCGGAGAACCGGGGGCGGGGGCCGCTCCACGCCCCCTTGCGCGGTCCGGTGACTTCGGGGGCCTCCAGCCGGTCGAGGACTTCGAACTCCGTCTCCGACGACATGGTCACGGCGTTGCCGGCGAGGGCGATCGCGGTGACCTTGTGCCGGCCTCCCGGCCACTGCACGGCGCGCCGCCACTGCCACGCCCCGTCCTCGGCCGTGCGGGTCCCGCCGAGATACTCGCCCTCCTCGAAGAAGAGCACGTACTCGGCGCCGCTGGGTGCGGTCCCCGTGAGCTTGCGGCCGGCACCGACCAGGGCACCGGGGGCCGGGGAGGTGAAGGCCGGCGCGGCGGCGACCCCGGGCTGGGCGGTCAGCGCCAGCTGCGGCTGCTGCACGGTGAACTCGGTCTGCACGGGCGGCAGCTGCCCCGGCACCAGTCGCTGGATGTCCACCACTCCGGGCGGCAGGCCGGGCAGGGCTGCCAGTCCGCTCGCCACCAGCCGCGCCGCTTCGCGGGCCCCGGCGTGGTTGAAGTGGGACGCGTCGATGACACCCTGCGGGTGGTTCGGGTGTTCCGCCGGATCCAGCCACCGGTAGAACCCCCTGGCACGCATGGGGCCGAGCTCGGCGAGGAGCTGGGTGGTGAAGGCCGTCATGTCGATGACCGGGCAGCCGAGTTCCGCGGCGGCCTCCAGGGTCAGCCGGGGGTAGTCGTCGTGCGTGTTCACCGGGTTGCCGGCGACGTCGAAGGTGCACCGGGCCGCCGGGGTGAGGAGGACGGGCACGGCGCCCTCGGCCCGGATCGCCTCGACGTAGAGCCGCAGGTACTCCTTGAACTCCCGCGCGCCGTGGTACCGGTTCATCTGGTTGATCCGCTGCTCGACGTTGCCGAAGGCGATGAGCACCAGGTCGCCATGGCCGACGAGGGTGAGCAGCGCGGTGAACCGCCCCGTGTAGTAGCCGCGCAGCGTCATGGCGTCGCGCGCGTAGTTGCGCATGTCGCAGCCGGGCGTCAGGAACTCGCTGAGGTACTGGCCCCATCCCGCGAGCGGCGACTCCTCCTCGGTGCGGGGGGCGGCCACCGAATTGCCGATGACGCAGATCTTTCTCATGTCTTCTTCTCGTCTCCGTTGTCGCCTGCCCCGAGGCGGGGGTAAGCCTGCCTGCCAGGGGCCGAAGCGGACACCCGGCCGTGGTTCCTGCTGCCGCGTCCGGTGCGGCCGGCCGTCCGCGCGGCCGTGCACGTACTCCCGCCGCACACGAAGTCCGGGCGGGGGGTGCTCACAGCGGCCACCCCGGCAGGTCTCCGGCGTGGAAGCGCTGGTTGCGCGGGGAGCCGGCCTCGAACTGGCTGGCCACCGGAAAGTACGAGGGCAGGAAGGCCGCGAGCACGGCGTCCTGCTCGTCCTCGGTGACGTCGCCGTCGTGGTAGTCGTTCAGGCAGAACACGTCGTGCGGACGGTTGAGCTGGAGGCGGGAGAGCCGCTGCCGGTGCTCGCTCAGGCCCACGTTGACGAAGCCGCAGTTGATGCTGCCCGGCGCCGACCGCTGGGTGTGGAAGCCGAAGTAGTGGTGCAGCGAGGAGGCGATGGCGAGATCGGAGTGGCTGCGGAAGCGGCTGGCGGCGGTCCGGGCGACGGCGGGCGCGTAGTAGTGCTCGATGTCCGCGAGGACGCTGCGGCGCAGGGGGTGCGGCGCGTGCAGGAACGAATGGGCGATGACCTGCCCGAACGAGTCGGCTATCAGCTGGCGGTTGTTCTTGGCCGCGCTCACGTTGAACTCGTCGGCGGCCGTGGCCGGTCCCATGGGCACGGTCGTCGGGGACATGAAGTGCTTGGCGACGCCGTTGCTGTGGAAGAACATGCTCGGCTGGAGCACGCGGCCGATGAAGACGTCGTCGTTGAAGTACAGGAAGTGCTCGGACAGGCCGTCGATGCGGTGCAGCTGGCTCTCGATGGCGTGCGAGTTGTACGTGGGCAGCACCGAGGGGTCGGCGAAGATCTCCCGGTGGTCGACCACCCGGACCCGCGGGTGGTTGAGGTCGAGCCACTCCGGGACCTGCTGGTCGGTGACCAGGTAGATGGTGCGGATCCAGGGGGCGTACATGTCGATGGAGCGCAGCGAGTAGCGCAGTTCGTCGCGGTCCCGGAAGCGGGCGGCGCTGCTCGCGGAGTCCTCGGTCTGCATGCCGAGGGCGTGCATCACCGCGTGCTTTCGCTCCAGCCAGCCGATGTCGCCGCCGTTGACCCAGGTGTACACCGCGTCGATGGGGAAGTTGACGTCTCCGTGGACGGCGCCGGCATACGGCTCGATGGTGGGGTACGTACGCCCGCCCAGGACGGTTCCGACGACGTTCATGGCCCGGGAGGGCACCCGGTCGCCCACCACGGTGCGCACCGGCGAGACCATCGTGTCCGGGTCCTCCGGGTCCTCCTCCCAGAAGTTGATGGTGCAGCCGTAGACCCCGGCCAGGCGGAGGGTACGGGCGGGCGTGACGGCGTTCTGGTAGACGCGGACCGCGGAGCAGGGGGTCTGCGTGTGCTGCTCGGCGAAGGCGGCGAGGACCGTGGCGGTCGGGGACTGCCGTTCGTTGAGCAGCGCCACGTACACCGCGCTGTCCCCGTGCGCGGCGGTGAGCGCCTTGAGCACGGGCTCCCGGTTGGAGACGTGGACGGCGACCGCGTGCCGGACGTTGGTGTCCCGGGTCACGAAGTACGGGATGCGGGCGTTCTCCAGGGCCGCGGCGACCAGGGCGAGGTTGTGCTGGACCACGTCCCAGGGGGATGCGCTGCCCATCTGCCGGCACAGCTGTCCGCCGTCGCGCACGAGAGCCCGGTCCGCGCGGAGCAGCCGCTCCTCCAGGGCCCGCTGCGCCTTGGTGTCGATGGTGGTCGCGGGGGCGGGGGCGGCGGGGCGGAGGATGCCCTCCTGTCCGCCCATCAGGGCGTGGACGGCCTGCCGCTCCGCCTTGCGGGCCTCGCGTTCCCCGGACGCCCGGGCGGTGTGCAGCTCGGTGAAGATCTTCTCCCACATGGCGGTGACCACGGGTGGCGCGAGCCGGGCGACGGATTCCGCGGCCGCGTGGCCCATGCCGTGGCGCAGGGGCGTGTCCTCGATGAGCCGGATGAGCGCGCGGGCCGCGGCATCGGTGTCCCCGGCCGGTACGAGGATGCCGGTCCGGCCGTCCAGGATGACCTCGCGCGGCCCGTTGGGGCAGTCGTAGGAGACCACGGGCACACCGGCGGCCTGGGCCTCGGTCAGCACCAGCGGGAAGGCCTCGTTGCGCGAGGTCATGAGGGCGATGCTGGCCTTGGCCCACTCCTCGGCGAGGTGGGGCGAGTTGCCGTTGAGCTGGACGCTGTCCTGGAGGCCGAGCATGTCGATCTGCCGGCGCAGGGTGCCGGCGAGCGGGCCGTCGCCGAAGATGCGCAGCGTCCAGGTGGGGTGCACGCGGGCCACGGTGTCCCAGATGGTGATCGCGTGGTCGATCTGCTTCTCGCCGACGAGACGGCCCGCGATGACGACGCTCCGGGTCTCCAGCGTCGAGCGGGGCCGGAATCCGCGCGGCAGCGCGTTCGGAACGACGTCGATGCGCGGCGCGCTGTGGCCGAGGGTCTCGGCGAACCAGTCGCGCGTGCGGTTGCTGAGCACGGCGAGCGCGTCCAGCCGGGACGCGTAGCGCAGCAGGGGTTCGGCGCTGGGGCCCCTCAGCTCCGAGACCCGGTGCTCCTGGTGGAGCGTCATCACGTGTGGGGGCGCCAGCTGCACCGCGAGGGCCATGAGCGCCGGTGTGGTGGTGATCAGCAGGTCCGTGTCGGTGTGCTGGAGCGCGTACTCCAGTTCCAGGTCGGTCAGCCGGTTGAACGCCGCTTCCCAGGCCGGGTCGACCAGGAGGCTCGGCAGGCCCGCGACCTGCGCCCACGCCTCGGGGGCCAGCCCGGTGGGGCGGACGGGGCGGGGCTCCGCACCGGTCCGGTCGATCAGGTAGTCGACACGGATGCGCTCGTCGATCGGGAAGAAGAGCTGCGGCTGCGTCTTGAGGATGCTCATCACGCGGACGTCGTGGTTGCCCACGAGTTCGGCGGCCTGGTTGAACACCGCTCGTTCGGTGCCTCCTACGGCGTCCGCGGTGAGCAGGAGAAAGGTGATCTTCATGGGGTGCGGTTACGCGGCTTCCGTCATCGGGCTGCACTGGATGCGGAAGTTACCCGCGGGTGTGTAGCGGGGCAGTACGAGCATGGGGCGGCGGCCCACCGGTGTGACGGCGGTCTGCCGGTAGGCGAAGACCCGTCCGGGGTTGCGGACGTCGTGGAGGCGCCGGCCCAGGCGCATGTCCCGCAGGTTGCCCGAGCTGAGAACGAGGTCCCACTGCTCGGCACGGTCACGGAGCGGGGACATCAGGTGCAGCGGCACGAACACCTGCCACAGCCCTTCGTCGAGCCGTTCGGCGTCGGCCTCCAGGCGGCGTCCCGAGGCGACGAACCCGACCGAGGGGGTCTCGGGCTCCGCGCCGACCACCCGGAAGGTGACGTCGACGTGGCTGTGGGTCACGTGGACGCGCACGACCTCCGCCGACGGCTGGGGCCGGCTGAACATGATGTGGGCGCTCCCGGTGACGCTGCGGCCCAGCCGGTAGCGGTCGCCGGTGGCGGCCGACGCCTCCATGGGCCGCGTCGGGCCGCCGTACGGAACGGGGAGGTCCACGAGGAGCAGGGGCAGCGCACGGCGGCGCGTCCGCTGGGACAGGCGCAGCCGGATCTTCCAGCGGCCGGGCGTCAACGGCAGGCCGCTGACGTCCTGTCCGAGCAGGATCGCGGCGTCCATCGCGACGCCTCCGTCGTGGTCGGTGTAGACCTTGGCGTCGGCGGTGTGCCGGCGCCCCCGCCGCCTCAGCTCGATGCGGGCGTCCTCGTCCGGCCGTACCCAGCGCGGCATCCGGGCGTGCAGGTTCACGGTCTGCCCGTCGAGCACGGCGGCGTAATGGAGCACGGCGGCACGGCCCCGGCGACGGGGCAGGAAGTAGCGCCGCAGCAGGGCGGACCGTACGCGGGCGGCTCGGCGGCGCAGTGCGCGCAGGGGGTGTCGGCGTTTCATCGGGCAACTCCGTCGGCGAGGCCGTTCTGGGTGGGAACCGCGTCGAGCGTCGGGGACGAGGCTCGACGGTCGGCGAGCCGGGTGGGGCCGACGACCCCGTCGGGCAGCTCGAACCGGCTGGGGACGGGGAAGTACCTGTCGAGGAAGGACCGGATCATGCGTTCCTGGGCCTCCGGGTCGGGGTGTTCGACGGTGTCGTTCAGGCAGAACGTGTCGAAGTGCCGGTGGGCGAGGAGGCTGTCCAGCCGGCGCCGCGCCTGGTCGGCGGCGAGGTCGATGTACTGGTAGCGCAGGTTCCCCGTGGTCGTGCGGCCGGTGTGGAAGCCGTAGTAGTGGTGCAGGGACGAGGCGATCGGGACGTCGTCCGGGGACCGGAAGCGGGAGTGCTGGGTGCGGTGGTGCTCCGCGCTGTAGACCAGCTCGATGTCGGAGAGGATGCTCCGGCGCAGCGGGTGCGGGGTGTGCTTCATCTTCTGGGCGATCCGGGTGCCGAAGGAGCGCTCGATGAGGGCCCGGCTGTTCTTGCCCGCCGCGTTCACCGGCAGGTCGTCCGTGTCCACGGGACCGCTCGGTATGAGGGCCTTGGACTGGAAGAACTTGGTCAGGCCGTTGGTGTGGAAGAAGCGGTCGGCGCTGAGCGGACGGCCGAAGAACACGTCGTCGTTGAGGTAGAGGAAGTGTTCGGACAGGCCCTCGATGTGGTGCAGCTGGCTCTCGATGGCGTGCGAGTTGAAGGTGGGCAGGGCCGTGGGGTCGGAGAAGATCTCGCGGTGGTCGACGACCTTGATGCCCGGGGCGTCGGTGTCCAGCCAGCCGGGCACCTGTCCGGCGGTGACCAGGTAGACGGTGCGCACCCAGGGCGCGTACTGGTGCAGGGAGCGCAGGGAGTAGCGCAGTTCGTCGCGGCTGGTGAAGCGCGAGTCGTTGGCCGCCTGGGCGTGCAGGGTCCGTGGCGTGCCGCCCGCCCGCCCCGAGCGGACGGCATCGCGTTCGGCGCTCCAGTGGGGGTCGGAATCGTCGACCCAGGTGTAGACGACGTCGATGGGGAAGAGGTGGTCCTCGGCCAGGGGCTGGGTGAACTCGGCCACCGTGCGGGCGCTGCCGGTGGTGTAGGCGCCGGGGATCAGGGCGAACAGCGCCTGCGGGACGGTGTATCGCGGGGCGTCGGCCGGCACCTCGGTGACCACCCGGTTGGGGCGGGGCGCCTCCAGCGTCTCGCCCCGTCTCTTCCAGAATTCCAGCTCGCAGCCCTGGTCGGCGCCGTAGACGAGTTGCTCGGTCGGGTCGGTGACGTACCAGGCGACGCGGAGGGCGTCGTGTTTGCGCAGCTGGCGCCAGGACTTGCCGACGTCGCCGGGCCGCATGCCGGACTCGGACGCGGTGGCCGCCCCGATGTAGCCGGGGGTCTGCTCGAAGGCGATCTGGATCATCTCCTCCGCCGACTCGCGCTGGTCCGCGGGCACCGCGACGGTCGGAAGGTCCTTCGTCGCGCCGCGGACGCAGAAGTAGTCGATTCCCCCGGCCTCCAGCGCGGCGATGAGGATGTGCAGATTGCGCGCTCTGGCCGCCCACGCCGTGGCACCGTCGACGACGAGGGCGTGCATGTGCCGGCCCTTGACGCGCACGACGCGGCGGGTGGAGGCCACGCTGTGCCGGGGCGCGTTGCGACGGCCGCCCATCGCCCACACCACCGTCGCGGAACGTATGGCGTCGACGGAGCTGAACGAGGACTTGACCGCCGAGCGCAGGGGGGCCGGCACTCTGCGCACGATGCCCCTCCGGGCGCCGTCCGGCACCATGGACCGATACGCCGAAACCAGCGATCCCGCCTCCGGATTGCCGGAACCGACCACGAGGCATCCACCACCCACGCCACTGCGGTCCAGCACCCGCCTCGACCGGATGCCTCATTGCGCCCGGACGAGGACGGTATGAGACCGAAACCTGTCATCCCACATGAAAAACCGCCCCACAGGGCGGTCACACCTGCTCACTCACGAGCAAGCCACAGAACCTTCACATAAAGACGCGGTCAACGTCCAGTCAAAAACATGACTACATGCAATATGAACCCGTGATGAACACCACGGTGAGCTGGTACAACCCCTTACCGGCGGGCCCGCCGGATCACAGCCGGCGCCACTGCGACGAGAGCGTGAACCCCGGCCCCGGCTCCCGCCGGGCGAGCGACACCGCCCCGTCCCGCCCGCGCACCGCCACGACGACGCGACCGTGCCCGTCGACGGCGAGAGCGGGATCACCGACGCACTCCTGAGCGGTGTCGGACCACCAGACGCCGCCCTGCTCGCCCTCCGTGGCACAGAAGCCGATCAGCAGGGTGCCGCCCGTCCCGCGCTGGGCGAGGACCGTGCAGTCGTAGCCGTCGACCACGGCGCGCAGGGCGACGACGGCGCCCTCTCCGGGGTAGCCGCCCAGCAGTACGGGCCAGGCCCCCGCCCGGAAGGAGACGATTCCCGACGTGGCCGTGTCGGTCCAGTAGTACGTGAGCCGGTCCGGCGCCGTCTCCAGCGCCGTCGCCGTCCCCTCCACGGCGTAGAACTGCAAGGGGGGAGCCGTCAGCAGCGGGCCGTCCGGAGCCTCCTGCCGCCATTGCCGCATCCCGCGGTCACTGGTGGCGAGGACCTCCACGAGCCCGCCCGAGGTCACCGACGGCACGATCTCGGCGGAGAGGCCGGCACCCTTGAGGTCCTGCCAGGCCCCCCATTTGCCGCCCTTGCCCTCGCGGCGCATCTGCAGTCCGCCGCCGGCGTTGCGCGCGAAGACGAAGACCGTGCCCTGCGGGTCGACGACACCGGCCGGCGCGCCCACCTTCCGGCCCCGCTCCCGGTCCCGGTAGAAGTTGCCGAGGGAGCGCCACTCGGTGACGGGGCGGCCGGTCTGGTACTGGACGGCGTGCACGAAGTCCACGCTCGGCCCCTCGGCGTCCCGGCGTTCCCGCCGGCCGAGGAAGTGCACATACCCGTCGGCGCCCTGGACGACGGTGACGTCCGTCAGTCCCGCGACCGGCACGTGGTCCGGCCCGTCCCACCGGTCATCGCCGGGGCTCCGCTGCGTCCAGCGCAGCAGACCGCCGTCCGTACGGGCGTAGACCGTGAGCCTGCCGTCCTTGCCGAGCGTCATCCAGCGACCGCGCGGCATGCCACTGACCTCGTGGCGGCCGGACGGCGGAGCCGAGGGGAGGACACTGCCCACGGAGCCCGTTCTTCTTCTCCGCATGGCCCCCGTCACCCTCTCCCCTTCACCTGTTCTTCATCGCGCCCACACAGGACCGATAGCATCATATGCTCAGCATCGATGCGCCCGATCCGGGCCACTCCGATCGGCGACCTGGGAACCAGAACACCTATTCGCGCGATCCTCTGTTCTATAGTGCACGCTCAGTCATGACGCACGGACCGGCCCATCCCCCCACCCGAGTCCCACGCACTCCACAGCCCGCCCCGGGGCCCACGAGATTTGAGGACTCGACCACGATGAGCCACGACGCCGTACCCACGAGCACGCCAGAGAGCCGCCCGACGTCTCATGGCGGCCGGGGGAAGCGCAGGGAAGGCCGCAAGCGCCGTCGCGGCCTCAAGATCACCCTCAGCGTCCTCCTCGTGCTGCTGCTCGCCGCAGGCGGCACCGTGTGGTGGCTCTACAGCCACCTCAACGGCAACATCAAGGGCGTCGACATCAACAAGGCGCTCGGTGAGGACCGGCCCGAGAAGCTGCCCACCAGCGGGCAGAACCTCCTGGTCCTGGGGTCCGACTCGCGGGCCGGCTCGGAGAACAAGGAGCTGGGCGGCGGGGCCGGGGTCAGCGGGGCCCGGTCCGACACCGCGCTCGTCGTGCACATCCCGGAGGGCCGCCAGAAGGCCGTCGCCGTGTCCATACCGCGCGACACCCTGGTGACCCGGCCCGAGTGCACCAAGGCCGACGGTTCCACGCTGGCGGCCAAGGACCGTGTGATGTTCAACTCGGTGTACTCGCTGGTCGGTCCGGCGTGTGTGGTCAAGACCGTCGAGAAGATGTCCGGGGTGCGCATCGACCACTACCTGGAGATCAACTTCGCCGGGTTCAAGGGACTCGTCGACGCCATCGGCGGCGTGAACATCGACGTCAAGGAGCCCATCCACGACAAGAAGACCGGGCTGGACGTGGAAGCCGGCCCGCACAAGTTCGACGGCACCGAGTCCCTGAAGTTCGTCCGCACCCGCTACAGCCTCAGCGACGGCACCGACCTGAGCCGCATCGGCCTCCAGCAGCAGTTCCTCATGGCCCTGCTCAAGGAGGTCAAGAGCCAGGACCTGCTGGGCAGCCCGACCAGCGCGTACAAGATCGCCAACTCGGCGACGGCGGCCCTGACCACCGACGAGGAGCTGGCCTCGCTCACCTCGCTCGCGAAGTTCGCCCGGTCCATGAACGGGGTCGACCCGGACACGATGGAGACGATCATGCTCCCCGTCGAGTACGACAAGATCGACCACAACCGCGTGGTGGCCGTGAAGTCGCGGTCGGACGCCCTGTGGAAGGCGATCCGCGAGGACGCCCCCATCCCCGAGTCGGCCAAGAAGTCCCCGGCGCTGGGCCAGGGCTGACCGGAGACAGCAGCGGTACGGCCCCGGGAACGCTCCCGGGGCCGTACGCGTCACGCGCCTCGCGGGCCGGCCGGGCCCGCACGGCTCACACCCGCTGCGCCGGTCCCAGCGCGAGCCCGGGTTCGTCGTTCTGCCGGGCCACGTAGAGCCCGCCGCGCTCCCCGATCGTCGCGAGCACCACGCGCCCGTGGCCGTCGAGCGCCAACGCCGGGGGCGACGAGGTGCGTTCGCCCGTCGCCGCCCACCACAGGCCGCCCGCCTCGTTCTCCGTACCGCAGGCCGCGAGCAGCACGCGGCCGTCGCGGGTGCGGTGGGCGAGCACGGTGCAGTCGTAGTCGTCCAGCTCGGCGCGGAGCACCGCGACCGGGCCCTCGGCCGGGGTGTCCCCGATCGTGATGGGCGGGGCGTCCAGGCGGTGGGCGACCAGGGTGCCGGTGGTGGCGTCGGTCCAGTAGAAGGTGTTGCGGTCGGGCGCGGTCTCCAGCACGCTCACCGCGCCGCCGGCGATCTTGACGTTCAGGTTGTCGCCCTTCTGGAAGGCGCCGCCGGGCTCGGCCTGGGCCCACCGCATGGCCTTGTTGGCGCCGGGGACCAGCAGCTCGATGCGGCCCGACTCGGCGACCGCGACGGCCATCGTCTCCTTGCCCAGGGTGCCCCTGAGGTCCTTCCACCCCTCCCACTTGCCGTTCTTCGCCTCGCGGCGCAGCATCATGCCGCCGTTGGCGTTGCGGACGAAGACGTGGACCGTGCCGGTCGGGGCGACGGCGGCGGCCGGCGGGCCGATGCGGGCCGCGCGCTCGTCCCCGTCCTTGTACGGATTGCCCACGGTCCGCCAGGCGGTGACCGGGCGGCCCGTCTGGTACTGGATGGCGTGCACGAGGTCGACCCGCGGCTGCTCCTCGTCGCCGTGCACCGTGCGGCGGCCGATGAAGTGGACGTAGCCGTCCTGGCCCTGGGCGAGGCCGAGATGGGTCAGGTCCGGGACCGGGAAGAACTCGGGGCCCTGCCAGCCGGGGCCGCCGGGGCGCTCCTCGGTCCAGCGCAGGAGCCCGTCCTCGTTGCGGGCGTAGGCGGTGAGCCTGCCGTCCTTGCCACACACGAGCCAGCGTCCGTCGACCGGGGTCTCGCCGGTCCCACGGGCGCTTTCGACGTCTCGCAGGGCGTCGTCGCCCTTGCCCGAGGCGCTCCCCTGGGCACGTCTCGACCTGACTCGCATGTCGTGGCGTCTTCCTTCCGTGATGGTCCGCCCCCGATCTGCGGCTTTGGGTCTCGACCGGCATCCGGAAGGCGGGGAGCACCCATCATAGAATCACCGTTCGAACCCTTGGAATCACCGCGTCCGGACCGCTTGGGCGGGGCTGCGGGGCCCCTGACATGACACGCTGGACCCATGCCCGATCCGCTGCCCCTGGTGATCGTCGACGCCGCCAATGTCGTCGGGTCCGTCCCGGACGGCTGGTGGCGGGACCGGCGGGGCGCGGCCGAGCGGCTGCGCGACTCGCTGGTGCGCTACGCCTCCGACGGCCTGCCCGGTGTGCCCGGCCCCGTAGACCTGGTGCTCGTGGTCGAGGGGCGGGCCCGGGACGTCGCGCCCGTGCCCGGGGTGCGGGTGGCGGCGGCCCCGGGCAGCGGTGACGACCTGATCGCGGAGCTGGCGGCCGGGGCGGCGCCGCGCCCCTGTGTCGTGGTCACCGCGGACCGGGAGCTGCGCCGCCGGGTCGAGGCGCACGGGGCTCGGTGCGCGGGGCCGCGTACGGTGCGGCCGGGGGCCTGAGGGTCAGACCCGCTCGCGGTTCACCCGGCTGTGCGAACGGCCGTACGCGAAGTAGATGATCACACCGAGCACCATCCAGACCGCGAACCGCAGCCAGGTCTCGGCCGGCAGGTTGAGCATCAGCCAGACCGAGGCGGCCACCGACACGACCGGGACCAGCGGCACCCACGGCGTGCGGAAGGCACGGTGCAGGTCCGGGCGGGTGCGGCGCAGCACGATGACGCCGAGGGCGACGACCACGAAGGCGAAGAGGGTGCCGATGTTCACCAGCGTGGCGAGCTCGTTGATGCTGGTCACCCCGGCGACGACGGCGATGATCACGCCGAGCAGGATGGTCGGGCGGTACGGGGTGTGGAAGCGCGGGTGCGTCTTGGAGAAGAACCTCGGGAGCAGGCCGTCGCGGCTCATCGCGAAGAACACCCGGGTCTGGCCGAGCAGCAGGATCATGCAGACCGTGGTGAGGCCGACGGCGGCACCGAAGCTGATGACACCCGCGTAGAAGGGGTGGCCGACGGCCTTGAAGGCGTCGGCGAGCGGGGCGCTGACGGACAGTTCGGTGTATCGCTGCATGCCGGTGACGACGATCGACACGGCGACGTAGAGCACGGTGCAGATGAACAGGGAGGCAAGGATGCCGCGCGGCATGTCGCGCTGCGGCAGCTTCGTCTCCTCCGCGGCCGTGGCGACGACGTCGAAGCCGATGAAGGCGAAGAAGACGATGGAGGCGGCGGTGAAGATGCCCATGACCCCGAAGTTCGTCGGGGCGTAGCCGAAGATCAGCTGGACCAGCGGGGCGTCCAGCCCGGACCCGGCGGACTGCGGCTCGGCCGGGGGGATGAACGGCGAGTAGTTGGCGGTGTCGATGAAGAACAGGCCCGCGATGATGACGATCAGGACGACGGCGATCTTGACGGCGACCACCACCGTGGTGACCCGGGCGGAGAGCTTCATGCCCAGCACCAGGATCACGGTCAGGGCCAGCACCAGGGCGAAGGCGAGGATGTCGAAGCCGAACCCGTCCGCCACGTCCGGCCCGGCCAGCACGTCGGGCAGGTGCCAGCCCGCGTTGTCCAGCAGCGAGCGGACGTAGCCGGACCAGCCGACCGCGACCACCGCCGTGCCCAGCGCGAATTCCAGCACGAGGTCCCAGCCGATGATCCAGGCGACCAGCTCTCCGAGCGAGGCGTACGAGAAGGTGTAGGCGGACCCCGCGACCGGCACGGTGGACGCGAACTCCGCGTAGCACAGGGCGGCCAGCGCGCAGACGACGCCGGCGACGACGAAGGCGAGGGCGGTGGCCGGTCCCGCCGTCTCCTTGGCCACCTTGCCGGTGAGGACGAAGATGCCGGTGCCGATGACGACGCCGACCCCGAAGACCGTGAGGTCGAGGGCCGAGAGCGACTTCTTGAGGGCGTGCTCCGGCTCCTCGGTGTCGCGGATGGACTGCTCGACCGTCTTGGTCCTGAACAGCCCGTTCCGGCTCGGGGGCAGGTCCTGCTGCGTGCTCACCGGCGTACCTCCACGCGCTCGTCGTGCACGCCATGTTCCGGACCCGGCACCACCACCCGTTCGCGGCACGCCTGCCCCGGCCGGAGTTCACGCGAACGGGCCGGTCGGACCACTCGATACGGGTGGTCCGACCGGCCCGTCCGGCCGAGCGGGTGGGCGTCAGTCCCGGACGCGCTCCGCCACGGTGCGGTCCTCCGCCGTCTCGTAGCGCCCGTCCAGCTTGGCGACCAGGCCGGTGACCTGGCGGGCGATGTCCGGGGCGGTCAGCCCGATCTCGGCCATGACCTCCTTGCGGGAGGCGTGGTCCAGGAAGACCGGCGGGATGCCGAAGTCGCGCAGCGGTACGTCGACGTCCGCGTCGCGCAGCGCCTGGGAGACCGCGGAGCCGACGCCGCCGACCCTGCTGTTGTCCTCGACGGTGACGACGACCCGGTGCCGCGCGGCGAGCGGGGCCATGGCCTCGTCCACCGGCTTCACCCAGCGGGGGTCCACCACGGTCGTGGAGATGCCCTGGGCGTCGAGCAGGTCGGCGATCTCCAGGCACATCGGGGCGAGCGTGCCGACGGAGACCAGCAGCACGTCGGGCCGGGCTGCCCCGGGCTCGCGGAGCACGTCCATGCCGCCCACCGTGGAGACGGCCTTGACGGAGGGGCCGACCGCGCCCTTGGAGAAGCGGACGACCGTGGGCGCGTCGTCCACCTCGACGGCCTCCCGCAGCTGGGCGCGGACCTGGTCGGCGTCGCGCGGGGCGGCGATCCGCAGGCCGGGCACGACCTGGAGGATCGACATGTCCCACATGCCGTTGTGCGAGGCGCCGTCCGTACCGGTGATGCCGGCCCGGTCCAGGACGAAGGTGACCCCGCACTTGTGCAGGGCGACGTCCATCAGGACCTGGTCGAAGGCGCGGTTGAGGAAGGTGGCGTAGACCGCGAAGACCGGGTGGAGGCCGCCGGTGGCGAGGCCGGCCGCGGAGACCGCGCCGTGCTGCTCGGCGATGCCGACGTCGTAGATCCGGTCCGGGAACTCCTTCTCGAACCCGGTCAGGCCGACCGGCTGGAGCATGGCCGCGGTGATCGCGACGATGTCCTCGCGCTCGCGGCCGAGCTTGACCATCTCCTCGCCGAACACCGAGGTCCAGTCGAGGCCGGAGGTGGCGACGGGCAGGCCCGTGTCGGGGTGGATCTTGCCGACGGCGTGGAAGCGGTCGGCCTCGTCCTGGAGGGCGGGGGTGTAGCCGCGGCCCTTCTCGGTGAGGCAGTGCACGATGACCGGGCCGCCGAAGCGCTTGGCGCGCTGGAGGGCGGACTCCAGGGCCTCGATGTCGTGGCCGTCGATGGGGCCGACGTACTTGAGGCCGAGGTCCTCGAACATGCCCTGCGGGGCGATGAAGTCCTTCAAGCCCTTCTTGGCGCCGTGCAGCGTCTCGTACAGCGGCTTGCCGACGACGGGGGTGCGCTCCAGCAGGTCCTTGCCGCGGGCCAGGAATCGCTCGTAGCCGTCGGTGGTGCGCAGGGTGGCGAGGTGGTTGGCGAGGCCGCCGATGGTGGGGGCGTAGGAGCGCTCGTTGTCGTTGACGACGATGACGAGGGGCCGGTCCTTGGCGGCGGCGATGTTGTTCAGCGCCTCCCAGGCCATGCCGCCGGTGAGCGCGCCGTCCCCGATGACCGCGACGACGTGGTCGTCCTTGCCGCGGACCTCGTTGGCCTTGGCCAGGCCGTCGGCCCAGCCGAGGACGGTGGAGGCGTGCGAGTTCTCGATGACGTCGTGCTCGGACTCGGCGCGCGAGGGGTAGCCGGAGAGGCCGCCCTTGCCCTTGAGCCTGCTGAAGTCCTGGCGGCCGGTGAGGAGCTTGTGCACGTAGCTCTGGTGGCCGGTGTCGAAGAGGACCTTGTCCTTCGGCGAGTCGAAGACCCGGTGCAGGGCGATGGTGAGTTCGACCACGCCGAGGTTGGGTCCGAGGTGGCCGCCGGTCTTGGAGACGGCGTCGACGAGGAAGGTCCGGATCTCCTCGGCGAGCTGCACCAGCTGCTCGGAAGTGAGGCGGTCGAGGTCACGCGGTCCGCCGATGCGGGTCAGCAGATCCCATCCGTCGCCCACCACCGCCCGTGCATGACGCGCTTCGCGCGGCTGTGTCACCGTGCCTCCTTGCGATTGTGCTGGTCGAGCATTGCCGATCCGATGAGTCTAACGGCCTCCCCCCGAAGCGGGAGTCGGGGCGTGCTGTCCCTTTTCACCGGTACGCGCCGGAGCCCGGCGCCCTCCGGGGGGGCGCCGGGCTCCGGCGGGTGGTGCGTGCCGCGCGCGGCCTGCGGTGATACGGGGCGCGGCTAGCCGCGGCCCGCGGTCTTCTGGGTCTTGCGGGAGACCGAGTCGATGATCACGGCGATGAGGAGCACCGCACCGGTGATCATGTACTGGATCGCGTTGGACGACAGGTTCATCTGGTTGAGGCCCTGGACGATCGACTGGATGACCAGGATGCCCAGGAGCGCGGACCAGACCTTGCCGCGTCCGCCGAACAGGGACGTACCGCCGATGACGGCCGCCGCGATGCACATCATGAGCTGGTTGCCGCCACCGAGCGAACGGGCGGCGCCGCCGGTCGCGGAGGCCAGGAAGAGACCGCCGACCGCGCCGAGCGTGCCGGAGATCATGAACACCGAGATGCGGATCCACGACACGTTGATGCCGGCGCGGCGCGCGGCCTCGACGCCGCCGCCGACCGCGAAGACCTGACGGCCGTACGTGGTGCGGCGCAGCACGAAGTCGGTGATGACCAGGATCGCGAGGAAGATCACCAGGGAGAGCGGGAGGCCCTGCTCCTGGTTGAAGGCGTACGCGGCGAGGAGGGCCAGGACCGCGAGCAGCGCGGTGCGCAGGATGATCTCGCTCTGCGGGCGGTGCGGCAGCTCCGCGGCCTTGCGGCGCCTCGCGTCACGCAGCTGGGTGAGGTAGAACGCGGCGATCACGACCACGGCGAGACCGTAGGCGGCGGCGATGTCCTCGAAGTAGTAGCTGGTCAGGTCGCGGACGAAGCTGCCGAGCGGGGTGGTGATCGTGGACTTCTCGCCCATCACCCAGGTCTGCATGCCGGCCCAGCCCAGGAAGCCCGCCAGGGTCACGACGAACGCGGGCACGCCGATCTTGGCGAAGACGATGCCGTGGAAGGCGCCGATGACCGTGCCGGACAGGATGCCGAGCAGGATGGCGAGGCCGTCGGGCATGTCCGTGCCGAGGACGGCCCACACTGCGCCCGCGAGACCGGCGACGGAGCCGACCGCGAGGTCGATCTCGCCCAGCAGCAGGACGAAGACGATGCCGACGGCCATGATGCCGGGGCCCGCCGCGTACAGCGTGATCTGGTCGAGGTTGTACGAGGTGAGGAAGTTGCCGGTCTCGGCCTGGAAGACGATGCCGATGATGATCAGGCCCACCACGACGGGCAGGGAGCCGATCTCGCCCGAGCGCACCTTGCGCTTGAACTCGGTCCAGTAGCCCTTGAAGCCCTGCTCGCGGACGAGCAGCCGGGGGTCGACGACGCGGACCGCGCCTTCCGCCGGCGCGGGCGCCTCGGCGGGCTCCGCCTGGGCCGGGACCTTGGCCGGAGTCTCGTTGGTGTTGCTCACTTGGATGCCTCCGCGCTGCGGGACTTGCGGCGGGTCACGGCGTTGTCCGTGGCGCCCGTGATCGCGGCGATGATTTCTTCGTGGCTGGTCGTCGCCACGGGGAAGACGCCGTTGTTGTGGCCGAGTCGCAGCACGGCGACCTTGTCGGCCACGGCCTTCACATCGGCCATGTTGTGGCTGATGAGGATGACGCCGAGGTTCTGCTCGCGCAGCCGCTCCACCAGGTCGAGGACCTGTGCGGTCTGCTCGACGCCGAGGGCCGCGGTGGGCTCGTCCAGGATCACGATCTTGGGGTTGCCGACCAGGGCGCGGGCGATGGCCACGACCTGGCGCTGGCCGCCGGAGAGCGCGGCGACCGGGATGCGGACGCTGGGGATGCGGATGGAGAGGGTGGAGAGCAGGTCCTGGGCCCGCTTCTCCATGGCGACCTCGTCGAGGACGCCGCCCTTCTTGATCTCGCGTCCCAGGAACAGGTTGGCCACGACGTCCAGGTTGTCGCAGAGCGCGAGGTCCTGGTAGACGGTGGCGACGCCGAGGTTCTGGGCGTCGTGCGGACGGCTGATGTCCACCTTCGTGCCCTCCCACTCGATGACGCCCTCATCGATGGGGTGGACGCCGGCGATCGTCTTGACCAGCGTGGACTTTCCGGCACCGTTGTCGCCGACGAGGGCGACCACTTCTCCGGCGTGGACTTCGAGATCGACACCGGAGAGGACCTGGACCGCTCCGAATCGCTTGAAGACTCCACGCAACGCCAGCACGGGCGTCTTTGACACGTGAACCATCTCCTTCGCCGCCTGACCGGCGGGGATGTGCCGCCTGACCGGCGGAGGCGCCGCGCCGCGGGGGCAGCGTCGGCATACGGGAAGCACTGGGGGGGGGTGAGTGTCCGGCACCCGGCCGGCAGCGGGGTGTGAGCCGGCCGGGGCCGGACAGTCATGGGGGCGGGCCGAGTCCGCCGTGCGGGGCGGACCGGGCCCGTACGCGCCGGGGCCGGCCGGCCCCGGCGCGAGGAGGGACTACTTGATGCCCAGCGCGGTGCACTTGGCGGCGATGTCCTTCACGCAGACGTCGGCGACCTGGTAGATGCCGTCCTTGATCACGGTGGACTGGATGTTGTCCTTGTTCACCACGGTCGGCTCGAGCAGCGTGGACGGAACGCCGTCCGTCTCGCCCTGGGCGCCGATGTCCTTGCCCTGGAGCAGGTTGACGGCGAACTTGGCGGCCTCGGGGGCCAGCTGCTTCGGCGACTTGTAGATCGTGAAGGTCTGCGTACCGGCGATGATCCGCTGGATGCCGGGGAGTTCGGCGTCCTGGCCGCCCACCGGGATGTCCTTGATGCCGGCGTTGGTCAGGGAGGTGATGATGCCGCCCGCCATGCCGTCGTTGGCGGAGTAGACGGCGTCGATCTTGTCCTTGCCGACCGAGGAGATGGCGGCGGTCATCTTCTCGCCGGCGATCTTCGGGTCCCACTCGCCGGACGCCTCGTAGGCGATCTTGATCTTGCCGTCGAGGGAGGCGTGGGCGCCCTTCTTGAACAGCCCGGCGTTCGGGTCCTTCTCGTCGCCGTTGATCATGACGAGGTTGGCCTTGGCCGCCTTGGCGCCGAGGGCGTCGAGGACGGCCTGGCCCTGCAGCCGGCCGATCTTCTCGTTGTCGTGGCTGACGTAGGCGTCGGCACCGGCGATGGCACGGTCGTACGCGACGACCTTGACGCCCTTCTTGTGGGCGTCGGCGACCCAGGCGGCGGACTTCTCGGCGTCCACCGAGGAGATCGCGATGACCTTGATGCCGTCGGCGATCTGCTGCTCGAACTGCTGCTTCTGCTGGCCGACGTCACCGCCCGCGTTGTTGTAGACGACCTCGCAGTCGGCGCAGCCCTTCTTGACCGCGTCGATGAACAGCGGCTTGTCCAGCGTCTCGTAGCGGGCGGTCTTGTTCTCCGGGAGGAGCAGGCCGATCTTGGTCTTGCTGCCCGAGTCCGCCGAGTCCTTCTTGTCGTCGCCGGCCTTGCCGCAGGCGGCGAGGGAGACGGCCATCGAAACGGCGGCCGTGCCTATGACGATGCGTCGCGTCATTGCGTTCATTGGGGGTTTGCCTCCCTGACGAGGCCGCAACGTCGCGGCCGAGGTGGCTGGAAGTCAACTCGGCCGCGAGGTCGGCGTCAAGGAGTAAATCCTTAACGAGATGACAACGGTGCCATCCGTTATCTAAGTGAAGGCAGGAGTGGCCGCGGGGAGGGTGCTCTCCAAAAGGGTCGAATCCCCCATCTCGCTGAGGACGAGCGCCAGCGCGCCCAGCACTTCCGCGCGGCCCCCCAGCGCCCCCGGGAGCACGGACAGCTGCCGGGCCGCGCTGGGGATGGCGTAACGCGACACGGAGTCCCTGATGGGCCCCAGGACCAGCTCCCCGGCCTCCGCCAGCGACCCGCCCAGCACCACGCGGCTCGGGTTCAAGAGATTGCAAAGGTTGGCCACTCCGCTGCCGATGTGGCGCCCGACGTCACCGATCACCCGCCGGCACCCCGGATCGCCCTCGCGGGCCAGCTGGACCACGCGCTCCATGGTCAGATCGGGGCCGTGGCTGGGCTGGAGCAGGGGCAGGACGTAGCGCGCGGCCGTGAAGGTCTCCAGGCAGCCGCGGTTGCCGCAGCGGCAGACCGGGCCCGATTCGTCCAGGGTGATGTGGCCGATCTCGCCGGCCGTGCCGCCGGGGCCCCGGTAGATGTGGCCGTCGATCACCAGGCCGGCGCCGACACCGCTCGCCACCTTGATGTACGCGAGGTCCCTGACCCCCCGGCCGCTCCCCCACACCAGCTCGCCGAGGGCTCCGAGGTTGGCGTCGTTGTCCACGTACACCGGCACGCCGAGGCGCGAGGACAGCTCGTCGCTGGGGTTGATGCCCGTCCAGCCCGGCAGGATCGACGTGGAGCCCAGCGTGCCGGACTCCACGTCGATCGGGCCGGGTACACCGAGCCCCACCCCGATGACCTTGCCGGGGCTGACGCCGGTCGTCTCGATCAGCCGGTTGACCAGCTGTTCCGCCCGTCCGAAGCCCTCCGCGGAGGAGGCGTCGACGTCCAGCGGCTCGGACTCCTCGGCGAGCACCTGGTGGGCCAGGTTGCCGACGGCCACGCGCAGGTGGGTGTGGCCGAAGTCGACGCCGATCACGATGCCCGCGTCCCCGCTGAGCGAGACGCTGCGGGCGCGGCGGCCGCCCGCCGAGGTGGGGGTCACCTCGACCGTGCCGCTGTCCTTCAGTTCGCGAACGATGTTGGAGACGGTGGCCGCGGAGAGGCCCGTGCTCCTGGCGATCTCCGCCTGGGTGAGCGAACCAGCCATGCGTACGGCGCGCACGACCCGCTCAAGGTTGGCGCGATGCAGAGACGTCTGCGACCCCGGAGTCTCCATCGACTCACTCACTCCTGCCATATTCTCCAACATGTGAACTCTAAGCTGACCGTTTTCGGGCGGGCCCCGTCAAGACCTTGAGCAGTGGGAGCCACGGGTGAGCGCCGCTCCCCGGCCCGCCGGCCCGGGCGAACTCCCCCGTACACAGACGAACCGCCCGCCGGCTGGGATGCCGGCGGGCGGTTCGCCTCGTTCGTAAGGTGCGTTCAGGGTGTACGGGGCGTTACTTGACCGCTCCCGCGGTCAGCCCCGCCACGACCTGGCGCTGGAAGATGATGTAGGCCGCGAGGACCGGCAGCATCGCCATCACCAGACCGGCGAAGAGCCCGGACCAGTCGCCCTTGTAGCCCTGGCTGTTGGCCAGTTCGACCAGCCCCTGCGAGAGCACCCGGTACTTCGGGTCGGTGTTCAGCACCGTCGGCAGCATGTACTGGTTCCACTGGCCGAGGAAGTTGAAGATGCCGACGCTGATCAGGCCGGGCTTGGCCATCGGCAGCATGACCTGGAAGAACGTCCGGGTGTGCGAGGCCCCGTCGATCATCGCGGCCTCCGCCACCGACCCCGGTAGCGTCCGGAAGAAGGAGGTGAGGAAGAAGACGGTGAAGGGCAGCGAGTACGCGATGTAGACCAGGATCAGCCCGTGCCGCGTGTTCAGCATCCCCATGTTGTTCATCACGAAGAACAGCGGGACCAGCGCCAGGATGATCGGGAAGCTCATCCCGCCGATGAACAGGTAGTAGATGAAGCGGTTGCCCGGGAAGTCGAACCGGGCCAGTACGTAGGCCGCCATGGAACCGAGCAGCAGCGTGCCGATGAGCGAACCGCCCACCACGATGATCGTGTTGAAGAAGTAGTCGCTCATGTGCGCCTGGCTCCAGGCGCGCGACCAGTTCTCGAAGTGGAGCTTGTCCGGCAGCGCCCACGGCGTCGACAGGATCGAGTCGTCGTTCTTGAACGAGGACATGATCGCCCAGAGCAGCGGCAGGACCACCAGGATCGCCCAGATGATCAGCACGCCGTGCGAGAAGACGTTGAGGACCTGCCCCTCGCTGCTCTTCTCCTTGCCGCCCGGGGCGGGCGACTTGGACACGGGGGCCGGTTCCGTCGCCGCGACCGCGGGAGGGGTTTCAGTGGCCTTCACGCGTGCTCACCTCGTACTACTGTCGAGCCGGCCGCCGCGGCCGGGCTGTCTTGCCTGCTGGGGGTCCGGGGAGCGCGCCCCGGGAAGCGCGGCATCAGAACTCCAGCCGCTCGCGCCGGCCCAGCCGCATCACGACGGCGGCGAACGCCATGGTGACGATGAGCAGTCCGACACCGATCGTCGTCGCGTATCCGGCCTGACCGTCGCGGAAGGCGGTCTGGTAGACGTACAGCGGCAGGATCGAGGTCGAGTAGTCGGGGCCGCCGGGGCCGACCGTCATGACCTGGACGGCCGTGAACGCCTCGACGCCGAGGGCCAGGATGCCCATGTAGACCCAGCCCGACTGGATGGTGTCCCAGAGCAGCGGGACGGTGATCTTGAAGAACGTCGTGATGCGGTTGGCCCCGTCCAGGAGCGCCGCCTCGTAGAAGTCCTTGGGAATCGAGGCCATTCCGGCCGAGAAGAGGACGACGAAGAAGCCGACCGTCGACCAGACCAGCACCACCATGACGCAGATCAGCGCCAGGTTCGGATCGCCCAGCCACTCCGGCTGGACCGAGTCGAGCCCGATGCCCTTCAGGGCCGAATTCACCATGCCGGAGCGCGGGTTGTAGGCGAACTGGAAGAGCAGGGCGACGATGACGATCGACAGGACCTGCGGGAAGAAATAGGCGATCTTGTAGAAGCCCGAACCCCGCACGCCGGAGACCGCGGCGTTCTTCCGCCGACGGCCTCCGACGTTGAGCATGAAGGCGAAGAAGAGCGCGAGGCCCAGCGTCACCAGCGGCAGCACCAGCACGAGAATCACGCTGTGCTGGAGCGACTTCCAGAAGATGTCGTCCTTCAGCATCCTGGAATAGTTGCCGAAGCCGACCATCTTGAAGTCGGGGCTCAGTCCGGTCCAGTCCGTGAAGGAATAGTAGATGGCCTGGATGAACGGCCAGATGACGAAGACCGCGTACAACACCAAGGGGACTACCAGGAACCCCACAATGAACCGGTACTTGCCGTGCTGCATCGTTTACCGACCCCGATCTTTCCGCGGGTGCCGCCGCTGGTGACGGTTGCTCACTGGTGCTTGTAGTGCTTGATGGACTGGTCCTTGGCCGCGGCGTCCGCGTAGGCCTGGATCTTCTTGATGGCCTCGGCCGGGGTCAGGCGGCCGGCCATCATCTCACCGAGACCGGCGGTGCCGATCTGCTCCTTCTGGAGCTTGACGTACCAGTCCTGCATGCGCGGGTTCACCACGTTGTCGCCGGCCTTCTTCAGCGCGTCGACACCGGCCTGCATGGCCGTGGAGAGGGTCAGGCCGTCGGTGCCGCCGTTGAAGGCGCTCAGCGACTTCACCTGCTTGGTGAAGTTCTTCGAGGACTCCTCGGAGAGCATGATGCGCAGCTGCTCCATGCCGCCCTGCGGGTTCTTCGCCTTGGCCGGGACGATGAAGGGCTCGCCGCCGGACGCCCAGATGGTGCCGAACGGCATCTTGTCGGACGAGTCGAGGCTGGACGGGGCCGCGACCATCATCTTGAAGTCGTCGGGCGTGGTCGGCGCCGCCTCGTTCTCCACCCAGGAACCGTTCGGGATGAAGAGCGCCTTGCCCTTGGTCCACTCGGTCTGCGACTGGATGTGGGTGAGGCCCGGGGTGCCCTTGAGGATGTAGCCCTTCTTGTAGAGCTCGTAGTACGCCTCGAAGGCCGCCTTGACGGCGGGGTCCTTCCACGCGTTGGGCTCCAGGTTGTCGATCTTGTCGAGAACCTCCCGGCCGCCGATCTTGGCGATGAACGGGTAGAGCGAGAACGGCAGGTAGTACGGGTACTTGCCCGGGTACGTCCAGCCCGCGATGCCCTGCTTCTTCGCCTTGGCGCAGAGGGCGAGCATGTCGTCCCAGGTCTCGGGGTACTCCGCGTCCAGCTTCTCCAGGTTGGTCTGCGAGTACCACACGCCGTACACGGTGTACGCGTAGTACATGATCCAGACCGGGTCGCCCTCGAACTGGCCCATCTCCAGCACGCCCGGGCGCAGCGTGTCGCGGACCTTCTTGTTCGGGTCGTCGTAGGACGGGGCGTCCATCAGCGGGGTCAGGTCGAGCAGCTGCTTCTTGCCGACGAGGACACCCATGTCCATCTGCTCGGCGCCCGAGTTGTCGATCAGGTCCGGCGGGGTGCCGCCGTTGAAGCGCGGCTGGAGCTGCGACTGGATCTTCTGCGTCGAGGTGTGCTTGACCTTGGCCTTCGGGAACGCCTCTCCGTACTTCTTCTCCGCGTCCTTGGCGTACTGGTCGCCGAAGCCGCCGTTGAAGATGACGACGTCGAGCGCGGCGCTCTCGTTGACGCCCAGCGGGTTCTTCGCGCTGGTCTTGCCCTTCTTCACGGGCTCGTCGCCACCGCTGTCGCCGCTCGCGCAGGCGGACAGGAAGCTCATGGTCGGAACGGTGATCAGACCGAGTGCGGCAGAACGCTTGATCACATCGCGACGGCCAAGGCCCTCATTGTTGTGGGCGGAGGTGGATCCCATGCTCAAGTCCTCGCCTTCTCCAGGACTCAGGCGGTGTGTACCGGTCGCCCCGTCGTAATTCGCCTCAGCGAAGGGCCCCGCCACCGCGGTCAGTTGCGCTTGGGTGGTACAGATTTCAGGCTAACGATTGCCGTGGGGGGCGTCAGGGGACCGAACAGCCGACGCACCTGCGGCGTCGCGTTGTTCTGCCCCCGTGTCCCCCAGCCGCACAACCGGTGAACCGGCTGTGCGGACGCCGACAGGTATAGTCCACTTGCCGCCAACTGAGCAAGATCGAAAGCAAGGTTGAACGGCAGTCTTTCCCGAGTTGAGACCTCGCGGATACCTCGACACTCCGGGCGCTCCTTCGGACGTAACGATTTCCGCATTCCGGTCGATTCGGCGGCGGACCGCGGACCAACTCCCTTGACATCATGAGCCACTTCACTCCCTACTTGTTCCTGCGCATCTTCTGACAACGTTGTCCAAGCGCACACTTCACCGGGAGGAATGGCTCGGCATGCACCCCCGACACCGTTCTCGTACGAGACGAAGCAGCACGGCAGCACTGATCGCGGCCTCTTTGGTCCTGGTCGTGACAGCCCCCACGGCGGCCGCCGCTCAATCGGCCGGGCCGGGCCCGAGAGGCCAAGGCCCCACGGGTGACCGGATGTTCAGCACATCCTTCGAAGAGGACGAGAAGCAGCCGGACTGGCGTAATTCCGTAGAAGAGGGCCCGGACGGAAAGAAGCGGTCATCGGGTGTCGATGGCGGATTCTCCTCCGGAATACCGGGCAATGTGACCGACCGGGTCACCGCCGTCCGCGCCAGCGACGAGAACACCGGCGGCGGGGAGGTGAAGGAGAACCTCGTCGACGGCGAGTCCCGGACGAAGTGGCTGTCGTTCGAGCCCACCGCCTGGCTGGAGTTCGACCTCACCGAGCCGGTGAAGGTCGTGACGTACGCGCTCACCTCCGCCGACGACCACGACGAACGCGACCCCCGGGACTGGACGCTCCAGGGCTCCGAGGACGGCAGGACCTGGACGGACCTGGACACCCGGACGGGCCAGACCTTCCACGAGCGCTTCCAGACCAAGTCGTACGACTTCCAGGCGGACAGGGCCTACCGGCACTTCCGCCTGGACATCACGAAGAACAACGGCGCCTCCGACGCCACCCAGCTCGCCGACGTCCAGTTCTCCGACGGCGACACCTCCGCCCCCGCGCCCTCGGACATGCGCACGCAGATCGGCAACGGCCCCTCCGGCTCCCCCACCGCGAAGGCCGGGGCGGGCTTCACCGGCAGGAAGGCGCTGCGGTACGCGGGCACCCACCAGGCGGACGGCCGGGCGTACTCGTACAACAAGGTGTTCGACGTGAACACCCGGGTCACCCGGGACACCGAACTGTCCTACCTGGTCTACCCGCAGATGGGCGAGACGGACCTGTCCTACCCGGCCACGCACGTCGCGGTGG
This sequence comes from Streptomyces sp. 130, assembly GCF_007096885.1. Lineage (GTDB taxonomy): Bacteria > Actinomycetota > Actinomycetes > Streptomycetales > Streptomycetaceae > Streptomyces. The sequence continues at coordinate 58,269 of NZ_VJNO01000018.1, read as the reverse complement.
ACCTGGCCTTCACCGACGGCACCTATCTGAGCGACCTGCACGCCACCGACGCCAACGGCGGGCTGCTGACGCCGCAGGGCCAGGCGGAAGCCAAGCGGCTCTACGTCAACCAGTGGAACAAGGTCGAGTCCGGCATCGGCACGGTCGCGGCGGGCAAGACCGTCGACCGCGTCCTGGTCGCGTACGACTCGCCGAAGGGGCCGGCGAAGTTCCAGGGCTGGATCGACGACCTGAGGATCGCCCCCGCGAAACCGGAGAAGCGCAAGGCGCACCTCGCGGACTACGCCTCCACCATCCGGGGCACCAACTCCAGCGGCTCCTTCTCGCGCGGCAACAACTTCCCCGCGACGGCCGTCCCGAACGGGTTCAACTTCTGGACGCCGGTCACCAACGCCGGCTCGACCAGCTGGCTCTACGACTACGCGCGGGGCAACAACGAGGACAACCTGCCCACGCTCCAGGCGTTCGCCGCGAGCCACGAGCCGAGCCCCTGGATGGGTGACCGGCAGACCTTCCAGCTGATGCCGTCGGCGGCCTCCGGCACCCCGGACGCCTCCCGGACGGCCCGCGCGCTGCCGTTCCGGCACGAGAACGAGACCGCCCGGCCGCATTACTACGGCGTGACGTTCGAGAACGGCCTCAAGGCCGAGATGACGCCGGCCGACCACGCGGCGCGGATGCGGTTCACATATCCGGGCGAGGACGCGAGCATCGTCTTCGACAACGTCTCCAACGACGGCGGGCTCACCCTGGACCCGGCGACCAGCTCGTTCACCGGCTTCTCGGACGTGAAGAGCGGCGGCTCGACCGGGGCGACGCGCCTGTTCGTGTACGGCGTCTTCGACGCGCCGGTCACCGCGGGCGGCAAGCTCTCGGGCGGCGGCGGTGACGACGTCACCGGCTACCTGCGGTTCGACGCGGGCCGGGACCGCACGGTGAACCTGCGCCTGGCGACCTCGCTGATCAGCGTCGACCAGGCGAAGAAGAACCTGGCCGCCGAGATCCCCGCCTCGCGCTCCTTCGCGCGGGTCGAGGACGAGGCGCGGGACGCCTGGGACGGCCTGCTGGGCAAGGTGGAGGTCGAGGGCGCCACCGCCGACCAGCTGACCACGCTGTACTCCAGCCTCTACCGGCTCTACCTCTACCCGAACTCGGGCTCCGAGAAGGTCGACGGCAAGGACAAGTACGCCTCCCCCTTCTCGCCGCAGACCGGGCCGGACACCCCGACGCACACCGGCGCGAAGATCGTCGACGGCAAGGTGTACGTCAACAACGGCTTCTGGGACACCTACCGGACGACCTGGCCGGCGTACTCGCTGCTGACTCCTTCGAGGGCCGGCGAGATGGTCGACGGCTTCGTCCAGCAGTACAAGGACGGCGGCTGGATCTCCCGCTGGTCATCGCCGGGCTACGCGGACCTGATGACCGGCACGTCCTCGGACGTGGCGTTCGCCGACGCGTACGTCAAGGGCGTGGAGTTCGACGCGGAGGCGGCGTACGACGCGGCCGTGAAGAACGCGACGGTCGTCCCGCCGAGCTCCGGCGTGGGCCGCAAGGGGATGGAGACGTCCCCGTTCAAGGGGTACGCCGACACCACGACCCACGAGGGCATGTCCTGGTCGATGGAGGGTTACGTCAACGACTACGGCATCGCGAAGATGGGCGAGGCGCTCTACGCGAAGACGCACGAGCAGCGCTACAAGGACGAGTCCGAGTACTTCATGAACCGGGCCCGCGACTACGTGGAGCTGTTCGACGACAAGGCCGGCTTCTTCCAGGGCAAGGACGCCGAGGGCGACTGGCGGCTGCCGTCCGGTCTGTACGACCCGCGCGTCTGGGGCTACGACTACACGGAGACCAACGGCTGGGGCTACGCCTTCACCGCTCCGCAGGACAGCAGGGGCCTGGCCAACCTGTACGGCGGCCGGGACGGCCTGGCCGAGAAGCTGGACACCTACTTCGCCACCCCGGAGACCGGCACCCCGGAGTTCGCTGGCAGCTACGGCGGGGTCATCCACGAGATGACCGAGGCCCGTGACGTGCGGATGGGCCAGTACGGGCACAGCAACCAGGTCGCCCACCACGTCACGTACATGTACGACGCGGCCTCGCAGCCGTACAAGACGCAGGAGAAGGTCCGCGAGGTCCTGGGCCGGCTGTACACGGGCAGCGAGATCGGCCAGGGCTACCACGGTGACGAGGACAACGGCGAGCAGTCGGCCTGGTTCCTCTTCTCCTCGCTCGGCTTCTACCCGCTGGTGATGGGCAGTGGCGAGTACGCGATCGGCTCACCGCTCTTCACCAGGGCGACGGTGCACCTGGAGAACGGCCGCAAGCTGGTCGTGAAGGCGCCGAAGAACAGCGCGAAGAACATCTACGTCCAGGGCCTGAGGGTGAACGGCAGGAAGTGGACCTCCACCTCGCTGCCGCACGGCCTGCTGGCCAAGGGCGGGACGCTGGACTTCGACATGGGCCCGAAGCCGTCCGCCTGGGGCACCGGCAAGGACGCCGCGCCGGTCTCCATCACCCAGGACGACCGGGTGCCGTCCCCGCGCAAGGACGTGCTGAAGGGCGAGGGCCCGCTGTTCGACGACACCTCGGCCACCACCGGCACGGCCACCACGGTCGAGCTGCCCGTCCCGTCCGCCGCGAAGGGCGTCCAGTACACGCTGACCTCGGCCGCCCGTGCGACCGCGCCGAAGGGCTGGGTGCTGCAGGGCTCGTCGGACGGCAAGAGCTGGAAGGACCTCGACGAGCGGTCCGGCCAGTCCTTCGCCTGGGACAAGCAGACACGGGCCTTCTCCGTGAAGTCCCCCGGCTCGTACGCGCACTACCGGCTGGCGTTCGACGGTGAGGCGTCGCTCGCGGAGGTGGAGCTGATCGCCTGACCGCACTGAGCGGCACGGCCGGGCGGGGCCTTCCGGTCCCGCCCGGCCGTGATGCGTGCGGCAGGCTCCCCGACCGCGCGGGCCCGGTCACCCGCACGGCACACCGCGGACCGGGCGACCTGCCCCGCGACGCCACCCCCGCCGATTCCAGGCGCTGCGGCCGGACCGCGGCCGTGCGGCGCGACCGGCGTACCCGAGGAGCGGGGGGCCGCCGGACGGGATGCTCGACGCGATGGCCGAAGGCCCGGAGCGGGGCCGCCGGGCCGGGCCGCCGCGATCATGTGCGTTCCGGTGTCTCCGGGACCGCCGCCGCCGGGAAGAGGCTCTGGGGCAATGCGACGTTCCACGCGGTGATGACCGGGTTGCCGTGTTCCCGGCCCAGCCGGGACACGGCGCCCGTGGCCAGCTGGAAGAGCGTGCCCTCGGCCGGGGTCAGGCCCAGGTAGCGGGCGGTCAGGACGCGCAGGAAGTGGGAATGGGCGACGAGCACGACGTCGTCGCCGCCGGCGCGTCCGGCCGCCTCCGCGACCTCGGCCAGCACCCGGTCGGCCCGGGCCCCCACCTCTGCCGGGGTCTCGCCGGGGTGGGCCGCGGGGCCGGCGCCGACACCGTCGGTCCAGAGGTTCCAGTCGGGCCGGGTGCGGCGGATCTCGTCCGTGGTGATGCCCTCGTAGCCGCCGTAGTCCCACTCGCGCAGCTCGGGGGTGATGCGGGGCGCGGCCAGCCCGGCGAGTTCGGCGGTGCGCCGGGCCCGGACCAGGGGGCTGACCAGGGTGAGCGCGATGGACCGGTCGGCGAGCAGCGGGGCCAGGGCGCGGGCCTGGCGTTCGCCGAGGGGTGTCAGGGGCAGATCGGTGTGGCTGGTGTGGCGCCCGTTGCGGGACCACTCCGTCTCGCCGTGCCGGATCAGGATCAGCTCGCCCATGTGAAGGCCATCCGCTCTCAGTGCTGTTACCGCTCGTGTTCTGTACAGGCGCCAACCCGCCGGTCCACGATCGCATTCCGGCCGGGGCCGGGAGGGCGGGCGCGCCCGTGGGACGTCAGTCCCTGAGCCGTCCGGCGTCGGACGACGCCTCGGCGAACGCCCGGATGAGCGGCGGCTCCGCCGCGGTGCGCCAGACCGGGGCCCAGCCAGTCGCTGCCGCTGCTGTACCGGCTGGCTGGGACCAGGGCCCCGAGTCGTCCCCGCTGGGCCATGCCCGGCCGGACGCGCCGCCCATGCTGATGGTCCACGGCGATCTGGACCCGCGGGTGCCGGTGGCCGGCATCCGCGAGGTCGCCGAGCGGCTGCGCGACGCGTCCGAGAGCCCGGTCGTCTACGCCGAGCTGCGGGGCGGACACCACGCCTTCGACCTGTACCACTCGCTCCGCTTCGACGCGGTGGTGGACGCGGTCGAGGCGTTCACCGCCTGGGTCAGATCGCGGGAACGCTCGCCCCGGGCGTGACCACCACCGTCTCGTACGGCCGCTCCGTGTCCGCCGTGACCCGGAGCGCGCCGCCGTCGCGGACCACCTCGTACGTGGCGGCCGGCTCGCCCGTGAGGCCGGGGACGGTCACCGTGCGGTGGAGGTCGCCGGTGCCCTCGGGGGCGTACACGCGCAGCTGGAGGCCGTCCGTCCAGTCGCCGTCGGGCCGGGAGGCGTCCGCGCCGAGCGGGAGGACCGCGCCGGGGCGGACCAGCAGCGGGAGGCTGTCGAAGCCGTAGGTGTCCCGGTGCCAGGCCGGGCCGGTGACGGTCTCGCCGGTGAGCAGATGGGTCCAGGTGCCCTCGGGGACGTAGTACTCCACCTCGCCGTCCTCGCTGAAGACCGGGGCGACCAGGAGGTCCGGGCCGAGCATGTACTGCCGGTCCGCGGTGCGGGCGGCCGGGTCGTCCGGGAATTCGAGGAGCATCGGGCGCATGACGGGGACGCCGGTGCGGTGGGCCTCGACGGCGGCCCCGTACAGGTAGGGCATGAGGCGGTGCTTCAGCTCCGTGAAGCGCCGGGCGACGTCGACCGCCTCGTCGCCGAACTCCCACGGCACGCGGTACGACGAGGAGCCGTGCAGCCGGCTGTGCGAGGAGAGCAGGCCGAAGGCGAGCCAGCGCTTGAAGACCGCCGGGTCCGGGGTGCCCTCGAAGCCGCCGATGTCATGGCTCCAGAAGCCGAAGCCGGACAGGCTCAGCGAGAGTCCGCCGCGCAGGGACTCCGCCATCGCCTCGAAGGAGGACCAGCAGTCGCCGCCCCAGTGCACGGGGAACTGCTGGCCGCCGGCCGTGGCGGAACGGGCGAAGAGGACGGCCTCGCCCTGGCCGCGCTCCTGCTCCAGGAGCTCGAAGACGGCCTTGTTGTACAGGTGCGTGTAGTAGTTGTGCATGCGCTCCGGGTCGGAGCCGTCGTGCCAGACGACATCGGTGGGGATGCGCTCCCCGAAGTCCGTCTTGAAGCCGTCGACCCCCTGGCCGAGGAGGGTGCGCAGCTTGGCCTGGAACCAGGCGGTGGCCTCGGGGTTGGTGAAGTCCACCAGCGCCATGCCGGCCTGCCACTTGTCCCACTGCCAGACGTCGCCCTCGCGGGTGCGCACGAAGTAGCCCTTGTCGGCGCCCTCCGCGTACAGGGGGCTCTTCTGCGCGATGTACGGGTTGATCCAGACGCAGATCTTGAGGCCCTTGTCCTTGAGGCGGGCGAGCATGCCCTCCGGATCGGGGAAGACGTCCGGGTCCCACTCGAAGTCGCACCACTGGTACTCGCGCATCCAGAAGCAGTCGAAGTGGAAGACGGAGAGCGGGATGCCCCGCTCGGCCATGCCGTCCACGAACGAGGTCACGGTCGCCTCGTCGTACGCGGTGGTGAACGAGGTGGTCAGCCAGAGGCCGAAGGACCAGGCCGGGGGCAGGGCGGGGCGGCCGGTGAGCGCGGTGTAGCGGGCCAGGACCTCCTTGGGGGTGGGTCCGGCGACGACGAAGTACTCCAGCGTCTGGTCCTCGACGCTGAACTGCACCTGGCCGACGGCCTCGGAGCCGATCTCGAAGGAGACCTTCCCGGGGTGGTTGACGAAGACGCCGTAGCCGCGCGAGGAGAGGTAGAACGGGACGTTCTTGTACGCCTGCTCGCTGCTGGTCCCGCCGTCCGCCTGCCACATGTCGACGACCTGGCCGTTCTTGACGTACGGGGTGAACCGCTCGCCGAGCCCGTGGATGGTCTCGCCGACGCCCAGCGCGAGCTGGGCGAACATGTGGTGGGCGCCGTCGCCGGTCGTGGCGAAGGCGGTGCCCTTGCGTCCGGCGGCGGTCAGGACGCGCCCGTCCGCGTCCCGGAACTCCAGGCCGAAGCCGTCGGCGGGGAGCCGGAGGGTGAGCGGGCCGCTGGTCAGCTCGGCGGCCCCGCCCTCCTTCCGGGTGGTGGCGGCGGGGTCACCGGTGGCGCCGGGCAGGGCGAAGTCGGGGCCCGGGTGGCGCTTGCCCGCCAGATGGGTGACGCGGACGCCGATGACGCCTTCGGCGGGGGCGTACGCCTCCACGGTGATCAGCGGGGCGTTCAGGGTGTCCCCGCGCCGGGTCACGCGCTGGACCGCCGCGTAGGCGGTGAGGCGGTCGGGGTCGAGGCGGAGGTCGCGGAGTTCGGTGGCGTACGAGGCGTGCACACCGTCTCGCATCTGCCAGAAGCCGTCGGTGAACTTCATGGGGGGGTCCGTTCCTGTGGGTCCTGATTTTGATCGTACACAAAACAAATCATTTTCGAAGCGCTTCGATTCACTGATCGGAACCCTTGAATCCGCCTGAACACCGATACCTGGACCCCCTTCGACCGGGCATGTTGCCCCTGTGTGACGTGCACGTCACCAGGACGGTCTAGAAAACGGGCGACCTCATGACGTATTAGTACTGGCAGCAAACAAATCGGTCGGACGGCAGCGCAGCCGCCCGGGCCCTTGCCGACAAGAGGCAGCTGTATGTCGAACCGCTTCACCCCACGGGCCGCCGTCCCGCTCACCGTCGTCTCCGCGCTGATCGGCGGTGCCGTCCTGGCGGGCTGCGGCCAGCAGCGGGACCCGGACGTGTACACCGTTCTGAACTCCTCGACCGACGAGTCGTACCACCGCTGGGACGCCGAGACGCTGGCCCGGTGCAGCAAGCAGCTGGGGGTGACCATCGAGCAGCAGAGCGTCCCGGCCTCCCAGGTGATGACCAAGGCGCTGCGCATGGCGTCCTCGAAGTCGCTGCCCGACGTGCTCCAGCTGGACGCCTCCGAGATGCCGACGTTCGCCGAGGCGGGCGGGCTGATCCCGCTGAAGGACCTCGGCCTGACCACGGAGGACATCCCCGAGGGGATCGTGAACTTCGGCTCGTACCGGGGGACGTACTACGGGGCCGCGCGCACGGTGAACACGCTGGCGCTCTTCTACAACAAGGACACCCTCGACAAGGCGGGCCTGAAGGTCCCCACCACCTGGGCCGAGATGCGCGAGACCGCGAAGAAGCTCACGCAAGGCAAGCGGTACGGACTGGCGCTCAGCGCGGGCGGCGCGGAGGACGGCGTCTTCCAGTTCACGCCGTTCATGTGGTCCAACGGCGGCGACGAGACGAAGCTCGACAGCCCCGAGGTGGCCGGGGCGCTGGACTACTGGAAGAGCCTCCTCAAGGACGGCTCGCTGTCCAAGTCGACGGTCAACTGGACCCAGGCCGACGTGAACGACCAGTTCATGGCGGGCAACGCGGCCATGATGATCAACGGCCCCTGGCAGGTGGAGACCCTGAACTCCAAGAAGGGGCTGAACTGGGGCATCGCCGAGATCCCGGTCCCGAAGGCCGGCGACGACTCGGTGGGCCCGCTGGGCGGCGGCGTACTGACCGTGCCCAACACCGGTGACGAGAAGCGCGAGAAGATGTCCGCGAAGATCATCGGCTGCATGTCCGGCGAGCAGGAGGAGATCACCTACGCGCTGAACAGCTGGATGGTCCCGGCCAACGAGAAGGCCGCCGCCGAGTGGCGCAAGAAGGTGCCCGAGCTGGACGCCCTGGCCGACCAGGTCGCCACGGCCCGCTCGCGCACCGCCAAGCTCGGCGCGCGGTGGTCGTCCGTCTCCCTCGCGCTCCAGAGCGCGTTCCAGTCCGCCCTGACCGGCGAGTCGAGCGAGGCCGCGCTCAGCCGCGCCCAGAAGCGCGCGACGAGCGGGAACTGAGGTATACGAACCATGTCGACCACCACCGCTGCCCCGGCGCTCGCGACCACGAAGACCGTGAAACCGCCGAACCCCGCCCGCATCCGTCGCCGCAGGCGGCTCGCCCAGTGGGGCTTCATCGCCCCCGCCGTGATCTTCATGGCGCTGTTCTTCGGCTACCCGCTCGTCCGCAACATCGTGATGAGCTTCCAGGACTACTCGCCGTCCACGTTCTTCACGGGGAAGTCGCCGTTCAACGGAACGGACAACTGGAGCAAGGTCTTCAACGACGAGCTCTTCGGCAAGGCCCTCTGGCACACCATCCTGTTCACGATCGGCTCGCTCATCGGGCAGTTCTGCATCGGCCTCGGCCTGGCCGTCTTCTTCAACCGCCGCTTCCCGCTGAACGGTGTGCTGCGGTCGCTCATCCTGCTGCCGTGGCTGGTGCCGATGGTCGTCTCGGGCGTCGTCTGGCGGCGCATCCTCGACCAGGACACCGGCGTCCTCAACTCGTTCCTCGGCACCATCGGCCTCGGCGGCGACACCCCGTGGCTGACCAGCACCAGCATGGCGCTGATCTCGGTGATCCTGGTGAACATCTGGATCGGCATCCCGTTCAACATGGTGATCCTCTACGGCGGCCTCCAGGAGGTCCCCAAGGAGCTGTACGAGGCGGCCTCGCTGGACGGAGCCTCCGCCTGGCGGACGTTCCGCTCGATCACGCTGCCGATGCTGCGGCCGGTGATCACCGTGGTCCTGGTGCTCGGCTTCATGTCGACGGTCAAGATCCTCGACCTGATCCTGGCGCTCACCGACGGCGGACCCGCCGACTCCACCCAGACCCTCGGCACCCTCACGTACCAGAACTCCTTCGTCCAGCTGGACTTCGGAGCCGGTGCCGTGGTCGGCAACATCCTTATCCTGATCTCCGCCGTCTTCGCGGTGTTCTACCTGCGGGCCAACCGCAACGAGGGGAAGTGACCGGCATGGCGAGCACCGTGCGTACCCCCGCCGCGCCCACGCGGAACAACGGCCGGCCGAAGCGGCGCTGGGGCGCCATGGTCTTCGGCATCCTGGTGCTGTGCGTGATGCTGTTCCCGCTGTACTGGATGGTGAACACCGCGCTCCAGCCCGAGTCCGGACTGCTGGAGGTCGACCCCGTCCCGCACGGCCTGGACCTCTCGGGCTTCCGCTCGGCGCTCACCGACCAGGGCGGCAATCTGCTGACCTCGCTCGCGGTGGCCCTCGGCGCGGTCGTCATCTGCCTGGCGATCTCGGCGCCCGCCGCCTACGGGCTGGCGCAGTTCAAGCTGCGCGGCACCCGGACGATCGTCTTCGGCACGCTGATCACCCAGATGGTGCCGGGCATCGTCATCGCCAACGCCCTGTACAGCGCGTACGTGGATCTCGGCCTGGTCAACTCGTACGCCGGTCTGATGCTGGCCGACGCCTCGCTCGGCATCCCGTTCGCGATCGTGCTGATGCGGTCGTTCATGGTGGCGATCCCGCGCGAGGTCATCGAGGCCGCCGAGGTCGACGGGGCCGGGCGGTTCCGGACGTTCGTGCAGGTCGTGCTGCCGATGAGCCGCAACTCGCTGATCACGGCCGGGCTGTTCTCCTTCCTGTACGCGTGGAGCGACTTCATGTTCGCGCTGACGCTGAACACCACGGACGACGTGAAGCCCATCACGCTGGGCATCTACCAGTACATCGGCGCCCACGTCGGCGACTGGGGCTCGGTGATGGCCGCTTCCGTGCTCTCCGCGGTCCCGGCGGCGGTGCTGCTCGTCCTGTCGCAGAAGTACATCGCCGCCGGGATCACCGGCGGCTCGGTCAAGTAGGGGTATCCATGGATAAGTTTCCGGTCTTCCCGCCCGGTTTCGTCTTCGGCGCGGCCACGGCGTCGTACCAGATCGAGGGCGCCGCGCGGGAGGACGGACGCGGCCCGTCCATCTGGGACACGTACAGCCACACGCCCGGCAGGACGGACGGCGGCGACACCGGTGACGTGGCCTGCGACCACTACCACCGCTACCGCGAGGACGTGGCGCTGCTGCGCGAGCTGGGGGTCGATTCGTACCGCTTCTCGATCGCCTGGTCGCGCATCCTGCCGGAGGGCTCCGGCGCGGTGAACCCGAAGGGCCTCGACTTCTACTCCCGGCTGGTGGACGAGCTCCTGGCGGCGGGCATCGAGCCGGCCGCCACCCTCTACCACTGGGACCTGCCGCAGGCGCTGGAGGACCGGGGCGGCTGGCGCGTACGCGAGACGGCCGAGCGGTTCGGCGAGTACACGGAGATCGTGGCGGAGCACCTGGCCGACCGGGTGCCGCGCTGGATCACCCTCAACGAGCCGTGGTGCAGCGCGTTCCTCGGCTACTCCGTGGGCCGGCACGCGCCCGGCGCGCAGGAGGGGCGCGGTGCCCTGGCCGCAGCGCACCACCTGCTCGTCGGCCACGGCCTGGCGATGAAGGCGCTGCGGGCGGCGGGGGTCCGCGAGGCGGGCATCACGCTGAACCTGGACCGCAACGTCCCGGCCGCCCCGACGGACGCCGACCGGGCGGCGGTGGTCCGCGCGGACACCCAGCACAACCTGGTGTGGACGGAGCCGATCCTCGCGGGCCGCTACCCGGCCACCGAGGAGGAGACCTGGGGCGAGCTGATCACCGGACAGGACTTCCGGCGCGACGGCGACCTGGACCTGATCTCCCAGCCCCTGGACTTCCTGGGCATCAACTACTACCGCCCGATCGTGGTGGCCGACGCCCCGTACCGCGAGCCGGACCCGGCGCTGCGGGTCGCCACGGACAACCGGTACGCCGAGGGGCAGTACCCGGACGTGCGGCGGACGGCGATGGGCTGGCCGGTCGTCCCGGAGTCCTTCACCGATCTGCTGACCGCGCTGAAGGACACCTACGGGGACGCGCTGCCGCCGGTGCACATCACGGAGAACGGCTCGGCGGAGCACGACACCGTGGAGCCGGACGGTGCGGTGCGGGACGCGGACCGGGTGGAGTACCTGCGTACGCATCTGACGGCGCTGCGGTCCGCGATGGACGCGGGCGTGGACGTCCGGGGCTACTACGTGTGGTCGCTGCTGGACAACTTCGAGTGGGCGCTCGGGTACGCGAAGCGGTTCGGTATCGTCCGGGTCGACTACGACACCCTGGAGCGCACCCCGAAGGACAGCTACCGCTGGTATCAGGCGCTGATCGCGGCGCACCGGGGCTGAGAGCCCGGAGACGCGACGAACGCCCTGTCCACCGCTGTGTGCGGTGGACAGGGCGTTCGTCGTACGGGTGGACTGGTCAGGCGCGTCGCCGGGCCCACATCGGGCTGATGAAGGCGATGAGCACGGCGGCCACACCGATCTGGAAGATGTGGCGGATCCAGTCGATGCCCCCGGTGTCACGCACCCCGAAGGCGGTGGCGAGGGCGTTGCCTGCGATGGCGCCGACGATGCCGAGCAGGACGGTCAGCCACAGGGGAATGGGCTGACGGCCGGGCACGACCAGCTTGGCCAGCAGGCCGATGATGAGTCCCGCGATGATGGCCCACAGAAATGACACGACAACTCCTCTTCTACCGCTGTCCGACTGGTTTCGGGAAGCTGACTTCCGCCTGCCCGGCCCACACCGGTGTACGCATGCCGCCGCGGACGAACGTGTCCGGCCCCTGTGCGGTGTCCGCATTCCGGGGCGAAGGCGTTGGGTTGACCTCATTTCGACAAACCCTTGGAGACGTGAGGGAGTCGTGAAAGGATCATCCTCAATTCCGTGGCGTGTCCCCGTATCCCGCGGCGCGTCACGCCTCGCCCCACCATCCATGGAGAACTACGTGGCCAAGATCTCTGGCCTGCGGCCCGGACGCGCTGCCGCCCGTCTCGCCGCCGCCGCGATAACCGCGGCCCTGGTCGTCACCGGCGCCTCCGCCGCCTCCGCCGCCGACGTCGGCGACGCCCCCATGTACGGCCTGACGGGCATCGACAGCTCGGGGACCGCGTACCACTACGCACCCCTGGGCGACGGCACCATCTCGTCACGCGTCGAGCTCCAGACCGGCATGACGGGCCTCGCCTTCGTCGGCCTGGTCGACCACAACGCGGACAACCTCGCGGACGGCCGCTGGCAGCTCGGCACCACGGGCAACATCTGGTACTACTCCGCCGACAACTCCGACGCGGTGAAGGTCGGTTACGGCTGGGACATCTACAACACCGTCGTCTCGGTGGGCCAGTTCGGCGGCGCCGAGGGCGGCGACCTGCTCGCCCGCGACAACAAGGGCGACCTCTACCTGTACCTGGGCTACGGCGACGGCAAGGTCACCAAGCGCCTGAAGGTCGGTTACGGCTGGGACATCTACACCCAGATCGCGGGCAACGGCGACCTGGACGGCGACGGCAAGAACGACCTCGTCGCGCGCGACAAGTCCGGCGTCCTGTGGCTGTACAAGGGCACCGGCGACCAGCACGCCCCGTACGCCAAGCGCACCAAGATCGGCAGCGGCTGGAACCAGTACAACACCGTCTTCGCCGCCGGTGACCTCACCATGGACGGCCGGACCGACCTCGTCGCCCGCAACTCCAAGGGCGAGCTGTACCTGTACGAGGGCACCGGCGACGCGGCCGCCCCCTTCAAGTCGAAGGCCCTCATCGGCACTTCGGGCTGGAACTCGTACCGCCTCTTCTTCTGAGCCGGTCACGGACACAGTGGTTACACAGTCATGACGAAACGTGCAGGTTTCGCTTACGAAACAGTGACACGATTCCCATGAATCGGTGGCCCGCCGCCAACGTGCGGCGGGCCGCTTCCACTTCACGATCCATGGAGTACTTGTGGCCAAAACCACTGGCCGGCACCACACCCGCATAGCCGCTCGCGCGGCAGCCGCGGCGCTCACCGCCGCCCTCGTCGCCACCGGCACCTCCGCCGTGGCCGCCGACGCCCCGCAGCCTTCGCTCAGCGCCTCGGCCAACCAGCCCGCGACGGCCCCCGCCGCTGCCGCCGCCGCTGCCACCCCGGCCTTCCGGCTCTACGGTGCGAACTCGGCAGGCATCCTCTACTCGTACGGGGCCAACGGCAAGGGCGGCCTCACGGCCCGCGCGTACTCGGGCAAGGGCTGGACCGGCGTCTCCGCTCTCATGCAGGTCGACCACCAGAACAACGGTCGGAGCGAAGGCCTTTGGTTCCGTGAGGAAAACGGGAACATGGGCTACATGGAGTTCGACGGTACGCCCGTGAAGATCGGCTACGGATGGAACATCTACAGCAAGATCGTCTCCCCCGGCCAGATCGGCGGCGCCGCCGGCGGTGACATGCTCGCCGTCGACACCAAGGGCGACCTGTACGTCTACCTCGGCTACGGCGACGGCACGATCACCAAGCGCATCAAGGCCGGTTACGGCTGGAACATCTACAGCGCGATCGCCGGCAACGGCGACCTGAACGGCGACGGCAAGAACGACGTCGTCGCGCGCGACAAGTCCGGCGTCCTGTGGCTGTACAAGGGCACCGGCAACCAGAAGGCGCCGTTCGCCAAGCGCACCAAGATCGGCAGCGGCTGGAACCAGTACGACCGCCTGGTCTCCACGGGTGACATCAACGAGGACGGCAAGACCGACCTGATCGCCCGCAAGGGCGGCGAGCTGTACCTGTACAGCGGGACCGGCAACGCCTCGGCGCCGTACAAGGCCAAGAAGCTGATCGGCACGAGCGGCTGGAACGCCTACAAGTTCCTCTTCTGACCTCTCGTCAGTCGTTCCACGCACAATCCAAGAGGGCCGCATTCCTGACGACAGGGGTACGGCCCTTTGCCGTAACAACAGCCCACTCCGGTCATATCTGGCAGAAAATCACCCCTCTTATTCTTGAAAAGCTATGGGCATTTGAGGATGAAACGCACCAAACGAAACGTTGACGAAACACCTGGCGATCGCTAGGCTCCACGAGTTCTTTTCATCTCTCACACATCCCGGCGACAGGGAATCAAGTGCCCTTCGCGCCCGGAAGGGACTGGCGTGACTTACCGATCCTTGAAGACTCTGATCGCTGCAGCCGCAGGAACATTGCTGGCGGTGGCAGCCATACCGCTGGCGTTCGCGAACGAGCCGGCCGGGTATACGACTTCCGACGAGACTCCGCCGTCCGCAATCGAAGATTTCGCTTACCCCGGCGCGGATTCCATATTGGCTTCCAAAGGAATTGAGCTGAAGAAGGGGGACGGTCACATCCTGCTCGCAGAATGCGACTACACGGTCGATCAGATCAGGGTCTCGACCGTCAAGGACACGACCGTGGGACGCGACGGTCTCTACTGCTTCCGCGCCACCGGCGCGACGGGATACCTCACGCTGACGCTCCCCCGGGTTTTCGCCCTGGAAGCCGCAGACCACCCCATCAGCGCGGACCTGACCGCAAACGGTCAGACCCAGACGATCGACGTGGCCGAGGGGGGCTGGAAGTCCGTCGGCGAAGGCACTGTCGGGGGTGCCCGGTCGGTACTTGTGGAGATACGCGTCACCGGCTGATCACGCCCTCGTGAAAGGAACTGAAGGAAAGATCATGCGCAAAAAAAGTCTGCGAAGCTCTTGGACGGTCTGCCTCGTCGCCATCGCAGCCACGGCGAGCTTCCTCTCTGCCGATCCCGCCGGTGCGGTTGCTGGCGACGCAGTCGAAACGGGCCAGTACGCCTTCACCGTCAAACTCGACATCGACATCGACAACGGGAAGCGGAGCTGTTCCGGCGCCCTGGTCGACCCTGTATGGGTCCTGACGGCCGCCAGTTGCTTCGCCGGTGCGGACGGAACGGTTCCGGCAGGGGAGCTAGATACATTCAGCACTGTAGTCATGGCGGGAGGACCCCCCGTATCGCCCTATGCAGTGTATGCCAAATCGCTCGTTCCCCATCCGAGCCGCGACCTGGCGATGGTCCGTCTCCTCACGCCATTGCCGCACCAAATACGACCCGTCTTTGAAGCTGAACCTATCGCAGTCGCTTCCACGCCGGTCTCAGCGGGTGAAAAGGTCCGGGTAACGGGCTACGGGCGCACGAAGACAGAGTGGGTGACGGATGCAGCCCATACCGCCACGCCCGTGCTTTCCGCTGTCGATACCACCTCGCTTTCCCTCGTCGGCACGGCCCCTGAGTCCGTCGGCATCTGCAAGGGGGACACAGGGGGGCCGACGTTCCGTCTGAGGAACGATGGACAACCTGAATTGGTGGGAATTCACTCTCGCTCCTGGGGCGCGGGCTGTTTCAACTCCGACGAGACTCGAGATGGCGCGGTTGACACTCGGGTGGACAACGTCAGCGCCTGGATACGGTCCATCCGCATGACCAACGTCGCGCGACTGACTTCCCAGACGTATACCACCGCCGACTTCAACGGGGACGGACGGACGGATGTCGCCGCCGTGTTGCTCGATGGTCGCCTGCACGCTCTGTACACCGGAGCCGACGGCACACTTGAGTACGGCCGCCCCCTCTGGAAGGACGAGTCGTGGGCGAACGCCACCAAGATCGTCGGCGGTGATTTCAACGGCGACGGCAACGGTGACATCGCGGCGATGTGGAGCGACGGACAGCTCTACTTCTATGCCGGCACCGCTGACGGCACCCTGCGTGCCCGGGTGCCGATGTGGCACGACACCTCGTGGAAGACCTTCAAGCACATCGCTCGCTACAAGGTGGACGATTCAGGGCGCGATGGTCTGATAGGGGTCTCCGGCGGTGGCTCCCTGTACGCCTACGCTTCGGGCCCCGACGGCGTCCTGACCGGCGCCAAGCAGTCCATGTGGCCCGACAGCACCTGGGGCGGCAAGACGCATTTCACCACGGCGGACTACAACGGGGACGGCCGTGACGACATCGCCGCGGTAAGCACCACCCGTGGCCTCGACCTCTACACCGGCAATGCCAGTTCGTCCTTCGACAAGGCCCGCTCGATGTCGACGAACGCCGACTGGACCGCCATGGACACGATCGCCGGCGGCGAATTCAACGGCGACGGCAAGGGCGATCTCACCGGAAACTGGCACATAACCACGTCACCGGAGGTATGGGCTCTGCGTGATTTCCAGCTCTACCTGGGGGACGGCAAGGGGGCTCTATCCAGCGGCAGCACCCTGTGGCCAGCTGGTTCCTGACCTCCTGTCAACTGGGCTCGGCGGTCTCCCGGCCGCCGGTTTCCGGTCGTACCGTTCTCTCCGGGGCGGTACGACCGGACCCTTGGTACGTTGCTACCAGATCCGCGGGGAAAGTCGGTGCGTCGGCGCATACGGTTGATGCGACACTGTCCGAATGAACTCCGATTTTTATCCAGATGTGATCAGGGCGGGCGGACTCGCGGCCGCCCTTCAGGAAAGCGCAGCGACATCACACACCCCCATCACCGTCATTCAGAATCCGGAGCAGAATTCCGAATCGGTCACCGTCGCCTCCGATACACCCGGACGGTCTCCACTGGAGGTCTTCACTCGGATCGAAGGACGTGCGTTCCAGGTCGTCGGACGGTCCGGCGGCGTCAACATCGTCACCGGGGTGACTGAGGACCTCGGGGAGGTCGTGGCGGTCTGCGCCGCCTGGGGGGCTGGCACGGCCGTGCCGCGGATGCGGGAGGCATTCCCCTTCCTGCAGTTCGACCCCGTCGCCGAGGCACACGAGCGAGGCCCCGCCGCAGCGGTGGCCGCCCAGTGGGAGATGCTGCGCGACAAGGCGGCGGCCACGCCCGAATTCCCCGAGTTCGCCGCTGTGCTGGAGGCTGCGCACGCGGAGCCCCGGCTGCGGTCGCTCTTCCCCTTCACCAGCCACTGGACGGTCGCCTTCAGTTCCCGCACCGGGAGCCCCTACCGGTGCGAGGTGGCGATCGCTCCGCACTACGGCGGTGGACCCTACCTGGTGCTGCGGTACCCGAACACCGGCGTGCACGGACAGACCGCCACCGCGGCGCAGGCGGTGGCGCTCGCCCTGGCGCACCTTCCGGACTCCGTGGGTCCGGCCACCGCAGGGTTCGATTTCCCACACGACCGCGAATGACGAAACCCTGAGAAAAGAACCGGCCCGGCTATTGCGCGCGAATCTTTCCCTGTTTTCTTTGCCACCCATTCGGCCTATGATCTCCGGCGTACATATCAGGAGTTCATGAGCGGAAAAAGACCCGAACGGGCCAATTTCCTGAAGGTGGAAGAGAATAGTGAAGAGAATGCGGCCCGGAATTTCCGGGCTACGCAGACGCATCGCGGGCTCCCTGGCACTCGCGGTCCTGGCCGGAGTGCTTTCCGTCCACCCGGCAGCGGCGGAGGACACGGTTGAGGACACGGTCGTCCCGATCTCCCGTTCCCTCCGTCAGCAAGCGGTGGACGTCTGGGCGGCCGGCGGCCCCGAGGTGCGGTCGGCCGCCGAGCCGGCTCTGGTGGGCAGTACCCAGGACGTCCTGGCGTTCCTGCAGACCTACGAAGACCGGCAGCTTCAGGACTACCGCGTCGAGGCCGCCCAACTGGCGGGCATGGGCGGGGAGAACCTTCTCGCCGCCGTCCGCACCGCGCTCTCCGGAGACGAGCGGGACCTCATCCACTTCCTGGAGTCGGGCTGGCGGGAACCCCTCCAGCAGGACCAGCGCGTCATGGTCGCCCGGGCGATCGACGCCGGCGGCCCGGAGGTGGCGGAGCGCGGCCGTGCCGCCCTCGCCGGGACGGAGGACGATCTTCAGGCGTTTCTCCAGACCGGCCTGGCCGAGGCTCAGGAGCAGGATCGACGGGTCGAGTTGGCTCAGATCATCTCCACCGGTGGTACCAACGTACGGGCTGCCGGACGTCTCGCGATGAACGGCACGGCCGACGACGTCTCTGAGTTCCTGGACGTCGGGCAGTTCGTCGCCCGCAACCGGGACGAGGAGTACGCGAGCGTCGCGGAACTCGCCGACCAGGCGGAGAAGGCCGGCAAGCTCTCCGCTTCGGAAACCGCAAAGGCCAAGGACGCCTCGGCGGAAGCCGTCGAAGCCGCGGCACAGGCCAAGAAGGCCGCTCAGGAGGCGGCCGCGGAGGCTGCGGCAACGGGGCAGGACTCAGCTGACGCGGCAAGCGCCGCCAACCGTGCGGCGAGCGCCGCGTCCGGCGCGGCGAAGGCCGCACAGCGGGCCATCTCGGCTGCCAATTCGGCCGAGCAGTCCGCGCGGACGGCGGCCACGGCCTCCACCAAGGCAGCGGCTGCGGCGGTCAACGCCGCCAACGCGGCCTCCGCGGCACGCAACGCGGCTGCCGCCGCCGCGACCGACGCGACCAAGGCTGACGCGGCCAGAAAGGCGGCCGCCACGGCCAACAAGGCGGCCAAGGACGCCGACCGGGCCGCGGACGCCTCGGACCAGGCCGTGAAGGCCGCCACCGCCGCGGGCCAGGCCGCTAGGTCCGCCGCGGGGGCGGGGGCCAACGCCGCCGCAGCCGCCGACGCGGCGATTCTGGCGAGCGGTTATGCCGGGTCCAGCAGCGCCGCTGCGGCCACGGCCCGCGCCGCCGCCGCCTCGGCGCACCGCCAGGCCGCTGAGGCCTCACGGGCCGCCGGCCAGGCCGAGTCCCTCGCCCAGAAGGCCGCCACGGCGGCCGGCCAGGCACGTGACGCGGCGCGCTCCGCGGCCGAGCACGCCCGGAACGCGGCCAAGGCCGCGCTGGAAGCGGCGGACAGCGCCGTCGACGCGGCCACCGCGGCTGCGAAGTCCACGGCCCACGCGGACGCCGCCACTGCGGCGGCGGACGCCGCCACGCAGGCGTCCAAGCAGGCTCAGACCGTCTACACGCTGGCCCGCGAGATCGAGAAAGAGGATCTCCTCGGCCGTACCAACGCCGGTATCGAGAACGCCCGCGACCTCAAGGCCCGGGACGAGGCGGACCGGAAACAGCGCGCCAAGGCCGCCGAAGAAGCGGACGAGGCCCGGGGCACGGCCGAGGACTTGGCGCGGCAGGCCCAGAGCGGTACCTCCGACGAGGAGATCGCGCAGCGGGGCCGCGAGCTCGCGCTGCTCGACATGAAGATCGGCAAGCCCTGGCTGCGCGAGGCCGCGCAGCAGGCACTGGGCAGCGACACGCTCGGAGTCGTCGCGTACGTGCGCACCGGCCGGGCCGAGGCCCAGGCGCAGGACGACCGATCGGACGTGGAACGCCTCGCCGAGGAGAGCTCCGTCAAGGAAGTGCGGGACGCGGCCGAGACGGCGCTCGACGGTGACGCGGCCGCAGTCAGCGCGTTCCTGCGGCAGGGCCAGTACGAAGCCGGCCGAGAGGCCTTCCGGGTGGCGGTCGCGCAGGCGGCCGACTCGGGTGGCCCCAACGTGCAGGACAAGGCGCGCCAGGCACTGAACGCCGGTACGACCGACGGCTTCCGCACCTTCCTGACCACGACCCTCGCCGAGGCCCAGGAGCAGGACGACCGGGTGACCGCCGCTCAGCTGGCCGGGAGCGGCGACCCGGAGGTGAGCTCCGCCGCGCGCGTCGCGCTGGAAGGGCCCGCCGACCTGCTGCACCGGTTCGTGAAGTCCGGTCGGTTCACGGCCGAGCGCAAGGACATGCTGTCGCTGACCCACCAGCTGCAGGTCCAGCAGTTGGTGGCCGAAGCATCACAGGTGGCGGCGATCGCACAGCGCGACGCCGCGACGGCTCAGGCCACCGCCGCCCTCGCGCGCAAGGCGTCGGAGCAGGCGCAGGACTGGGCGGACAAAGCCCAGGACTCCGCCGACCTGGCCTCCGACTACGCGAAGGAGGCCGACGGGTACGCCGACGACGCCGAAGCCTCCGCCGCGCAGGCCGCCGCGTCTGCGAAGTCCGCCCGCGCCGCGGCCGACCGGGCCGACACCGCCGCACACAACGCCGCCGTGTCGGCCAGCGACGCGTCCGTGTCCGCCGAACTCGCCCAGACCTCCGCCGGAGAGGCATGGGCCGCCCGCGCCCAGGCTGAGGCCGCGGCCACCCGCGCCGGAAAGAGCGCCGACGAGGCCCTCGCCCTGGCGAGCGAAGCCTTCGTGGTCAGCATCGAAAAGCACCGCGAGGAGGAGGAAGCACGACGCCGCGCGGCCGTCCTGGCGAAGGAGAGGGCGGAGAACGGCGGGCTGACGCCCTCCGAGCTCTACCGGTGCGGAATCCTGGGCTGCGAGGCCCGCGAGAACCCCGTGCGGTGGTGCGTGCACCACGAGATCTACTGCAAATTGCTCTCCATGGCTCCGGCGTTCGAAGCCAGCATGAAGCAGCTCACCGAGACCGCGCTCGCCATCACCGGCCTCACTCAACTGGAGAACTGCGCCCGCAAGGGTGACCTCGAAGCGTGCTGGGAACTCGCCCGCGACACGACGATGAACTCCAAGTTCCGCTCCTTGGGCCTCGCGTATCAGGCACTGAAGGCGCTGGAACGTGGCTGCACCATGTGCTTCCTTCCCGGCACCCGGGTGCTCATGGCCGACGGACACAGCCGTCCGATCGAGAAGGTCCGGGCCGGTGACCTGGTCCGGGCCACCGACCCAGCCACCGGTGCGACCGAGGCTCGTCCGGTCACCCAGCGGATCGTCACGCCGGACGACGACAAGTACCTGGCCGCGCTCTCCGTCCGAGGGCCCACCGGAGGAGTTTCCGATCTCTCGGCCACCCACGAGCACCCCTTCTGGAGCCCCAGCCTGGGGACCTGGGTCCCCGCGGGTGATCTGCGGGCCGGTGACACCCTCCGCACGGACACCGGCGCCACCGCCACCGTGCTGGCCAACCGCCCGTATGTGCAGCAGACCGTCACCTACAGCCTCACCGTCCAGGGGCTGCATTCCTTCTACGTCCTCGCCGGACGTACTCCCGTTCTGGTCCACAACTCCGAGTGCAAGGTCCTGGTCCTCGGGGTGACCCAGTACATCGGCGACGAAACGGCCCGTCTGGACGGCTACAACTTCATGGATCCCGATCTTCGGCGAGTCGAGGCGACCATGCCCGACGGCACGCCCTACACCGTCTGGATGAGTGAGGTGGAGAGCGTGATGCGGAACAACGGAAAGATCGCGGTGAGTCTCAAGGGCTTCGATCCGCCCGGCGGCACGTACCAGGAGAAGTTCGATCTGGCCGTGAAGAACGGCCAGGGGAGCAACTGGAGGTCGACCGAGTGGGAGATGGCCACGCTCGTGAAGCACAACAAGCGGGGCAATCTCGACTGGGATCACGTGACCTTCTACGGCGACAACGGCCAGAAGGTGAACATCGACCGCCCCTGAGCGAGGCACTCCGCTCCTGACAGGACGCGGCGCCCGGGCCCCGGCGGGCCCGGGCGTCGCCTGGTTTCCGGGCCGTGGAGAAAGGTCAGCACTGTGCCCCGCCGAGCCGGTACTCGACGGGGCACAGAGGCAGGGCCCACATGGCCGACAGCGTTCCCCGTCACCGGGGACGCGGCCCTCTCGCCGTACTGGCGCAGGCCCTACTTGCGGATCAGGCTGCGGAGCACGTACTGCAGGATGCCGCCGTTGCGGTAGTAGTCCGCCTCACCGGGGGTGTCGATGCGGACGACGCCGTCGAACTCGACGCCGGTGTCGGTGGTGACCTTGACCGTACGCGGGGTCGTGCCGTCGTTCAGTTCGGTGACGCCGGTGATGGAGAAGGTCTCCTCGCCGGTCAGGCCCAGGGTCTCGGCGGTCTGGCCCTCCGGGAACTGGAGCGGCAGGACGCCCATGCCGATGAGGTTCGAGCGGTGGATGCGCTCGTAGGACTCGGCGATGACGGCCTTGACGCCGAGGAGCGCGGTGCCCTTGGCCGCCCAGTCGCGGGACGAGCCGGAGCCGTACTCCTTGCCGGCCAGGATGACCAGCGGGGTGCCGGCGGCCTGGTAGTTCTGGGAGGCGTCGTAGATGTACGAGACCGGCCCGCCGTCCTGCGTGAAGTCGCGGGTGAAGCCGCCCTCGGTGCCCGGCGCGATCTGGTTGCGCAGGCGGATGTTGGCGAACGTGCCGCGGATCATGACCTCGTGGTTGCCACGGCGCGAGCCGTAGGAGTTGAAGTCACGGCGCTCGATGCCGTGCTCCGTGAGGTACTGGCCGGCCGGGGTGTCGGCCTTGATCGCACCGGCCGGGGAGATGTGGTCGGTGGTGACCGAGTCGCCCAGCTTGGCCAGGACCCGGGCGCCGGTGATGTCCTCGACCGGCGAGGTCTCCATGGTCATGCCCTCGAAGTACGGGGGCTTGCGCACGTAGGTGGACTCGGCGTCCCACTCGAAGGTGTTGCCGGTCGGGATGGACAGCGCCTGCCACTGGGCGTCGCCCGCGAAGACGTCCTGGTAGGACTTGTTGAACATGTCCTCGCCGATGGCGTTCGCCACGACGTCGTTGACCTCGGCCTCGGAGGGCCAGATGTCGGCCAGGTGGACGGGGTTGCCGTCCTGGTCGACGCCGAGCGCGTCCTTGGTGATGTCCACCTTCATCGAGCCGGCGATGGCGTACGCGACGACCAGCGGCGGGGACGCCAGGTAGTTCATCTTGACGTCGGGGTTGATCCGGCCCTCGAAGTTGCGGTTGCCGGAGAGCACCGAGGTCACGGCCAGGTCGTGCTCGTTGACCGCCTTGGAGACCTCCTCCGGCAGCGGGCCGGAGTTGCCGATGCAGGTGGTGCAGCCGTAGCCGACGAGGTTGAAGCCGACCTTGTCGAGGTACGGGGTCAGGCCCGCCTTGTCGAAGTAGTCGGTGACGACCTTCGAGCCCGGGGCGAGGGTGGTCTTGACCCACGGCTTGCGGGTCAGGCCCTTCTCGACCGCCTTCTTCGCCACGAGCGCCGCGGCGACCATGACGTACGGGTTCGAGGTGTTGGTGCAGGAGGTGATCGCGGCGACGGTGACGGCGCCGTGGTCCAGCTCGTACGTGGAGCCGTCGGGGGCGGTGACGGTGACCGGGTTCGTCGGGCCGGAGGCGGCGATGGCCGGGGAGTCGGAGGCCGGGAAGGACTCCTTGCCCGCCTCGTCCACGCAGTCCACGTAGTTGCGGACGTCCTGGGCGAACTGCGCCTTGGCCTCGGCGAGGACGATGCGGTCCTGCGGGCGCTTCGGGCCGGCGATGGACGGGACGACCGTGGAGAGGTCGAGCTCCAGCTTCTCGGAGAAGTCCGGCTCGGCGGCCGGGTCCAGCCAGAGGCCCTGCTCCTTGGCGTACGCCTCGACCAGGGCGACCTGCTGGGCGTCGCGGCCGGTCAGGCGCAGGTAGTTGAGGGTCTCCTCGTCGATCGGGAAGATCGCGGCGGTGGAGCCGAACTCCGGCGACATGTTGCCGATGGTGGCGCGGTTGGCGAGCGAGGTGGCGGCGACGCCCTCACCGTAGAACTCCACGAACTTGCCGACGACGCCGTGCTTGCGGAGCATCTCGGTGATGGTCAGCACGAGGTCGGTGGCGGTGGTGCCGGCCGGGAGCTCGCCGGTCAGCTTGAAGCCGACGACGCGCGGGATGAGCATGGAGACCGGCTGGCCGAGCATCGCGGCCTCGGCCTCGATGCCGCCGACGCCCCAGCCCAGCACGCCGAGGCCGTTGACCATGGTGGTGTGCGAGTCGGTGCCGACGAGGGTGTCGGGGTACGCCTGGCCGCCCCGGACCATGACCGTACGGGCCAGGTGCTCGATGTTGACCTGGTGGACGATGCCGGTGCCCGGCGGGACGACCTTGAACTCGCTGAACGCGGTCTGGCCCCAGCGCAGGAACTGGTAGCGCTCCTTGTTGCGGCCGTACTCCAGCTCGACGTTCTGGCCGAAGGCGTCCTTCGTGCCGAACTTGTCGGCGATGACGGAGTGGTCGATGACCAGCTCGGCCGGGGCGAGCGGGTTGATCCGCTCCGGGTCGCCGCCGAGCTCCTTGACGGCCTCACGCATGGTGGCGAGGTCCACGACGCAGGGCACACCGGTGAAGTCCTGCATGATCACGCGGGCCGGCGTGAACTGGATCTCCTGGCTGGGCTGCGCCTGGGAGTCCCAGCCGCCGAGCGCGCGGATGTGGTCGGCGGTGATGTTCGCGCCGTCCTCCGTGCGGAGCAGGTTCTCCAGCAGGACCTTCAGGCTGTAAGGGAGGCGCGCGGAGCCCTCGACCTTGTCCAGCCTGAAGATCTCGTACGACTCGTCGCCCACGCGCAGCGTGCTGCGGGCGTCGAAGCTGTTCGCCGACACGACAGTCTCCTTCATCAATGTGCGCGTAACTCCGCGCCGCGCCTCACCACGGCGGGCGCCGCGTGGTGCCGCCTCGGACCACCGGACCATCCGCTAAGGTAAGGCTTAGTTAGGTAACCCTTACCGGGGCGGCCCGCTGTGCGCCTTCGGCATATATCTCGATGTCGAGATAACTCTAGTACATGACCGCGGACGGGTCATGTCCGGGCGCCCCCCGCGGGCGGCGTGGCGCCCGTGCGGCGGCGGATCAGCTCCTTGCCCTCCTCGGGCAGCGCGTCCGCCACCGCGAGGAGCGGCAGCAGCTCCGGCTCCAGGGTCATGGCCCGGAACTCCAGCGCGACGGTCACCTCGTGGGCGGGCCGGTGCACGATCTCCACCCGGTCGCCGGAGCGGATCTCGCCGGGCTCGATCACCCGGAGGTACGCGCCGGGCAGGGCCGCCCGGGTGAACCGCTTGATCCAGCCGTCCCGCTCCAGCCAGCCCTGGAACGTCGCGCACGGGATACGCGCACACGACACCTCCAGGACGACGTCGGACCCGATCCGCCACCGCTCCCCGATCAGGGCACCGTTGACGTCCACGCCGAGGGTGGTCAGGTTCTCGCCGAACACCCCGTTGGCGAGCGGCCGGCCGAACTCGGCCTCCCAGCCGTCCAGGTCCTCGCGCGCGTAGGCGTAGACGGCCTGGTCGGCGCCGCCGTGGTGCCGCACGTCGTAGGCGCGGTCGCCGGCCAGGCCGACGGCGCCGGTGCCCTTGGGCCCCGGGGCGGTCACCGCGACGGGCCCGTCGACGGGCCGCTTGTCGATGCCCGTCGCACTGATCCCCTTCCAGGGGTTGGGGCGAGGACGGCCGATGTTGACGGAAAGTGCGTACATGAGGCGGGACCCTAGGAGCGGCGGGTCGCGGACGCGAGGGAGTTTCGGGCCTCGGCCTCCACTCCTTCGCCCCACCCGCCACACCACTCTCACCCGAACGGCACACCCCCAGGCGAGTGCAATCTCATATCTGAGATAGCCTTTCGGCATGTCAGATGACTACCTCGTACGTATCGGCAAGCTCATCCGTGACGCCCGTCAGCACCGGGGCTGGACGCAGAGCCAGCTCGCCGAGGCGCTCGGCACCAGCCAGAGCGCGGTGAACCGCATCGAGCGCGGCAATCAAAACATCAGCCTTGAGATGATCGCCCGCATCGGTGAAGCGCTCGACAGCGAAATCGTCTCACTCGGCTACGCCGGCCCCATGCATCTGCGCGTGGTCGGCGGGCGCCGGCTCTCCGGCGCCATCGACGTCAAGACCAGCAAGAACGCGTGCGTGGCCCTGCTGTGCGCGTCGCTGCTCAACAAGGGCCGTACGGTGCTGCGCCGCGTGGCCCGCATCGAGGAGGTCTACCGCCTCCTCGAAGTCCTCAACTCCATCGGCGTGCGCGCCCGCTGGATCAACGACGGCACCGACCTGGAGATCGTGCCGCCGGCCCGGCTCGACATGGACGCGATCGACGCGGACGCCGCCCGCCGCACGCGCTCCATCATCATGTTCCTCGGCCCGCTGCTGCACCGCATGGACGCGTTCAAGCTGCCGTACGCGGGCGGCTGCGACCTCGGTACGCGGACGATCGAGCCGCACATGATCGCGCTGCGCCGGTTCGGCCTGGACATCGCCGCCACCGAGGGCATCTACCACGCCCGGGTGGACCACTCCGTCACCCCCGGCCGCCCCATCGTGCTGACCGAGCGCGGCGACACGGTGACCGAGAACGCCCTGCTGGCCGCCGCCCGCCACGACGGCACCACGGTCATCCGGAACGCCTCCTCCAACTACATGGTCCAGGACCTCTGCTTCTTCCTGGAGGCACTGGGCGTACGCGTGGACGGCATCGGCACGACGACCCTCACGGTGCACGGTGTGCCCGAGATCGACGTGGACGTGGACTACTCGCCCTCCGAGGACCCGGTCGAGGCGATGAGCCTGCTGGCCGCCGCCGTCGTCACGGAGTCCGAGCTGACGATCCGCCGGGTGCCCATCGAGTTCCTGGAGATCGAGCTCGCGGTCCTGGAGGAGATGGGCGTCGACTGCGACCGCACCGCGGAGTACGCCGCCGACAACGGCCGCACCCGCCTGGTCGACCTGACGGTCCGCCCCTCCAAACTGGAGGCGCCGATCGACAAGATCCACCCGATGCCCTTCCCCGGCCTCAACATCGACAACGTCCCCTTCTTCGCGGCCATCGCGGCCTCGGCCCACGGCCAGACCCTGATCCACGACTGGGTCTACGACAACCGCGCGATCTACCTCACCGACCTCAACCGCCTCGGCGGCCGCCTCCAGCTCCTGGACCCCCACCGCGTCCTGGTCGAGGGCCCCACCCGCTGGCGCGCCGCCGAAATGATGTGCCCCCCGGCCCTCCGCCCGGCGGTGGTCGTCCTCCTCGCGATGATGGCGGCCGAGGGCACGTCGGTGCTGCGCAACGTGTACGTGATCAACCGCGGCTACGAGGAGCTCGCGGAGCGGCTGAACTCGGTGGGAGCGCAGATCGAGATCTTCCGGGACATCTGAGCGGTCCTGGAATCCACGCCACCGCTGCCTTGCCGACCTGCGCTCATGCAGGTCGGCAAGGCAGCGGTGGCATCTGGGGGGATCCTCTGGGACTTTGAACCGCGATGAGCTACTGGTCATTTGCGAGTGACATCCACCTCCCTATGCTCGATCTGGTCGAGC
Organism: Streptomyces sp. 130; assembly: GCF_007096885.1. GTDB lineage: Bacteria > Actinomycetota > Actinomycetes > Streptomycetales > Streptomycetaceae > Streptomyces. The sequence goes on along the minus strand of NZ_VJNO01000018.1, from coordinate 31,386 downwards.
AACTGGCCAAGGACTACAGAGCGATGGGCGCCTCGGACTCCCGCTCGGCCGGCCTGGCATGCGCGCTGCGAGTCCTTGGCCAGTCATACCCCGAGCATCCCGCCTACCAGCAGGAATGGCGCCCATAGCCATTTCCGATGGCGCCCATGGCCTTTCCAGCAGACAGTCCCTAGCCGCCGGCGGTCACGGAGGACGTAGATCCGGATGCCTGCGCGCATTGTTGTTCGGCCGGCGCCGCCGATCCCGACCATCGGGCTGCGAGGACCGCACAGACCGTGAGTTGCATCTGGTGGTAGAGCATCAGGGGCAAGACAGCCACCGCGGCCTGCCCCGCGAAGAGCACGGAGGCCATGGGCAACCCGTTGGCCAGGCTCTTCTGGGATCCGCAGAATACGACGGCGATGCGCGAGGGACGGTCCAAACCCGCGAAGCGGGCAGCCGCGTGGGTGCAGGTCAGTGCCACCACCAGCAGCAGCGCAAGGACGGCAAGCAGACCCAGCAGCGTGCCCGGAGTGACGCTGCTCCAGACACCCTGGTTCATCCCCTCGCTGAACGCCACGTAGACGACCAGGAGAATGGAACCGCGGTCCACCGGGCCGAGAAGCCGCTTGTTCCGGCTCACAAAGGCCTGCAGCCTGGGGCGCAGTAGCTGCCCGGCGAGGAATGGGGCGAGCAGCTGCGCACCGATGCGAAGCGCTCCGTCCGCCGAGATACTGGTCTGCGACCCGATCAGCCAGGCGGCGAGCAGCGGGGTGACCGCGAGCCCGATCACACTGGAATAGGTGCCGGCGCAGATGGCGGCGGCGATGTCGCCTCGGGCGGTGGAGGTCAGCGCCACCGACGACTGGACCGTGGAGGGGACGACGCACAGGAAGAGAATCCCCGCGCCGAGCTGGGCGGTCAGTGTGTCGGGGGCGAGCCACAGAACGGCCAGCCCCAGGGCGGGGAAAAGGACGAAGGTCGAGAGGAGGATCAGTGTGTGGAGGCGGACGCGGCGCATGCCCGCCAAGGTCTCCTTCGTGGAGAGCCGTAGGCCGTAGAGGAAGAAGAGGAGGATGATCGCCGCCTGTGACGCGGTGCGGGCGACCCTCTCGGCCGATCCGGAGGCCGGAAGCAGCGCGGCCAGCGTGACGGTGGCGGCGAGTGCCGCCACGTAGGGGTCGACGAATCGGGGCCATCGCGAGCGCGGTGGCGGCCCCGAGTTCTGTGGCGGCGCGTGGGGCGGGTCGGGCGGGGCAGGGCTGTCGGGGATGCCCTGCCTCCGGTTGTCGGTCACCCTCAGTCCTTTGAGTCGTCGTCGGTGTTGTCGGGGTTGATCAGGGTGTCCATGAGGTCCACCGCACTGCCGTCGTGGTCGCTGCCGGAGGTGCCGCTGCCGTGGTTGGTGTTGGCTGTGCGGTCGATCTCCAGCCAGGAGTCGGCCTCGGAGTTGTCGATGACCGACAGGTTGAGGTCTCCGGCCGCGGCCGGGGGACTCGCGGTGACCAGGAACGCCGCGGCGAGGGCCACCGCGGCGGCGGCGCCCGGGCCGGGAGCCGAACGGTGGCGCGGCTCCCGGACGGGACGTGAAGGCGTGGTGCCGACCGGACCGGTCATGCGGAGAGAGCCTCTCGCGTGTCGTGGTGCCGGCTGATGTTCTTCTCCAGCAGCTTTGTCGACTCGCGTACCCCGATCTCGCCGGTGTCGTCGGCGGCGGGCAGCCGTCCGTCCGCGAATTGCAGCTCCGCCAGCGCCGTGTCCACCGCACGGTGCGCGGCGAAGAGGCAGGGGGTGCTGTAGATCGCCACGTCCACCCCGAGTTCCGTGAGTTCCGAGAGGGACAGGCGGGGGGACTTCCCGCCGGCGATCTGGTTGAACAGGAGCGGCTTGTCGCCGATCACCCGGCGGATGCGCTTGATCCAGTCGACGCTGCGGACTCCGTCCACCAGGACCACGTCCGCGTCGGTCTCGGCGAGGGCCTGCGCCCGGCGCAGGATGTCGGCCTCTTCCGTGGCATCGGTACGCGCGACCACGACCATGTCGGTGCGGGAGGCGAGGACGAGCTCCAGCTTCTCCAGGTACTCCTCGAGGGGCAGTACTTGCTTGCCGTCCGCGTGACCGCACCGGCGGGGCCGCTTCTGGTCCTCCAGGATCACCCCGGAGGCCCCGATCCTTTCCAGGCGCTGCACCACGTGGCAGGCCACCTCGGGGTCGACGTAGCCGTCGTCGATGTCCACGAGGAGGTGCTGGCGCGGAAATGCCCCGCGCAGCCGCTCGGCGAATGCGACCATGTCGGGCCACGCGATGAAGCCGATGTCCGGCAGGCCGTAGTACGACGCCGCGAATCCGAACCCGGAGACGAAAAAGCCGTTGTAGTGCTGTGCTGCGATGGATGCGGAATACATGTCGTAGATGCCGATGAGTGGCGTCGTTCCGGACGCGCTGATCTCCTGCCGCAGGACATTGCCGTACGTCATGACAGTTCTCCGTGGGGGGGGTGATGGCCCCGGCTTCACGCCTGGGGCTTTGCGCATGCGCCACGAAGGCGTCCTTCGTGGCGCAAGGAGGGTGGATAGTCGGATGAGAAGTCAAGGTTGTGATGACTTTTCCGCACGACCGGGAAAGGCACATCAAGGACATCTGCGCCTTCGCGAAAACCTTAGCTTTGCCTCCCATTTGCCCGCAAGGCATTTTTTTGGCCTTGGCTTGAATGGGGCTTTCGCGAACGCTGCTAAAAAATTACAATCCCGTTCAATAATTGAAGCCCGACCTTTTTACATCAAGAAAGGAAACGCTTCCGCATTCTTTCGGTGAGTGTGCGAGGCGGCCGGGGGACGGCCGTGACCGTGCGCGCTCGTCTCGCCTCCGGAGTGCGGCTGTTCCCCCTGTCGGCCTTACTGCCGGCGGACGTCGGTGCGATCGGATGGCCGCTCGGCTGGGTCGTGCTGACCACGACTCTGGGACCCACCGCGCCGTCGACCGGGCCGTCGGCCACGGCTTCACCGACGTCACGGCCCACCTGCCGTCCTCGGCCACCGCCGGGTGGCCGTCACCGCGGCCCGGCTCCCCGAGCACCTCTGAACCGGCCGCGCCGAACCCGCCCGGCCCCTCCCGTCCGTGCGGGACCTGCCGGCACCCGAGCACGTCACTTGGCGCTTTCAGCGCCGCAGTTGTCCTGCGGGGCCCCTTGCTCGCATTCTTCCGGGCCCTGCGGTAATCCGTTTGCACGACAGCCGGGGCGGCGTGACAGGCTTGCGCGGTGATTGTGCAGCTGGCCCCTTCTGTTCTGACCTGGGACGAGGTGGATCCCGCCCGTCATCACTTCGACAGCGCGTCGGCTCGGAAGGTGGTGCGTTCGCTCGGCCCCGCCCAGAGGGTCCCCAGCCGCCCCGCCGCCCCCTTCGGTGACCCGGTGATGAGTGCCTGGAGCCGGAAGGAGGGAACGCTTTGGGCCGACGCCATGTCGCAGGCCCTCGTCGAGCACTACGGCCGCTGGACCCTGGGCTGGCGCTGGGCGCACGATGAAGGGGACTTCGATGGGGGGCCGGTCGGGAACTGGTGCTGCCCACGGGACTCGATCACCACCGAGCAGGAGACGCTCGCCCGTGTCGTCGCGGCTCTGTGCGAGTGGCGTGAGTGGCTGGAGAGTCTCGCCAGGTGGTTCGACGCATACCCCTTGAACCTGACCGAGATCGAGGACCAGCGGATCCTGTGGGAGCGCGCCGCCCGAAACCTGATACTGCAGGTGACCGACCGTACCGGGTGCGGCAGTGGCTGGCACGGGCACTGCCATCAAGTGCTCACCTGGTTCCTGAGCCGTTGGGGCGTGCGGCCCGACCTCGCGAGGGAACTGGTCGACGAGGCGATCGGCGGTCGGTTCAAGAGTTGGACCGGCCCCGACCCCCTGCTCGTCGACGATGTCGCGGAGCGCCTCGCGCTCTCGCTGTGGCCGGACGACGGCGCACGGTCCGCTGGGCCTGCGCCGGACCACCTTGAGCGCTGGCTCGCGGTGCGCGAGTCCGTGCCCTGGCAGGAGGTTCCGGAAGGCGGGCGGGACGAGCCGGTGGCACCGTCGAACGATGGCGCGGCGCAGGACATCCGAGCCTTCGACGGTGCCGTGGATCCCGCCCGCGCCCGGGGCCTGCTTGCCGCCCTGAAACTGCTGCGGGCCGACGCGGCGCGCGGCGCCGTGCTCGACTTCAAGCTGATCCAGCGCTGGCAGCAGCACGTCATGGGCACACCGACGCCGCCGTTCCGCCATTTGCCGGCCTTCGCCAAGGGCGGCAGGGAACGCTACGGAATCGGTCCGGACACCCGGGCCCGCTTCGACGTCTGCCTGGCTCAGAGCGCGCAGGACGTCGGGCGCCCCCTTTCCCTCACGGCCCGGGCCGCACGTGCCTATCTCGACGTCTGCTTCTTCCACCCCTTCGACGACGGCAATGCCCGATCCGCCTTCCTCACCCTCGTCTTCGTCCTCGCCCGCGAAGGCGTCACACTCGATGGAGTCAGCCTGCTGCGCCGCGTCACCTTCCAGGCCGACGAGCCGCAGGACGCGCTCACCCTCACGCGATACATCGACACCCACCTCGCGGCGACCCGACGCAACACCGCCTCCGGAGACTCCCAGCTTGATCTATGACCTGTGCAGCGGGGTCGTGGGTTGGTCGTCTGCCTTTCGCAGGACGTGGGAGCTCTGGAAGGGGATCGTTCCCGTGGGCTGCCGCGGCAGCCACGGCCGGGTCAGACCACCTGCTTGAGGACGCCCCGGAGACGGACGCCGGAAGCAGCGGTTACCCGACGGCCGGGGTCGGGCTCGTCGTGGCCCTGGCGGTGTCGCTGTCGCTGTCGCCGAACACTTCCTGTACGAGTGTCTGGGTCGCCTGCTGGAAGGCCTGGGCCATGGACATCGAGGCATCGTCCACATAGTTGAGCGCCGCGGTCAGGGTCTTCGCGCCGTCCGGGGTGCTGTACATCAACGCCGCGTGGCCTGCCATTCCGCCGTTGTGGGTGATGGCCTTGCCGCCGTCCGGGCCCGCAGTTGGAATAGCTCCAGTCCGTGCCCGGCTCGAACCGGGCTCACGAAGAACCGGGTCGACAGAGCCGGGTCGTCGACGGTCAGTGCCACGGCCGACCCGATGACGTTCATGGGCTGAGCTCCTTTCCGCAGGTCCGCTGCTCACGGAGTCCGGCTTCACGTCCGGGGAGAGGGGCATCAAGGTCGCATCCCGCAACGGTAGTTAGTCGGCGCTACACGAAATGGGGTGGGCGGCGCAGGTTCCGGGCCAGCTCCTGTACCTCGGCCACCGTGATCGGGATGCCGATCAGCCTCGGCCACCACGGCATACTCTTCGTCGCCACGCTCCGCTTCCGGCAGGACCGCCACCTCAGCGTGCGAAGTCTCCTTCTGCCGGAACGCTGAGGACGCATGCGCCCGGCGTGCGCCGCTCTGCTCTCCTGTATGCGCCGCTGCCGGGTCCGGGCGCGGCGGCCAGACTGGCTACCGTTTCGCGGCCGGGCATCGTCTTTCGGGGCCGGTCGCGCCGTCGGGCGGTCCGCGCTGCCCGACAACGGACGTGCCGCGGACCGCGGTTGCGGTCCGCGGGTCGAGGAGGGGAAGACGTGCACAGACACTTACCGGACCGGCCGCGCCGGGCCGTACCGCTTCTGCGTGCCGCCGTGGCATCGGGCCTGGCGTGCGCGGCGGCATTGGCCACCGCACTGCCCGCGGCCGCCGCGACGGACGTACCTGCGCCCCCGAAGGCTTCAGCCGTCTCCGCGCCGGCGCCCCAAGCGGCGACCGTGCTCTTCGAGGAGGGGTTCGAGAACGCGCCCGGCGCTCCCCGCCCGCTGACCGCGTACGTCGGGGCCGCGCCACTCGCCGAGACGTACACGGCCGACCCGGCCTGGCTCACTGCCTGCAACGGCTGGCTGGTCTCGGCGGCCGACCCCGCCACCGCTCCGGCCGGCAGCGGCTGCGGGACGTCCTGGCCCTCTCAGCAGGCCATGGCGTCGGCGCTGGCCGAGTGGTCCGGGGGCGACCCGATCGGCAACCACGCCGTCACCGCGTACACCGCGGGGGATCCGGGAGCCGGGAAGACGCAACTGGAGACGGTGCAGCCCATTCCGGTGGCGTCGACCGGCCGCTTCCTGACCTTCTCGGTGGACGCGGCGGCCGTCAACTGCTTCGCCGAGCATCCGCTGCTGGAGTTCTCCCTACTCGACGGAGAGCGGGTCGTCCCGGCGTTCACCGACCCCATCGACACGTGCGCCGACGCCGGTACGGTCACCGCAAACGGTACGCACGTCGGCACCTACGCGGGCGACGACGCCGTGCTCTTCTCGGGGACCTCGGCCGGTGTCCGCATGGTCAACGCTCAGGCCAGCGGTACCGGCAACGACGGCGCGATCGACAACCTCCGGATCCTGGACGCCACCCCGCAGCTCAGCACGGCCTTCGATCCCGACCCGGTAGGCGCCGGCGACCCGACGACGCTGACCTTCACCGTCACCAACACCACCGAGAAGGCGGCGAAGCGCGGCTGGTCCTTCACCGAGCAGCTACCGCCCGGACTCGTCGCCGACCCCGGCTCCGCCACCACCAACTGTCCCTCCGGCACGGTCTCCGTCGCCCCTGACGGACACGGTCTCACCTCCGGCGGCGACCTCGCCGCCGGTCAGGAGTCCTGCACCATCACGGTCCGGGTGTCCTCGGCCCGCAGCGGCACGTACACCCTGTGCGCCACGGCGACGACCGCCCGGCACGGCATCGATCCACCCGGCTGCACGTCGGTGACGTTCGTCGCGCTGCTCATGGACGCGCACGCCCAGGCCGTCACAGCTGCCCCCGCCGCATCGCTGGCCCCTTCGGACGTCACCTGTACGGAAGACCCGGCCACCGATGACGCCCAGCTCGGCAACACCCATATCGGCTCCTCCACCGGCTCACTCACCTCTGCCACGACCCATGCGGCGGGCACCGCAGGCGCCGGCAGCGCCCGTACGGCCAGCTCAACCGCCACCGTCAACGGAGCACACTTCCTCGGAGGTCTGGTCAGCATAGGCACGGCAACCGCCACGGCCACCGCGACCGCACCCACGGCGCTGGACACGATCACCGTCACCGGCACGACCACCCTCACCGGGACCCGCGTGGGCAACACCACGGTCGCGGCCCACCCGGCACCGAACACCGTCATCACCCTCCCGCAGCTCGGCACGGTCATCCTCAACGAGCAGCGGGTCTACGGCGACGGGCGCGGTCTCGTAGTCAACGCCCTGCACGTCCGGCTGTCCAACGGCACCGACATCGTCGTCGGCGGCGCCCGCGCCTCCCTCACCCGGACCCCGGGCCCCTGCCCCTCACCCTGACCCCCAAGCGCGTACACCACCACGGCCAGGCCTGCGCGCGGGCGGCCCGTGTCGCGGCCATCGCGGCGGACACCGGCTGCCTCCCCGCCCGGCTGCCTACGGTTCTCGGCCCGCCTTGGCCGCTGGGGGGCGGCGGGGCGGGCCGCAGTTTTCCCGCGAAGGCATGGGCGGGGCATCGCTGCGGATCGCCCTGGCGCCGTTGGCCAGGAACAGGCCGACTGCATGACTCCCCGGGCCCCGCACCGGCCTGCCCTGTCGCTCTCAGCGTCGGGGAAGGCGGTGCAGGGTGACGTCGGTGAGGGCGCCGTCCATGACTGTGCACGTCATATAGGTGCAGTACGGCTGCCGTCTGCGATCCGTCGGCGACCCGGGATTCAGCAGGCGCAAACCGCCCGGGGCTTCGGTGTCCCAGGGGATGTGACTGTGGCCGAAGACCAGGACGTCCAGGTCCGGGTAGAGCGCGGCACAACGCGCCTCCCGGCCCGGGGCCGCTCCCGTCTCGTGGACGACGCCGAAACGTACGCCTCCCAGGCGGACGCGGGCCATCTCCGGCAGCCTGGCCCGCAGTTCCGGGCCGTCATTGTTTCCGTAGACGCCGACCAGGCGCCGGGCTCGGCGCTCAAGCAGATCGAGCGTGGCGACGTCGACCCAGTCCCCCGCATGGACCACGACATCGGCACGGTCCATCGCGTCCAGCAGCGCGTCGGGAAGGTGCCTGGCGCGCCGGGGTACATGTGTGTCCGAGACGAGCACGAGCCGCAAGGGAGCACGCGGGGGCATCACGGTTGTGTCGTCGTCCATCTGCCAGCCGTTTCCTCGGGTACGCCGCTTGCCGGTGTCCAGGGAGTGGGGAGCACCGGCTCGGTCTGTTCTCCTCGGTCATGCGCGCGAGGGCCCCGTCCTCGCGTACGCGGCCCGATGCGCGGCACATCAGGACTTCCTCTCCTGCATCCGTCCGAAACCAGCGTGTTTCCGATGAAGCGCGCGCCGCCCAGCCCGAATGGAGGGCCGAACAGTTCACGCATCCGCCAGCCGCTACGTCTCCGCCCGCGCGGCCCACTACTACTCGCGCCCTGACGTCGTCTACTACCCTTCCATGACGCCCCGCTGGTCGAGTACGGCCTCCTGTGGGCGGCAGCGAACAGTGCCCCGATAGTGCACGCCTTGTCGAGACCCTGCTCGCAACGACCGGGGCGCCCCGCTCCGAACCTCCACCGCGGGTCTGATACCGCGGTGGGTTCCTGCATCTTCAGTCGGGGATGACGGCGCCGGGCCGCTTGCTCCTCCCCGGCCGTCGCAAGCGCCTCGGGCCCGGGCACAGCGCCGGTTATGAGGTGGTGTCGGTGGTGGCGTGCGTAGAGCGGCGGCGTCCTTTGAGTTCGGCTTCGTGGATGTGGGAACGTCCCTGGGCGAGCTCGTGGACCAGGCGCTGTTCCAGGGCGGTGAAGTGGTGGTAGTAGGTCCGGTTGTACGCCTCGATGATCTGGAAGGTCCAGTGGCCCGGGATGACGTTGCGGCCGAGAACCTCCTGCTCGATCAGGTCGGCTTCCTCGCCGTGGCCGGCTTCCCGCAGCAGGCGTACCGCGTCGCCGACCTGGAAGTCGGCGGTGCCTGTCAGCTGGTGGAACTCATAGAGTGCGCCCCGGGCCCGTTCGGTGGTTTCCAGTGCCTTCGACAGCGCTCCCAGCGCCTCGACTGTCTTGTCGCTCATTCCCTCGGGTCGCCGATGCGCGGCGTCCGGGACCCCATCGTGTTCATCGTTCACGCTGACACCCTTGCCCGGAGATGCCCCATTCCTACCAGCCGAGCGGACCCATGGGTGGCTCGGTGCGCCCTTGCACGGCGAAAAGCAGGAACCCCTACCCGATCGATCCGGAGTCTCCACCGCGGCGGGCGTCCGCGACGGGGACGGGCGTTGTGGCCTGTGGAGGTCACCGACCGGCGGCCGTGAGGATGGAGCGGAGCCTGTCGGCGGGCAGCGCGGGCGCGACGAATCCGTCGCGTCCGACCATGGTGCGTGCGGCCAGGATCGCGTTCAGTATCGCTTCCTCGGTGGCATCCACGACCGCGGCGAACAACTGGCTGATCCGGCGGTTGGGCAGCATCCGGATCGCGATCTCCGCGACGTCGGATGCGCCGTAGGCACCGGCCAGGCCGGAGTTGCCGGTGGCGAAGGCCAGAAAGATGTCCCCGCTCCAGTGCTCTCCCGCGCCGCCGAGCCGGCCGACCCCGAGACCGGCCCGCTGTGCCAGGCGCCGGCACTGGGTGGGGAGCAGCGGTGCGTCGGTGGCGACCACGCCTATGATGCTGCCGGAGCCGTCGGGGAGCCGCCCGGGGCCGGGGGCCGTGCCGGGCACTCCTGGGAGGGGGATGTCCGCGGTCTCGGGGCCGATCGGAATCCCGTCGACGCTGAAACGGTCCCGCGTGCCGTGATTCGCCTGGACCAGTACGCCGACCGTGTAGGCGCCTTCGCCGTCGTCGACGACGCGTGAGGCGGTGCCGATGCCTGCCTTGAACCCGTGGGCGATCATGCCGGTGCCCCCGCCGACGTTCCCCTCCTCGACGGGCCCGCCCGCAGCCGCGTCGATCGCGTCGAAGAGGTCCTGCGCTGTCACATGCTGTCCGTTGACGTCGTTGAGGCGGCCGTCCCAGGTCTCCGCGACCACGGGGAGCGCCCAGTACTCCTCGTCCGGGCCGCGCTGCGCCGTCTGATGGGCCACCAGGGCGTCACGGACGATACCGACGCTGTGGGTGTTGGTGATGGCGATCGGCGTCTCCAGCAACCCGCCCTCGCGAATCCACTCCAGGCCCGTGAACTCGCCGTTCCCGTTCAGAGTGTGCGACGCGGCGAACGCCGGGTCCTGCCACATCGCCGTTCCCGGCCTGGGCACGACGACGGTGATGCCGGTGCGCAGGCTGTCGCCCCGGATGAGTGTCTTGTGGCCCACACGTACTCCGGGCACGTCGGTGATCGCGTTGTACGTCCCACTGGGTCCCCACTGGGCCCCGATCCCGAGATCCCTGGCTCGCGTCATCCCGGGATGCTAACCATGCGCGGCCGAGATGCCAACGAATCAGGTAGCCGTGGGTGACGGCATGCGGGTGGAGGCAGGGCGTGCGGTGGTCCGCTGCTGGGTGGTCTTCAGGCGCCGCGTCCGCCGCGTCTTCAGGCGCCGCGTCCGCCGACGGCTCCGTGTACGGCGGGCGGGCGACGCACCTCACAGCGTGTCACCCGATCCGACCCGCCTCGGCGGGGAACTGTGGGTTCATGACGACACAGCTCGGACTTCCCGAAGGCATCCAGGCCTGTCTCTTCGATCTCGACGGGGTGGTCACCAGGACTGCGGTGGTGCACGCCGCCGCCTGGAAGGCGACCTTCGACGCCTTCCTGCGCGAGCGGGACGGAGCGGACTTCCGCCCCTTCTCCGATTCCGACTACGACCAGTTCGTCGACGGCCGCCCCCGGGCCGACGGCGTCCGCTCCTTCCTGGCCTCCCGAGGCATCGAACTGCCCGAGGGCGCCCCGGACGATCCGCCGGACACGCGGAGTGTCAACGGTGTCGGCAACCGTAAGAACGAGCTCCTCCTGGAGAAGATCCGTACCGACGGTGTGGAGCCGTACGAGGGCACGCTGCGCTACATCGACGCGGTCCGCGCAGCCGGGCTCGCCACGGCGATCGTCTCCTCCAGCGCCAACACCCGCGATGTGCTGCACTCCATCGCCGCCGAGCGGCTGTTCGACGTACGGATCGACGGCGTGGTGGCCAGGGAACGGAATCTGCCGGGCAAACCTCACGCCGACACCTTCCTGGCCGCCGCCCGGGATCTCGGTGTGGAGCCGTCCCGGGCCGCCGTCTTCGAGGACGCGCTGGCAGGCATGGACGCGGGCAGGTCCGGGCACTTCGGCTTCGTCGTCGGCGTCGACCGCGTCGGACAGACCGACGCCCTGTACGCCCACGGCGCCGACCTCGTCGTGAAGGACCTCGCCGAACTCGGAGGCAGCGCGTGATCACCAACCGGACGTACACGGTGGAACCCTGGCGGGTGCGCGAGACGGCTCTCGACCTCGATCTCCTGGCCCAGAGCGAGTCGGTCTTCGCCCTGTCCAACGGACATGTCGGCTGGCGCGGCAACCTCGACGAGGGGGAACCGCACGGCCTGCCCGGCAGCTATCTCAACGGGGTGTACGAACTGCACCCGCTGCCCTACGCCGAGGCGGGCTACGGATACCCCGAGTCGGGCCAGACCGTCATCAACGTCACCAATGGCAAGCTGCTGCGGCTGCTGGTGGACGACGAGCCCTTCGACCTGCGCTACGGGCGGCTCCGCAAGCACGAGCGCACCCTGGACTTCAGGCGCGGTGTGCTGGAGCGGAGCTGTGAGTGGACGTCCCCGGCGGGCAGGACCGTCCGGGTGCGTTCCACCCGCCTCGTCTCCCTCACCCAGCGTGCCATCGCCGCCGTGCAGTACGAGGTGGAGCCCGTCGACAGCCGGACGAGGGTGGTCATCCAGTCGGAGCTGGTCACCAACGAGAGCCTGCCCTCGGCCGACGGCGACCCGCGGACGGCCAAGGCGTTGCAGTCCCCGCTGGAGCCGGAGGAGGACCAGGCCGTCGGGTCGCGGCTGCGTCTGGTCCACCGCACCCGGCGAAGCGGCCTCAGGGTCGCGGTGGCCGCCGACCACGTCGTGGACGCCCCCGGGAACGTCACCACCAGCAGCGAGAGCAACACGGACGTCGCCCGCCTGACCATCACCTCCGTCCTGGAGCCGGGACAGCGGCTGCGGGTGCAGAAGACCGTCGCCCACGGCTGGTCGGGGGCCCGTTCCCGGCCGGCGATGAGCGATCAGGTCGAGGCCGCGCTGGCTGCCGCCGCGCATGGTGGCTGGGACGAACTGGTGGCTCAGCAGCGGGCGTACCTCGATGACTTCTGGGCCCGTGCCGATGTCGAGGTGCACGGCGACGGGGAGATCCAGCAGGCCGTCCGCTTCGCCCTCTTCCATGTGCTCCAGGCCGGTGCCCGCGCCGAACAACGGGCGATCCCGGCCAAGGGGCTGACCGGTTCCGGGTACGACGGCCACGCCTTCTGGGACACCGAGATGTTCGTGCTGCCCCTCCTCTCCTACACCGAGCCCAAGGCGGTCGCCGAGGCGTTGCGCTGGCGGCAGGCCACCCTGCCCGCCGCCCGGGACCGGGCCGTCCAGCTCGGACTGGACGGTGCCGCGTTCCCGTGGCGGACCATCGACGGCTCGGAGGGCTCCGCCTACTGGCCGGCCGGCACCGCCGCCTTCCACGTGGCCGCCGACATCGCGCACGCAGCGGTGCGCCACACGGCGGTGACCGGCGACGCCGACTTCGAACGCGAGACCGCCCTGGAACTCCTGGTGGAAACGGCACGGTTGTGGCGCTCCCTGGGCCATCACGACCCGCACGGCGTGTTCCACATCGACGGCGTCACGGGGCCGGACGAGTACAGCGCCGTGGTGGACGACAACACGTACACCAACCTCATGGCCCGCTCCAACCTCCTCGCCGCGGCCGACGTGTGCGAACGCCATCCGGAAGAGGCCGCCCGACTGGGTGTGGACGAGGAGGAGAGCGCCGCCTGGAGAGACGCCGCCGATGCGGTGCACATCCCGTACAACGAGGAGATCGGCGTGCACGAGCAGCACGCCGGTTTCACCCATCACCAGCGCTGGGATTTCGCGCGCACACGCGCCGACCAGTACCCGCTGATGCTGCATTTCCCCTACTTCGACATCTACCGCAAGCAGGTGATCAAGCAGTCCGACCTCGTGCTGGCCATGTACACGTGCGGCAGCTGGTTCGAAGCCCATTGCGACGACGACCAGCTGGCCGCGAACTTCGCCTACTACGAGCCGCTGACCGTACGGGACTCCTCCCTGTCGGCGTGCTGCCAGGCCGTCGTCGCCGCCCGGACCGGGCATCTGCGACTTGCTTACGACTACACCGCCGAGGCCGCGCTGATGGACCTGGCCGACCTGGAGCACAACACCCGCGACGGACTGCACATCGCCTCCCTGGCCGGTACGTGGATGGCACTGGTCGCCGGATTCGGCGGCACCCGACGGGACGGCGACAGCCTGCGCTTCGCGCCCCGGCTGCCCGAGAAGTTCAGCCGTCTGGCCTTCCGGCTCCAGTTCCGCGGCCGGTGCCTCCAGGTGGAGATCAAGCCGGACAAGGCGACGTACTCGCTGCTGCTCGGCGAATCCCTGACGATCCACCACCACGGTAGGGAGGTGCACGTGAACGGCGAGGGGCCCGTCACCCTCGCGATCTCCCCGCCGAAGCGGCGGCCCACGCCCAAACAGCCCCTGCACCGCAGCCCCGGCACCACCGACCGGCCGGTCCCCGAGTAGAGGTGGGGCGGGCCACCGGTCGGGCTCACCGGACAGCTGCGCGAGCGGTCCGGTGAGCCCAGCCACCCCGTTCCCAAGCGGCTGCCTCTTCGCGGCAACGAAGCTCGATGGGCCGGTCGGCCGCCCAGCCGCCCCTTCAGTAGGGTTTCCGCAACCGCTCCCGGTGCGCAGGGCGGCCGGTGGGTGCGGAATGGACTTGGCAAGGGGGTTGCAGGTGTTCCGGAGGACTTGGGGGTCGGCGGTCGGTGCGGTGATGCTGGCGGGGCTCACCGCTTGCGGTGGTGGCGGGCAATCCGTGGCCCCTGCCGACGGCACGGCGTCCGCCGACGCGGGCCCGGTGGACGAGCGGGCCGCCGGCGGAGCCCGGGGAGCGGAGACACCGGTCGTACTGACCCAGGAGCAAGTGCGCCAAGCGCTGATCGACACGGACAGCGCTCCGGACGGGTGGGAAGGATTCGGCGCCGAGATCGGCCTGCCGCAGGAGTCCCTGAAGACCTGCCGGGAGGACTCGGGCACCCAGTGCGAGGGACTCGTCGCTCTGGGCACGTCTTTCATCCGGCAACCGGCTTCCGGCGGTCAGGTCGTCTTCCGTATCTACGCCTTCGGCACGCCCGGCGACGCCGAATCGGCGATGGACGGGCTGGCCGCCGCGGAGCGCGGCAAGGCCGGCAGCAGGGCGCGCCCGTTGGACGTGCGGCTGGAGACGGACGAGACCGATGCGTTCACCGGACCGGACACCATGATCGTCACCCGCCTCGGCGCAACGCTGGTCCGTGTCACGAGCGAGGATCTTCCGCAGACCGTGCCCTACGCCGATCTTGCCGAGCTCCAGACGACACGCGTCCGGCAGTCGGCAGCGCTGTAGCGCGCAAGGACGAGAGCCTCGGAGTCTCGGGCCCGCCTCCAGCCTGTCGGGTTCAGAACACCGACAGCCCGGTGAGCGTGGTGAAGGGGTCCAGCGCCGCCACGCCGGCGACGGAGTTGCCCCCTGCCGCCTGCCATCGGCCCCGCACGCCTGACGTCGGCAACGCTCGTGGTCAGTCCACCTGGCCCGGCGTCGGCTTCGCGAGCAGGCCGTACGGCAGGTAGCCGGAGCGGACACCGAGTTCCCATCCGTGCACCTGGACCGCGAGGCAGGCCGTCGCGAGGACGCCGAGGGGAAGGAGGGACCGGGGCGCGGGGTCGGCCGCATCGGCCTCGATGCTCTCCCGGTACGTGACCAGCCGGGCGGCGAGGGCGTCCTCAAAGGCCTGCTGGTCGTCGTCGAGGAGTACGCGGAGCAGCCGCTGATCCGCGCTCAGCGCGTCGCCGGCCTCGTCGAGCCGCCGGGCGGCCACCGCCCGCTCCCCGGCGTCCGGCTTGCGCAGCGGAACCGTGGGCCAGTCACGGGGCAGATGCCCGGCCGCCTCGGTGAGGTAGGGGCACAGGGCATCCATGGCGGCGAGGTCGGCGGGAGCGGAGACGGAGGCGTACCGGTTGTACGGCGCACCGTCGCGTATGGCGGGCGCGTAGTCGTCACGCAGCAGGAGACCGGTGACGCGCTCCCAGTCCCACACGTGCCCGCTGACGACGCACACGTCGAACATGTCGAGCCATGTCCGCGCGGTGGGCGCCTCCTTGACCACGTCCTGGAAGGTGACGGGCCCGTCGCCGAACTCGTCGTCGTACGGGTCGGTGCTGATCCGCTCCCCGATGAGGGGGAACCGGAGTTCCTGGTCCCCGTCCGGGAAGCACATGATGCTCAGCACTCCGTGCACGCACTCCGCGGCGGTGACGGCGACCGTGCGGGCCGCGGCGTCGAGCCCCGGCTCCGTCACCGTCCGTGCCGCGACGTGGTCGAGCAGTTCGTCCGCCATGGCCCGGATCAGCGCCGGCGAGATGCTGTCGTACCGCAGCGAGTGCCACCGCTTGTACGTCCGCCCGTCGATGTCGTCGAGCGCCTCGGCCAACCGCTGCTCGCCGACCTGATGCACTGCCACGTCTCGCACGTTGCCGTCCTTTCGTGTGTTTCACGGCTGGACGGCGCACGCTACCAACGGGCACTGACAGTGCTGTCGGGTGCCGCTGCCGGGCCCGGTGGCGCGGGTGGGCCGGTGGCCGCGGCCCTCCACGAGGTGGGAGGCGGTCAAGCCGGGGAGGGCGGCGGGGAAGCGGTCACGCAGCCGGCCGCCGTGGGCGACGAAGTGCGGGCGGCGGGGCGTGGGCCGCCGCGCACCCGTACTCGCCTAGTTGGCACGGTAGTTGAGCCGCAGCCTGCCACGGTCGTGGGCACGGGTCCTGCCGAGCCGGTGCGGCCCGGCAGCACCCGCCGCGGGCCGCCCTTCCGTCACTGGCTTACGGGGCCTCGCCCTTCAGGAAGTGGGCGGCGGAATCGGTCAGATCCGAGGGGGCGGTCATCGCCGTACCCAGAACAAATGCCGTGGTGAACAGAACCGTTGCAATGAGCTTCGTCAAAGTCTCTGTATTCCTCATGACGGACGGGAAAGCTGACCGTCTGGTCTAGGCGCGGCGGATCGTTCCTGCCTGCCTCTTCATGACGCGGACGATCGTTTCTGCGGGCGGTGGCGCATCGAAGACCGGAGCGACGGGGCCGCAAAGCGCCTTCACTACCGAGGCCTTGACGGGCTCGGCCGACGGGTGCTCGTCGGTCCAGAGCGGTCGCAGCCCGAGCGGGTACCGAATCTCCTCGAACTTGTCCCAGTGCGAAGTGTGCCCGTCCTCGGGGCCCGCGTTCGGAACCGGGGCGGGCCAGGCCTCCCGTTCGATGTCCTCCAGGCGTCGGCTGAAGTCGACGTGCAGCTCGTCCATCGCGTCGAAGAAGCTCTCCAGCAGAGAGCGCATTCCATACCTCCTGCAACCACGCCGGCCGTCGGCTCCCAGCGTGCAGAAACGGCAGAGGGAGCCTGGGCTGTACAGCGACGGCGGTGCGTTGTTCACTCGTGACCGTTAAGGGATTGCAGACTCCCCAACGACCCTTACGGCCGGAAGAAACGTTCCAATCGGGTGATACCGCCCGGAGTTGACACCGTGTGAACTCTCTGTTCCGGCAGCGAGCCTTCCGGGTTCTGTGACGGCCTCTCACAGAACCCGGAGGGAGGTCACCGCCTGCGGGATGCCCAGCCGTTGCCCACGCCCGCCACGTGCAGGGCCAGCGCCGTGAGCCCCAGCAGCATCACGTTCGTCGAGGAGAACACATCGTTGGTGCTGAGATCCGCCGCGTTGATCAGGAACGAGATGAAGAACAGCACTGCCGCGACTATGCCGAGCATGAAGGACCCCTCTCATCGAAAGTGCATTCCCTGTACCCCCTCACCGGATACTCAGGCGGCCTCCCGGCCTCGCATCGCCGGGCTGTCCGCGAAGGCCGCCCAAGGACGGGGCCGGCGCGCGGGCTCAGGTCGTCAGGCGCCAGGCGGACGGGAGCTGGCTGCGGCTGCTGGTCCAGCCGGAGTCCGTCCCGCCCAGTCGCTGACGTTCGCGGTCGCCGCGGCGGGCCGGGGCCGGCATCCCCGTACGCTCAGTTGCGTGCTCCGAGGCCCGAGGAAGCCCCGGCGGTTGGTCGTCGGCGGGCGCGTGTACATGTGGATGCTGCGTCACAGCCACGGTGTGACGGACAGCGGTCGGCTGTGCCGCGAGACGCTTACGCTGCCCCGCACCCCTCGGGTACCGGTGGGCCGCCGCGCATCGTCTTCAACGAGGGGCCCGGCCGGTCGGTACGTACCGGGTGGGGCACCTTTCGGGTCCGGCGACGTGGGGTACGCCCGGGGCGGCTCCCTCGACCTGCGTGAGCCCGGGGCCGTCCGGCCCGCGCCGTCATGCGGCGGAAACCCGCCCTCCAGCACGCCCGCTGCGCCTCAGTGACCGACAACGGGCCTCAGTGACCGACAACGGCAGGTCTCCGACTCAGGTCACTGGTCACAACCGCTGGCTGGGCCGGTCTCGCGCTTGAGGCCCCATGCCGTGACGAGGTCGTCCCCGCCCGGCTGGGATGCCTCGTCGGAGTCAATCCGGTCCAGGACCGCGCCCGGCTTCATCTGCCACCAATGGCCCGCCGCGTCGCGGAACTGGAGCACGAACAACGCGTCCGTGCGCACCTGTGGTTGGTGGGCGCCGAACGAGAACGAGTCCTGCGTGCATGAATGCACCTCGCCGAACCGGACGTGCTGCACGGTCGCGTCGCCCACCTCTAGCCGGACCACCACATCCAATATGCGGAGCGACTGCTGGTTCTCCACCAACACCCCTGTAGGCGCCTCCCCGGTCCCAGTCCAGTAGAGGCTGACCTTCATCGCCTCCCGCACTTCATCGTCGGCCCGCTGCGTCTGATCGCGGTACAGAGAGAAAAGGGATAGCCCGACAGCGAGTACCACACCCACCGTGTTGATCCACTCGTGGAACGTACTCGAACTGCCGCCTCTGCCAGACGTGTTCATGTCCAGATAGGTAGCACAGGTACGACCGCGGCGTCCCTGACACAGCGATCTCATCACCTCGGGGCCTGTCTCATGGATCGGCGACCGGATGACGCAGCGACTTCCGGCCGCGACCGCTGACACGACCTGCCGCTGCGGCCACATGAGGCGAAGTCCTCGTCCTGGGTGACGAACTCGTCGACGACGCCGTTCAATTCGCGGTCTTCCGGGTGCGCGGCCCATGCCGCGCACAGGACGGCGATGACCGGGCGCACCCTGGCCCTGGCCGTGGCCGTGGCCGTGCGGTGCTCGTCCGGTGTCCGTGCTCACTGCCCCATGACGTACGCGACGGTCGGACCCGTGGTCCAGCCGCCGTCGACTGCGAGTTCAGCCCCCGTGACGTAGGACGCGGCGTCCGAGAGCAGGAAAACCACGGCGCCGGCGATCTCGTCGGCCTCGCCGACCCGGCCCATCGGCGTGTTGGGGTACTTGCCCTCGCCCCGCTCGATGCCGGTGGCCGCGGTCATCGGGGTGTACGTCATCCCGGGGTGGACGGAGTTCACGCGGATGCGGGCGGTGCCCAGTTCCACGGCGCCGATCTTCGTGAGCCCGCGGACGCCCCACTTGGAGGCGCCGTAGCCGGCCGTGAGGGCGAGGCCCATCAGGCCCGCCGCGGACGAGATGTTGACTATCGATCCGCCGCCGGCCTCCTTCAGTGCGGGAATCACGGTCTTCATGCCGATGAAGACGCCCGTGAGGTTGATGTCGAGCACCTTGCGGAAGTGCTCGACGGACTCGGATTCCAGCAGGCTGCCGGTCGAGATGCCGGCGTTGTTCACCAGGCCGTGCAGCGACCCGAACTCGGTGACGGCGAAGTCGGCGGCCCGCCGCCACTCCTCCTGCGAGGTCACGTCGTGGTGCATGAAGCGGGCGCGGGCGCCGAGTTCGCGGGCCGTGCGCTCGCCGTCCTCGTCCAGGACGTCAGTGATCAGGACGTGGGCCCCGGCGGCCACCGCCTGCCGGGCAGCCTCCGCGCCCAGGCCCCGGGCGCCGCCGGTGATGATCAGGTTCTTGCCGGTCAGGTCGTGATGGGGGGACTCGTGCATGGTGTGCTTCCTTCCAAGGGCGGGCGGGATCGCAGGATCAGAAGTGGGTGCCGCCGTCGACGCGGACCTCGGTACCGGTGATGAACCGGCCGTCCTCCGACGCCAGCATCGCGACGACCGACGCCACCGTCTCCGGACCGGCGAATCCTTGGCCGAGCGCCGGGGAGAGCTTCGCGAACAGGCTCATGTCGGCGTCCTCGGGCAGACCAGGGCCGACACTCTGGCCACTGGCCCCGCTGCCGTCCGTCATGCCGGAGGAGATGGAGCCGGGCTGCACGGCGGTGAAGCGGATGCCGCGGCTCGCGTACTCGGAGGCCAGCGCATGGGTCATCGACTGGATGCCGCCCTTGCTCGCGGCGTACGCCGCCATGTAGGGGTGCGCGAAGGCCGCCGAGGTCGAGCTGAAGTTGACGACGGCCGCGCCCTCGCCCTTCAGGAGCGCCGGGATCGCCTCGCGGATCACCAGGAACGTGCCGACGAGGTTCACCGTCAGGACACGGGTGAAGTCCGCCAGGCTGGTCTCCTCGGTGTGCGAGGAGCGCAGGATGCCGGCCGCGTTGACGAGGACGTCCAGCCCGCCGAGCGCGTCGGTCGCGGCCCGGACGCCCTCGCGCACCGATGTCTCGTCCGCGATGTCGACGACGAGCGTGGTGAGCCGGTCCGCGTGGGCGCCGGCCTTGTCCAGGGTGTCCTTCAGGCCCGTCTCGCTGACGTCCGCCGCGACGACGGTGCCGCCCTCCGCGAGCAGGCGCAGCACGGTGGCCTGGCCTATGCCCGAGCCGCCGCCGGTGACCAGGGCGCGACGGCCGTCGTAGCGGAGGGAGTGGTTCTCGTGGGTCATGTGCGCTCTCCTACTCGGCCCGCCGACGACGTCGGCCCGGCCCTTATCCGGCGCCCGCCTCGGCCTGTCCCGGCCCGCGGCGCCCTTGCCTTCCATGTCACTGTACGCCCAAGTGGCACGTTTTGCCATCGCGTCACGACGTGCCTCCGGGCGATCGCAGGCCGTACGCTTCTGGGGTGAGTACCGAACCGCCACCCACGTCGCTGACCGAACGCCGGAAGGCCGCCACGCAGCTCGACATCGCGCACGCGGCGGCCGAGCTCTTCGCCACCCGGGGCCCGGAGGCCACGACGGCGGAGGACATCGCCCGGCGGGCGGGGGTCGCGCTGCGGACCTTCTACCGGTACTTCCGCTCCAAGCAGGACGCCGTCGGCCCACTGCTCACGGTCGGCGCGGGCCATTGGCGCGCGCTGCTGGCCGACAAGCCGCCGGGCACCGCGCTGGGACCGGCCCTGCGCGACGCGGTCGAACAGGCGCTGGCCGCGCCGGACCCCCAGGCCAGGGAGGCGCTCCTGCGCACACGGGGCCTGCTGCGCGCCGCGGCGGACGACCCCGCGTTGCGCGCCGTCTGGTACCGCGTGAACCAGGAGTCGGAGGAGTTGCTCGTCCCGGTCGTCGCCCGGCTGGCGGACGGCCGCCGCGACCTGCTGGACGTGCGCCTGGTCGCCGCCGCGGCCACCGACGCCATCCGGATCGCCCTGGAGGTCTGGTCCGGCACCGAGGCAGCGACCGAGGGCCCCGGCTCCCCCGCCGACCTGGCTGTGTGCTGCCTGCGGCGCCTCTTGAGCGGCACGGTCACGGCGGAGGACGAGGATGACGCCTCCCCGCGGCACTGATCAGGGGGGCGGGGCGGGCAAGGGCCGGTCACAGCGGTGACCGGCGGCGCTCGTCCGTCCGAGTCGGCGATCCGCCGGCCACCCCTGGCCGCGGTTTCGCGCGGCCGGATGTGCGCGTCGTCACGGGTGTGGACGGGATGCCGGCAGAGAGCTGCGCGCAGCGGGACGGCTTCGTGGGGAGGATGGAGTACGCGTACGACGGCGCGGCGTTCAGGGAGCTCGCGGGTCCTTTCCGGGACATTGGGTACCAGGATGCCGCCGCACCCCGCCTGACCCGCTACGGAGCGGGGCGGGACGGGGTGCGGCGGTGTGTCCGGGTCTCCGGGCCGTCGGCGGTCGCCTCGCCGAGGGTGCAGCTTGTGACCACTAGAGGATGAGCTGAGCGTGCGCCACACTCATGGCGTGCAACGTACGCACACGCGTTCCATATACGCCGCACGTAGCACCAGGGCATTTTCCCGATGCCGGTACAAGCAACGACTTAGCTCACCTCGGGGGACATCATGGACTATGTCGAAAGAGACCTTGAAATATGCACATTGCGCACTGCGCTCGATGAGTGCCGGGGCGGCGCGGCCCGCGTAGTCGTCATCGAGGGTGCCGCAGGATGCGGCAAGAGCGAGCTCATCGACTCCCTCACCGAATGGGCCGACGAGGACGATCTGGTCCTGCGGGCGTTCGGTTCACCGACCGAGCGGGATCTCCCCCTGGGGCTGATGCGGCAGTTGACCGGGGACGCACCGGCCGGCGCCTTCCCCGAGGTCTCCGCGCCACCGGACGGGGCACCGCAGGTGAGCGCGATGCGCGGGTTCCAGGCGGCGTTGGAGGGGCTGAGCGCCACGAGGCCGGTCGTGATCACCGTCGACGACGTGCACCACGCGGACAGCGCCTCCCTGAGCTACCTGCTGCACATCGTCCGGCACAGCCGCTCCACCCGGATGCTGCTGGCGCTCACGATGCCCCTGCACCAGGGCACCCAGGACGCCTCCTTCGGTACGGAGCTGCTGCGCAGCCGCAACGTACGGCGCATCCGGCTGCGGCGGCTCACCCCCGAGGGCTGCCGACGCGTCGCGGCCTCCGCCCCCGGCCCCGCATCGGGCGAGGCGGTCTCGGGCGAGTTGCACGCCATCAGCGGGGGCAACCCGTTGCTGCTGCGCGCCCTCTTGGAGGAACACCGCTCCGCGCCCGCCACCGCCGATGGCTTCCGCCCCGAGCAGGGCGGACTTTTCGGACAGGCGGTGCTGACCTGCCTGCGCCACAGCGGCCCCCGCATGCTGGACGTGGGCGCGGCGCTGGCCGTGCTGGGCGATGCCTACACGCCGGAGCGGGCGGGCACGCTCCTGGGCGTCCCGGCCTTCAGCGCGGCACAGTCGGTCGCCTCCCTGTCCGCCTCCGGCATCCTCAGAGGACACCGCTTTCCGCACCCGCACACCCAGACGGCCGTCCTGGACCAGGTTCCGGCCAAGGTGCTCGCCGGCCTGCACCTGCGTACCGCCGAACTCCTCCACCTGGAGGGCGAATCCGTCACGAGTGTCGCCGGGCACCTGCTCGACGCCGCGCGACTGGGCGGCTCGCTCACCGTCTTCCCCTGGACGGTGGACGTACTGCGGGAGGCCACCGAGGAACTGCTGACACAGAGCGATCTCACCCGGGCCACCCAGGCACTCGAACTCGCCCATGAACTGAGCGGTGACGAGCAGCAGCGGGTCGACATCAAGACCCGGCTCGCGGCCGTCACCTGGCGGGTCAACCCCGGGCGGGCGGAGAAGCACCTGTCCGCCCCGCTCGCGCTGCTGCGCGCCGGCCGCCTGGCCGCCGAGCACCTGGCCCCGCTGGCCGGACTCCTCACCTGCCAGGGCCGGGTCGCCGAGGCGGGCGAGGTGACGTCCAGGATTCTCCGGGAGACCGTGGCGGGCAGCGCGGGGAGCCGGGACCGGACCGGATTCGAAAGCCGTCCGGACCGGACCGCGGACACGCCCGGGGTCCGGGGCGGGAATTCCCGAGGGCCGGGCGGAGGGGCACCCGAGCAGGAGGCCGGGAGCAGCGCGGAGACGTCGGCCGCCGAACGCTTCCTGCGTACGGTCGTCCTCACCGACGACACGCTCGAACCGGTGATGCGCGCCCTGAGGTCCCTCACCTACTTCGGTGACCCCGAACGAGGCGCCGCCTGCTGCCGCGAGCTGATCGCCGAGGCCGAGCGGCAGAAGGCCCCCGCCTGGCAGGCGCTGTTCTCCTCGGCTCTCGCGGCAGTGCTGCTGCGCCTGAGCGATCTGTCCGCCGCCGAGGACTACGCCCGAAGGGCACTGGACTGCCTGCCGGAGCAGAGCAGCAGCGCGTTCGTCGGAAGCCCGGCCGCCACCCTGATCCGCGCACGCACCCTCATGGGCGACCACGCGGCTGCCGCCCGTCAGCTTCACCAGCCCGTCGCCGGCACCCTGTTCAAGAGCACACACGGACTCTCCTATCTGCGCGCACGCGGCCATTACCTCATGGCGACCCATCAACTGCACGCCGCACTGGGCGACTTCCTCGAAGCGGGGCGGCTCGCCGCGAGCTGGGGCCTGGACCGGCCGGCGGTGCTCCCCTGGCGGACGGACGCGGCCGACGTACTGTTCCGGCTCGGTGAGACGCAGCGGGCCCGGGCTCTCGTGGACCAGCAGTTCGCCGATCCGGACGCGCGCCGGCCGTGGGTGCGCGGAATCAGCCTGCGTCTACGCGCGATGACTTCGGACCCGCGCCAGCGGCTCGCCCTGCTCAACCAGTCCGCCGACGAGCTCGGCCGGTCCGGCGACCGGGTGGAGCTGGCGCGTACGCTCGCCGAGCTGAGCCGCGCCCTGCGGGCGCTCTCCGAGCCCGCCCGGGCGGACGCGGTGATCCGCAAGGCGTGGAACCTGGCGCGGGAGTGCGGCGCGGAGGCGCTGTGCGAGGAGTTCAGCCCGGAACTCGGCCCTGAGGACCGGATGCGCAGACGCGGCGCCCCGGAGGAGTTCTGCTCGGATCTCGACACGAAGCTGAGCGACTCCGAGCGCCGGGTGGCCACGCTCGCGGCGAGCGGGTACACCAACCGGGAGATATCCCTGAAGCTGCACATCACCGTCAGCACGGTCGAGCAGCACCTGACGCGCGTCTACCGCAAGCTCAACATCACGCGCCGACAGGATCTTCCCGTGGACCTCCACCTCGCGG
The DNA here is from genome assembly GCF_007096885.1 of Streptomyces sp. 130. Lineage (GTDB taxonomy): Bacteria > Actinomycetota > Actinomycetes > Streptomycetales > Streptomycetaceae > Streptomyces. The sequence goes on along the minus strand of NZ_VJNO01000018.1, from coordinate 7,280 downwards.
TCTCGACGGCCGAAGCGGTCCGATGAGGCCGAACGGTCCTGCCGGACCTGCCCGGCCCGAGCGGCCGGGCAGGTCCGGTCACACACGTTCGCTCCTAGGGAAGGACTGACCTCCGTGCCTCACGGAAAGCTGTTCGCGCTCAGCGACCAGCACGTCAGCCATGCGGAGAACCGGCGCATCACCGAGTCGGTCAGGCCGGAGTCCGACGAGGACTGGCTGCTCATCGCCGGGGACGTCGGCGAGAAGTTCGAGGACATCGCGTGGGCGCTGAAGCTGCTCTCGGGGCGGTTCCGCCGGGTCGTCTGGGCCCCCGGCAACCACGAACTCTGGACCCATCCCGCCGACCCTGTCACTCTGCGCGGCGTGGCCCGCTACGAATCCCTGGTCGCACTCTGCCGGGAGCTGGGCGTGTCGACGCCGGAGGATCCGTATCCGGTCTGGCAGGGCGACGAGGGACCCGTCACCGTCGCCCCGTTGTTCGTGCTGTACGACTACTCCTTCCGCGCTCCCGGGACCCGTACGAAGGAGGAGTCCTTGCGGGTGGCCCATCAGTCGGGGGTGGTGTGCACGGACGAGTACCTGCTCCACCCCGACCCGTACCCGTCGCGCGATGCCTGGTGCCGCGCCCGGGTCGCCTTCACCGAGGAGCGGCTCTCGGCCATCGATCCGGCGCACCGCACCGTCCTGGTCAACCACTATCCGCTGGTGCGGGACCCCACGCGCATCCTCAGGTATCCCGAGTTCGCCCAGTGGTGCGGCACACAGCTGACGGCCGACTGGCATCTCCGCTTCCGGGCGGCCGTCGTCGTCTACGGCCACCTCCACATCCCCCGGGTCACCTGGCACGACAGCGTCCGCTTCGAAGAGGTGTCGATCGGGTACCCGCGGGAGTGGCGCTCCCGGCCGCCCCGGGCGCCGCTGCGTCAGATCCTGCCGGACCCCGCGTCGGAGCGTCCGGCATGATCGACTCCGTGCTGCCTCCGGAGGTGGCCGCCGTGAGCGTGTTCGGTGACCTGTCGACCCTGGACGGCCATGGGCTCTTCCCGGCGGAGGAGGCCAAGATCGCCCAGTCGGTGCCGCGCCGCCGCGCCGAGTTCACCACCGTCCGGCTGTGCGCACGCCGCGCGCTGGGCAGGCTCGGCCTGCCTCCGGTACCCCTGGTACCGGGGCAGCGGGGCGCCGTCGAGTGGCCGGCCGGTGTGACCGGCAGCATGACCCACTGCACCGGCTTCCGTGCGGCGGCGGTCGCCCGCTTTGAGGTCGCCGCGTCCCTGGGCATCGACGCGGAGCCGAACGAGCCCCTGCCCGAAGGCGTCCTGGAGGTCGTCGCCCTGCCGCGCGAGAGGGCCGCCATCGCCACACTCGCACGTCAACGCCCCGACGTGCACTGGGACCGGCTGCTGTTCAGCGCCAAGGAGTCGGTGTTCAAGACCTGGTATCCGCTGACCCGTCGCGAGCTCGACTTCACAGAGGCGGAGCTCCAGTTCGACCTCGGGGCGGGCACGTTCTCCGCGCGGCTCCTGACACCCGGGCCGGTAGTCGCCGGACGCCGTCACGGAACGTTCTCGGGGCGCTGGACCGCGGGGCGCGGCTTCGTCCTCACCGCGGTCGTCCTGCCGGGCTGAGGCGGCCCGGCCGGCAGCCGTCCGCCCCGAGCAACCGCCGAGGCACTCCCCTGCCCGTTTCCGGAGGAAACACCCAAAGTGCGCCACAACGCAACCCAAGTAAAGGTGAAGTAAATGACGTGCATTAATTCAGTAAATGAAACTCGGTGACCAATCCCTTCGACTACGATCCATGACCGGGCAAGCAGAATCAGATTTGCCGACCGCGAATCCCGGCCGAGGCGGCTTTTCCGGACCGACAACACCGGAAACCACCTCCGCCGGTATCCCTGTGTTCATTTCCGACGCCATTTCGAAGCTTGCCGATTCCCTCTCCCGCACGGCTCCACTCTCAGATCACTCATGAGCGAATTTATGCTCCATCTTTGGATATCTTAGAGTTGACGCCTGAAACGACCTGCGGGCGCAAGGGGGAGCAGCGAATGCCGGCAGCCAGAGGGTCCCACTCCGTCGGGAAGCGCGCACCGATGGACGGTGGCGGCGCGCCACGTACCGACGGCGGCGAGTCGCCGTTCGGCCTCGACGGGTGTACGCACGGCTCGGCGGCCCCAGCCTCGACGGCAGCCGGCTCCTCGGGCGTCACGGCCTTGCACACACTGGTCAGCGAGATGAGCGCCCGCTGCCGGCGCGAGTTCCTCCTGGTCCTGCCCAGCGGCGCCCGCCCCTGCCGGTCGTTCCCAGCCGCCCGGACCATCACCCTGGACCTGCTGGCCCGCGGGGTGCGGGCACGGCTCATCTACCAGCACGCCATAAGGGGCGACCTGGTCACCCGGGCACTGGTGCGAGAGCTGACCCAGCACGGGGCCGAGATCAGGACCAGCGCCGAGCTGATCGATCCGCTCGTCGCCTTCGACCGCGAAACGCTCGTCCTGCCCCACTCCCCGGACTTCTCCGGGGACGACGACACGACGGGGACGGTCGCGGTGCGGGACCCGGCAATGGTGGCGTTCGCCTGCGCCGCTTTTGAAAACCTGTGGAACACCGCATGCCCGCTCATTCCAGACACGAAGGACACCACCCACACGATCGATGCGCTCAAGAAATCGATTGTTCACCTTATGGCAATGGGTCATAAGGATGAAATGGTGGCCCGCCGGCTCGGCATATCGGTCCGCACTTGCCGTAGGCATATTGCTCAGATCATGGATGAACAGGGCGCCATCAGCCGTTTCCAGGCCGGGGTCGTTCTGACCCGGGCGGGGCTGGTCGACGAACCTGTCGAAGTGCCCCGGGCGGGGAGCGATTCCGCCTCGTCGGAGAACCCCCGGGACGCGGACGGTCCGATGCCCTCCGCAGAGACTCCCGGTAACCCACCCGCGTAGCGAACAGGACGCTCGCTGCGAGCGGTCCCGCCCGCTACGAGCAGTCCCGCCCCGACCCGTCATTCGGGCCCGTGGAGCCCTCCCGCCCCGCGAGAACCGCTTTCAGCCCTTCCGTCAGATCCTGCGCCGACGGCGCCGAGGCGCGGTCCATCATCCACTGGACCATGACCCCTGCGAGCAGTGCCTGACAGAACAGCCCGGCCACCCGCGCCCTCTCGGGTTCCTTCTCGGGATCGATGCCCAGCATGTTCTCCGCGAGGCCGTTCCGGCCCTCGCGCTGCGGGCCGACCAGAGCCTTCTGCAGTTCGGGGTCGGTGTCGATCCTGGAGATGACCTCCATCTGGAGCTGCCATACCGACCGGGTCCGCTCGTAGCTGCCGATCACTCGTTCCCAGGTCTTGAGGAACTGGTCGAGCGGGGCCTGGGCGCCGTCCTCGCCGCCGAGGTCACTCTCGGACTGATTGGTCAGCAGGTCGCCCCAGTCCTCCGTCACCTTGATGAAGGCGAGGTTGAGCAGGGCCTCCTTGGAGCCGTAGTGGTAGCCGATGGAGGCGAGGTTGGTCCCGGAGGCGGCCACGATGTCACGTGCCGTCGTCCGGGCGTATCCCTTCTCCAACAGGCAGCGTTTGGCACCTTCGAGCAGATCCTCACGATGTCCCATGACAGAAAGCCTACCCGGCATGCAGACGGACGTGTAAGACGTACGTGTAAGGCGCCGGAGGCGGAGGCGGAGACTGCGGGAGGACCCGGCCGGTCGGAGTTCACCGGGGGCGGAGACCGCGCCTGTCCTGGTGAGCACCGGCGCATGGTCAGCGTCGGCGCACGGACGCTGTCGTCGCGGAAGACGACCGGTGCTCCACCGCGAATTCTACCCGACCGCGCCCATCACGCCGGGCCGGTGCCGGAACCGCGGCGCAACCATGTGAATCGGTGAGCTCCGGCCCGCGTGGTGCTCACCCATGGCGGCGGTCACGTCCTGGCGGCGCCTGGGCAGGGCCGGCGTGCCGGAGGCGGCGTCCCCGGTCATCCGATCGACGGCCCGGGGGCCCGTGGGCCCGGCACCGAGGTCCGGGCCCACGGGGTTGGCCAACCGTTCAGCTCTCGATCCAGCCGTGGGCCCTGGCCAACTGCAGCATTCCCTGGCGCACTTGGAGGATGTGTGCCGCGGTGAGCTCGGGGGCCGATTTCAGCAGCGTCTCCGTGACCTCCCGTACGTACTCCTCCGCGTTGAGCACGTCACACAACACGTCGTCGCCGTCCGTGGCCTGCCTGGTCAACGGCTCGGAGCGCTGCGTGAAGACGGCCTGCGCCACCGGCGGGGCAGCGACGCCACTGCCGGGGGCCAGCCGCACGGACGACGCCTTCAGACCCCGGTCACCCTGCTCGATCTCGAACTCGACCATCAGGCCGGGCCGGAGCGTCTCCTCTGCCATGCGGAGGTCGTTCACATGCAGGAAGACGTCCTCACCTCCATGGTCAGGGGTGATGAACCCGTAACCCTTCGCGCTGTCGAAACGCACCACACGACCAATGACCATCGCAGAAACCTCTCAACGAGTCCCGGACCCGTGTCCGGGACAACCCTGTCGCAGCAGGCCGCCCGGACCTCACCAACCCACTCCGGACGCTCCTCGCCACTACCTGCCCACCAGCCTCCCAGATGCCATCGCCCTCCGGAGGCGCATCCAGGACCTACGCTTCGTCGGTGCCCGGCTGTCGCACCGGCGGGTCCACCTCGTCGAGGAACGTCCGCATGACCTGACGGAAGTGTTCCGGCTCCTCGAGGTGCGGAAGGTGGCTGGACTCCTCGAACACCTCCCAGCGCGCTCCCGGAATGAGGTCCTGGAACGGCTGGACGGTCGCGGGGGTGGCTTCGTCGTGGCGGCCGGATATCAGGAGCGTGGGCACGGCGACTTCGGGGCAGAGGTCGATGACCGACCAGTCGCGCAGCGTCCCGTTCACGTGGAACTCGCTGGGGCCGTTCATCGCGTAGTACACGGTGGGGTCGTTGTACACCTCGTAGAACGAGGCCAGATAGTCGCGGGGCCACGGCTTGAGCCGGCACACGTGTCGCTCGTAGAACGTGCGCATGGCCATGTGGTATTCGTCCGTCTCGGTGGTGCCGGCGGCCTCGTGCCGGAGCAGCGTTTCGTTGACACCGGGCGGCAACTGGTCCCGGAGGACCTTGGCCTCCTGGAGCCAGAGCGGATAGGAGGCGGGCGAGTTGGCGATGACGAGCCCGCGCAGACCGGTGGGGCGTGCGGCGGCGTGGTGCGTGATGAGCATGCCGCCCCAAGACTGCCCGAACAGTACGTAGTTGTCGGCGATGCCGAGACCTGTGAGCAGGTTGTCGAGTTCGGCGGCGAACAGGTCCACCGTCCAGAAGTCCGCTCCCCGGTCGGGCAGATGCGTCGATCCGCCGTTTCCGATCTGGTCGTAGTGCACGACGGACCAGCCGTCCTCGGCCAGGTCGGAGAGGTTCTGCAGATAGTCGTGGGTGGATCCCGGACCTCCGTGCACGACGACGAGCGTGGGCCGGTCGGAGCGGAGGTCGCCCGTCACCCGGTACCAGGTCTCGTATTCGCCGAACGGCAGGGTTCCCTTGGCGCTGGGTGCCACGGTCACGTCAATTCGCCTCGCTTCGCTTCGATCGCTTCGATTCGGTCCGGACCGTCTGGATACGGCCGCACCCGGTCAGTCACTCGGAGGCAGGCGCCGATTCCCGCGATGCCAGCCACGCGTCGATGACCTGCGCCGTCTGATCGGCGCAATCCTCGACGAGGGTGAAGTGGTTGGCGCGGACAGTCCGCAGGGTGTGGGCCGCCTCCCAGGGCTCGGCCCGGCCGCTGACCAGGTCGGGGGACATGTCGTCCCCGTCCGGGACGAAGGACTGCGTGCACTGGACGAAGAGCACGGGGGCCTCGACCGGATGGAGCGGGAGCTGCGGGACCAGTTCCACCCAACGCCCCATCGCGGAGAGCCTGCTGCTGTCGAACCGTCCGAAGACGGCCTCCTTGTCGAACATGCCGAGTGCGAGGCCGTCGAGGGGCACGCCCTCGCTGCCTCCGTCGTGCACCTTGAACGTGTCCAACAGGATGACGCCCGCCGGGCGCACCCCGCATTCCCGCTCCAGATGGCCGGCGGTGGCGTAGGCGAGGGTGCCTCCGGAGGAGTAGCCGAGCAGTACGAACGGCTCCCCGTCCGCCGTGTCCAGGACGCTGCGGGCGAGGGCCTGAACCGCCGCGTCGGAGGACGTGGGCAGACTCTCGCCGGCGAGGAATCCGGGGACTGGCAGCGCGGATATCTTGTGGCGGCCTCCGAAGTGGGATACCAGTCGCGCGTGCTGGTGGACACCGCCGGTGGCCATGGGGGTGCTGAGGCAGATGAGATGCGGGCCCTCGGAGGCGTCCGCGAGACGGACGGCCGCGGGGAGCCGGTCGATCTCGTCCACCGAGCCGAAGCCCGGCCGCACGTCAGCGGCAGCCTGGAGGAGCGCGAATCCCTTGTCCGCCCGGCCGGAGACGACGGCGGCGTGGAACATGTCGCGGAGCGTCTCCGGCTGTCTGTCGACGGGGGCAGCCGGGGCATCACCGGTGCCGGTCGCGCTCTGCGTCCCGCCGAGTCCCTCGGATGAACCCGCTGATGCCCCTGGTCCGGCGCTGTCGCCGGTCGCGAGGGGGCCGGCCGCCAGGAGCTCGGTACGCAGCAGCCGGGCGAGCTCCGTCGGGCTCTTGCTGTCGAAGACCACCATGGGGGGCAGCCTCAGCCCGGTGTCCTTCATCAGTGCGTTGCGGAGCTCCATCGCACTCAGCGAGTCGAATCCGGATTCCAGGAAGTCGCGTTGTGCGTCGAGGGCGTCGGCGCTGCTGTGCCCGAGGAGCGTGGCTGCCCGCTCCAGGACGAGTTCCATGAGGAGCGCTTCCTGCCCGGCCTCATCGGCCTGCGCGAACCGCAGCCGGAGAGACGTCGCGTCGGTCTTGGAGACAGAGCTGCGTCGTTTGGTGGTGGTGGGTGCGAGGTCGCGGAGGAGTGCGGGGATGGTGTCGGTACGGGCCCGCAGCGCGGTGACGTCGATCGGCAGCGGGACCAGAGCCGCCCGCCCGGACGCCAGACCCGCGTCGAACAACGCCAGGCCCTGATCCGGCTGCAACGCCGGAAGCCCCTGCCGCCTCATCCGCTCCAGATCCGCCTCACCCAGCCACTGCCCCATCCCCGCACCCGCCCACAACCCGTACGCGAGTGAGGTGGCCGGCAAACCCTCCGCCCGGCGCTGCACCGCGAGCGCGTCCAGGAACACATTCGCCGCCGCATAGTTCGCCTGCCCCGCCGCCAG
>NZ_VJNO01000110.1 GCF_007096885.1 Streptomyces sp. 130 | reverse complement strand
CGTCCGGTGTCGGTGGAGCAGTTGGTGGGGTCGGGTGTGGGTGGTGGGTTGCATGAGGTGGTGTGGCGCCCGTTGGCGGGTGCTGCGGGTGTTGCCGGTGCTGGTGGTGGTGTGGGTGGGGTGTTTGAGGTGCCGGTGTTGGTGGGTGTGGATCCGGTGGTGGGTGTGCGGTCGGTGTTGGGTGGGGTGTTGGAGGCGGTTCAGGGTTGGTTGGAGGGTGATGGGGCTGGTGCGTTGGTGGTGGTGACGCGGGGTGCGGTGGGTGTGGGTGGTGGTGGTGTGGGTGTGGTTGTGTGTGGGGCGCCAGTGTGGGGGTTGGTGCGGGCTGCGCAGGCGGAGAATCCGGGCCGGTTCGTGCTGGTGGATCTTGATCCTGCGGGTGGTTCGTTCGCTGAGGTTGCGGATGTGGTGGTGGGTTCGGGTGAGCCGGAGCTGGCGGTGCGTGGGGGTGGGGTGCTGGTCCCGCGGCTGGTCGAGGTTGCGGTGGACGGGGCTGGGGTTGGTGTGGTTCCGGGGGTTGTGGGGGATGGGACGGTGTTGGTGACGGGTGGGACGGGGGGCTTGGGTGGTCTGGTGGCGCGGCATTTGGTGGAGGTGTGGGGGGTGCGGCGTGTGGTGGTGGCGGGGCGTCGGGGTTCTGGGGCGCCTGGGGTGGGGGAGTTGTGTGAGGAGTTGCGGGGGTTGGGTGCTGAGGTGTCGGTGGTGGCGTGTGATATGTCGGTCCGGGGTGCGGTTGCTGGTCTGGTGGAGGGGGTTGGTGCTGGTCTGGTGGGGGTGGTGCATGCGGCGGGTGCGGGTGACAACGGTTTGGTGGGGTCGATGGACGGGGCCCGGTTGGACCGGGTGTTGGGGGCGAAGGCTGATGGTGCGTGGTATTTGCATGAGCTGACGCGTGAGTGTGAGTTGGCGTTCTTCGTGTTGTTGTCGTCGGCGGGTGGTTCGGTGCTGGCGGCGGGGCAGGCGAACTACGCGGCGGCGAATGTGTTCCTGGACGCGCTCGCGGTGCAGCGCCGGGCGGAGGG
>NZ_VJNO01000109.1 GCF_007096885.1 Streptomyces sp. 130 | reverse complement strand
CATGTGAGTGGTGTGGCGGTGGACTGGGCCCGGCTCTTCGAGGGGACGGGTGCCCGCCGCGTCGACCTGCCGACGTATGCGTTTCAGCGTGAGCGGTTCTGGTTGGAGTGTGTGGGTGGTGGGGATGCGGGTGGTTTGGGGCAGGTGGTGGTGGATCATCCGGTGTTGGGTGCTGTGGTGGCGTTGCCGGATTCTGGTGGTGTGGTGTTGACGGGGCGGTTGTCGTTGGCGGGGATGGGGTGGTTGGGGGATCACGTGGTGTTGGGGTCGGTGTTGTTGCCGGGGGCGGCGTTTGTGGAGTTGGTGGTGCGTGCTGGGGATGAGGTGGGTTGTGGGGTGGTTGAGGAGTTGACGTTGCGGGCGCCGTTGGTTGTTCCGGAGCGTGATGGTGTGGCGTTGCAGGTGGTGGTGGGTGGTTTGGATGAGGTGGGGTCTCGTTCGGTGCGGGTGTTCTCGCGTCGGGAGAGTGCGGGTGCGGGTGGGGAGTGGGTGTTGCACGCGGAGGGTGTGGTGGGCGTGGCTGAACCCGCGCCGGCCTTCGACCTCACCGCCTGGCCCCCGCCGGGCGCGACGGCTGTACGGACGAGCGACGCGTACGAACTGCTCCACAAGCAGGGTTACGCCTACGGCCCCGTCTTCCGCGGACTCAAGGCCGTGTGGCGGCGCGGGGACGATGTCTTCGCCGAGGTCGAACTGCCCGAGCAGGCACACGGGGACGCCGACCGATTCGGTCTTCACCCGGCGCTGCTCGACGCGACCATGCACGCACTCGGGGTCGGGGAGGGCGTCACGGGTGACGAGCCCACCGAGCTTCCCTTCACCTGGACGAACGTGTCCCTGCACGCCGCCGGCGCCCGATCGCTGCGGGTGCGCTTGTCGCCCCAGGGCGTCAGCAGCCTCACGATGAGCCTGGCGGACCAGGACGGCGCTCCGGTGGCCACGGTCGGCGGACTCATGTTCCGTCCGGTGTCGGTGGAGCAGTTGGTGGGGTCGGGTGTGGGTGGTGGGTTGCATGAGGTGGTGTGGCGCCCGTTGGC
>NZ_VJNO01000017.1 GCF_007096885.1 Streptomyces sp. 130 | reverse complement strand
GCTGGGTTTTGGGGCTCCGCCCCGGGCCCCGCGCCTCAAGCGCCGGAGGGGCTGGGTTTTGGGGCTCCGCCCCGGGCCCCGCGCCTCAAGCGCCGGAGGGGCTGGGTTTTGGGGCTCCGCCCCGGGCTCCGCTCCCCAAGCGCCGGAGGGGCTGGGTTTTGGGGCTCCGCCCCGGGCCCCGCGCCTCAAGCGCCAGCGGGGCTGGGTTCACGCGGCGGGTGGGGGCCCGGGCGGGTGGGTTTCCGGGGCGGGTGGGACTCCGCGGCGGATGGGCCTCCGCAGTGGGCAGGCCTCCGCGGTGGGCAGGCCTCCGCGGTGGGCGGCCTCCGTGGTGGGTGGGTTTCCGGGGCGGGTGGGAGTCCGGGGGCTTCGCGCCGGGATTTGGGGGTCAGGTGTCGGAGGGGGTGGGTGTGGCGCCGGGGGCGGATACGGCGATGCCGCCGTCCGGTGTGTCGGGCGGCGGCATCGTCAGGGGTGGCGGGGAGGGTCACTCCCACTCGATGGTCCCCGGCGGCTTGCTCGTCACGTCGAGCACCACGCGGTTGACCTCGGCGACCTCGTTGGTGATGCGGGTGGAGATCTTCGCCAGCGTCTCGTACGGCAGCCGCGACCAGTCGGCGGTCATGGCGTCCTCGGAGGAGACCGGGCGCAGCACGATCGGGTGGCCGTAGGTGCGGCCGTCGCCCTGCACGCCGACGCTGCGGACGTCCGCGAGCAGGACCACCGGGCACTGCCAGATGTCGCGGTCCAGACCGGCCGCGGTCAGCTCCTCGCGGGCGATGGCGTCGGCCTCGCGCAGCAGGTCGAGCCGGTCCTTGGTGACCTCGCCGACGATGCGGATGCCGAGGCCGGGGCCGGGGAAGGGCTGGCGCTGGACGATCTCCTCGGGCAGGCCGAGCTCCTGGCCGACCATCCGGACCTCGTCCTTGAACAGCTGGCGCAGCGGCTCGACAAGCTCGAACTCGATGTCCTCGGGCAGGCCGCCCACGTTGTGGTGGGACTTGATGTTGGCGGTGCCGGTGCCGCCGCCGGACTCCACGACGTCCGGGTAGAGCGTGCCCTGGACGAGGAAGGCGACCTCGGGGCCGTCCTCCTGGAGGATCTCCAGCTGGGCCTGCTCGAAGACGCGGATGAACTCGCGGCCGATGATCTTCCGCTTCTGCTCCGGGTCGGACACGCCGGCCAGGGCGTCGAGGAAGCGCTTCTCGGCGTCGACCACCTTCAGCTTCGCGCCCGTCGCGGCGACGAAGTCCTTCTCGACCTGCTCGGTCTCGCCCTTGCGCATCAGGCCGTGGTCGACGTACACGCAGGTGAGCTGGGAGCCGATGGCCTTCTGGACGAGGGCGGCGGCGACGGCGGAGTCCACGCCGCCGGACAGGCCGCAGATGGCGCGCTTGTCGCCGACCTGGGCGCGGATCGCCGCGACCTGCTCCTCGATCACGTTGCCCGTGGTCCAGGTGGGCTCGATGCCCGCGCCCCGGTACAGGAAGTGCTCCAGGACCTGCTGGCCGTGCGTGGAGTGCATGACCTCGGGGTGGTACTGGACGCCGTAGAGCTTCTTCTCGTCGTTCTCGAAGGCGGCGACCGGGACGACGTCCGTGGACGCGGTGACGGTGAAGCCCTCGGGGGCGGCGGAGCAGGCGTCGCCGTGGGACATCCACACCGACTGCTCGGCCGGGGTGCCCTCGAAGAGCGTGGAGCCGGCCTTGGAGACGGTCAGCGGGGTGCGGCCGTACTCGCGGGCGCCGTTGTCGTCGACGGTGCCGCCGAGCGTGGTCGCCATCAGCTGGAAGCCGTAGCACATGCCGAAGACGGGGACCCCGGCCTCGAAGAGCGCGCGGTCGAGCGAGGGCGCGCCCTCGGCGTAGACGGAGGAGGGGCCGCCGGAGAGGATGATCGCGCGGGGGTTCTTGGCCAGCATCTCGGCCACCGGCATCGTGGACGGCACGATCTCGCTGTAGACCCGGGCCTCACGGACGCGGCGGGCGATGAGCTGGGCGTACTGCGCGCCGAAGTCGACTACCAGGACCACGTCGGTGGTGGTGTCGGGGGCGGCGGGGGGTGCTGCTGGCACGGGCGGCCTTCCGGCGGTGGAGAGGGGTCGGTCATCCAATTCTACCGGCGGCCGGAAGTGTCCTGCCCCGGTCCGGCCCGCCGCCCCGGGGGTGTGCGGCGTCTCACGATCCGGGCCGGGCATGGGCCCGGCGGGCACGAGGGTCCATACTGGCCCCATGCGTCAGCACACGACCTTCGTCTTTACCTATGGCATCCGGCCCGCCGGCTGCCATGGTCGTGCTGCTTGAGCAACTGACGAGCAACGTTCCAGGCGCCCCGGGCCGAAAGGCCCGGGGCGTCCTGCGTTCCGGGCCCGTCCGCCCCGGGGTGCCGCATCTCACGGGAGAACCGACATGAGCAGCACCACCACCACCAGCACCAGCAGCACCGAGGCGACCGGCGCCCGCACCGACGAGGCCGCGTCCCTGATCGGCGACGCCCGCACCCGTATCGATTCCCTGGACGACCGGATCATCGGGCTCGTCCAGGAACGGATGGCGGTCTCGGCGGTGATCCAGGAGGCCCGGATGACGTCGGGTGGCCGCCGGGTCAACCTGTCCCGCGAAACGGAGATCCTGGTCCGCTACCGCGAGGCGCTGGGCAAGCCGGGCACCTCGCTGGCGATGACGCTCCTGGAGCTGTGCCGGGGCCGGGTCTGACCGGCGCTCCCCCGCCGTATCCCAGTTCGGGCACGGTCTCACCCGTACGGCGGGTGACCGGGTCCGGCGCGGCTTCGTTGGTCCCGGTGTCCGTGTCAGCCAGGGGCGGACCCGCAGGGGAAGCACACGTGGCTCCGCCGGGGTGCGTGGCGTACCGCGTGTACGCCGTGGGACCGCGCACCGGCGTGCGTGACCGGTCGGCAGGGGACAGCAGCCCGGTCACTCGGAGGGACCGCCCGGTCTCTCCAAGGGAAACGGCCGGCTCCGGGGACGCCCGGGGCCGGCCGTTTCTCCGTGTACGGGTCAGCGCGTCGCGCGCCGCCTCGACACCGTGAACAGGACGCCGCCCGCGAGCAGCGCGACGAGGGCCGCGCCGGACGCGGCGAGCGCGCCGGTGCCGGTGGAGGCGAGCGGACCGTCACCGGAGCCGGAGCCCGTGGTGCCGGAGCCCGTCGTGCCGCTCGTGCCACTCGCGCCGTCGGTGCCGGACGAGGACGCACCGGAGCCGGTCGTGGCGCCGGTGTCGCCGGAGCCGCCCGTGGCCGTCGAGCCGCCGCTGCCGGAGCCGCCCGTCGTGGCGTGCCCGTCCTCGCCGTTGAGCTCCACCCACGCATCGTTGTTGGCGGGCTCCGGGTCGAAGGGCAGCGCGGGCGCCTGCAGGTGGGTGTTGCGGACGACGACCGCGCCGTTGCTGCCCGGGTCCGCCGAGACGAGCTTCAGCCGGAAGGGCAGGGCGAAGTCGGCGTCCTCCAGGACGGACATGGGCGTGGAGCAGAAGTAGCGCGGGGCCTTCTCCTGGTTCTCGCGGTACTCGCCGGTCGCGGTCACGCCCCGGCAGATGTCCGGCTTGGAGACGACGTAGCTGCCGTGGGGCACGGTGAAGTCGACCGTGGCGACGTCCTCGCCGGAGCGGAGGTAGCCGATCCAGGCGGGGCCCTTGTTGCGGAAGCCCAGGGTGACGTCCACGGTGTCGCCCGGCTCGCCCTCGGCCTGGTCGCCGTAGGCCGCGAAGTCGGCGGTGTTCGTGGTCTGGAAGTCGGCGTCCTGCTGGTTGTCCGCCGGGTCGAGGTCGGCCGAGCGGACGGCCGGGGCCTGGCGCAGGGCCAGCTTCGCGCCCTTGCCGGGGCTGAAGCGGGCGCCGGAGCGCAGCGCCGCGCGGGCGTCGGTGCCGTCCTCGTTGATCCGGTAGAGGAAGGTGTCGTAGAAGGCGCGCTCGGTGGCCCGCAGCGTGGGCGGCACTTCCAGGGTGTACGTGACGCCGGGCTCGTAGCTGCCGGGGAAGGTGCAGAGCGCGGTGGACCAGGCGCCGGGGCTGCCCATGCCCAGGTCTTCCTCGCTGTACTCGCAGTTCTGGTAGCGCTCGGTGAATTCCAGGCCGCGCGTGTTGCGCAGGGTGAGCAGGACGCCCTGGGCGGCGCGGGTGCCGTTGTTGGTGAAGGTGATGGGCACCGGCTGGCTGTCGCCCGGCTTGAGCTTCGTCTTGAGCGGCAGCCGCTTCATCGACAGGTCGGGCCCGCCGATCGACACGTGCGCGGTGAACGGCCGGAAAGTGGCGCCCTCCGCCTCGGCGGTGACCTCGATGGTGCCGGAGTCGCCGTCCTTGCTCCCCTGGGCGGCGCTGACCTGGAGCCGGGCGAGGCTGCTCAGGCCGGGCCAGATCCCGTAGTCGTGGCAGACGGCGGTGGTCCCGGTCCGCTCGCAGTCCAGGCTGCCCTCCTGGTCGAAGGACACGTCCGCGACGCCCGCCAGCTTCCCGAAGTCGAAGCGGACGGTGTACTCGTCCTGGAAGGCGCCGTTCTCCTCGTCCTCGGACGGATTGGTCACCGTGACGTCGAGGCTCGCCTTCTGCGGGGAGCCGGTGGCCGGGTACGGGTGCAGGGCGGTCTCTGCGGGGCCGCCGATCGTGAATTCGGGGCCGGCCGCCTGTGCGGGGCTGCTCAGCGCGAGCAGACCGCCCGCCAGCAGGCCGGCCGAGGCGACGATGCCCGCCGCACGGCGGAACGGGGTCGTGCTTCTCATCTCGGGCCTTCGGGGTCGTCGGGAGCTGTGTGACCGCTGTGGCGGCGACAGGGGGTACGACCGGGGGCGCCCGGGGAAAGTTGCCCGGAATCACATCACGGATCGGGCACGGTTGACGCGGCGACGCCGAAGTGACCTACCTCACATAAGGATTTCGTCAGTACGGGGACAACCTTCGGGGGGTCCGGCAGGTCATGCATGCGGAACACCGGTTGTCGGTCGTTGTACGACGGACCGGTTACAGCGTGAGGGGCTGCACTGGGAGGGGGGTGCAGCCCCTTCTGCTGTCCTCAGGCCGTTTCCGTCTCCGGCTCCGGCTTCGTCTCCATCTCCGTTTCCGGCTCCGTCTCCATCTCCGGGTCCGTCTTCTTCGGCGGCACGGCCGGTATCCCCAGGAACGGCAGCCTGAGCGCGCCGAACGCCTCCTTCGGGACCGCCGGCGCCTGCGGCTCGACCGCCGCCAGCCGCTCGTACGCCTCGCCCTGCGCCGGGCGCGGGTCCTGCTCGCCCTTGTTCGGCCAGAACGACATGGCGCGCTCGGCCTGCGCGGTGATCGTCAGCGACGGGTTGACCCCGAGGTTGGCGGAGACCGCCGAGCCGTCGACCACGGAGATGCCCGGGTGCCCGAACAGCCGGTGGTACGGGTCGATGACGCCCTCGTCCGCACTGGCGCCGATGGGGCAGCCGCCGAGGAAGTGGGCGGTGAGCGGGGTGCCCATCAGCTCGCCGATGTTGGACCCGGGGAAGCCGTTGATCTCCTCGGCGAGCAGCGTCGCGCTCTGCGTCGCCTCGGCTATCTGCGTGGGGTTGGGCGCGCCGTGGCCCTGGCGGGCGGTGAGCAGGCCCTTGCCGATGCCGCGCGGCTTGCGGTAGGCGGTCAGGGAGTTGTCGAGCGACTGCATGACGAGCCCGATGATGACCCGCTCCGACCAGCGCCGGTTGGAGAGCGAGCGGGCGGCGATCGTGGGGTGCTTGACCAGGTTGCCGAGCCAGGCGCGGACCCGGTGGGCGCTGTAGGGGACCTGGACGATGGTCAGGCCGCCCATGGCGTTGGAGCCCTTGCCGTAGCGGACGGGCTCGATGTGGGTGTTGGCGTCGGGGTGGATGGAGGAGGTGATGGCGACGCCCTTGGTGAAGTCGGGCTTCGTACCGTGCTTCCTGCGGTAGCGCCGGTCGGAGGTCTGCGCGCCGACCAGTCCCTCGGAGTTGGTACGGGTCAGCTCGCCGAGCCTGGTGGAGAGCCGGGGCAGCAGCCCCTTGTCCTTCATCGTGTGCAGCAGGGTCTGCGTGCCGTACGTACCCGCCGCGATGACCACCTGGCGGGCGCGCAGGGTCGTGGGCTTCGCCTTCTTCCGCCGGTCGGTGGGCACGGTGACGACGCGGTGGCCGCCCTCGGGGTGCTCGGTCACGGCGACGACGGAGGTCATGGGGTGGATGACCGCGCCGGCCTGCTCGGCGAGGTGGAGGTAGTTCTCGTTGAGGGTGTTCTTCGCACCGTGCCGGCAGCCGGTCATGCACTCGCCGCACTCGGTGCACGCCTTGCGCGCCGGGCCCGCCCCGCCGAAGTACGGGTCCGGGACCGTGGAGCCGGGCTTCGCGCGCGCGGTGCCGTCCGCGTCCTGGCCGTCGCCGAAGAAGACGCCGACCGGGGCCAGGTGGAAGGTGTCGCCGACGCCCATGGCCTCGGCGGCCGCCTTGAGGTGGACGTCGGAGGGGGTGGTCGTGGGGTTGAGCCGGACCCCGAGCATCCGCTTGGCCTGGTCGTAGTACGGCTTCAGCTCGTCCCGCCAGTCCGTTATGTGCGCCCACTGCCGGTCCTCGAAGAACGGCGCGGGCGGCACGTACAGCGTGTTGGCGTAGTTCAGCGAGCCGCCGCCCACCCCGGCACCGGCCAGCACCATCACCTTGCCGAGCAGGTGCACGCGCTGGATGCCGAAGAGGCCCAGGGCGGGCGCCCAGAGGTAGTTCTTCAGGTCCCAGGAGTTCTTCGGCAGGGTGCCCGGGGTGAAGCGGCGCCCCGCCTCCAGGACGCCGACCCGGTATCCCTTCTCGGTCAGCCGCAGCGCCGAGACCGCGCCGCCGAAGCCGGACCCGACGACGATCACGTCGTAGTCGTAGGCGTCGTCGTCGGCCGCACCGGCCGGCCGGTCCTGATTCTGGGCAGGGCTGTCCTGGGACATGGCACTCCTCGGTACGAAAAGGACAGAAGTGGTGCGGTGCGCGGGGCGCGGGGTGTGTCAGCGCAGCCGGAACGCCTTCATCGCCTTCAGGCTGCGGGTCATGAACGCCGCGTACTTCTCGTCGTCCATCCCGAAGGACGGGGCGAGCGGGATGAGCCGCTGCTGGGCGACGGTCTGGGCCTCGGTGTACTTGAGGATGCCCTCGGAGCCGTGGCGCCGGCCGAGACCGGAGTCCTTCATGCCGCCCATCGGGGACTGCACGCTGCCGTACGCGGGGGCATAGCCCTCGTTGATGTTGACGGTGCCGGTGCGCAGCCGGGCGGCGATCCGGTGACCGCGCTTGGAGTCCTTGGTCCAGACACTCGAATTCAGGCCGTACGGGGTGGCGTTGGCCAGCTCCACGACCTCGTCCTCGTCGCGGAAGCGGTAGATGGAGACGACCGGGCCGAAGGTCTCCTCGGTGCAGACGGCCATGGGCGCCTCGACGCCGTCCAGGATCGTCGGCTCGTAGAAGAGCGGACCGATGTCCGGGCGGGCGACCCCGCCGGCCACCAGCCTGGCGCCCTTCTCGACGGCCTCGGCGACATGCCGGCTGACGGTCTCCAGCTGCCGTTCGCCGACCAGCGAGCCCATGTCGGCGCCGTACGCGAGGGCGCTGCCGAGCCGCATCGCCTTCGTCCGGGCGGCGAACCGCTCCACGAAGTCGTCGGCCACCGACTCGTGGACGTACAGCCGCTCGATGGAGATGCAGAGCTGGCCGGCCGAGGAGAAGCAGGCGCGGACGGCCCCGGCGGCGGCCTTCTCCACGTCGGCGTCCGCGAGGACCAGCATCGCGTTCTTGCCGCCGAGCTCCAGCGAGACGCCGACGAGCCGGGCCGCCGCGCCCTGGGCGACCTCGCGGCCGGTGCGGGTGGAGCCGGTGAAGGAGACGTAGTCGGCGTGCTTGACGACCTCGGGGCCGACGACCGGCCCGTCGCCGAGGACGACCTGGAAGACCTCGGCCGGGAGCCCCGCCTCGATCAGCAGGTCGCGCGCCCACAGGGCGGTGAGCGCGGTCTCGGTGTCCGGCTTCATCACCACGGCGTTGCCGGAGACGAAGGCGGGCAGCGCGTCGCCGACGGAGAGCTCCAGCGGGTAGTTCCAGGGGGCGATCTGGCCGACGACACCGCGCGGCTGTCGGAGCTCGGTGACCTTGGTGAGCGTCGGCACGACCCCGGTGTGCCGCTTCGGCCGCAGATAGGCGGAGGCCCGGCGGCCGTAGTGCCGGGCGGCGACGGCGACCGCCTGGACCTCCTCGTGGGCGTGCAGCCTGGCCTTGCCGGTCTCCAGCTGGATGAGGTCGAGGACCTCGGACTGGCGGTCCACGACCAAGTCGTGGAAGCGCAGGAGCACCGCGGCCCTGGCCCGGACCGGCAGGGCGGCCCAGGCGGGCTGGGCGGCGCGGGCGTGCGCGAAGGCGGTGGCCACGTCCTCGGGGGTGGACTCCGGCAGGTCGGCCAGCTTCCCGCCGGTGAACGGCGTGTGGTTGGCGGTGCGGCCGGAGCCGGTGACGCCGCGCGTCAGCCGGGCGACCACCTCGGGCGTCACGACATCGGCGGCCGTGCGCACACCCGCGGGGGCGGCGGCCACGGGGTTGGTGCCGGCCGTGGCGGCGGCGGGGGACGTGGGGGCCTGCGAGTCCGTCATGAGGGCGAGGGTACGTCGGCGGGATGGCTTTGGGTACCCGTGGGTAACACCTTTTCACCGTCTCTCCCGGAGTCCCGCCACACCCCCGCCGACTCAGCCAGTGATCACTGGCGGCATAAGTCCTGATCAGGGTCTATGGCTCGCCCCGGAGGCCGGCGCTACTGCTCGGCCGGGGGGCGCCAGCTGCGGAGGATCGCGTTGAAGCGGTCGCGGGTCTCGTCCCAGTCGTCCGCCGGGCCGGTCATGTAGAGCGCGTACTCCGGGCCGCCGTCCCGCGCCAGGTACATCTGGTCGATCGCGTGCCGCGCCTCGCCGTTCTTCTCGGTCCAGGTGAACTCCCAGAGGGACCCGACGAGGTCGCGGTAGACGTTGCTGTTCAGCTCGATCCGCTCGTACTCCGGCAGCCGGGTGCTCAGCTGCGCCTCCAGCCCGATCATGTGGTCGTAGGGGTGGTCGTAGTCGGGGGACGGGTCGACGCTGACCCGGAAGTAGTGCCTGCCGCCGTCGGGGGTGTAGTCGATGTTGTTGTCGGTGACCACGCGCTTCCACCCCTCCGGCAGCAGCACGCTGAACCCGGACGGGTCGACGACGCGCCGCCAGCCGTCCGGCACGTCCTGGGTCACGGTGCTCGCCGTGGGCGTCGGGCTCGGGGTCGGCGTGACCGGCCCGGGGGTGCGGGTGCCGTGCGAGGCCGTGCCGGCGTCCTTGGTGCCGGCCGCCTCCGTGCGGTGCGCGTACAGCATCGCGGCGATCCCCGCGCCGCCGCCGAGCACCGCGGCCAGGGCGAGGACCAGGACCGTCGTGCGCCACCGGCCGCGGCGGGCGGCCGGGGCGGGCGCCGGCCCGGGCGAGGGCGGCACGGCGGGCCCCGGCCGGGGCAGCACGGCGGTGCCCCCGCGCAGCATCTCCTCGGAGACCTGCTGCGTCGGGACGAACGCCTGGGCGGCCCGGGGCGTGCGGCCCTCCATGGCCTCCAGGAGCATCCGCTCGGTCTCCTCCGCCGACGGGCGGTCCTCCGGGGCCTTGCGCAGCAGCGCGGTGATGACGGGGGCGAGCGCCCCGGCCCGGGCGGGCGGCGGCGGCTCCTCGGTGACGACGGCCTGCATGGTCGATATGGGGGACGTCCGACGGAACGGCGAACGCCCCTCCACGGCCGTGTACAGCGTGGCGCCCAGGGACCAGAGGTCGGAGGCGGGGCCCGGGTCGCCGCCGCGTACCCGCTCGGGGGCCAGGTAGTCGATGGAGCCGACGAGTTCACCGGTCCTGGTGATGGTGGAGTCGCCCTCGATCGCGGCGATCCCGAAGTCGGTGAGCAGGACCCGGCCGTCCCGGGCGAGCAGCACGTTGCCCGGCTTCACGTCACGGTGCAGCACCCCGGCCCCGTGCGCGGCGCGCAGCGCGCCCAGCACGTGCAGCCCGATGCGGGCGGCATCGCGGGCCTCGATCTCGCCGCCGGACTCCTTCGCCCGGTCGGCGAGCGACGGCCCGTCCACGTACTGCATGACGATCCAGGGCCGGTTGTCGTACTCGACCACGTCATGGACGGTGACGACGCCGGGGTGGGTGATCCGGGCGGCGGCGCGGGCCTCCTTCTGGGTCCGGGCGTGCAGCACGACCCGGTCCGACTCGGCCACGTACAGCCCGGCGGTCAGCTCCTTGACGGCCACCGTGCGGTGCAGCACCTCGTCATGGGCGCGCCACACCTTCCCCATGCCGCCGCGTCCGAGGACGTCGCCCAACCGGTACCTCCCGGCCAGCAACAGCCCCGCTTCCGTGCCCTGTGATCGGTCCACCTGTGTCCCCGCCCCCGTTGCCTCGGATGACAGGTTACGGAGCGGACGCGCGGCCACGGAACCTCGCATCGCCCACGAGACCGCACTGTGACGCGGATTTCGCCTTTCAGTCCGTCACTCGGTAGGAAACGCTGGCCTGTTGGTAGATCTCGGTGATCCGGTCGCGTTCGTCCTCGGGGCCGATGACCTGGAGGATGTGGTACCGCCCGCCGACGAGCATGACGAGGTTGCGGACGTACACCTCACGGCCGTTGGCGTCCTGCCAGGTGAACTGCCCCTCGGCCATGGCCTGTCGGCCGACGTCCGTACGCCGCAGGCCGCTCGCCGACGACCAGCTGGAGTCCCTGAACGGCTTGAGCTCCGGCTCCTTGTCGCGCTGGTAGTCGAGCGGATCGCTGCCGTTGGCCTTGGCGGTGTCGCGGCCGGGGACGATCAGCACGCTGAACCCGTCGCTGCCGTAGCGGATCTGACGCTCGGCGTTTGCGGGGCTGCGCTGCCATCCCTTGGGCAGCCCGACCTCGAAGCCCTCGGCGTCCTTGCGCAGCGTGTACCCGGGCGCGAGCGCCGCGGCGGACCGGCTGGTCTGCGGCTGCTGCGCCCCGGACGAGGCCGGCGCGGACGGCTTCCGCGACGCGCTCGCGGTGGGCTCGGGCGTCGTGGACGCGGGGGGCGCGGAGGCGGTACGGGAGGGGGCGGCGGCGCCCTTGCCGTCCTCCTCGCCGGACTTGGGCATGAACAGCACCGCGTACGCGATCGCCGCGACGAGCCCCAGCATGATCAGGATCAGCAGCGTCCGGCCGAGCCGGCGCGGCTGGTCGCCCTGCCGCGGCGTGCGGGGCTCGCGGGGCTCGCGGCGTTCCCGGGGCTCGCGGGGCGGCTTCAGCCGGGGTTCGCGGTGGACGACGGCGGTGGGGTCCACGGCCTCGCGGGGGTGACGGCCGCGCGCGTGCGTCCCTCCGCCGCGCCGGGAGCGCCGCTTGCGGACGAGCTCGCCGCGCCTGCGGACGACGGGGAGCCGGGTGGCGTCCTCGGCGGGCAGCGGCACGACGTCGAACCCGGCCTCCGGCTCCGGCGCCGACCGTACGAGGGAGCGCAGCCAGCCGCTCAGCTCCTCGACGTCCGGCCGCTCGGTGGGGTCCTGCCGCAGCAGCGACTCCACGACCGGGCGCAGCGGCCCGCACTCCTCTGCGAACGCGGGCGGTTCGCCGCACACCATCTGGACCAGCTCGGCCGCGCTGTCCTCGGGGTAGGGCGCGTGCCCCTGTACGGCGCGGAAGAGCAGCGCGCCGAGGGCCCACAGGTCGGTGGCGGGCCCGATGGGCGGCGCCAGCTGCCAGTTTCCGTGGACGGGCCCGGCCTGCTCGGGCGCCCACCGCTCGGTGACCGCCCCGACGACGGCGATCCGCGCCTGCCGCGCCCGCTCGGCGGCGAGCGCGGTGGCGGGCCCCCGGTACGCGGACGCGCCGGGCGTCTCGTCGTCCTCGTCGTCCCAGCGGCCGGTGCGGGCGTCGGGCCGGGGCGCCTCGGGGCCGTACGCCTCCCGGCCGGAGGGCGGCAGCCCGGCGCGGGCACCCGGGGCGGCGCCGCGGCGCGCGGCGTCGGCGCGGAGCGCGTCGTCGCGGGAGCCGCCCGCGGGCACGGGGCGCCCGGCGGCGGGCCCGTCGTCCCAGGTGCCGGTGAGGTGGAGGCGGCGGGGCGGCGGACCGTCGTCCTCCTCGTCGTCGTCCTCGTCGTCGTAGGGGTGGGCGTCGTACGGCCCCGGCGCGTCCGGGTCGCGCACCCAGCCGCCGGGCAGCTGCGGCAGCTCGGGGCGAGGGCGCCCCGAGGCACCGGGGCGATGCCCCCCGTCCGGACCGCCGTCGTACGCGCCATACGCCTCGTCACGCGCGGGCGGCAACGCGCTCCAGGGCTCGGCTCCATCACCCTGAGGACGCCCCGAGGCACCGGGGCGAGGCCCCTCGCCCGGACCGTCGTCGTACGCGCCACGCGCCTCGTCACGCGCGGGCGGCAACGCACTCCAGGGCTCGCCTCCGTCGCCCCGGGGGCGCCCCGAGGCGCCGGGGCCCGACGGCGCGGTGTCCCGCGTCCAGTCGTCCCGTGCCCACTCGTCCCGGTCCGGCGGCGCCTCCCGGCGGGCGGCGGCGCGGGTGCCCGCGCGGTACGCGGCGATCGCGCCGGCCCGGGCGCGCGCGGCGGTGTCCGCCCCGGCGGCGGGCCCGGGCAGCCCGGCGGGCGGCACCGGCCGGGGCGCCGGGTCCCCGGCGGGTTCTTCGTCGGGGTGTTCGTCGGGGTCTTCGTCGGGGTGTTCGTCGGCTGGTTCGTCCGAGCCGTACGGGCCGCCGGGCTCGATCGCCGCCGGGCCCCGGGAGGCGGGCAGCAGGCCGGCGGGCGGCACATACGGTCCGGTGGGGCCGGTCTCGACGGCGGGGCCGCCGAAGCCGTCCTCGTCCGGCTCGTCGTCGTCGGGGCGCGGCACCGGGCTGTAGCCGCACAGCGCCTCCTCGGCCGCCCCGGCGGCGAGCCCGGTCAGGACGACGCGTCCGTCGTCGCAGACGAGCACCGTGCGCGCGGTGATGTTGCGGTGGGTCCAGCCGTGCGCGTGCAGCACGCGCAGCGCGGTGAGCACGTCGGAGCCGATCTCGGCGGCCCGGTACGGATTCAGCGGGCGCTCCGCGAGCAGCGCGGCGAGCGGGCGGGACGCGACGAGTTCGCTCACTATCCAGAGCGAGCCCGCCTCCGCGAACACGTCGAACACCTGGTCAAGGCGCGGATGGTCGGGCACCTGGGCCGCCGCCTGGGCGGCCTCGACGGCGCGCCGCACGGCCGGATCGGCGGGCCGCCTGGCGGTGTGCGGCGCGGCGGACGTCCGGCCGTCGCCCTCCACGAACTCCGCGTCCACCACCTCGGGCAGCGGCACCTGACGGACCAGCACCTCCTGCCCGCTGTAGGTGTCGAAGGCCCGCGTCTCCACGAGTTCGTACGCGTCGGACGGGGGCAGCGGAAGGCGGTAGCGGTCGGCGAGCACCCGACCCGCGTAGTCGTCCACGACGCCTCCCCAGAGCGCGCTGTCCCCCGGTCACTGAGACCGCACCGAATCGGTCAGTCGAATCGGTCAATCACAGTCGCTTGCGGTGCGATTGGCCGTGCGTTTCGGCTGCGTACGGTCTCCGGACTCTCACCATACGTGGCAAGCGGCGACCGCGCGGCAGGGTCGGCGCAACCAGCGGTCCCAGCGCGCCGACTCCCGCCGCCGGACGGCTCAGTCCACGGGCTCGAACGAGGCGAACGCCGCCTTCCGCAGCGTCCGGCACTCCTTGCCGTCCCACTCGTCGGCCTTGCAGCTGATCATGATGGCGTAACCGTGGTCGTCGTCGGCCTTGAAGCCTCGGTTGAGCACCCGGACCCGCTGCCCCTGCTGGGTGCGCTCGAACTGCCAGTCGGCGACCGTCGGATAGCCGTTGTACTGCACCTTCTGGATGCCCAGGTGGTGGTAGTCCGTGCTGGTGGCGGCGACCCCGCCCCGGGCGGAGTTCCACGAGGCGGCGGCGTCGTTGCCGGGCGAGGAGGTGTAGTCGACCTGGAGGCGGGGGAAGCCGCCCTTCGCGTTGTAGATCGCGCCGGCGCCCTGGCCGGAGGTGGTGTCGAAGCGGAAGCCCTTGGGCATCGCGATGGAGAAGTGGAACCGCTCGTTGGTCACCGTGCGGTAGCCGGCGGGGACGGCGTCCTCGGCCTTGCCGTCCTTCTTCCCGTCCTCGCCCTCCTTCTCCGCGTCGTCGCCCTGCCCCTTGCCCTTGTCCTCGTCCTGGCCGGGGTCCTGCGCCTTGCCGCCCTCGCCCTGCGCGGCGTCGGACGAGGTGGAGGAGGCGTCGGCGCTCGGCGTCGTGGCGGAGGCGCCGGTGCTCTTCCCGCCGGAGTCGTCGGGCTTGTCGTCGCCGCCGCCGAGCGTGAGCGCCAGCACCACGCCGAGGACCGCGAGCACGACGACCGCCGCGATGATCGCGAGGGTGCGGCGCGGGACCACGTCCGTGAGCGACGCGCGGGTCGCGGTGACCGGCGAGGAGGCCGGGCGCTGCGGCGGCACGGCCCCGGCGGGGGACGCGGCGCCGGGCGCGGAGGCCGCCGGCCGGGCCGGTGCGGGCGGCGTCGTGACGGGGGCGGCGGACGCGCCGGCGGCGGGCGTCTTGGCGTTGCGCACGGAGCGCAGCGCGCCGCGCAGCCGGTCGCGGGTGCCCTCGCCCGCGTCACCGGAGGCGGGCTCGGCGGCGGCGCCCTTGGGCAGCGCCATGACCTGGGTGGCGTCGGCGGGGGCCGGGGCGGGGCGCTCCGGCTGCTCGAAGGAGCTGATGACGTCGTTGAGCAGGGCGCGCGCGCCGGCGTCGTCCAGCCGCTGCTCGGGGTCCCGGGTGAGCAGGCCGTAGATGACCTCCTTCAGCGGGCCCGCGTTCTTCGGCGGGTCCAGGGGTTCGGTCATGACGGCGGTCAGGGTCGCGATGGCGGAGCCCTTGTCGTACGGCGGGGAGCCCTCGACGCTCGCGTACAGCAGGCCGCCCAGCGACCACAGGTCGGCGGGCGGTCCCGGCTTGTGGCCGCGTGCCCGCTCCGGCGAGATGTAGGAGGGGGCGCCGACGAGCATGCCGGTGGAGGTCACCGAGGGGTCGCCCTCGACCTGGGCGATCCCGAAGTCCGTCAGCACGACGCGGCCGTCCTCGGCGATCAGCACGTTGGACGGCTTCACGTCGCGGTGCAGGATGCCCTCGCGGTGCGCGGAGCGCAGCACGTCGAGGAGGGCGAGGCCGATCTCGGCGGCCCGTTTCGGCGTCAGGACGCCGTCCTCGCGGACCGCTTCGGCCAGCGACTTGCCTTCGATGAGCTCCATGACGATCCACGGCCGGTCGTCCTCGTCCACCACGTCGTAGACCGTGACCGCGCCGTTGTTCCGGATGCGCGCGATCGCCTTGGCCTCACGCAGCGTACGCGTGATGAGGCGGCGCTTCTCGTCCTCGTCGATGGCCGACGGGAACCGCAGCTCCTTGACCGCCACCGTGCGGCCCAGGGTCTCGTCAACGGCACGCCAGACCGTACCCATACCGCCCCGGCCGAGCACCTCCCCCAGCCGGTACCGCCCCGCCAGGAGACGTCCGTCCGTGTCCCCTTGGGGCTCCCGTGCCTGCTCCGCCTCCGACATGCGTCCCCTCTGCGATCAACCCGCCCTGGCAGAGCGTTCATTGTCCCTCACCCCGGCACCGGTCCCGGTGCCGGGTCCGGGTGGCGGGTCCCGGTGCCGCTCCCGGCACGCTGGAACCGCGCCCGTGCCCGGCGGAGTTCGGCCCGGGCCGGGGCTGAGGGCGGGTCACAGCAGCGGCACGATGTCCGGTGCTCCCAGCCTCGCCGCGTCCGCCGTCAGGTCGTCCGGCTGGCGCTGCGACTCGCGTTCCGCCTCCACCCGCTTCTCGTAGTGCTCGACCTCGCGGTCGACCCGGCCGGCGTCCCAGCCGAGGACCGGCGCCATCAGCTCGGCGCAGAGCCGGGCGGAGCGGGTGCCCCGGTCGAAGGTCTCGATGGAGATCCGGGTGCGCCGGGTCATGACGTCGTCCAGGTGACGCGCCCCCTCGTGCGAGGCGGCGTACACGATCTCGGCCTTCAGATAGTCGTCGGCGGCCGGCAGCGGATCGCCCAGGGCAGGATCGGCGGCGATCAGCTCAAGGATCTCCTCGGTCATCGAGCCGTACCGGTTGAGCAGGTGCTCCACCCGGGCGACGTGGAGTCCGGTGCGGGCGGCGATCCTGGCGCGCGCGTTCCACAGGGCGCGGTAGCCCTCGGCGCCCAGCAGCGGGATGTCCTCGGTGACGCAGTCGGCGACCCGCTGGTCGAGGGCGTGCACCGCCTCGTCCACGGCGTCCTTGGCCATCACCCGGTACGTCGTGTACTTGCCGCCCGCGACGACGACGAGGCCCGGCACCGGGTGGGCGACGGTGTGCTCGCGCGACAGCTTGCTGGTGGCGTCCGACTCGCCGGCCAGCAGGGGCCGCAGGCCCGCGTACACCCCCTCGACGTCGTCCCTGGTCAGCGGCGTCGACAGGACCGCGTTCACATGTTCCAGCAGGTAGTCGATGTCGGCGCTGGAGGCCGCCGGGTGCGCCTTGTCCAGGTCCCAGTCGGTGTCCGTGGTGCCGACGATCCAGTGCCGGCCCCAGGGGATGACGAAGAGCACGGACTTCTCGGTGCGCAGGATCAGGCCGGTCGAGGAGTGGATGCGGTCCTTGGGGACGACCAGGTGGATGCCCTTGGACGCCCGCACGTGGAACTGGCCGCGCTCGCCGATCAGCGACTGGGTGTCGTCCGTCCACACCCCGGTCGCGTTGACCACCTGTTTGGCCCTGACCTCGTACGCGCCGCCCGCCTCGACGTCCTCCACCCGGGCGCCGACGACACGCTCCCCCTCCCGGAGGAAGCCGGTCACCCGCGCCCGGTTCGCCACGTGCGCGCCGTACGCGGAGGCGGTGCGCACCAGGGTGGCGACATAGCGGGCGTCGTCCATCTGGGCGTCGTAGTACTGCAGGGCCCCCACCAGGGCGTCCCGCTTCAGGGCCGGTGCGACGCGCAGGGCCCGGCGGCGGGAGAGGTGGCGGTGCACGGGCAGGCCCCGGCCGTGCCCGGAGGAGACCGACATCGCGTCGTACAGCGCGACGCCGGAACCGGCGTACAGCCGCTCCCAGCCCTTGTGCCGCAAGGGATAGAGGAAGGGCACCGGCTTCACCAGATGCGGGGCGAGCCGTTCGAGGAGCAGCCCGCGCTCCTTCAGCGCCTCCCGCACGAGGGCGAAGTCGAGCATCTCCAGATAGCGCAGGCCGCCGTGGATCAGCTTGCTCGACCTGCTCGACGTGCCGGACGCCCAGTCGCGCGCCTCGACCAGACCGGTCGAGAGCCCTCTGGTGACCGCGTCCAGCGCCGTACCGGCACCGACCACGCCCGCTCCCACGACCAGCACGTCCAGTTCGCGCTCGGCCATGGCGGCGAGCGCCTCGGCGCGCTCCGCGGGTCCCAGTGTCGCTGTCCTCACCGCTGCCTCCCGGTTGCTCGGGGTGGTCCGGCACGGATCGCGGCCCCGACCATGCGTTCGGCGCCCGTGCCCACAGATCGATTCTGTCCGCGCCGCGCGACTTCAGCCACCGCCTGTGGACAACACCCGGACGACAAGGGCCACACAATGCGGCATAACGGTCATATTTACGCCTAACCTGACATAGCGCTGTCCACAGCGGTTGCGCTTTCTGCCTCCTGGTCTTAAGGGAAGGACGGCCCACCCAGTGCCTGCAGACCTCGCCGTCATCGGACTCGGTCACCTCGGCCTGCCCCTGGCCCAGGCCGCCGTCCACGCCGGTGTCCAGACCATCGGCTACGACACCGACCCCCGGGCCTTCGCGGAGGTCGCCGCGGGCCGTGCGCCGGTCGAGGGATCGCTGCCGGCGTCCGACATCCGCCGCATGCTCTCGCTGGGCTTCCGGCCCACCACCGACCAGGCCGAGCTGGGCCGCGTCCGCACCGCCGTGATCTGCGCGCCCACCCCGCTCGGCCCGGACCGCACCCTCGACCTGAGCGCCGTCGCCGACGCGGCCCGCGCCCTGGCCGCCCGGCTGCGCCCGCACACCACCGTGCTCCTGGAATCGGCCGTGCCGCCCGGCACCACGGAGGGCTTCCTGCTCCCGATCCTGGAGGAGGGCTCGGGGCTGCGCGGCGGACGCGACTTCCACCTCGCGCACTCCCCCAGCCGGCTCGACCCCGGCAACCGCACCCACGTCTACGCCAACACCCCCAAGGTCATCGGCGGCCTCACCCCCGCCTGCACCGAGTCGGCCGCCGCCTTCTACGGGCGGCTCACCGACAAGGTGGTCCGGGCCCGGGGCACCCGCGAGGCCGAGATGACGAAGGTCCTGGAGACCAACTTCCGGTACGTCAACATCGCCCTGGTCAACGAGATGGCGGTGCTCTGCCACGACCTGGGCGTCGACCTCTGGGACGTCATCCGGTGCGCCGAGACCAAGCCCTTCGGCTTCCAGCCCTTCCGCCCGGGCCCCGGCGTCGGCGGCCACGGCGCCCCGGTCGACCCGGGCCATCTCCCGTACCACCACCGCACCCCCGGCCCCCCGCTGCGGATGGTCTCGCTGGCGCAGGAGATCAACGAGCGGATGCCGCAGTACGTGATCCAGCGCTGCGCCACCCTCCTCAACGAACACGGGAAGGCGGTGCGCGGCGCGAGAATCCTTCTGCTGGGCGTCACCTACAAGCCCGACCTCGCCGACCAGGAGGCGTCCCCCGCCCGCGAGATCGCCGCCCGGCTGATGGACATGGGAGCCCAGATCGGCTTCCACGACCCGCACGTCCTGGACTGGCGCGTCCGCCAACTCCCCGTCCCCCGCGCCGATTCGCTCTACGAGGCGGCGGCCGGCGCGGACCTCACGGTGCTGCTCCAGCACCACCGCACGTACGACCTCCAGGGCCTCGCCGTGAAGGCGCAACTGCTCCTGGACACCCGTGGCGCGACCCCCGCCGGAGCCGCCCACCGGCTCTGATGACGGGCCCTCAGCCCAGTCACCCCAAGGATTTCGGTGGGCCGATGTCGGAACCGGCTGCTAGCCTGCGGCGTCACTCCTCGCACAGCAGTGCGTGAGAACGTCCCAGGGGGAGAACCCAGCATGAGCCAGTCCGTACCACCGCCGAACCAGCCCTACGGCGGCCAGCCCGAGGGCGGCAACCCGTTCGCCGGCCAGCAGCCCGGCAACCCGTTCGCCGGCCAGCAGCCCGGCGCGCCGTTCGGCGGCGGCCCCGCGCCGTTCACCCCGGCCCCTCCGGCGCGGAACAATGTGGCGCTCGGTGTCGCCGCGGCCGTGGTCGCGGCCGTCGTCGCCGCAGCGATCTACGGCGCGATCATCGGCGCCACCAAGCACGAGATCGGTTACGCGGCCGTGGGCGTAGGCTTCGTCGTCGGCTTCGCCTCGGGCAAGCTCGGCGGGCGCAACCCGGTCCTGCCGGTCCTCAGCGCCGTCCTCTCGCTGGTCGCCGTCTACTTCGGCCAGCTTCTCGGCGAGGCGATGATCGCGGCCAAGGAGACCCCGCTCACGGTCTCCGAGATCTTCTTCGACCACTTCAGCCTGCTGAACGATGTGTGGAAGGAAGACTCGGACTTCCTGACGTACGTCTTCTTCGCCATCGCGGCGATCGCCGCGTTCTCCGGCGCCAAGAAGGCCGCCGACTAGTCCCGGCCCACCCACCGCGACACCCCGGAGGGCCCGGACCGCCATCGCGGTCCGGGCCCTCCGGCGTGCGTACGGGAAACTCAGCGGCGGTGCTGCGAGTCCGCCACCGTCACCTCGACGCGCTGGAACTCCTTGAGGTCGCTGTAGCCCGTGGTGGCCATCGCGCGGCGCAGCGCGCCGAAGATGTTCATCGAGCCGTCCGGGGTGTGCGAGGGGCCGGTCAGGACCTCCTCGGTCGTCCCGACCGAGCCCAGGTCCACCAGCTTGCCGCGCGGCACGTCCTCGTGGACGGCCTCCATGCCCCAGTGCCGGCCCCGGCCCGGCGCGTCCGTCGCGCGGGCCAGCGGGGAGCCCATCATCACGGCGTCCGCGCCGCAGGCGATGGCCTTCGGCAGGTCGCCGGACCAGCCGACGCCGCCGTCCGCGATGACGTGCACGTAACGGCCGCCGGACTCGTCCATGTAGTCGCGGCGGGCACCGGCCACGTCGGCGACGGCGGTCGCCATCGGGACCTGGATGCCGAACACGTTGCGCGTGGTGTGCGCGGCGCCACCGCCGAAGCCGACGAGGACACCGGCCGCGCCGGTCCGCATCAGGTGCAGGGCCGCGGTGTAGGTGGCGCAGCCGCCGACGATCACCGGGACGTCCAGCTCGTAGATGAACTGCTTCAGGTTCAGCGGCTCGGCCGCGCCGGAGACGTGCTCGGCGGAGACCGTGGTGCCCCGGATGACGAAGATGTCCACGCCCGCGTCGACCACGGCCTTGGAGAACTGGGCGGTGCGCTGCGGGGAGAGCGCGGCGGCGGTGACGACGCCGGAGTCGCGCACCTCCTTGATGCGCTGCCCGATCAGCTCCTCCTGGATGGGCGCGGAGTAGATCTCCTGGAGCCGGCGGGTGGCCGTCTCGACGGGCATCTCGGCGATCTCGTCGAGCAGCGGCTGCGGGTCCTCGTGCCGGGTCCACAGCCCTTCCAGGTTGAGGACGCCGAGGCCGCCGAGCTCACCGATGCGGATGGCGTGCTGCGGGGACACCACGGAGTCCATGGGGGCGGCCAGGAACGGCAGCTCGAAGCGGTAGGCGTCGATCTGCCAGGCGATCGAGACCTCCTTCGGGTCGCGGGTCCGGCGGCTCGGGACGACGGCGATGTCGTCGAATGCGTATGCCCGGCGGCCGCGCTTGCCGCGCCCGATCTCGATCTCAGTCACGATGATGTGGCCTTTCCCTCTGCGTCTGCGCTGTCCAGTATCCCCGACACATGGGTGAGGGGCGGTCCCGGGAACCCCGGACCGCCCCTCACCTGCGCCGTCGCGCTACTTCTTGCTGTAGTTCGGTGCTTCGACCGTCATCTGGATGTCGTGCGGGTGGCTCTCCTTGAGGCCCGCCGAGGTGATCCGCACGAAGCGGCCCTTGCTCTCCATCTCGTCCACGGTCGCGGCGCCCACGTAGCCCATGGTCTGGCGGAGGCCGCCGACGAGCTGGTGCAGCACGTTGGCGAGGGGACCGCGGTAGGGCACCTGGCCCTCGATGCCCTCGGGGACGAGCTTGTCGTCCGAGGCGACCTCGGCCTGGAAGTACCGGTCCTTGGAGTAGGAGCGGCCCTGGCCCCGGGACTGCATCGCGCCCAGCGAGCCCATGCCCCGGTACGACTTGAACTGCTTGCCGTTGATGAACAGCAGCTCGCCCGGGGACTCCTCGCAGCCCGCGAGGAGCGAGCCCAGCATCACGCTGTCGGCGCCGGCGGCGAGCGCCTTGCCGATGTCGCCCGAATACTGCAGGCCGCCGTCGCCGATGACCGGGACGCCCGCCGCGCGGGCGGCCAGCGCGGCCTCGTAGATCGCGGTGACCTGCGGGACGCCGATGCCGGCGACGACGCGGGTGGTGCAGATGGAGCCGGGGCCGACGCCGACCTTGACGCCGTCCACGCCGGCGTCGATCAGGGCCTGGGCGCCGTCGCGGGTCGCCACGTTGCCGCCGATGACGTCGATGCCCACGGCCGACTTGATCTTGGACATCCAGTTCAGCGCGTTGCTGTTGTGGCCGTGCGAGGTGTCCACGATGAGGAAGTCGACGCCCGCCGCCGCCAGCGCCTGGGCGCGGTCCAGCGCCTCGGGGCTGGCGCCCACGGCGGCACCGACGAGCAGCCGGCCGTCGGCGTCCTTGGCCGCGTTCGGGTACTGCTCGGCCTTCTTGAAGTCCTTGACCGTGATGAGGCCCTTGAGGAGGCCCGCCTCGTCCACCAGGGGCAGCTTCTCGATCTTGTGGCGGCGCAGCAGCTCCATGGCGTCCACGCCGGAGATGCCGACCTTGCCGGTGACCAGCGGCATCGGCGTCATGACCTCGCGCACCTGGCGGGAGCGGTCCGACTCGAACGCCATGTCGCGGTTGGTCACGATGCCGAGCAGCTTGCCCGCCGGGTCGGTGACCGGGACACCGCTGATCCGGAACTTCGCGCAGAGCGCGTCCGCCTCGGCGAGCGTGGCGTCCGGGCCGACCGTGATCGGGTCGCTGACCATGCCGGACTCGGACCGCTTGACCAGGTCGACCTGGTTGACCTGGTCCTCGACCGAGAGATTGCGGTGCAGTACGCCGACGCCGCCCTGGCGGGCCATCGCGATGGCCATGCGGGCCTCGGTGACCTTGTCCATGGCGGCGGACAGCAGCGGGATGTTGACGCGGACGTTGCGCGAGATGAGCGTCGAGGTGTCGACCGCGTTGGGCAGCACTTCGGATGCGCCCGGCAGCAACAGCACGTCGTCGTATGTCAGCCCGAGCGTCGCGAATTTCTCGGGCACTCCGTCGACGTTTGCAGTCATGACACCTTCCCCAAATGGCCTTGATCGGTGCGGATGTCCATGCTAACGGCCTCGGGAGGCGTCTCATTCCACGAGCAAGATCACCCGCTGTTTCTGTAGCTTTCTACCGCTGTGGCGTACGGCTCCGAGGCGCCCGGCCCACCGCTCGGCTCACCGCTCTCACTGCTCGGCGAGGGCGCGGAGCCGGCTCAGCGCCCGGTGCTGGGCGACCCGGACGGCGCCCGGGGACATGCCGAGCATCTGCCCGGTCTCCTCGGCGGTCAGCCCGACGGCGACGCGCAGCACGAGGAGTTCGCGCTGGTTCTCCGGGAGGTTGGCCAGGAGCTTCTTGGCCCAGGCGGCGTCGCTGCTGAGCAGCGCGCGCTCCTCGGGGCCGAGCGAGTCGTCGGGGCGCTCCGGCATCTCGTCGGAGGGCACGGCGGTCGAGCCGGGGTGCCGCATGGCGGCACGCTGGAGGTCGGCCACCTTGTGACCGGCGATGGCGAAGACGAAGGCTTCGAAGGGCCGGCCCGTGTCCTTGTAGCGCGGCAGCGCCATGAGGACGGCGACGCAGACCTCCTGCGCCAGGTCCTCCACGAAGTGGCGGGCGTCACCGGGCAGCCGGTTCAGCCGGGACCGGCAGTAGCGCAGGGCGAGGGGGTGGACGTGGGCCAGCAGGTCGTGGGTGGCCTGCGCGTCGCCCTCGACGGCGCGGTGCACCAGACCACCGATCACCGTCGTCCCGTCCTCGCGCATCGAACCATGGTGCCCCGGCCCCGCCTCATCCGCGGCACCGCGTCCGTAGTTGTGCACCGAAGCGTTATGAGCGGGTGCGCCGGAAGTCATGTCCTGCGCCCTCCCCTTCCGCTCGACCGAATCGTTCCCGAGGAACTCCACCTCTCAAGGATGCGGCATCGGCCGGGAAGCGTCACATACCGCCCGATCGGCGGGGTACGGCCCGCACCGCACCCCCCGGACCCGGGCCCGCGGGCCCGGGCCGACCGTCAGCGCACCAGGCCCCACCGGAAGCCCAGGGCCACCGCGTGGGCGCGGTCCGAGGCACCGAGCTTCTTGAAGAGCCGCCGGGCGTGCGTCTTCACCGTGTCCTCGGAGAGGAACAGCTCGCGGCCGATCTCCGCGTTGGAGCGGCCGTGGCTCATCCCCTCCAGCACCTGGATCTCACGCGCCGTGAGCGTGGGCGCCGCCCCCATCTCGGCCGACCGCAGCCGGCGCGGGGCGAGCCGCCACGTCGGATCGGCCAGCGCCTGGGTCACCGTCGCCCGGAGCTCGGCCCGGGAGGCGTCCTTGTGCAGATAGCCGCGGGCACCGGCGGCGACCGCGAGCGCGACGCCGTCCAGGTCCTCCGCGACGGTCAGCATGATGATCCGGGCACCGGGGTCGGCGGAGAGCAGCCGCCGGACCGTCTCCACCCCCCCGAGCCCGGGCATGCGTACGTCCATGAGAATCAGATCCGAACGGTCGGCGCCCCAGCGGCGGAGGACTTCCTCGCCGTTGGCGGCCGTCGTCACACGCTCGACGCCGGGCACGGTCGCGACCGCGCGACGGAGCGCTTCTCGGGCAAGCGGGGAGTCGTCGCAGACGAGGACGGAAGTCATGACCGTCCTCCGCAGCTGATGCGCGTCACCTTGAGCCTCCAGGCTGTTACAAGTCGTCACCTGTGCGGTTGACGCTCTCGGACATCTGCCCGATCGCTCTTTCTGCCAACCGCCTCCGCACTCTCAACGATGGTCACTCGAAAGAGTTACGGGTCGGAAGACCGAGTTCGGCACTCTACGTGAGTGCGCGCTCACAGAGCAGAGCGCCACGGGTCGTCCAGTCGTCAACCGAAACTTTTGGCGGCTCCGTGCCCCATTTAGCGGGATTTCTTCCCTTTTGGTGGTGTCTGTGGCTAGATTCGCAATCAGTCATATTTACATCTACTAACACCGTAGATGTACGGTCTTGTACACGGTCATCGGACGAGCACCCACCCACGACGAACACGACGTTTCCGACCCAGCACGGTTTCGAGGGGACAAGCAATGGCCGATTTCTCCCGACTTCCCGGACCCAACGCCGATCTGTGGGACTGGCAGCTGCTGGCGGCCTGCCGAGGGGTCGACAGCTCGCTCTTCTTCCATCCCGAGGGGGAACGCGGGGCCGCCCGGAGCGCCCGCGAGACCTCCGCGAAGGAGGTCTGCATGCGGTGCCCCGTACGCGCGGAGTGCGCGGCGCACGCGCTGGCCGTCCGTGAGCCCTACGGGGTGTGGGGCGGGCTGACCGAGGACGAGCGCGAGGAGCTGATGGGGCGGGCGCGCAATCGGCTGGTCACCGCCGCCGCGCCGGCGCCGCCGCCGGGGGACGGCTGACCGTCACCGCGCGTACCAGGGAAGAAACGTTTCTTCACCCCACCGCCCCATCCCGCCCCTTCCCGGAAGCGGGGCTCCGCCCCGGACCCCGCGCCTCAGACGCCGGCGGGGCCGGATGACGCGGCGGGGTCGGATGCGGCCGCCGCCAGTGCCAGCTGGTCCAGGGTGGCCGCCACCGCCGGGACCCTGGCCAGGTCCGGCAGGGTCAGGGCGACGATCTCGCGCTCGATGGCCGGCACCACCGTGAGGGTCCTGGCCCCTCGGGGGCGTACCGACTCGATGGCCAGCGCCGGCAGCACGGCGACCCCCAGGCCCGCGCCGACCAGGCCGATCACCGCCGGGTAGTCGTCGGTGGCGAAGTCGATGCGCGGGGTGAACCCGGCCTCCTCGCACACCTCCACCAGTTGCCTGCGGCACCGGGGGCACCCGGCGATCCAGGACTCCCCGGCGAGTTCCGCGATGCCGGCCTCGTCCCGGTCCGCCAGGGCGTGCCCCTCGGGCACGAGGCCCGTGAGCCGGTCGGTGAGCAGGGGGCGGACCACCAGGTCGTCCCATTCGGCGCCCGGGTCCCCGTAGCGGAAGGCGAGGGCGATGTCGCAGTCGCCGTCGCGCAGCATCTCCACCGACCGGGGCGGCTCGGCCTCCACGAGGGAGACCCGGGTGCCGGGGTGGGCGGCGCGGAGCGCGGCGAGGGCGCCCGGGACCAGGGACGAGCTGCCGCTCGGGAACGACACGAGCCGGACCCGGCCGGCCCGCAGTCCGGCGATCGCGGCGACCTCCTCCTCGGCGGCGGTGAGCCCCGCGAGGATGCCGGAGGCGTGCCGCACCAGCGCCTCGCCCGCCTCCGTCAGCCGCATCTCACGGCCGGTCCGGATGAGCAGCGTGGTCCCCGCCGAGGACTCCAGGGCCTTCATCTGCTGGCTGACGGCGGGCTGGGTGCAGCCCAGCTCCCGGGCGGCGGCGGAGAAGGAGCCGGTGGCGGCGACGGCGCGCAGGACGCGGAGGTGGCGGGCTTCGATCACCCCTCCAGCATAAGCAACGCTTGGGGTGAGGGCGAAGTATCGAGGTGTGGCTTTGGGCCACTCTTTGGATACCGTGCCGGTATGACCGCGATGACTGTGCTGACCGTGAACGCGGGGCGTCCCACGGCGGCGTCCTACACCGATGCCCCGGGCGGCAGGACCGGTATCGACAAGCGGCCCGTCGACGGGCCCGTGCGGGTGTCCGACCCCGGGCCCAGGGGTGCGGGCGGCAGCGGTCTCGCCGGGGACGCGGTGTGCGACCTGCGCCACCACGGCGGCTCCGACCAGGCGGTGTACGCCTTCGCCCGCGAGGACCTGGACGCCTGGGAACGGGAGCTGGGCCGCGCGCTGCCCAACGGCTCGTTCGGCGAGAACCTGACCACGGCGGGGCTGCCGGTCGGCGAGGCCCTGATCGGTGAGCGCTGGCGGATCGGCGGGGAGCTGGTCCTGGAGGTCGCCTCGGGCCGCGTCCCGTGCCGTACGTTCCAGGGGCATCTCGGCGAGGCCCGCTGGGTGAAGCGGTTCACGGAGGCGGCGGCCCCGGGGGCGTATCTGCGGGTGATCACTCCCGGGTTCGTCCGGGCGGGCGACCCGGTCGAGATCGTGCACCGGCCGGACCACGAGGTGACGGTGGAGCTGCAGTTCCGGGCCGTGACGACCCGCCGTGACCTGCTGCCGCTGCTCCTCCCGGCCGGCGAGGCGCTGACCCCGTCGACGCTGCGCAAGGCGCGCGCGTACGCGGCGGAGCTCACCGCTTCCTGAGCCACCCGGGAGCACCGGGAAACGCCGTTCCCGGATGCTCTACCGTGCCGCGTATGACGACTGCACTGATCACGGGCGCGACGGCGGGCATCGGTGCCGCCTTCGCCCGGCGGCTCGCCGCCGACGGGTACGACCTGGTCCTGGTGGCCCGGGACGCGGAGCGGCTGCGCGAGCAGGCGACCGAACTGCACGACCGGCACGGCATCGAGGCCGAGGTGCTGCGGGCCGACCTGTCCGACGACAAGGGCATCCGC
Source organism: Streptomyces sp. 130 (assembly GCF_007096885.1). Classification (GTDB taxonomy): domain Bacteria; phylum Actinomycetota; class Actinomycetes; order Streptomycetales; family Streptomycetaceae; genus Streptomyces. The sequence goes on along the minus strand of NZ_VJNO01000017.1, from coordinate 103,342 downwards.
GCGGTCGAGGAACGCCTCGGGGACGCCCGGCGCCCGGTCGACCTGCTGGTGAACAACGCGGGCTTCGGCAACAAGGGGCGCTATCTGGAGGTCCCGATGGCCGACGAGCTGGCGATGCTGAAGGTGCACTGCGAGGCGGTGCTGCGGCTGACCTCGGCGGCGGCGGCCTCGATGCGGGAGCGCGGCCGGGGCGGCATCGTCAACGTGGCCTCGGTCGCCGCGTTCGTGCCGCGCGGCACCTACGGCGCCTCGAAGGCGTGGGTCGTGCAGTTCAGCCAGGGCGCGGCGAAGGACCTGGCCGGGTCCGGGGTGCGGCTGATGGCGCTGTGCCCGGGCTTCGTGCGTACGGAGTTCCACCAGCGGGCCGGGATGGGCACGGGCAACATCCCGGGCTGGATGTGGCTCGACGCGGACAAGCTGGTGAGCGCGGCGCTCGCGGACCTGGCGCGCGGCAAGTCCGTGTCGATCCCGGACCCGCGCTACAAGGTGCTGATGGGCGCGGTGAAGCTGGCCCCGCGCGGCCTGCTCGGCGGACTGACCTCGCGCACGGGCCGCAAGTACGGGCCGCAGTAGCGGGGTTGCTCCGCGCCGGGACCCGTCTGTGTGCCGATGCCGGGGGCGGGCGGCGGTGCCGGCGGTCCTGGCACCGCCGCACGGGGTGGCGCCTTCGGGTACTACAACTCACTCATGCGCACGCAACCCACGACAGTTCGCAGCTCCCGGCCGTCCGTCCTGCTCGCGATGGGCCCGGACATCCACGACCGCCTCTTCGCGCCCCGCCACCGCGACCGGCTCGCCGCCCTCGCCCGTACGGACCCGGGCCTCGTCGCCCACGACCTGGCCGGCCCCGACCCCCGCGTCGCCGCCGCGCTCGCCGGGGCGGAGGTCCTGTTCACCTGCTGGGGCGCCACCCCGCTCACCGAACGGGTCCTCGCCGCCGCGCCCCGCCTGAAGGCGGTGATCCACGCGGCCGGCTCCGTCAAGCACCACATCACCGACGCCTGCTGGGAGCGCGGCCTCGCCGTCTCCTCGGCGGCCGGGGCCAACGCCCTGCCGGTGGCGGAGTACACCCTGGCCACGATCCTGCTGGCCAACAAGCGCGTCCCGCACTCCGCCCGCGTCTACCGCGAGGTCCGCGCCGCCCACGACTGGCGCGCCGAGCTGGACGGCGCCGGCAACTACCGCCGCACGGTGGGCATCGTCGGCGCCTCCCGCATCGGCCGCCGCGTCATCGAGCTGCTCCGCCCCTTCGACCTGGCGGTCCTGCTGCACGACCCCTTCGTCACCGCGTCCGAGGCGGCGCGCCTCGGCGTCGAACCGGTCGCCCTGGACGAGCTGTGCGCCCGCGCCGACACCGTCTCCGTGCACGCCCCCCAGCTCCCCGGGACCCACCACATGATCGGCGCCCGCCAGCTGGCCCTGATGCGGACCGGCTCGACGCTGATCAACACGGCCCGGGGCTCCCTGATCGACGAGGCGGCCCTGCTGCGCGAGCTGGTCCCGGGCCGCCTGCACGCCGTACTCGACGTGACGGACCCCGAAGTCCCGCCCGCCGACTCCCCGTTGTACGACCTGCCGAACGTCCTGCTGACCCCGCATGTGGCGGGCTCCCTCGGCAACGAACTGCACCGGATGACCGACCACGCCCTGGACGAACTGGAACGCTACGCCCAGGGCCGCCCGTTCGCGGAGCCGGTGCACCCGGCGGCGCTGAACCGATCGGCATAGCCGACGAAAAGGCCCGGCCCCCTCGGGGGAGCCGGGCCTTCACCGCTTCAGGCGGTCAGCCGTGCGTCAGTGCGAGTGGCCGTGGCCGTGGCCCGCGGCCTCCGGCTCCTCCTCGGCCGGCTTCTCGACGACCAGGGTCTCGGTCGTGAGCAGCAGCGACGCGATGGACGCGGCGTTCTCCAGGGCGGAGCGGGTGACCTTGACCGGGTCGATGACGCCGGCCTTGACCAGGTCGCCGTACTCGCCGGTGGCGGCGTTGAAGCCCTGGCCCTTGTCGAGCTCGGCGACCTTCGAGGTGATGACGTAGCCCTCGAGGCCGGCGTTCTCGGCGATCCAGCGCAGCGGCTCGACGGCGGCGCGGCGGACGACCGCGACACCGGTGGCCTCGTCGCCGGTCTTGTCGAGGTTGCCCTCGAGGACCTTGACGGCGTGGACGATGGCGGAGCCACCACCGGAGACGATGCCCTCCTCGACCGCGGCGCGGGTCGCGGAGATGGCGTCCTCCAGACGGTGCTTCTTCTCCTTGAGCTCGACCTCGGTGGCGGCACCGACGCGGATCACGCAGACCCCGCCGGCCAGCTTCGCCAGGCGCTCCTGGAGCTTCTCGCGGTCCCAGTCGGAGTCCGTGGCCTCGATCTCGGCCTTGATCTGGTTGACGCGGCCGGTGACCTCGTCGGCCTTGCCGCCGCCGTCGACGATGGTGGTGTCGTCCTTGGTGACGGTCACGCGGCGGGCGGTGCCCAGCACGTCCAGACCGGCCTGGTCGAGCTTGAGGCCGACCTCCTCGGCGATGACGGTCGCACCGGTGAGGGTGGCGATGTCGCCGAGCATGGCCTTGCGGCGGTCACCGAAGCCCGGCGCCTTGACGGCGACGGCGTTGAACGTGCCGCGGATCTTGTTGACGACCAGGGTCGACAGGGCCTCGCCCTCGACGTCCTCGGCGATGATCAGCAGCGGCTTGGAGCCACCGGCCTGGATGACCTTCTCCAGGAGCGGCAGCAGCTCCTGGATCGAGCCGATCTTGCCCTGGTGGATCAGGATGTACGGGTCGTCGAGGACGGCCTCCATGCGCTCCTGGTCGGTCACCATGTACGGGGAGAGGTAGCCCTTGTCGAAGGCCATGCCCTCGGTGAAGTCGAGGTCCAGGCCGAAGGTGTTGGACTCCTCGACGGTGATGACACCGTCCTTGCCGACCTTGTCCATCGCGTCCGCGATGAGCTCGCCGACCTGCGGGTCCTGCGCGGAGAGCGCGGCGACGGCGGCGATGTCGGACTTGTCGTCGATCGGGCGGGCGGTCGCGAGGAGCTCCTCGGACACGGCCTTGACCGCGGCGTCGATGCCCTTCTTCAGGGCGGCCGGGGAGGCGCCGGCGGCGACGTTGCGCAGACCCTCGCGGACGAGCGCCTGGGCCAGGACGGTGGCGGTGGTGGTGCCGTCACCCGCGACGTCGTTGGTCTTGGTGGCGACCTCCTTCACCAGCTGGGCACCCAGGTTCTCGTACGGGTCGTCGAGCTCGACCTCGCGCGCGATGGTGACACCGTCGTTGGTGATGGTGGGGGCACCGAACTTCTTGTCGATGACGACGTTGCGGCCCTTGGGGCCGATCGTCACCTTGACCGTGTCGGCAAGCTTGTTGACGCCGCGCTCAAGGGCGCGACGGGCGTCCTCGTCGAACTTCAGGATCTTCGCCATGGAGCTGAACTGTCCTCTCACAAAACAAGAACCGCGCCCCTAGCCGCCCGGCTGGTTATTTCGCAGGGGGCCAGGGGCGCGGAACAGAAGCAAACGTGGGTGAATTACTTCTCGATGATCGCGAGCACGTCGCGCGCCGAGAGGACGAGGTACTCCTCGCCGTTGTACTTCACCTCGGTGCCGCCGTACTTGCTGTACAGCACGACATCGCCGGTCTTGACGTCGAGCGGCAGGCGCTCGCCGTTCTCGAAGCGGCCCGGGCCCACGGCCAGGACGACGCCCTCCTGGGGCTTCTCCTTGGCGGTGTCCGGGATAACCAGGCCGGAGGCCGTGGTCTGCTCGGCGTCGAGCGGCTGGACCACGATGCGGTCCTCGAGCGGCTTGATCGCAACCTTGGAGCTGGCGGTCGACACGATCCGGTCTCCCCCTTCGGAGATCTCACGGGGTTTAACAGTCTTTGGGGTGGCGACCAGGTGAGCCCGTCGTCGCGGGTGCCGGACCTGCCGGTCGCACAGTACTGCTGGCACTCTCCACTGGGGAGTGCCAGAACCGAGACTATGACCGCGATTAGCACTCGGTCAAGCGGAGTGCCAATTCACGCCCCTCGTGGCGTACCCGCCGGCCCCCCGGCCCCGTACGGCTGCGGCCGTGCAACGTTCCGGACACCGTCGGGACAACGCCGGGGCCGCCCGGGCCGTTCCGGTGGACGGTGGCGGCATGCGCATACGAACCTCCGGCCCGGACCGCCCGGCCCCCTCGCGCCCCGGGCCGGTGCTGACCGGCTGCCTGGACGTGGTGCTCGGGGTGCTCCTCATCGCGCTGGAGGCGGTGATCGGCGCGATGCTCCTGTACGTGTACACCGGCTCCGATCCCCGGCCGCCGAGCCCGGACACGGCGGAGGCCGGACCGCCCGGGATGGACTGGTCCGGCACTCTCGTCCTCGCCGCCGTCACCGCGGCGGCCTGTGTGATCGCGGCGGTGCTGCTGCGCCACGGGCTGCCGATCGCGGGCGTCGTCCAGCTGATCGGCGTATGCCTGCTGCTGGTTCTCACGCTGACGGCCTGGCACCGCGCCCACGAGGACGCGCACCCGGAGCCGGGGGCCGCCCGCGCGTACGCCGCCTCCTATACGTAGTCCTCCAGGCGGGCCACGGCGTAACCCTGGTCCGTGACGACCTTCATGACGGACCTGACCAGGTCGGGCATGCTCCCCTTCCAGTCCTCCTTGCCGCGGAAGTGCGTGAGGATGATGTCGCCCGGGTGCAGCTTCCGGTCCTCCTCGCGCCACTCCATGCGGTCGGGGAACGCCTCCGCCGCCCACAGCGGTACGGCGGTGATGCCGCAGGACTTGGCGACCTTCAGCGTGTCGGTGTTGTAGTTGCCGTACGGCGGCCGGAAGAGCCGGGGCCGCTTGCCGAACTGCTCCTGGAGGATGTCCTGCTGGCCGCAGATCTCGCGCTTCTGCTCGTCGTGCGAGAGGCCCGGCAGATAGCGGTGGTTGAGCGTGTGGTTGCTGAGCACCGTCCCGCGCGACTGGGCGTCCTTGAAGTACGTGTAGTCGTCGCGCACCAGGTAGTCGCTGAGGAAGGCGCTGTACGGGATGTTCAGCTCCGACATCATCTTCAGCAGCTCGGGGTCCTTGTCGTCCCCGTCGTCCATCGTCAGGAAGACGACCTTGTCCGTGGTGGGGACCCGGGTGAAGACCGGCGGCAGCGAGTCGTCCTGGCCCTCCACCTCGAAGCCCTTGCGGGTGGTGAGGGGCGGCTTCTTCGCGGGCGGTACGGGCGCCGCGAGCGGCGTGCCCGCCAGGCCCCACTTCTTGGCGGCGACCGCGCGGGCGGCCTGCGCCAGCTTGGCCCGCTCCGCCTGCGCCGCGCGGGTACCGAGCGCCCCGGCCGCCGGCTCCGCCTGCGGGCCCGCCTGGCCGGCCTGGGCCTTCGCGCTCCGGGCGGCGGTGTCCGGGTCGTCCCCGGCCGCGCAGCCGGACGCGGCGGCGGCGACCAGGAGCGCGGCGAGGACCGCGTAACCCGGTCTGCGCCGCAGGCCGCCCCGCACCCGCCGCCACCCGCCCGTCACCGCACCCGGTTCACACCCATTCATGACCAATTTGTCCTTTTGTCGTACTGGCTGCATGGCGCCGGATCCTGCCAGTACGTGACGGGGCATCGGCTCCGACACCGCCGTCGGGCGCGCGCGCTCCCCCGGGTGGCTCAACACCGGGGCGGCCGGACAGGGCGCGGGGCTCAGCCGTGGGGGCCCCGGGACACCAGGGGCGGCGGCGCCGCGGCCCCGGCCAGCGTCCGCACGATCCAGCGCCGGTGCCAGAACGCCTTGAAGACGCCGATGAGCCCGATGAGCCAGGCCAGCAGCCCGAGCCCCATGATCAGCGCCATCAGCCCGTACGTGTCCTCGCCCCGGACCGCTCCGGCGGGCACGACGACGCAGAGGCAGAGGCCCAGCGCGCCGAGCGCGAAGGAGGGCAGCAGCCACCCCAGCGTCGTGCCGGGCAGCCGGAGCGCGGCGTCGCGGGCGGGGTCGCGGTCCAGCTCGCCCCACCGCGTGAGCAGCCGGCGCACCGCCACGTCCCGGCGCAGCCCGACGACGGCCAGGATCACCGCCGGGATCAGGGCGGCGGCGCCCAGCGCGGCCATCACCACGCCCATGATCGCGCTGATCGCGTCGTACGACTCCTCGAAGGTGATGACCGCCGTCCCGATGAACGACCAGCCGATCGCACCCACCACCCCCCACAGCCACAGCAGCCCCAGCCGGCCGGGTCCGATGTGGGCCTTCACCAGCACGCCGAGCAGGAAGGACCGGTCGGCGAGCAGCGCGTCCCGGTCGGGCCAGGCGCGTATCTCCACGGGCGGCGGGGGCGGCGGCAGCACGAAGCGAGGGGACATGGGGCCCGACCCTATCGAGCACCCCTGGCCCCAAGTCCCGGGCGGGGGTCAGGCGTTGCGGATGGCTTCGATGTCCAGGCGCCTCATGCCGAGCATCGCCTTCATCGCGCGGGCGGCCTTCTCCGGGTCCGGGTCGGCCAGGGCGTCACCGAGGCCCGGCGGGACGATCTGCCAGGAGAGGCCGTACTTGTCCTTGAGCCAGCCGCACTGGCTCTCCTGGCCGCCGCCGGAGGTGAGCTCGTTCCACAGCCGGTCCGCCTCCTCCTGCGAGTCGCACTCGACGGAGAGCGAGACGGCCTCGGTGAAGGTGAACTCCGGCCCGCCGTCGAACGCGATGTACTCGGCGCCGTCCAGCTGGAACCGTACGGTCATCGCCTCGCCCGCCTCGCCGGGGCCGGCGGGGGTCCAGCGGGTGGTCTCCAGGACGCGCGAGTCGCCGCCGACGACGGAGACGTAGTAGTCGGCCGCTTCCTCGATCACGCCCTTCGGGTACCACAGGAACGTGGTGACCTTCTGCATGGTCCTCTCCTCACGTACGGGGGCGAAGTGTCGTGAAGGGTAGACCGGGCGGGGGTGCGGAACTCATCGACGGGCCGCGTCTAGATCGCTCCCAGCGATTCGAAGCGCCAGCGGTGGACCGGCCGGGTGACGAGGTCCGGGTCGGGCTCGGGCAGCTCCGGCAGTTCGTCGCCGTACCCGCCCTGCCACCAGGTGATGACGAGGACCCGGTCCTGCGGGGCGCGCAGCAGCTCGCCGCGGAGCGGGGGCCGGGGCAGCGCGGCGGCTCGGGCGCGGGCCCACTCCGCCAGCTCGCCGCCCCGGCCCTCGGCGGCGCGGGCCTCCCACATCAGGGCGGTGACCGGGGCGCTCATGAGTAGAGGTTGTCCTTGCTGATCTCGTGCACGTGGTCGTGGTCGTGCGTGTGGGCGCCCGGGACGTGGGTCTCGGTGACGGGCAGCGAGGAGTCGGCGGACAGCTCCAGGTCGGAGGCGGGCCGGTTGCGGGCGACCATCTCGGCGCCGAGCGCGGCGACCATCGCCCCGTTGTCGGTGCACAGCTTGGGGCGGGGCACGCGCAGCCGGATGCCGGCCCGTTCGCACCGCTCCTCGGCGAGCGCGCGCAGCCGGGAGTTGGCCGCGACGCCACCGCCGATCATCAGGTGGTCGACGCCCTCGTCCTTGCAGGCGCGGACGGCCTTGCGGGTGAGCACGTCCACCACGGCCTCCTGGAAGGAGGCGGCCACGTCCCGGACCGGCACCTCCTCGCCGGCCGCCCGCTTGGCCTCGATCCAGCGGGCGACGGAGGTCTTCAGGCCGGAGAACGAGAAGTCGTACGCGGGGTCGCGCGAGCCGGTGAGGCCGCGCGGGAAGGCGATGGCCGCCGGGTCGCCCTCCTTGGCGAGCCGGTCGATGACCGGGCCGCCGGGGAAGCCCAGGTCCAGGACCCGGGCGATCTTGTCGAACGCCTCGCCGGCCGCGTCGTCGATGGTCGCGCCGAGCGGCCGGACGTCGTTGGTGATGTCCGGCGCGAGCAGCAGCGAGGAGTGCCCGCCGCTGACCAGGAGCGCCATGGTGGGCTCGGGCAGCGGGCCGTGCTCCAGCTGGTCGACGCAGATGTGGGACGCCAGGTGGTTGACCCCGTACAGCGGCTTGTTCAGGGCGTACGCGTAGGCCTTGGCGGCGGAGACGCCGACGAGCAGGGCGCCCGCGAGGCCGGGTCCGGCGGTGACGGCGATCCCGTCGAGGTCCCGGCCGCTGACCCCGGCCTCCTTCAGGGCGCGCTCGATGGTGGGGACCATCGCCTCCAGGTGGGCGCGGGAGGCGATCTCCGGGACGACGCCGCCGAAGCGGGCGTGCGTGTCGACGCTGGACGCGACGGCGTCCGCGAGGAGCGTGGTCCCGCGGACGATGCCGACCCCGGTTTCGTCGCAGGAGGTCTCGATGCCGAGTACGAGCGGTTCGTCAGCCATCAGTGGATCCCGTTTTCTTCTTCGTGTACGTGGAGGCGCATGACGAGCGCGTCGATGTTGCCCGGCTGGTAGTAGCCGCGGCGGAAGCCGATCGGTTCGAAGCCGAAGCGCTCGTAGAGCTTCTGGGCGCGTGTGTTGTCGACGCGGACCTCGAGCAGCACCTCGGCGCACTCGAAGGCGGTGGCGTGCCTGAGCAGGTCGGTCAGCAGCTCGGAGCCGAGCCCGCCGCCCCAGTGGTCGCGGGCGACGGCGATCGTCTGCACGTCGGCGAGGTCGCCGGCGGCGGCGAGACCCGCGTATCCGACGATCCGGCCGGTGCCGGGCTCCTCGGCGACGACGTAGCGGCGGGTGGCCGCCGGGCCGCGCGCGTACGCCAGCTCGGACCAGAACATGCCCGCCGACCAGGCGTCCTCCGGGAACAGCTCGTGCTCTAGGGCGAGCACGGGGTCGATGTCCCACCAGCGCATCTCGCGCAGCACCGCGGTCGTGACGGTCACTTCGGGGTGACCACCTTGTAGTTCTTCGGGACCTGCGCGTCGGGCCTGCGCAGGTAGAGCGGCTGCGGCGGCAGCAGCTCCTCACCGGCCGCGAGGCGTTCGGCGGCGAGGCCCGCGAGGGCGCCCGCCGCGAGGTGTTCGGGGCCGCGCGCGTCCGGGAAGGCCTCGGGGTAGAGCACCGCGCCCGCCCCGACGACCGGCAGGCCCGCCAGCTGGTCCGCGATGTCGGCGGGCCGGTCGACGCAGGGCCCGGCGGTCCGGGTGCGGGCGTCCTCGTACCGCGCCCAGTAGACCTCCTTGCGGCGGGCGTCCGTGGCGACGGCGAAGGGTCCTTCGAGCCCGGCGGCGCACGCGAGGCCGTCCAGGGTGCACAGGCCGTGCACGGGCACGGAGAGCGCCGAGCCGAAGGTGGCGGCCGTCACCAGGCCGACGCGCAGTCCGGTGTACGGGCCGGGGCCGACGCCCACGACGACGTCCGTCACGGCGTCGAGTTTCACCCCGGCGTCCGCGAGGACCCGGTCGACGGCGGGCAGCAGCAGCTCCCCGTGCCTGCGGGCGTCGACCTGGACGGACTCGGCGACGACGCGGGTCCCGTCGTGCAGGGCGACGGTGACGGCGGGGGTGGCGGTATCCATTGCGAGCAAGAGCACGCAAACAGCCTACGGCTCCGGCGCGGCCCGCCCCGCGCCCCGTACGGCGTCCCGGCCCGGGCGGTCCCGGCTGCTACCGTCACCGGGTATACGCGGAGTACGTGTAAACGCTTGTACGACTTACGGCTCGCGCGCGACGTACGGTCCGCGTCTTACGGCTCACGACGGCGAAAGAGGCACGCACGGTGGCAAGGGGCAGCTCGGGAATCGTGGCCGCGCTCACCGCGGCGGCCGTCGCGGCGGTCGGCTTCCTGGCCTACCAGGCTTCCGCGAACGTACCGGACGACCTGGCCGCGAAGCCGAAGGCGTCGAGCAGCGCCTCGCCGACCGCCCCGGCCGGCGCGCAGGGCAAGGCCAAGCCGAAGAAGGACCCGCTCACCGTCCCCGCCGGCTCCGGCACCGGGGCGCGGGTCGTCTACGCGCTGCACGACCGCCGGGTGTGGCTGGTGGAGGCGAACGGGAAGGCGTCGCGGACGTTCAAGGTGATGCCGAGCCCGGTGCACGCGGTGCCGGGCACGTATCACGTGACGTCGCGCTCGGGCAGCGTGAAGGGGTCCGACGGCGTGCCGATCGAGCACGTGGTGCGGTTCGCCACGGTGGATGACGTGACGATCGGCTTCAGCGCCGCGCTGGACGGGTCGATGGAGGAGCCGGACCCCACGGTGAAGGCGGGGGGCGTGCGGATGTCTCGGGCCGACGGGGACGCGGTGTGGCGGTTCGCCACGGTGGGGGCCACGGTGGTGGTGGTCCCCTAGCCGGGGGGCGTCCTCAATCGCCGGACGGGCTTGTCTTCTGCCGGCCGCCGTCGGCCCGTGTCACGGATGTCCTCAATCGCCGGACGGGCTTGAATTTGCCGCCCGTCCGGATTTGGACGTGCGGGCCGGTTTCGCCGCGTGAGCGGGTTTCGCCGCGTGAGCGGTGTTGGCCGCGTGGGCGGGTTTCGCTCCGCGCGCGGGGCTGCCCGTGTGTGCGGGGTTCGTCCCGGGCGCGGGGTTGCCCGTGTGTGCGTGGGCGGTTGTGTGCTCGGGGGGTGCCGGGTGGGCTTCGTCGCGCGGTGGTGGGGGTGTCGATACCGCGGTCGCCGCCGCGTTCGCGGCCAGCAGGGTGCTCATCGGGACCGCCGCTCGCGGCGGCTCCGGGACGCGGTCGGATGTCGGCATGGCGCCTCCTGGGGCTCCGGCTCCGGTGGAAGGCGTGGTTAGGTAGACCTAACTACGCTCTCGTCCTCCATGTCACCACGCCCGCCCCGTCCCGCGCAACAATTTGCCGACACCGCGTCGGAAACCGCGGCCCGGTCAGGCCCAGGGCGCCCAGGACTCGTTCCGCAGCCCGGCCCAGCGCCTCCCCACGCCCACCAGGGTCACCGTGCGCCGCTCGTCGTCGGTGTCCCCCACCGCGCGGTCGATGAACACCTGGAGCCGGTCGTCCGAGAGCTCCTCGACCTTGCCGTCGCCCCACTCCACGACCACCACGGACTCCGGCAGCGACACGTCGAGGTCCAGGTCCTCCATCTCGTCGAGACCGCCGCCCAGCCGGTACGCGTCGACGTGGACCAGCGCGGGTCCGCCGGAGAGCGACGGGTGGACGCGGGCGATCACGAACGTGGGGGACGTCACCGCGCCCCGTACGCCCAGGCCCTCGCCGAGCCCCCGGGTCAGCGTCGTCTTGCCGGCCCCCAGCTCGCCGGTGAGCATCACGAGGTCGCCGGGGCGCAGCGCGGCGGCGAGCCGGCGGCCCAGGGCCTGCATCTGTTCGGGGGAGTCGAGGGCGAGGCGCACGCTGACGGCGCCGGGGGCGTTCTCGTACGCGGCGGCCTCAGTGGCCGCCGGGCTGTTCTGCGGTTCCATGCCCGCCAACGTTAGAGGACTCCGGTACGGCTCCGGCCCGCACCAGCAGGTCCGCGAGCCGGTCGGTCACCGTCTCGGGGTGCTCCAGCATCACCAGGTGGCCGGCGTCCGGGACGATGACGAGTTCCGCGTCGGGCAGCAGGTCCGCGATGGCCTCGCTGTGCGAGCCGGGCGTCACCAGGTCCTTGTCGCCGGCCAGGATGAGGACCGGGAGGCCGCGGAAGAGGGGCAGGGCCGCGCTCTTGTCGTGCTCCGCGAAGGCCGGGTAGAACTCGGCGACCACGTCGATCGGGGTGGACTCGATGAGCCGTTCCGCGAACCGCGCGACGGCCGGGTCCACGTCCCGGGAGCCGAAGGAGTACCGCTTGACCAGCCCGGCGAACAGGTCGGAGGTCGCCCGGCGCCCCCGCTCCACCAGCTCCGCCTGCGAGCCGAGCGCCCGCAGCACCCCGGGGAGCACGCGGCGCACGGCGTTGACGCCCACCACGGGCAGTCCGAAGCTGACCTCGTTCAGCCGGCCGCTCGACGTACCGACGAAGGCGACGGCGGCGACCCGGTCGCGGAGCAGCTGCGGGTACTGCTCGGCGAGCGCCATGATCGTCATGCCGCCCATCGAGTGGCCGACGAGGACGAGCGGGCCCTCGGGCGCGGCGGCGTCGATGACGGCCTTGAGGTCGCGGCCGAGCTGGTCGATGCCGACGGGCACCCCGCCCCCGGCGCGGGCCTGGGCGCGACCGCGCTCGGAGCGGCCGTGGCTGCGCTGGTCCCAGTGGACGGTGCGCACGATGCCGCGCAGGGCGGCGCGCTGGAAGTGCCAGGAGTCCTGGCCGAGGCAGTAGCCGTGGCTGAAGACGACGGTCACGGGGGCGGGCTCCTTGCGCCCGAAGAGCCGCCGCCGGCGGGAGCCCGTGGGGGCGGTGTCCTCGGGCGGATCGACCTCGTCCACCTCGTAGTACAGCTCGGTGCCGTCGTCGGCGGTGGCCCGGCCGGGCGTCCCGCGCAGCGAGCCGTACGGGCCGGTGGCGTCCAGGGCGAGGCGGGCGCGCCTGCGCATGCCGCGGCCGACGGTCAGCCGCTCCACCGCGACTCCGGCCGCGGCACCGGCGGCCAGCACGCCTATGGCGGCGCCGGCGAGGCCCGCCCGGCGCCAGCCGGCCCCCGGAGCGGCAGCCGTCGCCACCACGTCACCCGTGCTGATGTCGCTCACCCGTGCCCGCTCCTCGTGGGTCGTGTCAGTGGGTCGTGTCAGTCGGTCGTGGCGCCCCGGTGGACGCGCGGTACCCGGCCGCCGATCCGGGTGACGATCTCGTACGCGATGGTGCCGGCGGCCTCCGCCCAGTCCTCGGCGCTCGGCTCGCCCCGGTCGCCGGGCCCGAAGAGCACCGCCTCGCTGCCCGCCGCCACCTCGTCGCCGTCCAGGTCCACGACGAACTGGTCCATGGCGACCCGGCCCGCGATGGTCCGCCGCACCCCGCCGACCAGGACCGGGCCCCGGCCGGACGCGTGGCGCGGGATGCCGTCGGCGTAGCCGAGGGGCACCAGGCCGAGGGTGGTCTCTCGGGGCGTCGTGTAGTGGTGGCCGTAGCTGATGCCGTGGCCGGCCGGGACCTGCTTGACCAGGGCGACGGACGCGGCGAGCGTCATCACCGGGCGCAGCCCGAAGTCCGCGGGCGTGCCCAGCTCGGGGCTGGGCGAGATGCCGTACATGGCGATCCCGGTCCGCACCAGGTCGAAGTGGGACTCGGGGACGGTCAGGGTCGCCGGGGAGTTGGCGATGTGCCGCACCTCGGGCTCGACACCGGCCTTCTCGGCGTACGCGACCATGTCGCGGAAGGTGTCCAGCTGGGCGGTGATCGAGGGGTGGCCCGGCTCGTCGGCGCAGGCGAAGTGGGACCAGAGGCCGGTGACCCGGACGGTGCCCGCGCGCTCGGCGGTGCGGGCGGCGGCGACCAGCTCGGGCCAGTCGGCGGGCTGGCAGCCGGCCCGGCCGAGTCCGGTGTCGGCCTTGAGGTGGATACGGGCGGGCCGGCCGGCCGCCGCGGCGGCCTCGGTGACCTCGCGCAGCGCCCACATCCCGCTGACCGACACGTCGATGCCGGCCTCGATCGCCTCGCGCCAGGGTCCGCCCGGCGTCCAGAGCCAGCACAGCATCGGGCCGTCGAGCCCGGCCGCGCGCAGGGCCAGGGCCTCCTGCGGGGTCGCGGTGCCCAGCCAGGCGGCGCCCGCCTCCCGCGCGGCGCGCGCGCAGGGGACCGCGCCGTGCCCGTAGGCGTCGGCCTTGACCACGGCCATCAGCTGTGCCCCGGCCGCCCGGGCACGCAGGACGCGCACGTTGGCGCGGAGTGCGGCGAGGTCGATCTCGGCACGGGCTCGCAAGGACGCTGTCTCGTTCATATCGCGCCCAGTCTCTCAGAGCCGCCCGCGCGGACCGGTCCGGCGGGGCGCGTCAGCGGCGGCGCAGCTCGTGTCCCAGGTGCTCGGCGAGCACCGGTACGTGACTGTGCCCGACATCCTCGACAGCGGTCACCAGCGACACCGGGCCACCCGCGCAAACCGGTCCGGCGGGGCGCATCGGCCGTGGCGCAGCTCGTGTCCCAGGTGCCCGGCGAGCACCGGCACGTGACTGTGCCCGACATCCTCGACAGCCGTCACCAGCGACACCGGGCCACCCGCACCCACCAGCCCAGCGGGGCGCATCGGCCGTGGCGCAGCTCGTGTCCCAGGTGCCCGGCGAGCACCGGCACGTGACTGTGCCCGACGTCCTTGACAGCGGTCACGAGCGTCACCGGGCCACGCGCACGAACCAGCCCAGCGGGGTACGTCAGCCGTGGCGCAGCTCGTGCTCCAGGTGGCCGGCGAGCACCGGTACATGGCTGTGCCCGACACCCTTGACAGCCGTCACGAGCGACACCGGGCCACCCGCGCAAACCGGTCCGGCGGGGCGCATCGGCCGTGGCTCGCTCGTGTCCCAGGTGCTCGGCAAGCACCAGCACGTGACTGTGCCCGACATCCATGACAGCCGTCACGAGCGTCACCGGGCCACCCGCACCAACCAGCCCAGCGGGGCGCGTCAGCCGTGGCGCAACTCGTGCTCCAGGTGCTCGGCGAGCACCGGCACGTGACTGTGCCCGACATCCTTGACAGCCGTCACGAGCGTCACCGGGCCACCCGCGCGGACCAGCCCGGCCAGCTCGTCCACGGCCGCCGCCTCGGCCGGGCCGGCGAGTTCCGCGCGGTAGCGCTCGACGAAGGTGTCGTAGCGGGCGGCGGAGCGGTCCGCGTGGTACCAGGAGCGCAGCTCGTCCGACGGGGTGAGGTCCTTGAGCCAGCGGTCGATCGCGGCCTTCTCCTTGGACACCCCGCGCGGCCACAGCCGGTCCACCAGGACACGGGTGCCGTCGCCCTCCTCCGCCCCGTCGTACACCCGGCGTACGCGCACGTCACCGCTGCTGCTCACGGCCGGTCACCCCTTCATCGGCTCCTCGGCGGTCGTTCCCCTCAGCTTCGCTCAGGCCCGGACGTCCCGCCACGCCCCGGGGATCGCGTCGGCGACGTCCATCGCGGCGAGCGGGGAGCCGTCCGCCGCGCGCCGGGCGGCGAGCCCGTGCAGATAGGCCCCGACGGAGGCGGCGTCGAGCGGGGCGAGGCCGGCGGCGAGGAGGGAGCCGGTGATCCCGGAGAGCACGTCGCCGCTGCCGGCGGTGGCCAGCCACGGGGTGCCGGTCGGATTGACCCGGACCGGGGTGCGCGGGGTGTCGGTGGCGACCAGGGTGGTCGAGCCCTTGAGCAGCACCGTCGCGCCGAACCGCCCGGCCAGCTCCCGTACGGCGGCGAGCCGCCCCGCCTCGACCTCCTCGCGCGCCACGCCGAGCAGCGCGGCGGCCTCCCCGGCGTGCGGGGTCAGGACGGTGGGCGCGGTGCGGGCCCGCCCCGCGTCCGGGTCGAGGAGCCGCAGCCCGTCCGCGTCGACCAGGACCGGCACTTCGGCGGCCAGGACGTCGGAGACGGCAGCCACGGCCTCGGTGCCGTCGCCGAGCCCGGGGCCGACGACCCACGCCTGCACCCGCCCGGCGTCCGAGGGGCGGCCCGCGTGGACCAGGGTCTCCGGGTGCCGGGCGATGACCGCCTCGCCGCCGGGGCCCGCGTAGCGCACGGCCCCGGCCCCGGCGCGCAGTGCCCCGGAGACGGCGAGCACGGCGGCGCCCGGGTAGCGCGTCGAACCGGCGGCGATGCCGACGACACCGCGCCGGTACTTGTCGCTCTCCGCGGCCGGCACGGGCAGCAGCGCGGCCACGTCCGCGTACTGGAGGGCTTCCAGCTCCGGCGCCTCGGGGAGTTCCGGCCCGAGGCCGATGTCCACGAGGCGCAGCGCCCCGGCCCGTTCGGCGGCCGGGTCCACGAGCAGCGCGGGCTTGTAGGCGCCGAAGGTGACGGTGGCGTCCGCGCGCACCGCGTCGCCGGTCACCTCGCCGGTGTCCGCCTCGACCCCGCTGGGCAGGTCGACGGCGACGACGGGCGCGCCGTGCGCGGTGTACTTCCGGACCAGCTCGGCGGCCTCGGGGCGCAGTCCGCCGCGTCCGCCGATGCCGGTGATCGCGTCCACGACGAGGTCGATGCGCCCGGCCCAGTCCGCGTGGGCGGTGCTCTCCGCCCCGTCCACGACGCGTCCGCCGGCCGCGAGCAGGGCCGCGCTGCCGCCCTCGTGGGCCCGGCCGGGGGTGACCCGCACGGCGACCACGCCCGCGCCGCGCCGGGCGAGCCGGGCCCCGGCGTACAGGGCGTCGCCGCCGTTGGCGCCGGTGCCGACGAGGAGGACGACGCGGGAGCCGTAGACCCGGCCGGCCCGGCGCAGCAGATCGGCGCAGGCGGCGGCGAGCCCGGCGGCGGCGCGCTGCATCAGCGCGCCTTCGGGGAGCCGTGCCATGAGGGCCGCTTCGGCGGCCCGTACGGTGTCAACGCTGTAGGCGGTACGCATGCCTTCAACGTACGCAGATACGGCGTCCCGCGCAGGCTCCAACGGCGGGCGGCCACATCGAGCCCGTCCGGCGGTCGAGGACATCTGTGACGGAACCGAGGACCGGCCGCGCCTTCGAGCCCGTCCGGCGATCGAGGACGGAACCGGCCCGCCGGAGCACCCGGGGCCGCAGACGCCCGCGCCCCGGGGTCACCCCTCCGCGATCACCACCGCGGACGCGACCCCCGCGTCGTGGCTGAGCGACACGTGCCACTGCCGCACCCCCAGCTCGGCGGCGCGAGCCGCCACCGTGCCGCGCACCCGCAGCCGGGGCTGCCCGCTCTCCTCCACGTACACCTCGGCGTCCGTCCACAGCAGCCCGCCGGGCGCGCCGAGCGCCTTGGCCAGGGCCTCCTTGGCCGCGAACCGGGCGGCCAGCGAGGCGATGCCGCGCCGCTCGCCGCTCGGCAGCAGCAGTTCCCCGTCCACGAAGAGCCGCGCCGCGAGCTGCGGCGTACGCTCCAGCGCCGCGTCGAACCGCTCGATCTCCGCCACGTCGATCCCGACCCCGATGATCACGTACCCACCCTCACTGCTCGTCTCGGCTCACTCCACGGTGACGGACTTCGCCAGGTTGCGCGGCTGGTCCACCTCGTTGCCGCGGGCCGTCGCGAGTTCGCAGGCGAAGACCTGCAACGGCACGGCGGCGACCAGCGGCTGAAGCAGCGTAGGCGTTGCGGGGACGCGGATGAGGTGGTCGGCGTACGGGACGACCTCGTCGTCGCCCTCCTCGGCGATGACGACGGTGCGGGCGCCCCGGGCCCGGATCTCCTGGATGTTCGACACGATCTTGCCGTGCAGCACGGACCGTCCGGCCGGGGAGGGGACCACGACGACGACGGGCACCCCGTCCTCGATGAGGGCGATCGGCCCGTGCTTCAGCTCGCCGGCGGCGAACCCCTCGGCGTGCATGTACGCGAGTTCCTTGAGCTTCAGCGCGCCTTCCAGGGCGACCGGGTAGCCGACGTGGCGGCCGAGGAAGAGCACGGTGTCGTGGGAGGCGAGCGACCGGGCCAGCTCCCGTACCGGCTCCATGGTCTCCAGGACCCGTTCGACCGAGCCGCTGATCTCGGAGAGCTGCCGGATCACGGTCCGGATCTCGTCGCCCCACTTGGTGCCGCGCACCTGGCCGAGGTAGAGGGCGACGAGGTAGCAGGCGACGAGCTGGGTGAGGAACGCCTTGGTGGAGGCGACGGCGACCTCGGGGCCGGCGTGGGTGTAGAGGACGGCGTCGGACTCGCGGGGGATGGTGGAGCCGTTGGTGTTGCAGATGGCGAGCACCTTCGCGCCCTGCTCACGGGCGTGCCGCAGGGCCATCAGGGTGTCCATGGTCTCGCCGGACTGCGAGATGGCGACGACCAGGGTGTGCGGGTCCAGGATCGGGTCGCGGTAGCGGAATTCGCTGGCCAGCTCGGTCTCGCAGGGGATGCGGGTCCAGTGCTCGATGGCGTACTTGGCGATCATCCCGGCGTGGTACGCGGTGCCGCAGGCGATGATCACCACCTTGTCGACCTCGCGCAGCTCGCCGCGCGTGATGCGGACCTCGTCCAGGTGGAGCGTGCCCTCGGGGTCGATGCGGCCGAGGAGGGTGTCGGTGACCGCCTTCGGCTGCTCGGCGATCTCCTTGAGCATGAAGGAGGCGTAGCCGCCCTTCTCGGCGGCCGAGGCGTCCCAGTCCACGTGGTACTCGCGCACCTCGGCGGGCCGGCCGTCGAAGCCGGTGACGAGGACGCCGTCCCGGCGCAGCTCCACGACCTGGTCCTGGCCGAGTTCGATCGCGGACCGGGTGTGCTCGATGAACGCGGCGACGTCGGAGGCGAGGAAGGACTCGTCGTCCCCGAGGCCCACGACGAGCGGGGAGTTGCGCCGGGCGCCGACCACCACGTCCGGCGCGTCGGCGAAGACCGCGACCAGGGTGAACGCCCCTTCCAGGAGGCGGCACACCTGGCGCATGGCCTCGGCCGGCTCCCCGCTCTGGCTGTACGCCTCGGCGAGGAGGTGGGCGACGGTCTCGGTGTCGGTCTCGGAGAGCAGGTCGTGGCCGCGCTCGCCGAGCTCGGCGCGCAGGGCGGCGAAGTTCTCGATGATCCCGTTGTGGACGACGGCGACGCGGCCGGCGTTGTCCAGGTGCGGGTGGGCGTTGGCGTCCGTGGGTCCGCCGTGGGTGGCCCAGCGGGTGTGCCCGATCCCGGCGGTGCCGGCCGGGATCGGGTGCTCGCTCAGCGACTTCTCCAGGTTGACCAGCTTCCCGGCCCTCTTGGCGGCGGCGAGCCCGCCGTCGGCGAGGACCGCGATGCCGGCGGAGTCGTACCCCCGGTACTCCAGCCGCTTGAGGCCCGCGACGACGACGTCCTGCGCCGACTGCCCGCCGACGTAACCCACGATTCCGCACATAGTGGTCCCTTCCTGGACACCAGCCCCTGTTCTTCGCATAGTCGCAGAAGTAACCCCTATTTCAAGCCGACCGGGGCGCTATCCGGCGCGTACCGGCACGGGCTCCCCCACCTCGGCCGCGGTCGCGGGCCGCTCCCCCTTCACCAGCAGCAGCACCGCCGCCCCCGCGACGATCCCCACCGCGCCGGCCACCACCGCGGCCGTGTTGAGCCCCGAGGCGAACGCCGTCCGCAGCGCCTGCTCCGGCGTCCCGGCGGCCCGCAGCCCCGCCGCGCCGCCGCCCGCCAGGGCGTGGGACTTCCCGTCGCCCAGGCTCTCCGCCATCCGGGAGGTCAGCACCGTCCCGAGCACGGCGACCCCGAAGGCGTAACCGAGCTGGCGGAAGGTGTTGACCGCGCCGCCCGCCATGCCGGCCCGCTCCGGCGGGACCGCGGCGAGCGCCGCGCCCGCGATGGCCGGCGCGACCAGCCCCGCACCGATGCCCGCGAGCGCCAGGCCCGGGATCAGGGCGGGCCAGGAGGAGCCCGCGCCCAGGACCGCCTGGGCGAGGGTGCCGGCGCCGATGAGGACGAGCCCGACGCCGATGGTGTACCGCGGCTGCACCCCGTGCAGCAGCCGGCCCCCGGCGGCGGCGACCAGGAACGAGGTCGCGGCCAGCGGCAGGACCGCCAGGCCGCCCTGGACCGGGCTGAGTCCGAGGACCGTCTGCAGCCAGATCGAGGTGTACGGCAGCACGCCGAAGGCCGCCATGTTGTAGGCGAGCGCCCCGGCCATCACCCCGGTGAACGCGGAGGTGCGGAACAGCGAGAGGTCGAGCAGCGGATGCGCGGCGCGCAGCTCCACGACGACGAAGCAGACCAGGGCGAGCGCGGCGGTCCCGAACGCGGCGAGCGTCTGCCCGGACGCCCAGCCGGCGCTGCCCGCCCGCACCACGGCGTACGTGGCGGTCCCGGCGAACACCGCGAAGACGATGGTCCCCGCCCAGTCGGTGCGCCGGTCCCGCGCCCCGTGCGACTCGGGCACGGTCCGCAGGGTCAGCCAGATCGCGGCGACGCTCACGGGGAGGTTGACGAAGAAGATCCACCGCCAGCCGGGCCCCTCGACGAGCAGCCCGCCGAGCACCGGCCCGATCGCGGCGGCGCCCCCGGCCACCGCGCCCCAGAGCCCGAGCGCCACGGACCGGTCCCTGCCCCGGTACACCGAGGCGAGCAGCGGCAGCGTCGTCGCGAACATCGCGGCGGCCCCCACGCCCTGGACCCCGCGCGCCGCCACCAGCAGCCCCGGCGACGAGGCGATCCCGCAGGCCAGCGAGGCGGCGGCGAACAGCCCGACGCCGACGACGTGGACCCGGCGCCGGCCGAGCCGGTCGGCCGCCGCGCCTATGCCGAGGAGCAGGGCGGCGAGGGCCAGGGCGTAGCCGTCGATGACCCACTGCAGATCGGAGAGCGAGGCGTCGAGCGCCTCGGCCATGTCGGGCAGTGCCACGACGACGATCGTGACGTCCAGCAGCAGCATGAACGTCCCCAGACAGACCGCGGTCAGCGGCCCCCACTTACGCATGTCCGTGCTCCTTCTCCCGTAAGGCTTCGGAGGGGTGACCGGCGGCCACCCCGTACGTACGATCGGACGACCGCGTCCGGAATCCCCAGCCAGTGACCGTCCGGCGCCGGAATCCGACATGGAAGGGGTCTTCAGCGGTGGAATCACCCACCCGGGGCGACGCCCTGGACCTGCGCATCCTGCACGCGCTGGAGCTGAACGCCCGCGCACCCTTCAGCCGGATCGGGGCCGTGCTCGGCGTCTCCGACCAGACGGTCGCCCGCCGCTTCCGCTCCCTGCGCGCGGAGGCGGGGCTGCGGGTGGTGGGGGTGCGGTGCGCGGCATCCGAGGAGTCGTTCGAGCACTGGCTGCTGCGGGTGCGGTGCGCGCCGGAGGGCGCGATGCCGATCGCGGAGGCCCTGGCCAAGCGGCCCGACACGTCGTGGATCGGGCTGACGTCGGGCGGTACGGAGGTGACGTGCACGGTCAACGTGCGCAGCCGGACCGACGCGGACGACCTGCTCATCGGCAAGCTGCCGCGCACCCCGCACATCGTGGACATCCGCGCGCACCAGCTGCTGCACCGCTTCTACGGCGGTCCGGCCGGCTGGCTCCACAAGAGCGGGGCGCTGACCCCGCAGGAGGCCGCCGCCCTCACCCCGGCACCCGTCCCGGCCCCGCCCGGCCCGGCCGTCATCACCGCCGAGGACGAGCCCCTGGTCGCGGCGCTGGAACGGGACGGCCGCGCCACGTACCCGGAACTCCAGCGGGCGTCCGGCCTCTCCGAATCGGCGGTCCGGCGCCGGCTGGCCCGGTTGACGGCCTCGGGTGCGCTGTACGTGGACGTGGAGTTCGACTCCGACCGTTTCGGCTACCGCGACGCGAGCATGCTGTACGTCACCGCCGCGCCCCGCGCCCTGCACGCGACGGGCACGGCGCTGGCCGCGGACCGGGAAGTGGCGTACACGGCGGCCACCACGGGCCCGTCGAACCTGGTCGCGGTCGTGATCACCCGCGACCCGGCCCACTTGTACCGCTACCTCAGCGAACGCCTGGGCAGCCTGGACGGCGTCGAGCACGTGGAGTCGATGCCGCTCCTGCGCCGCGTGAAGCAGCTGACGTACCGGCCGTTCCGGGGATAGCGTCGCGTCCGCGCGGTGAGCCGGAACGGTCCATGGCCCGGTGCCTGCGGTGGGATGAGAGATCGGAGCGGTGTACGGCGATGAGTCCGGGCCGTCCGAGGAGTCACCCCTCGCGCAGTCACCCACCCACCGGGAGAAGAGCACCCATGACTCAGCTGTTGAAGGTCCAGAACTTCACCGTCTCCGCCGACGGCGTCGCCTGCGGGGAGAACCAGACCCTGGAGCGGCCCTTCGGCCACGTCGACCCGGGGGACCTGTTCTCCTGGGCCGGGGCGACGGCGAGCTGGCCGAACCGGACCGACCCGGGCGGCAGCCGGGGCCTGGACGACTACCTGACGCGGGACTTCTCGCACAACATCGGGGCCGAGATCATGGGCCGCAACAAGTTCGGTCCGCAGCGCGGGCCCTGGGAGGACCACGAGTGGCAGGGCTGGTGGGGCGACGAGCCGCCGTTCCACACGCCGGTGTTCGTCATGACCCACCACGAGCGGCCCTCCTTCACGCTGTCCGACACCACGTTCCACTTCGTGGCCGGCGAGCCCGCCGAGGTCCTGGCGCGGGCCCGGGAGGCCGCGCAGGGCAAGGACGTACGGCTGGGCGGCGGGGTGACGACCGTCCGGGAGTTCCTGGACGCCGGCCTGGTCGACACCCTGCACATCGCGGTGGCGCCGTGGAAGCTGGGGTCGGGCCTGCGGCTGTGGGACTCGCCGGACGAGCTGCGCGACCGGTTCCACCTGGACGTGGTGCCGAGCCCGAGCGGGATGACCCACCACCTGTTCTGGCGGAAGTGAGCCCGGAAGTGAGCCCCGTACGCCCTCGGCGGTGGACGTGCGCCATGGAAGAGGGCGTCCGTGACGGCGAGGGCCGGGGCGGCGCCGCCCTGCGGGCCGGCCGGCCTGGGGCAACAGGAGCAACGTTGCATGATCACAGGAACGACGTTGCATGATCATGCGAGATGATGCATAATCTTCCTATGTCCAAGGTCCTCACCTCCCTGCCCACCGGCGAACGCGTCGGCATCGCCTTCTCGGGCGGCCTCGACACCTCGGTCGCGGTCGCGTGGATGCGCGACAAGGGTGCCGTCCCGTGCACCTACACCGCCGACATCGGCCAGTACGACGAGCCCGACATCGCCTCGGTCCCGGGCCGCGCCAAGACGTACGGCGCCGAGCTCGCCCGCCTGGTCGACTGCCGCGCCGCACTCGTCGAGGAGGGCCTGGCCGCGCTGACGTGCGGGGCGTTCCACATCCGCTCGGGCGGCCGGGCGTACTTCAACACGACGCCGCTGGGCCGCGCGGTCACCGGCACGCTCCTGGTCCGGGCGATGCTGGAGGACGACGTCCAGATCTGGGGCGACGGCTCCACGTTCAAGGGCAACGACATCGAGCGGTTCTACCGCTACGGCCTGCTGGCCAACCCGCACCTGCGCATCTACAAGCCCTGGCTGGACGCCGAGTTCGTGACGGAGCTCGGCGGCCGCAAGGAGATGTCGGAGTGGCTGGTCGCCCACGGCCTGCCCTACCGGGACAGCACCGAGAAGGCGTACTCCACCGACGCCAACATCTGGGGCGCCACCCACGAGGCCAAGACGCTGGAGCACCTGAACACCGGTGTGGAGACCGTCGAGCCGATCATGGGCGTGCGGTTCTGGGACCCGTCGGTCGAGATCGAGACCGAGGACGTCACGATCGGCTTCGACCAGGGCCGCCCGGTCACGATCAACGGCGAGAAGTTCGACACCGCCGTCGACCTGGTCCTGAAGGCGAACGCCATCGGCGGCCGGCACGGCCTGGGCATGTCCGACCAGATCGAGAACCGGATCATCGAGGCCAAGAGCCGGGGCATCTACGAGGCCCCCGGCATGGCCCTGCTGCACGCCGCGTACGAGCGCCTGGTCAACGCCATCCACAACGAGGACACCCTCGCCCAGTACCACAACGAGGGCCGCCGCCTCGGCCGTCTGATGTACGAGGGCCGCTGGCTGGACCCGCAGGCGCTGATGGTCCGCGAGTCGATCCAGCGCTGGGTCGGTACGGCCGTCACCGGCGAGGTCACCCTGCGGCTGCGGCGCGGCGAGGACTACTCCATCCTCGACACCACGGGCCCGGCGTTCAGCTACCACCCGGACAAGCTGTCCATGGAGCGCACCGAGGACTCCGCCTTCGGCCCGGTCGACCGCATCGGCCAGCTCACCATGCGGAACCTCGACATCGCGGACTCCCGCGCCAAGCTGGAGCAGTACGCGGGCCTCGGCATGATCGGCACGGCGAACCCGGCCATCGGCGCGGCCCAGGCCGCCGCCACCGGCCTGATCGGCCAGCTCCCCGAGGGCGGCGCCGAGGCCATCGCCTCGCGCGGCGAGGTCTCGGACCAGGACGAGATGCTGGACCGCGCGGCGATGGAGTCCGGCACCGACTGACCCGCCCCCGCACGGACGACGACCGGCCGGGCACCCCGAGGGGTGCCCGGCCGGCGGCGTGTCCCACGCGAAACGGGCCAGGCCGTCAGGGCCGTGCGTACGCCACCCTGACGTTCCCCCCGGCTCCGCTCACATCGACGTAGTCGCCGGACGACACCGCGCCGCCCGTGGTGGACCAGCCCCCGAAGCTCCAGCGCCAGTCGCCGTCGAGGGTGGCGGTGACCGTCGTCCTCAGCGCACCCGTGGAGCTGGACCGGACCGTCTTCACGGTGTAGTAGGAGGCCGTGCCCCTGGGCCGGAACTGCAACCGCACGGACGCGTCCGCCACACCGGTGTACGTGTGCTTCGCCCAGTCCGCCCGCTTCAGGCTGCCGGTCACGGTGATCGGCTTGCCCTTCGCCACCGGTTCGGGCGCGGCGTTGACGGTGGCCTTGGCGTAGCGCCGGATCTGGACGCGGCCCGATGTGGCCACGTACTTCTCGGACTTGATGTCGTCGTCGCCGAACAGCACGACTCCGTAGCCGACCGTCCAGGTGGTCGCGTCGCCGTTCGCGTCCAGGTCGTAGCGGGGGTCGACGGAGAGCGTGCCCGCGCACTGCGCGACCCTCTCGCTCACGTCGGTGCAGCCGTACTCACTCATACCGATGCCGCTGCCCGCCCCCTTGACGGCCGTGGTCCCGTGGTAGAGGTACGGTCCCGCGTTCCAGGGGAACGGATCTGCGGCCCGGTACCCGGCGGGAAGGCTGACCCGGTACAGAACCGGCACCTTCTTCACCTCGGTGGTCCCCACCACGATGGGCTTGCCCCCGTTGACGACGATCCCCGACACCGTGCCGGTGTCCGCGGCCCGCGCCGTCGGAGCCGTGAGCGCCGAGAGGGCCAGAGCCCCCGCGAGCGCGGCCACGGCCCCGGTTCTTCCTGCTTTCATGCGCACCTCGTCGCTGCGTGAGAGATAGGAGGGGCGGCAGGCTACCAGCGCGCCGCGACCGGGCCCGTGCCGGTCCCGCCCCCTCCCCCACGTGACCGAGCCCACCCTCCACGCCCGGCCGTCTCCCGCGACAATGAGGACGTGATCACTTCACCCGCACGGAGCCCCCGGCGCACCGAACCCGCGGCGACGCCCTACGTCGACCTCTCCCGGGCGGAGTGGAGCGCGCTGCGCGACAGGACTCCGCTGCCGCTGAGCGCCGAGGAGGTCGAGCGGCTGCGCGGGCTCGGCGACGTCATCGACCTCGACGAGGTGCGGGACGTCTACCTGCCGCTCTCGCGGTTGCTGAACCTGTACGTGCAGGCCACCTCCGGGCTGCGCGGCGCCCTCAACACCTTCCTCGGGGACGCGGGCAACGGGCAGGGCGCGCAGCGCGGCACGCCGTTCGTCATAGGCGTCGCGGGCAGCGTCGCCGTGGGCAAGTCCACCACCGCGCGCATCCTCCAGGCGCTGCTGGCCCGCTGGCCGGAGCACCCCCGGGTCGAGCTGGTCACCACCGACGGGTTCCTGCTGCCGATGAAGGAGCTGCACGCGCGCGGCCTGATGTCGCGCAAGGGGTTCCCGGAGTCGTACGACCGGCGCGCCCTCACCCGTTTCGTCGCCGACATCAAGGCCGGCAAGGACGAGGTCACCGCCCCCGTCTACTCCCACCTGATCTACGACATCGTGCCCGGCGAACGGCTCACCGTGCGCCGCCCGGACATCCTGATCGTGGAGGGGCTGAACGTCCTGCAGCCCGCCCTGCCCGGCAAGGACGGCCGCACCAGGGTGGGGCTCGCCGACTACTTCGACTTCAGCGTGTACGTCGACGCCCGGACGGAGGACATCGAGACCTGGTACCTCAACCGCTTCCGGAAGCTGCGCGAGACGGCGTTCCAGGACCCGTCCTCGTACTTCCGGAAGTACACGCAGGTCTCCGAGGCCGAGGCGATGGAGTACGCGGCCACCATGTGGCGGACCATCAACCGGCCGAATCTCGTGGAGAACGTGGCGCCGACCCGTGGACGTGCCACGCTGGTGCTGCGCAAGGGGCCCGACCACAAGGTGCAGCGGCTGTCACTGCGCAAGCTCTGACTTCTGGAAAGGTGCTCCGTGCTGCATCTGCGCCTGATCGTGCCCGCCGACCGCACGGACGAGGTGACGAGCCTGTTGGAGCGGACGGCCGGCACCGCCCACCTCGTGGTCCTGCCGGGCGTCGCCCGCGACCCGGCGGGCGACGTGGTGCTGTGCGACGTGGCGCGCGAGGCGGGCGACGAGCTGATCGGGGCGCTGCGGCGGCTGGGCGTCGACCGGTTCGGGGCGATCACCGTGAACGACGTGGACCTGACGCTCTCCGCGCGCGCCGAGCGGGCCGAGGAGGCGGCGCCCGGTGAGGGCGCGGACGCGGTGCTGTGGGAGGAGCTGTCCGAGGCCACCCACGAGGAGTCCACGTTCAGCGTCACCTATCTGGCGTTCCTCGCCGTCGCCACGATGCTCGCGGCCTGCGGTGTGATGCTCGACAACGCGATCCTGATCGTCGGCGCGATGGCGGTGGGCCCGGAGTTCGGGCCGCTGGCCGGGATCTCGACGGCGCTGGTGCAGCGCGCCCCGCGTCTGGTGTGGCGCTCGCTGTGGGCGCTGATCGGCGGCTTCGCGGCGGCCATGGTGCTGACCGCCGGCTTCTCCTGGCTGATGGACCTGTTCGGGCTGTTCGACGAGAAAATGATCGAGGCCGACCGGCCCAACACCTCGTTCGTCTGGCAGCCGGACTGGCTGTCGTTCGTCGTGGCGTTCCTGGCGGGCATCGCCGGCACGCTCTCGCTCACCTCGGCGAAGTCGGGCGCGCTGATCGGCGTCGCCATCTCGGTGACGACCGTGCCGGCCGCCGCGAACGCGGCGGTGGCCTTCAGCTACAGCGACTACCCCCAGATGTCCGGCTCGGCGCGCCAGCTCGCGGAGAACCTCGGCGGCATCGTCCTCGCCGGCACGCTGACCCTGATCGCGCAGAAGACGCTGTGGCGCGCGGCCCAGCGCCGCCAGCGCGCCCAGGAGCCTCCGGCGGCGGCCCGTGAAAACGCCGGCGACGGACCGGCGGGGTGACCAACGGGCGCCGGGACTTCCGTGCGCCCCACGCGCGTGCCCGATGATGTGGCGGGGCGCCGGAGCGGCCGTGGCCGCTGCGCGCGGGACCCGCGGACGAGGCCGGTTCGCGGTCCGTCATGGGCCCGGCGGTGGGGCCGCACTGCCTGTACGCGACGACCGCGCGCATCCCGGCGGACGCGTACGGGCCGCCCCCGACCCTGCCGCACCGCCCCACGCGCCACAGCGACCACGCGCCGCACCGCGAACGCGTACGGGCCGCCCCCGAACCCTGCCGCACCGCCGCGCCACAGCGACCACGCGCCTCACCGCGGACACGTACGGGCCGCCCCCGAACCCTGCCGCACCGCCCTACGCGCCACAGCGACCACGCGCGCCGCGGCGGCGGGCCGGCTCCGAACGTGGTGACGGCCTCGCCGTGAGGCCCCGCCGTGAGGCCCCGCCGTGAGGCCCGGCCGCGAAGCCCAGCCGTGAGGCCCGGCCGCGAAGCCCCGACTGCGAGGCCCGGCCGTAAAGCCCAGCCGTAAAGCCCCGCCGCGAAGCCCCGCCGTTCGCGCGCCGCGGGCCCCGGCGACCGGTCAGCCCAGCGCCGACTTCACGACGTCCGCGAGCTGCCCCGCCACCGCGCGGGCCTGCTCGATGTCCGCCGCCTCGACCATGACCCGGACCAGCGGCTCCGTGCCCGAGGGGCGCAGCAGGACGCGTCCGGTGGCGCCCAGCTCGCGTTCGGCCTCCGCGACGGCTGCGGTTACCTCCTGCGAGGTGTGCACGCGCGACTTGTCGACGTCCGGCACGTTGACCAGGACCTGCGGCAGGCGCTCCATGACCCCGGCCAGCTCGGCGAGCGGGCGGCCCGTCGCGGCGACCCGGGCCGCGAGCATCAGGCCGGTCAGGGTGCCGTCGCCGGTCGTGGCGTGGTCCAGGACGATGACGTGGCCGGACTGCTCGCCGCCCAGCGCGTAGCCCTCGGCCTTCATGGACTCCAGGACGTAGCGGTCGCCGACGGCGGTCTGGACGAGCTGGATGCCCTCCCGCTCCATGGCCAGCTTGAAGCCGAGGTTCGACATCACGGTGCCGACCACGGTGTCCCGGCGCAGCTGACCGGCCTCGCGCATGGCGAGGGCCAGCACGGCGAGGATCTGGTCGCCGTCGACCTCCTCGCCCGACGCGTCCACGGCCAGGCAGCGGTCCGCGTCGCCGTCGTGCGCGATGCCCAGGTCCGCGCCGTGCTCGACGACGGCGGCGCGCAGGAGTGCCAGGTGCGTGGAGCCGCAGCCGTCGTTGATGTTCAGCCCGTCCGGCTCGGCGCCGATCGTGACGACCTCGGCCCCGGCGCGGGCGAACGCCTCGGGCGAGACGCGGGCGGCGGCGCCGTGCGCCTCGTCCAGGACGACCTTCAGGCCGTCGAGCCGGTTCGGCAGGACGCCGATGAGGTGGGCGACGTACCGGTCGAAGCCCTCCACGTAGTCGGTGACGCGGCCGACGCCGGCGCCGGTGGGACGGTTCCAGGGCTCACCGGTGCGGTGCTGCTCGTACACCGTCTCGATGCGGTCCTCCAGCTCGTCGGCGAGCTTGTGGCCGCCGCGGGCGAAGAACTTGACGCCGTTGTCCGGCATGGCGTTGTGGCTGGCGGAGAGCATGACCCCGATGTCGGCGCCGAGCGCGCCGGTGAGGTAGGCGACGGCCGGGGTCGGCAGCACGCCGACGCGCAGGACGTCGACGCCCGCGCTCGCCAGGCCGGCCACGACGGCGGCCTCCAGGAACTCTCCGGAGGCGCGTGGGTCACGGCCCACCACGGCCGTCGGCCGATGACCCTCGAAGGTGCCCGCCTCGGCCAGTACGTGTGCCGCGGCCACCGAGAGGCCGAGCGCGAGCTCGGCCGTCAGGTCCGCATTGGCGACACCGCGCACGCCGTCCGTGCCGAAGAGTCGTCCCACTGGTGTCCTCCGAAAGTGCTCCGAAACGCAAAAGTCAGATCACGCAACCAACAAGCCTATGAACGCCTTATGTCGTTATATGCCCGAGGATGTCGATAAACGAACGCCCCGGCAGCACGAGAGGTGCCGCCGGGGCGAACGTGTGAAGCGGGTGAGCAGGCGGTTTAGCGCTTGCTGTACTGCGGGGCCTTGCGGGCCTTCTTGAGACCGGCCTTCTTGCGCTCGACCGCACGGTCGTCGCGGGAGAGGAAGCCGGCCTTCTTCAGGGTCGCGCGGTTGTTGTCCACGTCCGCCTCGTTCAGCGCGCGGGCCACGCCCAGGCGCAGGGCGCCGGCCTGACCCGAGACGCCGCCACCCGCGATGCGGGCGATGACGTCGTAACGGCCGTCGAGCTCGAGCACCTTGAAGGGCTCGTTGACTTCCTGCTGGTGCACCTTGTTCGGGAAGTAGCTCTCGAGGGTGCGCCCGTTGATCTTCCACTTGCCGGTGCCCGGAACGATCCGGACGCGGGCGATGGCGTTCTTGCGACGGCCAAGGCCGGCGGCGGGCTGCGGGTCGCCGAAGCGGCCGGCGAGCGACTCCGAGGTGTACTCACCCTCGACGGGGACCTCGGACTCGAAGGTGGTCACCTCGGCGAAGTTCTCCTCGCCCTCGGTGCCCTCGACGCTGTCAACAGTGGTCTCGGCCACGATTCTCCTCAGATCTTTCTTTATGTCTTTGGGGGGAGGCCGGGACTACTGCGCGACCTGGGTGATCTCGTACGGAACCGGCTGCTGCGCAGCGTGCGGGTGCTGGTCACCCGCGTAGACCTTCAGCTTCGAGATCATCTGGCGGCCCAGGGAGTTCTTGGGGATCATGCCCTTGATGGCCTTCTCGACGGCCTTCTCGGGGTTGTTCGCGAGGAGGTCGTCGTAGCGCACGGAGCGCAGACCACCCGGGAACCCGGAGTGGCGGTACGCCATCTTCTGGGTCCTCTTGTTGCCGGACAGGTGAACCTTGTCGGCGTTGATGATGATGACGAAGTCGCCCATGTCCATGTGGGGGGCGTAAATCGCCTTGTGCTTGCCTCGCAGGAGGTTCGCAGCCGTGGTGGCGAGACGGCCCAGGACGACGTCCTGCGCGTCAATGATGTGCCACTGACGGGTCACATCGCCGGGCTTGGGGCTGTACGTACGCACTTCGTAGCCTTCGCTTCTTCAGTGGATGGGGTCCAGACACACGACACCTCTGAAGCGATCATGCAGCTGGGGCACACAATGCCGGGACGACGCCCGTATGCGAGCCACTGGTAACTGCTCCAGAGAACCTGCGCAAGGGCTCTGCGCGTCACCAGGACGCAGCCCATACGCATAACAACGCTCGACACTACCCGTCCGGCCCCGGACGGGTCAAAACGCGCCCGGCGCTACCGCGCCCGCTCGACCCGCCGCTCGTCCCACACCGGCTCCGCCGTCTCGCGGACGACCCCGTCCGAGCCGAAGACCAGATACCGGTCGAAGCTCTTCGCGAACCACCGGTCGTGCGTCACCGCGAGCACCGTGCCCTCGTACGCCTCCAGACCGTCCTGCAACGCCTCCGCCGACTCCAGGTCCAGGTTGTCCGTCGGCTCGTCCAGCAGCAGCGCGGTCGTGCCGGACAGCTCCAGGAGCAGGATCTGGAACCGGGCCTGCTGCCCGCCGGACAGCTTCTCGAACGGCTGGTCCCCCTGCCGCTCCAGCTCGTAGCGGCGCAGTACGGACATCGCCCCGCCCCGGTCCTTCGCGTGCTCGGTCCACAGGATGTCGACCAGCGAGCGGCCCAGCAGCTCCGGGTGCGCGTGGGTCTGCGCGAAGTGCCCGGGGACCACCCGCGCGCCGAGCTTCCACTCCCCCGTGTGCGCGACCGGCTCGCCCGCGAGCAGCCGCAGGAAGTGGGACTTGCCGGACCCGTTGGAGCCGAGGACCGCGACCCGTTCCCCGTAGAAGACCTCCAGGTCGAACGGTTTCATCAGGCCGGTCAGCTCCAGCCCCTGGCAGGTCACCGCGCGCACCCCGGTCCGGCCGCCGCGCAGCCGCATCCGGATGTCCTGCTCGCGCGGCGGCTCCGGCGGCGGGCCCGCCTCCTCGAACTTCCGGAACCGGGTCTGCATCGCGTGGTAGCGGCTCGCCATGTCGGGGCTGATCGCCGCCTGCTGGCGCAGCCGGTGCAGGAGCGCCTTCAGCCGCTTGTGCTCCTCCTCCCAGCGCCGCAGCAGCTCCTCGAACCGCGCGAACCGCTCCTTGCGGGCCTGGTGGTACGTGTCGAAGCCGCCGCCGTGCACCCAGACGTCGCTGCCGGCCGGCCCGGGCTCCACGCTGACGATCTTCTGCGCGGCGCGGGACAGCAGCTCCCGGTCGTGGGAGACGAAGAGCACCGTCTTACGGGTCTCCCTCAGCCGCTCCTCCAGCCACCGCTTGCCGGGCACGTCCAGGTAGTTGTCCGGCTCGTCCAGGAGCAGCACCTCGTCGGGGCCCCGCAGCAGGGCCTCCAGGACCAGCCGCTTCTGCTCACCGCCGGACAGCGTGCGCACCTCGCGCCACTGCGCCTTCTCGTACGGGACGCCGAGCGCGGCCATCGTGCACATGTCCCAGACCGTCTCGGCCTCGTACCCGCGCGCCTCCGCCCAGTCGCTCAGCGCCTGCGCGTACGCCATCTGCGCGGCCTCGTCGTCCACGGTGAGGATGCGCTCCTCGGCCCGGTCGACGGCGAGCGCGGCCTCCCGGATACGGGGCTGCGCGACGGAGACCAGCAGGTCGCGGACCGTGCGCTCGTCGCGCACCGAGCCGACGAACTGGCGCATCACGCCGAGCCCGCCGCTCACCGACACCGAGCCGCCGTGCGGCTGGAGCTCCCCGGCGAGCAGCCGCAGCAAGGTGGTCTTGCCGGCGCCGTTCGCCCCGACGAGGGCGACGACGGCACCGTCGGCCACCCGGAACGAGGCATCGCCGAGCAGCACCCGCCCGTCCGGAAGGTAGTACTCAAGGTGGCCCGCTTCGAGATGTCCCATGCCGAGCATTGTCACGGGCGTCGCGGGGTTGGCCCAACCGGATTACGTGGCGTCTAGGATGCGCGGCATGAGCTTTGGGGACGGGGGGCCCTTCCGGGGGCCCGAGGGGCCTGGGAACGGCGGCACTCCCGACTGGGAGGCGCTGGCCGACGCCTCCGCGGCCCGCGCCCGGCGCAAGAAGTGGCTGCTGATCGGCGGCGGCGCCCTCGCCACGGCGGCGGTCGCCGCGGCCGTGGCGACCGCGGTGGTCTCCGTGAACGGCGACGGCTCCCGCCGCGACACCGGGAAGCACGCGAGCGAGCTGCCCACGGCGGACGACCTGCCGACCGAGCTCCCCGCCCCCGAGCCGTCCTTCTCGTCCGTGGCGCCCCCGCCCCCGCCGGACCCCCGGGACTACATCGCCGACGTGAAGAAGGACCGGCTGCCGGTGGACACCGACGCCTTCTTCCCGGACGAGGAGCTGACCGCCGGAGGCCGTACGTACGCCAGGGGCGCCACCCACCGCACCAAGCAGTGCGCGGCGACCACCCAGGGCGCGCTGGGCGCGATCCTCACCGCCAACGGCTGCGACCAGGTCATCCGGGCCACCTACAGCCGGGGCGGCGTGGCGGTCACCGTGGGCGTCGCGGTCTTCGACACGGAGGCCCAGGCGCAGCGGACCGCGCGACTGGCGACCGGCGGGCTGGCCTCGCTGAGCGGGTCGGGCGTCCCGGTCTTCTGCCGCGACGGCGTGATCTGCCGCCGCACCGCGAACTCGTACGGCCGGTACGCCTACTTCACGGTCGGCGGCTTCACGGACGGCCGCGACGCCACCAAGGCCGACAAGGACGTGTACGCGACCGGCGACGACCTGACGGACTACACGTTCCGCCGCATCCGCCACCGCGGCGAGGTCCAGGCATCGGCCGCCGCCGACATCACGACCACCTGAGGGTGTGCCGCGATCCCGCACCCGACGCCAGGCGCTGATCCACCGGGGTCGGGGCGCTCCGAGAACGCGCCGAGGTGCCGGAGCCGTCGTCGTGCGCCCGCCGGGGACGACGGGACACCCCTGAGGCCGCCGGACAGGCCTCAGCAGCAGCCCGCCCCCGGCAGCGTCCGCACGTTCCGGGCCTCCACCGCCCGCGCCGCCAGCAGCTCGTCCGCCGGGTACGCGACCTCCTCCAGCGTCAGCCCGTGCGGGCGCACCACGTGCACCCCGGGGTCGCGCACGCCGGCCGCCAGCACCTCGGCCGGCCACGGGTCGGGGCGCCGCCCGTCGCCGACGAAGAGCATCGCGCCGACGAGGGCGCGCACCATGTTGTGGCAGAAGGCGTCCGCCTGCACGGTCCCGGTGATGATGCCGGTCGCCCGGTCCCGCACCCAGTGCAGCTTCTGGAGCGTCCGGATCGTCGTCGCGCCGTCGCGCTTCTTGCAGTACGCCGCGAAGTCGTGCTCCCCGGTCATCCGGGCCGCGGCGGCGTTCATCGCGGCCACGTCCAGCGGCCGGTCGTGCCAGAGCACATGGCCCCGGACCAGGGGGTCCACGCCGCCGGGGCGGTCGGCGACGCGGTACGCGTAGCGGCGCCACAGCGCGGAGAACCGGGCGTTGAACCCTGGCGGTGCCTCCTTGATCCGCCAGACCCGCACATCGGGGGCCATCCGCCCGGCGAGCCGCCTCAGCAGCTTCTCCTCGTGCTCGGCCCACACCTCGCGCGGCAGATCGACATGGGCGACCTGGCCCCGGGCGTGCACCCCGGCATCGGTGCGGCCCGCCACCGTCAGGTCGTACGTGCGTGAGGAGCGGGTCACGGTCCGCAGCGCGTCCTCGATCTCGCCCTGGACCGTCCGCCGCGCGGTCTGCTTCGCCCAGCCCGAGAAGTCCTTGCCGTCATAGGCCAGGTCCAGCCGTACCCGTACAAAGCCGGGCTCCACCTCGTCACTCACCAGCGCATCCTCTCAAGATCCCGCACAGCCGAACGGGCCCGCACCGCCCCGGAGGGTGATGCGGACCCGTTCAGTGGTTCCGGAACGCTCAGGCGTCCTGCGCGTCCTGCGCGTCCTCGACGGACTCGACCGGGGTCTCGTCCTTCTTGGCCGCGTCTTCCTTGACCGCACGCTTGGTGGCGGCCTCGGCCTCACCGGTGGCCTGCTGGGCCACGGTCAGCGCCTCGACCAGCTCGATGACGGCCATCGGGGCGTTGTCGCCACGACGGTTGCCGATCTTGGTGATGCGGGTGTAACCACCGGGGCGGTTCTCGTAGCGCGGGGCGATCTCGGTGAAGAGCGTGTGGACGACGCCCTTGTCCGTGATCGACTCCAGCACCAGGCGACGGTTGTGGATGTCGCCCTTCTTCGCCTTGGTGATGAAACGCTCCGCGACCGGACGCAGGCGGCGGGCCTTGGCCTCGGTCGTGGTGATGCGGCCGTGCTCGAACAGCGACTTCGCGAGGTTGTTGAGAAGAAGCTTCTCGTGCGCGGCGCTGCCGCCCAGACGGGCACCCTTGGCGGGCTTCGGCATGGGTTTTCTCCTTGTGTGCTGCACCGGCCGTGTCAGGTACCGATGTCAGTTCCCGCGCGGCGGCCGCCGCGCGGAAGTGTGAAAATGCCGTACGCGCTGGACATCGGGCACCAGCCCGAAAATCAAGCCCGTCCGGCGATTGAGGACAAAGCCCTCGCCCGGACCGGGGCGCCCGTCGAGGACGGGCACCCCAGCCGGGAGGCGTACTAGTACTGCTCGGTCTCCACGAAACCGGCGTCCGCGTCGTCCTCGGCGCCGAAGGCGTCGGCCGCGGCGGTCGGGTCGAAGCCGGGAGGCGAGTCCTTCAGCGCCAGGCCCATACCGGCCAGCTTCGCCTTGACCTCGTCGATCGACTTCGCACCGAAGTTGCGGATGTCGAGCAGGTCCGCCTCGGAGCGGGCCACCAGCTCGCCCACCGAGTGGATGCCCTCGCGCTTCAGGCAGTTGTACGAGCGGACCGTGAGCTCCAGCTCCTCGATCGGCAGCGCCAGGTCCGCCGCGAGTGCGGCGTCCGTCGGCGACGGGCCCATGTCGATGCCCTCGGCGTCGATGTTGAGCTCGCGCGCCAGACCGAACAGCTCGACCAGGGTCTTGCCGGCCGACGCCATCGCGTCACGCGGACGCATGGCCTGCTTGGTCTCGACGTCGACGATCAGCTTGTCGAAGTCGGTGCGCTGCTCGACACGGGTCGCCTCGACCTTGTAGGTGACCTTGAGCACCGGCGAGTAGATGGAGTCGACCGGGATACGGCCGATCTCCTGGCCCACCTGCTTGTTCTGGACGGCGGAGACGTAGCCGCGACCGCGCTCGACGGTCAGCTCCATCTCCAGCTTGCCCTTGCCGTTCAGCGTGGCGAGGACCAGGTCCGGGTTGTGCACCTCGACACCGGCCGGCGGAGCGATGTCCGCGGCGGTGACCAGGCCGGGGCCCTGCTTGCGCAGGTACATCACGACCGGCTCGTCGTGCTCCGAGGAGACGACCAGCTGCTTGATGTTGAGGATGAGGTCGGTCACGTCCTCCTTGACGCCCGGCACGGTGGTGAACTCGTGCAGGACACCGTCGATGCGGATGCTGGTGACAGCGGCACCCGGGATCGAGGAGAGGAGCGTGCGGCGCAGGGAGTTGCCGAGCGTGTAGCCGAAGCCGGGCTCCAGCGGCTCGATGACGAACCGCGAGCGGAACTCGTCGACGACCTCTTCGGTCAGCGACGGACGCTGAGCGATCAGCATGATGTGAATCCTTCAGTCGTGGGCGCCCACTATTTGACGCCCGACATGTGAAACAAGGATACGGGCGGCACACCCCCGCAGGGGGCGCACCGCCCGTACCCACGCTACTGGCGCACGGCCGTCACCGGCCGTGACGGCTCAGACGCGGCGACGCTTCGGCGGACGGCAGCCGTTGTGCGGCGTCGGGGTGACGTCCTGGA
Source organism: Streptomyces sp. 130 (assembly GCF_007096885.1). Classification (GTDB taxonomy): domain Bacteria; phylum Actinomycetota; class Actinomycetes; order Streptomycetales; family Streptomycetaceae; genus Streptomyces. The sequence continues at coordinate 67,591 of NZ_VJNO01000017.1, read as the reverse complement.
TCGAGCCGACCTCGAGGCCGGTGGCCTGGAGGGAGCGGATCGCGGTCTCGCGGCCGGAGCCCGGACCCTTCACGAAGACGTCGACCTTGCGCATGCCGTGCTCCTGCGCGCGGCGGGCGGCCGACTCGGCGGCCATCTGCGCGGCGAAGGGGGTGGACTTGCGCGAGCCCTTGAAGCCGACGTGGCCGGCGGAGGCCCAGGAGATCACGTTGCCCGTGGGGTCCGTGATCGAGACGATCGTGTTGTTGAACGTGCTCTTGATGTGCGCGTGGCCGTGAGCGACGTTCTTCTTTTCCTTGCGGCGCACCTTCTTGGCTGCGCCCTGACGTCCCTTGGGGGGCATGTCTTGACTCCAGATGGAGAGGGGAGGTGATCGGTCCTACAGCGAAGACCGCTGGTTGCTGCGGTGGCCGGGAAGCCGGTCGCCCGCAGTGCGTCCGCTGAGGACTACTTCTTGCCGGGCTTCTTCTTGCCGGCGATCGCGCGACGCGGACCCTTGCGGGTACGGGCGTTGGTGCTGGTGCGCTGGCCGTGGACCGGCAGACCGCGGCGGTGGCGGAGACCCTGGTAGCAGCCGATCTCGACCTTGCGGCGGATGTCGGCCTGGATCTCGCGGCGGAGGTCACCCTCGGTGCGGAGGTTGGCGTCCACGTACTCGCGGATCTTGACCAGGTCCTCTTCGGCCAGGTCACGAACGCGGGTGTTCGGGTTCACGCCGGAAGCGGCGAGGATCTCCTTGGACCGGGTGCGCCCGATACCGAAGACGTAGGTGAGGGCAACCTCCACGCGCTTTTCGCGCGGGATGTCAACACCTGAAACGCGTGCCATTCAATGGCTCCAGTTGTTAAATCGGGGGTCTTCCGCAGAACCACTCCCGACCGCCGACCCCTCGCTGGGAGAGGTGGTACGTCCGGGTCCCCGGCCCCCGCCGGAGGTGTCGTCAGCCGTGGCTTGGACGGGCTCTGCGTATGTACGTGTTACGTGCGTCGCGCGAACTGCGAGATGCAGGGGGTCGTGCGTCAGCCCTGGCGCTGCTTGTGGCGCAGGTTGTCGCAGATGACCATGACCCGGCCGTGACGGCGGATCACCTTGCACTTGTCGCAGATCTTCTTGACGCTCGGCTTGACCTTCATGGGATGTCAGGTTCTCCGGGTCAGTGCCCACGTCCGCGCGGAAGCGGACGGCGGCAAGATCTACTTGTAGCGGTAGACGATCCGGCCACGCGTCAGGTCGTACGGAGAGAGCTCCACGACGACCCGGTCATCCGGGAGGATGCGGATGTAGTGCATACGCATCTTGCCGCTGATGTGCGCGAGGACCTTGTGACCGTTCTGGAGCTCCACCTTGAACATGGCGTTCGGGAGGGACTCGATCACGGTGCCCTCAATTTCGATGGCACCTTGCTTCTTGGCCACGCTTCGCCCTTCGAATCGGCTACCTTGATCGACTTTCGCTCTTCGTATGCGGGCACACGGATGCACGAGAGCCGACGAGTCAGTCTACGTCAGCGAACTCCCGAATGCGAATCCGTCAAGTTTGCCCACTCGGGGAGATCCTTAGACCTCTGCGCGGACCCCGATCAGCCCAGGGGGTCCGGGGCGGCCTCGATCCCGTACTGCGCCAGCTTCTCGCGACCGCAGTCCGGGGCGGTGAGGACCAGCGGGCCCTGCTCCGTGAGGGCGATGGAGTGCTCCCAGTGCGAGGACCAGGTGCCGTCCGTGGTGATGACGGTCCACTCGTCCTCCAGCACCTCCGTGTGCGGGGTGCCCAGCGAGACCATCGGCTCGATGGCCAGGCAGACGCCCGGGACCAGCTTGATGCCCTTGCCGCGCTTGCGGGAGACGTAGTTCAGCAGGTGCGGGTCCATGTGCATCTCGGTGCCGATGCCGTGCCCGCCGTAGTCCACGACGATCCCGTACTTGCCGGTGGCGGGACGGGGCTGGCGGCGGATGTAGGACTCGATGGCCTTCGAGATGTCGACCAGCCGGTTGTTGACCTTCATCGCGGCGATCCCGGCCCACATCGACTCCTCGGTCACCCGGGAGAGCTCGATCAGCTCCGGAGCGTGGCCCGTGCCGACGAACGCGGTGTACGCGGCGTCGCCGTGCCAGCCGTCCACGATCGCGCCGGCGTCGATGGAGATGATGTCGCCGTCCTTGAGGACCGTCTTCTCGTCCGGGATGCCGTGGACGACGACCTCGTTGACCGAGGTGCAGATGGTCGCGGGGAACCCGCCGTACCCGAGGAAGTTCGACTTCGCGCCGTGGTCGGCGATCACCTTGCGGGCGACCTGGTCCAGGTCGCGGGTGGTGGCGCCGGGCACCGCCGCCTCACGGGTGGCCGCGTGGATGGCAGCGACCACCAGCCCCGCCTCGCGCATCTTCGCGATCTGCTCGGGGGTCTTGATCTGCACCATGCTGCGGCGCCTTTCCGGTGGGACGGTGACGGGGGCGGGATCTCAGGGGGGCGGGGCCCCGGAGGGGCGGGACTTCCACGATACGCGGCGGCAAGCAGTCGGCCGCGGCGTCCGAGGACGCCGCGGCCGGCTTGTACTGCGCGTACTGGGGGCGGGGCGCTCAGTCCTCCGCGGACTTCTTCAGCGCCGCCATCGCCCGGTCGGTCACGTCGGTGACCTTGCCGAGCGCGGAGATGGTGACCACCAGGTCCTGTGCCCGGTAGTAGTCGATGATCGGCTCGGTCTGCGTGTGGTAGACCTCCAGCCGGGTACGCACCGTCTCCTCGGTGTCGTCGTCCCGCTGGTACAGCTCGCCGCCGCAGGTGTCGCAGACGCCCTCGGACTTCGGCGGGTTGTACGTGACGTGGAAGACGTGCGCGCTGTCGTTGCGGCAGATGCGGCGACCCGCGATCCGCTTCACGACCTCGTCCTCGGGCACCTCCAGGTCGAGCACGGCGTCCAGCTTCACGCCCTCGTCCTTGAGCATCACGTCCAGAGCCTCGGCCTGGCCCACGTTGCGCGGGAAGCCGTCGAGCAGGAAGCCGTCGACCGCGTCCGGCTGGGACATGCGGTCCTTGGCCATCCCGTTCGTCACCTCGTCCGGCACCAGCTGCCCCGCGTCCATGTAGGCGCGGGCCTGCTTGCCAAGGTCGGTGCCCTGGCTGATGTTGGCGCGGAAGAGGTCGCCCGTGGAGATGTGCGGAATCGACAGGTTCTTGGCAAGGTACGCGGCCTGCGTTCCCTTGCCGGCACCCGGCGGGCCGACGAGGACGATTCGCATCAGCGGAGGAACCCTTCGTAATTGCGCTGCTGGAGCTGACTCTCGATCTGCTTCACGGTCTCCAGACCCACACCCACGATGATGAGGATGCTCGTCCCGCCGAACGGGAAGTTCTGGTTGGCGCCACCGAAGCTTGCCAACGCCATCGTCGGCACCAGAGCGATCAGACCCAGGTACAGCGAGCCCGGCCAAGTGATCCTGTTGAGCACGTAGCTCAGGTACTCGGCAGTAGGTCGACCAGCCCGGATACCCGGGATGAAGCCACCATACTTCTTCATGTTGTCGGCCACTTCCTCGGGGTTGAACGAAATCGCCACGTAGAAGAAGGCGAAGAACACGATCAACAGGAAGTAGGCCGTCATGTAGTACGGGTGGGTGCCCTTGGTCAGGTTGTCCTGGATCCAGATCGCCCAGCCGGCCTTCGAGTTGGAGAACTGGACGATCAGGGCCGGGATGTAGAGCAGCGAAGAAGCGAAGATGACGGGGATCACACCCGCCTGGTTCACCTTCAGCGGGATGTAGGTGGAGGTGCCGCCGTACGAGCGACGTCCGATCATGCGCTTCGCGTACTGCACCGGGATACGGCGCTGGGCCTGCTCGACGAAGACGACGAGGGCCACCATGACGAAGCCGACCAGGATGACGGTGGCGAACTCGATCCAGCCGTCCGCCAGCTTGCCGCTGGTCTTGATGGCCCACATGGCCGACGGGAAGGTGGCGGCGATCGAGATGAACATCAGGATCGACATGCCGTTGCCGATGCCGCGGTCGGTGATGAGCTCACCGAGCCACATGACGGCGGCGGTGCCGGCGGTCATCGTGATGACCATCGTGATGGTCGTGAACAGCGAGTCGTTCGGCACGATCTGGTCCGCGACCGGGCAGCCGCTGAACAGCGCGCCGCTGCGGGCGGTGGCGACCAGGCCGGTGCCCTGGAGGATGGCGAGCGCGACCGTCAGATAACGCGTGTACTGCGTGATCTTCGCCTGGCCGGACTGCCCCTCCTTCTTGAGCGCCTCGAGTCGGGGAATGACCACGGTCAGCAACTGGAGAATGATGCTGGCCGTGATGTACGGCATGATGCCGAGCGCGAAGATCGTGATCTGCAGCAGCGCACCACCGCTGAACATGTTCACCAGGCCGAAGAGGCTGTTGTTGCCCTTGCTGGCCTGATCAACACAGGTCTGGACGTTCTCGTAGCTCACGCCCGGTACCGGGATGTGGGCCCCGAGCCGGTAGAGCACGATGATGCCGAGAGTGAAGAGCAGCTTCTTGCGCAGGTCGGGCGTCTTGAACGCCCGGGCGAAGCCGGTGAGCACGGTGCCTCCTGCGACCCCCGCGCAGAGCGTAGAGGTGACGGTCTTGAGGATCGACGGATACGTAAATGCCAAGGAGCCCCGGGCTGGTGAGCCCAGGCGTTACCACAGCAACGGACGCCACCTTACCGGCGTACATGCCCCCCTAGGAACGACCAACCGGGGATGCCCCATTTGCGTGGGCATCCCCGGTCGGGTGTTCAGGTCACCGCAGTGTCCGAGTTGTCTCAGACGAGTTCGGTGACGGTACCGCCGGCGGCGGTGATCTTCTCCTTGGCGGAGCCGGAGACGGCGTCGACCGAAACCTGCAGCGCGACGGAGATCTCGCCCTGTCCGAGGACCTTGACGAGGTGGTTGTTGCGCACGGCGCCCTTGGCGACCAGGTCGGCCACCGTGACCTCTCCACCCTCGGGGTAGAGCGTCGCGAGCTTGTCCAGGTTCACGACCTGGTACTCCGTGCGGAACGGGTTCTTGAAGCCCTTGAGCTTCGGGAGACGCATGTGGAGGGGCATCTGCCCACCCTCGAAGCGCTCCGGAACCTGGTAGCGGGCCTTGGTGCCCTTGGTGCCACGACCGGCGGTCTTACCCTTGGACGCCTCACCACGACCCACACGGGTCTTGGCGGTCTTGGCGCCCGGGGCAGGCCGGAGGTCATGGGCCTTCAGCGGCTTGTTCTCCGCCATGTCAGTCGACCTCCTCAACCGTCACGAGGTGGCGGACGGTGTGCACCATGCCGCGGAACTCGGGGCGGTCCTCCTTGACAACCGAGTCGTTCAGGCGCTTGAGCCCGAGCGAACGCAGGGTGTCGCGGTGGTTCTGCTTGCTGCCGATGTACGACTTCGTCTGCGTGATCTTGAGGCGAGCCATTACGCACCCGCTCCCGCACGCGCACGAAGCAGGGCCGCGGGGGCGACGTCCTCGAGGGGCAGACCGCGGCGGGCCGCGATCTCCTCGGGACGCTGCAGGCCCTGGAGGGCCTCCACGGTCGCGTGCACGATGTTGATCGGGTTCGAGGACCCGAGCGACTTCGACAGGATGTCGTGGACGCCGGCGCACTCGAGGACGGCGCGCACCGGGCCACCGGCGATCACACCGGTACCGGGGGAAGCCGGCTTGAGCAGGACGACGCCCGCGGCCTTCTCACCCTGGATCGGGTGAGGGATGGTGCCCTGGATGCGCGGGACCTTGAAGAAGTTCTTCTTGGCCTCTTCCACGCCCTTGGCGATGGCCGCGGGAACTTCCTTGGCCTTGCCGTAACCGACACCGACGGTGCCGTCACCATCGCCCACCACGACCAGCGCGGTGAAGCTGAAGCGACGACCACCCTTCACAACCTTGGCGACTCGGTTGATCGCGACGACGCGCTCGACGTACGCGGTCTTCTCGGCGGCGGCAGCGCCGCCGTCACGGCCCTTCCGGTCCCGCCGCTCGCCGCCACCGGCACCGCTTCCGCGGCGCTGGGGTCCAGCCATTGGATTTACCTCTCTCTGTTACGTCCGCTGTGCGTAGGAACCGGGGCTAGAACTTCAGCCCGGCTTCACGGGCGGCGTCAGCCAGAGCGGCAATCCGCCCGGCGTACTGGTTACCACCGCGGTCAAACACGACGGCCTCGACGCCTGCGGCCTTGGCACGCTCGGCGACCAGGGCGCCGACCTGCTTGGCCTGGCTGCTCTTGTCGCCCTCGCCACCACGGATGGAGGCGTCCAGGGTCGACGCCGACGCGAGCGTGTGGCCCGCGATGTCGTCGATGACCTGAGCCACCATGTGGCGGTTGGAACGGGTCACGACCAGGCGCGGACGCTCCGGCGAACCGGAGATGTGCTTGCGGACGCGGATGTGGCGCCGCTTGCGAGCCGCGCGCTTGTACGCGTCGCCCTTGGCGATCTTCACGCCGTATGCCATGGCTACTTACCAGCCTTTCCGACCTTGCGGCGGATGACCTCGCCGGCGTACTTGACGCCCTTGGCCTTGTACGGGTCAGGCTTCCGCAGCTTGCGGATCTTGGCCGCGGTCTCGCCGACCTTCTGCTTGTCGATGCCCTCGACGGTGAACTTCGTGGGGGTCTCCACCTTGAAGGTGATGCCCTCCGGGGCCTCGATCAGGATCGGGTGGCTGTAGCCCAGGGCGAACTCCAGGTTGGAGCCCTTCGCCTGGACGCGGTAACCGACACCGCTGATCTCGAGCGCCTTGATGTACCCCTGGGTCACACCGGTGATCATGTTCGCCACCAGCGTGCGGGACAGGCCGTGCAGGGCCTTGTTCTGACGCTCGTCGTTCGGGCGGACGACGTTCAGGACGCCGTCCTCACCCTTGGTGACCTCGATGGGCGCCGCGACGGTGTGCGTGAGGGTGCCCTTGGGGCCCTTCACGTTGACCGTCCGGCCATCGATGGTGACGTCCACACCGGCGGGAACCTGGATGGGGAGCTTGCCGATTCGCGACATGAGCTATTCCTCCGTTCCCGACTACCAGACGTAGGCGAGGACTTCCCCACCTACGCCCTTCTTCTGAGCCTGCTGGCCGGTCAGGAGACCGTGGGACGTGGAGATGATCGCCACGCCCAGGCCGCCGAGGACCTTCGGCAGGTTGGTGGACTTTGCGTAGACACGCAGACCCGGCTTCGAGATGCGCTTGATGCCGGCGATCGAGCGCTCGCGGTTCGGGCCGAACTTCAGCTGGAGGACGAGGTTCTTGCCGACCTCGGCGTCCTCGACCTTCCAGCCGGTGATGAAGCCCTCCTGCTGGAGGATCTCCGCGATGTGCGACTTGATCTTGCTGTGCGGCATCGTGACGTCGTCGTGATACGCCGAGTTCGCGTTGCGCAGACGCGTGAGCATGTCTGCGATGGGATCAGTCATGGTCATGAGTTGGCCTTCGGCCTCTCTCGCCGGGGTTTCCTGTATGCGCCATCCCTCTCCCCGCTCAGAGGCGGGACGGGTGCGGTGCGGGGACCTACGGCGTAGTAAGTCGGTCATGGGCGGCAGGCGCCCAACCCTGCAAGCCTACGGCATGCGGGGCCGGGCTCCTGCCGACCAGATGCTTACCGAGAGTCTCCGGTGATTCCCAACGCCCAGAGGGCGGAGGAGAATTACCAGGAGCTCTTGGTCACGCCCGGCAGCTCGCCGCGGTGAGCCATCTCACGAAGGCACACGCGGCACAGGCCGAACTTGCGGTAGACGGAGTGGGGCCGGCCGCAGCGCTGGCAGCGGGTGTAACCCCGGACGCCGAACTTCGGCTTGCGGGCGGCCTTAGCGATCAGAGCCTTCTTCGCCACGGTCAGTTCTCCTTGAACGGGAAGCCGAGGTGACGAAGGAGGGCACGACCCTCGTCGTCATTGGTCGCCGTGGTGACCACGGTGATGTCCATGCCCCGGACCCGGTCGATCTTGTCCTGGTCGATCTCGTGGAACATGACCTGCTCCGTGAGACCGAAGGTGTAGTTGCCACGGCCGTCGAACTGCTTGGGCGACAGGCCGCGGAAGTCACGGATACGCGGCAGCGCGAGCGACAGCGTACGGTCCAGGAACTCCCACATGCGGTCACCGCGGAGGGTGACGTGGCAGCCGATCGGCTGCCCCTCGCGCAGCTTGAACTGCGCGATCGACTTGCGGGCCTTGGTGACGGCCGGCTTCTGACCGGTGATCGTGGTGAGGTCGCGCACGGCGCCGTCGATCAGCTTGGAGTCGCGGGCGGCGTCGCCCACACCCATGTTGACCACGATCTTGACCAGACCGGGGATCTGCATGACGTTCTCGTAGGAGAACTCCTCACGCAGCTTGCCGGCGATTTCCTCGCGGTAGCGCGTCTTGAGACGCGGCGCGGTGGTGGTAGTCATCAGATGTCCTCACCGGTGCGCTTGGCAACACGGATCTTGTTGCCCTCGTCGTCAAAGCGGTAGCCGACGCGAGTAACGACCTTCTTGCCGTCCTTCTCAACAACCAGCTGCACGTTGCTGACGTGGATCGGGGCCTCGGTCGTCACGATGCCACCGGTCTGCGAACCGCGAGCGGTCTGGCCGGCCTTGGTGTGCTTCTTGACCCGGTTGACACCCTCGACGAGGACGCGGTCCTGAGCGGGGTAGGCCACGATGACCTTGCCCTGCTTGCCCTTGTCCTTGCCGGTGATGACCTGTACCAGGTCGCCCTTCTTGATCTTCATGCTTACAGCACCTCCGGCGCGAGCGAGATGATCTTCATGAACTTCTTCTCGCGCAGCTCACGGCCCACCGGGCCGAAGATACGGGTGCCGCGGGGGTCGCCGTCGTTCTTCAGAATGACGGCGGCGTTCTCGTCGAAGCGGATGTACGAGCCATCCTGGCGACGACGCTCCTTGACGGTGCGAACGATGACCGCCTTGACGACGTCACCCTTCTTCACGTTGCCACCGGGGATCGCGTCCTTGACGGTGGCGACGATGACGTCACCGATGCCCGCGTAGCGGCGACCCGAGCCACCGAGAACACGGATGGTGAGAATTTCCTTCGCACCCGTGTTGTCGGCGACACGCAGTCGCGACTCCTGCTGGATCACGTCTATCTCCTGATCGTCTGCCGGTTCCCGGCAGGGGCCCCGTGACAACGGGCGCCCCTGCCGAGCCTGGCGGAACTGACCTGAGGGGAAGCCCCCTCAGGAATTACTTGGCCTTCTCGAGGATCTCGACGATGCGCCACCGCTTGGTGGCGGACAGCGGCCGGGTCTCCATCAGGAGGACACGGTCGCCGACACCGGCGGAGTTCTGCTCGTCGTGGGCCTTGAGCTTGTTCGTACGGCGGATGACCTTGCCGTACAGCGCGTGCTTGACGCGGTCCTCGACGGCGACGACGACGGTCTTGTCCATCTTGTCGCTGACGACGAGGCCCTCGCGGGTCTTGCGGAAGCCGCGCTCGGTCTTGGTCTCAGTCACAGTGTTCTCGCTCATCAGACGCTCTCCACCGTTTCGATACCGAGCTCGCGCTCGCGCATCAGGGTGTAGATCCGGGCGATGTCCTTACGGACGGACTTGAGCCGACCGTGGTTCTCGAGCTGGCCCGTCGCCGCCTGGAAGCGGAGGTTGAACAGCTCTTCCTTGGCCTCGCGGAGCTTGTTGAGGAGCTCCTCGTTGCCCAGCTCGCGCAGCTCGGACGCCTTGGTACCGGCCGACATCACGCTTCACCTGCCTCGCGCTTGACGATCCGGCACTTCATCGGCAGCTTGTGGGCCGCACGGGTCAGCGCCTCACGGGCGATCTTCTCGTTGGGGTACGACAGCTCGAACATGACGCGTCCGGGCTTGACGTTGGCGATCCACCATTCCGGCGAACCCTTACCGGAACCCATGCGGGTCTCGGCCGGCTTCTTCGTCAGGGGACGGTCCGGGTAGATGTTGATCCAGACCTTGCCGCCACGCTTGATGTGACGCGTCATGGCGATACGAGCGGACTCGATCTGACGGTTCGTCACGTACGCCGGGGTCAGCGCCTGGATGCCGTACTCGCCGAACGCAACCTGCGTGCCACCCTTGGACATGCCGCTGCGCTTCGGGTGGTGCTGCTTGCGGTGCTTGACCCTACGGGGGATCAGCATTTCGGTCAGGCCTCCGTTCCGGTGCTCTCAGCAGCCGGAGCAGCGGCGGTCGCCTCGGCCTTGGGGGCCTCGGCGGCCGAAGCCGACTGCTGCGGCTTGCGGCCGCGGCCGCCACGCTCGCCACCACGGCCACCGCGGCCGGCCGGGCGGTCAGCGCCGCCACGGGCCGGGCGGTTGCCCGCACGGGCAGCAGCGTTCTCGGCGCGGACCTCGGCGATGTTCTTGACGTCGCCCTTGTAGATCCAGACCTTCACGCCGATGCGGCCGAAGGTCGTCTTGGCCTCGAAGAAGCCGTAGTCGACGTTCGCGCGGAGCGTGTGCAGGGGCACACGGCCCTCGCGGTAGAACTCCGAGCGGGACATCTCGGCGCCGCCGAGGCGGCCACCGCACTGGACCTTGATGCCCTTGGCGCCGGCCTTCATCGTGCTCTGCATGCTCTTGCGCATGGCACGACGGAAGGAGACGCGGGAGGAGAGCTGCTCGGCGACGGCCTGGGCCACCAGCTGAGCGTCCACCTCGGGGTTCTTGACCTCGAGGATGTTCAGCTGGACCTGCTTGCCGGTCAGCTTCTCCAGCTCGCCGCGGATGCGGTCGGCCTCGGCGCCGCGGCGGCCGATGACGATGCCCGGACGAGCGGTGTGGATGTCCACGCGGACGCGGTCGCGGGTGCGCTCGATCTCAACCTTCGAGATACCGGCGCGCTCCATGCCCTTCGTCATCATGCGACGAATGGCGACGTCTTCCTTGACGTAGTCCTTGTACAGCTTGTCGGCGTACCAGCGGGACTTGAAGTCCGTGGTGATGCCGAGCCGGAACCCGTGCGGGTTTACCTTCTGGCCCATTACCGGGTTCCTTCCTTGCTGCTGACGACCACGGTGATGTGGCTGGTCCGCTTACGGATCCGGTAGGCACGGCCCTGGGCGCGCGGACGGAACCGCTTCAGGGTCGGGCCCTCGTCCACGTACGCCTCGCTGATGACCAGCGAAGAGGCGTCGGTGTGGTCGTAGTTGTGTGCGGCGTTGGCAATGGCGCTGTCCAGCACCTTGCCGACCGGCACGCTCGCGGCCTGCGGGGCGAAACGCAGGACCGCCTGAGCCTCCGTGGCGTCCATGCCACGGATGAGGTCCACCACGCGGCGGGCCTTCATGGGCGTGACGCGGATGTACCGCGCCTGGGCCCTGGCTTCCATGGTTGTCCCTTCGGTGTAAGTCATAGTCAGTCACTCCGCGTTAGCGGCGCTTCGACTTCCGGTCGTCCTTGACGTGGCCGCGGAAGGTGCGAGTCGGCGAGAACTCGCCGAGCTTGTGGCCGACCATCGACTCGGTGACGAACACCGGGACGTGGATCTTGCCGTTGTGCACCGCGATGGTGTGACCCAGCATGGCCGGGACGATCATCGAGCGACGGGACCAGGTCTTGATGACGTTCTTGGTGCCTGCCTCGTTCTGTGCGTCCACCTTCTTGGCGAGGTGGCCGTCGACGAAGGGCCCCTTCTTGAGACTGCGCGGCATCTAAACCCGCTCCTAGCGCTTCTTGTTCGTCTTGCGGCGGCGGACGATGTACTTGTTCGACGCCTTCTTGGGCGAACGAGTACGACCTTCCTTCTTACCCCACGGCGAAACCGGGTGACGGCCACCGGAGGTCTTGCCCTCACCACCACCGTGCGGGTGGTCGACCGGGTTCATGACGACACCACGGACGGTCGGGCGGACGCCCTTCCACCGCATGCGGCCGGCCTTGCCCCAGTTGATGTTCGACTGCTCGGCGTTGCCGACCTCGCCGATGGTGGCGCGGCAGCGGGCGTCGACCAGGCGGATCTCACCCGACGGCATACGAAGGTGGGCCATGGTGCCCTCCTTCGCCAGCAGCTGCACGGAGGCACCCGCGGAGCGGGCGAACTTCGCGCCGCCGCCGGGCCGCAGCTCGATGGCGTGGATGGTCGTACCGACCGGGATGTTGCGCAGCGCCAGGTTGTTGCCGGGCTTGATGTCGGCGGCCGGGCCGTTCTCGACACGGTCGCCCTGCGTCAGGCCGCGCGGCGCGATGATGTAGCGCTTCTCGCCGTCCGCGTAGTGCAGGAGCGCGATGCGCGCGGTGCGGTTGGGGTCGTACTCGATGTGCGCGACCTTGGCCGGCACGCCGTCCTTGTCGTGACGACGGAAGTCGATCACGCGATAGGCGCGCTTGTGGCCACCACCCTGGTGGCGAACGGTCACACGACCGGTGTTGTTACGGCCGCCCTTGTTGTGCAGGGGGCGGACCAGCGACTTCTCCGGCGTGGACCGCGTGATCTCGACAAAGTCGGCGACGCTGGAGCCACGACGGCCCGGGGTCGTCGGCTTGTACTTGCGGATACCCATTTCTCAGTCCTCGTCCGATTCCGGACGACTCGGCCTCACTAGGAGGTCGGGCCGCCGAAGATGTCGATACGGTCGCCCTCAGCGAGGGTCACGATGGCGCGCTTCGTGTCGGCGCGCTTGCCGAAACCGGTGCGGGTGCGCTTGCGCTTGCCCTGGCGGTTGATCGTGTTGACCCCGGTGACCTTGACCGAGAAGACCGCCTCGACGGCCTGCTTGATCTGGGTCTTGTTGGAGCCCGGCGCGACGATGAACGTGTACTTGTTCTCGTCGAGCAGCGCGTAGCTCTTCTCCGAGACAACCGGCTTGACGAGAACGTCGCGCGGGTCGGAGTAGGTCTTGCTGGTAACGGTCGCCTCGCTCATCAGGCGTCGCTCCCTTCGGTCTCGGTCTGGGGGCCAGACACGAAGGACTCGAAGGCGGCCTGGGTGAAGACCACGTCGTCAGAGACGATCACGTCGTACGTGTTCAGCTGGCCCGGCTCCAGGATGTGCACCTGGGGCAGGTTGCGTGCGGAGAGCCACGCGGCCTCGTCGTTGCGGTCGACGACCAGGAGCAGGTTCTTGCGCTCCGAGATCTTGCCGAACAGCGTCTTGGCGGCCTTGGTGGAGATCCCACCCTCGACCACGCCGGTGACGACGTGGATACGGGAGTGACGCGCCCGGTCGGAGAGGGCACCGCGGAGGGCGGCGGCCTTCATCTTCTTCGGGGTGCGCTGCGAGTAGTCACGCGGCTGCGGGCCGTGGACGACGCCACCGCCGACGAACTGCGGCGCACGGGTCGAACCCTGGCGCGCGCGGCCGGTGCCCTTCTGGCGGTACGGCTTGCGCCCACCACCGCGGACCTCGCCACGGGACTTGGTCTTGTGCGTGCCCTGACGGGCAGCTGCCAGCTGTGCGACGACGACCTGGTGGATCAGCGGAACGCTGGTCTTCGCGTCGAAGATCTCCGCGGGGAGCTCGACGGTACCGGCCTTGTCGCCTGCCGGCGAAAGGATGTCAATGGTGCTCATTACCTCAAGCCCCCTTGGCCGCGGTACGGACCAGGACGAGGCCGCCGTTCGGACCGGGGACCGCGCCCTTGATGAGCAGCAGACCCTTCTCCGCGTCAACCGCGTGGATGGTCAGGTTCTGGGTGGTGACGCGCTCGTTACCCATCCGACCGGCCATGCGCATGCCCTTGAAGACACGCCCAGGGGTGGCGCAGCCACCGATCGAACCGGGGGAACGGTGCTTGCGCTGCACGCCGTGACCGGCGCCGAGGCCCCGGAAGTTGTGACGCTTCATGACACCGGCGAAGCCCTTGCCCTTGCTCTTGCCCGTGACGTCGACCTTGACGCCGGACTCGAACACCTCGGCATTGATCTCCTGGCCGAGCGTGTACTCGCTCGCGTCAGGGGTACGGATCTCCACCAGGTGGCGGCGCGGGGTGACGTCGGCCTTGGCGAAGTGGCCCTTGAGGGGCTTGTTCACCTTGCGCGGGTCGATCTCGCCGAAGGCGATCTGCACCGACTCGTAGCCGTCGCTGTCGTTCGTACGGACCTGCGTCACGACGCACGGACCGGCCTTGACGACGGTCACCGGGACGACCCGGTTGTTCTCGTCCCAGACCTGGGTCATGCCGAGCTTCTCGCCCAGGACGCCCTTGATGTTCTTGCTCATCTCGGCCCGTCCCCTCAGAGCTTGATCTCGATGTCGACGCCAGCCGGCAGGTCGAGACGCATCAGCGAGTCAACCGTCTTCGGGGTGGGGTCGAGGATGTCGATGAGGCGCTTGTGCGTGCGCATCTCGAAGTGCTCGCGAGAGTCCTTGTACTTGTGCGGCGACTTGATGACGCAGTACACGTTCTTCTCAGTGGGCAGCGGCACCGGGCCCGCGACCGACGCACCAGTGCGGGTCACCGTCTCGACGATCTTCTTCGCCGAGGAGTCGATGACCTCGTGGTCGTAGGCCTTGAGCCGGATGCGGATCTTCTGTCCCGCCATGGCTACTAGTAGTCCTGTCTCTCGTCTAACGCTCTGGAACCCGGGGTTCGGTAACTCCGCCTCCGACCCACGCGGTCGGGCGTGTCGCATCCCCTCTACGCAGAAGTCCCGAAGGATTTCCCAACCAAGGGGGTGCGGGCCGAAGACCACGCTGCCGGGGGTGAAACCCCACCGGGTGCCTGGCCGGTGCCCCACTTACGCTTCCCGGAAGATTCCCGTACGTCCGGCCCGCATGGGGCCGACGAGTACTGTGGGACTCGCTTCCGGTCCTCCCGGCGGGAGGCGCGCAGCATTGACACTCAACCGAGCAACCTGGCTAGTGTGCCATACGGGCTGTGAGCCTGGCCAATCGGGCCGAGGATCTTACCCCGCGCGAGTGGATGCTCAAACGCGGGCGCGGGTCGGGGGCCCCGGATCGGCCCCTCAGGTGCGGGTGGCGGTCCCGCAGCCCTCGTACTCCTCCGCACCCCGCACGGTCCGGCTGCGGTCGTACGGGTCGACCGCGGGACCGGTGGCCGGGGCGGAGGCCGTCCCGCTGCCCGCGAACACGGGGTGGAAGTACCCGTCGTACACGCCGCACGCACTGTTGGAGTACTCGCCGGCGTACTCGGTGAGGTCGAGCTTGCCCCGTGTCGCCTGCCACCGGGCCGGGTCGAGCAGGGACGCCGTCAGGTCCCGGCGGACGATCGTCCGCGACACGCCACCGTCCCCGTCCGCCCGGACCAGCGGGTAGACGAAGGTGTAGTCCGCGTGCACCCGGACCTCGCCGCCCTCGCCCGCGCCGAACGTCATACGCCCCCGCACCCGGACCACGTCGCCGACCGGGACCGCCTCGTCCGGGTCGAAGCGGGTCACCAGGTCCAGCGGGTCGTGTCGCTCGTCCGGGTCGCGCAGAGCGCGTCGCAGCTCCGGCAGCCCGTCCCGCTGTTCCGGGTCGAGCAGGGCCATCGCGGCGGTGGGCTGCCCGCCGCGCAGCACGGCCGGGTCCAGATTGGTGCCGACCAGGAACTCCTTGGTCAGCCGCAGCGCGAGCGCCACGTCCGCCTCGCTCATCCCGCCCGTCGCCTTCGCCTCCGGCAGCACGATGCCATCGGCCCCGGAGGCCCACCGCTCGGCGGGCGACCCCCGGAACGGGTGCGCACGGTCGGGCAGGCCCGCCTGGTCCACGGGGGCGACGGACGGCCGCACCGTCTCGGCGGGCAGCGGCGAGGCCGCGACTCCGGCCCCGGCATCGGCGCGGTGGCCGGGGAGCCGGTCGAGCAGCAGCGACGGCCGTACGGCGACCACGGCGACCCCGGCGACGAGCGCCAGCACGGACACCGTGCGCACCGCCCGGAGCCGGTTGCGTCGCCCGTTCATCTCCTGCCACGCGGGTCCGGTGCGCCAGCCGGGCGGGAGCGCCGGCTCCGGCGCCCGCTTCTTCCGCCCCCACCGCCGGCCGCCGGCCGCCGCCGCGTCCTGCTCCCGCAGCCTGCGCGTCACCATCCGCGCCCGCGCGGACGGCTCTCCGGCGCCTCCCCGCGGCCGCCCCCCGCGGCCTCGCGCTGGAACGTCTCCCACTGTTCGTCGGAGAGGGCGGACGGACCCCGCCCTTCGTCGGGATGCTCGGGGGGTGTGACGGTGCTCACGGGCTTGCTCTTTTCACGGGTGGACGGGAGGTACGGGCGCGGGGGTCAGGTCATCACGGGGCCGGGTCGAATCGACGGGGAGCGGTCAGTCGATCTCGACCGTCGGGTTGTCCACCGGGAAGTCCGGCGGCAGACCGTCCGGTGCCACGGTCCCCTTCACCAGCCCCGCCAGGTACTGCACGAGGGAGCCGCGGAATTCGTACCAGTCGTCGTTGCGCCCGGCCACCACGACGGTCCACTCGTCCGGCCCGTCTCCCCCGGTCTTCCAGTAGAAGTCGTCACCGTCGCAGGAGTCACCCCAGGGAACGAGACCGCCGGACTCGGGAAAGGGAACGTACCCGTGGGACATTCCTTCGTCCCGGAGGCTCGTCAACGTACTCGTCATACGCCGGATCCCCGAAACGAAGTTCCGCTCACGGCCCGCCTCGGGGATATGAACGGAGAGGAAGTCGTCGAGGACGAACGGCGGGTAGTACGTCGCCAGGGCAACGAAATCCGCCGGGAAGGCGCAGCCGACCTCCCGCTCGATGAGCGCCCAATCGACCGGAGGAAGATCGCTGCGGCGGTGTGCGCGGAGAGCCGGAAGGGCCTCTTCGAGTTCGTCGAGCATCAGCACGTCACCTGGCTTCCCGGAGAGTTCGACACGAACACGCCCTTAAAGAGCACACCATCGGCATCTGAAATAGCCGTCATATTGATTCCGGTGGGAATCTTGCCCCGCCCATTTCCGTAAACCAGCTGGCCGGAGTATATCACGCGCTGCTTCTTTTCCAGGGCGCTCGCCATCTTGTTCTCACACCGCTTCATTCCGGGATCATTCATCTGCCGGTAGCCGGTGAATATATTCTCGTTGCGCCATTTTCCATTGAAACGGTCGCCCAGAATATGGGTGCGCGCATACGTCCAGAGGTTGTCGTCGTCCCGCTTGGCGACGTAGCCGGGCGGGTTCATGTTGGCGGGCCGCCGCGCGCGCGAGTTCTTCCCCTTCAGGTCGGACGGACACAGCAGGGCCACGACACCGGTCGCCGTTCCGCTCACCAGGGGCTCGTAGTAGTGGCGGTCGTCCCTGGACGCCTTGCAGGGGTCTTCGGGCGAAGAGGCGCCACTGCCTGCGGACGGACTCGGCTGCGGTGACGGGGCGCCGTTCGGGTCCGGCTGGGTGGTGCTGCCGGGGAACGTCTTGAAGTAGCCGCGCAACTGCTCCTCGGTGAGATCGAGGTCCTTCTGGGCGCGGGTGAAGGCGTCGTCCACGAAGCGCTGGTGCTCCGTGTCCGTGTCCGTGCCGCCCGTCGGCCGGGCGTGGACCACGCTCAGGACGGCCTTGATCAGCTGGGGCCACGGCGGCGGCGGAGGCGGCGGGGGCGGGCCCGGGGGCTGGGGCGCCTGCGGGCGGCCGGGCGAACGGTACGGGGTGTAGGAGCGGTAGGAGGGATACCGCGCGTGCGACCGGTACGGGGACGCGGTGTGACTCCGGGCCGCCGCCGCCTGTGCCGCCGCCTGGGCGGCGATGCCGCTCGCGGTGGACGACATCGAGTTGCCGAAGATGTTGGTGTACGAGGTCGTCGCCGAGCTGCTGCCGGAGTGCGACCAGGGCCACGAGAAGGACGGCCACGAGATGTGCACCGGGTGCTGCCGGTAGTACTCGGAGATGGACGAACCCAGGAAGCCGGCCAGCAGACTGACGCCGATCGCCTCGCCGATGCACAGGTCCTCGATGCAGTGCCCGCTCGGGGTCTTCTACGGAAGCTCCCAGGGCCTGTCCGCCACCAGCCGCGTGAAGCTCTTCGACCAGGATTCCCCCGGCATCTCCGGCGCACCCGAGATGGAGGACTACTTCGCGTCGGGCCTCGCCGCGGGGGACTTCGACGGGGACGGCACCGACGACCTCGTCATCGGCATGCGCAGTGAGACGCTCGACTCCGCGACCGGCGCCGGCGCCTCCATGGTCCTTTTCGGCAACGCGACCGGAGGCGTCACCACCAAGGGCGCGCTCTGGATCGACCAGGACACCGACAAGGTGCCTGGCGTCATAGCCGCGCACGACCACTTCGGCTGGACGGTCGGCGCCCTGGACACCGACGGCAACGGCCGCGTCGAACCGCTGGTCGGCGCCCCTGGCAACGCGGCAGGGTCCGTCACCGTGCTCAAGGTCAAGCCCGGCACCCTGGAGTCGGCCACCGCGCTCGCGGAGGCGGACCTCGGTTTCTCGGCGGGCGGCGACGGTGATGCGTTCGGGGCGGCGCTGCCGCGCTGACCCGTCCGCGTAATTCGTTCGTACGCGCAAGCCCCGGGCCCTACAGTTTCCGGCCGGGCACGGCGACGGTACGGGGGCGGAAGAGCATGCGGACGCACTATCCACGGACGCCTCATCTGCCCTGGTCGCCCGGCGCCACGTCCGACGACGTGCGGATGACCGACCTCGCGGCGCTGGCCGGGGCCGAGGTCGTCGTCACCGAGAAGCTGGACGGCGAGAACACCACGTTGTACGCGGACGGGCTGCACGCCCGTTCGCTGGATTCGGCGCACCACCCGTCGAGGACCTGGGTGAAGGCCCTCCAGGCCCGCGTCGGCCCCCGCATCCCGCAGGGGTGGCGGATCTGCGGGGAGAACGTGTTCGCGCGGCACTCCCTGGCGTACGACTCGCTGGAGAACCACTTCTACGGGTTCTCCGTGTGGGACGGCGACCGCTGCCTGGGCTGGGACCGGACCGTGGAGTTCCTGCGCTCCCTGGGCATCCCGGCGCCGCCGGTGCTGTGGCGCGGGGTGTTCGACGCGAAGGCGCTGCGCGCGCTGAAGCCGGACACGGGGCGGCAGGAGGGGTACGTCGTGCGGCCGGCCGCGGGCTTCCCGGCCGCGTTGTTCGGGCGCGTCGTCGGCAAGTGGGTGCGGCCGGGGCACGTGGTGACCGATACGCACTGGATGCACGCGGAGGTCGTGGAGAACGGGCTGGGTCCGGGGGCGGCGCTCTGGGCGGTACGGAGCGGGGCGCCCGTGGACCCGGCGGCGCTGGCGGCGGCCGTAGGCGCCGAGACGGGAGACGGGGCGGGGAAAGCCCGCGCCGCCGCCGATGCCCTCGACGCCCTCGGCCGCACCGGTGACGACCGGCTCGCCGGCGTCCTCGCCGCCCTGCTGCACGGCACCCGCCGCGCCGCCGTCGCCCCGCTGCTGGCCCCCGCCCTCGGCATGCCGCTCGCCCGCCGCGTCGCGGACCTCGTCGGGCTGGCCCCCGGGCTGCACCGCCCCTACCCCGACGAGGAGCGGCGCGCCGGGCTGGCCCGGATGGCGCTCGCCGCCGACCTGCCCGTCCTGCACGCGGTGTCCGGGGTGCTGGCGGACACCGCCGGGGCGCGGGAGCAGGTCGAGTGGTCGGCCCTGCACGCGGAGGAGGTGCGGGAGCCGGACGGGCTGGCCGAGGCGTTCGCGGCCCTCGGGCCGGAGGCCGCCGCGCGCTGCCTGGCGCAGGCCCGCGAGGCGTACGCGGCCGGGCGCGTCGCCACCGCCGAGGAGGCGGTCGCCGCGACCTGGCGGTGGCGGTCCGGGGACTTCCCGCGCCTGGTGCAGCTGGCCGGTCCCTCGGGCAGCGGCAAGAGCACCTTCGGCCGGGGCCTGCCGGGGGTCGCCACGTACGTCTCGCTGGACGATCTCCGCCTGGCCCGGGGCTCGCGCGCCGACCAGAGCGCCAACGGGGACGTGCTGCGGGAGGGCCTGGACCGGCTGGACGCGGCCCTCGTCCCCGGCGCCACGGTGGTCTGGGACGCCACCTCGCTCAACGCGCACCAGCGCTCCCTGGTCCACGCGGTCGCCCGGCGCCGGGACGCCCTGGTCACCCATGCCGTGGCCTGGGTCGGCGAGGCGGAGCTGGCCGCGCGCAACGGACGCCGGGAGCACCCCGTACCGCCGCAGGTGCTGGCGTCTCAGCTGCACCGGTTCGTGCCCCCGTATCCCGGCCAGGCGCACCGCACCTGGTACATCGGCACCAGCGGAACCGTGGAGGACCGGGCCTGATGCGCACGAGTGAGGAGATCTACCACCGCGTCCGCTGGGACGCCCGCTTCGACGCGGCGCGGTTCGTGCTGGGCGTGGCGCAGCGCGGCCGGGAGCCGAAGCGGGTGCCGCTGGACCGGTTCACGCCGGGCGGGGACATCCCCTGGCACCGGGTGCTGTTCTTCGAGGCGGACGGCGAGGTGGTGTGGGACCGGGCGACGGGCACGGACCGCGTCGACGCGACGGACGCCGGCCGGGTGCGGGAGGCGCGCCGGCTGCCTTCCCCGTACTTCACGGCGCGAATCCCGCACGCGTACTCCCGCGCGACGGGCACCTGGGAACCGGCGCCGGACACGGCACCCGGCCCGCCGGACGCGGCACCCGGCACACCCGGCCCGCCCGGCCCGCTGACGGTCCTCACCTGGAACACCCTCTGGGACCGCTACGACAGCGACCGCATCGACACCGCGCGCCGCCGCCCCCTGCTGGCCGAGGCGCTGCGCGCGGCGGACGCGGACGTGATCGCGCTCCAGGAGGTCGAGCCCGCGCTGCTGACGCTGTTGCTGGGCTGCGACTGGGTACGCGCCCGCTACACCCTCGCGACCGACCCGGCCGGGCACGACGTGCCGGACCACGGTCTGCTGCTGCTCAGCCGGCTGCCGGTGAGCGAGGCGGCGGTGCACGTGCTGGGGCCGCACAAGGCGGTCGCGGCGGCGGTGGTGGAGACGGCGGAGGGCCCGGTCACGGTGGCCGTCACGCACCTCAGCAGCGACCACTCCCCCGAGGGCGCGGCCCGCCGGGACGCGGAACTGACGGACCTGGCGACGGGTTTGGCGGCGGTGGCGGGCGAACTCGTCCTCGTCGGCGACTTCAACGACGGCGGCGACCACCCGCAGACCCGGCTGGCGATGACGGACGCCTGGAAGGAGGTGCACGGCCCCGCCGACGACACCCCGACCTTCGACCCGTCGGCCAACCCCCTGGCCGCGATTTCGTCCCTCTCGGGCCGGGTCTCGCGCCTGGACCGGGTGCTGCTGCGTACGGACCGGCTGCGGGCGTGTACGGCGGTGCTGACGGGGGAAGCGCCCGGGCCGGGTGGGCTGCATGTGTCGGACCACTACGGGGTACGGGTGGGCCTCGGCGCACCTGCCCTTCGCGTCGATGAGGTGGCCGAACGGGTCGCCGCCGCCCTCCCCGACGCGCACGTCCACCTCGTCGGCTCCCGGCGCATGGGCTGCGCGCTCCCCGGCGCGGACCTGGACCTGGTGGCGGCGCTCCCCGGCGTCGCGGGCGTACGGGACCGGCTCGCCGCCGCCTTCCCGGAGGCGCGGGACCTGCGCGAGGTGACGGGCGCCCGGGTCCCCGGCCTGCGGTGGTACGTGGACGGCCTGCGGGTGGACCTGGTCACCGTGGCGACGGGCACGCTGCCTCCGGCCGAAGCGGTCGCCCGCCGCGCGGAGCTGGGCGAGGCGGCGGCGGTCGCGCTGAGCGCGGTGAGCGACGCGGAGGCGTTCCCGCGCGGGCAGGCGTTCACCGCGCTGGCCCGGGAGGTGAAGGAGTGGGCGGCGGCGCGGGGCCTGGACTCCGCCCCGTGCGGCGGCCTCCCCGGCATCGCGTGGGCGGTCCTCGCGGCGCGTACGGCCCAGGAGGGCGGCGGCCTCCGGGACTTCTTCGCGACCTGGGCGGCCTGGGACTGGCGCATCCCGGTGGGCGAGGGCCCGGCGGACAGGGGCTCGATGGGCGACGGCCCCGCGACGGACGCCCCGGTGACGGTGTACACCCCGACGGCCCCGGTCCGTTCCTGCACGGCCCAGGTCTCCACCGCAGGCCGGGACCTGCTCACGGCGGAGCTGTTCCGGGCCTGGGAACTCCTGGAAGCGGGCGCCCCGGACACCCTCTGCGCCCCGCCTCCGCTCACGGAACACACCGCGTGGGCCCTGGCCTCGGCCCACCCCGCCGAGGTGGGCCGCCTACGCGGACGCCTGCTGGCCCTGACCGCCGCCCTGGCGGAGGCGGGCGCCCCGGACTGCCGCGTCTGGCCCCGCCCGGTCACGGCGCCCGGCGGCACGGGTTACGCGATCGGCCTGGGCGCGACGCCGCCGGACGGGGGCCGGCTGGCGGAGATCGGCGCGGAGGTGCTGCGGGGGATCAGGGGGGCGTCGCTGAGTCCTGCGGACGGACCGGGGGCGTGACGTCTGGTTGCCCCGGGCTCGGGCGGCTTCGCCCTCGGGCACCGGATGGTGGGCTTGCGGAGAGCCACGTGCGGCCCGCAACTTCCGCTCAGATCTCGCCGTAATCCAAGAGGCCGTTCTCCAGCACGTAATTCCGGAATCCTCCTCGCCCGAAAGGCAAATAGTACTTACCTTCAAGGAGGTGGTCGGCAAGCTCTTCTACCATGGCTGTCGTCAGCTTCCGCTCGCGAATGGCGTCGCAGAGGATGGCGACAGTCGCCGCGACTCTGATGCCCTCTTCTTCCGCGATTCGACGCGGCGCGGCATCGTCCACCACGATTTCGCAACCGTAGATCTTTCCCATGGCGAGAACTTCACACTCGCCCACATTCTTACCCCCGGCGACCAGCCGGTCGTGGTAGCGGGAAAACGCCCCCATGTATTCCATGGACTCCGACGAGTGAACGCGAATCCAGTCGGCTCCGACCACCTGCCGCACGGCAGGTATCGCGTCGGCGGCATTGTAGAGTTCGCGTTCGACGGCGCTCGGAATGTACACAGGCCGCTCACCGGCGAGGAACCGTAAAACGCCCAGCCACCCCTGGGCGGCGAAGTGGCGCAAGGGGCCCGTGTCAAAGACCCAGGCGTCTTCGGGCACTGTCACGAAACGAACCGCCAGATCTCGTCGGGCCGCCGCACGCGGTTTCGCGGCAGATCCGCCTCATCGAAAGTACCTTGCAGCAATTCAAGGGCCCGGTCGCGGCTGATCCGTTCGTCACGCACCAGCCGGAGCACCGCACGCGCGAAATTCCGAGGAACCGTTGTACCGTCCAGTTCCTCAAGGGGCACCCGCAGGTTCATCTCGACGATGTCAGCCTGGTTGGTGCGGAACCTGCGCACCGAACCGGTTGTCTCGCTGTCGGCCAGTCCCAGTTCTTTGAGCCGTGTCGCCAGGGTGGCCATGTCGACCCGGAATTCGCTGGCCAGTGAAATCGCCGCACTGCGCTCGTCGTGCAGCTCGACCTTCTTCCGCCAATCGCGTCCGACCGCATCCCCGGGCAGCAGAAGCGCGCGCGCGAAACGATCGAGGCGTGACTCCATCGGGACATCGCAGTCGGTATGCGCGGCCACCTGCCAGTCGACGGTGTAGTCATCCGCGATGAGGTAGTGACCGAGTTCGTGCGCGAGCGCCAGCCGCCTTCGGCCGACCTTCATGTGGCTGTTGACGAGGCTGACTCCGCCTCGGCGCAACAGGACCGTCCCGGCGTCGGCAGTGTCCTCGCCGATGTTGCGCGAGAAGGCCAGCAGACCGATGTCGGCCACTCTCTCGGAGAGCTGGGAGATCGGTTCGTCCGCCGAAAGCCCCATCAGCACACGCGCCTTCGCGGCAAGGGCTTCGGCCTCGGAGTTGGTCGAGGGTGGCGTGATGCCCGCTTGAGCGACCACATCAGCGGCATCGAGGCCGAGCTCCTGGACGCCGAGCGCATCGATGAACTCGACCTCGCCGGCAAGGTTCGCAAGGAGTGCGTCGATCTGCGAATCGACGGTGTCCAGGCCCTGACTGGATCGGTGCGAAACGAGCGCCGGGACGGGGTCCTCGAAGAACGTGAACATGCGAACGCCGAGCACGGCGGCGACATCGGACAGCTCCAACGCCGTGACTCTGCGGACGCCCCCCTCGATCTTGTTCACCGCCGTGCGCTCGATGCCCACCGCCTGACCGAGTTCCTCTTGGCTCATACCAGCGCGCTTACGTGCATCTCGGATGCGCTCACCAAGCGTGCGTGCGTCGATGCTAGCCATACGTGCGATTCTCGCACGCTGCCAAGTGAGCGTCGAGCCGATCGGCGCCCCCGCCCCGGTTTTCTCCCCGGCGGAGCCGGCCCCGCCCGCCCGGGCCCGTGGACCCATGGGCGGCGGGGCGCACCTCCTACTGGCAGCGCCCGGAGGCGTACGCCACGAACCCCGCCCACGCGGACTCGCCGAAGGCGAGCTGCGGCACGGAGAGGTCCTTGGAGTCACGGACGCGCACCGCGCCGGACGCCGCCGCGACCTCGACGCACGAGTCCCCTTCGCTACTGCTGCTGTAGCTGCTCTTGAACCACTCGGTCTCGCGAGTCATGTCCCTCTCCCAGCGCGTGAAGAATCAGCAGTCGGCGGCGTACGAAACGAAGCCCGCCCATGCCGTCTCGCCGAAGGCCAGCTCCGGCACGGAGAGGTCCTTGGAGTCACGGACGTGCACCGCACCGGGCGCCGCCGCGACCTCTACGCACTCGTTGCTGTCGCTGCTGTCGCTGTAGCTGCTCTTGAACCACTCCAGCCGAGGAGCGTCGGCGCCAGAGTTCTCGCTGATCATGTCTCTCCCAGTACTTGCTCGATGAAGGCCCGCGACTCCCGAGGCGTGAGAGCCTGAGCCCGCATGATCCCAGTTCGCAGCTCGATGATTCGCAGGTGCCTCGGATCCGAGACCGGCCGACTACCGAACTCGCCTTCGGAACGCCCCACCGCAGACCCATCCTTGAACTTCAGCACCTGCATCACCCCACCCATTCCCGCATGGTCCTCGCGGTTGGTCGGCATCACCTGGATTTCAACGTTCCGCAACTCCCCTACCTCCAACAGGTGTTCGAGCTGACGCCGCAGGACCATTCTGCCCCCGAGAGGGCGCCGCAGCGTCGCCTCTTCCTGCACAAAGCTGAGCTCCGGCGCGGGTGAGCGGCTGAAGATCGATTTTCGGGCCATACGGGCAGCCACCAGGCGATCGACTTCGTCGGAGGAGAAGGCGGGCCGCCGCATCCCGAACAGCGCCCGGGCGTACTCCTCCGTCTGCAACAGACCGTGGATGTTGTGGCTTCCGTAGGCCGAGAGTTCGACGGCCTGCGCTTCCATCTTCGCCAGCTCGCGAATCTTCTTCGGGTACCTCACCGCCACCAAGTCCTGCTTCATCGCGGCGATCTTCCCCGCCGCCCCGCACACCTCATCCGCCTTGTCCAACAGCTCCGGCCGGGGAATCCTCCGCCCGCCCTCCACCTTGTAGACCAGGTTCTCCCCGTACCCCAGCCGCGTCCCGAACTCCGCAGCCGTCAGGCCCGCCGCCTCCCGCCATGCCCGGAGCTGGCGGCCCACCGCAGCGACCACCGCGACGCCCGACTCGTCGTCCGGGTCCACGTCCCAGCCCGGCTCGTCGGCGCCCGCGTCGGGCTGCCACTGCGTACCGATCTCGTCCACACTCATCCGTGCCCCGCTTCCGCACGCGTGCCGTTCTTCCTCAACCGTGTACGTCCCCCGGGCGTCACCCCGTACAGCGGGGACAACGCTGGACAAGCTCGGGACAATGACCGTACGTAAGCGCCGAGTCACTGTTCACGGTAGGCGCCCACGGCCACCCTGAGTGACGTGAATCGAGAAATCACCCGAACCGAACGTTCCGCTCCCGCCCGGCAGTTCGCCGTGCTGCTCTCCCCCACGCGCCGGGGCGCACGCCTCGCCCGGCTGCTCACCACGGCGCATTTGGGCGACTGGGGGCTCCCCACCGAGGCCGCCGCGCACATCGTCGCCGAGCTGGCCGCGAACGCGGCCACGCACGGGCGCGTGCCGGGACGGGACTTCCGGCTGAGCCTCACCGTGAGCGACGCGACGCGGCTGCGCATCGAGCTGACGGACACGCGGAGTGACCGTCTGCCCGTTCCGGACCACCCGGGTCCGTACGCCGAGAGCGGGCGCGGGCTGCTGATCGTCGCGGCGCTGGCGGACCGCTGGGGCGTCGAGGAGGGGCCGGTGCCGCGCAAGACGGTCTGGGCCGAGCTCGACCTCGTACCGTGACGTCCCCGACCGCGTCCCGGGCCACCGGGTCGCGGTCCTTCGCGACGTAGAAAGGCTTTCAAAGAACCTGAGAAAGAACCGGACCAAACCCCACCCCACCCCGCTCTGACCTGCATCACTCGCGCGAGTGAACTAGGCCAACTGGGCTGGATTCTGGACCGGTTGCCTGGCATATGCTCGCCGCGACATCAACACCACAGAACGTGACGGCCCCCGGCGAGACAGGAATCTCCACCGAGGGCCTGACCAACGCGGAAGAAGCAGCTTCCTGATGGCTACCTCGCAGGTTATCGCGCCCTCGCGCGCCCCTTCCGGCTCCCCCGCCGCAGGCGTCCAGCATGTCAACGTCCGCCACACGTCCGGCTTTACGGTGATCGGCAACCACCTCGCCCAGCACCCGGACCTCTCGCTCCTCGCGATCGGGCTCGCCGCGCACATCCAGTCACTGCCCGCCGGGGCCAGGGTGGGCATCAAGTGCCTCGCCGCCCGCTTCCCGGAGAGCGAGGCCCGGATCACCGCCGCGCTGCGCGAGCTGGAGGCCGCCGGGTATCTGCGCCGCAGCCGCCTCCGCCTCCCGAACGGCCGCGTCGTCACCCGTACGACGTCGTACAACCAGCCCCACGCCATCGCATCGGCATCGGCACCGGTCGCCTCCCCCGCTCCGTGCAAGCAGCCGCCCCCGCCACCCATCCCGGTCGAGACGCGGCACCGGGCCGCCGCCGACCTGCTCGCGGGGCTCCGCCGCCACGCGCCCCAACTCACGCTGTCCGCACGGGACATCAGCCAAATCGCCCCCGAGGTCACCACCTGGCTCGACCGCAACGTACGCCCCGCCGCCGTCCGGCACGCCCTGACCAGCGACCTGCCGCCCGTCGTCAGGCACCCGGCCGGATTCCTCCGCACCCGCCTGACCGACCTCCTCCCACCCCCGCTGCCCACCGCACCGGAACGGACGGCCCCCGAGGCCGTCCCCCTCCAGGACTGCGACCGCTGCGAACGCGTCTTCAGAGCACCGGAGCCGGGCCACTGCCGGGAGTGCCGTGAAGCGGAACCGCCCGGTGCCGCTTAGGCCCGTTCCCGGAACGCCGCACGCCACCTCGCGCCGGGCGGGCGGTTCGTCATCGAGCTCTGGATCGGCCGGTTGCACTCGCGTCACGCAGGACGCACTACCGGGTCCCAGCCACCGGCGCGGACCAGGCCCGTCTCGTACGCGAGGATCACCAGTTGGGCGCGGTCACGGACGTTGAGCTTGGCGATCGCGCGGGTGACGTGGGTCTTGGCGGTGAGCGGACTGATGAAGAGCTGTGCGGCGATCTGGTCGTTGGACAGGCCGGTTGCGATCAGGCGGGTCACCTCGACTTCCCGGGCGGTGAGCACGGCGAGCCGTTCGGCGGTGTCGACGGGGGCCACCGGGCGGCGCGCGAACTGCTCGATCACCCGGCGGGTCGCGCTCGGTGAGAGCAGCGCGTCGCCGGCCGCCACCGACCGGACGGCTTGGCGCAGCTCGTCCGGTTCGATCTCCTTGGTGAGGAAGCCGCTCGCGCCGGCGCTCAGGGCCGCGAAGACGTACTCGTCGGTCTCGAAGGTCGTGAGGACGATGACCCGGCAGCCGGCCAGTTCGGGGTCCTCGACGATTTTCCGGGTGGCGGTGAGGCCGTCCGTACCGGGCATGCGGATGTCCATGAGGACGACGTCGGGGCGGACGGCGCGGGCCGTGCGGACGGCCTCGTCGCCCGTGCCCGCCTCGCCGATGACCTCGATGCCCTCGGCGCGGGCGAGGAGGCTGCTGAAACCGGCACGTACCAGGGCCTGGTCGTCGGCCAGGATCACCTTGATCGTCATGAGCGGAAGCCTGGCACAGGGATGGCGGCCCGCACGACCCATCCGCCGCCCTCGCCGCGCGGTCCGGCGGAGAAGTCACCGCCGAGCGCCCGGACCCGCTCGTCCATGCCGCGTACCCCGTGCCCGGCCGTTTCCGATGTCTCCGCCGTGTTCCGGCCGTCGTCGGTGACGCGCACCTCCACCCGCTCCCGGCCGCATCGGACGCTCACGTCGGCCCGCGAGGCTCCGGCATGGCGGACCGTGTTGGTGAGGGCCTCCTGAACGATGCGGTGGACAGCGAGGGAGACCGGTGCGGGCACGGCGGTGACGTCGCCGGACGTCTCCAGCCGGATGTCCAGCTCCGCCGACCGCATCCGGTCGACGAGCGCCGTGACGTGGGGGACTCCGGCCACGGGGTCTTCCGGGGCCGCCCCTCCCGGCGCGCGCAGCACGTGGACGAGCGCGCGGAGGTCCCGTACCGCCTCGGTACGGACCTGCTGGGCGGTGGCGAGCGCGGCCCGCGCCTCCTCCGGTGAGTCGTCCAGAACCTCGGCCGCGACCCGCAGCTGGATACCGACGACGGTGAGGGTGTGCCCGACGACGTCATGCAGTTCGCGGGCGATCTCCAGGTGGGCCTCCGCGATCCGCCGGTCGGCCTCCAGGTCTCTTTCCCGCGCTGCCCGCAGCAGGCGCTCGTCGAGTTCGGCGCGCCAGCGGAGGCGGTTGCGGTAGGCAGTCGCGGCGGCGAGGAGCACCGCCAGCCACAGGGCCTCGACGCCCAGGGAGCCGAGGACCTCGCGCGGGGTGGCGCCGCCGGCCGTCGTGTCCCAGGTCGCGGCGAAGGCCAGTTCCGCCAGGCCGACACCGGCCGCCCACGGGAGGCCGGGGCGGCCCGGCCGGTCGTCGGCAGCCAGCGTGGCGTACGCGGCGGAGACCGGCCACACCCAGCCGGCATCGGTGAGTCCGGAGGTACGGAACACGACGACCGCCTGCACGCTCAGCAGCAGCACGGCGAGCGGCCACCGGCAGCGCACCAGAAGGAGCAGGCCCAGCCACAGGGCGAGTGGCAGGGCTCCCGCGATGTCCAGCCGGCCGCCGAGCCGGGCGGTACCGGCCAGGACGGCGACGGCGGTGCCGACCGCGAGAAGCCGGTCGACGAGCCGGACCGCGCGTGGGTCGGCGGGAGCGGGGGTGCCGGGTCGGTCCATGCGCGGATCATGCACGACGGTCCCGTCCCTGCTGCCCGCGGGCGCCCGCAGCGGCTACGGCAAGCGCGATCCACCCGAAGTCGGCGGCGAGTACCAGGCGTTCGACGAGACCGACGAGCGTGGGGGCGCCGCCCAGCCCCAGCGACGGGCCGCCGTCCATCACGTCGACGAGGAGGACCGCCAGGGCCGCCGTGGCCGTGCCCGAGACCACGGTGAGGGTGCTGAGGGCAGTGCGCAGAGCGGGCCGCCGGGCCGCGAGCGTCCCGCGGAGCAGCACGGCGGCGGTCGGCAGTGCGGCGAAGGCGAGGAAGGCGGCGTTGCCGTGGACGAGTTCGGAGAGGGAGGGACGGCTCCAGTGGCCGGGTGGGTCCGCCGGGAAGAGGCCCGCGACCATGATGGCGCCCGTCCACACCACGAGCGCCGCCCGGCCCGCCCGCCCGGTCCCGGCGCCGAGGCGTACCACGAGAACGGCGGAGGCGGCGCCGACGGCCAGCAGCGCGGCCGGGAGAAGCCAGCCGGCCGTGCCGTGCACGTACCGGCTGAGGGTCTCGCTCACCAGGTCGTACTCCGGGTTCAGCATCTCCAACGCCGCCATCGCCAGGGCCCCGATGCCGATCAGGGTGAGCGAGGCCCTTACTCCCACTGGCGAAGCCGTGTCCGTGGCCGTCATGCCGTCCTCCTCGGTGTCGTTCCGGTGATCCAGAACCTACGGAGGGAACGAGGGCCGCCGCGTCGCCCCGATGAGGACACCCGGCCGTACACCGGACGGTGTCGTCATCGGGGCCCGCTGCACCGTCCGGTGTACGTGCCCAAGCGGGCGGTCCGCCGTGGACATACGGGGCGGTCGCCCACCGCGCCCCTCACCTCCGGGCGTCCGCGACCCCCGAGGCGTCCATGTAGTCGCGTACGCGCGTGAGCAGCCCGTCCCGGACGTGCAGCACCAGCAGGCCGGGCACGGTGAACTCACCGGACCTGCCCGGCACCGCCCCCACCACGACGTGCTCCGCGACGAGCACGCCCGGATCGGCGGTCTCGTACGCCGCGACCCTCCGCACCTCGCGCACCTCGGCGGGGCTCGCGCCCCAGGCCGCCCGGTATCCGGCGCGCACGGCCTCGCGGCCCTCGAAGCGGGGCGGGAAGCCGGGGGCGGCGAACGGGAACTCGTGCAGCGCGTCGGCGGCGTAGAGGTCGGCGAGGTCGTCCGGCGACTTGTCGATCATGGCTTGGTAGTAGCGGGTCAGCACCTCGCGGGGCGTGCGCGCGGCGGATGCCTCCGGATACGGCACGGAACACTCCCATTCGCTCAACAGATGTTGACCCAACCACGGTAGGCTCCGGCCGCACGTTCGGTCAACGGCTGTAGAGTGAGCGGCGTGACGACGACCCCCCACCGGTCCCGCGCCGACCGCCGCCGGGCGACCGAGGCACGCATCCTCGGCAGCGCCCGGGAGCTGTTCGCCGAGAAGGGCTTCGAGCGCACCACCATCCGCGCGGTGGCGAGCGCGGCGGGCGTCGATCCGGCCCTGGTCATGCAGTACTTCGGCTCCAAGCGGGAGCTGTTCGGGCAGGCCGTGCAGGCGCTGCCCGTCCCGCCGGCGGCGGCGGACGGCGACGGGCTCGTCGATCAGCTGATGGCCTCGCTCGGCGTCAAGCTCGGCGGTCTGCCCGAGGGCACGCTCGCGATGATGCGGTCGATGCTCACCGACCGGGCGGCGGCCGACCACATACGTGCCGCTCTCGGCCGGCAGACCGACAGCGTCGGCGCCGCCCTCCCGGACGCCGACGACCCCGAACTGCGTGCCGCGCTGATGGTCACCGCGCTGCTCGGCGTGACCATCGGCCACCAGCTGCTCGGCCTGCCCGTGCTCCGGGAGGCTCCCGCGGAGCGCATCGCCGCACTGCTCCGCCCCGCGCTCCAGGCCCTGTCGGACCCGATCGTTGAGGATTGAAACTCCCCGGCCCCGCCGGACGTCTCTCCCCACATGGACACCGCACACACGAACCCCCGCCGCGAAGCTCTCACCGGTGCCGCCGGGCTCCTCTCGGCGGCGCTCGGCGCCCTCGCGGGCCTCGCGGTCTGGCTTCCGTACGGCAGGAGCGGCCTGTCCGGCGCCTTCGAGGGCGAGCGCAACACCGACGTGCTGTTCCTGGGCCTCCCGCTGCTGCTGCTCGGCGGCACCCTCACGGCCCTGGCCCTCTTCGCCGCCGTACGCAAGCGGTGGCGCACCGCGCTCGGGCTGGTGGCAGCCGTCGCCGCCCTCACCGCCCTCGGCTACGGACTCGACGTCCTGGCCGAACCGCAGGCGGCCAGGGACTGCGGTTCGCCCTGCTGAGACCTGCCGCAACCTCACAGGGCAGTACGCCTAGGGCCGGTCGGTGGCCGAGTGCCCGGACGCCCAGCGGTCCGCCTCCGCGTACGCGGTCTCCAGCGGGCCGAAGATCCTCGGCGCGGCGGGGACGATGCCGCCGGGGCCGAGGCGGTCCGCGATGCCGGAGCGTTCCAGGAGCCGGAGCAGGGCGGGCTCGACGCCGCACAGGATCAGCCGGCCGCCCTGGTCCTCCAGGCGGGCGGCGTAGCGGTCGAGGAGCTTGAGCATCGCCGAGGAGGGCACGTCGGGCAGGGCGCGGACGGCCAGCACGAGGGCCGCCCCGCGCGCCCCGTCCACCGCCGGAAGCCGGCTCTCGATCCTGGGCAGCTCGGCGAAGAAGGAGGAGCCCGCGTAATCGAGGACGGTGACCGTGCCCGGCGCGAGGGCCGCCGGTGGCTCGGCGGTCTCCCAGCGTCCGGTGCCACCGGCGCCGTCCGGGACGCGGCGCAGGGCGACGAGGTCGGCCTGCCGCGCGGCCTGGGCGCAGTAGAGCAGCAGGGAGAGCACGGCACCCAGGACGATGGCCTGCTGGAGGGGGATCTGGGTGGTGGCCAGGAAGGTGAGGACCATCGCCGCCGACGACATCCACGAGGTACGCAGCACGAGGAGGATGTCGTGCCGCTTGCCCCAGATCAGCTCGCCGCCGACGACCAGGATCAGCCCGCCGATCACGGGCATCGGGATGTGTTCGGCGAGCGAGCCGGCCACCAGGACGACCAGGGCGAGGAAGACACCGGAGACGACCCCCGCCCAGCGGGTGCGGGCCCCGGCCGAGACCGCGACACCGGTGCGCGAGAGCGAACCGCCCGACGGCATGGCCTGGAACAGGCCGCCCGCGAGGTTGGCGTACCCCTGGGACCGGAAGT
Organism: Streptomyces sp. 130; assembly: GCF_007096885.1. Taxonomy (GTDB): domain Bacteria; phylum Actinomycetota; class Actinomycetes; order Streptomycetales; family Streptomycetaceae; genus Streptomyces. The sequence goes on along the minus strand of NZ_VJNO01000017.1, from coordinate 35,270 downwards.
CGCCGTTCACGTCGGAGCGGGTGCCGTCCGGGTTCGGCATCGACGGCGCGATCCCGGCGGCCTGGGCGAGGGCGACCAGCGCCACCGAGAACGCCCCGCCGATCAGGTGCGGCAGGGCGGACGGGTCGGGTGCGGTGAAGGAGGGCAGGGCGGCGGGGATGGCGGCGATGTCCTCGACCAGCTCCACGTCGGCGGACAGGAGTGCCGCCCCGGCGCTGGTCAGGACCATCGCGATCAGCAGGGCGACGGGTTCGAGGCGTTTGACGGCCCGGGCCGCCGCCCAGATCGCGATCGTGACGGCGGCGGTGGCGGTCGCCGCGCCCTGCCAGCTCCCGACGTGGACCAGCCAGTCGACGAGCTGGCGGATCTTGTTGTGCCCCTGGGGCGCATAGGCGGTGGCGTCCTTCAGCACGCCCGTCATGATCTGCAGGGCGATGCCGGTGGAGAAGCCGGTCATCACCGCGTTCGACACGAAGCTCATCACCGCGCCGAGCCGCAGGACCCCCAGGAGCAGCATCGCCGCGCCGACCATCACGGTCAGCATGGCCACATTGCCGGCGTCCTTCGGGTCGAGCCCCGCGTCCGACAGGACACTCTTCGAGGTCAGGGCGATCGCACTCGTCAGGGTGGTGACCATGAGGACGGTACGGGAGGTCAGCGAGCCCACGACCGCGGGCACGACGCCCGCGTAGAGACCGGCGACCGGGCTGAAACCGGCGATCGAGGCGTACGCCATCCCCTCGGGGATCGAGAACAGACCGGTCACCGCCCCGGAGGCCGCGTCCGCCGGCTTCGGCCGGCCCAGTCCGGCGAGCGCGCGACGGACCCGGCTCGTGACCGCCCGCCTCACGAGAGGCCGGTGAGCGCGTCACCGATGTACTTGGTGCCGAGCACGGCGAGGACGGTCGTCATGATCGCCGCGTTGTGGGCGGACATCCACTCCTTCCACCCGCCCAGCACCCGGGCCGAACGGCTGCCGCCCAGCAGGTAGACCCCGAGCGGCAGCAGCGTGCACAGGGAGCCGATGAGCACCATCAGCACGGCGGCCACCGTCTTGCCGCCGCCCGAGGCGGAGGCGGTCGCGATCGAGACGGCACCGCCGACGGCCAGGACCAGGTTCTTGGGGTTGGCGGCCACCAGCACCACCGCGAGCCCGGCCGCCTTGGCCGGGGTGAACCGGTCCAGGGCCCGCATCCACTTCGGCGCGGCGGCCTCGTGCCCTTCGCGCGGCCGGCCGCGCCACTGCTTGTACGCCATCAGCGCGAACAGCACGCCCAGGGCCAGCTTGAGCCAGTACGCCCACGAGGGCTTCTCCCCCTCGGTGTGCAGACCGCTGCCCGCCGCCACGACGACGGCGACGACGGCCGCCAGGCCCACCACCCAGCCGGCGGTGAAGGCGATGCCGTTCGACCGGCCCTTCGGGGTGGCCAGCATCAGGATGACCGCGATCAGCGGCAGCGGGCTGATCGCGATGCCCACCGCCGAGGTGAGCATCGCTCCGATCGCCTCGCCCATGTGTGCCCTCCTCGAACTGGGCCCTGGGGCCTACGGGGTGACGATCGCGAAGTCGGGCTCGGGGTCGTCCAGGACGGCGAGCAGCCGGGCCAGGACGCCGGTGTCGCCGTCGGTGGTGACTCCGTCGAGGCCGTGGCCGGCGAGCAGGCCGAGCAGCTGCGGCTTCGTCAGGGCCAGGGTGAGGTCGGCGGTGGTGTCCTTGGGGTCCGGGTAGTGGATGAGGGCGCCGTTGGACAGCACCATGCGGTACGTCTCGCCGAGGTCGGTGAGCTTCCACAGGATGCTGAGGTCCTCGTCCCAGGCGCGCGGGCCGTTGACCCGGATGGCCAGGGAGTCGAACGCCTGGGTGACGCTGAGGGCGGAGGCCATGCTCGCCGCCAGGGCGATCGCGGTGGGCGGCACCGGGTTCTTCAGCTCGTAGGCGCCCTGGAGGTAGAAGTTGCGCCAGGTCGCGCACTCGGCGCCGTGGCCGAGGCGGGTCAGGACGTCGGCGAGCAGGTCGCGGGCGCCCTCGTGCCCGGGGTCGGCGAAGACGACGTGCGAGGCGAGTTCGGCGGCGAAGCGCAGGTCGCCCTCGTCGGCGAATTCCCGTGCGGCGCTCACCGCCCGGTCGGCGCCGCCGAGTGCGCGGACGTAACGCTCGCCCTGGGCCTGCGGCGGGTGCTGCCACAGGTGGGCGGGGTTGCCGTCGAACCAGCCCATGTAGCGCTGGTAGACCGCCTTCACGTTGTGGGACACCGAGCCGTAGTAGCCGCGGACGTGCCACGCCTTCTCCAGGGCCGGCGGCAGCTCGATCTCCTCGGCGATCTCGATGCCGGTGCGGCCGGAGTTCATCATGCGCAGCGTCTGGTCGTGCAGATAGCCGTACATGTCGCGCTGCTCGGACAGGAAGGCCACGATCCGCTCCCGGCCCCACACGGGCCAGTGGTGGGAGGCGAAGACCACGTCGGCGGAGCCGGTGAACAGCTCGATCGCCTCGTTGAGGTAGCGGGACCAGACCCGTGCGTCGCGGACCTGCGCGCCGCGCAGCGTCAGCAGGTTGTGCAGGGTGTGGCAGGAGTTCTCCGCCATGCACAGCGCCCGCCGCTCGGGCAGGAAGAAGTTCATCTCCGCCGGCGCCTCGGTGCCCGGAGTCATCTGGAAGACGAACCGCACCCCGTCCAGGACCTCCTCCTGCCCGGTGCGGGTGATCTCCAGCGTGGGCGGGATCAGACCGACCGAGCCGGACGAGGTCGCGATCCCCAGCCCCATGCCGACCTGCCCCAGCGGACCGACCGGCGTACCGAAACCGCCGAAGTACATGCCCCGGCGGATCATCGCCGTGCCCGCGTAGACGTTCTCCGAGACCGCGTGCTCCATGAAGTGCTCAGGCGCCACGATCGGCACGTCGTCACCGGGTCCGATCACGCCCATGACCCCGCCGAAGTGGTCCAGGTGCGGGTGGGTGTAGATCACGGCCGTCACCGGCCGCGCGCCCCGCTGCTCGCGGTAGAGGCCGAGTCCCGCCGCGGCCGTCTCCGCCGACACCAGCGGGTCGACGACCACGACGCCCCGCTCGCCCTCGACGAGGGTCATGTTCGACAGGTCCAGGCCCCGGATCTGGTACACGCCCTCGGTGACCTCGTACAGCCCCTGCCGCGCGCACAGGGCGCCCTGGCGCCACAGGCTCTGATCGACCGTCGGCTCCGGCTCACCGGCCAGGAACGCGAACGCGTCCACGTCCCACACCGTCCGCCCCGAGGCGTCCTTGACCACCCCCGGCTCCAGCGCGGCCACGAACCCCCGGTCCGCGTCCTCGGCGTCAGCGGTGTCCTCGTACGGCAGATCGAACGTCGTCACGCCCACTCCTCGGCTACGGTCCTGACGGCTACGGCCCTGACAGTCCTGACGGATACGCGGCCCCTCCATTGAGCACCGCGCCCCTCACCCCGCGCCCGCAGGGCTCGGCCACACGGGTGAGCGCCCCGAGCCGATGCGGCAGGCCCGCCTGCCCGAACGGCCCGCGCCCCGACGGACGACACCGTCACCTCGGTGGCCGCGGCCGGGGCGCGGGGCGGCACGGCCCGTGCCAGCGTGGGCGGCACCGACCTCGCAGTCCGAAGGAGCACCGCCGTGTATCACGATCAGCTCGCCCAGACCGGAACCGGAGTGGTGGTGCTCGGCGGGCTCACCCTGGCCGGCTGGTGGATGATCGCCGCCGCCCTGCTCGCCGTCGTCCTCGGCGCGGCGTGCGTGCGCTACGGCTTCCGCCGCGGCGCGGGCCTCTGAAGCCACCGCGCACCCGCGAGGACACCTCCGTGACCGACACGATCACCGCCACCCGGCGCCGGCGCGGGCTGCTCCTCGCCGGCACCGGCGCCGCCGCCGTCATCGCCCTCGCCCTGTCCGCCTACGGGCTGCGGACCTGGCCGACCGCCCGCGGTGTCTCCTCGGGGCCCGCGCTGTGGGCCTGGACACCGCTGGCCGCGCTCCTGCTCGCGCAGACCGTGCTCTACCTGTGCGAGCGCCCCCACCGCGCCGACGCCCAGGAGCAGGCACACCTCGACCGCCTGCACGTGGCGGTGCTGGTACCGGTCTTCAACGAGGACAACGGCTATCTGCGCGCGGCCCTGTCCTCCCTGCTGGCCCAGACCCGCCCGCCGGACTCGGTGCACATCGTCGACGACGGCTCGGAACTGTCCCACCGGGTCGTGCGCCGCTGGTGGACGGCCGCCGCCCGCGAGCACGGCATTCCGACCACCTGGCACCGCACCCCCAACCGCGGCAAACGCCACGCCCAGGTCCTCGCCGCCCGTCAGTGCCCCGGAGCGGACGTGCTCGTCACCATCGACTCCGACGCCCAGCTCGCCCCCGACGCCCTGCACGAAGTCCTCCAGCCCCTGGCCGATCCCCGGGCCCAGGCGGTCGCCGGGCTGGTCCTGGCCCGCAACAACCGCAACGGCCTCCTCAGCCGCATCACCGACCTCTGGTACGTCACCTGCCAGATGGTCGAACGCTCCGCCCAGTCCCCGCTGGGAAGCGTCATGGTCGCCTCCGGCTCGCTGGCGGCCTACCGCGCGGACATCCTCACCGACCACGCCGAGGCGTACCTGTCGGAGACGTTCATGGGCCGGCCCGTGACCTTCTCCGACGACTCGATGCTCACCCTCTACGCGCTCGTACGCGGACGCGTCGTCCAGCAGCCCACCGCCGTGGTGTTCACCGCCATGCCCGAAGAGCTCGGCCACCACGTCCGCCAGTACCTGCGCTGGATGCACGGCTCAAGCCTGCGCTCCCTGTGGCGGGTGCGCTACCTGCCCGCCCGCCACCCCGCGCTGACCGCCCAGCTCCTGCGCTGGTTCCAGCAACTGGCCACCACCGCAGCCCTGTTGTGGCTCCTCGCTCTCCACCTGCGCCCCGGCCCCCTCCCCTCCCCGCTGCTGGTGGCCGTCCCCCTCCTCCTGACCGCCGGCCAGACCCTGCGCTACCTCGTCGTGCGCCGCTCCGACCAGACCCTGCGCTCCCAGCTCGCCACCTGGGCCCTGACCCCCCTGGCCATGCTGTGGTCCTGGGCCGTCCTGCGCCCGCTGCGCTGGTACGGCGCCGCGACCTGCTGGCAGACCGGCTGGGGCACCCGCCAGGCCGGTGCCGAGGTCCGCCTCGCCGCGCCCCCGCCCCACCGGCCGGCCGCCGTCTAGGCGGGGTGCGCCTCCCGCCAGGCCCGCATCGACCGGTCCCACTCGTCGCCCGTCAGCGCCGTGAGCGACGCCGGGAACAGCCCGTCCTCCTCCTTGGCGATGTGGTGGTGCAACTCCGCCACCGCCTCGCGCAGCCGTACGACGTCCTCGTCGCGCGTGAGGTCGATCTCCCGCAGGAACGCGCCCAGTTCGCGGTGTTCGCGTACGAGCGCGTCGATGTAGTCCGCGTACTCCGGATCGGCGCTCATCACCGCGAAGAGCCCCTGCTCCTCGCCCCGCCAGTGCGCCACGAGCTCCCGCTCCATCCGGGCCACCAGCTCGCCGACGACTCCGCGGTCCCCGTCGTCCAGCGCGCGCAGGGCGGCGCCCGCCGCGTCCGTGACGGACTCGTGCTCCGCGATGAACTCCTTGATCAGGGGGATCTCACGGCAGCCGCAGTAGTGGCACATGAGCGCCACCTTGCCAGACGCACCCCGTCCGCCCGCGCTCTGACAGACTCCCGCCATGCGTGTACGCACCGATCAGGCCTGGGCCCTGCGCCCCGCCGCCCCCGCCGACCTGGAGGACATAGTCGAGCTCCGGGCCGTCGTGATGCGCCCCGACCTCGTCCGCCTCGGCCGCTACGACGAGCACCGGGTGCGGCAGCGGATGCGCGACTCGTACGCCCCCGAGCACACCTCGGTCATCGTCGTGGACGGCCGCTTCGCGGGGAGCGTGACGCTGCGGCCGTACGAGGACGGCCGGTGCCTGGAGAGCTTCTTCCTGGACGAGGCGCTTCAGGGGCGCGGCATCGGCTCCGGCGTACTGCGGCTGCTGCTGGCGCGTACGGACGCCGAAGGGGTGCCGGTGCGGCTGAACGTCCTCCGGGGGAGCGCCGCGCGGCGGCTGTACGAGCGGCACGGCTTCGTGACCGAGCGGGAGGACCCGGTGGACGTGTTCATGATCCGGCGGCCGGAGCCTGCCGCGTAGGCCCGTGGAAACACCGAAGGGCCCCGCCCCACCGCGTGAACGGTGGGACGGGGCCCTTCTTGGAGCTCTGTGCGGAGCTACCAGGTCAGATGCGACAAGTGATTACTTGTTGATCTTGGTGACCTGGCCGGCGCCCACGGTCCGGCCACCCTCACGGATGGCGAACTTCAGGCCCTCCTCCATGGCGACCGGCTGGATCAGCTGGACCGACATGACGGTGTTGTCGCCCGGCATGACCATCTCGGTGCCCTCGGGGAGGGTCACGACGCCGGTCACGTCCGTGGTACGGAAGTAGAACTGCGGGCGGTAGTTGTTGAAGAAGGGGGTGTGACGGCCACCCTCGTCCTTCGACAGGATGTAGGCCTGGGCCTCGAACTCGGTGTGCGGCGTGACCGAACCGGGCTTGATGATGACCTGGCCGCGCTCGACGTCCTCGCGCTTGATGCCACGGAGGAGCAGACCGACGTTCTCACCGGCCTGGCCCTCGTCGAGCAGCTTGCGGAACATCTCGATGCCGGTGACCGTGGTGGTGGTCTTCTCCTGCTTGATGCCCACGATGTCAACGGTCTCGTTGACCTTGAGGACACCACGCTCGATGCGGCCGGTGACGACGGTGCCACGACCGGTGATCGTGAAGACGTCCTCGATCGGCATCAGGAACGGCTTGTCGACGTCGCGCTCGGGCTGCGGGATGTTCTCGTCCACGGCCTTCATGAGCTCGAGGACGGTGTTGCCCCACTCCTTGTCGCCCTCGAGGGCCTTGAGCGCCGAGACCTTGACGACCGGCAGGTCGTCGCCCGGGAACTCGTACTCGGAGAGCAGCTCGCGGACCTCGAGCTCGACGAGCTCCAGGATCTCCTCGTCGTCCACCATGTCGGCCTTGTTCAGGGCGACGACGATGTACGGAACGCCGACCTGGCGGGCCAGGAGCACGTGCTCCTTGGTCTGCGGCATCGGGCCGTCGGTGGCGGCGACCACGAGGATGGCGCCGTCCATCTGCGCGGCACCGGTGATCATGTTCTTGATGTAGTCCGCGTGACCCGGGCAGTCGACGTGCGCGTAGTGACGCGACTCCGTCTGGTACTCGACGTGCGCGATCGAGATGGTGATACCGCGCTGGCGCTCCTCGGGAGCCTTGTCGATCTGGTCGAAGGCCGAGGCCTCGTTCAGGTCCGGGTACGCGTCGTGCAGCACCTTGGTAATGGCGGCCGTGAGGGTCGTCTTACCGTGGTCGATGTGACCGATGGTGCCGATGTTGACGTGCGGCTTAGTCCGCTCGAACTTCGCCTTCGCCACTGGGTCCTCCTGTGGAGTGGTTCTGTACGCCTTGCTTCATCGGCGCCAGGGTGATCTTTGCTGGGATGCCGGCCCCCGGGGGCATTCTCCGCGAAGCGTGAACTGCGCGACGAATGCCCCACGGGCTCCGGTGACAAGCCTAAAGCGTGAGCTCGGGAGAGTTACTCGCCCTTGGCCTTCGCGATGATCTCCTCGGCGACGTTCCGCGGAACCTCGGCGTAGGAGTCGAACTGCATCGAGTAGCTTGCGCGACCCGAGGTCTTGCTGCGGAGGTCTCCGACGTAGCCGAACATCTCCGAGAGGGGCACGAGGCCCTTCACGACGCGAGCGCCGCTGCGCTCCTCCATGGCCTGGATCTGGCCACGGCGGGAGTTGAGGTCGCCGATGACGTCGCCCATGTAGTCCTCGGGCGTGGTGACCTCGACGGCCATCATCGGCTCGAGGAGCACGGGGGACGCCTTGCGGGCACCCTCCTTGAACGCCTGCGAACCGGCGATCTTGAAGGCGAGCTCGGAGGAGTCGACCTCGTGGTAACCACCGTCGATCAGGGTGACGCGGACGCCCACCATCTCGTAACCGGCCAGGACACCGAACTGCATGGCTTCCTGGGCACCCGCGTCCACCGAGGGGATGTACTCACGGGGGATGCGGCCACCGGTGACCTTGTTGACGAACTCGTACGACGCGTCGCCGCCCTCGAGGGGCTCGATGGCGATCTGCACCTTCGCGAACTGGCCGGTACCACCAGTCTGCTTCTTGTGCGTGTAGTCGATGCGCTCGACGGCCTTGCGGATCGTCTCGCGGTAGGCGACCTGCGGCTTGCCGACGTTCGCCTCGACGCGGAACTCGCGCTTCATGCGGTCGACGAGCACCTCGAGGTGAAGCTCGCCCATACCACCGATGATGGTCTGGCCGGTCTCCTCGTCGGAGTGCACCTGGAAGGACGGGTCCTCCTCGGAGAGGCGCTGGATGGCGACACCCAGCTTCTCCTGGTCGCCCTTGGACTTGGGCTCGATCGCGACCTGGATGACCGGCGCCGGGAAGTCCATGGACTCCAGGATGACCGGGTTCTTCTCGTCGGACAGCGTCTCACCGGTGGTGGTCTGCTTCAGGCCCATGACGGCGATGATGTCGCCGGCGCCCACCGAGTCGATCTCCTCACGCTTGTTCGCGTGCATGCGGTAGATCTTGCCGATGCGCTCCTTCTTGCCCTTGACGGAGTTCAGCACCGCGGTGCCGGCGTCCAGGCGACCGGAGTAGATCCGGACGAAGGTGAGCTTGCCGAGGTGCGGGTCGCTCGCGATCTTGAACGCCAGAGCCGACAGCGGCTCGTCGTCCGAGGGCTTGCGCTTGACGACCGTCTCGGGGTCCTTGGGGTCGTGGCCCTCGATGGCCTCGACGTCCAGGGGGGAAGGCAGGTAGCGGACGACCGCGTCGAGCAGGGGCTGGACGCCCTTGTTCTTGAACGCGGTGCCACAGAACACCGGGGTGACGGTGGTGGAGTCGGCGCCGCCCTTGGAGGCCAGGGTGATGCGACGGATCGCGTCGTGCAGCTGCTCCTGGGTGGGCTCGGTGCCCTCCAGGTACAGCTCCATCATGGCGTCGTCGTTCTCGGCCACGGCCTCGAGCAGCTTGCCGCGCCACTCGTCCGCCTGCTCCTGGAGCTCGGCCGGGATGTCAACGATGTTGTACATCTCGCCCTTGGCGGCCTCTTCGGGGTACACGAAGGCCTTCATCGACACGAGGTCGACGACGCCCGTGAAGTCCGCCTCGGCACCGATCGGCAGCTGCATGACGATCGGGGTCGCGCCGAGGCGGTCCACGATCATGCTGACGCAGCGCAGGAAGTCGGCACCGGTGCGGTCGAGCTTGTTGACGAAGCAGATGCGCGGCACGCCGTAGCGGTCCGCCTGACGCCAGACGGTCTCGGACTGCGGCTCGACGCCGGCCACACCGTCGAACACGGTGACGGCGCCGTCGAGGACGCGGAGCGAACGCTCCACCTCGACGGTGAAGTCGACGTGACCCGGGGTGTCGATGATGTTGATGGTGTGGTCAACATCGTTGAGCGGCCAGTGGCAGGTCGTCGCGGCGGACGTGATGGTGATGCCGCGCTCCTGCTCCTGCTCCATCCAGTCCATCGTGGCAGCGCCGTCGTGGACCTCACCGATCTTGTACGAGACGCCGGTGTAGAACAGGATCCGCTCAGTGGTGGTCGTCTTGCCCGCGTCGATGTGGGCCATGATCCCAATGTTGCGGACCTTGGCCAGGTCAAGCGAAGTGGTGGCCATGAGGCTCAGTCTTCTCTCGGTCTCGATGGGGGTAGCGACTACCAGCGGTAGTGCGCGAAGGCCTTGTTGGACTCGGCCATCTTGTGGGTGTCCTCACGCTTCTTGACGGCAGCGCCAAGACCGTTCGAGGCGTCGAGCAGCTCGTTCATCAGCCGCTCGGTCATCGTCTTCTCGCGGCGGGCGCGGGAGTAACCCACGACCCAGCGGAGCGCCAGGGTGGCGGCACGACCGGGCTTGACCTCGATCGGCACCTGGTAGGTGGCGCCACCGACGCGGCGGGACTTGACCTCGAGCGAGGGCTTGACGTTCTCCAGCGCGCGCTTCAGCGTGATGACCGGGTCGGCGCCGGTCTTCTCGCGAAGACCCTCCATGGCGCCGTACACGATCCGCTCGGCGGTGGAACGCTTGCCGTCGAGCAGGATCTTGTTGATCAGCGACGTGACAAGAGGAGAGTTGTAGACCGGGTCGATGATGACCGGGCGCTTCGGGGCGGGGCCCTTACGAGGCATTCTTACTTCTCCTTCTTGGCGCCGTAGCGGCTGCGGGCCTGCTTGCGGTTCTTGACACCCTGGGTGTCGAGCGAGCCGCGGATGATCTTGTAGCGAACACCCGGCAGGTCCTTCACACGGCCACCACGCACGAGCACGATGGAGTGCTCCTGCAGGTTGTGTCCCTCACCCGGGATGTAGGCCGTGACCTCGATGCCCGAGGTCAGACGCACACGTGCGACCTTCCGGAGCGCGGAGTTCGGCTTCTTCGGGGTGGTCGTGAACACACGCGTGCAGACGCCGCGGCGCTGGGGCGAACCCTCGAGCGCGGGCGTCTTGTTCTTCTCGACCTTGTCCTGCCGGCCCTTCCGGACCAGCTGCTGGATCGTAGGCACTACTTCTCCGGTTTCTGTGTGCCGTCGGTGAAACTAACCTGGAACGTCACCGACCCACGCGGTCGGGTGTGTCGAATCCTGCGAGCCCGTACCGGAACGGCATGAGGAGCACGGATCACGGTGGCCGAAGACAGGCTCGCCATGCGGTTGAGGACACGCACACGAACCCAGGCACACCCCAGGCACAAGGTCTGAGCGTACCTACCTCACGGACCTGGGTCAAAACAAATGCCGCCCAGCCCGAGGACGGCCGCCGCACCGGCCCGCCCGAGGTCCCCCGTAGTCGATCCGGCACACTGCGTGGCCGAAATCTCACCGCTCCCCGGCCGGGTGTCCGGGCCCCTCAGTACATTGGACCGCGCCGACCGATCGGGGGGACCGCATGACGGCCGCCGCAGCCCTGCCCGGCGAGGACGGACTCGACGACCGGGTTCCCTTTCTCGCCCGGCTGGAACGCGATGAGCGAGAAGCCCTGCTCGGGCTGGGGCGGGAGCTGTCCTTCGCTCCGCGGGCGCCGCTTCTGCAGCAGTACGAACCTTCGTCCCACGTCCTGCTCATCCTGCACGGGTGGACCAAGGTCATCGCGGCGTCCGAGAACGGGTACGAAGCCCTGCTCGCGCTGCGCGGGCCCGGTGACATCGTCGGTGAGTCGGCCGCCCTGACCGGTCGCCCCCGCTCCGCGACCGTCACCGCCCTCGCTCCGGTGCGAGCCGTCGCGATCACGCACGAACGGTTCCGCGAGTACGTGAGCCGGTCCCCCGCCGTTTCGCTGAAACTGCTCGGCCTGACCTCGGACCGGAACAGGGCCGCGGACCGGCGGCGGCTGGAGTTCGCCTCCCTGAGCGTCCGGGAGCGGTTCGCGATCCTGCTCCTCGACCTCGCCCGCTCCCACGGGCGGCGGACCGCCGAGGGCGTCGAGATCACCGTGCCGCTCAGCAAGCAGGAACTGGCCGGCGCGATCGGTGCCTCCCGTGAAATGGTCCAGCGGCTGCTGAAGGACCTGAGGAGCCGCGGCATCGTGATCACCGGCCGCCGGACCCTGGTCGTCGTACGTCCGAGTGCGCTGCGGCTGATGGCCCGCGTCTCGGTTCCGCAGTCGGCCTCGGTGCCCCAGCCAAGCACTCCCGCGCGCTGACGTCTGTGCACGCTGTCACAGTGCGAGTGCGTCATACGCCCTCATCGCCGCGGCCCCGCCGGCGGCAGGCTCTTGCCGACCCAGCCGACGGCGAGAGGCGGTACTCCCATGTCCCACCCCGTGCACAGCACCATCCTTCTCCTCGACATCGAGAAGTTCAGCGAACGCGATGACGTGGAGCAGGCGTACCTGCGCCGGATGCTGTTCGAGCTCGCCGACCGCGCCCTGCTGGACGCGGGCATCGAAATGACCTTGCGGCGGCGGGCCGACCGGGGCGACAGCGTGATGGAGCTGATCGACTCCAACGCTTCGTCGACCGCGCTGCTGCGTACGCTCCTCACTTTCGTACCGGCGGAGCTGCGGGCGTTGAACCGCAGGGCATCCAGCTCCGCGCAGATGAGGCTGCGCGGAGTCGTCGCGTCCGGGTTCGTCGCCGTCGACGGTGGCGGCGGCTGGGTGGGGTCCGACCTCAACCACGCGTGCCGGCTGCTCGACGCGGACGTACTGCGGCAGGCGCTGCGGGCCAGGCCGGGCGACGACTTCGTGCTGGCCGTGTCGGAGACCGTCTACCAGGGCGTCGTGCGGCACAACCACGCCGGGGTGTCGGCCGACGAGTTCCACGCCGTCACCGCGGACAGCAAGAACGGGCCCCTGCCGGCCTGGCTGCACAGCCCGGGGTCCTGGGCCCCGGTGCCCGCCCCCGAGGCCGATGCCGCCGCCCCCGGCCCGACGCGTCAGCAGCCCCCGCCGCACCCGGCCCCCGCGCCCGCGCCCGCGTCCACGTTCGGCCTCGGCGGGGCGACGGTGAACGGCGGCGTCTTCGGCGGCGACAACCACGGCATCGGCGGCGGCGTCTTCCACGGCGACGTGCGGTTCGGCAGCGACCGCGGGGACCGGGGGTGAGCGGCGAGTCCGATCCCCGTCGTCCGGCCGAGGAGGAGCAGTCACCGGCCTCCGCGCCCGCCGGCCACGCGGACGAGGCCGCCGACGCCGTTGCGCCGGACCGGCCGCAGGAGGCGTGGGCGGCTCGCCGGGACCTGGAGGACCACGTCCCGCGCACCATGGCGTTCGGTGCGCAGACGCGGCTGACCGGTGGCGTGCTGGGCGGCGTCAACCACGGGATCGGGGGCGGCTCCTTCCACGGTGACGTCCATGTGGACGCCAGGACCCACGTCCACTACGGGTTCGGCGGCCCGTCGGCCGCCGGTTCCTCGGGCGAGATCCGCGCTGCCACGCTGAGCGGGATCGCCGCGTGCTTCGCCGACCCGGGCCCGGCCTTCGCGGCGCTCGTCGAGCAGCTGCACGAGGAACGCGTGCTCGTGCTCAGCGGGCCCCAGTCCTCGGGCCGGCGTACCGCCGCACTGATGCTGCTGCACCGCCTCGGTCTCTCTCCGGTGCGTTCACTGGCCCGGGACACCGCACCGCACTCCCTTCTTCCGGACGGCGACGAGGACACCGGGGCGAAGGGCCACCTCCTGTGCGACCTGGAGACCGACGGAAACAAGCCGTTACGGGACGTTGATCTGCTGGCTCTGCGCGACCGGCTCGGCCGGCGGGACGCGTACATGGTGATCACGGTCGGGCCAAAGGCGCACCTGGAGGACGTCGAGGCCCGAGCCTGGCAGCCGCCCGCGCCGGCTGACGTACTCTCCGCGCACCTGCGGACCCGGCTCGACGAGCACACCATCGCCGACCTGCTGGCCCTGCCGGTGGTCACGGAGTTCCTCGCACGCGACCACCAGCCCCGCGAGACCTCCGCGTTCGCGTCCGAACTGATCGGGTTCGCGGCCGGGGACGTCAGCGGGGAGCAGGTCGACAACTTCTCGTTGCGAGCCCTCGAAGACCAGGTCCGGGAGTGGTTCGAGGAGGACGACAGCGTGCTGCACCTGCGGGAGAAGTCCTTCCTCATCGCGCTCGCGGCGTTCGACGACGGGCCGTATGCGCTGACGGCCGAGGTCAGCGACCGGCTCTACGCACGCCTGCAGGAGACAGCGGACTCCCAGCTCCCCGCCGCCGTACCCGTGTTCGGTACGCACATCGGCAGACGCCTCCAACGCGCGCGGGCCCGCCGCTATGAGGCCGACGAGCCCACCGAGTGGGGTCCGGTACGGCAGGTGAAGGCAGCCTTCCGGGACGACCGGACCTCGCTCGTCCTCCTGCGCGAGGTGTGGACCGGGCATCCCTCGGCCCGACCGGCCCTGGTGCAGTGGCTGCAGGAACTGGCGAAGGACGGCAGGCCACTCGTTCGCACCCGCGCGTCCTCCACGGTCGCCGTGCTGGCCCACACCGACCTTCCCTCCGCCATGGCACTCGTCATCGAGCCGTGGGCGGCGTCCCCGCTGTACGGCCCCCGGACCGTCGCCGTGCACGCCCTGGCCCTCGCGCATCGCATCGGCACTCCGAACGTGCCCGAGATCCTCGACGCCTGGTGCGACAGCCAGGCACCCCACCTCCGCTGGGTCGCCATCCGCACGCACGGGCTCATCGGACCCGAGCGACCGGTCGAGACCCTGGCCGCCCTGCGCACCGCGGCACACCGGGAGGACCGGGACGAGCCGGACGAGTCCGGTGGTCAGGACGACGGACAACTGGGCTCGGCGCTGGCCGAGTCGGTGGAGCTCCTCCTGCTCTCCACGGCGAAGGACCAGGTGCTGGACGAGCTCCTGAGGACCCAGGTACGCGACCAGCGCATGGGGGACCTCACCATGAACGGCTTCCTCGGCGCCTGCGGACGCACCGAGCGCGGTGCCCCGAAGGGCCGGCCCCTGGTCCTGGACTGGTACGCGGAGTCGCTCACGACGCCCGCCCCCGCGGCGGCGGGCATCCGACTGCTCATGCGGACGGCACTGAACGACCGCGACCACCGCAAACGCGCCCTGGACGTGCTGAGCCGGTGGGTGCTCTCGGCCGAAGGCGCACCCGGAAGCGAAAGCGCGCTCGCCCACCTGCTGGGCGGTCTTTCCGTGGACGAGCCGGAGCGCCGGCGCATCAGCCACCTGCTGCGCACGCTCCCCGGCGGCGACGGCACACCCACGCCCGTCGCGCAGCGCCTGCTGGCCTCGCTGCCGACGCCCTGAATCCCGACCGAACACAGGAGGCAAGCCGACATGAACCCGTTCCACGGTCCTCCCGAGTGGGAGCAGCCCGCCGGCCGCCATACGCCGCTCACCGATCCGGTGCTGACCGTACGCCAGATCACCCGACTCGGCTTCGTTCCCCGCAGGCTCACCCGCATCGACCACGCCCTGGTGTTCGCGACCCCCTCCGGCGGCTACCGCACGTCCTTGCCACCGATCCGGCCGACGCGGGCAGAGATCATCAGCAAGCGCTACACCGCCGTGTACGAGGTGGACATGGGCGTCCATCCCGTCCGCGCGAGACTTGCGCTCCCCAGCAGGAACGACGCCCTCCAGTTCGACAGCGTCATCGAGTTGAGCTGGCAGGTGGGCGATCCAGCGGTCTTCGTCGCATCGAGACACCGCGACGTACCGCGACTGCTGCTGGGCGAGCTGGAGCGGGCCGCCCGCGACGTCACGCGCCGTTTCGCCATCACCAGCAGCACCCAGGCGGAAGCCGAAGTCCTCCGCGCGGTACAGGCCCGGGGCCCGCTGGGCGCGCAGGCGGGGCTCCTCGTCACCTGGACGATGCGGCTGCACCGGGACCAGGACAACATCGAACACGAGAGGCGCATGCAACGAATCGACCACGACGCCGTGGAGAAGGTCCACAAGGAACGCCGGGCCATGGCCCTCGACTTCGAGACGACCCACCGCGCCCTGGCGTACGGCGAGCAGCAGCAGGCACTGCTCCTCCAGAAGCAGAAGTGGCGTACGGAGTTGCAGGACGCCGAACTCGCCAAGGTCGACTTCTACCAGCGCCAACTGGAACAGGGCGGAGTCCGGGCCTGGGCCCTGCACCTCGCCGAGCACCCGGAGGACTCCCGGCTGGTCATGCAGAGTCTTCGCCAGGACCAGCTGAGCATGATCCGCGCCAAGGCGGACATGGTCACCCAACTGCTCAACAGCGACAACGTCGAGGGGTACGAGCTCGAAGGTCCCAAGAACCTCGCCCTGCGTGCCCTGCACGACATCCTGAACCACCAGCTGCCGGCCGACGAGACGGGCCGAGGAGCCCCCGCGCCCCGGCTGCCCCTGTCCGCCGAGTGGCCCGACGAGCCCGAGGCGACGGTCCCGGGGCCACAGGTCCCCGAGCCCCGGCAGCAGCCAGCCACGGCGGCACCCGCCCACGAGCAGGATGTGTACCTGCCCAAGGACGTGCCATGACCGCCCCGGACCCCGCGCCCGGCGCGGAGGCCGCGTCACGACTTCTCGCCGACCTCCGCACCGAGATCGCCCGCGCCGACAGCAAGGCGGCCGTCGTGGTGGCCGCCCTCGGCATCAGCTCGGGCCTGGTCTGCGGAATCCTGGCCGGCACGAGGTGGCCTTCGAGCCGCCTGTCCGGCTGGGGTTCCGCCCTCTGGTGGACGGGAATCACCGTCCTGGCCATCGCCCTGCTGTGCCTCCTGATGGCCGTCGTACCGCGCTACCGGGTCCGCGGCGCAGGACCCGGCGCTCCCCTCACCTACTTCGGGGACATCCAGCGGGCCGTGCGGCTGAACCGCCTCCCGCAGGCTCTCGCCGACACGGAACGACTGCCGATGCCCGCCCTCCTGGCGGCCCTCGCCGAGACCAGCCGGATCGCGTTGCGCAAGCACCAGTGGATCCGGGCCGGACTGGCCGCGTTCTGCCTGGGCGCTCTGCTGCTCCCCGTTTCCGTGGTCATCGGCTGACCTCACCCCCACGACCCGAGGACGGACATGCCCCAGCACCCCGACCCGGACCACCCCGCCGCCCCATACGGGGCGGTCCCCCCGGAAATCGCCGGCCCCGACGCGGTGGACGATCTCGAATACCGCCACGCCCCCGGGACCCGGCTGCATCTCGCCGCGCGCCGACGACGCGCGGACGCCACCGCACTGGGCGGACTGGCGCTCCACCTCCCCGCCTTCGCGTTCAGCCTGGGAGCGCTCCTCGCCGTCGGGCGGCTCCTCGACCTCGCCTGGAGGGTGCCGTACTGGCTCCCCGCCCTGGTCTGGCTGGCGTCCGGCCTGCTCGTCTTCCACCGGCCGGCGGAGGACCTGTACGCCCGGTACGTCCTGGGCCTCCGCTACCCCCTCCCCCGGGAGCGCGCCCGGCTGGACCCGGTCTGGCGCGAGGTGACGGGACGGGCGGGCGTCGAGGGCGAGCGCTACCGCCTCTGGGTGGAGGACACCCCGAACCTCAACGCGTACGCGGCTGCCGGGCACATCGTCGGCGTGACCCGGTTCGCCCTGGAGAACCTGTCGAGCGCCCAGCTCGCGGCCGTACTCGCCCACGAACTGGGCCATCACACGGGCGGCCACAGCTGGTCCACGCTGGCCGGACGCTGGTACACGCTGCCCGCCCGCACGGCGTTCCGGGCCGGACGTGCGGTACTTCTCGGCGCCGGCGGCCGGGCCGCGCGGCTCGGCACGGTGGCCACCGCGGCGCTGATCGCCGGGTGCGGCGTCGTGCTGCTCGGACCGGCGGCGATCGTGCTGGGCGCGGCACCGCTGGTGCTGCTCGCCCTGCCTTACGCCGCAGCGGCGCTGAGCCGACGCGCCGAGCTGCGGGCGGACCTGCACGCCGCCTCGCTCGGCTTCGCGCCCACGCTCACGGAGGTCCTGCTCGCCATGGAGGAGGGCCGGCACCCCGCGCACCCGGGCACCGGGCCGGCCATGACGGGAATGGGCGGCGCCAGTCCGGGCCCGGCCGCGCACCTGCTGGCCTCTCACCCGGACTACGCGACCCGCGTGCACCGCCTCCGCCCGTTCCTGGCCCCGGACCGCTGAACCGCGCGAGCCGGGCACGCCGAAGGGCGGCCACCCCGATGCCGGGGTGACCGCCCTCCGGGCGTATCAAGCGACTCGCTTACTGGTTGTACGGACCGTAGTCGTAGTCCTCCAGCGGAACGGCCTGGCCGGAGCCCGTGCCGAACGGCGAGTAGTCGATGTCGTCGTAGCCGACGGCCGAGTACATCGCGGCCTTGGCCTCCTCGGTCGGCTCGACCCGGATGTTGCGGTAGCGGGACAGGCCCGTACCGGCCGGGATGAGCTTACCGATGATGACGTTCTCCTTGAGGCCGATCAGGGAGTCGGACTTGGCGTTGATCGCCGCGTCCGTCAGGACCCTGGTCGTCTCCTGGAAGGAGGCCGCGGACAGCCACGACTCCGTCGCCAGCGACGCCTTGGTGATACCCATCAGCTGCGGACGGCCGGAGGCGGGGTGACCGCCCTCGGTGACCACGCGACGGTTCTCGGTCTCGAACTTCGAGCGCTCGACGAGCTCGCCCGGCAGCAGCTCCGCGTCGCCGGACTCGATGATCGTCACGCGGCGGAGCATCTGCCGGATGATGATCTCGATGTGCTTGTCGTGGATCGACACGCCCTGCGAGTTGTAGACCTTCTGGACCTCGCCGACCAGGTGGACCTGGACCGCGCGCTGGCCGAGAATGCGCAGCACGTCGTGCGGGTTGGTGGCACCCACGGTGAGCTTCTGGCCCACCTCGACGTGGTCGCCCTCGCCGACCAGGAGACGGGCGCGCTTGGAGATCGGGAAGGCGATCTCGTCGCTGCCGTCGTCCGGGGTGACGACGATCTTCTTGGTCTTCTCGGTCTCCTCGATGCGGACGCGGCCCGCGGACTCGGAGATCGGGGCGACACCCTTGGGCGTACGCGCCTCGAAGAGCTCGACGACACGCGGCAGACCCTGGGTGATGTCGTCACCGGCCACACCACCGGTGTGGAAGGTACGCATCGTCAGCTGGGTACCGGGCTCACCGATGGACTGGGCGGCGATGATGCCGACCGCCTCACCGATGTCGACCAGCTTGCCGGTGGCGAGCGAGCGCCCGTAGCAGAAGGCGCAGGTGCCGACCGCGGACTCGCAGGTCAGGACCGAGCGGGTCTTGACCTCCTCGACGCCGGCGTTCACCAGGGCGTCGATCAGAACGTCACCGAGGTCGACGTTGGCAGGCGCGATGACCTTGCCGTCCACCACGACGTCCTCGGCGAGCATGCGGGCGTAGACCGAGGTCTCGACGTCGTCCGTCTTGCGGAGGACACCGTCGTCGCCCTTGACGGCGATCTTCAGCTTGAGGCCGCGGTCGGTGCCGCAGTCCTCCTCGCGGATGATCACGTCCTGCGAGACGTCCACCAGACGACGGGTCAGGTAACCCGAGTCGGCGGTACGCAGGGCGGTGTCCGCCAGACCCTTACGGGCACCGTGCGTGGAGATGAAGTACTCCAGAACGGTGAGGCCCTCACGGAAGGACGCCTTGATGGGACGCGGAATCGTCTCGTTCTTGGCGTTGGACACCAGACCACGCATACCGGCGATCTGACGCATCTGCATCATGTTTCCTCGGGCACCCGAGTCAACCATCATGAAGATGGGGTTCGTCTTGGGGAAGTTCTCGTTCATGGCCTCGGCGACCTCGTTGGTCGCCTTGGTCCAGATCGCGATGAGCTCCTGCGTGCGCTCGTCCTTGGTGATCAGACCGCGCTCGTACTGCTTCTGGACCTTCTCGTCCTGCTCCTCGTAGCCCTTGACGATGGCCTTCTTGGCCTCGGGCACGACGACGTCGGAGATGGCCACGGTGACGCCCGAACGGGTCGCCCAGTGGAAGCCGGCCGCCTTCAGGTTGTCGAGCGTCGCCGCCACGATGACCTTGGGGTAGCGCTCGGCGAGGTCGTTGACGATCTCGGAGAGCTGCTTCTTGCCGACCGAGTAGTCGACGAACGGGTAGTCCTCGGGCAGCAGCTCGTTGAAGAGCGCGCGGCCCAGGCTCGTCCGCAGCCGGAAGGTGTCACCCGGCTGGTACTCGGGCTCGCCCTCCTCGGCGACCGGCGGCACCCAGCCGCGCGGCGGGATGGTGCCCACCGGGAAGCGGATGTCGACGGACGACTGCAGCGCCAGCTCGCCGGCGTCGAACGCCATGATCGCCTCGGCCGTGGAGCCGAACGCGCGGCCCTCGCCCTTGGTGTCACGGAGGTCGCCGTCGGTGGTCAGGAAGAACAGACCCAGCACCATGTCCTGGGTCGGCATCGTGACCGGGCGGCCGTCGGCCGGCTTGAGGATGTTGTTCGAGGACAGCATCAGGATGCGGGCCTCGGCCTGCGCCTCCGCGGAGAGCGGCAGGTGCACGGCCATCTGGTCACCGTCGAAGTCCGCGTTGAACGCGGTGCAGACGAGCGGGTGGATCTGGATGGCCTTGCCCTCGACCAGCTGCGGCTCGAAGGCCTGGATGCCGAGGCGGTGCAGCGTGGGCGCACGGTTCAGCAGCACCGGGTGCTCGGCGATGACCTCTTCGAGGACGTCGTACACCACGGTGCGACCGCGCTCGACCATGCGCTTGGCCGACTTGATGTTCTGCGCGTGGTTCAGGTCGACCAGGCGCTTCATCACGAACGGCTTGAAGAGCTCCAGCGCCATCGCCTTCGGCAGACCGCACTGGTGCAGCTTGAGCTGCGGACCGACGACGATCACGGAACGCGCGGAGTAGTCCACGCGCTTGCCGAGCAGGTTCTGACGGAAGCGGCCCTGCTTGCCCTTCAGCATGTCGCTGAGGGACTTCAGCGGGCGGTTGCCGGGTCCGGTGACCGGACGGCCACGACGACCGTTGTCGAAGAGGGCGTCCACGGCCTCCTGGAGCATGCGCTTCTCGTTGTTCACGATGATCTCGGGCGCGCCGAGGTCGAGAAGCCGCTTCAGGCGGTTGTTGCGGTTGATCACGCGGCGGTACAGGTCGTTCAGGTCGGAGGTCGCGAAGCGGCCACCGTCCAGCTGCACCATCGGACGCAGGTCCGGCGGGATGACCGGCACGCAGTCGAGCACCATGCCCTTGGGCTTGTTGCTGGTCTGCAGGAACGCGGAGACGACCTTGAGGCGCTTGAGCGCACGGGTCTTCTTCTGGCCCTTGCCGGTACGGATGATCTCGCGGAGGCGCTCGGCCTCCTCGTCGAGGTCGAAGGACTCCAGGCGCTTCTGCAGCGCGGCGGCGCCCATGCAGCCGTCGAAGTACGTGCCGAAGCGGTCACGCAGCTCGCGGTAGAGCAGCTCGTCGCCCTCCAGGTCCTGGACCTTGAGGTTCTTGAAGCGGCTCCACACCTCGTCGAGGCGGTCGATCTCGCGCTGCGCACGGTCGCGCAGCTGCTTCATCTCGCGCTCGGCACCTTCGCGCACCTTGCGGCGCACGTCGGCCTTGGCGCCCTCGGCCTCCAGCTCGGCCAGGTCGGACTCGAGCTTCTTGGCGCGGTTCTCCAGGTCGGAGTCGCGGCGGTTCTCGATCTGCTGGCGCTCGACGGAGACGTGGGCCTCCAGGGAGGGGAGGTCGCGGGTGCGGCGCTCCTCGTCCACGAACGTGATCATGTACGCGGCGAAGTAGATGACCTTCTCGAGGTCCTTCGGCGCGAGGTCCAGCAGGTAGCCCAGGCGCGACGGGACGCCCTTGAAGTACCAGATGTGGGTGACGGGAGCGGCGAGCTCGATGTGGCCCATGCGCTCGCGGCGCACCTTGGCGCGCGTGACCTCGACGCCACAGCGCTCACAGATGATGCCCTTGAAGCGGACACGCTTGTACTTGCCGCAGTAGCACTCCCAGTCCCGGGTCGGACCGAAGATCTTCTCGCAGAAGAGTCCGTCCTTTTCGGGCTTGAGGGTGCGGTAGTTGATGGTCTCCGGCTTCTTGACCTCGCCGTGGGACCAGGTCCGGATGTCGTCCGCGGTGGCAAGGCCGATCCGCAGCTCGTCGAAGAAGTTGACGTCGAGCACTTGTCGTCAATCCCTCTTTCGGGGGTTCGAGCCCCCTCGCGTCACGCGAGTGAATCGGGGCACTTCAGCAATGGTCTGAACGGGTCCGGGGAGAGCCGGCCGGATCACGGAGATCCGGCCGGCCAACCCGTCAGACCTCTTCGACGCTGCTCGGCTCGCGCCGGGACAGGTCGATACCGAGCTCCTCCGCCGCGCGGAAGACGTCCTCGTCCGTGTCGCGCATCTCGATGGACATGCCGTCCGAGGACAGCACCTCCACGTTGAGGCAGAGCGACTGCATTTCCTTGATGAGCACCTTGAAGGACTCGGGAATGCCAGGCTCGGGGATGTTCTCGCCCTTGACGATCGCCTCGTAGACCTTCACGCGGCCGGTGACGTCGTCGGACTTGATCGTCAGCAGTTCCTGGAGGGCGTAAGCGGCGCCGTAAGCCTCAAGGGCCCACACCTCCATCTCACCGAATCGCTGCCCACCGAACTGCGCCTTACCACCCAGCGGCTGCTGCGTGATCATGGAGTACGGGCCGGTCGAGCGGGCGTGGAGCTTGTCGTCGACCAGGTGGTGCAGCTTGAGGATGTACATGTAGCCGACCGAGACCGGGTCCGGGAACGGCTCGCCGGAGCGGCCGTCGAACAGCTTGGCCTTGCCGGAGGGCTGCACCAGACGCATGCCGTCGCGGTTCGGGATCGTGGCCTCGAAGAGACCGGAGATCTCGTCCTCGCGCGCGCCGTCGAAGACGGGCGTGGCGACGTTGGTGCCGGGGGCGACCTGGTCGGCGCCGATGGCCTGCAGGCGCTTGGCCCACTCGTCACCGAGGCCGGAGACGTCCCAGCCGCGGCTGGCGAGCCAGCCGAGGTGGATCTCCAGGACCTGTCCCGGGTTCATTCGGGACGGGACGCCCAGCGGGTTGAGGATGATGTCGACCGGGGTGCCGTCCTCCAGGAACGGCATGTCCTCGATCGGCAGGATCTTCGAGATGACGCCCTTGTTGCCGTGACGGCCGGCGAGCTTGTCACCGTCGGTGATCTTGCGCTTCTGCGCGACGTAGACGCGGACCAGCTGGTTCACGCCCGGCGGCAGCTCGTCGCCCTCCTCGCGGTCGAAGACGCGGACGCCGATGACCTTGCCGATCTCGCCGTGCGGCACCTTCAGCGAGGTGTCGCGGACCTCGCGCGCCTTCTCACCGAAGATCGCGCGGAGCAGTCGCTCCTCGGGGGTCAGCTCGGTCTCACCCTTGGGCGTGACCTTGCCGACGAGGATGTCGCCGGCGACGACCTCGGCACCGATGCGGATGATGCCGCGCTCGTCCAGGTCGGCGAGGACCTCCTCGGAGACGTTCGGGATGTCCCGGGTGATCTCCTCGGGGCCGAGCTTGGTGTCACGGGCGTCGACCTCGTGCTCCTCGATGTGGATCGAGGAGAGGACGTCGTCCTGCACGAGGCGCTGCGACAGGATGATCGCGTCCTCGTAGTTGTGGCCCTCCCACGGCATGAACGCCACGAGCAGGTTCTTGCCGAGCGCCATCTCACCGTTCTCGGTGGCCGGGCCGTCGGCGAGGACCTGGCCCTCGATGACGCGGTCGCCCTCGGAGACGACGACCTTCTGGTTGACCGAGGTGCCCTGGTTGGAGCGCATGAACTTGGCGATGCGGTACGTGGTGTACGTACCGTCGTCGTTCGTGACGGTGATGTAGTCCGCGGAGACCTCCTGGACCACACCGTCCTTCTCGGCCTTCAGCACGTCACCGGCGTCGGTGGCGCAGCGGTACTCCATGCCGGTGCCGACGAGCGGCGCCTCGCTCTTGATGAGCGGAACGGCCTGGCGCATCATGTTCGCGCCCATGAGGGCGCGGTTGGCGTCGTCGTGCTCCAGGAAGGGGATCATCGCGGTCGCGACGGACACCATCTGGCGCGGCGAGACGTCCATGTAGTCGACCTCGTCGCTCGGGACGTAGTCGACCTCGCCGCCGCGGCGGCGGACCAGGACGCGGGCCTCGGTGAAGCGCAGGTCGTCGGAGAGCACCGCGTTCGCCTGGGCGATGACGAAACGGTCTTCCTCGTCGGCGGTGATGTAGTCGACCTCGTCGGTGACCTGACCGTCGACGACCTTGCGGTACGGCGTCTCGATGAAGCCGAACGCGTTGACGCGGCCGTACGAGGCGAGCGAACCGATCAGACCGATGTTCGGGCCTTCGGGGGTCTCGATCGGGCACATGCGTCCGTAGTGGGACGGGTGCACGTCTCGGACCTCGAAGCCGGCCCGCTCACGGGAGAGACCACCCGGGCCGAGCGCCGACAGACGGCGCTTGTGGGTGAGACCCGACAGCGGGTTGTTCTGGTCCATGAACTGCGACAGCTGGCTGGTGCCGAAGAACTCCTTGATGGAGGCGACGACCGGCCGGATGTTGATCAGGGTCTGCGGCGTGATCGCCTCGACGTCCTGGGTGGTCATGCGCTCGCGCACGACGCGCTCCATACGGGCGAGACCCGTACGGACCTGGTTCTGGATGAGCTCGCCGACGTTGCGCAGGCGGCGGTTGCCGAAGTGGTCGATGTCGTCGGTCTCGACGACGATCGTACGACCGGACTCGCCGACCGTCTCGGTCTCACCGGCGTGCAGCTTGACCAGGTACTTGATGGTCGCGATGACGTCGTCGGTGGTGAGCACGCCGGCGTCCAGCGGCTCGTCCGCGCCGAGCTTCTTGTTCACCTTGTAGCGGCCGACCTTCGCGAGGTCGTAGCGCTTCGGGTTGAAGTAGAGGTTCTCGAGCAGCGTCTGAGCGGCCTCGCGGGTGGGCGGCTCGCCCGGGCGGAGCTTGCGGTAGATGTCGAGCAGCGCGTCGTCCTGGCCCTGGGTGTGGTCCTTCTCCAGGGTGGCGCGCATGGACTCGTACTCGCCGAACTCCTCGAGGATCTGCTCGGTGGTCCAGCCGAGCGCCTTGAGGAGGACGGTGACCGACTGCTTGCGCTTGCGGTCGATGCGGACACCGACCATGTCGCGCTTGTCGATCTCCATCTCCAGCCAGGCACCCCGGGAGGGGATGATCTTGGCGGAGAAGATGTCCTTGTCGGACGTCTTGTCGATCGACGAGTCGAAGTAGACACCCGGCGAGCGGACCAGCTGCGACACCACGACACGCTCGGTGCCGTTGATGACGAAGGTGCCCTTGTTGGTCATGAGCGGGAAGTCGCCCATGAAGACCGTCTGGGACTTGATCTCGCCGGTCTCGTTGTTGGTGAACTCGGCCGTGACGAAGAGCGGGGCGGCGTACGTGAAGTCGCGCTCCTTGCACTCGTCGATCGAGTTCTTCGGGGGCTCGAAGCGGTGGTCGCGGAAAGTGAGCGACATCGACCCGGAGAAGTCCTCGATCGGGGAGATCTCCTCGAAGATCTCCTCAAGGCCGGACTTGGTGGGGACGTCTTGTCCACTGTCCAGAGCAGCCTCGACGCGAGCCTTCCAGGCGGCGTTGCCGAGGAGCCAGTCAAAGCTCTCGGTCTGCAGCGCGAGGAGGTTCGGAACCTCGAGGGGCTCCTTGATCTTTGCAAAAGAGATGCGCAGCGGGGCGGTGCTGGCGCCGTTGTTCGTATTCGCGGTCGAGGCGTTGCGCGAGGCGGCCAAGAGGGGGTCCTTCCGAGGGCTCGGACTCACTACGCGCGTACCGGTCCCAAATTGGACATGAGGGCAGAAAATCCCAGGTCAGGGATGCTCGGTCCACGATGCTCAAGATGGGTATGCCCCTGGTGACGGGCAGGGAGCAGCTAACAGGCAGCGCAAAGGGTCAGTGTAGCCAAGTGCCACACTGATGTCCAGTCGGGGTTATCAGAGACCCACGTTGCTCTCAACAGCTCTTCTCAACACCTTGTCCAGCCCTGCGCGAGGTGCGCCCTTCTTTACTGCCCGCTCCGCCGTCGATCCATGCCTCGGATTCGGATCGATTCGGCGACGCGCCTTGAGAATTGCGCGCCGCGTGCGGTTCGTCAAGGGCCCCCTCGGCCTCGTCCGCCCTCGGGCCCCGCGGACCACCGCCCGCACGCCCCACGAGAGGCGCACGGCGAAGATCACCATACTCGTCAACGCGGGAAGGGCAAGACACCCGCCTCCGGTACGCCGAAAGGCGACCACCCGAACGGGTGATCGCCTTTCGCGATGTGACTCCGCGCCTCGCGGCACGGGGGTCCTGAGGAGTCAGACGACTCCCTGGGTCACTTGACCTCGACGGAGGCGCCGGCGCCCTTGAGGGCCTCGGCGGCCTTGTCCGCGGCGTCCTTGGCGACCTTCTCGAGGACGGGCTTCGGGGCGCCGTCCACGAGGTCCTTGGCCTCCTTCAGACCCAGGGAGGTCAGCTCGCGCACGACCTTGATGACCTGGATCTTCTTGTCGCCGGCGGCGGTGAGGATGACGTCGAACTCGTCCTTCTCGTCCTCGGCCGGGGCGGCCGGGCCACCCTGGACCGGGCCCGCGACGGCGACGGCCGCGGCGGCGGTGACGTCGAACTTCTCCTCGAAGGCCTTCACGAACTCGGCGAGCTCGATGAGGGTGAGCTCCTCGAACTGAGCGAGCAGGTCTTCCTGGGACAGCTTCGCCATGACAGGCGTCCTTCCACTATTCGGCAGGTGCCGGATGTATGTGTCGGCGGGCGTACACGGTGCCCGCTGGACCGCTGAGCGTGATTACTCGGCGGCCTCGGCGGGAGCCGGCGTACCGGCACCGCCCTGCTCCTCCAGCTTGACGCGAAGCGCTTCCGCGGTGCGGACGAACTTCGACGGCAGCGCCTGGAAGAGCTGCGCAGCCTGAGTCTGCTTGCCCTTCATGGCACCGGCCAGCTTGGCGAGCAGAACCTCGCGGGACTCGAGGTCCGCGAGCTGCTTGATGTCATCGGCGGACAGCGCCTTGCCGTCAAGGACACCGCCCTTGATGATCAGGTTCGGGTTGTCCTTGGCGAAGTCACGAAGACCCTTCGCCGACTCCACCGGGTCACCGGTGACGAAGGCAACCGCCGTCGGACCTGCGAACAGGTCGTCCAGCGTGTCGATCCCGGCCTCGTTGGCCGCAATCTTGGTCAGCGTGTTCTTCACCACGGCGTACTGGGCGTTCTCACCGAGCGAACGGCGCAGCTGCTTGAGCTGTGCCACGGTGAGACCCCGGTACTCGGTCAGCACGGCGGCGTTCGAGCTGCGGAACTGGTCCGCGAGCTCGGCTACCGCAGCAGCCTTGTCGGGCCTTGCCATAGCGTCGGCCTCCTTCCGGGTGATGAGGACCGCTCGAAAGGGACCGGAAAGACGAAACGCCCCGGCGCGGGCGCCAGGGCGTAGCTCGACCGGACGGAATCCGGGAGCTCTCCACAGTCACCTGCGCAGGTCGTCCGCATCAACGGAGCCTTCGGTTGCCCGAACCTCACGGTTCAGGACAACGACCAGCGGTCTTTGGCTTCTGCAGAAGAGTACGCGACTGGGGTCGCGCCGGGCAAATCCGTCCCGCTTCGGGTGGTGCCGGGAGGTTTGAACTCGCCGGAACCGGGTCAGGAGGCGGCCCCCTGCTGCTGCTCCAGCATCTCGGCGAAGTCGACGGTCTCGGCGGCCGGCGGGCGCTCGACCGAGACCTTCGTGCCGTAGTCGCTGTAGAACACCGTGGAGTTCAGCTCGCCGGTCTTCATCTCACCGCGCTCGGTCTTCTTCACCAGCAGGTCGTTCTCGTCGACCCAGATGTCGATGGTCTCCGTGGTGATCCCGGCGTCGGCCAGCTGCTTCTTGAGGGCGGCGACCTCGTCGGCGTCGAGATTGCCGCTCTTGGCGGTCAGCTCGGCGACGTCGACCGTGCCCGAGTAGTGCGTGGTGCTGACGCCGCGGACGTCCTCCTGGCCGACCTTCTTGACGTCACCGGAGGCCAGCAGCGACTTCACCCCCTGCTGGGGGGTGCTGTTCTGCATCTGGTCCTTCATCACCTCGCCCGAGGCTCCGGCCATCTCGGCGAGGTCGTCATAGCTGTAGTTGATCCAGCGCTTGCCGCCGGTCTGCTGGGCCAGGGCCTCGCCCATGTCGGCCGCGTACCCGTCCTTGAAGTAGCGGGCCTCCATCGTGCCGCTGCCGCCGGCCTGCTTCAGGGTGTCGGCCATGGTGCCGCCGGTGTACGTGATCTTCATGGTGCCGGTGATCCCGTCGGACCAGTCCATGACGCCCGTCTGCTTCATGGACATCGTGCTGCCCATGGTGGTCTCCCCCTCGACCCGGGCCGACTGCGCCTGGCCGGTCTTCTTCTGCACGGCGACCAGCGCGGCGATCGGGTCGACCTTCACCACGGAGCTGCCGCGGCTCTCCTTCTCGGTCCCGCCCTTGCCCCCGTCGTCCGATCCGCCACAGGCCGCGACCGAGGTCAGCGCCGCCACCACGGCGACGGACAGGCCCAGGCGCCTCACGGTATGGGTCTTCATCTTCGATTCCGCCCCTCATTCGACTCTCGGTCACCCACGCTAACGCAGGGCTCCGACAGTCATGTCCACGTACGAATGAGGACGAGCCCCGCACCTCGAAAGGTTGCGGGGCCCGTCCATGTCACACGTGACGCGGCGGTCGTACGAGCGCGGAGGCTCAGACGGCGGCCGGGTCCTCCTCGACGAGGAGGTTACGGGTGCGGTTGGGGTCCAGCGGGATGCCGGGGCCCATCGTGGTCGCCAGGGCGGCCTTCTTGATGTAGCGCCCCTTCGCCGCGGACGGCTTCAGACGGAGGACCTCCTCCAGCGCCGCTGCGTAGTTCTCCACCAGCTTGGTGTCGTCGAAGGACACCTTGCCGATGATGAAGTGCAGGTTCGAGTGCTTGTCGACGCGGAACTCGATCTTGCCGCCCTTGATGTCGTTGACAGCCTTCGCGACATCGGGGGTGACCGTACCGGTCTTCGGGTTCGGCATCAGACCACGCGGACCGAGCACGCGGCCGAGGCGGCCGACCTTGCCCATGAGGTCCGGGGTCGCGACGACGGCGTCGAAGTCCAGACGGCCCTTCGCCACCTCGTCGATGAGCTCGTCGGAGCCGACGATGTCGGCGCCGGCGGCTTCCGCGGCCGCAGCACGGTCACCGGTCGCGAAGACCAGGACCCGGGCGGTCTTGCCGGTGCCGTGCGGGAGGTTCACGGTGCCGCGGACCATCTGGTCGGCCTTGCGCGGGTCAACACCCAGGCGGAAGGCGACCTCGACGGTGCCGTCGAACTTCGTGGTGGCGGTGTCCTTGGCGAGACGGACGGCCTCGAGCGGGGCGTACAGGCGCTCCCGGTCGACCTTGGCGTCCGCAGCGCGGAGGTTCTTGCTGCGCTTCACTTCTACTCCTGATGTTTTTCAGAGTGTGGAGTCGTGGTGCGGACCAGCGCCGGTCCTACCACTGAGGGAGTGGGGCTGAATCAGCCTTCGACCGTGATGCCCATGGAACGGGCGGTGCCCTCGATGATCTTCGACGCGGCGTCGAGGTCGTTGGCGTTCAGGTCGGGGAGCTTCGTCGTGGCGATCTCGCGGACCTGGGCGGCCGTCAGCTTGGCGACCTTGGTCTTGTGCGGCTCGCCGGAGCCCTTCTCCACACCCGCGGCCTTGAGGATCAGCTTGGCGGCCGGCGGAGTCTTGGTGATGAAGGTGAAGGAGCGGTCCTCGTAGACCGTGATCTCCACCGGCACGACCATGCCACGCTGCGACTCGGTCGCGGCGTTGTAGGCCTTGCAGAACTCCATGATGTTGACGCCGTGCTGACCCAGCGCGGGGCCGACCGGCGGGGCCGGGTTGGCCGCACCGGCGTTGATCTGGAGCTTGATAAGCCCCGTGACCTTCTTCTTCTTGGGAGGCATGTGCTCTCTCCGGGTCCTAGTGAGAGTTTTCGCCGTCATCCGGTCATCCGGATGCAGGCATACCGCACAACGATAACGGGTATAGCCGTGCGTCCAAAAACCAAGCAGGTCAGACCGGCTGCGAGAGCCTGTCTGACCTGCTCGGTAGGCATGTGTCCAGAAGCGGGCGGAAAGCTCAGTTCTTCTGGATCTGGTCGAAGCTCAGCTCGACCGGGGTCTCGCGCCCGAAGATCTCGACCAGGCCCTTGACCTTCTTCGAGTCGGCGTTGATCTCGTTGATCGTCGCCTGCAGCGTCGCGAACGGGCCGTCGGTGACGGTGACCGAGTCGCCGACCTCGAAGTCCAGCACCTGGACCTCGACCTTACGGGCCGGAGCCGGCTTGCCCTCGGCCTCGGCGGCCTCGCGGGCGGCCTTCTCCTCGGCCTCCGGAGCGAGCATCTTGACGATCTCGTCCAGCGTCAGCGGGTACGGGTCGTAGGCGTTGCCCACGAAGCCGGTGACGCCGGGGGTGTTGCGGACGACGCCCCAGGACTCGTTCGTCAGGTCCATGCGCACCAGGACGTAACCCGGGAGCTTGTTCTGACGGACGTTCTTGCGCTCGCCGTTCTTGATCTGGACGATTTCCTCCTCAGGCACCTCGGCCTGATAGATGAACTCCTCCACGTTCAGCGAGACGGCGCGCTGCTCCAGGTTGGCCTTCACACGCTTCTCGTAACCGGCGTACGTGTGGATGACGTACCACTCGCCCGGCAGCCCGCGGAGCTCCTCGCGCAGGGCCGTGACGGGGTCGACGGGCTCGGCCGGCTCGGCCTCCTCCTCGTCGGCCGCGTCCGCGGTCTCCGCGGTCTCCTCGGCGGCGTCCTCGAACGCCTCCTCGCCGGCGTCGGCGGCTTCGGCCTGGTCCGACTCCTCGGCGTCCGCCGCCTCGACGATGTCGAGCTCGTCCTCGGCGGACTCGAAGGCGCCCGCCGTCGGCTCGACGGCGTCGTTCAGGTTCGGGTCAGACACGGTGGCTTCTTCCTGGATACATATGGGTGGAACATGCGAAAGGGGCGCCCATCAGGCGCCCTTCGCGTGGATCAGCCGAAGACGGACTTGACGACCCGCGCGAAACCGAAGTCAATCACGGTTACGAGGCCGATCATGACGACGACGAACGCGATCACCACACTGGTGTACGTCGTCAGCTGGTTGCGCGTCGGCCAGACGACCTTGCGGAGCTCCGCGACGATCTGGCGGTAGAAAAGCGCGAGACGGCCCAGAGGGCCCTTCTTGCCGCGCTTGCCGCCCTTCCGGGACTTCTTCTTCGACTCGGGTGCCTCGTCCTCGGCATCAGGCTTGTCGATGGAGCCCACGGCGTCCGTCACGCTTCTCACCTGATTCCGGGTCGTGGCCGTGCCGCGCCCGGTGGAGCCGCACGGCGGTGCATTGAAGTACGTACATGCGCACACATCCTGGCGAAGGAGTGTGTAGCAGGGCCGGAGGGACTTGAACCCCCAACCGCTGGTTTTGGAGACCAGTGCTCTACCAATTGAGCTACGACCCTTTGTGGATTCCACCAACCTACCGCATGTCCCCGGATGATCCGAGTGCAGGAACGGTGCGGCTGGTGAAGGCCAACGACAGGAGAGTGTACGTGCTCAGAGGCCCGGCGTCGAACAGAAAGCTGCTGATCGCTCCTGGTCGCTTCGTGTCCGCATGCTGTCCGAGTGCTGTCCGGTCCCTGAAACCCCTGTGCCGACGCGGAAAACGGTCTGGGAGCATGGGGGTCATGAGCGCTGCTACTTCTCCGTCCGAGAGCCGGGTCTCCGCCCGCATCGGTGCCATCTCCGAGTCCGCCACCCTCGCCGTCGACGCCAAGGCCAAGGCCCTCAAGGCCGCCGGCCGCCCGGTGATCGGCTTCGGTGCCGGCGAGCCCGACTTCCCGACGCCCGGCTACATCGTGGACGCCGCCGTCGAGGCGTGCCGTACCCCGAAGTACCACCGCTACACCCCGGCGGGCGGGCTCCCCGAGCTCAAGGCCGCCATCGCGGAGAAGACGCTGCGCGACTCCGGTTACGAGGTCGACGCCTCCCAGATCCTGGTGACCAACGGCGGCAAGCAGGCGATCTACGAGGCGTTCGCCGCGATCCTCGACCCGGGCGACGAGGTCATCGTCCCGGCCCCGTACTGGACCACCTACCCCGAGTCGATCCGGCTGGCCGGCGGTGTCCCGGTGGAGGTCGTGGCCGACGAGACCACCGGTTACCGGGTCTCCGTGGAGCAGCTGGAGGCGGCCCGTACCGAGCGTACGAAGGTCGTCCTCTTCGTCTCCCCGTCGAACCCGACCGGCGCGGTCTACAGCGAGGCGGACACCGAGGCGATCGGCCGCTGGGCCGTCGAGCACGGCCTCTGGGTGCTGACCGACGAGATCTACGAGCACCTGGTCTACGGGGACGCGAAGTTCACCTCGATGCCGGCGGTCGTGCCCGAGCTGCGCGACAAGTGCATCGTGGTCAACGGCGTCGCCAAGACGTACGCGATGACCGGCTGGCGCGTCGGGTGGATCGTCGGCCCCAAGGACGTCGTGAAGGCCGCGACCAACCTCCAGTCGCACGCCACGTCCAACGTCGCCAACGTCTCGCAGGCCGCCGCCCTGGCCGCCGTCTCCGGGGACCTGGACGCGGTCGCCGAGATGCGCACCGCCTTCGACCGGCGCCGGAAGACCATCGTGCGGATGCTCAACGACATCGACGGCGTGTTCTGCCCGGAGCCCGAGGGCGCGTTCTACGCGTACCCGTCGGTCAAGGAGCTGCTCGGCAGGGAGATCCGCGGCAAGCGCCCGCAGACCTCGGTGGAGCTGGCCGCGCTGATCCTGGACGAGGCCGAGGTGGCGGTCGTCCCGGGCGAGGCCTTCGGCACGCCGGGCTACCTGCGCCTGTCGTACGCGCTGGGCGACGACGACCTCGTCGAGGGCGTCTCGCGGCTCCAGAAGCTGCTGGGCGAGGCGAAGGCGTAAGCGCCACCCCTTCCCGTAAAAGCGACCCCCGATGTCCGGACCGGGGGTCGCTTTCGCGTTCGAGGGGGCACCCGATGGAGAAAGCGGCTACCGCGCCGCCCCCTCCGTGCGGCAGGATCTTGCAATGGAACGTGATGTACGGCTGCTGCCCAAGGCCCACCTGCACCTGCACTTCACCGGGTCGATGCGGCCCACGACGCTGCTGGAGCTCGCCGACAAGTACGGGGTGCGGCTGCCCGAGGCCCTGACCGGCGGCGAGCCGCCCAAGCTGCGCGCCACGGACGAACGGGGCTGGTTCCGCTTCCAGCGGCTGTACGACATCGCCCGGTCCTGCCTGCGGGCCCCCGAGGACATCCAGCGCCTGGTGCGCGAGGCCGCCCAGGAGGACGTGGCGGACGGGTCCGGCTGGCTGGAGATCCAGGTCGACCCCACCTCGTACGCGCCCCTGCTCGGCGGGCTGATCCCGGCGATCGAGATCATCCTGGACGCGGTGGACGCCGCCTCGCGCGAGACCGGGCTGCCGATCCGGGTGGTCATCGCGGCGAACCGGATGAAGCACCCGCTGGACGCCCGCACCCTCGCGCGGCTCGCCGTGCGGTACGCGGACCGGGGCGTCGTCGGCTTCGGCCTCTCCAACGACGAACGGCGCGGGATGGCCCGGGACTTCGACCGGGCGTTCGCCATCGCCCGGGAAGGCGGTCTGCTGGCCGCTCCGCACGGCGGCGAGCTGTCGGGCCCGTCCAGCGTCCGGGACTGCCTGGACGACCTCGACGCGGCCCGGGTGGGGCACGGGGTGCGCGCCGCCGAGGACCCCCGGCTGCTGCGCCGGCTCGCGGAGGCGGGGGTGACCTGCGAGGTGTGCCCCGCGTCCAACGTGGCCCTCGGCGTCTACGAGAAGCCCGCCGACGTCCCCCTGCGCACCCTCTTCGACGCCGGCGTGCCGATGGCCCTCGGCGCGGACGACCCGCTGCTCTTCGGTTCCCGGCTGGCCGCGCAGTACGAGCTGGTCCGGCGCCACCACGCGTTCAGCGACGAGGAGCTGGCCGAGCTGGCCCGCCAGTCGGTGCGCGGTTCCACGGCGCCCGAGCCGGTGCGGGCGGAGCTGCTGGCGAAGGTCGACGCGTGGCTGGCCGGGCCGGTTGCCTGAGCTTCGGCCTCAGCCCGCGAGGCCGTTGAGGAGGGTGCGGGCCAGGGACGCCGCGAAGGCGTCCAGCGGCTGGGGCGGCTCGCCGGTCTCCGTGGCGTCGTAGGCGAACGCGCGCTGGGCGCAGGCGCCGAGGAGCAGGGAGGCGGCCGCGTAGGTGTCGGCGTCGGGCCGGACGCGGCCGGCGGCCTGTTCGGCCCGCAGATAGCTGTCGACGCCGCGAATGGGCAGGTGGGGGCCGGTGCCGAGCTCGCGCATGGCCGCGTCGTGGCGCTCCTTGAGCCTCGGTTCGGCGTACAGGGAGGCGGCGATCGGGAAGCTCTGCTCGTAGAACAGGGCGGCCTGGCGGGCGATGCCTGTGAGGTTCTCCTCGACCGACCGCTCCCCCGCGCCCGGGTCGGCGAAGAGCTCACGCAGGTCGACCCTGGGCAGCCGTTCCTGGAGGACCACCACGAACAGCTCCTCCTTGCTGAGGAAGTGCTTGTAGAGCGCGGCCTCTGAGCAGCCGGCGGCCCTGGCGATCTCCTTCGTGGTGGTCCGGGCCAGGCCCTTGGTGAGCATGAGCTGGTGGGCGGCGTCGACGAGGCGGACGCGGGCCGGCTTCTGCTCCATGGGCCCTCCGATAAGGCTTGACGGGTGAGTGGTTACCCACCCACTCTAGGGGTGAGTGAATACTTACCCACCTCGAAGGGGTGCGCCATGAAGCTCACGGTTTTCGGTGCCACCGGCGGTATCGGACAGGAGATCGTCCGCCAGGCGGTGGCGGCGGGGCACGAGGTGACGGCGGTGGTCCGCGACCCCGCCCGGCTCGCGGTCCCGCTCTCGGACGTCACGGTGCACACCGCCGCCCGGGTGGACGACCCGGAGGCGCTGCGGGAGGCGGTGGCGGGGCGGGACGCGGTCCTCTCCGGCCTCGGCTCCAGGGGCCGCAAGGCCGACGGCGTCGCCGAGCGGCTGACCCGCGCCGTGCTGACCGCCATGGAGGCGGAGGGCACCCGGCGCCTGCTGGTGGTCAGCGCCGCCCCGGTCGCCCCCGCGCCCGCCGGCGAGCCGCTGCTCGACCGGATGGTGCTCTCGATGCTCGGCGCGGTCCTCAAGGAGGTGTACGCGGATCTCACGGCGATGGAGGCGGCGCTGGCGGCCTCGGCCACGGACTGGACGTCGGTGCGGCCGCCCAAGCTGACGAACGGCCCCCTGACGGGCGCCTACCGGACGGTGATCGCCGGCAACCCGCGCAGCGGCCGGACCATCTCCCGCGCCGACGTGGCCCACGCGATGCTGGCACTGACCAACGACCCGGCGACGGTGAAGCAGGGCGTGGGGGTGGCGTATTGAGGGGGCGGGGGCTGGGGGGGCCGGGGGCGGGAGGCCGGGGGCGGGGGCCGGGGCCGGGAGGCCGGGGGCCGGGGGCCGGCACCCCGAAGGCCGGGCGCCCCGGGGCCCGCCACCCCGGGGGCCGGGAGGCCGGGCGCCCCGGAGGCCGCGGGCCGGGAGGCCGGGGGCGCGGCCCGGGGGCCCGGCCCCCCGGGAGCGCGAGGACGCGCCCCGGGGGCGGGGCCCCGGGCCGGGAGGCCGGGGCCCGGCACCCCGGGGGGCGGGGGGCCGGGCGGCCGGGCGGCCGGGCGGCCGGGAGGCCGGGAGGCCGGGAGGCCGGGAGGCCGGGAGGCCGGGAGGCCGGGAGGCCGGGAGGCCG
>NZ_VJNO01000140.1 GCF_007096885.1 Streptomyces sp. 130 | reverse complement strand
ACGACCCAGATACCCACGCGCCAAACCCACACCCGCCACATAAAGCTCACCCACAACACCCGGCGGAACCACACGCAGCAACGAATCCAGCACATACACCCGCGTGTTACCGACGGGACGTCCGATCGGAACAGCCCCGGAGCGGGTGTCCTCAAGATCGATCCGCGTCCAGACGCTGTCGGCGCTGGCCTCGGAGAAGCCGTACGAATTCAGGAGCCGCGCGTCGGGAAACGCCTGCAGGAAACGGCGTGCCGTGGCGGGCGAAAGAGCCTCACCACTGCTGGTCCACATCGCCTCCCCGGCCCGGGGACCGAGCAGATCCTCCTCCA
>NZ_VJNO01000139.1 GCF_007096885.1 Streptomyces sp. 130 | reverse complement strand
ACGACCCAGATACCCACGCGCCAAACCCACACCCGCCACATAAAGCTCACCCACAACACCCGGCGGAACCACACGCAACAACGAATCCAGCACATAGACCTGCGTATTCGGCAATGGCCGTCCGATGGGGAGAGCGCCGTGTTCCAAGTCGCCGGCACTGATACGGGTCCAGACGCTGTCGGCGCTGGCCTCGGAGAAACCGTACGAATTCAGGAGCCGCGCGTCGGGAAATGCCTGCAGGAAACGGCGTGCCGTGGCGGGCGAAAGCGCCTCACCACTGCTGGTCCACATCGCCTCCCCGGCCCGGGGACCGAGCAGATCCTCCTCCA
>NZ_VJNO01000138.1 GCF_007096885.1 Streptomyces sp. 130 | reverse complement strand
CCGCCGAACAACGCCATCACCGGCGTCGCAGGCACTTCACCGGTCGGTTCGTCATCAGCCGCACCGGCATCGTGGGTAAGCACGGAAGTGGCGACCGCCGCGAGGGCTTGGACCGTGCGGCGGCGGAACACATCCCGCGCCGAGAACACCAGCCCCGCCGCCCGCGCCCGCGCGACCAGCTGAATCGCAACGATCGAATCGCCACCGAGGTCGAAGAACGACTCGTCCACACCCACCGAGTCCAAGCCCAGAACCTCGGCGAACAAACCACTCAGCGTCTCCTCGGCCGGCGTCCGGGGCGCACGCCCCGGCTCCCCCACCGAGAACACCGGCTCCGGAAGAGCCCG
>NZ_VJNO01000137.1 GCF_007096885.1 Streptomyces sp. 130 | reverse complement strand
CCGCCGAACAACGCCATCACCGGCGTCGCAGGCACTTCACCGGTCGGTTCGTCATCAGCCGCACCGGCATCGTGGGTGAGCACGGAAGTGGCGACCGCCGCGAGAGCTTCGACCGTGCGGCGGCGGAACACGTCCCGCGCCGAGAACACCAGCCCCGCCGCCCGCGCCCGCGCGACCAGCTGAATCGCAACGATCGAATCGCCGCCGAGGTCGAAGAACGACTCGTCCACACCCACCGAGTCCAAGCCCAGAACCTCGGCGAACAACCCGCTCAGCGTCTCCTCGGCCGGCGTCCGGGGCGCACGCCCCGGCTCCCCCACCGAGAACACCGGCTCCGGAAGAGCCCG
>NZ_VJNO01000136.1 GCF_007096885.1 Streptomyces sp. 130 | reverse complement strand
TTGTTGCTGGAGGCGTCCTGGGAGGCGGTGGAGAGTGCGGGGATCGATCCCCTCTCCCTGAAGGGCAGCCGTACCGGTGTCTTCGCCGGCGTCATGTACCACGACTACGCCCTGGGCACCGAGGCCGCGGCAACGACCGGCGGCAGCCTCGTCTCGGGACGCGTTTCCTACACCCTCGGCCTCGAAGGGCCTTCCCTGACGGTTGACACGGCCTGCTCGTCGTCACTCGTGGCGCTGCACCTCGCGGCACAGTCGCTGCGGTCCGACGAGTCCTCGATGGCGCTGGTGGGCGGCGTGACGGTGATGACGACGCCGGACATGTTCCTCTACTTCAGCCATCAGCGGGGCA
>NZ_VJNO01000135.1 GCF_007096885.1 Streptomyces sp. 130 | reverse complement strand
TCGGTGCGGCGGGTGAAGGAGCAGCTGCGCCGGGTCCCGGACAAGGGTCTGGGTTATGGCCTGCTGCGTTATCTGAATCAGGAGACCGCCCCCGACCTGGCCGGGCCGGAACCGCAGATCGGCTTCAACTACCTCGGCCGCTTCACCACCGATGAGCACAGCGGCGGACTCGGGCTGCGCAGCGGTGCCGACGACGCGATGCCGTTGGCGCACGTGGTCGAGGTGAACTCGCTGATCGAGGAGGGCGGTGAGGGCGGCCCGGTGCTGCGGGCGGTGTGGTCCTGGGCGGGCGAGATCCTGTCCCGGGACCGGGTCGAGGAGCTGGCCGAGGCCTGGTTCGCCGAGCTGGC